>JADJRU010000004.1 GCA_016712105.1 Ahniella sp.
TCACCGCGATCTGTAAATTTCGTGCGCCGCCCAGCGCGTAGCTCTCAGAACTCTTTGGTGCAACCATTCGACGGACAAGGGCGACGCAAAGCGCTATGACAAACATACTCACGAACATGGTCAGCAGGCCCATACTTTCCATGACCGCACTGAATCCTGCTTGATCCATATTTAGCTCCCTCGCAGACTCAATTCAGTATAGCCGCCCCCCAGTAGGCGGTACTGAGAACCGATGGTGCATCATTTGTTCCGCGTCCACTCCCTGATCCGACGGGTAATTTTCGGGCCGGTTGAAAACGTAGAGAGTAACGTCCGCCCCAAGCGATGAGCCGATTTGGAAGTCCCGATTTACTCGAAGCTGTCCCTGAAGAGTTCCATCACCGTGCGTAGGTCGAACAAGAACACGTCATCGTTCCCGTCGTTCACCTGCTGAATTGTGGCGTCGTCTCCTCGCACCGTTACGAACTGGCCGTCTGCGGAAATCATCGGATAAAGCGGTCGACCATTTTGCGGTGCCGCCAACGCTGAGGTTCAGAGGAATGCGAAGGCCACTCGGTCGATCGAACAGAATCAACGGATCTCCGGGTGAGCCGCCTCGGATGATGTAGATGATTCTGGATCCGTCGGCCGACATAGCAGAATGGTCCGTGGATAGCGTCAATTGCTCTCCGCTCAAGCCGGTGCTGACTCGTGTTGTCGTCCCGGATGTAAGATCGGTGAGAAAGATGTCGGTTTGGCCGTTGGTATCTCCGGGGACAAGGTTCGACGCTTCTGAGCCGAACGTTACCCAACGGCCATCGTCGGAAATTGTCGCTTTTTTTGACCCAAAACCCGATGTCCCATTTGGATCAACGCCACCCACGCCAACTGAAACTCTCGTCGTCGTGTTGCTGACCCGATCCCGGACGAAGACGTTCAATAGAATGCCTGGCGCCATTCCCAACTGCGTGCCAAGCGAGGCAAAAGCCACAAAGCGACCGTCCCCCGAGATCCATGGGTCAAAGCTTTGGCCAAGAGATTGTTCCCCATTCGACCCGACGCTGACGCGTTCGATCACATTGCTATTCATGTCGCGCACGAAAATATCGCTAACACCGTTGGTGTCGCCCGCCACAAGATCACTGCCTGGGCTTGCAAACGCCACGAATCGACCGTCCGCCGTCATACGGGCATATGTGTCGACTTGCGCATTACTATTGCCGCCAGCAGGGGGCTGATTCACGCGCACGATCTCCCCACTGGCGAGGTTCATGCGAAAGAAGTCAGGTGAGCTGGTATCACTCGGTACCAGGTTCGCTTGCCCTGTAACAAAAACCACAAAGGCGGCATCACGCGACAGAACGGGGTATCCGATAGATCGCGTCCGCACAGCGGGCGGAACAACCCAGTTCGTACTGTTGCCCTGACGATCTCGAATCATCGCGTAGCTGAAATCAAGGCCGTCGTCGAAGTCGCCCGGGACGAGGTTGAAGGCCCCAGATGTAAATGCAACGATGTTGCCCCCATCGGCGATGGATCCTGGCTCAAATTGGCCAAGTTTGCCCAACGCCCCAAAATGTAAAGTTTGGACGCGTTCCCAAATCACGACGATCTTAAGTCGTGCGACCGAGGGGTCGAACAATCCTGAGTGGACGTGATTCTCGGCTGGTTGATCCTGCCCCCGATTTTCGTCCGAGTTTTCGTTGGTGAAGCCCATCGCGGCCTATGAGCCTGCAATGGCCCAATCTGGCCGTCTCTCATAATACCCAGAGGCAGGGAAGCCGCAGTAGTGGCAGTGCGGAACCGCTGTGAACGGGCACCATCAACAGATGCAGGGAGGAACTTCTGAGTACCCATCGGGTCAATCAGAATGCATCCCTCATTCTGGGATGCGCTACTCTTTGTTCACCGGAGTCGTTCGAATCCTGATGCGTCTGAGTCGCCGCCATCGTCGTTGGATCGCGTTGATCGCCCTGCTGGGGCTGCTGTTCCAGCATGCCGCGATGGCGAGCTATATCTGCCCGCAGGACGTGCAGGCGCAGATGACGGCAAGTGCTTCGATTCCACCCTGCCACGATGAGGTGCCCGAGGCCGATGACCGCCTGCGGTGTGAGGCACATTGCCATCCGGTCTTGTCAACCTTTGACCCGCCCCAGACGGTCAGCGCTGCTCCCGCAGCCATCCTGCCCAGTCCGGCGGTCGACTTCGCCGAACCCCGTTTGGTGCAGTGTCTTACCGTCGTCGCTACGCCGTTCGCTTTTGACGCCTGCGCGCCCCCAATACGCACACGCTTTTGCTCGCTGCTGATTTGAGCTTCGTTGTCGTTCGCTGAGCCGCCGCACTTTTCGCGGCGCCGCTGGTTTTCGACGATGACGGAGCATTCATGGCTATGTTTATTAAACGCGGGGCGCTGCCCTGCCTGTGTTCTTATGCGCGCTGTTCGATGGGATGGCTCGCTGTTTCGCTGCTACTTGGATGGATGTCGGTTGCTGGCCTTGCTGCGGCAGAAGAGCCACTCGGATTGGAAGATGCGTTCGCGCTGGCCGAATTGACCACGCCCGTTCTGGCGGCAAGGCACACCTCATTGCTTGCCGCTGAGCAGCGCGTCGGCCCAGCGGGCGAACTGCCGGACCCCGAACTGATCGTCGGCATCGACAACTTGCCGACGGACGGCGCGGACGCCGGCAGCCTCACCGCCGACTTCATGACGATGCGCAAGGTCGGACTGATGCAGCGCTTCGTGCACCGCGACAAACGCACGCTGCGCCAGGATCGGGCTGCCGCCGATGTGGACCGCGAGGCCGCGATGTTGATCTCAGAACGTCTGTCGGTCCGCGTGGCTGTCGCACGCGCTTGGATCGACACCCATTTGGCGGAACGCCGCCACGCGCTGCTACTCGCCCTTCGCCCGCGTTTCGACTTGGGCGTTGCCGCAGCCGAAGCACAACTCATCCGAGGGGGCGGCGGCGCCGACGCCCTCGCGGCCAAGGACGCGCGGATCGCGTTGGAAGACCGGATCAGCGAAGCCGAACTGGCAACGCGCATTGCCCGTGCCGAACTAGCCCGCTGGCTGCTAGACGACGCGCAGCGTCCCTTGCAGTCGCCTCCGGACTGGCGTGATCTCGGCAATGCCAGCGCCGCGTCCCTGCTGCCGCGCATCGATCAGCACCGCGAACTGCTGGGCTATGCCGCACAGACCCGCGCGGCGGAAGTCGATGTACAGCTCGCCCGCGCAGATAAACGGCCGGATTGGTCGCTGGAATTGGCCTATGCCGATCGTGGGCCGGCCTACTCGAACATGCTCTCGCTGATGGTGCGGGTGGACCTGCCAGTGTTTGCCTCGCGCCGTCAGGACCCGATGATCGCCGCGAAGCTGGCTGAGCGGGATCGGGTTGACGCCGAACGTGAGGATGCCCGCCGTCGTCACGCCGCGGAGCTGCAAAGCGTCGTTGCTACGTGGCAAACCGCGCTTGTGCAGATTGATCGTTTCGACCACGAACTGCGCCCCCTCGCACTCGACCGCACTGACGCTGCTCTGGCGGCCTATCGAGCCGGGCGCGGCGACCTCAGCGCCGCCATCGCGGCACTCACGGCCGAGACCGATCGCGAACTCGACTACGTCGATCGCCTCGCCACGCTGGCCGCCGCCTGGGCCGAACTCCGCTACAGCTTTGCCGAGGAGCACTGACATGCGCAGAATCCTGATGGGAAGTGCGATTGTTGGTGCCTTTCTCGCCGGCCTGGCCGTGATGGCCTGGTGGAGCCCTCGGGCACCCATCGACGACGCCGGACAACCCGAGCCGGCCGCCAAGGGCCAGCGCGAGGTGCTGTATTGGTACGACCCGATGTTGCCGCAGCATCGCTTCGATGCACCGGGCAAGTCGCCGTTCATGGACATGATGTTGGTGCCCAAGTACGCCGGTGACGCGGGCGACAGCGGTAGCGTCACCATCGATCCACGACTGGTGCAGAATCTCGGAATACGCACCGCACCGGCCGTGCTCGACCGCATTGATCGATCGGTAGAAGCCAACGGTGTGGTCACATTCGACGAACGCGAGATCGCAGTCGTCCAGGCGCGAGTCGAGGCCATCGTCGAACGCCTGTATGTGCGCGCTACGCTCGATCCGGTCGAGGCCGGCCAACCGCTGCTGGCGCTGATCGCCCCCGACTGGACCGCAGCGCAAGAGGAGTATCTCAGCCTGCGTCGTGCGCGGACGCCGGACCTGCAAAACTTCATCGAAGCTGCACGCCGGCGTTTGCTGTTATTGGGCATGAGCGAGACGCAGATCCGTGCAATCGAACGCAGCGGTCGCAGCGACACCCGCATCGTCATCCACGCGCCGCGCGACGGCGTGGTGGCTGAGCTGGCGGTGCGCGAGGGGGCGCGTGTGATGGCTGGTTCGTCCCTGCTGACGATCAATGGACTGTCGACGGTCTGGATTAACGCGGCGGTGCCGGAAGCCAGTGCGGGGATCGTGTCCAAGGGCGCCAAAGCGATCGCCAGCGTGCCCGCGTATCCCGGTCAGCGTTTTGAAGGCACCGTCGATGCCGTACTGCCGAACGTGGATCCGCAGACGCGCACGCTGAGTGCGCGCATCGTGCTCGACAACCTCGATCAACGGCTCACGCCGGGAATGTTCGTGGCCCTGCAGCTCCAGCCGGCCGACGCGGGCCCGCGCTGCGTGCTGGTATCCACCGAGGCAATCATCGCCACCGGCACGCGCCAGGTGGTCATCATTGCCGAGGGCCAGGGCCGTTTCCGTGCCCAGGAAGTGCGGGTCGGCATCGAGTCTGGCGGCCGCAGCGAAATTCTGGAGGGCGTTGAACCTGGCGAAGAGGTCGTGCTGTCCGGCCAGTTTCTGATCGATTCCGAGGCTAGCCTGAGTGGTGCCTTGGCGCGACTGTCGAGCGAATCGAGCGCGTCCGATCGCACCCAGCCTCCGGCCGAACGCCACGCCGCCGACGGCGTAGTGACCCGCATCGAGGCCGGCGCCTGGAGCATCGACACCGGTCCCGTGCCGTCGCTGCAGATGGGCGCGATGGACATGACCTTCGTGCCGCCGGTGAGCACGTCCGCGATTGCGGTCGGTGAGCGCGTGCGGTTCACCTTCTTCAGCAACGCCGACGGCGCCTTCGAAATCGATGAGATCACATCGGTCGGCGCGATGGAGGACACGCCATGATCGCTCGATTGATCGCTTGGTCCATCAGGCAACGCTTTCTGGTGCTGCTGGCGAGTCTGGGATTGGCGGCTTGGGGTATATGGGCACTGCAGCGCACACCGGTCGATGCCTTGCCCGACCTGTCCGACGTGCAGGTGATCATCCGCACGACCTGGCCCGGACAGGCGCCGCAGCTGGTCGAGGACCAGGTCACCTATCCGCTGACCACGACAATGCTGTCGGTGCCGGGGGCACGCGTGGTGCGCGGATATTCGTTTTTCGGTGACTCGTTCGTCTATGTGCTGTTCGAGGATGGCACCGACCTGTATTGGGCGCGCTCGCGGGTGCTGGAGTATCTGAGTCAGATCCAGGACCGCCTGCCCGTCGGCACCCGGCCCGCCCTAGGCCCCGATGCCACCGGCGTTGGCTGGATCTACGAGTACGCGCTGGTCGACCGCAGCGGCACGCACGATTTGTCCGAGCTGCGTGCGCTGCAGGACTGGTTTCTGAAGTACGAGCTGAAGGCCGTGCCCGACGTCGCCGAGGTCGCCACGATCGGCGGCATGGTCAGGCAATACCAAGTCGTGCTGAATCCCGACCGCCTGCGCGCCTACGGCATCACGCATGCCGACGTCGCCGAGGCGATCGGCCGTGCCAACGGCGAGTCCGGTGGCGCCGCGCTGGAGATCGCCGAAGCCGAGTACATGGTCCGTGCGCGCGGCTATCTGCAGTCGCTCGACGATTTCCGCAGCATTCCCTTGCGCACGGGAGAGAACGGCTCGGTGGTGACCTTGGGCGATGTTGCTCGTGTGCAGATCGGCCCGGAAATGCGCCGCGGCATCGCTGAACTGGACGGTAAGGGTGAAGTCGTTGGCGGGGTCGTCGTGCTGCGCTCCGGGCGCAACGCCCAGTCCACGATCGAGGCCGTCAAGGCACGTCTGGAGGCCTTGCGCGGCAGTTTGCCGCAGGGGGTGGAGATCGTCGAAACCTACGATCGCTCGCAGCTGATCGACAGCGCAATTGCCAACCTGCGCGGCAAGCTGATCGAAGAGTTCATTGTCGTCGCGCTGGTCTGTCTGCTGTTCCTGTTCCATCTTCGCTCGGCGTTGGTGGCGATCGTCGCACTACCCTTGGGCGTGCTGGCTGCCTTCGTGGTGATGCACTACCAGGGGATCAACGCCAACATCATGTCGCTGGGCGGCATCGCGATTGCGATCGGCGCGATGGTCGATGCGGCCATCGTCATGATCGAGAATGCGCACAAGCATCTCGAGCACTGGAGTGCGGAGCGCGAGGGTCGCACGCCGACCACCGACGAGCGCTGGCAGATTGTGCAGACCGCGGCCGCTGAGGTCGGGCCAGCACTGTTCTTCAGCCTGTTGATCATTACGCTGTCGTTCGTGCCGGTGTTCACCCTGCAGGCACAGGAAGGCCGACTGTTCTCGCCGCTCGCCTACACCAAGACCTACGCGATGGCCGCCGCCGCTGGACTGTCGGTGACGCTGATTCCGGTGCTGATGGGCTACTGGATCCGCGGGCG
This sequence comes from Ahniella sp., assembly GCA_016712105.1. Lineage (GTDB taxonomy): Bacteria > Pseudomonadota > Gammaproteobacteria > Xanthomonadales > Ahniellaceae > Ahniella. Next base: position 6,685 of record JADJRU010000004.1, read on the forward strand.
CATCCCGGCCGAGTCGGCCAATCCGCTGTCGCGGATGCTGATCGCGGTCTACCGGCCGCTGCTGGATGCCGCGCTGAGCAGGCCGAAATCGACCTTGGCCATCGCCGCGCTGTTGCTGATCGCGAGCGTGTGGCCGTACCGCGAGTTGGGAGGCGAGTTCATGCCACCGCTCGATGAGGGTGACTTGCTGTACATGCCGACCGCGCTGCCAGGGCTATCGGCCGGCAAGGCCGCCCAGTTGCTGCAGCAGACCGACGCGATGATCCTCAGCGTGCCCGAGGTCGAACGTGTGTTCGGCAAGATCGGTCGCGCCGAGACGGCCACCGATCCGGCGCCATTGGAGATGGTCGAGACGACGATCCGCTTCAAGCCGCGAGAGCAGTGGCGGCCGGGGATGACCCCGGAGAAGCTGATCGAAGAACTGGATCGTACGGTGCGCGTGCCGGGCCTGGCGAATCTGTGGATACCCCCGATCCGCAACCGCATCGACATGCTCGCCACCGGCATCAAGAGTCCGATCGGGATCAAGATCGCGGGACCTGATCTTGCGGGCATCGATGCCGTAGCCGTGCGCGTCGAGCAAATCGCCAAGACCGTGCCTGGGGTCTCTTCGGCGCTGGCCGAACGCCTGGCTGGCGGGCGATACATCGAGATCGATCCAGACCGTGCGCAGGCCGCGCGATACGGTCTCAACATCGCCGACCTGCACAGCATCGTCGCTGGCGTGATCGGTGGCGAAACCATCGGCGAGACCATCGAAGGCCGTCGACGGTTTCCGATCAGCCTGCGCTATCCGCGGGAGCTTCGTGACAGCGTGCAGCGGCTGCGTGATCTGCCGCTGCTGACGCCGACGGGTGCCCAAGTGCGCCTGGCCGATGTTGCCCGAATCAGCGTGACCGATGGACCGCCGATGCTGAAGAGCGAGAACGCGCGTCTGTCCGGCTGGGTCTACATCGATGTGCGCGGCCGCGATTTGGTGTCGGTGGTCGACGACCTTCGAGACGCCGTGGGTCGGGAGATCGTATTGCCGACCGGTTTCTCGATCGCCTGGTCGGGTCAGTTCGAATTCCTCGAGCGTGCCGCCGCGCGCCTGCGCGTGGTCGTGCCGGCGACCCTGGCGATCATCTTCGTGCTGCTGTTCCTGACTTTCGGTCGCGTCAGTGACGCCATGCTGATCATGGCCAGTCTTCCGTTCGCCCTCGTCGGCGGCCTTTGGCTGTTGTACGCACTCGGTCACAATTTGTCCGTTGCCAGTGCGGTCGGGTTCATCGCGCTCGCGGGGGTCGCTGCCGAGTTCGGCGTGATCATGCTGCTTTATTTGAAGCAGGCGTGGGAACGTCGTCTCGCTACCGGCGAGGCACGCGATCGCGAAGGGTTGCTGGCCGCGATTCGCGAAGGGGCCGTACAACGCGTCCGCCCTAAGGCGATGACGGTCGCAGTAATACTCGCGGGCTTGCTGCCGATCATGCTGGGTGGTGGCAGCGGTCACGAAGTCATGCAGCGCATCGCCGCGCCCATGGTCGGCGGCATGATCACTGCACCATTGCTGTCGATGTTCGTACTACCTGTCGCGTTCCTGTTAATCCACCAAGCTCGGCTGCGGCGGGTCACGCTTCCCGATGCAACGGTACTCCGTGCCCCTGAACTCTGATGCCCTGTTATCCGCCAACGCGACGGCCGCAGCCGACGCCACAACATACGGTCCGATTGAAATTGTGTAGCACTGCAGGGATCAGATAGCATGATCGTGCATGATCCTCCGACTCTCGCCATTTCTAAGTCTCGCAACGCTGCGCCGTTCAACGCGTTTGGCGACGTTTGCCTTGATGGTGTTTGTCCTGCGTCTCGGCATTGTGGCGGCCTGCGAGCCCAACGATTTGGCCGAATTGTTTTCCGGACATGCGGAACAACATCTTGTAGTCAGCACGCTCGACACCTCGTCCGAGTCCGCGCCCGATGCCCTCGACCCGAATCTGCCTGGGCACTGCTTGCACTGCGGTTGCCATTTCCCGGCGACGTTGCCGATCGCGCTTCAATCGGTGACCATCATTCAACCCCACTTCTTGCTGCCCGGCGCGAGCCTCGGCCCGATTGATGCCCCACCGGGGCGTCATTTGAGACCACCCATCTCCTGATCCGACGCCAACCGTACTCATCGCGCCCACCGCGGTGAGCTTTGCCGTTCGTCCAAGGATCATTTCATGCCATTTGTCGTTGCATCGCGAGCCTCTGCGCTCGCTTGCAGCGTTGCTGTCCACCGCTTTGTCGGTTGGAACTGCGCGCACTGAGTCCACCTTGCCTGCCGACTTGCCCTGCGCCGTGCGCGGTGCGTGGTCGGCGCATCCCGCTTTTGCGGCCACCGAAGCCATGCTGGCCGCAGCCAAGGCGCGTTCCGAAGCGGCGTCAAAGCCGTTGTACAACCCGGAACTCGAGTTCGTCCACGACAGGGACGGCGATGAGCGCACTACAACCGCAGGCCTGTCGCTGACACTTGATTTGTCTGGCAAGCGCGCTGCGCGCGCGACGGTCGGAGCTGCTGATCTAGGCTTGGCCGAGGCCGAGGCCGCCCTTCGGCGCAGTGGTTTCGCCCAACAGTGGTTGCAGGCCACAGTCGGACGCCGCGCTGCCGAAGCCCGCGTCGCGCTGGGTGAGCAGCGGTTGGCGCTGATGCAGCGTTTTGCCGATCTGGCCGAAAGGCAATTGCTGGCCGGAGACATCGCGCCCTTGGAGCGAGACCTCGCGCTGCTGGCGCGCAACCAGGCCGAAGCCGAACAAGCCACGTTGGAGGGTGAACTGGCGGCCGCCGAAGAGGCCTTTCGGGCCGTGGGCGGGACGCCCACCGGCGCGCCTGCAGAAGGGCATTGCACTACCCCTTCGGTAACGCAGGACCCTCAGCGCTTCGATCCGTTCGCCACACCTGAAGGCCGGGTGGCGCTCGCCAATGCCACCGCCGCCGAAAGCCGTGCGAGTCTCGCTGATCGCGAGCGTCGAGCGGACCCGACCGTCAGCGTGAACGCGGGTCGCCTCGGAGTTGGATCCGCGTCCGACAACGTACTCGGCGTGTCAATCAGTGTGCCGCTGCAATTCCGCAATCCCTACCGTGCCGAGGTAGTGGCGGCGCAGGCTGACGCCGACGCCGCACGGGCCGAGCAGAAACGAGTTGAACTGGAGCTGCGCGCTCGCGCCGAGAGAAGTCTGCGTACGTCCGAGGCGCTGGAGCGAGCCTGGTCGCGCTGGTCGCAAGGCCCGGGGCCACAACTCACCGATCGCGCCGATCTGCTGGAGCGCCTGTGGCGTGCTGGCGAACTCAGCACCGCCGACCTTCTGACCCAATTGAACCAATCTCTCGACACCGCGTTTGCCGGCGCCGACCTGCAAGCGCAGGCCTCGCGCGCCTATGTTGAAGCCCTTTATTCGACCGGCCGGCTCGATGCCTGGGTCGGCTTTGATCGTCCTATTGAGAAGTCCACGCCATGAACCCCATCACCCGATACTCCGCACTGGGGCTATTTGCCCTGCTGGTCCTGAGTGCCTGCGCAGACGAAAGCGATACCCAAAAGAAATCCACCGGCACCCCTGCCGCCGCCAAATCGGAATCGCAGGCTGACGAGCATGCCGATGACGTCGAACATGGCAGTGACGAACATGGAGACGAACACGACGAGGAAGAGGCCGAAGCGCCGCGGTGGGATGCCGCCAAGCTGGCCGAAGCCGGCATCCGCGTCGAAGCCGTGAAGCGCCAATCAGTGGGTGAATCTCTACGCGCCCCAGGCGAAGTGGTGGACAACGCCTACGGCACCAGTTTGATCACGCCGCGCGTCGAGGCACTGGTGGTGAAACGCCATGCAAAGCTCGGCGAGGAAGTTACTGCAGGTGCGCCGCTGGTCACCCTGTCCAGTGTAGAGGTTGCCAGCGCCCAGGCGGCGCTGCGCCTTGCTGAGCAGGAGTGGACGCGGGTTGAGTCGCTCGGACGCGAGGCCGTTTCCGGTCGCCGCTACAGCGAGGCGCAAATTGCCGTCGAGCAGGCGCGGGCCACCGCCAAGGCCTACGGCCTGTCGGCTCAACAGCGGGCTGCCGCGGACGGGGAGTTCACCCTCACCGCGCCGCATGCAGGACGCCTGACCCAAGACAACTTCGTGATCGGCGAGCGCATCGAACCCGGTCAGGCCTTGTTCCGTCTGGTGGATGAGTCGGTGGTTTGGGTCGACGCCAAGTTGCCCGCCGAGCAAGCCCACCGGATCGCCGTCGGGACGACGGCTGAGGTGGTCCTGGGCGAGGTGCGCTTGACCGGCACCGTGGTCCAGCGCGCCCACCACACTTCGGAAGCCACCCGCAATGCCAAGGTGCGTCTCGAAGTACCCAATGAGGCTGACCGCTTGCACAGCGGTGACTTCGTCGAGGTCTATCTGCAGGCAGGTGACGCTGGTCCGGCGACCTTGGTGCTGCCGACTGCGGCTCTGGTCCAACTTGAAGGTGACACCGTGGCGTTCCGTCAGGACGACGAGGATCGACTGACCGCGGTACCGGTGCGCACTGGCGCTGTGATCGGCGATCGCACCGTGATCCTGGAAGGCCTCAGCGAAGGCGAACGGGTTGTGGTCGAGGGCGCATTTGTGCTCAAGGCACAGCAACTGAAATCACAGTTGGGAGAAGGTCATGCGCATTGACCTGACGTCCGCCCACCGCGGAGACACCTCATGCTGAACCGTCTTGTAGAGCTGTCATTGCGTTACAAATTCCTGGTGCTGATCGTATTCGGCGTGGTCGCCTTCCTCGGTGCGCGCGCCGTGCGCGATGTGCCGATCGATGCCTTTCCCGACGTGACGCCGGCCCAAGTCAACATCTACACCGAGTCGCCGGGACTCGCTGCTGAGGATGTCGAGCAGCTACTCACCTTTCCAGTGGAATCGGCGATGGCCGGCTTGCCCAAGGTGCAGGAGATCCGCTCGGTCAGCCTGTTCGGGTTGTCCTATGTTGCGGTCTATTTCGAAGACGACATGGACATCTACTTCGCACGCCAGCTGGTCAATGAGCGGCTGCAGGAGGTCGGCGACCGGCTGCCGGAAGGCTACGGCAAACCCAGTATGGGCCCGAACGCTTCCGGGCTTGGCCAGGTGTTCTGGTACACCGTCGAACGCGCGCCCGGCGTGACCGCCGAGCAGATCAGCGACATGGACTTGCGTACTTGGCAGGACTGGACCCTGCGACTGATCCTGCGCACGGCGCCGGGCGTGGACGACATCACCTCCTGGGGTGGCGGCGAGCGCGAGTTCCAGGTGCATATCGATCCGCAGCGCCTGTACGCCCGCGATCTCGGGTTCAGCGACGTGATCGATGCGATCGCGGCCAACAACGGCCAGGTCGGCGGCAATGTGCTGGATGTGGGTCGCGAGCAGTACTTGGTGCGCGGCCTCGGACTGCTCAAGTCGGCGGAGGACGTTGGCGCCATTGTGCTCAAGGCTGATGACGGCGTGCCGGTCTATGTGCGCGATGTCGCCGAGGTGCGCCAAGCCGCGGCACCACGCTTTGGCGCGGTCACCCGCGATGGCGAGGAAGTCGTGCTCGGCATGGCCCTGGCGCGTATCGGCGAGAACGCCAAGGATGTGGTCGAGGCAGTGAAGACCAAGCTCGCAGCGGTGGAGAACGCCTTGCCGGACGGCATGGTGGTCAAGTCGATCTACGAACGCACCGACCTCGTGAACAAAGCGGTAGGCACAGCAACCCGCGCACTGATTGAGGGCTCGCTGTTGGTCGCTCTGGTCCTGTTCCTCTTTCTCGGTGAACTGCGCTCGGCGCTGGTCGTGATCGTCACCTTGCCGCTGGCGATGCTGATCGCCTTCATCGGCATGGGCCAGTTCGGGCTGTCGGCCAATTTGATGTCGCTGGCAGGTTTGGCGATCGGTATCGGCATGATGGTCGACGGCGCCGTGGTGATGGTCGAGAACGCCTACCGCATCATGGCCGAGCGGCGCGCCCAGGGCGAGAAGGTTGACCGCACCGCCGCCGTGCTCGCTGCAGCCCACGAAGTCGCCAATCCGATTTCCTTCGCGATCATGATCATCATCGTGGTGTTCCTGCCACTGTTCTCGCTCGAAGGCCTGGAAGGAAAGCTGTTCAAACCGATGGCGTTCAACATCGCGTTTGCGATGGCCGGTTCGCTGATCCTCAGCCTGACGCTGATCCCGGTGCTGGCGGCGATGCTCCTGAAGCCCGGAGAGGAAAAGGACACGCGCATGATGGCGTTCATCAAAGCGCGTTATCGGCCGTTGCTGAATGCAGCACTGGCCCACAAGCGCATCGTGGTCGGCGCTGCCAGCGCCGCGCTGGTATTCAGTCTGGCGCTGTTCCCGCTGCTCGGCAAAGAGTTCATGCCGCAACTTCAGGAAGGCTCGATCATGTGGCGGGTGACCGGCATTCCCTCGTCTTCGCTCGACGAGTCGATCCGTACGAGCAAGACCATCGCCGATGCGTTCAAGAAATTCCCTGAAGTGGAGACCACGTTGGCGATGATCGGCCGGGCCGAGAAAGGCGAAACCGCCGATGTGAATTACATGGAGATCTACACCGCCCTGCATCCGGAGGAGGACTGGACTACCGGCCGCAGTCTCAAGGATCTCGAAGAAGCCATGGAGGAGACACTGGAGCAGGCAGTACCCAATGTAGTCCCCGGCTACACCCAGCCGATCCAGATGCGCGTCGAGGAGCTGATTTCCGGCGTGCGCGCTACCTTGGCGCTGAAACTCTACGGCGAGGATCTGGTCGAACTCGATCGCCTCAGCGCGCAGATCAAGACCGTGCTCGCCGGTGTGCCGGGCGTGGCCGACTTGTCGTTGGAGGCCAACGTCGGCAAGCCGCAGATCCGCATCGAGGTCGATCGCGGTGAGCTGGCGCGGCACGGCATGAACGCAGAAGAAGTACTGACCATCGTCCGCAACGGTCTGGGCGGTGAACCGGTGAGAGTGCTGCTCGACGGCGTGAAACGCTTCGACATTGCAGTGCGACTGGCCGAGGTGACCCGCGATTCGGTCGAAGCGTTGCGGCGGATCCCGCTGAAAGCGGCGTCCGGCGCCTTGGTGCCGCTCGGCGAAGTAGCCGAAGTCAGCGTCGCCGAAGGTTATTCCTTTGTACGGCGGGAACAACTGCAACGTTACGCGGTGATCCAGATGGACGTGCGCGGTCGCGATGTAGACAGTTTCGTGCAAGCCGCGAGCGCAGCCGTCGAAGCTCAGGTCGACCTGCCGCCCGGCTACTGGATCGAATGGGGTGGGGCCTTCGAGAACCAGCAACGCGCCCTGGCCAAGCTGAGCCTGATCGTGCCGATCACGATTTTCTTCATCTTCGTGCTGCTCTACACCGCATTCAACTCGATCAAGTTTGCGGCGCTGATCCTGGCCAACGTACCGTTCGCCACCATCGGCGGCCTGCTAGCCCTGTTCATCACCGGGCAATACCTCTCTGTACCCTCGGCGATTGGCTTCATCGCCGTGTTCGGTGTGGCCATGCTCAACGGCATCGTGCTGGTGAGCTTTCTCAACGAACAGCGTGAGAAAGGCCTTTCGGTCCGCGAGGCCGTGCTTCAAGGCACCGCGCTGCGCCTGCGTCCGGTGTTGATGACCGCCAGCGTGGCGATCCTCGGTCTGGTGCCGATGCTGCTCTCCAGCGGAGTCGGCGCCGAGACCCAGCGGCCGCTTGCCACCGTGGTGGTCGGCGGACTGCTGAGCTCGACCTTGCTCACCTTGATCCTGCTGCCTGTGCTCTACGAGTGGCTGGAAACCCGTGCCGAACGCCGCGCCCAGGAGGCTGCATGAAACGCATTACCGCATTGCTGCACGCGCATCGCCTGAGCGACATCGTGCATGCCCTCGAAGCCGTCGGTCAGCGCCGCCTGAGCATTACCCACGCGCACGGGCTGCTCAGTGCCTCCAACCAACGGGAACAGGAGTTCTCGGTGGAACTCGGCGAGCGTATGACTCAGGAGATTCAACTCGATGTGTTTTGCGAAGACGTCGACGCCGCTTCGGTCATCGCCTTGCTCAAACGCCATGGCCGCACCGGGCAGCACGTGGCGGGCTGGATCTTCGTCGCTGATCTCACCGCGGCGCTACCGATCGACGGGGGAACGGAATGACGGCCATCTCGGCGCTTGGCCTGTTCGCGCTCACCGCCGTCGCCGAGATCGTCGGATGTTGGCTGATCCTGCAGGCGGTCAGTGCCGGCAAGCCCTGGTGGTACTGGCTGCCCGGTACCTGCAGCCTGTTGCTGTTCGCTTGGCTGCTGAGCTTTCATCCGGTGGCGTCGGGCCGGGTCTATGCGGCCTACGGCGGGATCTACGTGCTAACCGCACTGGTCTGGCTCCGCGTCGTCGACGGCATTCGACCGGTGCTTGCGGACTACTTTGGTGCCGGGCTGATCCTGCTCGGTGCTCTGATCATCGTCGCGCACCATTGGCCGCGAAAAGAGGCGCCTTGAAATGACAGACCAGCATGACGACGCCTGCAGCTCGCAGGCCTGCCAACCGCCCACCGTGGAATCAGCCGCGACCAATGGCATCGCGTTCCGTATCGCCAATATGGACTGCCCGAGCGAAGAGGCCGAGATCCGGCGTGCGATCGGCACGCTCGATGGCGTCCGCGGCTTGCGCTTCGATTTCTCGGCACGCGTGCTGCGTATCGACGCGGAGCCGCTCGCGCTGCAGGCAGCGCTGGGGGCCATCCGCAAGGCAGGCTTTGATCCGCAGCCGGTGGCCGACGCCGTGAGCGCCGCAGGCCGCGATGCCTTCGCTGAGGGCGTGCCACGCTTGCTGATCGGGTTGTTGGTCGCTCTGGCCGCCGAAGCCGCACATTACTTCGGCGGTGGTACGCCACTCGGCACTGGGTTTGGGATGGGACTCTCCCTGGTCGCGATTGTCCTGGCTGGCGCGTCTACCTACCGCAAGGGTCTGGCAGCCTTGTTCGGCCTGCGCCTGAACATGAACGCGCTGATGTCGGTGGCAGTCACTGGCGCGTTCCTGATCGGCGAATGGCCCGAGGCGGCGATGGTGATGGTCTTGTACGCCCTCGCTGAAGCGATCGAGGCGCGTGCTCTCGACCGCGCCCGTAACGCCATCAAGAGCCTGATGGCGATGACGCCCGACCGTACCGAACTGCAGTTGGCCGAGGGAGGCTGGCAAACCGTACCCGTGGCCGACGTGGCGGTTGGCGCGCGCGTTCGGGTGCGGCCGGGCGAGCGGATTCCGCTCGATGGGCTGATTCGTGTCGGGCAAAGCGCGATCAATCAGGCGCCGGTGACCGGTGAGAGCGTCCCGGTCGACAAGGCTGTGGGCGACCCGGTATTCGCCGCCACCATCAACCTCACTGGCATGCTCGAACTGGAGGTCACGGCCGGGGCGAAGGACACCACCCTGGCGCGCATCATCCGCGCTGTTGAGGAGGCTCAGTCCACGCGGGCACCGACCCAGCAGTTCGTCGACCGCTTCGCCGCGGTGTATACGCCTGCCGTGTTTGCCGTGGCGCTGCTGGTTGCCTTGGCCTGTCCGCTGCTGCTCGACTGGAAATGGACGGATGCCATTTACCGCGCCCTGGTGCTGCTGGTCATCGCCTGTCCCTGCGCCTTGGTGATCGCAACACCCGTCACTTTGGTCAGCGGCCTGGCCGCAGCCGCCCGACGCGGCATCGTGATCAAGGGTGGCGTCTATCTAGAGCAGGCAAGAAAACTACGCGTGGTCGCGCTAGACAAAACCGGCACCTTGACCGAGGGCCGGCCGCGACTGGTCGCGCACCACGTGGTCAACGGTGACACTTCGCAGGTGTTGGGCTGGACCGCCGCCCTATCTGCGCAGTCCGACCATCCGGTCGCGCAGGCCATTGCCCAGGGCTTGCCGCCCGTCGCCGGCAACATCGAGGACTTCACCGCGCTACCCGGCCGCGGCGTGCGCGGTCGTGTTGACGGCCAGGACCTGTGGCTCGGAAACCACCGGCTGATCGAGGAACGAGGCGTGTGCTCGCCGGCGACTGAGACGATGCTCGCCGAGCATGAAGCGCAAGGGCGTACCACGACGCTGCTGGCGTCGGCCACCGACGTGCTGGCGATCTTCGCGGTCGCCGACACGATCAAGGACAGCTCACGCGCCGCGATCGAACAACTGCATCGACTCGGCGTGCGCTCGGTCATGCTCACCGGTGACAACAAGCTCACGGCCCGCACCATCGCCAATCAAGCCGGTATCGACGATGCGCGCGGCGATCTGCTGCCCGAAGACAAGCTGGGCATTATCACCGAGCTGCAAGCCGCGCATGGCCCCACTGCGATGACCGGCGACGGCATCAACGATGCGCCCGCACTGGCCCGCGCCGACATCGGCTTCGCCATGGGCGGCACCGGTACCGACACAGCTCTGGAAGCGGCCGACATCGTGGTGATGAACGACGACCTGCGCCGCATCCCGGAAACCATCTGGCTCTCGCAACAGACCCATCGGCTGCTGTGGCAAAACATCGCCTTCGCGCTCGGTGTGAAAGTGGTATTCCTGCTGCTTGCTCTGTTCGGCGAGGCCAGCATGTGGATGGCGGTGTTTGCCGACATGGGGGCCAGCCTGATCGTGGTGTTCAACGGAATGCGGATTCTTCGGTTCAACCCGGCGTGAGCGATGTACATGACCGTGCCGACGCCGCGATGCCCATCAGCCGGACTCACACGCCGAGGGCAGCGGCGCAGTACCCTTGGCCGCAGTGACGCACCGGGCTTCGCCGACCACGACGCTGTAGAAGCGATCGCTCCATGCGTGCTCAGCGTGGTCTTGCACAGCGTCGCTGGTATCGTGCGACCCCAGGCCCAGGAAGTCGAGCTTCGATTCGAGCATGTCGATTTCGCCAGCGGCCTGTTCGAAGTCCATCGGTTGCCACAGTCCCGTGCCCGACGCGAGTCGACGCTGTGCATCGATGCCCGCGACGAACAGGCGCCCTTCCGGCACTGGATAGTGAAGATCGCCGACAATGCCGATTAGCGGCTCGGTGAAGCTGGCCTCGATGTGGGCGAGCAGCTTGGGCAGAGTCTGGTGCCCGCAGCCGACGATGGCAACCAGGCCGCGCCCGGCGACGTTAATCAGTAGCGCCTGCTCGTCGATGCGGCCAAGCACAAGCTGGCGCGGAATCGGACCCGTCGTTGCGAAGCCTTCGAGCCAGGCCGCCGGGCCCGCCGCGGTTTCGAGCGACGTCCCGGGATAGTCCATCGCAACAGGCGTCAGCACGCGCATGGATGGCGGTAGTGGACGCTGCTCCAGCCCGAGGGAAAAGGTCCTGGCCCGCTCGAATTCGGTACCGCCGACGTGATCGCGATGCGCGTGGCTGAGGAAGATTGCGTCGATCTCGTCGAGGCCCACGCCGAGCGCGGCGAGATTGTGTTCGAGCGGCGATGGCGATTCGCCCGCGCGGTTGAAGCCGACGTCGAACAGCACCGTGTAGCGGTCGGTGCGGATCAGATAGGCCACACCGGGTTCCGATTTCAGACCAGGGCCAGCGCGCCAGTTCACGACCGGCAGGATCTCGACGAACGCCGTCGACGGCAGCGGACCGACGCGATGTACCTCACGTTGTTCCCAATCTTGGTCGAGCGCGGCTGCAGCGGTAGCACGCCGCTGCTCGTGCACCGCCAACAGCCCAAGACCGCTGGCGACTAACAGGGCATAGATCGCGACACGCTTGGCGACGCTGCGCCAGACCTTGAAGTCGCGCAGCAGCGGTTCGAGGTCGGCCGCCAGCGGCATCGACTTGATCGCCGAGACGTTGGTACCGCCGGGATTGCCCTTCGGCACCCAGCCGCTCAAGTAACCCGGAATCGTGGCAATCAGCCTGAGGGCCTGGCCGAGCAGCTCGCGCATGTCGCGTCGTGCCAGAGCGATCCGAAGCATGCGCAAATGCACAGCGATGTGTGCAAACAAATAGCGCTGGCCAAGTATGTGCGCGCGTTCGAGTGCTGCGAACGCCCCGTCGAACTCACCGCGCAGACGCGCCGCCCGGTAGTCGGATACGGCGGCACGGTAGGCGCCTTTGACCTGGTGATTCATCGAAATCGTCTCCGTTTGGAACCGGCGCCATCCTCCTGCTTCGGATGCAGGTCAGTCTTGAAGAAATCGCCTACGCGCGCCGCGACCCCCGGCGTCAGCCCGATGACCTCGCTCATCGTTCGTGTCAGATGCGCCTGATCGGCGAAACCCGCATCGGCCGCCGCCTGCGCCAAACCGTGCCCCGCATTCATCGACGCGCAGGCACGGCGCACCTTGCGCCATAGCACCAGTTTGGCAAAGGGGACGCCGAGCTGATGAGTGCACAGCGCGCGCAGCCGCGACGTCGACAGACCGGCATGCGCGGCGGCCACGGCCGCGGCGTCACGTGCGGTCACGGCACCGAGGTGCTCCAGCGCGGCGAGAACGCGACGATCGACGGCTGGCTGCGCGCCGGCGTAATGTTGTTTGAAAGCCGCGAGGCCGTCTGCCAGCGATGGAAACGGGTCGACCAGTACGCCGAACTCTTCGGGCAGTACAGTGATCGGCGGGGCATCGACTTGCCTCAGCAGTCCCATGGCAAGCCGCGACTGCGGTTCGATCAGGATGAGGGTCAGCTTCGGCGACGGATCCAGGCTGTGCGCCACTCCGGAACGGATCAGCCAACCCGGCCCCTCGAAAACCCGGCCACCGGCATCGCGGATCCGCACCCCCGTTTTGGCGTACACGCATTGCACGGCCGCGTGTGCGTGGAAGCGGTTCTCTGCACTCTCGCCGCGAAAGGCAAGCGCTTCGTCCGCGAAAGCGATTTCCCCGCGCCAAGGCATGATCAGGAGCCCGCCACTCGGTCAGGTGACGTGCAATACGCAAGCACGGTCATGGATCGGTCCTCCGGTCTTCGATGGGTGATGCAACCGAGAGCGTCAGCGCCTCCGATGGGCCACCCGGAAGCGCCAGTGCGCTCGCGCGACTCGAGAGCAGCGTGCCGGCCTGGAAGTATCCCATGACCGTGCCAACACTGCGGTGCTCCGTCATCGCCATGACCTCGCCCAACGGAACGCCCTGGCGACCCGCCTCGGTCACAAAGCCCGACCGCAGGCTGTGTGCGGCCCAGTCGCCCGGAAGCCCGGCGAGTTTCGCGCGCCGCTGGACGATCCGCGCGACCTGGTCGCCCGACAGCGCACGCGCGCCGAGGGTGCCGTGACGGTACAGACGCCTGAAGAGCGGGCCGTCGGTCAGGTGTGCGGCTTCGATCCATTGAGTGACGGCGTGGGCAGCTTCGCCGCGCAGGGGCTTTTCACGGATCGGGCCGATGGCGTTGGACTTGGTGCGCCCGAGCGCGTAGGTCCACGTGTCCGCCCGCAACCGGCGAAGGTCGCTCACCTGCATTGCCACCAGTTCGGAGCGGCGTCGGCCACCGCCGCTCCAGGCCACCAGCAGCAGGGCGCGATCGCGCAGGCCACGCAAGCCGTCGGTGCAGGTGTCGAGCATGGACTGCAAGGGTTCGGCCACGGCGGCCGTTTTCTTGCGCGTCACGACGCCGCGCTTGGCCTGGGCGCGGCGCGCCTTGGCCATCAGCGTCTTCACCCGGTGATCGTCGGTGGGCGTGTCCCACTGTTGCAGGCGGTGCCACTTGGCCAGCACGGCCAAGCGGTGCCCGACCGTTGCGGACGACAACGGCCCGAGGGCCTTCTTGGTCATCGCGGCGACGAGTTGTGCATCGACGTCGGGTGGGAGTTCGTATCGCAGCCCGTTGCCGTGTCTACGTTCCAGATGATCGACGACGAATTGCGTCACCACGGGGACGGGGACAGGCTGGGCGTGGAGGACGCCGCCATACCGCAACGCGTACCACGCCGACCAGTAGCGCATGGCGGAGGCGTAGCTGCGTGACGTGTTCGCCGGCGTGCCTTCGGCCAGGAAATCTTCGGTCGCACGCTGGGTTGCAGCGTCGAGCGCGTCCGGGTCCAGCAGTGCGGAACCGGTCGTGGGGGCGACCAACGGAACAGGAATCAGCGTACTATTTGTTACGTGCACCATACGTAATTTGCCTATGGAACATCCATTAGTCGGATAACTGGTTGCTTATCAGACCTTAACATAGGAGAAGTGGAGATGGCCGTCGGAGTCCCAGAAGCTGAGGTTTTCGCCGCCGCCGATCGCGTCCTCGCGCGCGGTGAACGCCCCACCGTCGAGCGCGTGCGCTTGGAGCTCGGGCGCGGCAGTCCCGCGCGCGTGGGCCAACTGCTCGAAGCTTGGTGGGATGCGCTGGCGAAACGCCTGGCTGGCGAAACGCGGCTGCCGGACCTGCCCGCAGCCGCCTCGACCGCGTTCACCGAGCTGTGGCGCGTTGCCATGGACGAAGCGCACGCGCTGGCGCAGCGGGAGTTGGATGAGCAACGCATGGCTGCGGACGCCGAACGCGCGCAGCTTCACACGGACCGGATCGACTGGGAAAAGCAACTCGCCGAGGCCAATCTGGCCCGCGGGGAAGCCGAAGCAGCGCGCACGCAAGCCGCGGAACGATTGCAAGACCTGCAGCGCCGGGTGACGCAGCTCGAGCATCAGGTCGCCGAGGACACCGAACGTCAAAAAGGCCTGGAAGCGCAGCGTCAGGCCGCCGAGCGCGATCGGCGCGAACTACAGGACCGCCTCGCTACCCGCGAAGCTGTGGCAGCCCAGGAGCGCGAGGCAGCGGCGCAGTACCTGCGAACCGTGGAAGACCGCAGCCACGCCGAGGTCGATCGTGCCCGTCAGGAAGCGAAGGCCCTACGTAATGAGATTGAGCGCACGGGTCGGACGCACCAGCAGGCCGTGCTCGAATCGCGACAGCGAGAATCCGAGCTTCGCCATCGACTCGGGAAAGAGGAACGTTCAGTCGGCGAACACGCGGCGCGCGTTCGGGCGCTCGAGGAGCATTTGGCTCGACTTGACGGCCTCGGGGATGCCCTGCGCAGCGCCCAAGAAGCCGTTCGCACCGGTCTCGAACGAGAAGCCCAGCTTCGGCATGCGCTGGACGAAGCCACGCACCGGAAGCTGAAGGGGAAGTTGGCGGGCTCGGGGACCCCGTCCAGAACGAAAGTGCCAGTCAATGCAAAATCCCGACAGTTGCCCTAAGGCCGATTCGGCGCATTAAGCCCCCAATTTTACATTTGCGGGCGAATGACAGAGCCCGCGGTCAATTTATTGTTTGCACAGGTTTTTTCCTCGACTCAGGGCTACGCTGACCAGTCAAAACTGCGCAGGCTTGGGGCATTCCAGGCCGGTGAGGCGCCGTGCTGACGGTAAGGCACGATCGGGGGACGCCGAAACTTTACATTTTCGGGCGAATGCGCGTCGCCGCGTTCACTCCATTGATATTGTTAGGAAAATAGGGGCCATGGTATGACCAACCGCTCGCATCGTCTCGCCATCTTGCGCCAGGAGGAGATCGAGGAACTGTGGGGTCAGCCGAGCTTCGATTCGCGGGACCGCGACCTGTATTTCGACCTGACTCCGCAGGAACTGGCGGTCGTCCTCCAGCGGCGCAATGCGGTGGGGATCCATTTCGTCCTGCAGCTGGGCTACTTCCATGCCCGACGGATGTTCTTTGATCCCTCCGGGGAGTCGGCCCGCGAGGATATTGAGCACATCGTCGGCCGCTACTTCCCCGAACGCCGTGATTTGCCGGTTCCGGCGCCACCCTCTCGGCCGACGATGCAGTCCATCCATGACCAGATCCTGGACCTGCTGGGATACCGCCGCTGGACCGGTGTCCGCCCCGCACTCACGACGCGGCTGAGCGAGCTCGCAACGCGCTCCACGCAGCCCAACTACCTGCTGCGCGAGGCGCTCAAGTTCGTCGATCGCGAACGGGTCGTTCGGCCCCCGTACTCCGCCCTTCAGGACCTCGTGGGCGAGGTGATGAACACTGAGCGTGACCGCCTGACGACGAGCTTGCACACGGCGCTCAGGCCGCCGGTTCGCAAACTGCTCAATGGTCTCCTCGCTGCCGATGGGACGATTTACAGCATCGGAGTGCTCAAGCAGGACCTGCGGGATTTTAGCTACACCGCGCTTCGTGAAGAGGTGGCGCGTCGCCAAGCTTTCGCGCCGTTACACGCCTTTGCCCAAGGGTTTCTCAAACAGGTCAATATCTCACCGGAAAGCAGCAAGTACTACGCCTCGATGGTGATGTTCTACACCGTGTTCAAGCTTCGGCGCATGGATCCGCTGGTCGCCCAGCTCTACTTGCTGTGCTTCGCGTTCCACCGCTACCGCCAAATCAACGACCACCTGGTGGAAGCCTTCGTCACACGTGTGGAGCTGTACACACGGCAGGCGCGCGCAGCCAGTGAGCAGGCGATGCTCGAGACGATGGAAAAAAGCGTCCAGGGCCTGCATGGAGCCGGCGATGTGCTCGAACTATTCGTCGACCCGAACATCGAGGACAAGATGCGATTCGCCGCCGTAAAAGACAAGGCGTACCAGCTACTTCCGCAGGATCGTTTTGCGCCGGTGGCGGACTATCTTCGCAACGTTGCGTTCGACAAAACGGCCCACCAATGGAAGGCGTTTGGCGAGCTCTCGCCCGCGATCAAGCGGAACCTGCGCCACCTGTTCGCGGAACTGGACTTCGCCGGCACCCAGACCAATGAGTCGCTCTTGACGGCGGTGACGTTCTTTCAGCGACTCCTTCGGGAGAGCCGTTCGCCTAGGCAGGTCCCCAGGAAGGACTTCCCGACACAGTTCATCTCGAAGCGCATACGCCGTTATGTATTCGTCACCGGTGCCCAAGGAAAGCGTGAGCTGGACGTGGATCGTTATGAATTCGCCCTCTACCGCGAGCTGTGCGATGCGATCGCGGCCGGTAGCTTGTTCATCCGCGACAGCAATGAGAACCGCGGACTGGAAGACGACCTGATTGACGCCGACCGGTGGGCGAAGGAGAAAGGAGCAATCCTGTCTTCACTGGACGCGCCCATCCTGGAAAAGCCCATTGTCGAGACACTGGCCGCTCTTCGGGAGGGACTGGAGGCGAAGTACGCCCGCGTCAATCAGCGCATCCAGAACAAGCACAACGCACATTTCCAGTTGCGCGGCAAGAAAAGCACGCGATGGAAGCTTGAGTATCCGAAGGACGAGTCCCCGGGCATGGGTGGCTTCTACGCTCAACTGCCGATGATCGGGATTTCCGAGCTACTGAAGTTCGTCGCCGCCCAGACGGGATTCCGCCAGCACTTTACCCATGTGCTGGAGCGTTTTGCTAAGCAGCCCCTGGACGCACCGCACCTGGATGCCGCCATTGTCGCGTTCGGAACAAACATGGGCCTGCTGAAGATGGCTGAAGTCGCCGACATGAAGTACTCGGGCTTGTCCACGACGGCGCGCAATTTCATTCGCCAAGAAACGCTACGCGCCGCCAACGACGCCATCGCTAACGCCACGGCCAAACTTTCGGCGTTCAAGCTGTTCAACATCCAGCAGCGACTGCACTCATCGAGCGATGGCCAGCGCTTCGAAACCCAAGTCGACACCTACAAAGCGCGGCATTCGCCCAAGTACTTCGGCTTGAAGAAAGGCATCAGCGTGGTGACGGCAGTGGCCAACCATATCCCCATTGCGGGCACCGTGATCGGCGCTCACGAACATGAAAGCCACTACGTCTTCGACCTGCTGTTCAACAACACCAGCGAGGTCCGGCCCGAGCAACATTCCACCGACACGCACGGAACCAACCAGGTCAACTTCTTCACGCTCGACACTTTCGGTTACCGTTTCGCGCCTCGCTATCGCGACATCCGGTCGAAAGCCGACCGGATGCTAGTCGGCTTCCGCACGCCCCGCGAGTATGGCGACGCGCTAATCAAGCCATTCCGGAAGGTCAAGGAAGCGCTTATTGTCGCCGAGTGGCCGAATATCCAACGCATCATGGCCTCCCTTGGCCAGAAACATGTGACGCAGGCGACGATCGTTCGCAAACTGAGCAGCTACGAGCTGCAGAACAAAACCAAGGAGGCACTGTGGGAGATGGATGCGATCATTCGATCGATCTACATCCTCGACTACATCGACGACGTGGAGCTGCGGCAATGCGTGCAGCGTGCACTCAACCGGGGTGAGGCCTACCACCGGTTGCGCCGGGTCGTCGCCTACGTCAACAATGGCAAGTTCCGCGTAACGACTGAAGCGCAACAGAAGATCTGGAACGACTGTGCTCGGCTAATCGCGAATGCCGTGATCTACTACAACACCGCACTGCTATCGACGCTTTACGAGAACATGCTCGCTGCCGGCAACGCGGAGGCCATCGCGCGCTTGAAAAAGGTCTCGCCGGTCGCATGGCAGAACGTGAACCTGTTCGGCGTGTTCGACTTCAGCGATTCGGAGGCAGAGGTGGATCTGTCAGCGATTGCATCTATCGTCGGAAACCCGCAGTTATGGGGTGTCGTCGAAGCGAACCTGGAAGGCGAGCTCTTCGAAGAGTAGATGCCCGCTCTTCTGGCGCATTGCTGCAAACTTTACATTTATGGGCGCTGGGTAAACTTGGCCAAGTTCGTGCTGTGGACACCCACTTCGTTCGCCACCGTCTCACCGATGGTGCTGGCCCGGCGGTCCTCCAGCTCTGCACCGGCAATGATCTTGATCGGCTGCGCCGCTTCATGGCTGGGCTGTCCAAGCGGGTCGGCACTGACCACGACAGCATCGAGCTTCTTGGCGTGGTGTTCGGGTTGTTTGGTGTCCTCTGCAAAGGCGTGGCTGGTGCTGAGGGCAGCAATGAGGGCAAGAAACAGCGGGCGACGACTCATGAAGGGCTCCAGACTGGCGAATGATCGAAAGATGTTATAACATTACTTTCCTCGGCGACAAGTGGTTGCCGCATCTCCATAATCGAGCCATGAAACACGACGCCTGTGCCCACGACCATCGCCATGGCCCCTTGCCGCAATTCGACCAGTTCGGTGCGATTGCCGGTTTACTGTGTGCGGCCCATTGTGCGTTGTTGCCACTGGCCATCGGTGTGTTGCCGAGCCTGGGTCTCGAGTTCATCGGCACACACGCGTTCGATGCGTGGATGGTGCTGTTTCTCGGCACGTTTGCGCTGATCGTGCTGGGTCTTGGATTTGCGCTGGCTCGTGCCCGTGTGATCTGGGGACTCGTGGTCGGCGGGATCGCCCTGATGGCGATCGGCCTGCTGCCCAATCTGCCGCAGCTCGTTCATGCGCTCTTGCTGGCATCCGGCGGTGTGGCCGTTGCACTGGGCCATTGGATCAACCGGCGCGCCATTGCTGCCGGATCTCCGGTGACACATCTGCTGAGGGCCGGCAGGCTGGTGGATTGACCCAGACCTGCCGGTGATCCTGCAATCAGATCAAAGGGCGTCGCCGTCCAACTCGCCCGTGCGAATTCGCATCACTCGCTCGAGGTCATAGACGAAGATCTTTCCGTCGCCGATCTTGCCGCTGTTGGCAGCATTCTGAATTGCTTCGACAACCCGGTCGACCTGGTCATCGACCACGGCAACTTCGAGTTTGATCTTGGGCAGGAAGTCGACGACATACTCGGCGCCGCGATAGAGCTCGGTATGACCTTTCTGGCGACCGAAGCCCTTGACCTCGGTGACGGTGATGCCGGTGACGCCGACGTCGCTCAACGCCTCGCGGACGTCATCGAGCTTGAACGGTTTGATGATGGCTGTGACCATTTTCATGCGCGGGATCTCAAGGAGTCAGGGGGCAAGGTTAGAGGATATAACCGCGTTCGTTGTGCAGGGACAGATCCAGGCCCTGAGTTTCGTCGTCGGCATCGACGCGCAGGCCGATCGTCAGGTCAACCAGTTTCAGGATCAACCACGACACCACGACGGTATAACCCAGCGTGAAGAGAATGCCCTTGGTCTGGATCCAGAGCTGGAGGCCGATATCGGTGACCGTACCGAAGCCGCCCATCGCCGGCGCTGCAAAGACGCCGGTCAGCAGGGCGCCGACGATGCCGCCGACGGCGTGGACACCAAACACGTCGAGGGAATCGTCATAAGCGAACTTCTGCTTGATGCGGGTGGCACAGTAGAAGCAGATGACACCAGCGGCCAGGCCAATGACCAGCGCACCGCCGGGCCCGGCGGTGCCCGAGGCTGGGGTGATCGCGACCAGACCGGCGACTGCGCCGGAGGCAATACCCAGCACACTGGCCTTGCGGTGCAGCAGCCATTCCGTGCCCATCCAGGCCAGCGCCGCGGCTCCGGCGGCAATCTGCGTCACCAGCATCGCCATACCGGCCGTGCCATTCGCTGCGACGGCGCTGCCGGCGTTGAAGCCGAACCAGCCCACCCACAACAGCGAGGCACCGACGATCGTGTAGCTCAGGTTGTGCGGCGGCATGGCCGTCGTCGGGTAACCCTTGCGTTTGCCGATCATGAGCGCTGCAACCAGTCCGGCAACGCCAGCATTGATATGGACGACGGTACCTCCAGCGAAATCGATCACGCCCCAATCCCACATGAGCGCGCCGTCACCGGCCCAGACCATATGCGCAATGGGAATGTAGGACAGCGTGAACCAGAGCGTGATGAAAGCGAGCAGGGCGGAAAACTTCATGCGCTCGGCAAAGGCACCGACAATCAGCGCCGGGGTGATCACGGCGAAAGTCATCTGGAACGTGATGAACACACTTTCCGGAATGCCAAGCACCAGACTGTCCGGTTTCAGGCCCGCCAGAAAGAGCTTGTCGAAGCCGCCAATGAAGCTGGCGAGTGTCACTTGTCCCTTGATCATCTCGGAACCATCAAACACCAGGCTGTAGCCGTAGATCACCCACAACACGGTGACCAGTGCCGTAATGGCGAAACATTGCATGAGTACGCTCAGCACATTCTTGGCGCGGACCATGCCGGCGTAGAACAAGGCGAGTCCGGGGACGGTCATCATCAGGACGAGGGCAGTGGCGACAATCATCCAGGCGGTATCGCCCGAATTCAGGGTTGGCGCTTCGGCATTCGCAATTCCGGGCAACAGCAGGAACAAGGGCAAAAGTCGTTTCATCGGTCGGTCTCCGGTAGGGCCTCTCGAACTTGCCGAGCGCGGTGTGGAGTGGTTACTCCAATTCCCGGCTTATTTCCGATGCTTATGCCTGCATACGATTGTGGCCCGCCCAACGCGGCGGTTCCCATGACCGGACTGAATCGGCTACGCTCCGGGGGCCATGCCTCAGTTTGATCTTTCGACCACCACGGCAGAGGTCATTGCCGCCAGCACTTACCGGCGCATGCCGGGCGTGTATCGGTATGTGCGTGTCCGCGAAGTGCGGCATCCGGATCGACACTTGATGATCACGCGTGACGAACGCGAACTCACGGTCGTCACGCTCAGCGAAAACCTGATGGACGAACCAGTGCTGGAAACCAGCGCACGATCCTGGGTTCTGTTCGTCGTCGATTGTGCCAAGCCGTTTTTCTGCGTGGGCTTCATCGCACACACCACGGCCTATTTTGCGAAGGCCGGAATCGACGTTCTGGTGGTTTCAACGTTCAGTCGTGACTATTTCATGGTTCAGCGAGACCACGCCGATGCCGCCGAGCGTGTCTTGCGAGATGCCGGATTCGGCGAATCGCGAGACGCCCGTGTCGCTTGAGCCCCGTTAGGGAGGGTCTGAGTAAGTCCCTCCTGGACTTACTCAGACACGGCAAGTCCGGCACAGGTCCGGACTTGCCTCACGACAATCAACGACTTGCGTCGTTGATTGCGGCGATGCATCCCTGCATCGCACGGAACCTCTGAATTATTCAGAGGTTCCTTAGTACGACGCTCAAGCCTGAAACCCGGCAATCAGGATTTTTTGCTGGCCAGCCAGCGATCGATCTTGGCTTCCAGCACATCCAGTCGCACTGAACCGTCGCGCAGGACTTCGGCATGGAACTCGCGCGGGTCGAACTTGTCGCCCAGTTGCTGTTCTGCTCGCGCACGCAGTTCGAGGATCTTCAGCTCGCCGATCTTGTAGGCCAGAGCCTGGCCCGCGATGGCGATGTAGCGCTCGGCTTCCGACACGGCTTCGGTATCGCTCGTCGCCGAGTTGTCCTTCATGTACTGAATGACCTGTTCGCGCGTCCAGCCCTTGGCGTGCAGGCCGGTATCGACGACCAGGCGGATGGCGCGCCAGAGTTCCGCCTGCAGGCGGCCAAAGTACTGGTATGGATCCTTGTATACGCCGAGTTCCTTGCCGAGAGATTCGGCATACAGGCCCCAGCCTTCGGCAAAAGCGGTTTCACCGCCGAAACGGCGGAACATCGGCAGGTCCGTGAGTTCCTGCTGCAACGCAATCTGGAAATGGTGGCCTGGAATCGCCTCGTGCAGGAACAGGCTTTCCTTGTCCCAGGTCTTGCGGGTCTTCAGGTCATAGGTATTGACGTAGAAGACGCCCGGGCGTTGGCCATCCTGGCTGGGGCCCTGGTAACTGCCACCGGAGGAAGATGCTGCACGGAACGCTTCAACCGGACGGATCTCGAACCCGGCCTTGGGCACCAACGAGAACAGTTCCGGCACGCCTTTGTTCACTTCGGCGAGGAATGCGTTGTAGTCATCGAGCAACGCCTGCTCGGTTGCAAATTCGAAGTTGCCGTCGGCAGTCATGTGCGCGAAGAACGCCTGCAAGTCGCCTTCGAACTTCACCTGCGTCATCAGCGAGCGCATTTCGCCGTGAATCCGGGCGACTTCATCGAGCCCGATCTGGTGGATTTCGCTCGGGGATTTTGCAGTGGTGGTCATCACCTTGACGCGATAGGCGTACCAGTCCTGACCATTGGGCAAGGCGCTCAGCGCTACCGTGTCTCGGCAGGCGGGCAGATACTCGTCACGGACAAATGCTTCAAGCTCTTTGTAGGCCGGATTGAGCTTCTTGTCGATCAACTTGCGGAAGGATTTTTCCAGACGCTTGCGGTCGCGTTCGGAGAAGTCTTTCGGCAGATTGGCGATGGGCTGCCAGAACATGCTCTTTTCGGCCGATTCGCTGGGAACTGCAGCGAGCTGCGGCAGCACTTTCTCCATCAGCACCTTGGGCTGAACCACACCGGCCTTCATGCCTTGGCGCATGTTGTCGATCATGGTGTCGTACAAGTCAGGTACCTTGCCGGCACGCGCCAACCAATTGTCGTAGTCCTTCACCGTCACGAACGGCTGGGCACTGCGGCCCGAACCCAGGATGGGCAGGAATGACGGGATACTCTGGAACTGGCTGAGTGGGAGCATCCAGTCCGGAAAGGCATCACCAGCGCGGTCCTGTTCGAGTTCAGCGAGCAGCAGGTCATAAGACAGGCGGGTCTGGGTGTCGAGCGCTGACGGGTCCTGCGCCTTCAAACGGGCAATCCAGCCATCGCGCCAGGTCCGTGCCTTGTTACGGTAGTCGGCCTCGAAAAAATTCGGCAAGAGATCGTTGTAGCGAGGGTCACCGACAAACGTGGCCTGGATGGGGTTCTGTTCCAGCGCCTGTTCCCAATACTCGGCAAACAACACCGTCGCGCTCTGTTTGTCGAGTTGGGCATGCGCCGCTTTCGGCGTCTCGGCAAGCGCGGTGATCGGGAGCAGGGGGGTGGTGGCCAGACAAATGGCCAAAGCAAGCGCACGAAGTTTCATCAAAGACGGTCCATTCGGAAGGTGAGTGAATGGTTCCACTGCGGGCTCGGACGGGCAACAGGACTGATGACAGGGCCAGCAGCGTGGTTTGGTCTTGCGTCACAAGGTGAATAAAATGCGAAAGACCCTTGCAGTTGGCAGCCGGGGCTGCTTGCATTCGCACTTTCATGTTCCGGATCCAAACCATGGCCTCCAGTTTGCTTGCCCTGCTCGACGATATCGCCACGATTCTTGACGACGTCGCCGTCCTCAGCAAGGTGGCGGTCAAGAAGACCTCGGGCGTCCTCGGCGACGACCTGGCGCTGAATGCGCAGCAGGTGGCCGGTGTGGCCGCCGACCGCGAACTGCCGGTGGTCTGGGCGGTCGCCAAGGGTTCATTCGTCAACAAACTCATTCTGGTGCCGACCGCATTGGCAATCAGTGCACTCGAAATCTGGTTGCGGAGCCGCGGCTGGAACATCCCGTTGATCCTGCCCTTGCTGATGATTGGTGGTGCATTCCTGTGTTTTGAGGGTGCCGAGAAGATCCTGCACAAACTGCTGCACTCGGCTGCCGAAGACAAGGCCGAACACGAGGCGCACCTGAAGGGATTGCTGGATCCAAACGCCGATCTGGTGGCGATCGAAAAGGACAAGATCAAGGGTGCCATCCGCACCGACTTCATCCTGTCGGCCGAAATCATCGTCATTTCACTCGGCACGGCAACGGCGGCTGCAGCCACGTTCGGCAAACAGGTCGGCGTGCTCAGTGTGATCGCCATCATCATGACCGTCGGCGTCTACGGCCTCGTGGCGGCGATCGTCAAACTCGACGATTTTGGTTTGTACCTGACGCGCGCCAAGGGCGACGGCGCGAGTGCGAAGATGCGCCGTGCCAACGGTGCATTCATTCTCCGGACGGCGCCTTATCTGATGAAGACGCTGTCCGTGCTCGGCACGGCCGCGATGTTCCTGGTCGGCGGTTCCATCCTTCTGCATGGCATCCCGCCGCTGCACCACTGGATCGAACATGCCCTCGAGCCGATGAAGGCAGGTGGCGGTTTCGGACCTACGGGCGCATTCCTGCTGACCATGCTTGTCGAGGGACTGCTGGGCCTGATCGTCGGCGCCGCGATCGTGGGTGTAGTGGCCGGCCTGAAAAAAACCTTCAGCAAAAAGTCGGCTTAGGCCACCGCTTCTCGAACGTGTACCGGCAACTCCATGGACTTGCCGGTGCGACGGTCAATCCAGACCAGCACGGTGCTGCCTTCGGCATAGAGGCGACTGCTTTCGGTTGAACTGCGTATCCAGAACGCCAGCGTGAGTGAACTGCGGCCAGCGCGTTCGCAGGCCATGGTGACGCTCAGTTCCTCAGGCCATTCGATTGTCTGACGGTATTCAATGCGCATGGACGCGACCACCGGACCCATGTCCTCATTGACCCAGGGGCCGGGAATCGTGGCGAACCAGCGCAGCCGCAATTCTTCGAGATAAGTGGCATAGACGCTGTTGTTGACGTGGTTGAACGCATCCATGTCACCCCAGCGGACCGGGATCGTTACGGTAATCAGTTCGTGCATCAGGATTTTTTCTTCGCGGTAGGTTTGGGTGCCGCCTTGGCGGCGGGTTTGCGGATAGCCCGCTTCGGTGCAGGTGCGGGTGTCTGGCCTTTGGACAGTACCCGTTTCAGAAAGCGACCGGTATGGGATTGCTCGACTTGAGCAACTTGTTCCGGCGTGCCGGTCGCCAGGATCCGACCACCCCCGGCGCCACCTTCGGGGCCGAGATCGACGATCCAGTCGGCGGTCTTGATCACGTCCAGATTGTGCTCGATGACGACCACGGTATTGCCTTGATCGCGCAGTCGATGCAACACCCGCAACAACTGCGCGATATCGTGAAAGTGCAGGCCGGTCGTTGGTTCGTCCAGAATGTACAGCGTGCGGCCGGTGTCCCGTTTCGAGAGTTCCTTCGACAGCTTGACGCGTTGTGCTTCACCACCGGAAAGGGTGGTCGCACTCTGGCCGAGCTTGATGTAACTGAGGCCGACGTCCATCAGCGTGTCGAGTTTGCGCGCGATCGTCGGCACCGGCTGGAACAGCTTTTGTGCATCTTCGACCGTCATGTCCAGCACGTCGTGGATTGAATGCCCCTTGTAGGTGATCTCGAGCGTTTCGCGGTTGTACCGTTTGCCGGTGCAGACATCACAAGGCACGTAGACGTCCGGCAAGAAGTGCATTTCGACCTTGATCATGCCGTCGCCCTGACAGGCTTCGCAGCGGCCGCCCTTCACGTTGAAGCTGAAACGACCGGGCCCGTAGCCGCGGCTGCGCGCCTCGGGCACGCCGGCAAACAACTCGCGCAGCGGCGTGAACAACTGGGTGTAGGTCGCTGGATTCGAACGTGGTGTACGACCGATCGGTGATTGGTCGATTTCGACGACCTTGTCGAACAACTCCAGGCCTTCGACCTTGCGATAAGGCGCTGCCTGGCCGCTATTGTCATTCAGATGCTGGGCCGCGAGTTGGAACAGGGTGTCGTTGATCAGCGTCGATTTGCCCGAACCCGACACTCCGGTGATGCAGACCATCAACCCTGCAGGCACTTCCAGATCGACGTTCTTCAGATTGTTGCCGGTTGCACCCAGCAGCCTGAGCATGCGACTGCGGTCGGGTTTTCGACGTTCGGAAGGGATCGGGATCGACTTCCGGCCCGACAGGTAATCGGCGGTGAGCGAGCGAGGAGAGGCCAGCACATCTTCGTAACTGCCTTGAGCGACAATTTCTCCACCGTGAACGCCCGCACCAGGCCCGATATCCAGCAAGTGATCCGCGGCGCGGATCGCGTCCTCGTCATGTTCGACGACCAACACCGTGTTGCCCAGATCACGAAGCCGCGTCAAGGTGCCGAGCAAGCGCTCGTTGTCGCGCTGGTGCAGACCGATGGACGGCTCGTCGAGCACGTACATCACGCCAACCAGGCCCGCACCGATCTGCGAGGCCAGGCGGATCCGCTGCGCTTCGCCACCAGACAGGGAATCGGCCTTTCGCTCCAGCGTCAGGTAGTCGAGGCCCACGTCGACCAAAAAACGCAGCCGCTCGCAGATCTCCTTGTTGATCTTGCGCGCAATGTCGCCACGCCAGCCGTCCAGCTTGAGTTCTTCGAACTTCCGCAAGGCGTCGTTGACTGCGAGTCTGGAGACCTGCGGCAAGGTCATGTCCTGGATGAACACGTTGCGCGCCGAGCGGTTCAACCGCAAGCCGTTGCACTCGGGGCACTCCTGCTCGCTGATGAACTTGGACAGCTCTTCGCGAATCATCGGCGAATCAGTCTCGCGGTACCGCCGTTCGAGGTTGTTCACGACGCCTTCGAACCGATGTTTGCGGGTGACCTGGCCACCACGATCAGTCAGATATCGAAACTCGATTTCATCCGTGCCACTGCCGTGCAGAACGGCCTGTCGTGTTGCTGCTGGCAATTTCAGCCATGGGGTCTCGACATCAAACCGGTAGTGTCGCGCCAGCGCCCTGGAGCATCTGGAAGTAGTAGGCGTTCCGGCGATCCCAGCCGCGTACGGCACCCTCGGCGAGACTGCGATCGGCGTGGGTAACCACCCGTGCCGGATCGAAGAACTGGGTAACACCCAAGCCATCACATTTCTGGCAAGCACCCATCGGCGAGTTGAACGAGAACAGGCGCGGTTCGAGTTCGCTGAGGGAGTAATCGCAGATCGGGCAAGAGAACTTCGCCGACAACAAGACTTCCTTGGCGTTCTCGTCATCGAGATCAACGAGGATGGCCATGCCTTCGCCAAGTCGCAGAGCGGTCTCGAACGATTCGGCGAGTCGTTGTTTGAGTTCGACGCGCGGACGGAAACGGTCGATCACTGCTTCGATCGTGTGTTTCTGGCGAAGGCCGAGTTTCGGTGTTTCTTCCAGTTCGATCAGCTTGCCATTCACACGGGCACGAACAAAGCCCTGCGCGCGCAGTTGATCGAACACCTGCACATGCTCACCCTTGCGCTCACGGATGACCGGGGCGAGCAGGGCATATCGATGTTCTGCATTCAGCGCCAGCGTCAGGTCCACCATCTCCGACACCGTTTGCGCGGCCAGGGCGTTGCCATGTTCCGGGCACCGTGGCGTACCGACGCGTGCATACAGCAGACGGAGATAGTCGTGAATCTCGGTGATGGTGCCGACCGTCGAACGGGGATTGTGCGAGGTTGATTTCTGCTCGATCGAGATGGCCGGTGACAAGCCTTCGATGTGATCCACATCCGGCTTTTCCATCATCGACAGAAACTGCCGCGCATACGAAGACAGTGATTCGACGTAACGGCGCTGGCCTTCGGCATAGATGGTGTCGAAGGCCAGCGATGACTTGCCTGACCCGGACAGACCGGTGATCACGATCAGTTTGTCGCGGGGCAACTCGAGATCGATGTTCTTCAGGTTGTGCGTGCGCGCGCCGCGAATGCGGATCGTGTCCATGTCGGGTCCGGCGAAGAGTCAATCCGCCATTCTATCCGGGGGAGGTGCGCAGGCCGCGTCAACGTGATCACCCGCTGACAGTATTTGTCATCCTGAATCGGGGCCGATGCGGCCCCGCACCGGTATTGACCATTCAGGCCGCCTCGTAGGCACCCATCAAGCGCAGTTTCTCGTAGCGTTGGGTCAGCAGGACATCGGTGTCCAGTCGCTGCAGGGACTGCAATTCATCCAGCAGCGTGCGCTTCAGGCGCTCGGCCATGTCTTTCGAGTCACGATGAGCGCCACCGAGAGGCTCCGGCACGATCTGGTCGACAAGACCGTGGGACTTGAGTCGCTCGGCAGTCAGGCCGAGCGCTTCGGCTGCGTCACGCGCCCGGTCGGCGCTTTTCCAGAGAATGGACGCACAGCCTTCGGGCGAGATGACCGAATACGTACTGAACTGCAGCATCAAGGTTCGATCGGCGACACCGATGGCGAGCGCGCCACCGGAGCCACCTTCGCCAATGACCGTGGCGATGATGGGCACCCGCAGCCGCGACATCTCCAGCAGGTTTCGAGCAATCGCTTCGGATTGGCCGCGCTCTTCGGCGCCGACTCCCGGATAGGCGCCGGGCGTGTCGATCAGCGTCAACAAGGGCAGATGGAATCGTTCGGCCATCTGCATCAGCCGCAGCGCCTTTCGGTAACCCTCGGGTCGCGGCATGCCGAAATTGCGTTTGATCTTGGACTTGGTGTCGCGGCCTTTCTGGTGGCCGATGATCACGACCGATTGCCCGTCGATCCGACCCAGGCCACCCACAATGGCCGCATCGTCGGCATAGGCGCGGTCGCCAGCCAGTTCCTGGAACTCGTCGCACATCATGTTGATGTAGTCGAGTGTGTAGGGACGCAGCGGATGGCGCGCCAGTTGGGCGATCTGCCAGGCGGAGAGGTTCGCGAAAATCTCTTCGGTTTTCTGGCGCAGTTTGACGCCCATCCGTTTGATTTCGTTGTCGAGATCGAGTGACTGGCCCTGGCCCGCCTGACGCAGTTCAGCGATCTTGGCTTCCAGTTCGGCCAACGGCAATTCGAAATCGAGGTAGTTCGGATTCATCGACACTTCCGGTGTTGTTCAGGATTGGGAGGACAAGACAGCCTTTGGTCGGGATCAGATTGGCTCGACGCGCAAGACGCTATCCATGATGTCGATGACCCGGACCTGGGCGCCGGGCGCACAATCTTCGCCCTGAACAACCCAAAGCGTGTCGCCGACCTTGACCTTGCCTTGGCCGCGGACAATGGCTTCTTCGACCACGAACACGCGGCCCACCAACTGCTCGCCACGCCGGTTCAGCAAAGGGCAAGTCACTTTTCGGCTCGCCTTTGCGGAAGAACTTCCAGTAGATGCCGACCGTGATCACCGAGAAAATGCCGAACAACATGACCTGCAGCACGGCACCCATGGTCGGCACGGCAATCAGCACTGCACCGAGCGCCAGCGCAGCGATGCCGAACCAGAGCAGGGCAGCGCCCGGAATCAGGGTTTCGGCGGCCAGCAGTACAAAACCGATGGTCCACCAGAAATAGACGATCTTGGGCATGATCAGGATTCCGGCATTTTCGGCGGCGCTTTCGCGACACCCGGGTCTCGAAACTCTGTCTGGTGACTTCGGCAATTCCGGCCAGACTGCCCAGCACACCCATGGTTTCGAGCGGCATCAGCAGCGTTTTCTGGTTCGGTGACGAGGCCAGCGCCTTCAGTGCGCCCACATACTTGTCGGCGATGAAGTAGTTGATGGCCTGGACATCACCCTTGGAGATGGCTTGCGACACCATCAGGGTTGCCTTGGCTTCTGCTTCCGCCAGTCGTTCGCGGGCTTCGGCATCGCGGAACGCCGCTTCGCGACGACCTTCGGCTTCCAGCACGGCCGCCTGCTTTTCGCCTTCGGCACGCAGGATTTCAGCCTGACGGGCGCCTTCGGCTTCCAGGATCTGTGCGCGCTTTTCGCGTTCGGCCTTCATCTGGCGGGCCATCGACTCGACCAGATCACGCGGTGGCGTGATGTCCTTGATCTCGATGCGGTTGACCTTGATGCCCCATGGGTGGGTCGCCTCGTCCACGACACGCAGCAGGCGCGCGTTGATTTCGTCGCGCTTCGACAGGGATTCGTCGAGGTCCATCGAGCCCAGCACCGTTCGGATGTTGGTCATGACCAGATTCAGGGCAGCGATCTCGAGGTTGGTGATTTCGTACGCTGCCTTGGCAGCGTTCAGCACCTGGAAGAAGACCACGCCGTCGACTGCCACCACGGCGTTGTCGCGGGTAATGACTTCCTGTCGAGGAACATCAAGAACCTGTTCCATCATATTGATCTTTCGACCAATGTTGTTCACATACGGCAGGATCAAGCCGATGCCGGGCCCCTGTGTATGGGTGTACTTGCGGAAGCGTTCGATGGTGAATTCGAAACCCTGCGGCACCATGACAATACCTTTCCACAGCGTCAGCAGGATAAACACCACCAGCCCAATCAAGAAAATTTCCATGCTCAGCTCCCGAGTCCAGTCGCCATTGTAGCGAGCCGAAACCGGATTGCACGGGCTGACTGCGACGAAGTGAACGGGTCACGCCCGCGCCCTGCAGGCTGACGAAGTGCCAGCCTGCAGGGCCTTGTGTCATGCAGCCTTGCGAAGGGCGACGCCGGGAAAATCGACCGGAACATCGAACGCGATGTTGGTGTAGTTCGTGAACAGGTTCAGCGCGACATGGGCCAGAATTTCGACAATCTCTTCGTCGCTGAAGCCGTGCTGCCGGAGATTCTGGACACTGTCTGGTCCCACCTGACCTCGTCGTTCGGTCAGTTCGAGCGCAAACTGCAGTGCAGCCCGGGTCCTTGGGTCGTTCGAATCGCCAGTTTGCGCGAGTGCCAACTGCTCCCGGCTCAGGCCGGCGCCTTGGCCGATATAGGTATGGGCTGCCAGGCAGTAGTCGCAGCCGTTGCGGTT
Organism: Ahniella sp.; assembly: GCA_016712105.1. GTDB lineage: Bacteria > Pseudomonadota > Gammaproteobacteria > Xanthomonadales > Ahniellaceae > Ahniella. The sequence continues at coordinate 37,742 of JADJRU010000004.1, forward strand.
CGCTACAGCCACGGCAATCTGTTCGCCCAGTTTGGCGCCGAGTTTGCCTTTGCCCAGAGCGGCGAAACTGCCCCACATGGCGTTCAGGGCCGCCGGCGCGTGTGCGACGGTGCGGAACATGTTCGGCACGACACCGAAGGCATTGTTGATGGATTGCAACAGCGCCTGGCGGTCGGTGGTGGTGTGGTTGGGGTCGATCTGGCTCAAACGGTTCATGAAACGTTCCTTGATGAAATGGAATTGGGGCGGGGGATCGCCGACGCAGCAGTGCGTTGGCGTGCAGGCATCTTGCCCTAGCATCAGTACGTTTGGTATCGTATAGTCCGAATAACATAACAATTAGTCTGATCGCCCTGTGTCCGAGTCCATTGATCGTTTGTCCGGCCTGTTTGAACGGTTCCGAGTGAATGCGTCCTTGTTTCACTCCGGCACCCTCTGTGGGGTCAGTCGATTCGAGCCTGTTGCCGGCAGGGGGTTCCTGCATGTGCTGAGGCAGGGCGAGCTGGAGGTATCGCATCCGGGTTTTCCCGGCCGTGTCCGGGTCGAGGCGCCAAGTTTGCTGTTTTACCCCCGCGCGCAGGCGCGCGTTTTTCATGGGGCACCGACCGAAGGGCCTGACTTCCTGTGTGCGACCCTGGCGTTTGAAGGGGGCGATCTTCACCCGGTGGCGCGTGCCCTGCCGCCTTGGTTGATCCTGCCCCTGGCAAGGGTCCAGGGGCTGGAGGCCACACTGAACCTGCTGTTCGATGAGCGAGGCGAAGGCCGGTGTGGTCAGCGGTTGTTGATTGACCGGCTGTTTGAAGTCCTTCTGCTGCAGATCATCCGTTGGTTGCTCAATCACCCGGAAGAATCCGGAGTGCCCCCGGGCATGCTGGCCGGTCTCGCCCATCCCCAATTGGCGCGGGTTCTGACGGCCTTGCATGAACGTCCCGGTGAACCATGGGACCTGCACGGGATGGCCGCGGTGGCCGGTATGTCCCGGTCTGCGTTTGCCGAAGCGTTCCGGGACACCGTGGCAAAAACACCGGCCGACTATCTGGCCCACTTGCGTGTGCTCATTGCCCAGCAGAAATTGCGCGCAGGCGGATCCATCAAATTGATTGCCGACCAGCTCGGTTACGCCTCGGCGTCGTCGCTGTCACGTGCGTTCGCCAGTCACGTCGGTTGTGCCCCCCGCGATTGGCTCAAGACCCAGACCCTGGGCTGAAATGCCTCCCACGGAACAGAGATCGGGGCAGACTCAGACCATGAATTCGAGCGGCTCGACGCGTTTTCTGCTTCTTTTGCCGTCGGCAGAAGCTGAACCTCACCGCAACAGGGTCAGTGGCCAGTGCAGTCCAGTCATGCGTTCCATCTCTCGTGTTTCTTGCTGTGTAGTCGTTCTGTGGTTGATGCTCGTTCCGCTGCGTTTGCCGCGGAGTCAGGATCTGCTCTGGCGCGAGATTTCCGAATCGTCGATTCAACACACGAAGAATGGGCGGCACGTCATGCCTGCCGGCTACCGCACCTGGGCGCTGGAGAACGAGCGTCTCGACGCCCAACTGAAGTCGGCGCCGATGGAGCGACCCGGATGGATCAACACCTCGAGCGCAGAAATCAGCTTGCCGGTCGCCAACGGGCGATTTGCCCTCTTTCGATTCGTCGAGTCGCCGATCATGGCACCCGAACTTCAGGCGAAACATCCCGACATCTCCGGAGGATGCGGAGAAAGACGCACACTCGAGACTCGCGATGGGAGACAACCTTCGCACGGATCGGCTGGCCATCGGTGCCACCGGCGAATACACGGCATTCCATGGCGGCACGGTCGCAGATGGCTTGGGTGCGGCGGTATCGACGATGGATCGGGTCAATGGCATCCATGAGCGCGAAGTCAGCGTTCGCATGGTGCTGGGGCCGAACAACGACCTGATCATGTTCGCCAACGCAGCGACCGATGGTGATGAGAACGCCGATGGCCTGGTCATGTTGACGGAGAACGTCGACATTCTGAACGCGAACATCGGTTCGGGTAACTTTGATGTCGGCCATGTTGTCTCGACCGGTGGTGGTATTGCCAGTTTCGGCGTGATCTGCAGCGACGGGAAAGCTCGCGGTGTGACTGGTTTGGGTGGGCCGGTCGATGACGCAGTGGCCGAGGGGACTCATGTCGGGACGATCACACACTCGGCGAGCGGCGGTGGCTACAACGGCGTCAGTGTTGCCAGTGTCACCGCCACCATCACCGACAACGATCCGTTCATTGCCGATCTGGCGATCACGAACCTGTTGTTCAGTGGCCCGCTGCAATCTGGAATACGCGTGACCCATGAGGTTGCGATCGACAATCAGAGCAGCACTGTCGATGCCAACTCGGCGTTCTTCAACTTCAGCTTGCCGGTCGAACCCACGAACGTGACTTGGACCTGCATTGCCGATGTGGGTGCCTTCTGTCCGCCGAGTGGTGTTGGCTTGCCAGCTCATACGGTCAGCATGGCCCGCGGCACCGGCATGCTTTACTGGATCAGTGCAGACTTGCCGCCAACCACGCCCGAAGGCACACCGATCAATTCGCTGGCCACCATCGAGTCCCTCGATACCAGCGATCCCGATCTGTCGAACAACTCCGCGGCGCGCATCGACATCGTCGGCCCGGACGGCGTGTTCAAGGATGGCTTCGAGTAAGCGCCCAAGGAAAAGGCGCCACCTGACCGGTGACGCCTTCTTTCGGGATGGATCTGGTCATGAAACCGTCGGCTGTTGAATCAGTCGTGACGCAACTCGCGGCGGCTCTGACGGCAAGCCGAGTTGTGTCATCCCTTCGCGGCTTCTGAAGAGTCAGCGAGATCGCGGTAGTAGGGCTCAACCGTGCCGAAGTACTTCATCGTCATCGAATTGCCGCGGCGGTCGAGCGCGCGACCCACAGCCAGGCGCACCCAACCTTCGGTGACGCTGTATTCCTCGACGTTCGTCCGGTCTTCACCCTTGAAGCGCACGCCCACGCCTCGAGCCAGTGCCTCGGCGTTATGGAACGGGCTTTTCGGATTCACGCACAGACGGTCTGGAGGGGTATCGGACATGGCAGCAGTACCTATGGGGCAAAGTGCGAGAGTTTAGCAGGCTGGGCCAAATCGGCAGCCTTGATCAATAAACGCTGATCTCACCAGCCGGACGCGACTTGAATCGTTTGTGGATCCACAGATACTCGGCCGGAGCCTCGCGCACCATCGCTTCAATCAGGCCATTCACGCGCGCCGTGTCGGCAACCGCATCGTCACTCGGGAACGAATCCAGTGCCGGGCCTATGCGGAGCACGTAGCTGCCGTCCGGACCGCGCCGATGAAAGAACGGCAGGACGGCTGCACCCGTGAGCTTCGCCATCTGGTGGGTGGCCGTGATCGTGGACGCCGGAATGCCGAAAAACGGCGCAAACACGGCGTCCTTGCCACGCATGTCCTGATCCGGGGCGTACCAGAGAATGCCGCCGCGCTTCACGTACTTGACGGCTGCGCGCAGTTCTTCGCGCGCGAACATGGCGTCGGCGTATCCCAGCCTTCCGGCCTTCACGGCCCGTTCCAGAGCCGGTTGCTTGTGGCGACGGTACATGCCTGCCAGCGGAATGTGCCGACACAACATCCGGCCGCAGAGTTCGAGCGTGAGGAAATGGCCCGACAGCAGCAGGATGCCCCGGCCTTTTGCCCGTTCCGCTTCAAGATGTTCCAGGCCACTGAGGGTGTAGGACTCATGGATGGGCGGCCCCCACCAGGCCCGCACGAATTCGTAGCCGCCCAAGCCAACGGAGCGCATCGAATCGCGCAGCAGCGTCTCTCTTGCCGCCGCGGACAACTCGGGGAAACACAATTCCAGGTTACGTCGGGCGACCTTGCGGCGCCCGCGAAGGGCATGCCAAAGCAGAAATCCCATCAGGGCGCCAACGGCCCGTCCCAGCCAGGGCGGGGCGTTCGCCAGACATTTGAGCAGGCCGATCCCGGCGCGGCCAGGGCCAAGTATGGAGGCCCCCGGCGCGATCGGCGTCGCGGTTGCCTGGTTGAGGTTCGGGTTGGGACAAGACAATTTCCGGGGTCGTTTCGCTATGCTGGCAGTTTACGCGCTGCGGATCGTGTTCGGTGTTCTGGCAACGGCTGATTTACACCCTGACCATGTATTTACTCACGCCGGTGATCGTGTATCGCCTGGCGTGGCGTGGCCTGCGATATCGCGACTATTTCGGTCGGTGGAAGGAGCGTTTCGGCTTTTTCCCGGATCCCGGCATTCGCGACAGCATCTGGGTCCATGCGGTGTCGGTCGGTGAGGTCAATGCTGCCTTGCCGCTGATCGAAGGCATGATGCAGCGTTTTGCCGGTGCCCGGATCGTGGTCACCACGGTCACTCCGACAGGCTCTGCGCGCGTGCAGAAGCTGTTTGGCGACCGGGTCTTTCACGTCTACCTGCCTTACGACTTGCCGGCGTCGATCGATCGATTCCTGGAGCGGATCCATCCCCGGATTGCCGTGATCATGGAAACCGAGATCTGGCCCAACCTGTACCACCTGTGTGAACGCCGCGGCATTCCGATCCTCATTGCCAATGCGCGCCTGTCGGAACGATCTTTACGCGGGTACGGACCAGTTCGGCCCCTGGCGCGTGCCGCCGTCCGATCGGTCGCCCAACTGGCAGTGCAGTCCAAACAGGACGCCGAGCGCCTGCTCCGACTGGGCGCCGAACCCGACAAACTGGTCATTACCGGCAACGTGAAATTCGACATGCCGGTACCGAGTGGTCTTGAGCGAATCGGCAAGGTTCTGCGCGAATACTGGGGCGAACCTCGGCCGGTATGGATTGCTGCCAGCACCCATGAGGGCGAGGAGTCACGGGTGCTGGAAGCCCATGCGCGCGTGTTGCGGCGTTATCCGGACGCCCTGCTGGTGATTGCGCCGAGGCATCCCGAGCGATTCAGACCGGTCCAGCAGATCTGCAAAGGGTATGGATTCCGAACCCTGTGTCGCAGCGAAGATACGGTGGCCCATCATGACACCCAGTGTTTTGTCGTCGACACGCTCGGCGAACTCCTGAATTTTTTCGCTGCCTGCGACGTGGCGTTTGTCGCCGGAAGCCTGGACGTCATCGGCGGTCACAACGTGCTGGAGCCGGCTGCATTGGCGAAGCCGGTGCTGGTCGGCCCGCACACCTTCAACTTCGAGCAGATCACCGACAATCTCATCACGGATGGTGCGGCCCTGCGCATCAAGGACGCGACGACGCTCGGCGACATGGTGGTTCGCCTGTTTTCGGATCGTGACCTGCGCCTTCGAATGGGCGAACAGGCCTTGCTCGCCGTGGAGCGGGAGCGGGGCGCCGTGAAACGCACGATCAACCTGATCGACCGCCTGTTGACGCCGGATTGATCGTTGGTGGGCAAGCCGGTGTCAATTCAGCCGGATTGAGTCAAAATACAGGTCTTGATTCATTCGGAACTGTCCATGCGACTCTGGTCCCTGCTCGGCAACAGCCAAAAGCTTGATGGTGGCGCAATGTTCGGCAATGCGCCGAAAGCCCTGTGGTCGCGCTGGTTGGCGCCTGACGCAGACAACCGGGTACCGCTGGCTTGTCGGGCCCTGCTGGTTCAGGGTCTCAATGGCCAGAATGTGCTGTTTGAAACCGGCATCGGCGCCTTCTTCGACCCCAAGATGCGCGAGCGTTACGGTGTGGTCGAGGATCGGCACGTGTTGCTGGATTCCCTGGCAGCGGCCGGATTCGCACCCGAGCAGATCGACACGGTGGTGTTGTCCCATCTGCATTTTGACCATGCCGGTGGATTACTCGCACCGTACGTGGAAGGGGAGGCCATGCGTCTCTTGTTCCCGAATGCTCATTACTTGGTCAGCCGCGCCTGTTTCGAGCGTGCGGAACATCCGCATGCCCGCGACCGGGCGTCGTTCATTCCCGGTCTGAACGATCTGCTTGGGCATCCGGCCGACTGGAACTGGTGGATGGCGAGTTCAGCCAACGCCTGGGCCAGACGGTACGTTTCCATTACAGCGAAGGCCATACACCCGGCCTGATGCTGGCTGAAGTGACGGGTGATGCTGGCGTCGTGTTTTGCGCCGATCTGATCCCCGGCAAGGCCTGGGTCCATGTGCCGATCACGATGGGGTACGACCGTTTTCCGGAACTGCTGGTCGACGAGAAGAAACAGTTTCTGGATGACAAGCTCGCGCGCGGCGTTCGCCTGTTCTTTACGCACGATCCACACTGCGCCATGGCCAGTTTGGTGCGGGACGCCCAAGGCAAATATGCGGTCGCTGACGAGCAGGTCGAACTGGTCGGCATGGCGCTGAACTGAACGATCCGGATTTGATCAAGAGCAAGGCAGGGACAGCTTGTCCTGCCATGCTCACCCAACTAACCATTGAGGAACACCCATGAAACTGATTGCATTGATGGCCACGATGGCGCTCGCCGCTGGCGCCCAGCATTTTGGTGAAACCATTCCCGAAGGCCAGCAGGTCAGTGCTTTGGCGCCAGCCATCGCCGCCTATCAGTCGGACGACAGCGAACCGAAGCTCTACAGTGGTCGAGTGGGCAAAGTGTGTCAGGCGAAAGGCTGCTGGTTGCAGTTGATTGACGGTGACGTGATGGCACGCGTCAAGTCCGACCACAAGTTCTTCGTGCCCAAGGACCTGACCGGCAACGCACAGGTGCTCGGCAAGCTGGTTCGCATCGAACTTGATGCCGAGCAGGCAGAACATTACGCCAAGGAATCGAATGACGGCAGCAAGCCGGGTCATGAGTTCCAGATCAAGGCCATTGCCGTAGTGGTGAACGAATGACCCAGCGGCCTGGCCGCAGGCGATTTCTTGGACAGATGGGTGGCATCGGTCTGGGCGGTCTGCCCTTGGCCGGGATGCTGTTGCAGGGGTGTTCCGGCTCTGCGGTGCGAACTCAGTCCGCCGGTTATGGGCAACTGAAGCCGGTCGCCGATGCGACCACCGGCTTGCCCTTGTTGCGGTTGCCGGAGGGCTTCCGGTATCGCTCCTTCGGATGGACAGGCTCGCCGTTGGCCGGTGGGTTCCGGACGCCCAAAGCCCATGATGGCATGGGCATCGTGCGTTCCGAGCGTCGCCAACTGACCCTGATCCGCAACCACGAAATCGTGAGCGACCGCGGCGCGTTTGGCCCCCCGGAGCTGAGTTATGACGTGGCTGCGGGCGGCGGTTGTATCGCGTTCGAATTCGACACCGAGACCGAACAGGTCAGCGGCGAACGATGTGTGTTGTCGGGAACCGTCGCGAATTGTTCTGGTGGCGTGACCCCTTGGGGCACCTGGTTGTCGGGTGAGGAGATTGTCCGGATCGATGGTCGGACGATGGACACGATGAAGCCTGCGGCCCATCTGCCCGGATGGCGTCGTGATCACGGATTCCTGTTCGAGGCCCATCCCGACAGCGCGCGGGCGCCTCAACCCATCACTGCTGCCGGCCTGTTCAAACATGAAGCAGCGGCCGTCCATGCGGCGAGTGGTGCGGTGTATCTGACCGAAGACAATCATCCGGAAGCCGGCTTCTATCGGTTGACGCCGAAGGTGCCCGGCCAATTGCTCGAGGGCGGTACATTACACATGCTTGCCGTGAAGGGCAGGCAAGACATGCGCCGCGGCGTTCGGGTCGGTGATTCGTTCGACGTGTTCTGGGTGGAAGTGGACGAGCCCACGCGGGGTCACAGTCCCGGCACACGGGACGGCCGAGGCGTATTTGCCCAGGGCTTTGCGCAGGGCGGTGCCCAGTTCACCCGCGGTGAAGGGGTGTGCCTGGATGGCGACGTCTTGTGGTTCACCTGCACGAACGGGGGCAAGGCAGGCCGAGGGCAAATCTTCGCGCTGAATGTCCGCGAGCAGCAACTGACGCTGGTATTTGAGGCCGGTATCGGCGATCAGTTGGACATGCCGGACAATCTGATTGTCAGCCCTCAAGGGTCCTTGCTGATCTGCGAAGACAACGATCAGATCCGGCCCCAGAAACTCGTGGGCATGCGGTCCGATGGATCGCTGTTCGATTTCTGCGAGAACAACGTCAACCTGAAAGCCACGCCGTTGCCGGGTTTTCCGGAAGAAGATCTGCGCTGGGAAGAATGGGCGGGCGTGTGTTTTTCGCCAGACGGTCGCTGGCTGTTTGCGAACCTCTACAAACCCGGTTTTACGGTTGCGATCACCGGGCCTTGGCAACAAGGGCCTCTTTGATATGGCCAATGAATCGCGAACACTGTTTCTGGCGTCGCAGTCGCCGCGACGTCAGGAGTTGTTGCGCCAACTTGGCCTGTCTTTCGAAGTGCTCGACGCGACCATCGAGGAGCGGCAACTTCCCGGCGAGTCGGCGCTCGATTACGTTCGGCGTGTAGCACGGGACAAGGCCGCCGCCGGATGGATGCAGGTTGCACACATTCCCGGCGCTGTGGTGCTGGGATCGGATACCGAAGTGGTGCTTGATGGTGTGGTGTTCGGCAAACCGGTCGATCGCGAAGACGCCAGCCGAATGTTGGTTCTGTTGTCCGGACGAACGCACGAAGTGCATACCGCGGTGGCCGTGAAGAGCGCTGGACGCTCGTCGGATGTGTTGCACACATCGAAGGTGCGGATCGCAGACTGGCCAGAGGCCGCGATGTCGTCTTACCTCGACAGTGGCGAGTCCATGGGCAAGGCTGGCGCCTACGCCATCCAGGGGCGCGCAGCAGCGTGGATCCCGTCCCTGGACGGCAGCCATTCCGGTGTGATGGGACTGCCATTGTTCGAGACCGCACAGTTGCTTCGGGAATACGGACTGGACTGCTGATGTTCGGCAACTCCACGCCGGTCCACAGCCGGCAGAATGGCGTTCATCCCGATCTGGAACGGGTCATCGAACGCCACATGACTTCAGTTTGGCGCGCCCCTGCCCACGAGCCGAGCCAACATGCGTTTCTGCAATGGTTGACGCGCGTCGATGTGGCGACCCGCCCGCTGGTGCTGGATTCCGGATGCGGAACCGGTGCGAGTACGCGCCTGCTCGCCGAGCGCCATCCGGATTCGCTGGTGCTCGGCATTGACCAGTCATTGTCCCGTCTTGGATCTGAAGCCGAGGAGGGTGTGCAGATCGCCGAACAGGCGTGGCTGCTCCGTGCGCGAGCCGAGACGGTTTGGTCATGCCTGCAGATGCGGAACCGGCGTGTTGCCAATCACTACCTGCTGTATCCGAATCCTTGGCCAAAACCGGAACACCTTCGGCGCCGATGGCACTGCCATCCAGCCTGGCCCTTGTTGCTCGGCATTTCCGAGACGATCGAAGTGCGCAGCAACTGGTCGGTGTACATCGATGAAATGGCAACCGCGTTGCGACTGGCCAATCGCCACGTGAGTCTGGTGGCCGATTTTCGACCGGATTCCGTCTTGACGCCGTTCGAGGCCAAATACCTGGCCTCGGGACATTCACTTTTTCAGGTCAAGGCAAAACCTGGCTGATCCGGATCACGACCGGGCCATCGAGTTCGAGTTGGGAAATCGTGGCACTCAATCCTTCCAGATCGCCGCTCTGTGCGTTTGCCAATCCGGTCTGGCTGATTCGCGCGCCAACGATGCTCGCCGGTGCATCGGACAGCTTCATCGTCGGCATGGGCCCCATGCTGTCGTCCAGCACCAGATCCACCGGCAGACGATCGACGGGCAGACGCTGGATCGCCAACGGCATCCGCGGACCTACGGCCGGACGTGCAAACACATACAGCACAGCCTCGGGACCCACCTTGTCGGCCAAGGCCGGGTCCAGGCTCACCTGAACGCGAACGCCGCGAGTGTTGTTCGCAGCGGGCGAGGGTGACGGTGTTGGCGCTGTCTCCGCCGCAACCGGTGCCGGCTCGCCGGTCAACTCGGCCAGTTGTTGATTAACCGCGCGGCCAATATCGGACTCGGGATCAAGCATGCCTTGCAGATTCCGCCAATGGCGAATCGCGGTGTCCTTGTCACCAGCCTGCACTGCCGCAATACCAAGCAGCCACAGCGCACGTTGTTGCGTCGGATCCCGCTCCAGGGCATTTTCCAGCAAAGTCAGGGCTTCACCTTCGATGCGACGCGTGCTCGACATCAACGCCAAAGCTTCGGCGTATTCGACCTGGATGTCGATGTTGTCGGGTGCGAGTTCACGGGCCTTGGTCAGTGCATTCAGTGCGCCGGCAAAGTTCTGCATGCTTTGTTGACCGCGCGCGAGCAGACGCCAGCCTTCAGGATCGGCCGGATTTTCGGCCAACTTGGCCTCGAGAGATGCGATCGCCGATTCAAGTGTCGGGGGTGGTGTGTCGGTCGATGGTGCGGTCTGGCTGTGCGCCGTTTGCGGACTCAGAGCTGCGGGCATCCCGTACTGTCGATACAACCCGAACAGCGCCAGCGGAATGCCTACCAGAATCACCAGCGCCAGCTTGCGTGCGGGTGCCGGCGCATGGAGCACTGGCCGAACCGGCGCTTCGGATTTCAGCTGGGCCAGTTTCTGGTCGTACTCGTCCTGCGTGAGTACACCGGCAGCTCTTGCTGCGGCCAGCGCCTGGCGTTTTGCAGCCGCGGCATCGTCGTTTTCCGCAACTGCGGAAGCCGGTTTCACCAGTACATACAACAAGGGACTCAGCGCCAGCAGGGTCAGCAGCGCCGAACAGATCAGGAATACAGTCACGGAATCATCTCGTTGGGGTCTGCGGCCTTGGTCGGCGCAGGAGAAGTCTGTTGAGCGGTCTCGGTGTTCGCCGGCTCCGGTTCGGCGCCTTCACGGCGACGTCGCAGCAATCGAAGAACCACCACACCGCCGGCAATGAACACGGCAAACGGGCCAAGCCACAACAGCCACGTCGAGCCCTTCATCGGTGGCCGGTACAACACGAAGTCGCCGTATCGTTCGGTCATGAACTGGTTGATTTCGGCGTCCGACTTTCCGGCGCGCATCATGTCGAACACTTCGTTGCGCAGATCCTTCGCCAGTTCGGCATTGGAGTCGGCGATGTTCTGGTTCTGGCAGACGAGGCAACGCAGTTCGCGCGTGATGGCCTGGAAACGCTGTTCCTCTGCGGTGTCCTTGAACGGCATCGGGTCGAGTGCCTGCGCACCGCTGGCGCACCAGAACAACAGCAGCGCAAACAGGGGGCGCGTCATGACTTCACCTCGAGACGGGGCAGGATGTCGTTCTTGATGTCGTCCGGGCTGATTGGACCGATCTTCTTGTAACGAATCACGCCTTCGGCATCGATCAGAAACTTTCCGGTGCACCGTACACACCAAAATCGATTGCCGTGCCGCCTTCGGCATCGACGGCGATCTGGTCGTACGGGTCGCCGAATCGCGCCAGCCAACGCAGCGCGGTTTCACGCTCGTCTTTCCAGTTCAGTCCGACCAGCGTGAGGTCGTGTTCGCGCGCAAACTGCATCAGCACTGGATGTTCCTGCTGGCAGGCGACACACCACGAGCCCCAGACATTGAGCAAGTAAGGTTTGCCTCGCAAGGCCTCCGAACGAACCACCTGTCCCGGTTCGCGCAGTTCCGGCAACTCGAAGCTCGGAGCCGGTTTGTCGATCAGTGGCGAGGGGACCGTCTTGGGATCAATTCCCAGGCCCAGGAACAACAGCACGGCCAGCGCCAGGAACAACCCGATGGGCAGGTACCGCATCATGCCGGTGCACCCTGGGTCGCATCGGCCGGCTCATCACGACGCGCCGCCGAAGCACGCAGGCGCTGGTCGGCTGCCGCCACAAACGCGCCGAAGGTCATCAGCAAGGCGCCCAGCCAGATCCAGCGAATGAAAGGCTTGTGGTAAACGCGCACGGCCCATGCCTGGCCATCATCAAGGGGCTCGCCCAGTGCCACATACAAGTCGCGTGTGAGCCCCGGATCGATCGCCGCTTCGGTCATCACTTCACCGCGGCGGTAGCCGCGTTTTTCCGGGTTCAGGCGCGCCACTTCCACGTCACCCTTGCGCACGACAAAGTGCCCTTGGTCGGCGACAAAGTTCGGGCCTTCGTAGTGTTCGAGTTTCTCGAATACAAAACTCAGGCCGCGGATCTCGACGGACTGCCCCGGCTCCAGACGCACATCCTTTTCGATGCTGGTGGCTTCGGTGACGAACACCCCGATGACAAACACACCCATGCCGGCGTGGGCCAACAACATGCCGATGTGTTCGCGCCCGAGGCCGCGGATGCGGCGGGACGGATCCTGCCGGAACCGTCGGACATACTCGGCCACGCCGAGCAGGATCCAACTGCCGGCCAGAACACCCAGCGCTGCTTTCCACGGCGCATCGAACGCGAACTTCACGATCAGCGCGAGTACCGCCGAAATGATGAAAACCGGCAACAGGAAACGCCCGATGCGCCCGGCATCATCGCCGCGCCATTTGAGAAACGGGCCGAACGGCAGCAGCAGCACCACAGGCGCCATCATCAACGGGAACATCGCGCCAAAATAGGGCGAACCGACGGACACTTTGCCCCAGCCTGCGGCATCGGCCAGCAAGGGGAACAAAGTGCCGAGCAGTACCAACGCGCAAGCGCTGGTCATGGCCAGATTGTTGACGAGCAAGCCTGCTTCCCGCGAGACCGGCTGGAAATCGGCCCGACGCGCAAAATGATTGAATCGCCATGAGAACAGCGCCAGCGCACCACCGGCGATGGCAGCAAGGAACGCCAGAATGAATACGCCGCGTTCCGGATCGGACGCAAACGCGTGCACCGATGTGAGCACACCCGACCGAACCAGGAAGGTTCCGAGCAAGGAGAGCGAAAAGGCCAGGATCGACATCAACAGCGTCCACAGGATCAGCTGCTGGCGCTTTTCAACGACCGATTGACTGTGGATCAACGCGGTGCCGATCAGCCAGGGCATGAACGACGCGTTTTCGACGGGATCCCAGAACCACCAGCCACCCCAGCCCAGTTCGTAATAGGCCCACCAGGAGCCGAGTGCGATGCCGAACGTGAGGAACGCCCAAGCCCAGAGGGTCCAGGGCCGAACCCACTTGATCCAGGCCAGGTCAATACGACCTTCGATCAGGGCAGCGACAGCAAACGCAAAGGCCACCGAAAAGCCAACGTAGCCCATGTACAGCATGGGCGGATGAATGATCAGGCCTGGGTCCTGCAACAGTGGGTTCAGGTCGGCGCCATCGGCAAGCGCCGGCAAATGGCGCATGAACGGATTCGAGGTCACGATCATGAAGAGCAGGAAGCCGACGTTGATCAGGCCAAGCACGGCCATCACGCGGGCAAAAAATGCCGGCGGCAGGTGGTTACCTTTCACGGCCACCAGGGCTGTCCAGACGGACAGCGTGAGCGCCCACAACAGCAGCGAGCCTTCGTGCGCCCCCCAGACCGCCGAAATACGGTACATCACGGGCAGGTCGAGGTTGGAATTCTGCGCGACGTAGGCGACCGAAAAATCCTGCTGCACGAAGGCATAAGTCAACAGCAGGAACGACAACAGCATCACCAGGAACTGGGTGACCGCGGCGGGTTTGGCGAGGGCCATCCAGCGGCGGTTGCCGGTGTGTGCGCCGACCATCGGAAAGTACGACTGTACGATCGACAACAACAGGGCAAGCAGCAGGGCGACTTGGCCAAGCTCGGGCATCATGGGGTGGTCTCTCCAGCTTCGGGTGTTGCCACTTCAGGCGCCGGGGCAGGAGGCGTGGTTTCGGTAGTCGGTGCTGCAGCAGGGTAGGAACCTGGCGTGGTCTGCTTCTGTTTTGCGCGGGCAATCGCGTCGGCGACTTCCGTTGGCATGTAATTCTCGTCGTGTTTGGCGAGCACTTCGGTGGCGTCAAACCGGCCGCCGGCCAAAGTGCCGGTTGCCACCACACTTTGGCCTTCACGGAACAGGTCCGGGAGAATGCCCTCGTACCGAACGATTTGTTCCCGGAACCGGTCGGTCACGACAAACGTGGCGGCCAGGGTGCCCTGTTCACGGACAACACTGCCCTCCAGCACCACACCGCCCAATCGGAAGCGTTTGCCGGTGTCCGGGGCTTTGCCTTCAGCGATGTCGGTCGGACTGACGAAGTGCTGCAGGTTGTCATTCAGGGGCTGTAAGGATCAGCGCTGCGGCGATGCCCAGCGCGCCAATGCCAAGCAGGATGAGGATGAGCCGTCGTTTGCGGATTGGATTCATGGTGATGTCGTCGAGGAAGATTCCGGGTCCGTAGGCGATTGAGCAGCGCGTCGGTTTTCGCGTTTCAGGCGCTGCGCGAGTTCGCGCACCAGCGTCCTCCGCGCGAACCAGGGCGACAGTGCGTCAATCAGCAACAGGACAACGAACACAGCATATGAACCCAAGATGAAAGGAAAGTGATTCATGGCGTTTTCCCAAGGTCATCGGTGCCCAATTCCTTGCGGACAAGCTGGCGTACCCAGTCCTTGCCGGACTCCTGCTCAAGTACCTGGACACGAGCCCGCGACAGGAGGCTGGCACCGAACCAGAACTTGGTCGCAAAGGCCATCAGGATCAAGGGCGTGAGCATGCTGGGGTCAATACTCGATTTGTCGCTCGCGAACAGACGGATCGATTGGCCTTGATGCAGGGTGTTCCACCATTCGACCGAATAGTGGATGACCGGCAGGTTGATCAGGCCGACCAAGGCCAGAATGGCGGCGGCGCGTGCTGCGCGGCGAGGGTCTTCGATGGCGTTGTGCAAGGCCATCACCCCGAAGTAGAGGAACAGCAACACCAGTTCGCTGGTCAGGCGGGCATCCCACACCCAGTAGGTACCCCAGGTCGGTTTGCCCCACAGCGAGCCCGTGATCAGCGTGATCGCCGTGAACGTCGCGCCGATCGGAGCGGCACATCGTGCCAGGACCTCGGCGATCTTGACGCGCCAGATCAATCCCACCGCACCCACCACGGCCATGAACGCAAAGATGAACATCGACATCCATGCCGAAGGCACGTGGATGTACATGATCCGCACCGACTCACGCTGCAGATAGTCTGCGGGAGCCTCGAACAGACCGAGATAGAGCCCGGGCAGCCCGGTGAGCGCGGTCAGGGCAATCAGCCACGGCAGGAACTTGCCGCTCAGCCGATAGAACTCGGGCGGTGATCCAGTCTTGTGAAACCACAACAGCAAGGGATGCATGGGCGAATGGGTCCTGTACTCAGCCGGTTTTCAGGGTTTCGGCAATCAACCAAGGGCCGAAACTGATCGAGACGACGGCACCAGCCGCCAAAAATAGCAGCGGCTGCCGCGCACTCCCACCAGTCAGCACCGCTTCGACGGCACCGGCACCAAAAATCAGCACCGGCAGCGTCAACGGCAGCACGATCAGCGAGAGCAGCACTCCCCCGCGCCGCAATTGGGCGGTGAGGGCGGCGGCCAGTGCACCGAACATGCAGACCAGGGGCGTTCCGAGCAGCAAGGAAACCACGAGTACTTGCTGCGCACCTTGATCAAGGTCATAGCTGTACGCCAGCACCGGGGCCAGCAGGATCAGCGGCAGTGCGGTCGATAGCCAGTTCAACAGCATTTTGGCCGCCACCACGACAGTGAGACTGCGCCGACTGGCCAACATCACGTCGAATGCGCCGTCCTCGACGTCACTGCGGAACAGGCTGTCGAGCGACAACAGGCTCGACAACAGAAAAATCACCCAGACCACACCACCGGCAATCCGTGCGAGTTTTGCCGACTCGGGGCCCAGCGCAAGCGGAAATGCCGTCGCAACGATCAACGCAAACCACAGCGGTGCCAGCGTTTCCGAACGGCGTCGGTACAGCAGCAGGGCGTCCCGGCGCAACAGACCGAAGAACAGGCCGAAACCGGACTCAGGCATGTCCGCCTCCGTTTAATGGAACCCGGTGGACTTTGCTGACGCGCGGATCAATCAGACCGTGTGAGGTCATCAGGACCGACCCGCCGCGGCCAAGGTGTGCTTCGATCATGCGATCGACCAGGAACTGGCCATCACGATCCAGATTGGCATAGGGTTCGTCCAGCAACCACAGTTGCACCGGCCAGGTCATCAGGGCAGCCAGTGCGACGCGCCGATTCTGGCCTTGTGACAACCGGCGCAGCGGCGTGTCCTCGAAGCCATCGAGACCCACACTCAGCAGTGCAGCGCGATGGCTGGTCGCCGGGCGCAACCCGAATAATCGGCCGAACGCCGCCAGATTTTCCATGGGCGTGAGTTCCGCTTTCATGCCGGTTCGGTGCCCGAGCCAGCCAATGGCGGCAGGCGGTTCCTCCGCGGCTTCGCCGAGCCACAGGATGTCGCCCTCGGTACGCGGAATCCAGCCCATCAGCATTCGCAAAAGGCTGGTCTTGCCGCTGCCATTACTGCCCTCGAGCAGCAGCGCCTGGCCGGCAGGCAGGGTAAAGCTGATCGGGCCGAAAATGCGCTCCTCACCGCGCACGAGGGTCAGATCGCGCACGTCCAACAGGATTTTCGCCGGGTATTCGGAACCGTGCATGCCGTCCATGTGCCTTGGAAACGAGCAATGTTAGCAGGCTGCAAAAGCTTTTCAGGATGCAACCCAACCTCAGGCAGGGTTGTGTCAATCTGTTTCGTGACAGAATGCCAGCTTGAATTCCCAATGATTCCGGACTGTCCCATGACCTGTTACCCGCACGCCCTTCGCCCCATTTTTGCCTTGCTGCTGCTCGGGATCGGCGCTTCTGCAGCGGCCGCCCAGATCACCGTGGTTCCGGCTGAGGCGCAAACGCGAGCCAACAAGGAACCGGCGAGCCGGGGCACCGACAAGCGCATGGACCGTGGGGTTTACATGGTTGAACTGCGGGAGCCGTCGGTGTTGGCATTCAGCAGCACGGTTCAACTGGCGGCCCAAGCCAAATCCCTGGGGTTGCGACCGACGGCTCCGGATGAATCGGCCCAGGCACGGTTTGATGTCCGCACGCCGGCGGTGTCGCGGTATCGCAGTTATCTCGCCGACCGCCAATCGGCGGTGTTGGCCGACATCAGCGCCCAATTGGGGCGGACCGTGGTGCCCAGCCATCGATACGATCTGGTGAGCAACGGGTTTGCGGTCACGCTGGATCGCCATGAAGCCCACCAGCTTGAGGCTCATCCGGAGGTCCGCTCGGTGCGGCCTGAAGTCATGTACCAGACGCATACCGATTTCAGCGCACGGTTTATCGGTGCCGACGCGGTGTGGACAGGCACAGTCCCCGGCAGCGCTCTGCAGACGCGGGGCGAAGGAGTCGTCGTCGGTATCGTCGACACCGGCATCAACGCTGCACACCCGGCTTTTGCCGATGTGGCAGCCGACGGTTACAACCACACCAATCCGCGCGGCGTTCGCTACGGCTTGTGCAACAACGCCGGTGAGTCGCGCTGTAACGACAAGCTCATCGGTATCCATGATTTCATCAATGAAGCCGGTGCAACGGGCGCTGCAGCGGGCAACGATCTGGATGGCCACGGCACACACGTCGCCGCAACAACGGCCGGCAACCCTGCCAATGGCTCGGTGGCGGCACAGATCGTGAACTACAACGTGGCCACGACGGGTGTCGCACCCCGTTCCAACGTCATCATGTACAAGGCTTGCTCAGCGACATCAGGTGTTGGCGGCAGCTGCCCGGGTTCGGCACTCACGGCAGCACTGAATCAGGCCGTGTCCGATGGTGTGGATGTCCTCAATTTCAGCATCGGCGGCCCGGCATTTTCGCCTTGGGCGGATCCTCGTGCTTTTCTCGCCCTGCGTGCCGCAGGCGGCCTGTCGGCAGTGTCCGCCGGCAACAGTGGGCCGATGTTGGGCAGCGTCCGCTCGCCGTCGAATGCACCTTGGGTTGTCTCGGTCGCGAACGCGCTCAGCAACAAATCGTTCCAGACCACCTTGGCGAATATCAGTGGTACCGGGGTGACGTCGCCGTTTTCCTTGATCGGGCAGGGCACGAGCGGTGGCGTGGCCGAAGCTCAAGTGGTTTATGCGGGTGACTTTGGCGATGGCAGCTGTGTCGGATCGTTCCCGGGGGCACGTTCACCGGACGAATCGTGATCTGTGATCAGGGACGTTCCGATGCACTGTTCCAGAAAGCGCAGCGTGTCGGTAGCGCCGGAGCGATCGGGCTCGTGGTCGCCAATCGCCAGCGTGATGGCAACAACACTGCGGCCACCATGATTTCCCTGCTGCCGACCGTTCATATCGGTTACCAGGATGGTGAAACCCTCAAGGCGGCCGTGCGAAATGCCCGGGGTACAGCAAACGGCCAGATCAGGGCTCGCATCGATGGCATGAACATCAACGGGAGCGGCCGGGGCAGCGTTCTGGCTGACAGCAGCAGCAAGGGACCGGTCACGCCGTTTCCCGGCTACCTGAAGCCCAACATTGCTGCACCCGGTACGAACATTGCCGCAGCGTTCATTCCGTCCCCCACCAGTTTTGACGCGTTGACCGGCACCTCGATGGCTTCACCGCATGTCGCCGGCGCAGCGGCGCTGGTTGCTGCTGCGAATCCCACGTGGACACCGGCACAGATTGAATCGGCGCTGCTGACGAGTGCCACCGACAACATGTTGCTGGAAGATGGCCTGAACCGCGCACGTTATTTCGAGGCAGGCGCCGGCATGCTGAACGTGCCGGCCGCGCTGAAGTCGGGACTCCATTTCGCTACCACTCAAGCCGAGTTCCTGGCTGCGGATCCGCAAACCGGCGGCAACCCAACAACACTGAACCAGCCTTACCTGCACTCCGATTCGTGTGTTCGCACATGTACGTTCACTCGCAGCGTCACCGCGAATGTGGGCGGTTCGTGGACACTGGGTGCCACCATGCCCGCAGGGGTTTCGGTGTCGTTCAATCCTGGCGCCATTGCGCTGACCGCTCGGCCAATCAGCGCCCATTACGGTCACCCTGACGATGAATCAAGCGAACCTGCTCGGCCAGTGGCAGGAAGGCACCTTGCGCTTCACGAACACCACAACACCCGCGGCGGTCAGCAACACGGTGGTGCCCATTTCGGTCTTCGCGAGCGGTGGAGCGCTGCCCTCGGAAGTTCGTGTGACCGGTGCCGGTGTTTCCGGCTCCGGCTCGCTGACACTGGAAGGGCTGATCGATCTGGACGAAGTGTCCGTCACGGAAACCGAGCTCAAGCGCCTGGACACCGTCACTCCGGCCATCGCTGTCGACGGCACTCCCGCAGACGCCTACGACAACCCGGCTGTGAACTTCACGCGCTTGGTCGGCCGGCCCACGGTGCCTGCCGGAACGAGCCCGAAGAGCGCCATTTTTGTTGAGGTGGTGCCCTCGGCAGGCCAGGACGTTGACCTGTTCGTCGGGTTCGATTTTGATGGCGACGAGGTGCCCGATGAGAGCGAGCAACTGTGCGTCAGCGCCGGCGACGTAGGTTTGCGCGAATCGTGTTTCCTGACTGCCGACTTTGCGACGTCCACGGATCAGTACTGGGTCATGGTGCAGAACTTCTCGTCACCTGCCGGTGCCGCACCACCTGCCATTTCGGTGTATTCGGGCGCCCTGGCGCTGGGTGCCACGGATCTGGCGCTGACCGCACAGGCAACACGCGGCCGGACCACAGCCGGTCAGTCCTTGCCGATCCAGTTGTCCTGGAACATGCCGCACGTTGGGCCGGGCGAAAAAGCCGTTTCGATTCTCAAACTCGGCTCCGATCGTGCGTTCCCGACGAATGCTGGTCTGATTCCATTGATTCTTGAACGTAGTGCCACCCCGGACCTCCCGGCCATCGTCATGAACGCACGCCAGGATGTCGAAGTGATCAGTCTTCAGCCTGGTCAGGCGCACGAGCGGATTGTCGTGGATGTGCCGCCGAATGCGACCGCGCTGATTTTGCGGACCGAGGGTACCGGCGGTGATATCGATCTTTATGTCTCCCGTCATTCCGGCGCACTGACTGCACCGACGTTCGCCGCAGCACCACCACGCCTGCAACAGCCGTTCACGTCGATTCATCCCGGCAATACCGAAGTGGTCGCATTGGAAGGCGCACAACTCAGTGCGGGCCGGTACTACATCACCCCGGTGAATGCCGGAACCTCCGTGGCGCGGGTCACCTTGTCCGTATTTGGCGAGTTCAATGGCAGCACCACGCAGCCTGCGGCAAACGGCTACTTCAATCCGGCGCGCAGTGGGCATGGCGTATTCCTCGCGCGCACGCCGCAAGTGTGGGCGCTGGCCTGGTACACCTTCGACGTCAGCGGTAAACCACTCTGGTACACCGCACAAGGCGCCGCCGCTTCGGCGAATGATGGCATCTGGACAGCGCCGATTTTCCGGTCGACCTGGAACGGTACTCGTGACAACCCGCAGCAAGTCGGCGAAGTCATCCTGACATTTAATGGCACCGGCAACTTCACGTATTCGTGGTTCCTCGATGGTCAGTACGGCAGCGAACCGTTCCTGCCGATCGGCGCGCCACAATGTGCGAACGGCAATCTTTCCGTTGGCGGTGGTTGGCTGCGTCCGGACCAGTCGGGTTGGGGCAGCTACTTCCTCAACTTCGCCGGCAACTTCGAGGCCGAAGCGATCTATGTCTACGACACGAACGGCTTGCCACGGTGGGTGATCGGTGATGGCACCTATGCCACGACCCTGCAGAAGAACCTGTTCCAGGTCAGTGGGTTCTGCCCGACTTGTGCGGCCGTCACCACGACACGCACGCAAGTCGGCACGGCATCGCGAACGCTCAATTCGCCGACTGCCGGCACGTTCAGCAGCAACTTCACGTTTGCCGATGGGCTCAGCGGCAGCTGGGTGCAGAACAACGTGAACTGGGTGAAGCTGACGCCGAACCTGGCTTGCCCTTGAGCTTCGCTGCGCGAAGCTCAAGAGCGACGTGTTTACCTAACCCTTGTGCTTCGCTTTGCGAAGCACAAGGGCGAAGTGTTTGCCTAACCCTCGCGCTTCGCTTTGCGAAGCACAAGGGCGAAGTGTTTGCCTAACCCTCGCGCTTCGCTTTGCGAAGCACAAGGGCGAAGTGTTTGCCTAAACCCCTCCCAACCCTCCCCGAACATCGGGAGGGCTTGCACTGATTGGACCGCGTCGCGTTTGCGGCGGAAGCCGCTCTTACGGCTACTCATTCCCGCTCCGGCATAAGTCCACACGCCGGACCCGAATTGCCATAAGAAAGCCGGCACGGGCTGCCTGGTCCGGCGTTAGCATCCGGTTTTCCTCAAGCACTGAACAGATCATCATGGCGTCCGCTCCTGTTTCTCCGGTCGATCACCGGTTCGTAGTCCTCAAGTTTGGTGGCACGAGTGTTGCCACGGCTGCGCGATGGCGCGCGATCCATGACTTGGCGACGGCGCGAAAACGCGAGGGCTTCCGGGTGGTGGTCGTGGTCTCGGCGCTGAGCGGCGTGACCAACTTGTTGCAGGCGATCATCGACGAAGCCGACGCTCAAGCACGATCCGATCGATTCGACGAAATCCGTGACAAACACGAAACCTTGCTGGGTTCGCTCGAGTTGGCGATGCCCGAAGCAGTCGCGCGACAGCTCGAAAATTTGCAGCTCCTTCTTGCTGACGATCGGGCGGCTTCGCGCACTTTGCCTTGGCAAGCGGAACTGTTGTCCCAGGGTGAACTGCTGTCGAGTCAGTTGGGCGTCGCTCTGTTTCGGCATTGGGAGACCGCGTGTGATTGGCTGGATTCCCGATCGGTCCTGAAGGCTCTGCCCGAGCGTAATCAAAGTGACTGGGCACGATGGCTCTCGGTGAACTGCGAGTGCGGTCGAACGCCACAACTCGATGCGGCACTGAGGGAGCACGCCGACATCCACATAGCGCCTGGGTTCATGGCCCGTGACGCCGACGGCAACACGGTCATCCTCGGTCGCGGCGGATCCGATACCAGCGCAGCTTACTTCGGCGCCTTGCTGGGCGCTGTCCGAGTGGAAATCTGGACGGACGTCGCCGGCATGTTCAGTGCCGATCCACGCCAGGTCCCGGAAGCGCGACTGTTGGGTCAACTGGATTTCGAGGAAGCGCAGGAAATCACCACCACCGGCGCCAAGGTGTTGCATCCGCGGTCGATTGCACCAGTGCGGGAAACCGGCACACCATTGTGGATCAAGGATACGAACCGCCCAGAGCTGAGTGGTACGGTGATCGAAGCGCGCACGATGGAGCGCGCGCCAAGCATCAAGGCGATCAGCCAGCGCAAAGGTGTGGTGCTGGTGTCGATGGAAACACTCGGCATGTGGCATCAGGTCGGGTTCCTGGCGGACGTCTTCGCCGAGTTCAAGAAACACGGCTTGTCGGTTGACCTCATCGGCTCGGCCGAAACCAACGTGACGGTGTCGCTTGACCCCAGTGAGAACCTGGTCAATTCGAACGTGCTGGAAGCCCTGTGCAGTGACCTGGCGCGAATCTGCCGGGTCAAGGTGATCGGCCCGTGTGCCGCCATCACGCTGGTCGGACGCGGCATGCGCGCCATGTTGGCGCGCCTGTCCGCGGTATTCGGTGAACTCGGCAGCCGACGTGTGCACATGGTCAGCCAAAGCTCCAATGACCTCAATCTCACGTTCGTGATCGACGAGTCCGAAGCGGCCGGTCTGCTGCCTCAATTACATCAGGCGCTGGTCCATGCCGGTGTCATGCGAGTGGATGATCCGGCCGTGTTCGGACCCGCCTGGTCAAGCCTGTACCGCGCCGGCCACGAACGTGTTTCGCCATGGTGGCAATCGGCGACCGAAAACCTGCTGGCACTGGCTGGGCATTCTTCACCCCGGTATGTCTACGACCGCGCTGTCATTCGCGAACGGGCAACGCCCTGCGTGGCATCGCGGCGGTTGATCGCTGGTTCTATGCACAGAAGGCGAACGACCATGCCGAAGTGCTCCGCACGATTGCCGAAGCAGGGATTGGCATCGAGTGCGTTTCGCCGGGCGAGCTCGCCCAGGCACAAGCCGCAGCACCGTTGGCACCGCGTTTGTATACGCCCAACTTTGCTGGCGCCTCCGAACTGGTTGCTTCGGTTCCCCAAGCCCAGGAGTTGAGTGTCGATCATCATCAGGCCATGCTGTTGGCGCCGCAGGCGTACAACGGCAGACAAGTGCTCCTTCGCCTCGATCTAGGCATCGGCCGAGGCCACCATGACAAGGTCAAGACCGGCGGCACACGCTCCAAATTCGGCATTGCCGTGAGTGACTTGCCACAAGCGCTTGCAGCCGCCAAGCAGGTTGGCGCGCGCGTCATCGGACTCCATGCCCATCTGGGCTCCGGCATTCTCGATCTTGCCCATTTCCGTGAGGTGTATGCCGGTTTGGCCGGACTCGCCGAACGGATTCCGACGGTGTCGGTGTTGAACATTGGTGGCGGAATCGGGGTGCCGTACTGGCCGGATGAACAAGCGCTCGACCTGGCTGCCCTGGGGGCCACACTCGCGGAAGTGAAAGCCGCCTACCCACAATACGAGTTGTGGATGGAGCCGGGACGTTTTCTGGTTGCCGAGTCGGGTGTTCTGCTGACCCGTGTCACGCAGGTCAAGCACAAGCAGGGCGTTTGTTTCGTTGGCGTCGACGCAGGCATGCATGTGTTGGCCCGACCCGCCTTGTACGAGGCGTACCATGCGGTCCACAACTTGAGCAAGGCAGGGCAGGCGGAAGATACTCTGGTCACCGTGGTGGGCCAGATTTGCGAAAGCGGCGATGTGCTGGCGCGCGATCGCAGGCTTGCTGCCCCTGAGGTTGGAGACGTCTTGCTGTTCGCTCACGCTGGAGCATACGGCGCCGTGATGGCCTCGCAGTACAACCGCCGGCAGGCGGCCGACGAGGTGGTGTTGTGATTGAGTTCGACCCGAAAACCCTGACCACGTTCGAGTTCGTCGAGGCCCGTTATCTGCCTGACACCACGACGGCTGAACTCGTCTACCGGTTCGACCGCGGCCCGGAACTGGTCGAACGCATCGTGTTTCCCGGCGCGCCGGCTCTGGCCGAGTCGCGTCGGGCTGCGTTTGAGTCTGCGCTGCAGTTGCTGCACCTGATCGCGGGGATCAGCTATTACAAGGCTGCCGTACCGGGTGAGCTCAAGGTCTCCGGTGATGGCATTGACGCCGGTCGTGCGGTGCTGCTGGATGAGCTGTACCTGCACGGACTCGGCGAGTTCGCGCATCAGAATCAACTGGACTTGCGCGGGCGCATCCAGTTTCCGGTCTCGGCCACTGCCAGGACCGCGGTTGCGACCTCGGTGGGTCTGCCGCGTCACAACCTGGTTCCGATCGGTGGCGGCAAGGATTCCCTGGTGACGCTGGAAGCCCTGCGAACGCTCGGTGAGCCCATTACGGCGGTTCAAGTCGGTGGATCACCCCTGATTGCGCGCGTGATTGCCGACAGCGGTGTGCCAGCGCTCGCGATCGGACGGGAGCTCAGTCCGCACTTGTTTGCGCTGAATCGCGCCGGTGCCTACAACGGGCATATTCCGGTGACCGCCATCAACTCGGCGATCCTCGTGGTGGCCTCACTGTTGTACGGATTCGACGCCATCGTGTTCTCCAACGAACGTTCGGCATCCAGCGCCAATCTCGTCAAGGACGGATTTGCGGTGAACCATCAGTGGAGCAAGGGCTTTCGGTTCGAACAACTGCTTCGCGCTGAAATCGCCCGTTCGATCGCTTCCGACCTGAACTACTTTTCGGCACTGCGTGCCTTGTCGGAACTGGCGGTCACTCAGCGTTTCGCAAAACTGGATCGTTATTTCGACAGCTTCTCCAGCTGCAACCGCAACTTCAAGATTCTCGGCGATCGGCCCACACAACGCTGGTGTGGCGAGTGCCCGAAGTGTCATTTCGTCTTCCTTGGTCTGGCGCCGTTCCTCTCGAAGACCAAATTGCTCGGCATCTTTGGTCAGAACCTGCTGGATCGCGCCGACCTGGCGCAGGCATTCGATGGCTTGCTGGAAGTGAATGCCCAGCTCAAGCCGTTCGAATGTGTGGGCGAAGGGCGCGAATCGCGCGCAGCCCTGGCGGAACTGAGCCGTCGCGCCGAATGGCGCGAAGACGCACTGGTCCGGCGCTTCGTGACGCAGATTGCCCCATCGCTGGATGCCGCATCGTTGGCGCTAGAACCTCTGTTGTTGGCCGAGGGTGAGCACTTTGTGCCGCCAGCGCTGGCGCAGGTCCTGCATGCGGTTCGCTGAACTGGAAGGGAAACGCCTGGCGGTCTGGGGCTTTGGCCGGGAGGGCCGGGCCGCTCTGATGGCTGTCCGGCGGCGCTACCCTGAGCTGCCGGTCACCGTATTGTGCCCTGAAGGCGAGGCCGCGGAAGTCGCTTCGCTGGCGCTGAATGGTGTCACCGTGGATTCGACGACGGTGGACGGAGCGAAGCTCTCCGCGTTTGATGTGATCATCAAGTCGCC
Organism: Ahniella sp.; assembly: GCA_016712105.1. Taxonomy (GTDB): domain Bacteria; phylum Pseudomonadota; class Gammaproteobacteria; order Xanthomonadales; family Ahniellaceae; genus Ahniella. The sequence continues at coordinate 63,059 of JADJRU010000004.1, forward strand.
AGGAATCAGCCCCCACCAGGACGCCGTCAAGGTTGCGAAACAATCGGGTGTGCAATTCACATCCGGCAGTCAACTCTGGTTTGCCGAACACCGGAGTGCCACGACGGTCTGTGTGACGGCCACCAAGGGCAAAAGCACCACCACCAGCCTCATCGCGTTCCTGTTGCGCAGTCTTGGCGTGCGTACGGCCTTGGCAGGCAACATCGGCTTGCCCTTGCTGGAGGTGCCGGAGGACGTGGCACCACCGAGCGTCTGGGTCATCGAGTTGTCGAGTTTCCAGGCATTTGATGCCGAGGCCCGGCCCACGTTGGCGGTGTTCAACAACCTGCTCGAAGAACATCTCGACTGGCATGGCAGTGTGTCCCAGTACCGTGCCGACAAACTGCGTTTGTTCGACGGCGCGAAGACCTGCCTGATCAATGCAACGGATCCGGTGCTGGCGCGTGTACCAATCGCAGACTCCGCACTGCGCCGTTATCTGGTGCCGGAAGGCTGGCATGTGGCGAACGGTTGGATTCGGCGAGGTGATCATCCGGTCCTGCCAAACACTGCGCTGAGCCTGCCGGGAGTCCATAACGCGGAGAACGCCTGCGCTGCATTGGCGGCGGTGGAACTGCTCGGATTCGACGCCCTTCAGGCAGCGCCGGCCTTGGCGCAATTCCAGCCTTTGCCGCATCGCCTGCATACACTCGGTGAACGAGACGGCATCACTTACATCAACGACAGTATCGCGACGACTCCGGCGGCGGCGATGGCGGCCTTTCGGCATGTCCGCGAGCACGGTGCGCAAGTCGCATGGATCATTGGCGGACACGATCGGCAACTCGACTGGCACGACTTTCTGGGCGAACTCTCGACGGCGCCACCGTTTGGCCTGTGGTGCACGGGAACCGTCGGAGCAAGGGTGTACGCGGGCATGAATCCGGTCACCCGATCAGCTTGTCACGCACACTATGCTGAGTCATTTGACGAGGCCTTTTCCCAAGCAAAACAAGCGCTGCTCGAGCTGACCTCCAACCCGTCGCGCATCCTGTTGTTGTCTCCCGGGGCGCCGAGCTTTGGTCAGTTCAAGGACTATGTGGCGCGCGGGCGTCGATTTGCCGAACTCGCCGGGTTTGATGCTCAGTTGATCAGCGGCATCGGCGGCCTGGGGATCGAGTAGTTCGAGACGAGTAGTTCGAGATCAGGGCGCTGCACTCAGGCTGATCGAAAATGCCGCTGCCATGCCGGCAAACAAGGCCGCACCGACCCAATGGCTTTGCCGGAACGCCCTGAAGCACTGTTCACGATCACGATTCCGGATCAACCAGTGCTGCCAGGCGATGACGCCGATCGCGGCAAGCAAACCGAGGCCATAGGGCCATTCCAGGTTCAGGCGCTGACCGACCAGCAACATGCACAGCAGGAACGTGCCGTGGATGATGCCGATGGCAATCAGGTCGAGATCACCGAACAGGATGGCGGTGGAGCGCGCGCCTGCCTTGATGTCGTCCTCGCGATCGACCATGGCGTAAATGGTGTCGTACGCGGTGGACCACAGCACATTCGCGAGGAACAGCATCCACGCAACACGATCCAGTGTTCCGGCCTCGGCTGCAAACGCCATCGGCACCGACCAGCCGAAGGCTGCGCCCAGCCACAGCTGCGGCATGTGCGTGTAGCGCTTCATGAACGGGTAGATGATGGCCAGGCCTGCGCCGACAAACGCCAACTGGATCGTCAGCGTGTTCGTCAGCAGCACCAGCAGGAACGCCAGTGTGAGCAACACAAAGAACAAACCCAGTGCTTCCCGACCGCTTACCCGTCCGGCAGCCAGCGGTCGCGACTTCGTTCGCGCCACCAGCGGATCCAGCTTGCGGTCGGCGTAATCGTTGATCACACAACCGGCCGAACGCATCAGCACGACGCCGATCGTGAACACCACGAGGTTCTTGATACTCGTCATCCCGCGGGCGGCGCACCACAGGCCCCACCAGGTGGGCCACAGCAGCAGCAACCAGCCGATCGGCTTGTCCAGGCGCATGAGCAGCGCGTACTCGCGCCAGGGAAGTCGACTCAAGGTGGCAGGCTCCGGAGGGCAGTGTCGGGGACGGAGGATAGGCGATGGGGCAGGGGACGATTCTGCCAAGTTGTGTCGCCGTTCGATATGGCAAATGCCGACCATAAACCCGGTTTGAACAAGCGATTGGAGCACTTGCTCCAGACAGCAAGCGCGCTCGCCGCTACAATCGGTGTCCGCGCCAGTGGCGCCAATTCCATTTTCAGGGCGCAAGGCCATGGGCAAAACCGAATCTCCGGCCGCAGAATCTCTGCGGTTCGACCAATTGAACCTTCCAAAACCGCTGCTCGATGGGCTGATTGCGGTGGGTTACGAAAATCCTTCTCCGATTCAGGCAGAAACGATTCCACCTCTGCTGGCGGGTCGCGACGTGCTGGGTCAGGCCCAGACCGGTACCGGCAAGACCGCAGCCTTTGCGCTGCCGGTATTGGCACGGCTCAAGCCGGGTCAACGACTGCCGCAGGCTCTGGTGTTGTGCCCGACGCGCGAACTGGCCATCCAGGTCGCCGAGGCATTCCAGAAGTACGCATCGAAGCTGCCGGACTTCCACGTGTTGCCGATCTACGGCGGCCAGGCCTACGGGCAGCAGTTGCAGGGTTTGCGCCGTGGCGTCGATGTCGTGGTCGGTACCCCTGGTCGTGTGATCGACCATCTGGAACGCGGCACACTCGACCTGTCGCAGCTCACCACGCTGGTGCTCGACGAAGCCGACGAGATGCTGCGCATGGGCTTCATTGACGACGTCAAGTCGATACTCGACAAGACGCCGCCCACACGCCAGATCGCGCTGTTCTCGGCCACGATGCCGGCGCCGATCAAGAAAATCGCCGACACCTACCTGAAGAATCCGGTCGAAGTCGCCATTGCCGCGGCCACGCGCACGGCCACCACGGTCAAGCAGCGTTACTGGATGGGTTCGCCGGCGCAGAAGCTCGAAGCACTGACGCGCATCCTCGAAGTCGAACCGTTCGAGGGCATGATCGTGTTCGCGCGCACAAAGCAGTCGACCGAAGAACTCGCCGAGAAACTCGCGGCAAGGGGCTTCTCCGCGCAAGCCATCAACGGCGACATCGCCCAGGCACTGCGCGAGAAGACCATCGCCAAGCTGAAAGACGGGTCGCTGGACATCCTCGTCGCCACCGACGTGGCAGCCCGTGGTCTCGACGTCGATCGCATCAGCCATGTCGTCAACTACGACGTGCCGTATGACGTCGAAAGTTACGTACACCGCATCGGCCGTACCGGTCGTGCCGGTCGCAGCGGCGAAGCCATCCTGTTCGTGGCGCCGCGCGAACGCGGCATGCTCCGGACGATCGAGCGCGTGACGCGTCAGGTCATCACCCCGATGGACCTGCCGACCGTCGACGACATCAACCAGAGCCGCGTCGCGAAGTTCAAGACGCGGATTGGCGAAGCATTGGCTCAAGGTGGTCTGGAAGTCTTCCTCGAACTGATTGAGGAATACGAAAAGGAACATGGTACGAGCACGGTCGAGATCGCTGCAGCATTGGCACGGATGGCGCAAGGGGATACCCCGTTGCTGGTCAAGCCGGACCGCAAGAGTGAAGCGTTCGGCAATTCGCGCGCCTACGAAGATCGTCCGGAGCGATCCGGTCCGCGGCGCAGTTTCGAAGATCGTCCTGAACGCTCGGGCCCGCCGAAGCGCTTCGAGCGTCCGGAACGCAGCAGCGAGCGTCCCGTCCGCCGAGGGGATGATGATCGCCGTCCGGCGCCGCGTCGCGACGCCCCGGTTGAAAGCGCCGCACCGCCGCGCAAGCCGCGGATCGAACGATTCGACGATGCCGCAGCGGCACCCGCAGCACCCCGCGCCCCGCGCGAGGAGTTCGCTGATCGTCCGCGTCCGCCGCGTCGCGATTCCCGTGCCGATGAAGGTCTGGAGACGTATCGTATTGCGGTCGGCCGTGAGCAGGGCGCCATGCCGCGCAACATCATTGGCGCCATTGCCAATGAAGCCGGTCTGGAATCGCGCCACATCGGCAAACTGGAGATCCACGACTCGTACAGCCTGATCGATTTGCCATCGGGTATGCCGCCCGATGTCTTCAATCACCTGAAGAAAGTGTGGGTGTCGGGCAAGACGCTTGATATCCGCAAGTACGACGACGACGCGCCGGCGCCAGCCCGCACTGCCGGCAAGCCGCCCCGCGGCCCTCGCAAGGGTTGATCGGTCTGCTGACGCGCTGCCGGGGCGGTAGTCCCGGCAGCGCACCCTGCTAGACTACGCGGCTCAATTTATTGGAGCGTCCCATGCAAGTCGCCGCAAACTCGGTTGTGTCCTTCCACTATGTCCTCACTGACGCCGAAAACGGCGAAACGATCGATTCCTCGCGCGAGCGCGGCGAAGCGATGACGATTCTTGCCGGCCGCGGTCAACTGATCCCGGGCGTCGAGAAAGGTCTGGAAGGCAAGATCGTCGGCGACAAGTTCGTGTTGGTCATCCAGCCGGAAGACGGCTACGGCGTGCACAACGAAAATGCCGTGCAGCGGCTCTCCAAGAAGTACTTCCCGAACGCCGACCGTCTGAAGGACGGTGACCACGTCGTGCTGCAAACCAAATTTGGCCCGCAGCAAGTGCGCGTGCTCAAGGTCGGCGCAAGTGTGGTCGACATCGACACGAACCATCCGCTGGCGGGCGTGACGCTGAACTTCGACATCGAAATCACCGACGTCCGCGAAGCCACGACCGAAGAACTCGAACATGGCCACGCCCATGGTCCGGGTGGCCACCACCATCACTGATCGACGTCTGCACCTGTCATGACCCGGCCTGATGGACTGCCCGCCAAGACCGACGTGGTGGTCATCGGCGCCGGAGTGATCGGTCTGTCCGTTGCGTTCGCCCTGAGAAAAGAAGGGCGGGATGTAGTGGTGCTGGACCGTGGGCGCGCGGGTGGCGGTGCTTCGCACGGCAACTGCGGCACGCTCACGCCATCGCATGCCTTGCCGCTGGCCCAGCCCGGCGTCATCAGCAAGGCGCTCAAGTGGATGATTCGCCGGGACGCGCCGCTGTATGTGCAGCCCCGATTCGACCCGGCCTTATGGGCCTGGTTGCTGAAATTCGCGGGTCGCTGCAACGAGGCCAGTGTGCGTCAGGTCGGCGCGGCGAAAGCCCGACTGCTGATTGATTCCAGGGTTCGCCTCAGGGACTGGATTCGGAACGAGCAGTTTGCGTGCGAATTCGAAGAGCGCGGGCAATTGGCCGTGTACCGGGATGACCGAACCTTTACAGCACACCAGGCCAATGCCGATTTGCTGCGTGAATTCGGCATCCGGATTGAGGCAAGAAGTGGTGCCGAAGCCAGGCGCATGTCGCCGGGATTGCGCGCGGACGTCGTGGCAGGGCACTTCTATCCGGGTGACGCTGAAATCCGTCCGGATCGATACGTGGCCGAGTTGCTGGCCGCCGCGCGGAGCCTGGGCGTAACCGTCCTGGAAAACACCGCAGTCGATGGGTTCGTGCAGGAACAGACCCGGATCACCGGCGTGCGTGTTGAAGCCCACGAGATCGGTGCCAAACAGGTTGTATTGGCATCGGGTGTGCTTGCGCCACAACTCGCCGGCAAACTCGGCATCAAGTTGCCGATCCAACCTGGCAAGGGTTACTCAGTCACCTTTACAGCCCCGAAACGCGCTCCGGCATTGCCGCTGGTGCTGCGGGAGCGGGCAGTGTGTGTCACGCCTTGGGCGAGCGGATTCCGCCTCGGCAGCACCATGGAGTTTTCCGGGTTGAGCGAACGGCTGAATCCGATTCGGATTGCCGCGTTGAAGCGCGGAGCCGCCGAATATCTCGAAGAACCGTGTGGTCCGGTCGAGTTGGAGCAATGGTATGGCTTCCGTCCGATGACCTTTGATGACCTGCCGATCATCGGTCCTGCGCCGCGTCACGAAGGCCTGTGGCTGGCTGCTGGCCACGGCATGTTGGGCATGAGCCTGTCGGCAGGCAGTCGATACCGAATTGGATCAACCGATCAATCGTCGCCGCCGAGCACACCGAAGATGCGGAGCAGGGACATGAACATGCTCCAGATGTCGGCAAACAGGCCGATCGCGATGACAACGTAATTCGTCTCGCCACCGTTGATGGCCGCACTCGTGAAGTACAGGATGCCGCAAGCCGACAGCAGCACCACAACCGACGAGATCACCAGCGACATCATCGGGATCTGCAGGAAGATGTTGGCAACCACTGCGAGCAGGATGACCAGTGCACCGACGAACATGAAGCCGCCGAGGAAGCTGAAATCCTTCCGCGTCATCAGGGCATACATCGAGAGGCCCAATGTGATGGCGGCCGTACCGACAAACGCGTTCATCACGATCTGCGGGCCAGCAGCGAAGTAGATGCCGACGATCGGTCCGAAGATGTAACCCAGCACCGCGCCATAAGCCAACGCTGCCGGGATACCCATGGCGGTGCGAGCCATGCGCATGGCGATGAACGGGGTGCCGATCAACAGCCCGAGCGCGAGCCAGATATTCATCGGCCCAACCTTGGCGGAGATGGTCCAGGTGGTCACGGCGGCCGACAGGGCCAACATCAAGGCAAGCAGCAGGTAGGCATTACGCAGCACCTTGTTGGTCAAGGGCTGAACATCGGCTTGGGCAGCCGTACGCATGTCGATCTGGTTCATGGTTGTCCTCGTGTCAGACAGTTAAATGGCGGCGCACATCGTCGCACAGAAGGCTTATTGGGGACAGCTTCTGGCACAATCAAGCGGAGCGTCGGACAAGATGAGTGAAGGATTCGTGGACAAGTCGGCTGATCAACGTCTGATCTGGGTAGATCTCGAAATGACCGGACTCGATCCGGATCAGGACAGCATCATTGAAATCGCCTGCCTGGTGACCGACAAGGATCTGAACATCCTTGCCGAGGGGCCTGAGTTGGCGATCCATCACCCTTTGGCGCGGTTGGAAGCCATGGATGAGTGGAACCGCACGACCCATTCGGGAACCGGACTCTGGCAGCGTGTGCTGGACAGCGAACAATCGCTGAGGTCGGCAGAACTCAAGGTGCTGCACTTCCTCGCTGACTGGGTGCCTGCAAACAAATCGCCGATCTGCGGCAACTCGATCTGCCAGGACCGTCGTTTTCTGGCGCGACTGATGCCGGAACTGGAGCGTCACTTTCATTACCGCAACCTCGATGTCAGCACGGTGAAGGAGCTGGTGCGCCGCTGGAATCCCGCCTTGCTTGAGGGCTTCAGGAAGCAGGGCACCCATACCGCCATGTCGGATATCCGCGAGTCGGTGCTTGAACTGGCCTACTATCGCCAACATATGGGTGCCATCGGCAATCTGCCGGCCTGACCCGCTTACCAGGCTGTTGGAGAAACTTGGGGCGCGGCCGCGCCCGCGGGCCGGCGGGGGCCGGGGGGCGGCTGTCGAAACGCCAGGATGGCGTTTTCGACAGCGATAACCCCATTTCCAAGGACGATTCATGACGGATGTGATCCACATTGCCGAGCGTCGGCTGTTGACGCCTACAGGCCTGAGTGTCGACGACCTCGATCGGGTCTTCGCGCAGTTGCTCGGCCCCGGCATTGATGCGGGTGATCTCTATTTCCAGCACAGCCGTCACGAAAGCTGGGTACTGGAAGACGGCATCGTCAAAGAAGGGACCCATTCGATCGAGCAGGGTGTGGGCGTCCGCGCCATCACCGGCGAGAAAACCGGGTTTGCCTATACTGACGACCTGGTGCTGCCTGCCTTGATGGAAGCCGCCAGCAGTGCGCGGGCCATTTCGAAAGCCGGACAGGACGGCCGCCGACAGTCACTGATGCGGCGTCAAGCCGATCGCGCACCTTTGTATGCGGCGGAAGATCCGGTCGAATCGATTCCGGTCGAGCGAAAGGTTGCGTTGCTGCGAGAAATCGATGCGTTCGCCCGATCCATTGACCCGCGTGTGCGCCAAGTGGTTGTGTCGTTGTCTGCCGTCGCGGACACCATCCTGCTCGCTCATAGTGACGGCACGTTTGCCGCCGACGTACGGCCGCTCGTCCGCTTCAACGTGCAAGTGATCGTGGAAAGCAACGGTCGCCGCGAACAGGCATCGGCCGGTGGTGGCGGCCGCATGAGTTACGCCGACCTGCTGAACTCCGACTTCGCGCAGCGTCAGGCGCGCGAGGCCGTTCGCCAGGCGCTGGTGAATCTCGAAGCCGTCGATGCGCCGGCAGGCGAAATGCCGGTAGTGCTCGGCCCGGGTTGGCCAGGTGTGCTGCTGCATGAAGCGGTAGGCCATGGCCTCGAAGGTGATTTCAATCGCAAGGGCCTGTCGGCATTCAGCGGCCCAATCGGCGAACAGGTCACGAGCCCCTTGTGCACCGTGGTCGATGACGGCACGCTGGCCAGTCGCCGCGGCTCGTTGAACGTGGATGATGAAGGCACACCCACCCGCTGCACCACACTGATCGAAAACGGCAGGCTGGTCGGTTACATGCAGGACAAACACAACGCCGGCCTGATGGACACCGCGCCGACCGGCAATGCGCGCCGCGAAAGTTTTGCGCACCTGCCCATGCCGCGCATGACCAACACCTATCTGCAACCCGGTGACAGCGACCCGAATGACATCATCGCTTCCGTCGATCGCGGCATTTACGCCGTCAACTTCGGCGGTGGCCAGGTCGACATCACCTCCGGCAAATTCGTGTTCTCGGCCAGCGAGGCGTACCTGATCGAAGGCGGCAAGGTCACACGACCGGTGAAGGGCGCCACCCTCGTCGGTTCAGGCCCCGAAGTCATGCAGCGGATCGTCATGCTCGGCAATGACCTCAAGCTCGATGCCGGTGTCGGCATCTGCGGCAAGGATGGACAGAGTGTGCCCGTTGGCGTGGGCCAGCCTACGCTGAAGATATCGGCGATGACGGTGGGCGGTACGCAAGCGGGGTAGTCCCGACCAGAACCTTCCGCGAAAGTACTTTGCCAGTCGATTCATTCGATGCTGCTCGCAGATGGATCAGCGCCGGATTGATTGAGCAGGCTGTTGAGAAACAGCCTGTTCGTGTGCGATTTGGATGGCGTCGCCAAGATTCAATCACGCAAGCAATTGATTCCTCCTGAGCGAGTCCGTGCGTGCACCGGACTCACGACGTTGCACCCGATCACCGCAGTTTCGGATGGTCAAGGGGCACGACGCTGATCGCAATAACGGATTCGCGATGTATGCCGTGAAGCACGGTATGCCAAATGGTTCGCCTGGCAGCCCGTCGATGACTGCGCCGAGGCCGAGCGCGAGTGCAACCATCAACGTACCCGATACAAAAACATTGCCGCTTCCGCGGCGCTGCGCAGGGCAGGGTACTGGGCAGGATCTGCAACCGCCTCGGTACGGCAACCAACGCATTGTGTGCCGCGCTCACCGGCGCAGTGACGAGTGCGCCAGCGCACCGACCCTCTGATGCACGCGGCATAAGCTGGGTCATCTCTGCAGTGCAGTCGGCGTGCGTTCGCGGCGATCGTCATTGCAGCTTCCAACCGCATCGCAATTGGAGAAACACCATGCGCAAGGCACTCTCGAAATCCGCGCTCATCGCGCTTGGCACGTTGCTGGTAGCCGGCTGCTCGTCGCAGCCGCGTTATTCCGATCATGGTTATTCGGGCAACAATCGCTGTGACAGCTGCGGCACGATCGCGAACATCGAATCGGTCTGGGTCAACGATTCACGCGTGGGCGGCGGTACCGTGCTCGGCGCGATCATTGGCGGCGCCATCGGCAACCAGGTCGGATCCGGCAGTGGTCGTCGCGCCGCCACGGTGGCCGGTGCGGTTGCTGGCGGCGTCATCGGGCACGAAATCGAAGATGATCGCCGCGATCAGCGGCGTGGTTTTCTCATCGAAGTGCCTCTCGACGATGGCCGTTACGGCCAGGTCACGCAAATGCAGGATCCGCAGTTGCGCGTCGGCGACCGCGTGATCATCCGCGACGATCGCGTCTACGCCCTGCGTTGAAGCGGGGCTTAAGATATTGATACGGCCCAGGAGCCACCTGGTGAGGCAAGCCGCGCGCGAAGGCAGGCCAGAAGGCAAGCCGGACACCCAAAATCTGCGTGTTCCGGCCGGCGAGAGCAGGTCTTGGATCTTGAGTCTCGGCATTCCGCTGCTTTGGCCTTCGCCACGATCGAGATTCATCCAGACTTGGAACAGTGAACTCAGCCGGTTGAGATGAGATCAAGCGTGGCGCATCAGAATTCGCCGCATCGATTCAAACAGCCTTGGCGCGTCCAGGTTCGCAAAGAAGACCAGTCAAGGTTTCCGCAATGACGGTGGGTGGGACTCAGGCGAGGTAGTTCACTGATCGGCAGTATCCTGCTTCTGCCCTGGGATGCTCATTCGAATCCGTCGACAAACACATCGTCGGGAATCATGTAAATCCCGAAATCGATTGCGAACGGGGCGTTGAATCCCGTCGCAGCGCCGCCGATGACTCGTGATGGTGCGATGTTGCCGTCGCCGCCGAGCGGGAACACCAGCACGTTGCCGAAGCCGCTGTTGGCAACAAACAACTCGTTCCCGCGGATGGCAATGTCGACAGCCGCAGCCAAGCCGGTTGCCGGCCCTGCGATGGTTCGCAGAGGCGGGGTGTCACCCTGGGCGCTGCGGGGATAGACCCGAATACGGCCTTCCGCGTATTGCACCACGAACAGTTCGGTTGGCGTGCTGGCGAGACCCAGGTTGGTGCTGCCGAGCCCCGTGCTCACGCCGACCAGTGTCCGCAGTGGCGGCGTGCCTGCACTGGCGGTATCGGCATAGGTGAATATCGAACTCCGCATTGAGGAAGTGGCCGGCAATGAACACTTCGCCGGAACTCGCATCGAGACCATAGGCGCCGGCCTCATTGATGATTCGCGTTGGTGGCACGTCACCTTGTGCGTCGGCCGCAAAAATGCTGACTGGCGCAGTATCCGAGGCGGCAAACAGATTCGGACCAACCAATGTGATGTTGTAGACCGCGCCCAGGCCGGTAGCAGGGCCTTGAATCGTTCGAAGCGCCGGCACGTCGCCCAGACTGCCGAGCGCAAAGGCCTTGATATATCGACCAGTGCCGCTGGACACGTACAAGGTTTCCGAATCCAGAATCACGCCGCGCACATCGGACAGTCCCGTGTTGCCGCCGGCAAGCGTCACCAGGGGCGCAACGTCACCGCTGGCGTCCACGGGAAACAGGCGAACGGCCTGGTTACCCGCATCACCAATCGCCACTACTTCAATCGGCGTACCGGCTTCCAGTCGAATGTTGTCGAAGCGCGTTCCGGGCGAAGCGTTGTCGTACAAACCGACCCGGCCGCGCAGATAGTTCATCCCGGGAGGATTCGTCACGGTAGTGAGGTCGAGTGTGCTGGCAGCCACTTTGGCGCCGTTGACGTAAGCCCGCAGAATCGGACCATGTCCGGTGACCCGGATCCGGTTTGTGCCACTGCTGAGCGCAGGGGACAAGGTGGCCTGGCCATGGATCGTCCACGGTCCGGAATCCGGATCCGAGATGACGTGCCAGTACAGACTATCCGCAAAAACCACCAGCATCACACCAGCACTCGCATCCGAGTTCGTGCGCACCCACAACCCGCCATCGACCGGCTGAACCAGATCCACCTCAAAACTGAAATCCGAAAGATCGTAGGGCAACAACGCAGCGGTGGGCGGAATATTGCCCGGCGTAGTCGACGAATACTCGCCCGAGGCAACTTGCCAGGTTCCGCGAACGCTGGACCAAGGCAGTTGTGCCGTGTTGTCGAACGTGTCGCGCCAGACTGTGGCGGCGGAGGTGCTGGTAGCCATAAGCCACAGCAAACTGCCGAGCAAACATCGAGCCCTGCCTGAAGGGTGGGTCATGCCTGATTGCTCCCTGTTGGGAAGATAAGGTCAGGCTAAGGCGAGGCTCAATGGAGCGTGTTGACGTGCGTCAATTGCGCGGGCATCTCAGACTTGGCAGGTCGCCATTCCTGGCGACTCGTTCTCGAAGGCAGTTGCGTTGAGATAGGATGACGGCGCGATTGTTCGTCCACGTCGGGTCTCTCCGCGGCGCTGTTGGGCTCTTTTGGGCGACCTTCGATAAGCTTGATTTGGTCGAACCTCGCCCGTGATGGAGTGCACGATAGAAAGTGATCAAACGTACCTTTGTAATGGTTGGATTCCTTTGCCTTTCTGGCAGCGCGTGTGCAGCCGATTCTCCAGTCGCAGATTTCCGACTCTGGCAAGCCAAGCCTGCCCGGACCATCGACAATTGTTTGATCACGGACTTCTTTACCACCCCATCAAAGCGAGGCCGACTCTGCGACTCGCTCGTCAAGCGAGCGGTCAACTGCGAAAACGGCGACGTGTCCTCTTATGAGGTCGACTATGTCGCCGTGAGGCGCAGAATTGGCCAACAATGCCATCAGCTCAATGCAGCCACTGATTTTTTTCCGAGGGGTGTCATTGGTGCCGATGAAGATCTGGCGCCCGTCCTTCTGAAGGCGTCCCGTTTGCTGGCCCGGGAATTCAAGAATCCGACGTCCGAATTCCGGAGTCTTGGTCCAGCCGCAATGGCCGAGCTCCGTGACATTCAAATGGCGGCGTTGGTGCATTTGGAACTCGAGGCAGGGGCTTCCTTGAGCGACGACTATTACAGGCTTTTTTTCCACCTCCCAAAATGCGGACAGGCAGTCGTCCTGTACCTTGGCTCGCGGAGATCTACCCATGAATGGGGATTCGTCATTGAATAGATCAAGGATCGGGAACTTGGAACCAGAATCTGCTGATCGAGGCAGAGCGAACGGCACGTGCAGGCTCCACTGCGTGTCCGCATTGTTGGCGCTCGGCTTGGTGGCATCTGGGGTCTGCAGGGATTTTCCATGCCAATCGGAGCGGAACCACTTGGCCCATGGGGTCAGCCGATGAAGTGGCTGTCAAGCGTGGTTTTGGCATTCGCCTCGTGGGATGCAGTTGCTGAGTGTTCTGTCTCCCAACTTTGGGAAGGCGCTACTGAACACACCGGGCTTGCTGCCTGGGCGACTGACAAGGACGTATCCTGGGAGCGAAGGTATCAATGGAATAGCGATGGATTCAGGATAGGCAAGTACTTCGAGTTTTTCAGCCAGATCAAGGACTCTTCCCTATGTTCATTTCAGGTCACCACGCTGGGAATTGAGGACCAGAATCTGATCTACAAGATGGACAAGTCTCGATCACGATTTGCGCCCAAGGCATGGACGTTTCTGTCAGAAAAGGAATTTGTCAGATTTGAGGATTCAGACCGTGCCTGTGTGGCATCTGAGTTCCCGGTTGGCTTCGTCGAAGTGCAAGGGCTTGGTCATGAAGAAGCAATGCTCATTGCCAGCAAGATTCAGCAGGACAAGTCGGTATTGCAGAAACAGGTTCAACGCGCGCAGTTTGACTCGTATATTTTTGAAGTGCTTCTGGGGGAATGGATTGCCAATCCTGAGTCGACTGTGATTTCGGTGCAAAAGGCGACCGATAGCCTTGCCATTGTCGCGATCGGCAATATTCAGGAGCGAGTATGTCGGCACGGTGATCTCAGCCTTGTTGTCAAGACAGCGGATGGGAGCATTGTGCATGTGACGGACGCGTACGTTGACGGCAAGGCAATATCCGAGCTCGGACGCAAGTTCGACACGCAATAACGCCCCGATCCGCTTCGAAGAGAATTTGGCATGAGTGTTGATCGTACCCAGACAATCCATCGCACAGACCACTTGGCGGTTGACTGGATCATGCCCACCAGTAGTGGGGGCGAGATCAGAATCGGTGTGATCTACCGTGACTCACCAAATGCAGAGCTGTGTCTGCATGCCGCATCAGGTTCGGGCGAGTCGGAATTGGCACAGCGACGAACATCTTGAAGGTCACTTCCGGGTTTGGCGGGGTTGGAAGAAGTGACCGGAATTGCAAGGGCACTCACACACTTTGACGCGCCGCACCTTGCTTTGTGCCCCCGGAAGACCGATGATCGGTAATTATTTGCAACACTCCTGGAGGCACCATGTCGGCCCGGCTTTTGGTCTCGGTTTTCGCGTTTCTCGCATTTGCCTCCGGAAGTGTTCCGGCCGCCACGACTCCCGCATCACCCGTAAGCGCGGAGAAAGCTGCTCAAGTGCCGTCGCTTCCGCTGGCACTGAACCCCGCATACGACCGGCTGACGGTCCGAGGCGGCGAGGTTAGATTTATTTGGAACGAGAGTAACCTCGCGCTCTATGGGCTCGATCGGGGCACCAGTGCCAAGGCGAACCCGGAATTTGCACAGACAGAGTTTGCCCAATTCGAGCTTGGCACCAGAATGGAAGTCGACCTGTTCGGGCGTTCTGTCACTGGGCTTGCGGGTGGAGAGGGTGTGCTCCGGACGCCCTATCGCTTCAAAGCGAATGGTCGAAGCGTTGATGCGCGGAGCCTGATGGTGCGCGTGCGTCCAGGCGAACCACCGCGGATTGATCTTCAAGACAAATCCGGTCGTACGCTCTTTTACGTCGATCGCATCATGTACGAAATGCTCGAGAACGGAAACTTGTTCTTCATTCGCTCGGCAGACATTCGAATTGCTCCGTACCTAGCATCCTTGCTCAAACGGGACGACGCCGTCGATCAACAGATCGGCGAGTTGATGTCATCCATGCCGGTAGAGTCCCGGATATCAGCGGAATCTGCAAAAGCGTGTGGCACACCCAATTGGCCAGGAACTCAAGTGGCCGACCAACCGCTGGGTACGGTTTATCAAGCCGATGTGTTCATGTTCAATTTTACCGGCTCGTTGATGAGATGCAGCAACTGTTCGGGTGGTGAACCCAATAGTTGTGTGACCGTGGCAGGTTGTGGCGCTGGAACGACACATGTGATTTATGCGCCTTCGTCGACGCTGACCAACAGTCGTAACCGGGGAACGCTACTTGCGAACGTCCCCGGGGATCCACTGGGAACCAGTTCAGCGCCTTTTGCTGCCGATGTACCGTGGTGGCAGAAATTCACGGGGAATTTTGCCCCGCATAATAATGATCAACACCCTTACTTGATTTGGAATCTGTTTCGTCTCGACACCGTTGATGGAGTCGAGCGTATGACTCATATCGGCCGATCCCAGGTCAAACACGCCTTCCTTACGACCAATACGAACACCTACTCAGGTGATGGATGCGAGGGCTGCAACGGCAACCATGTTCTGGGCAAGTCTTGTGGCGACACCTATGGAACCGGCAACAACGATAGCGCCAATTCGCTTGGCCCTCGTTCCGAGATTGTGCCGGCAACCGGTATTTGGGGACGATGTGGATCCATCTACGATCCCGATTGCAATGGATCGGAGAACTCCAGTGGCAACACCTCGCACACCAATCGCATGCGGGTTCCGGTGCCCGAGTTGACGCCAGTATCGGCTACGACCCGCTATCTGTTCGAGTCCTGGTACATCGTTCGGGATGACATCAATATCTACAACACTATGGCAACACGAAGTGTCGTTCCGACCCAGACGTCTCTGACCATGGCGGGCGTGCAGGGCTTCCTGCTTGGCCCGGCAATTGATCGATGGGTCAGTCCGAGCAGCGGTGATCCATTGGAGATCAATCGCGGTCTCGACAAGAGCACGAGCAATGGCGAAGGGCACGTCAAGGTAGCCATGAAAGTGCGTGACCTCGGCAACGGGCTCTATCGATACGAAGTGGCCGTCCAGAATATGGATTTTTCGCGTGCGGAAGTCGTCATTGGCAATGGTCCAGGCACGGATCAGGTCCCGCGCGTCATCAGCAACAACGGCTTCAACCGGATCAGCATCGCGCACGGGGGGGGCAACCATCACCGACATCAGCTATCGCGACGGCGATGCGCTGCGCAATGACTGGACCATCAATCAAACCGCCGACAAGCTGGAGTTTGTTGCGCCCAACGCAGCAGATAGCTTGAACTGGGGTGTAATGACGAACATCACGTTCACGGCGGACAAGGCGCCGGTGCCAGGTGTTGTCGAACTGGGTGTCACTCGGGACGGAAGCGGGCAAGGATTTCCAGCATCCTATTCGGTCGACAGCTTCAAGGTTGGCACGCCGGCGATGTTTGCCAACGGCTTCGAATGACCAGATCAGACCGTCGTCTTGTTGCCATGCTGACGAAGATAAAGTATGCCCTGTTGGGCATACTTCTCTGGTGGAACGCGTCTCCGCTGGTCGCAGGAGGCCCATCGGACTTTACGCCGCACGGTACACAGCCCCATCTCGACTACTCATTGCAAGTGTCGGGAGACTGCCGCGGCTGCCACGACGGATTGTCGAACGGGGTATTCCGTCAGTTCCTGCCCAGCAACACTTGGGGTGGATCGATGATGGCGCACGCCGGGCGTGACCCGCTGTTCTGGGCCGCGCTGGATGTAGCCAACAACGACATACCGGGTGTTGGGGAATGGTGCCTGCGTTGTCATGCGCCACAGGCGTTCATGGAGGGCCGTGTCAAAGGCGTGGCCGGTGGTTCGACTGGGTGTGCTCTTCAGGGCGACTATGCCGCGAGTGATGATGGCCCCAACGACTTTTCGGGAGTTGGGTGTCACTTGTGTCACCGTCAGGTGAAGCCTGCCAGCCCGTTTCCGCCTCCCGCAAAACACGACAGCGGCAATATCGTGCTGGATGACAACAACCAGTGCGGGGAATTTTCTGGACCTTGTCGGTACGGCCCCTACAAGTACGAAGAGAACGATCCACTGACCCCCCCGCACGCGAGCGCCTACTCACCTTTCGTGAAACAAGGCGAGTTCTGCGGCAGCTGCCATGACGTGACCAGTCCCATAGTCAATGGATCTGCAGCCAAGACGCTGATCCTCAGTAATGGAACGGACACCGGCATTCCGTTTCCGATCGAACGGACTTTCAGCGAGTGGAAGGCCAGCGCGTTTGGCAATGTGTTGTTCAATGATGGATTCGCAGACCGTGAACCAAGTACGGATGAGGGGCGATTCGGCAGAACGTGCCAGTCCTGCCACATGCCCAAATCAACCTCGCCCGAAGCGTTTGCGTGCATGATGACGAGTCCCGGTTCACGGGCCGGAAACCTGCCGGTTCATGAATTCGTTGGCGCAAACGTCTGGATGCTCACGGTCGTCAAGAACCTATATGGCATGGCGTTGGATCGTGTGGTGGATCTAGATGCGTCGATCGCCCGAACCCTCGACATGCTGCAAAACCGCTCAGCAACCATGGCAGTGAGCCTGGATCCATTTGGCGGCCCAGGGCAGAACCTGACTGCGCGAGTGCGCGTGACGAACCTGTCTGGCCACAAGCTGCCGACCGGTTACAGCGAGGGGCGTCGGATGTGGTTGAACGTCGAGGCTCGGGACGCGAATGGTGCGCTGATCTTCGAGAGTGGCGCTTACAACGCTGGGACTGCAGTGCTGACGGAAGATGCGCAGGCGAAGGTCTACGAGGTGCAGCAGGGCATGTGGAACAGTACGACGAACAATTGCGACATCAAGGATTCGATGAATCGCAAGGAATTCCACTTCGTGTTGAACAACTGCATCGCGAAGGACAATCGTATTCCGCCGCAGGGCTTCACGGGCGCATTGGATCCGGAGATCCGGCCGGTGAACTACGTTTATCCCGAAACCTCGCCGGGTTCGGGCGTGCTGGTGAACTACGACGACACGACATACACGATTCCGGTGCCCAACGGCACGCCGCTGCCGGTCAGCGTGCGGGCTCGGCTGCAGCACCAGGTCGCGAGCAAGGAATACATCGAGTTCCTGAGTCGCGAGGCGACGACCCACAACTTCCCGAGCGAGAACACCATGTGTGCGCCGCGGGTGTTGAGTTCTGGTCCTCGAACGCAGACCCGTGCGGCGTTCATGGTCGACCAGTGGAATACGACGAACAAGTCGCCGCCGGTGGTGATGGAAGATGTGACGGCGACTACTGCTGTGCGCTGACACAGAGCCATTCTTCTACCGCTTGCGGCAGAGAAAACCTGTCGATCGGCAATGTTTTCTTCTCCCGCTTGCGGGAGAAGATGCCGACAGGCAGATGAGGGAAAGCTGGCGACGAACCGACTTCGGAGCCAATCTGTCCCTCATCCGGTCCTGCGGACCACCTTCTCCCGCTTGCGGGAGAAGGCAAGAGCTTCGCGCCAATCTGTCCCTCATCCGGCCTTCGGCCACCTTCTCCCGTTTACACGGAGAAGGGTTGGTTTTTGGGGCTTAACAGCCTTTTTAATCCACCCAGGCCTAGAGTCGCCCCACGTTAGTTGATTACACAGGCCCAACGGTCCTCGTAGTCGGATGACGGTAATCGGGGCAACATCTTTTTAGCCCAGGGCACACACCTTGGGCTTTTTCTTGCCCGAAACCCGAATGGACCCCCGCGCCAAGGTTGGCAGCTTGCTAAGGCTTGGCGTTGCAGAATAAGGTTGCCGCCATGCATATCCTCGTCATTGAAGACAATTCCGACATCGCCGCGAACGTGGGCGATTTTCTGGCCGACCGTGGCCATGTGGTCGATTTCGCCGCCGACGGCATGACCGGGCTCAATCTGGCCTCGGCCGAGAACTTCGATGTGATCGTGCTGGACGTCACGCTGCCGGGCATCGACGGCCTGGAGCTCTGCCGGCGCCTGCGCAAGGATCTGAACAAGACCACGCCGGTGCTGATGCTCACTGCACGCGATGCGCTGCCGCAGAAGCTGGCCGGATTCGAGTCGGGTGCCGACGACTACATGACCAAGCCGTTTGCCCTGCAGGAACTCGAAGCGAGGGTGAATGTGTTGGGCCGTCGTGGGCGGGGCAATGTGTCGCGACAGTTGCAGGTCGGCGATCTGAGCTACAACCTCGACACGCTCACCGTCCAGCGCGGCGAGAAGGACATCACGCTGAACCCGATCGGCCTGAAATTGCTGCAGGCCCTGATGGAATCGTCGCCGTCGGTCGTCACGCGCAAGGAACTGGAACTTCGTGTGTGGGGCGAAGAACTGCCCGATAGCGACTCGCTGCGCGTGCATATCCATGGTCTGCGCGTTGATCGACAAGCCGTTCCCCAAAGCCTTGATCCACACCCGCCATGGCATCGGCTACAGCCTGAGCGACCCGGATGCGTTACCGGCAAAGGCTTAAAAGCCGCATCATCATTTCGTTCTTGTTGTTTGGCACGGCGCTGACGGCTGGCTTCGCGTTGGCTGTCGTGCAACTGCGTGCGTATCTGGAAGACCAGTTGATCGGCCGGCAGCTGAGCCTTGAGCTCAGCAACTACGAAAGCCAGTTCCGGCGCGACCCGGACAATATCGCCACGTTCAGCCGCATCCAGGGTGCGGTCTACAGCGAGCGAAAACGCGCGAACGTCCCGAACAACTGGCGCGCCCTGCCGAACGGGGTGCATACCATTCTGGACGACACCCAGAGTGCGTTCTCGCAAGCCTACAAACTGGCGGTCCGCAAGGACGGCGACTACTGGTTTTTCCTGCAGTACGACATCTCGCATGAGCTGAAACTGCGCAGTCGCATCAACTGGGCCCTGATCGGGTTTGTGGTGCTGTTCTCGGGGATCTCGGCGTTGATCGCGTTCTGGTCGGCATCCAGCGTGATGCGACCGGTGGCCGATCTGGCCGAAAGGCTGACCGGGTTCCGCGGCGAAGCGAAGCCGGCGCCCTTGAAGCCTCATTTTGCGGAAGACGAAGTCGGCCAGTTGGCCGCCAAACTCGACGACTACGCCGAACGCCTCACTGCGCTGGTCGAGCGCGACAAGGAGTTCAACGCCGATGTGTCGCATGAACTGCGCACACCGATCGCCGTGATCAGTGGCGCCACCGAATTGTTGCTGGCGCAGGAAGATGTGCCTGAGAAGGCCAAACAGCGCCTGCGGCGAATAGAGCGCGCAGTGCGGCAGTCGAATGAACTGATTGAAGTGCTGCTGTTGCTGTCGCGACACGAGAAGCAGGGCCCGGCACATGGCGAGGAAACCCGCGTACTGCCGGTCGTCGAGCAGGTGTTTGATACCCACCGGGTGCAGATTGGCCAGAAGCCGGTCACGCTTCGGATCGACATGGAATCCGACGCCCATGTGGTGGCCCCACCAGCGGTTCTGGCCGTCGCGCTGGGCAATTTGGTGGGGAATGCCATCAAGTACACGCCGGCCGGGGAGATTGTCGTCACGATCCGCGCCGATTCGGTTGAGGTGCTCGATCAGGGCCCCGGGATCGAACAAGGGCAGGCCGAACATCTGTTCACGCGCGGCGTGCGTGGCAAGGACGCAGCCGGCAAGGGCGGCGGGCTGGGCCTCGCCATCGTCCGCCGGATCTGTGCCCTCTATGGCTGGAGTGTGTCGCTGGCCCCGGCACCCGAACGCGGCGCGCTCGCCACTTTGCGTTTTTCATAAGCGGCACACGGGTCGGCCCGTATACTTGGCGACTGTCTCCCGTACAACGCGCCCATGAACCTCACTGCTGAACAATTCGCCGAACTCAAGGCCCAGGGATTCAACCGGATCCCCGTGGTGCGCGAGGTGTTGTCTGACCTCGACACACCCCTTTCCGTGTACCTGAAACTGGCGGACGGTCCGTTTGCGTATCTGTTCGAGTCCGTTGAGGGCGGCGAGAGCTGGGGCCGTTACTCCATCATCGGCCTGCCGGCACGGCGTACCTACGCATTACGCGGCCGCACGCTGACCGTGCGCCAACTCGGTGAAGTGATCGAAACGCGTGAACTGGCCGATCCATTGACTGACATCGAGGCCATTCGCGCCGGTTTCCGGGTGCCGAAGCTGGAAGGTCTGCCGGCCTTCACCGGCGGTCTGGTCGGGTACTTCGGGTTCGAGACCATCGCTTACATCGAAGACAAACTGCAGAGCCCGGACAAACCCGACCAACTGGGCACAGATGACGTGCTGCTGATGTTGTCCGAAGAAGTGGCGGTCTTCGACAATCTCAAGGGCCGGCTGTATCTGATTGTCCATGCTGATCCTGATGAGCCACAGGCTCAGTCGAAGGCCGAACGTCGCCTCGATGAGCTGACGTTCCGCTTGCGCCATTCGGGACGCAGTTATCCGGAAGTGCTGGACCCGACGATGCTGGACGAAACCGATTTCATCTCCGGTTTCACGCGCGAGGGATTCCTCGCGGCAGTCGCCAAATGCCAGGAACTGATCCGTGCGGGTGACGTTTTTCAAGTGGTGTTGTCACAACGGCTGTCGGTGCCGTTCAAGGCACGGCCCGTCGATGTGTATCGTGCGCTGCGTGCGTTGAACCCATCGCCTTATATGTACTTTCTCGATCTGGGTCGGACCCAGATCGTCGGCTCGTCGCCCGAAATCCTGGTGCGCCTGAAGGATGGCGAAGTGACCGTGCGCCCGATTGCCGGCACACGTCCGCGCGGGAAGACCCCGGAGCAAGACCTCCAGTTCGAGCGCGATCTGCTTGCCGATCCGAAGGAACGTGCGGAACACCTGATGCTGATTGACCTCGGCCGGAACGACGTGGGTCGTGTAGCCGAAGTCGGCAGTGTGCACGTGCCCGAGCAGATGGTCATCGAGCGGTACTCGCACGTCATGCACATCGTCAGCGAAGTGCGCGGCAAACTGCGGGCAGGGCTGAGCTACATGGATGTGCTGAAGGCCGCGTTTCCTGCCGGCACCGTCAGCGGAGCGCCGAAGATCCGAGCCTTGCAGGTCATTCAGGAGCTGGAGCCGGTCAAGCGGAATGTCTACTCAGGCGCGGTGGGTTACTTGAACTGGTGGGGCGAAGCCGATACCGCCATCGCGATCCGTACCGCGTTGATCCAGGACGGCATGCTGCATGTGCAGGCCGGTGCCGGCATCGTCTACGACTCCGATCCCGAAAAGGAATGGGAGGAAACGATGAACAAGGGCAGGGCGCTGTTCCGCGCGGTCGCGCACGCTGCGAGCGGGTTGTAGGCTGGGCTGAGCGCAAGCGAAGCCCAGCTGCTGGCCTGAAAATCAGGCACCCGAGTGAAGCCGGGCTCTCGAAGCCGAACGAAGCGAATGCTTCAAGCCTCGAACGTTCCGTGCGGAAACTCGCGCGGTCGCAGGACATGCCCACACCGAGTTTCCTGTTGGCTTGTCCCAAGTAGCTGGGCTTCGCTTGCGCTCAGCCCAGCCTACACATCGTCAGCCTTGCACAACACCCAACTCGCGACCGACTTCCGTGAACGATGCGATGGCCTGGTCGAGATGTGCGCGGGTATGTGCGGCACTCATTTGGGTACGGATGCGGGCCTGGCCTTTCGGGACGACCGGGAAGAAGAAGCCGATCACGTAGATGCCTCGCGCCAACAGACCTTCGGCCATACGCTGGGCAAGCGGGGCGTCGTAGACCATGACCGGCACGATCGGATGTTCACCGGGTTTCAGGTCGAAGCCTGCTGCGGTCATCTTTTCGCGGAAATACGCCGTGTTCTCTCGGAGTTGGGCACGCAGGTGACCTGAGCTTTCGAGCATGTCGAACGCCTTGATGCCGGCGGCCACCACATGCGGCGGCAGGGAGTTCGAGAACAGGTACGGCCGCGAGCGCTGACGCAGGAGCTCGATGACTTCGCGTTTGCCGGTCGTGAACCCGCCCAATGCACCACCCATGGCTTTGCCCAGGGTGCCGGTGAAGATGTCGATTCGCGCCAATGCCCCACGGACTTCGGCGCTGCCCTTGCCGTGTTCACCCAGGAATCCGGTCGCGTGGCATTCGTCGATATGCACGAGCGCGCCGTATTGTTCGGCCAGATCACAGATGCGATCGAGCGGCGCGATGAAACCGTCCATCGAGAACACGCCGTCGGTACTGATCAGAATGTTGCGGGCGCCGGCTGCCCGGGCGGCCTGAAGCTGGGTTTCCAGGTCGGCCATGTCGCAGTTGGCATATCGGAAACGCTTGGCCTTGCAGAGCCGGACCCCATCGATGATCGACGCATGGTTCAAGGCATCCGAAATGATCGCGTCCTCTTCGCCCAGCAGCGGCTCATACAAGCCGCCGTTGGCGTCGAAACACGCCGCATACAGGATCGTGTCTTCGGTGCCGAAGAACCGGGCGATCTGTGCTTCCAGCTGTTTGTGGAGATCCTGAGTGCCGCAGATGAACCGCACGCTGGCCATGCCGAAGCCATGGCTGTCCAGTGCATCCTTGGCGGCAGCGATGATGTCGGGATGGTCGGCCAGACCGAGATAGTTGTTCGCGCAGAAGTTCAGCACGCGCCGGCCGTCGGCCAGCGTGATTTCAGCGCTCTGCGGGCTGGCAATGATGCGCTCCCGCTTGAACAGCCCCTGCGCCTCGATGGAACGGAGTTCTTCGGCATAACGGGCGTACGTCTCGGTCTTGCTCATGGGGCCAACTCCTGATCAGGGCAGTTCGATGCGCGGTTTGGGCTTGTAGCCCTTCGCCAGGTGTTCGGCGACGACGGTCGTGTAGATGCCGCCACGGACATACCATTCGGCCGTCAGACGCATGAATCGCGGCTTGGTGGCCTTGACCAGATCTTCGAGGATCTTGTTCGTGACGGCCTCGTGGAACGCGCCTTCGTCCCGGTAGCTCCACATATAGAGCTTCAGCGACTTGAGTTCCACGCAGGTTTTGTCGGCGATGTACTCCAGATGCAGGGTGGCGAAGTCCGGTTGCCCCGTTTTGGGGCACAGGCAGGTGAACTCCGGAATCCGCATGCGAATGGTATAGTCGCGTTTCGGTTCGGGGTTCGGAAACGTCTCGAGCGTCTTGGACGGCTTGGTACTCATGGCCGTAATCCTGATTTGAAGTTGAACAAGGCCGCGCACGTTAATCGACGCGGAGCCGGGAGGCAATCGCCCCAGCCCGGAAATTGCCATCTACTGAGTGAAACATGCGTCTATCGACCATCAAATTGTCCGGCTTCAAGTCATTCGTCGACCCGACGGTGCTGCATTTGCCGACCAATATGACCGGAATTGTCGGGCCAAACGGCTGCGGCAAGTCCAACATCATCGATGCCATCCGTTGGGTCATGGGCGAAAGTGCGGCCAGCCGCCTGCGCGGTGACGCCATCACCGACGTGATCTTCTCGGGCTCGGGCAACCGCAAACCGGTCGGCTCAGCCACCGTCGAGCTGATCTTCGACAACTCCGACGGCGCCATCCAGGGCGAATACGCCAGCTTCAACGAAATTTCGATCAAGCGTCAGGTCAGCCGTGACGGCCAGTCCAACTATTTCCTGAACGGCGGCAAGTGCCGTCGCCGCGACATCATCGACGTGTTCCTGGGCACCGGCCTGGGCGCACGGTCCTACTCGATCATCGAGCAGGGCATGATTTCGCAGATCATCGAAGCCCGCCCGGAAGACCTGCGCCTGCATCTGGAAGAAGCCGCCGGCATTTCCAAGTACAAGGAGCGTCGCAAGGAGACCGAGTCGCGCATCAAGGCCACGCGCGAAAACCTCGATCGCCTCAACGACGTCCGCCAGGAAGTCGACAAACAACTGGAGCACCTCAATCGCCAGGCCAAACAGGCCGAGCGTTACCAGAAGCTCAAGACCGATGCGAACCGCGTCGAGGCCGAACTGAAGGCCCTGCATCTGCTCAGCCTGCGTGGCGAACTCGACGAACGCACCCAGAAAGTGCGTCGGGTTGAATTGCGCATCGAAGAACTGGTCGCCGAACAGCGCCATATCGAAGCCCAGCTCGAAAGTGAGCGCGAAAAGCAGGTGATGGCCGCCGACCACTTCAATGGGGTGCAGGGCGAGTTGTATCGCGTCAGTGGCGAAATCGCCCGCGTCGAACAGCAGATCAACTTCAACCGCGACCTCAACGAACGGCTGACCCGCTCGCTGAAAGAAACCGAGCAGGCGCATGCCGAACTGGCGGACCACATTCGTGGCGACCGTGACCAGATCGAAGCACTGACCCTGTCGCTGGCCGATTCCGAGCCGCAGCTGGAAGCACTTGAGATCCAGTCCGAACAACGCACCGAGGCTTTGCGGGTCGCCGAACAATCGATTCTGGACTGGCAATCACGTTGGGATGCCTATGCCCGCGACAGCGGCGAGTCCGCGCGTCTGGCAGAAGTCGAACGCACCCGCCTGAACTTCCTCGACAAACAGACACTCGACGCCTCGTCGCGCCTGGGGCAACTCGAAGAAGAACAAGGCAAAGCCAACCTCGATGAACTGGCGATGGCGCAAGACGACTTGCTGCTGCGGCAGGAAGAGTTGCGCGAAAAAGTCGAGACCGGCACGGCGTCGCTCGATGAGCGCAAGCTGCACCTCGGTCGCGTGCAGGACGAAACCAAAGTCCTGCAGAATCGCCTGAACGATGCACGCTCCGAATTGTCGAAAGCCCGCGGGCGCCTGAGTTCGCTGGAAGCGCTGCAACACGCTGCGCTGGGGCAGGAGAAGGGCGGCGCGCAGGCTTGGCTGGATCGGATTGGCCTCGGCAATGGCAAGCGCCTGGGTGAAGCACTCAAGGTGGACGACGGTTATGAACGCGCGGTGGAAGTGGTCCTGGGTGCCTGGCTGGAAGCCGCACTGACCGAATCACCCGAAGCCGTGCTGGCCGACCTCGACAGCCTGGGCGAACACAACGTCGTGCTGATGTCGCAGACCCACGGCAGCACTCGCCAGGGTTCCTTGGCAGCGCATGTGGCGGGTCCGGAAGCGGCCCTGGCACTGCTGTCGAAAGTCCAGGTGGTCGATTCGCTGACAGAGGCCCGCGCCCAACACGCCGCGCTGAAGGCCGGCGAGTCGGTGATCACGAAGCAGGGTGACTGGCTGGGTCCCGACTGGGTACGCATCAGCCGTGCGCGCGAGGCACACTCCGGCGTGCTGGCGCGTGAGCGCGAAATCGAAGCGTTGGCCCATCGCAGCAGCAGTCTGGATCACGAAATCGACTTGCTCCTGATGAAGCAGGAAGAACTGAAAACGCAGAACTTCGAAGCCGAGCGCGCACGCGACGACGCCCAGCGCGACTTGTACTTTGTGCATCGTCAGTTGTCCGAAGTTGCCGGCCAGATCCAGAGTGAAAAAGGCCGTCTGGAGAGCATGACCACGCGTATGGGTCGGGTCGGCACGGAAATCGCCGAACTGCGCACGCGAATTGGCGAACTCGACGCTGAATCCCGTGAAGCACGTGCACGCCTGGAAACGGCGACCGAGCGGATGGGCGACCTCGAAGACCAGCGTGGCCAGCTCGATCACGAGCGCCGCACTCTGCTGGAACGTCGCGAAGACGCTCGCGCGAATGCGCGTGAAGCCCAGGATGCCAAACACCAGATCGCTCTGCGGTCGGAAGCCAAACGATCGACCCTCGCATCCTTGACTCAGTCGATGGCACGAATGGTGTCGCAGCTCACCACCCTCGACAGCCGCAAGCAGGAACTGGCCCAGCAGTTGGTTGTGGGGACCGAACCCGGTGTTGATCTCGACGCCGAACTGCGCACCTATCTCGACCAGCGCATGCTGGTGGATCGCCAGCTGATCGATGCCCGCAAGGCGCTCGAAGCCTGTGATCTGGCGTTCCGTGCGCTCGAGCAGGAGCGGTCACGCGTGGAGCGCAGCGTCTCGGAAGAACGCGAGTCGCTGTCGGGGCTGCGGCTCGAAGAACAAAGCATCAAGATGCGCGCCGATCAGCACAACGAAGCCATTGTGGGTGCCGGCTTCGAGATCGAAGCGGTCGCGCAGGAACTGCCACCGGACGCCGAGCCTGGCCTGTGGGCTGAACGCCTCGCCGATCTGGAACGCAGCATCAAACGCCTGGAGCCGGTCAATCTGGCTGCCATCAACGAATATCAGGAACAGTCGGCCCGCAAGATCTATCTGGATACCCAGTTCACGGATCTGACGACGGCCCTGGAAACGCTGGAAGGCGCGATCAAGAAGATCGATCGCGAGACCCGGACACGGTTCAAGGAAACGTTCGACAAGGTCAACACGGGCCTTCAGGAGCTCTTCCCGCGTCTGTTCGGTGGTGGACACGCCTATCTGGAACTCACCGGCGAAGATCTGCTCGACACGGGTGTGTCGATCATGGCGCGCCCACCCGGCAAACGCGTGACGTCGATCAGCCTGCTGTCGGGCGGCGAAAAGGCGCTGACGGCCGTGGCTCTGGTGTTCTCGATTTTCCGCCTGAATCCGGCGCCGTTCTGTCTGCTCGACGAGGTCGATGCCCCGCTCGACGAGGCCAATGTCGGTCGTTTCTGCAACATGCTCAAGGAAATGTGCGAACGCGTGCAGTTCCTGTTCGTGTCGCACAACAAGGCGACGATGGAGTCTGCAACCCAGTTGTGTGGCGTCACCATGCGTGAGCCGGGCGTGTCGCGATTGGTGTCGGTGGACCTGGCCGAAGCAACGAAACTCGTCGGCGCGGCCTGACGCGCACCGCACAGACCATTCAGCTGGTGCGCCGTACCATGGCGCACCCCGAAAATGAAGGAAGAACATCGCAGTGGAAGCCTGGACCCTACGCCTGATCATCGTGTTTGCCGGCGTGCTCGTGCTGGGACTCATTTATTGGCAAGGCAGTCGCCAGTCCGGCCAGCAAGGCCGGCGCATTCATGCGCCACGGCCGGCTCGTGAACGCCAGGCACCGGATCTCGATCGGCCCCAACCCAGTGCCGATCCCGGCTTCGACGCCGAACTCCAGGCCGAACTCACGCGCCTGTCGCTCGAAATCTCCGAACATCGGGGTCAGGATTTTTCCGATCGGCCGGATTCGGATTTCGAGCCGACGGGACGCCGCGAACCAGCGCTCGGAGCGATGGAGCCATCCGAAGATGACGACCAGGACTTCACTCCGGCGCCGAGTGTGCAGAAGGTTCGCACCGAGCCGGAACTGGTGCCGCTGCCGCCCGAAAGCCAAGTGGGCGCCCGGACCCAGGAACGCATCGACCGCATCGTGACGCTGTTCGTCTGCGCTGAAGAAGGCGAGTTCATGCGCGGCAGCGACATTGTGGTCGCCGCGGAAAAGACCGGACTGACCTACGGTCATCTCGGCATTTTTCACAGCCTGATTCCCGGCAAACCGGAGCTCGGTCCGATCTTCAGCGTCGCCAGCATGGTGAAGCCCGGCCACTTCGAGATGCGCAAGATTCAGGAACTGCGTACGCCCGGACTCACCTTGTTCATGGCACTGCCGGGCCCGATGCGCGCCCTGGATGCCTGGGACTCGATGTTCCCGATCGCCAACCGTCTCGGTGAATTGCTCGGTGCCCAAGTGCTCGACGAACACCGGAACGCGCTGGGTCGACAGCGTGTGCAGCACCTGCGCGACGAACTGCGCGCCTATGACCGCGAGCAGGACAAGAACGTCATCAAGCGGCCCTGGTAGGACAACTGACCGATGAGCGTAGCCCATACGCTGCCACCGGCCGACGCTCCCCGAGGCTTCACGCGGCAACGCACGGGGCATTGGCGAGAGTCCCTGACCTTGGCCGACGGTCGCGAGTTGGTGCTTCGACCGATTGAGCCGGACGACACGCCAGCCCTTCAGCGTGCGTTTGCGAAGCTCGAGCCTGAAGAAGTTCGTCTGCGGTTCCTGCATCCGATGTCGGAACTCACCGATGCCTATGCGCGCGAACTATGTACGCTGGATCCAAAGCGCGCGTTTGCCTTGGTCATTGCCGAACCCGGAATCCCCGGAATAGCCGAGATCGGCGCCGTGGCCCGCCTTGCGTTCGAAGAGCCGGGCGGTAATGCCGACTTCGCGATCATTGTCGGCCATCCCCTGGCTGGCAACGGTCTCGGCAGGCACATGCTTCGCCGCCTGATCGACTGGTCGCGCCGCCGTGGCCTGAAGTCGCTTCAAGGTGATGTGCTGAACGACAACCTGGTCATGCTGCATCTCGCGCATCGACTCGGATTTACCCAGCAATCCATGGGCGAGCCGGGGCTCGTGCGGATCTGCCGACCGCTGCAGAAGAAACATTTGGGCTGAGGGCCCGGCAGAGTGTTCAGTGTGTCGCGGGGAAAATCCGGTCGAAGTTGGCTTCGGTTTCTGCCGACAGCACTTCGGCGCTGATCTCCCGCAAGGCTGTCACGACGCTCACCACCGCAGTCAGATCGGCCGGTTCATGGCGTTGCCCGCGTTTGCAGGCACAAGGTTGATCAGGTGCGTCGGTTTCCAGCAAAAGCTGTGTGATTGGCATGTTCCGCACCACACGGCGCAGTCGTTGCGCCCGGTCATAGGTGATTGGCCCGCCGATCCCCAGCGCAAAACCGAGCGTGTGCAACTGCGACGCCTGCTGCTCGGAACCCGAGAAACTGTGGACAACGCCACCTTTGGGCCGGTATCGGCGCAGGGTCGCAATGACTTCGTCCACCGCCCGACGGGCGTGCAGGACGAGGGGCAAGTCGAGTTCGACCGCCAGTTCGACTTGCGCGCGGAACACCACACGCTGGCGATCCGCGTCCAGTCCGTCCACGAAAAAATCCAGGCCGCATTCACCGATGGCGACCGGGCGGTGCTGTCGGCACCATGCGGCGAGGCTCGCCAATGCGGCATCGTCATGGCGATCGAGATACATCGGGTGCAAACCGAACGCCGGCAACAGGGACGGATCCCCGGCAGCGAGCTCGGCAATGGCCCGACAGCTGTCCAGATCGATCGCCGGCAACAACTGGCGAACGACACCCGCCGCACGGGCACGTGCCACCACATCAGGACGATCGGCATCAAACTCCGGCGCGTCCAGATGACAGTGGCTATCGGTCCAGTGCAGCACGACGGTGCTCGGCCAGGGTCAGCGTGTCAGGGCAGGCGAGGGGGCTGCGAGGGCGGATTCGGCCGGATCGTCTGGATGGGCGGCTGAGCGGGCGGCGCAGCCCGGCGTTCCCGCCAGGTGGCAAACAGGGCAGTCATCGCAGCCAGCATGATTTCGTCGACGAACGGCAGGAAGTCTGGAATCAACACGTCGGCGACAAACACCGCCAGCGTGAGTCCAAGCAGCCAGGGGTACTTCAACTTCGATACGGCGGTCGTGACAATCGGGTTGGTCATGCGAATCTCCAGAACAAGCAGCCTGATAGCATGCCCATCATAGGAAAAGCAGGAACGCTTGCGTGTGTTTGTCCCCAATCCATTGCCGGCTGTTCAGGTTCGTGGCAGCGCTGGTCGCGGTTCTGGCCACGTCGCTGTTCGCGCCGGACGCGCACGCTCGTTTGTACCGATGCCTCGATGACCGCGGTCAGTGGACGTTCCAGGATCGACCCTGCCCGAAAGGCACTGAGCGCAAGGAAGTCCGGGAGCGCAATCTGGCGCCCACCGAATTGCGTCCCCGGAAGCAGCGCGAGATTCCCACCGCCTGCCTGGTCGAAAGTGCGGCCTTCCGGTTTGAACATGAAGACTTGATGGGTATCGAAGCCAAGCTGGTGATGAATCGGGATCAGTCGACCTATCAACTCGCCATCCAGATCAAGGGCGAGTGGCTGGATGCCGAATTGGTCCCGAAGCAGGTGTCATTGGTGCAGGACCTCGGGCGTCAGGGTCTGGTGGTCGGGGAGGGTGGGCTTGCCAATCCGGACTGGATGACCAATCTGCGGGTCCTGGGATACGGCCATTCGCGGACGCGCGGATTGGTGGATTCAGCCAAGACGGCGCTGGACTTGCACGTGGTGATCCACATCCGTGGTCGCGAAGAGCCGGACTGGAGTTTGCCGATCCCGGCCGGGATACTCGAAACGCTGCGCAACGAAGCGCTGGCGTGCAAGAAGGACACCGAATGAATTGGGCCACGCTGGACGGCCAACCAACGCGGATCATTGCGCATCGAGGTGCGTCGGGAGATTGCCCGGAGCACACGATGGCAGCCTACGACCTGGGCGTCGCACAGGGCGCTGATGTCATCGAGCCGGACCTGGTCAGCACAGCCGATCACCAACTCATCGCTCGTCATGATGCGTGGCTGTCGCGCAGCACCGATGTAGCCGAGAGGCCTGAATTTGCGGAACGGCGACGACGGGGTTGGGGCGACCTGGAAGACTGGTGGGCCGCGGATTTTACGATCGCCGAACTCGGCCGCTTGCGTGCCCGCCAACCCTGGCCCGAGCGCGATCAATCGTTCATGGATGCAACGCTGCCGGACTTCAAGTCCCTGCTCACGTGGCTGATCGCGCAACGTCCTCACACGCCGATCCGTTTGTATCCGGAACTCAAGCATCCCGAGGAACATGAAGCAGACGGCTTCGATCCAACGGCTCGATTGATCAGCGATCTCGAAGGCTCCAGGATGACCGGCCGCGAGAGTCCGGTCTGGGTGCAGTGTTTTCGGATCGAACCCTTGCGTCGTGTGCGCGAACGGATCGACAACCCGGTGTTCGCGTTGTTCGAATCCCGCCATATTGATGGTGCCGAGTGGCTCCGTGCCCAGATTCACCGACACCCTTGGCTCGATGGCTTTGCGTTGCCCAAATCGTCACTTTATGGCGAACATGGTTATCGGCTGGTCCAGACCGCTCACGAACTCGGCAAGTCCGTGCATACCTGGACCATTCGCGACGATCAGGTGGCCGAGGGATTCGTTTCGGCTGCGGCCGAGTTGACGCGAGTATTCGAGTTGGGTGTCGACGCCGTGTTCTGCGATTTTCCCGGCACGGCTGTAAGGGCCCGTTCCGATTGGATCATGGGTCACAAGATCATTCCTCGAGACAGCGCGGCTGAGGCCGGGACGGTGTGCTAGCCGCTCACGGTTGGGCCAACCGCAGGCTCTTGGCCGCGCTGACGACGTGCCTGAATAATGCAGCCCTCCCCGATGTTCGGGGAGGGTTGGGAGAGGTTTAGGCGAAGGTGCTGCGAATTACAAACCCAAACGGTCAATCACGGCCAGCGTCGGCTTGGCACGATTGAGCGTGTAGAAATGCAGGCCCGGAGCACCGCCGGCCAGCAGGTCGCGGCACAACTTGGCCACGGCATCGGCACCAAACTCCCGGATCGCGTCGGCATCATCACCGAACCCACGCATGCGACGTTCGATCCAACGCGGGATTTCTGCGCCGCAGATATCCGAGAAGCGCTTCAATTGCATGAAGTTCGCGATCGGCATGATGCCCGGTGTGATGGGCACGGTGATTCCCATCGCGCGCGCCTCGTCGACAAACCGGAAGTACGCATCGGCGTTGAAGAAGTACTGCGTGATCGCACCGTCCGCACCAGCCTGCACCTTCCGCTGGAAATGCAGCAGGTCCGACTGCATGTCGGCCGCCTGCGGATGGGCCTCCGGGTAACACGCCACTTCAAGGTGAAACTTGTCGCCGCTCCGTTCGCGGATGAACGCGACCAGTTCGTTGGCATAACGGAACTCGCCGAACCCGGCCATACCCGATGGCATGTCACCGCGTAACGCCACGATGCGGCTGACGCCCATGGCCTCGTAGAGTTTCAGCAAATGCCCGATCTCGTCGCGGGTACCGCCCATACAGGACAAGTGCGGTGCGGCATCCAGCCCGAATTCGGTACGCAGGCGGCGTACGGTTTCAGGCGTGTACGACAAAGTCGAGCCACCGGCGCCGAATGTCACCGACACATAATGCGGCTTGAGGGCCTTGAGCCGACTGGCCGTGGCATCAAGCTGCTGTTTTTGTTCGTCGGTCTTGGGCGGGAAGAATTCAAAGGAAAGCAGGGATGTCATGCCGGGATTCCGCGGATCAATCGTAAGAGTTTCGCACAGAAGCCCGCGGGAGCGCTGCGTTTCGTCGACGCCTTGATATGCTTGACACTCATTTGACGGACCCTCTGAATGAATGCGCCCGAATTCCTGCAGGACAGCCCCGACGCCCTGACAGATCGCGCCCTGCGGCGTGTGCAGGAGTATCTGGCGCGTGGCCTCCATGATGCGGCCGAAGCTGCAGCCGTGGCACAAGCCAAACGGACGCCGCACCGGTTCGACGTGTGGCTTGTGGCCAGTTTTGCTCATGGTGCGGCAGGTCACGTTCGAGCAGCCGAGTTTGCAGTCGGTCGGGCGCTGGCCATTCGTCCGGCACATCCCAGCGCCATGTTGCAGCATGCCCGGCTGAGTCTGGCCAACGGCCGTACGGCGGCGGCACTGGCGTCTCTCGGCGCCTTGGCCGAAGAACACGTGTTGGACCACGACCTTGGCCTTCGGGTCATTGAAATGTTGAACCGCCTCGGCGAGTGCGAGCGCGCGCAGGCCCTGGTACTGAATCTCCAGGGGCGCAGCGACGAAGAATCCGTACCCTTGATGCTGGCGCAGGCAGAAACCTTTGCTCAATCGGGCGACTGGGACAACGCCGCGTCGATTTATGCGGAGTTGGTCAAGACACAACCACGCATGGCCTATGCACAGTTGGGTCTGGCCAAACTGCAGCCTGACCGGGTCGATGGCCGATTGCTGGAACAATATCTGACACAAGCGCAAGCTGGCACCGACACCGAAGTCTGGCTCGCCCACGCGGCATACCGCGCCTTCGAGGCGGCAGGTGATTTCGCTTCGGCATCGCGGATGCTGACCCGTGCCTTGGTGTCCCGTCGACGCCAATATCAATATTCCGCCGCGGCTGATGGCCCGGTGTTTGAAGCGCTGCGCCAATCACTTCCGATGCTGGCGACGTCTGCCCGCGAGTCACCTGCCGAGGCCGGCGACGACGTCACGCCGCTGTTCGTGATGGGTTTACCCGGTTCAGGTGCTGCGTTGATCGAGCGCGTGCTGGGAAATCATCCGCAAGTCTGCAACGGTGGAGAGCTGCCTGAATTTGCCGGGGTGGTGCGTGAGATTGGTGGTTTTGATGGCCAGTCGCTCATCAACACGAGCTTGATCGAACGATTTGATCATATTGACTGGGACACCGTGGGCAATCGTTATCGCGAGCGACTGCGCGCCCGGTATCCGGGTGCTCGGTACGTGACCGATTGCGGCAATGCCAACCCGCTTTACGCGGCGGCGATCCTGCGCGCCTTGCCCGAGGCACGAGTCATCCATGTCTTGTGTGAACCGATGCAACAGTGTTTTGAACTGCTGCGCGAACACGCCGACGAAGCTTGCCCGTATTCGAATGATCAGGCAGAACTGGTCGCGCACTACCTTGCCATGGCGGATTGGATGCGTCAGGTCGAGTCGGCTTTTCCGAAGCGTGTCCAGAGCGTGCGGTATGAACAATGGCGCGCGGTCCCGGGTTTGGTCTCGCGTGCGGTGTTCCGATTCTGCGACTTGTCGTTCGAACCGGGTTGGGAAGATCCGGAGCGCAACCGCAAGCCAATCGGATTCGGAAACCTGTCACGCCGGCAACCAGTCCCCTCCGCCGCTCAGTCCGAAAATTGGCGAAACCACCGTGAACTCTTGCAGCCCATGCACGGGTTGCTGGCCAATGCGGGCCTGGTGCCGCGCGAGTCCTGATCCGCTCAAGGCTCCGAGGGAACAGGCTCGACCCAGCCGCGGCTGTTCCAGTCAGCCAGGACCACTTCGGCGTCGGCGATCGCCCGACTGGCTTCGATACCGTAGGCCTTCTGCAGGCAATCAGACAGTTCCGCGAGCGTCGCCGTGTGTTGCATCGCCAGCACCAGTTCGTGGGCACTGTGGTTCGCCTCGAAATAATGGCCGGTCCCCAGGTCCAGCACGATGGCCGGAACGAGGTCGGTCTGGACGAGAACGTTCGACCGAAAACGGTAGCGGGTAGTTGATTCAGTGTTCATGCGCTCATTTTGCCGCAGCTTGCAGGCGACGTCACAAAGGTTCACAGGGCCGGATGCCGCACCGCGACAACGCCGCAAGTGGCTGATTTTATGGCACTGAGTGCCATCCGAACGGGCGTTTCATGTACGCACCGCACAAACGCTGGTTTCAAACAAATGTTTGCAATGTCCGTTTGCCTGAGTTTACGATTCGCACCGCTGGAGCCATCCGGCAATTCTTGATGCGAACTGTCCCCAGAGGCACGGCCAACTACGTGATCATCAACTGCGATTTTACGCAGTACATGTGGAACTCGGCTGCCGCGGGTTGTCTGGCAGGCCAGCTGTCCAGCTTCATCCAGGCCAAGGGCATTACCGACCTCGTCATCCAGACCCACTCGAATGGCGGCAACGTCATGCGCTGGATCATGTCGAACCCGACTTACGACAGTCGTTACCCCGGCATCATCTCCAAGATCCGCTGGGTCAATGCGCTGGCACCCTCGTCGGCCGGAACGCCGCTGGCGAATGCCGTGATGAACGGCAACGTCTTCGAACAGTCGCTCGGTTGGCTTGTCGGTTACAAGTCCGACGCCGTGCGAATGCAGCAGACCAGCTGGATGGCTACGTATAACGCCAACAACCTGTTTGGTACGGCCGGTCGCCCGGCGTTGCCGAAGTCGTTTTACAGCGTGGTGGG
The DNA here is from genome assembly GCA_016712105.1 of Ahniella sp. Lineage (GTDB taxonomy): Bacteria > Pseudomonadota > Gammaproteobacteria > Xanthomonadales > Ahniellaceae > Ahniella. The sequence goes on from JADJRU010000004.1 coordinate 98,369, forward strand.
TACCGACGTCGATTCGGCGATCTGGGACCCCGACAGCTACTGCGGCGGATACTTCGAGAACGTCGGTCTGGAAACCACCCAGAACTGGCTGAACTCCTGTTCCGACGGCTTCCTTGAGTGCACCTCGCAAGCCGCTGCCGGTCGTGTCTGGTTCTATGACACGTCGCGCATGGCCGGTGCCGAACCGCTCTCGCACAATCAAAGCCGACGCAAATGCTTCGGGCTTGATGTGATTCTCCGTAACGACCTGTGATGGATGCGAGGAAGCGACCCATGAATACGATTCGTCCCCTGGTTTTGACACTCGCATTGGTTTTGGCTGGTACGGCTGAAGCTCGCGAACTCAGGCTTGCTGCACCCGCCGCTGGCGACCTGAGCCCGACTCAGTTGGTCAGCAGCCCGGCCTCTGCCGAAAAGGCCTCCCGACTTGAAGCCGCCCCGGTGCAGTTCTCCTGGGTGTTACCTGCAGACCAAACCCTGTCTGCACCGCTCCCGCATCGCGCCGACAGCCGCGAGTTCTGGACACGCGTTTCGGCGCAGGAACTCTCTGCTGGCAAAACGTTGACGACTTCGGCCAAAGGCGCGCTGATCCGTCTGTCGCCGATCGGCCAAGCCAAAGGTGCTGCCGATCCGCTGCAAGTGGAAATCACCGCAGGTGGCCAGACTTTTGCCCGCGGCGATGGCTTGAAGAACTCGGCGAACGAAGCCGAGCTCAAGGCAGCCGGCACGTCCTTTCCGTCCGGCACGCTGGCCTTCCAGTTGAAAGACGAAGTGGGGCAGGGTGACATCACGCTGCGCCTGCCGAAGGCTGCCAACGATTACCTGGTCCATGTCTTCGAACCGAACAGCGCCGAAGTGCTGAGCCTTCAGACCGATCGGATCACCGCCGTCCATGGTGGCGAGTTCAAGGTGCTGGCTCGATTCAATGCCGGCGACACCGCGCAGGCAATCGGCGGGTTCCTGAGTTCGCCAACCGGTGAACAGGTTGAGCTATCGTTTGAACGCGAGGGTGACGACTACGTCGCCAAAGTGCGCCACGACGGCTTGATCGGCGAAGGCGAAGGCCTCTGGGAGATCCATACGTTCGCATCGGCCAATGGGATCCAGCGTGATGCCAAGACGGCGATCGTGTCGAGTGTGCCGCGTGCACGATTCGCCGGTACCGCTGATCACGCCAAAACCCGCAACGGCAGTCTGCGTCTCCGTGTCGACGTGTCGGTGGCCGCGGCCAGCCGGTTCGAAGTGCGCGGTATCCTGTTTGGTCGCGACGGCAAAGCCGTTCGCGCCGGAGCAATGGCTTCTTCAGCCGCAATCCTGAAGCCGGGCCAGCAGTCATTGGATCTGGTTTTTGATGCCGAAACCCTGGCCAAGTCCGGGCTCTCGGCTCCGTACTCAGTCCGCGACCTGACCTTGGTGGATCAAGGGTCCTTGGCCGTGCAGGAAAGTCGCGCCGCGGGCATCGAACTCTGATTCCAGCACAAGCCGGTCTTCACGTTTGTAGTAGTGGTATCCCCTGACTGATCGATTTTGACCCGGCTTCGGCCGGGTTTTTCTTTTCTGCCGTATGCTCGAGTGATCCAGTTTCGATCAGCGAGGTATTTCATGTCTCATGTCCTCATTACCGGCGCCGCTCGTGGCATTGGCCTCGAGTTGTGCCGGCTCTACGCCAAACGCGGTGACACGGTATTGGCGGTGTGTCGCGGCGTGTCGCCGGAACTCGCCTCGCTGGGTGTGACCGTCCTTGAGGGGGTCGAGTTGACCCATCAGAGTGATGTCATCAATCTGGCTGCCGCATTGCGAGGTCGTTCGATCGACCTGGCGATCCTCAATGCCGGCGTCCTGAGTGTCGAATCGTTTGGTGATCTCGAGAAAGAAGTTTCAGTGTTTCTGGTCCATCCCGGTTATGTGCAGACCGACATGACCGGCGGTCGCGGCGATTCAACACCTGCCGAATCGGCAGAACGAATCGCTCGATTGCTGGATCGACTGGGCCCTTCGGATTCAGGGACGTTCTGGCACGCGAACGGCACACCTTTGCCTTGGTGATTCGACCGCTGCACCCTTGTTTTTGAGCCTCGCCACTCCATCTGCTTGTCATGGCCAACGATCTTTCCTCGCCGACAGCACTCGACATTGGTCGACAGATCGGGGAATGGTCGTGGTCCGACGATCAACAGCGGGCGATGGCCGAACAGGCATTCCGCAATGGCTTGGCCATCACCCGCCCGGATGGCACGAAAATCCCGATTCCCCTGGCGACAGCACCCGTCATAGTCGCTGATGCCGAACTGGATCATCGGGCCGCTTTGGCCCGGGATCTGGCGAGCGCTGCAGTGAAGGTGGCCACCTGGCGCCTTCAGTCGAATCAGCGCGACGATGTGCTCGCGGCACTCGGCCCGACCGAACAACGGGTATTGGCCAGCCGCATTCACGGTGAGCCGGAAACCCTGGCAGTCATGCGTGTGGACTGCCTCGGTACACCCAGCCCGATGGCACTGGAAGTGAACGCGACCATCCCTGCCATGCAGGGTTATGCCGATATCGCTGCCGCGGCGTGGTTGTCGCAGGCGTTGCCGGGACATTCGGCACTCCCCAGACTGATCCGCAGCAACGGCTCGAACGTCGCTGCCCTGTTGCAGGCACTGTTGTTCACCCGGATGAAACGACACTGGTGAACGGATGGCTGGAGGCACAGGGTCGTCGCTGGCCGCTCGTCTATCGTCATCTGTTTGTGCACCGACTCGAACTCGAACCCAACGAAGCCATCGAACAACTCCTCGCGAGACGCTCCAATCAAGGCACGCTGGTGCTGAATCCGCCAGCGCCTCATGTCGAGATGAAAAGTACGCTGGCCCGACTGTCCGAAGTGCTGGACCAGCCGGAATGGGCGGCGGCAATCGGACTCACCGCTCGAGAGATCGATGTGGTCGCGGACCATGTGCCCTGGACTCGCTGGTTGTCGGACCCGGGCCCCGATCGCACTCTCGCCACCCATCGCTGGCTGCATGAAGTGCTCGACACGCCGGAATCGTTTGTCCTGAAACGAAGCTGGAGTTATGGCGGGCGCGATGTGTTCTTTGGCCGTCATGCGCGGGATCCAGACAAGTTCGAGCCGGCACGAAGGTTGTTTCCGGGCGTTCGGGATTGGCGGGATTTGTGCGGTCGTGCCGCCAGTGATCGTCAGGGCGGGGGCTTTGTCGTGCAGCGAGTGGTACCGGTCACCCGTTCAGCGATCACCTTCGCCACCCCCGATCAACTCCGCACCGTGCAGGCGACGACCGACTTCTCGATGTTCGCCTCGTTTGGTGTGGCAGCCTCCTGGACCGGCGTGTGTCGCGCTGCCGCATCCGACATCGTCAATATCGCCGGCGGCGGCGGGGTGGTGCCACTGTTGCGCCAATCGGTTGCGGATGAGGTGGCATCACTTCGCAACGACCCCGCCTGAGCACACGGCGCACCCATTTCGGGGTTTATAGTCGGCCATGCGTTTGGGTTCTGTCGGGAGGCGTCGGCATGTCGAAGGCATTGGGTTCCAGAGTATGGATGTCACTCTTTTCCGGCCTTGTGTGCCTGCTTGGCATGGCCACCGCGGCGGCTGATCCCGCGCTGCATGGTCGCTGGTCATTTGATGACGAGGGCGAAACACGATTCAGCGAATTCTTCTCCGACGGCCGCGCCGTGATGGACGGCGACCCGTTCCAGTATCGTGCCAGCGACGGACAACTCGTACTGATCTATCAGAGTATTGAATTGCCGGGTCAGTATCAGATTGCCGGAAATCGACTGACCATCAGCATGTTCGATGAAGTCACGGTCTATACGCGCGTTGGCGCCGCGCCCACAAGAGTTCAGCCGAGCTCGTCAGCAAACCCGCGGTTTCGGCCGCCAGACCATCCGGAAAGCTGCCCGCAGACGGTCGTTGGTTGCAGGTGCAGGACAACGGTTTCGACGTCTTGTTGTCCGGCGACTACGAGAAACTGCAGGCCGTCGCCGGTGGTTTCGTGATTGGTTCCCGCACCCTGCCGGGCATGGTGCTGGTCTATCCGAATCCGGCTTTGACGACCGCAGAAATCGACCAGGGTGCAGCGCAGGGTTATTCCGACGAGACGATTCAGTTGCAGCCCTCCGGTGCTGCACGCAGCATCCAGGCAGGCAATGGTCGAGGCAAACAAGTGCCGGTAACCGGCGCACTGAATGGTGAATCCGTGCAGGGTTATATGGCCGGTTATACGAACGGGCAGGGCAGCGGCGTGACCATCATCGCGTTCACGACACCGGAATCCTGGACGCAAATGCAGACTCACGCCGAAACGATGACCGGGTCCGTTCGCCTCTACACACCTGAGACATCGCCGCGCCTGGCGCAGGCTCGCCAAGCACTGGCCGGCAACAGCCTGGTCTGGTCGCACAACAGCAATCAGGTCAGCATGAACAGCTCCGGTTATCACACGGGTTCCGCCGTGAATGCTTTCGAAGCCTGGCACTGCTGCGCCAACGGTCGCGGTCGATATGAAGGTGCCCGCTCGATGTCGTATCAGGGCGGTGGGTTGGCGGGCTCGTCCGAATCCGGTCCGGGTGCGTGGGATGGCAGTTGGAGCCTGAATGCGCAGGGCGAGGACTTCGTGCTCGTATTCCAGTTCGACGACGGCAGCAGCAATTCCTGGGTGGTGACGGTCGACGACAATGAGAACGTCGCAGTCGATGGCAAACGGGTGGAGGTGAAGCAGGACAGCATTTGCCAATGAATCGGCGCCTGCCTTTATTGGTTGGCGGATTTCTGTCGGGCCTGGGCATCTTGCTGGGCACAATCGGGATGATTGCCTTCTCGTGGCGCCTGTTGCCTTGGCTCACCGTTGAACGTTGGCCCACCGCGATGGCAACCATCGTCGACGCGCGCGAAGAATCCACCTCGGGTCGAGGTGGCGTGCGTTCTTACCGGCCATGGCTGGTCTATCACTACACGTTTGGCAACACGGCGCATCGCGGCGAGGGCTTTGATGTCGCCGGCCATTACAGCAGCGATCGGCCCGGCGTTCGCCAAATCCTGGACACCCACCCTGCGGGGGCCAGAGTTTCGGTATTCGTCAACCCTGACGATCACGCCGAATCGTATGTCGCACGAGGCAGTGCGGGCGGTCTGATCATCCTTCTGTTGCCGCCCTTGTTTTTCGTACTCGGACTCTGCGGCGCAGGCATCACTTTGGCCGGGGCGATGGGCGCCTTCGCACCGGAATCCAATCATCTACTGGCGCGCGGACAACGAGCCATGGCAGCGTGGTTCTTCCGCGGACAAACAATGCGGATCCTGGTCTTTGGATCGTTCGGAAGTGTCATCGCCGCATTGCTGGTGTTCGGTGTCCTTCGTCGCGATTGGGTGCTGATCGGCATTGCGGCCGGGCTTGCTTATGGCCTTTGGGTTGCAACAAAAATGCCACATTCCAGGCGCACCCGACGTTGATTCCGGGTTGGTTTATTTGTCAGCCCAAAGATGCTTGAATCGGACGGCCTGCTGACGAGGGACAGCTGGTCAATCCGTCCATCTGTCTTGGGAGATCGTCATGTCGCGTCAGAACCACCGTGTTTCCGTTCGTCTGTTGAGCATCGCCATTGCTGCGATCCTGGCCAGTCCGGTAGTTCTGGCACAGGAAGCCGAAGACGAATCCGATTCGTCGAACGCGACCCTGGAAACCATCACGGTGACCGCGCAACGCAAGGAAGAAGACGTCCAGAAAGTCCCGATTTCGATGACGATCCTGGACGCCGAGAAGCTCGATGTCATTGGCTCGGGCGGTGATGATATTCGTGTGCTCTCCGGGCGATTGCCCAGCCTGCAGATCGAATCCTCGTTCGGCCGACTCTTCCCGCGTTTCTATATTCGCGGCCTCGGCAACACGGATTTTGACCTCAATGCTTCCCAGCCCGTGTCGCTGATCTATGACGACATCGTGCAGGAAAACCCCATTCTCAAGGGTTTCCCGATGTTCGATCTGGATCGCATCGAAATGATCCGCGGGCCGCAGGGCACATTGTTCGGTCGCAATACGCCGGCCGGCGTGCTCAAGTTCGATTCCGTGCGTCCCAATGAGGTCGCAGACGGCTACGGTCAGTTGTCTTACGGCACACACGGCAATACCAATTTTGAAGGCGCCGTCGGTGGTGCACTCGGTGGTGATTGGTCGGGCCGTCTGTCTGCGCTGTACCAACGGCGCGACGACTGGGTCGACAACACATTGAACGGCGAGGGTGATGATCTGGAAGGCTATCGCGAACACGCAGTGCGTGGTCAGTTGCTGTATGCGCCAAGCGACGATTTCGAAGCCTTGTTCAACCTCCATCTGCGCTCGCTCGACGGCACGGCACGACTGTTCCGGGCCAACATCATCCAGGCCGGTGAGGGTGGGCTGGTTCCGGGATTTGACCGGGAAACGATCAGCATCGATGGCGCGAACAGTCAGGAACTCGATACCTGGGGCGGCAATGCACGGCTGCGCTGGGATCTCGACGGTTTCTCGGTTTATTCGATCACCGGTTACGAGACCGTGGATACCCTGTCGCGCGGCGACATTGACGGCGGTTTCGGCGCCGTCTTCGCACCACCGTTTGGCCCGGGGTTCATTCCCTTTACGGCGGAGTCCGCCGATGGCATGCCCGACCACAGCCAGTTCTCGCAGGAACTGCGCCTGGAATCGAATACCGATGCCGATCTGCAGTGGCAGGCCGGCGTCTACTGGTTCAACGAAGATATCTCGATCGACAGTTTCAACTACGACACCTTGTCACCCGGGCGTCCGCAGAACGGTTATGCGCGTCAAGAACAGGACAACACCGCTTACGCCGTGTTCGGATCACTGGAATATGCCGCGACCGATACACTCACTCTGCGCGGCGGATTGCGTTATACCCACGACGAGAAAGACTTCGTGGCGTTTCGCACACAATCACCGTTGTCGTTTCTTGGCGTCGGCCCGATCGGACCGCTCTACGCCAATCCCAGCGACGGTGATGTGAGTTGGGACTTGAGCGCGGCCTGGGCGCTTTCCGATGACTGGAATGTCTATAGCCGGGTTGCACGAGGCTTTCGAGCACCGAGTATTCAAGGTCGCTTGCTGTTTGGTGACGTGGTGTCGGTCGCCGAAAGTGAAACCGTGCTGTCGTTCGAGGCGGGCGTGAAAGGCAACTTCTGGGATAACCGCGGCCGCTTCGGCGCCAGCGTGTTCAGCTACGAAGTGAGCGACCAACAACTGACCGCCGTCGGCGGCGGCGCCAACTTCAACACGTTGATCAACGCCGACCAGACGGTGGGCTCCGGCTTCGAACTCGACGCCGAGGCCTATCTGACCGACCGACTGTTGGTCACGGCGGGCTTCAGTTACAACGACACCGAGATCCAGGATGCCGCGTTGGCAGTACAACCCTGCGGTGGCGGCTGCACGGTGTTTGATCCAGCCGGCCCGATTGCCGGTACGGTCCTGCTGAACGGCAACCGCTTGCCGAATGCACCGCTGAAGATCGCCAACGTCACGGCGCGTTACGGCATTCCGATGGCCGAAGGCGAGTTGTTCTTCTACACCGACTGGGCCTATCGCGATGAAGTGAGCTTCTTCCTCTATGACTCCGCGGAGTTCAACGGGGCCGCACTTCTGGAGGGTGGTTTGCGCGTTGGCTACAACTGGAACAACGACAACTACCAACTGGCGCTGTTCGGGCGCAACATCACGGACGAACAGGAACTGGTCGGCGGCATCGACTTCAACAACCTGACTGGTTTCGTGAATGAGCCGCGGATCTATGGCGTGGAATTTACCGCCCGCTACTGATCCGGCCGCTCGACAACACATGGTTTGGCCGGGTTGATTTGTCGGTTCAGTACTGCTCGGGCATACTGCACCGATGAACCTCCGGCTTCACTCACTGCGCCTCCATTCATCCCGGCATCCGCTCATGCGGATGCTGTGGCTGGGCGCTGTACTCGGCATCCTGATGGCCGGACTCCCTCGCTGGGAGACACACCGTCATGTGGTGACTGAACTGGATCACGGACACGGTGAAGCACACCATACGCTCGATCACCACGATCATGCCGATCAACCGGTCGAGACGGGTGATGAGGGCGAACCGGTCGTCGAACATCTGCATGCCCTGCCAGCCTTGGCGATGGCGCTGATCACGAGGCCGATGCCCCGCATCGAGCCGATGGACGTCTCGGCCCCGGATTTTTCGGATCCCGAGGAACTGGCGCCAGCCTGCATTCGACCGCCCCCGCATCGACCGCCGATCGCCTGAATGCCCGCACTTCTGCGAGCCGGAGTCAGGCTCGCGCGTTCCGGTTTTCAGTCGTCTCCTCGGGAGCAGTTCGTGAACACTCTAAGAAAATGGACGCTGGCGCTTGCCGGCGTATGGGCATGCGCCGCAAGCTCGGTGTCGGCCCAGGATTTGACCTTGCAGGAATCCTTGCGGCGGGCCCTTGCCGAACACGGCTCCGTGCGAGCCGAAGCGGCGGCCGTAGCAGCGGCCGGTCATCAAGCGGAATTTGATGGGCTCGCACCGCCTTTGACACTGTCCGGTGATCTGGAAAACATCGCCGGTACCGGTGCGGTGTCGGGCATTCGCAGCACGGAAACGACGCTGAGATTGGGCCGCTTGCTCGAACTCGGCGACAAACGGATGGCACGTCAGTCGGTAGGCCGTGCCCAAGTCGATCGCCAGCGTAACGTGCTGGACCAACGCCGACTTGATCTTGCTGCTCGTGTGGCACACCGATTCATCCAGGTACTTTCGAAACAAGCGCGACTTCAGCTTGCGGACTCTGCGCTGACGCTCGCCAGATCGAGTCAGGATGCCATGTCCATTCGTGTCAAGCGGGGCAGAAGCCCCCAGACCGAACTGGACCTCGCGGAACTGGCTGTCCTGCGCGCCGAACTGGAGCAGGAGGACGCCGAACATGAACTGGCCAGTGCCCGTGTGACCTTGTCTGTACTGTGGGGCGAGCAGGAACCCAAGTTCACGCAAGCTGCCGGCGACCTCCAGAACTTGCCCGAGGTGGCGGAATTCGAAACACTGGCGGCGCGGCTGATGCAATCGCCGAACCTTCATGCCTTCAAACTTGAAGCGCAACAGGTCGCGGCGCAGACCATCCTCGCGGAATCCGCACGGAAACCCGATGTACACGCCGCGTTGGGCGTTCGTCGTCTCGAAGGGATCGATGACCAGGCTTTGCTGTTTTCGTTTTCGATGCCCCTGGGCAGCGCTGGGCGCGCCAGTCACCACATCGAACGACAGCATGCAGAGTCCGAGCGTATTGACGCCTTGGGACATGCCGCAGCCCTGGAGGCATTTCAATCACTCTACGGCGACTATCAGGAATTGCTGCACGCTCGACACCAGGCTGAAACGCTGCGTGATCGCATGATTCCAGTGGCCGAGCGCGCGCTGAGTGCGACACAGGCCGGTTTTGCCGAGGCTCGATTGTCGTTTCTGCAAGTCGCCGAAGCTCGTTCCGTCTTGCTCGGATTACAACGCGAGGCCATCGACGCTTCTGCGCGGTACCACCGTTTGTTGGCCGACATCGAACGCGCCACGGCCCTGACCGGAGATCAACCATGAACACTTCACGGCTCCAATTCCTTGGGTTGATTCTGATCCTGTCTGGACTGATGGCCTGTTCAACGCCTGAATCCGGGCACCACGAGGATGCACATGGCCATGGTCACGAGGAAGCTGAAACCGAATTCGAACGCGGTCCCAATCGCGGTCGTATGCTGCGCCAGGACGACTTCGCGATCGAAGTGACCATCTTCGAAACCGGTGTTCCGCCGCAGTTCCGACTCTACGCCTATGTCAAGGATCGTCCGGTGCCAGCGACGGAAGTCAAAGCCACCATTGCGCTGGGGCGCCTCGGTGGCATCACCGACACGTTTCAGTTCAAGCCCGAGGGCCTTTATCTCGTGGGCAATGCCACCGTCGTCGAACCGCATTCGTTCGATGTTGAAGTGACGGCAAGTCACGGCGGTCGCAATTTCGCCTGGCGTTATGAGTCCTATGAAGGTCGTACATCGATCCCGTCGGCGATTGCCAAAGAGGCTGGTGTGACGGTTGAGCGGGCCGGCCCGGTGATGTTGCGTGAGCCGCTCGCGTTGATGGGCCAGGTTGCCCTGAATGGGGATCGTTACGCTGAAGTTCGAGCGCGGTTTGCCGGGCCCGTCCAGAACGTCCACGTCAACATCGGCGATAGCGTGCGACGCGGACAAACCCTCGCGACCATCGAGAACAGCGATACCTTGGTCAGTTATGCACTGACGTCGCCGATCGAGGGCGTGGTGCTGGCACGTCATACCAATGCCGGCGATGTCGCGGGGACCAATCCGCTTTTCGAAATCGCCGATCTGTCCGTGTTGTGGCTCGAGCTTCACGCCTTCGGCGAGGACGCCGGGCGATTACGCGCGGGCCAGTCGGTTCGTTTGGCGAGCGGGCAGGGCGGGGCGACTACGACCGAGTTGCAGCGGGTTCTGCCCTTGGCCAGCAGTGCCAGCCAAAGTGTGGTGGCACGGGCCCTGTTGCCGAATCCGGAAGGGCAATGGCGACCGGGCATGGCCGTCAAGGCTGAAGTGATTCTGGGTGAACGCGAGGTGCCGTTGGCGGTTCGTTTGCCGGCGTTACAACGGTTCCGCGACTTCACGGTGGTTTTTGCCCGGTTCGGCGACACCTATGAGGTGCGAATGCTCGAACTCGGACAACGCGACGGTGAATTCGTCGAAGTCCTGGATGGACTCACTGCCGGCAGCGAGTACGTCGTCGAGCAGAGTTTCCTGATCAAAGCCGACATCGAAAAGTCCGGCGCCAGCCACGACCACTGAGGAGCCGGCCATGCTTGAACGAATCATCCGGGCCGCGATCCACCATCGCTGGCTGACCTTGGTGCTGGTCGCCGCACTGGCGATGCTCGGTATCCATGACTATCAACGGCTGCCCATCGACGCGGTGCCCGACATCACCAATGTGCAGGTGCAGATCAATACCGAAGCCCCCGGCTTTTCGCCGCTGGAGTCCGAACAACGGGTAACGTTTCCGATCGAAACGGCGCTTGCGGGCCTGGCGAAACTGGACCACACGCGTTCGATCTCGCGTTACGGGCTGTCTCAGGTCACAGCCGTATTCGAGGACGGCACGGACCTGTACTTTGCACGCCAGCAAGTAGCGGAGCGGTTGCAGCAGGCCAAGAGCCAGTTGCCGCCGGGCCTGGATCCCGAGATGGGCCCGGTCGCCACGGGCCTCGGCGAGATCTTCATGTACACCGTGGAAGCCAAGCCCGGTGCGACGCGCGAGGATGGCCAGCCCTGGACGTCGACCGACCTTCGAACGCTGCAGGATTGGGTCGTTCGTCCACAGTTGCGCAATCTCGAGGGCGTGACCGAAGTCAACACGATCGGTGGTTACGTTCGGCAGATCCACATCACACCGGACCCCGCACTCCTGGTGGCATTCGATCTGTCCCTGCGCGACGTGATGGATGCGGTGACCCGCAACAACAGCAACGCGGGCGCCGGATACATCGAGCGCAGCGGCGAACAGTATCTGGTGCGTGTGCCGGGCCAGGTCGACACGATCGACGCCTTGCGCGACATCGTGGTCGCACACCGCGCCGGCGTGCCCGTACGCTTGCGCGAACTGGCGCAGGTAGGCGAAGGCCGTGAGCTTCGGACCGGGGCCGCAACCGAAAATGGTCATGAGGTCGTGTTGGGTACGGTCTTCATGCTCGTCGGCGAAAACAGTCGCGCCGTGGCACGTCGTGCCGCAGAACGTCTGGCGCAGGTGAACTCGAGTCTGCCCGAAGGCGTCGTCGCGCAGACCGTCTACGACCGAACGAACCTCGTCGACCGCACCATCACCACCGTTCGGAAGAATCTTCTGGAAGGGGCGCTGCTGGTGATCGCCGTGTTGTTCCTGTTGCTCGGCAACCTGCGTGCCGCGCTGATCACGGCGGCCGTCATCCCGTTGACCATGCTGATGACCATCACCGGCATGGTCGAGAATCGTGTGTCCGGAAACCTGATGAGCCTGGGCGCGCTGGACTTCGGCCTCATCGTCGACGGCGCGGTGATCATCGTCGAGAACTGTCTGCGCCGGTTCGGTGAAGCCCAGAAGAACTTTGGTCGATTGCTCACGCGACCTGAGCGGTTTGAACTGGCCGCTTCGGCGACCGCAGAGGTCATCAAGCCAAGCTTGTTCGGCGTGTTCATCATCACGGTCGTCTATCTGCCGATCTTCGCGCTCACCGGTGTGGAAGGAAAAATGTTCCATCCGATGGCGTTTACCGTGGTGATCGCCCTCACGGCCGCCATGGTGCTGTCGCTGACCTTTGTCCCTGCCGCGATCGCCCTGTTCGTCAGCGGACGCGTGGCAGAACACGACAATCGCGTGATTCAGGTTGCCAAGAGCGCGTATGCCCCCCTGTTGGCGCGAGCGCTGTCGTGGCGTAAAGCCGTCCTGACAGCGGCGCTGCTGCTGGTGGGTGGCAGCGCCTTGTTGGCCACCCGGCTCGGTTCGGAGTTCATTCCGAGCCTCGACGAGGGTGACATCGCGCTGCACGCGTTGCGCATTCCCGGCACCGGCCTGGATCAGGCGATCGGCATGCAGGAACAGTTGGAGGCACGCATCAAGGAATTCCCCGAAGTCGACAAGGTCTTCGGCAAGATTGGTACTGCCGAAGTGGCGACCGATCCGATGCCGCCCTCGGTGGCCGACACCTTCATCATGATGAAGGATCGCGCCGACTGGCCGGACCCGCGCAAACCCCGATCGGTTCTGGTCGAGGAACTCGAAGCAGCGGTACGCACCATCCCGGGCAACAACTACGAGTTCACGCAGCCGGTACAGATGCGCATGAACGAACTGATCGCGGGCGTCCGCGCAGACGTTGCAATCAAGGTCTACGGTGATGACCTCGAAGTGCTGTCTGCGATCGGCGAAGCCGTCGAATCCGCCGCAGGACAAGTCCCCGGCGCTGCCGACGTCAAGCTGGAACAGGTCACCGGACTGCCGGTGCTGACCATCCATCCGGATCGTGCAGCGCTTGCCCGTTTCGGATTGAGCATCGAAGCCGTGCAGGACACCGTGTCGATTGCCATCGGAGGCGGCACCAGTGGCCAGCTCTTCGAGGGTGATCGCCGCTTCGACATCGTCGTCCGTCTGCCAGAGGCCTTGCGCACCAATCTCGACCGACTCGGCGAATTGCCGATTCCCTTGCCCGAAGCCAGTCGACCGGCACGTCCGGACAATCTGAGGCCCGGTAACGCGGGTGATCAGGCGGCGACGTATGTCCCGCTTCGTGAAGTGGCCCGCCTCGAATTGGCGCCCGGCCCGAATCAAGTCAGTCGCGAAAATGGCAAACGGCGCGTGGTCGTCACGGCCAACGTCCGCGGTCGTGATCTGGGTAGTTTCGTCGCCGAACTGCGCGAGCGCATCGGCACGACGGTCGAGATTCCGGCGGGTTATTGGGTCGACTATGGCGGTACGTTCGAACAACTGATCTCGGCCAGCCAGCGGCTTCAGATCGTCGTGCCGGCGGCCCTGTTGCTGATCTTCGGGCTGCTGTTCATGGCTTTCGCTTCCGTGCGTGATGCCTTGACGGTCTTCAGCGGCGTACCGCTTGCGCTCACCGGTGGTGTGCTCGCGCTCTGGCTGCGAGACATCCCGTTTTCCATTTCAGCAGGTGTCGGGTTCATTGCCCTGTCGGGCGTGGCCGTGCTCAATGGCGTCGTGATGATCGAGTTCATCCGCAGCTTGCGGCAACAGGGCACCGCGCTCGACGAAGCGATCCGTCAGGGTGCGCTGGTCCGCTTGCGCCCGGTGATGATGACCGCGCTGGTTGCATCCTTGGGTTTTGTGCCGATGGCGTTCAACGTGGGTGCCGGTGCGGAAGTCCAACGGCCACTGGCGACCGTGGTGATCGGCGGCATCGTTTCGTCGACGTTGCTGACGCTGCTGGTCTTGCCGGCGCTCTATCGTTTGCTGCATCGACCAGGTGAGTCTCAATGACTCGGAATCTGTCCGGCCTTGAGCCAGTAATAGACCCAATAGAATGCGGCCAAAAGTGCAGTCAGCGAGGCGGGCACCATCAATGCGCCGAGTGACCAGAGTTCGTGTGTCCAGGCACCAAGCAGGCCACCGGCAAAAAAACCGCTGATGACGATCAGGCACAAGCGCAAGCGCCGCGTTTGCACGGGCAGACCACGCAGTGCATGTCCGATGAAGACGCCCAGATCGGTGAACATGCCGGTGAGGTGCGTCGTTCGGAGCAGCGCACCGCTGTAAGTGCTGACCATCGCGTTTTGCAGACCGGCCGCAGCGGCGAGACAGATCAGTCCACCATGCAAATGGTGACTGATCAGCGGGATGGCCAACCATAACAAGAGGGACTCGATCAGCAGGGCGACGCTGTAGCGTCTGCCCAGTCGCAGCATGCTGTCCTGAATGATGACGCCGGACACGATGGTGCCCAGAAGGTAAGCGAAGATCGTCCACGCAAACGGCGCAAACGCCATCGGCTTTGCGCCGACCAGCGCTGCAGCGAGTAATGAGGTCGTGCCGGTCAGGTGCGTGACGGCCATGCCGAGTTCAAGCAGGGCAATCACATTGATCGATCCGGCGATCAGCGCCAGCAGTCCGGCACCGATCCCAACCCACGGCGGCAGTCGTGTAATCATCCAGCGGCCTGCACGATCAACTCAGCGGCGTTTGACTTTGACGGCGTTCTGCCACTGTGGCGGCGGGTTCGCCAGTTTGGGGCGAATCGCTTCAATGATCGGATTCGGCGCCTGCGGATCGTCGCTGTGACGCGCGACGGCGCCTGCGATGACCCGCGCCAGCTCAAGCGGCAGGGGCTCATCGGAATCTTTCCATTCCGTCACTTCGAGTTGCTGGATCCAGGGCTGATCGGCAAATCGTCGGCGGCAATCGTTCATGGCCGCACGATTCACCACCCCTTGTCCGGCCGCCACGATCAACTGCCGGATCGGTTGGCGTTTCTGCTGCATGATCAGCGCCTGATAAGCCGACAGGCAAGTGACCATGCCGAGTTCGGGCGCGGAGTGAACCGTGCTTTCCCCCGGGTGGGCTTCATGCACACTGATCGCAATGCCGATCGAAGTGCGTGTCAGCAGGGCGGCAATCGTGCTTTCGCCCGCACCGGTATCCCGAAACGGACGACTCAATTGACGGCTGTGTTGCGCCAGCCAGGAACCTGCCGGGATTCCCACGGACGGCTCACCGCGACTGGCTTTGATGATGGCCCAGCCTTGTGTGAGGGTAGGCCACACACTGGCGAGCATCGGCCAACACACGGCATGAACGACGGTTTCGCGTTCGGTCCGGGCACTGCCGTGGAATCCGATCTGCACAGCGCCTGGCGGTGCGATCGTGGTGACCAAGGGCAGGGGCACGGGCACCACTCTGCGGGTCGGCGGGGCGGCGGGCACGCGCTGGATCGACATGGGTCGGGTTTCCTTGGATGAGAGCTTGGTCCGATTCATGGATCGGATGAGTCATGCGATTCACATCATGGTTGATGTATGAACCATAAGATGCGATGGTATCAGATATCGCGGCGCACTTTCGGAGCGCGGTATTGATACATCAAACACCAGGAACGTGTTTTGAAGACAAGTTATTGATCTTCAGGGCATCAGAGGTTAGTTTCCGCGCAGCTTTCGGAAGCGAAGATTCCTCATCATGATCAGTTCGAGCCAATTACGCGCTGCGCGGGCCTTGCTCGGTATCGACCAGAAAACCCTGGCCACCAAAGCGGGCGTTTCGTTGCCGACGATCCAGCGGATGGAGGCCAGCAGTGGCAACGTCCGCGGCAACGTCGACACCTTGACGAAAATTGTTGCGGCTCTGGAAGTCGAAGGGATCGAACTGATCGCCGATGGGGCACCAAGTCATGGTCAAGGACGCGGTGTCCGCCTTGAAACGCTGAGCACGCGCACTCTGGGCGCAACGACGAACCATTGCCCCGACTCAGGCTTCGAGCCAGGTCTGCAATTGCTGCTGCACCCTCATATCAGCAAGCAAATCGAAATGGCCGCATTTCGGTAACACCAGTTTGCGTGACGGATCCAACCCGAGATCGAGACCGGGTTCGTCACTCTCGCCGAGGGCACTCCGGACGGGCACCAACCCATCGCCCAGCCAGTGCTGAGTCGCCAATGCTTCCGGCAGTTCCAGCGTCCCGGCGATCACACCCGCCTTGATGTGCTGCGGCCAGGGAACCTGCGATCGGGGCGCTTCGGTCTGCCAGTCCTGCATCAGGAGATTGGGGCGCTTCAGGTCCATGATGCCGACACTGCGACTGCCGCCGATCAGCGCAAACGGCGCCAGATATCTGATCCGCCGCATCTGGCGATCCACTTGATGGCCGACGGCCTCCAGAGGCGCGCCTTGATGGGGCGTACCCAGGAACATGACATCGGAGACCTTCTCGGGCCAACTCAAGCCCTCGGCATTGGCTTGAGCCAGGGCGCTCCGGGTGACCAGCCCGCCCATGCTGTGCGCAAGAATGACGATCCGGGTTACCGGCACGGGCCACGAGGCCACCAGCCGATGCATCTGCTCAGCCAAATCGGCGCCGTTGTCGGAGATATGGAGTCCGCTGTTGTATTCGAGGTACAGCGGCGCCCATCCGAATCGTTTCGCCAGATCGGCCGCGTGATCCTGTCCCCGATGGCACCACTGGTGCGGCCCCATACATAACCCGTGAATGGCAATCAGCAATTCCGATCCCGGAACACCCGTAGCCCAATCGGCCCGATTCAGATCGTTCGCCTGGTCCGCCTGAAAAAATCGCATCGGCAAGGCCAGCGCGTTGCCGCTGGCGCGCAGATGATCACCCAGCACACCATTGAGGACCGCTCGAAGTCGCCGCGCGCCAGGCCCCTGGGTCGAGGGCTTGTCGCCCTGGGCAGGCAAAGCGTGCATCGCCAGATCCAGACCGATGGCCACCGCACGGGTGCCACCCCGAATCCCTCGATATACCAGCCCGGAAATGCCACCCAGCCGATCCGGTGAGGGCGTCGGGAAGAACTGACCCTGCACGCGCGCATGCATGGACTCGACCACCTGGCTCAAGCCGATCACACCATCGGTGGCGAGTTTTGCAAAGCCGTGGATCACGGGCTTGTTCATCGGGGCGAGGCCTGTCCAAGTAACGGAGCATCCGTTGGGCGCCAACGATTGGCGCGCTGCAGTGAGGCAAGATCGTCAAAGCGTACACCCATCTCGCGCATCACATTCTGAGCGGGCCTGGCGAGCCACTGCCGCAAGTAGAACGGCTGTCCCACGACAAAATGGTGGATCGCATGTGTGCCGCCGAAATTGAAGCAGAAGAGGTGCGCAGGCCACCACCACCAACCGCGAAGGACCTGGCATTGCTGCAGCAGATTGCCGGGTTCGATGTCGCCGTAATAATGCATGTTGCTGCTGACCAGATGCAGGCAAAAACTGCGCAGCACATTCGGCCCGATCCAGGCCACCACGAGAGCAGTCAGAGCGGGCTGAGCGCTGATGACCCATTCGGGCCAAGACACGACACCGCCCATCAGGGTCGCTGCCGCATTGGCGCCATGGTAGGCAAGAAACATCCACCATGCTCCCCAGTGGATCCAGCCCAAAGGGAAATAGGCGAGGGCAGCCCGCCAGATGTGTCGCCACCGAGACCGCCAGGCTTTCGCGCGCACCGCGCGGGCCAGCACCGAGACACCGGCATCGGCTGTCATCAGAAGCCTCAGCAAACCCCAACGCTCGCCGTTGGTGATGGCACGCTCTTCGATGTCGCTTTCGGTGCCCGAATGTTTGTGGTGGTGGAAATGCAGATGTCGTCGAAGCCAAGGGTTGATCGTACTGGGACGGGCAGCCCAGACCAGCGCCATCATGAGGTGATGGACCCACGGGCGACGACGGAAGTACATCCAGTGAATCAGATCGTGTTCCAATTCGTGCGTGAGGGAAGCAAATACCGCCACGAGCGGGATACTCAACCAAACCGGAATCCAACCGGTCAGGCCAGCCCAGGCACTGGCCACCATACCCGACAAGGCAAACACGAGGATGGCCAAGCCGATACTGTCCTGATGGCGCAGCCACGGGTAACGCGAACGAAGTTGAGTTTCCTCGGCGCGGATGACGGCCTGGATTCGGGCTACCCGCTGGTCGCTGGAAGACGTTTCGGTTGATGTCATGGACTCATCCGTTCGCACAGGCCTTCAGGGACGCGGACACTTGCCGGCAGAGTGCCTGAATAGCCCTGCGTTGGAATTAGAACATAGTTGCGGTGCGTGACCGCGTGTCGGATCGTGCTGACCCCACCTTCATCACACACACCATGCCCGGCATGCCTCTATAGTGGCACCCTGAGTGAGCCGCGCGGCAATATCGCGTCCGTGAACAGGGAGTAGTTGTTACCGTGAATACCACCATGCCCGAAGACCTGCCCCTGGCGCCACCACCGCGCCGCGCACTGCTGCGCGAAGGCCGGGCGATCACTGACTTTCTGGCGTTGGCGCCTCGGTTGCTGCGTTCGCCGCCACGAACTGCCAAGCCGCAGAGAATCGTCGTGCTTCCGGGTTTTGGTGCCGATGACCGCAGTACCTGGCCCTTGCGACGAATTCTGGATCGCGCTGGGCACACCACTGAAACCTGGGGCCTCGGGCGGAACCTGGCCGGCCTGAACATCCGCCACCGTTATGAAGACGTGTCCGGTCCCTGGCAGTTGCAACCGCCACCCGCGCGTTATTCAGGTGAAGCGAGCGTGCCGATCCTGTGTGACCGGATGGTCGGGCAGATTCGTCAACGCTTTGCCGCTGATGATCCACCAGTAGTCCTCATTGGCTGGAGCCTCGGTGGCGTGGTGGCGCGCGAAGTGGCCCGCGAACTGCCTAGGCAGATTGCCCAGGTCATCACCCTCGGCACACCGGTGCAGGGCGGGCCGAAATACACTGCTGCCGCCAGCGTATTTCGCAAACGGGGCATGGATCTCGACTGGATCGAGCGCGGGATCGAACTGCGCGCAGCCACCCCGATCGAAGTGCCGATCACTTCCGTGGTCAGTCGAAGTGATGCGATTGTTGCCGCTGGCGCCGCAATGGACCGGTCCTCACCGCGTGTTCGGCATGTGCTGGTGGATGCCCCGCACTTGTCGCTGTGCTGGCGGCCGGAAGTCTGGCGTATCGTGCTCGATGCGCTGGAACAGGGGCGCTGAGTCCGGCGTTTCCAGTCCGATTGCCCTGTTCATTCGGGCGAGATCTGATGCTGTGCCAGGCGACGGTTCTTTTGAAGGACTTGAATCTCCGGGTCAATGACCAACTGCTTGGGCCGATCGGGCAGCAGCCAAGATAGCCGCTGCGCTCCTTTCGCAGGGATCGAGGCGATCTGCGCTTCAGCCCGGTGGCCGGTGACCGGTTCAACCGATACTGCAACTGATACGCCGACCGATCCAATGTTCGCGACGGTCGCATCGAGCCGCCAATCGCTGTCCAACTGATTCAGCTGGACGTCGTCGATTCGAAACTCGGGTAATCCGCTTCCATGGATCCACTGACTCACGAATTCATCGAAAGCAGCAGCATCCGCCGACTGATGCCGAAGTATCCGCAGAAAGTCAGCCAGCAAAGGATGCTCGGACGAAATCCGAAACTGCTCGAAGTACGAATGCAGCGCAGACTGCCACGCTTCCGATCCCAACTGCTGTGACAACATCCACATGACCCATGCACCGCGGTCGTAGATCACGGTTTCATCCGATGCCGCATCGGTATCGATGATGGCGCTCAAGGGCAATTCCGAAGCTGCCTGACGCCGGTCCATGTAACGATCCTCCAGAAATCTCGCGTAGTGCTGCCTGGCCGTGTCGCCGTGTTCGGCGGCGAGCAAGCTCAATGTGGCATGGTTCGCCATGGACTCGATCAACACGTCTGCGCCCGGTGCGGCACCCGGTGTCACCAGATTGCCCCACCACTGGTGAGCTGCCTCGTGCGCCACAATGATCGTGGGCACCGGCAGGGCGGCGTCAGGGATCGAGATGAACCCCATGTCTTCCGATAGGTTCAGGTTGCCCGGAAACCCTTGAGCACGGGTGTTGAACGCAGGGATTTCGTTGACGCGCAATTCTTGCCACGGGTAGGGCGCATACCATTCGCCAAAGCGCCGTCGTGCCGCCATCAAGGCGTTGAGCATTTCCGGCACAGATCCGTTATGTGCCGCCGTGAAATAAGTCGCTACACCATCGCCCGCAGCCACCGACCACCTTCCGGCAACCACGGTCAGGGCTCGAACCGGAACGTTGTTGTTGAAGCGAACGATGCGACGGCCCTTCTCATTCGAGACCAATTCAAGGTCCCCGACGGAATTGACATCGTACGCATCCGGCGCATCGATCGTCACCACACTCGTCCATGCGTGCTGGAAACCAATGGCTGATTGACCACGAGCCTGGGCTTCAGTGAGAGGCTTCGCGTCCTGGGCATTGTGCCGAGTCAGACCAACACTGCTGACCACACCCGGAAGCGGCATCAGATCCGTCCCCAGACTATCCAGCAGAACACCCTCGGATCGGATGAAGTTGCGATGCGCCAAGCCATGGCGCCGAATACCCGAAGGAACCTTTGCCTCGAATTGAAAGAACAGGCGTCTCGTGGGCTTGTTGCTCGATGGCGGACGAAGCAAGTGAAGGCCGGAACGATCTTCCGGGATCAGGCCATCGCCGTCGATCTGCCAACGGACATTTCGGAATCCAGGTCCCACCGTAAAGGGCCAGACCACGTCGGTTCCCCCGTGGTCGCTTTGGATGTCGTAAGTGCCAGACGCAGACATCGTCCCGGCGTCCGGTTCAATCCGAAGATCGAGCGTCAGGTGCACGATCCGGGGGTGAGGCATGTCGCGGGCGAAGGCACTGTTCTGCCGCCAATACGCCTGAGCGAGCGTCTGGGCTTTTTGTCCGTCAGGCCCTGATTCGATGCGCCGAAGGATCTCGAATGCCGGCCATAGGATGCTGACGCTGGCCAGTGTTGTCACCCACCAGAACGTCTGTCCCGGAATCCTGATCGATGTCTTCGTGTCGACTTCGGTTCGCCGATACCGCCAGACAGCGACACAGAACAGCAACCCGGCGACAGCCAAGGTCAGCGACCGATTATGGATCAGAACGTCGGGAAGATTCGCACCCGATCCGAAGTCGGTGGCCGTCAAGACCGACCAAAGCGGCCAATTGAGAACCCAGGACAATCCACCTCGAAGATGCAAGGCAACCGTCGTCATCAGGAACAGGAGGCCGATTGCATAGGTCGCTGCGCGGCTACGAGTCATCGCATAAGTCGCCAGAATGATGGACGCGCTCAGCAGAAAACCCGGCATCGGCAGGATCCACCAGAACCACAGGAACGGCCACAACTCGATGGCCGAAAGGCCTTGTGTACGGATCATCAGGAACGCGGTCAACGTCGAAGCGGCGACCATGATGGAAACAACCACCAAGCCCGACAGCAGTGGACCCAGCAGCAATGCGGCGGTCGGCAAAGTGGTAGCGTGGACCAGATCGTTGAATAACCGTCGGCGATTCCGATCGAGCCCTTCGCCCAGGCAAACCATCAGCACAAGGCAACACAGGATCACCAGCACATCGGAAGCGGCCAGTGCCAGGCGGGTGCTGCTCCAAATCAACTGGGTGTCCAACGGACCAACCATTCCCTGGCCCATCTCCACAACCAGCAGCGCTGCCAGTACTGCGAATCCATAAGGTGCAACCTGGCGCTTCATAATCCTCAACTCGATCCCCGCAATCACCCAAGCGCCGCGCCATACGGAAGTTGCTGTTGCCACCATGGACAGTGATTCGAGTGATCCCGTTGCCGATGCTGTTGTTGCAGCAGCATTGGTGGGACCGCGCTCCGGTGCTGCACGGATCCAGACTTTGTGGTTTGCGCCGCGCTTTGTGCGCGCCCGATGCCTGATCGCAAGAAAAAACCGATTGCAGCCGCAACGGCCAAGCCAAGCCGGCTCATCAGAAAACCAGAATCCGGACGAATCGCAGTTTCGTTGATCCAGTCGATGGATTGATCGCCGGTCAGGACCTGTGTCGAGAGCCAGCGGGCACCCCAGATATCGGCGGCATCAAACACGGTCGAACCGAAGGACTCACCAACTTGTGTACCCGCCATCAATCCGGCCAGTGAGGTACCGAAGACGGCAGCAGCAAATCTGTACAGGGCCATGGTGCTTCGTGAGTATTCCATCAGGACTTGCGCTGACGTCGCGCACCAGACTGCACCAAACAAGACAAAAAGGACCATCGGAACCAGATAGTTCAACAAAGAGAAGGAGCCTTGTGTGACGCCGGCACCCAACATTGGTCCTGCCTGTTGCCAAGCAATCATGACCATCACATGCCAAGTCACCACGATCACGATGGTGCCGAATGTCCCGATCCACTTTCCAACCAAATAGTCGGCGGCCGACATCGGCGTGGCATGAATCAGTTCAAGCATTCGCGCATCGTCATCGCGAAGCAGGGCAGTGCCCGCAATCACCGGGATCAGCATCGAATAGAACACCACGCCGGCGAGCGAAAACGACTGCGCCAGCGCCATCATGGAATTGTCGTGAAGGGTGCCACTGGCGAAGGCACCACCGCCCGGCAGCATCGCCGACGGGTTGATCGTCAGCGTGGCAAAAGTAGTCAAACCCAGCATCAGCCAGAACCACACGCTCGAGGCCTGGGCACGCCAGGTGTCAAAAGCGATCGCTCGCGTCCGGGTCCAGTTCATGGAGTGCGCAGGAGCGCGCGGTACGCGTCCTCCAAAGTGGGCTGAACAACTTCGAATCCGCGCGGCGGACTACCCTCGTAATGGTGAATGCGCACCCATTGTTGGCCTTCATGCCAGCGACGCTGCGTCACGAACATCGCTGGATCGTGATCACAGCCATCAGCCGGCGCTTCGAACACCTGTCCGGCGACCAAGCGGCGAGCCCCGGAAGGGGTGCCGTCAAAGCGGATTCTGCCCTGCCGAAGGATGGCCAGCCGCGGACACAACATGGCCGCGTCTTCGACCAGATGAGTCGAGAGGATCACGGTAGACCGCGTCGCCACCTCAGCAAGAAGTTCGTGCAGTCGGCCGCGCTCCTCCGGATCCAGGCCGGCAGTGGGTTCATCAACAATCAGGACGCGCGGATTGCCGGCAAGCGCCTGAGCCATACCGAGACGGCGGCGCATGCCACCGGAGTACGTTGCAACCTTGCGATCCGCCACCTGCATCAGATTAAGCCGGGCCAGGAGCGCATCACACAGCACATGGATACCACCCGGGGCATCCACTCCCTTCAGCGCCAGCAGGTACTTCAGCATCTGTCGTCCGGTCAGTTCGTCGTGGAAGCCGAACTCTTGCGGCAAGTATCCAAGCTTGGCCCACATGTGCTCAGGTCGACCGGTGATGTTTTCACCATCCATCCAGATCTGCCCATAGGTGGGCTCCAGGAGGCCGGCGAGGATTCGCATCAAAGTCGACTTTCCGGCGCCATTGGGGCCGAGCAGGGCAAACATTCCGATCGGCAATTCGAGCGCTAAATCACTTAATGCCGCAACCGGTCCCCGGAACACCTTGCCGAGCCCACGTACACTGATCATGTCAGCGATTCGCTGCGGGATGAACCGTGGACTCAATCGACACGACCCGTGTGCGGGTCAACACTTCGGCGGCGCATTGGCGGTGAGCGGTGAACAACGCAAATGCGGCATCAACCCAGATCATTTGCATGACAAAGGGTAGTTGCCTGCCCAAGGCCTGCAACAGGGAGATTCGGGTGCCGTCGTCACGTACCACCATCAAACGCATCCACTTCTTACCCAAGGTTTGCGCCGTGGCGAACTCCGCGTAGACGGTGTACAGCGGAACCATCAACACCGCTGCAAGCAATGCGGCGACCAGAACAAGACCTTGTGTGTCCGGGTCGACCGCCACAAACACAATCCAGAAGGGAAGGGCAACACCGATCAAGACCGCCGCAAGATCGATGAATTTTGCGATCAGCCGTCGCCCGTGATCGGGCAACGCCAATGGAATCTCCTGCAGATAGGCCGCTGCGAGTGTTTCCGGCGGACCGAACCCAAGAATCGCTTCTTGCTCGGTTTGCCCTTGTGCTACGCGATCAGCACATTGGCTACGAACGTCCATCACCAGCGGCAAGGATTTTCGCATCGGAGCGGGAATGGCATCTTGTGCCCGGACCAGAAACGCGTCGAGTTCAGTCATGGTCAGTCTCCGGAGGTCAACAATTGCTGTATGGCCCCGACATAACGTGACCACTCGGCACGAAGGGCCGCCAGTTCGGTAAGACCTTTAGGGGTGATCTGGTAGTACTTCCTGGGCACGCCGCGGTTTTGTGTTTCCCATCGGATGCTCACGAATCCGGCGCGTTCGAGTCGGTACAGGACCGGGTATAGCGTGCTGTCGGTGATATCGAACACACCTTGGGTCCGAGCGGAAAGTTCGGACACGATCTCGTATCCGTAGGCCTCACCTCGGACCAATCGGCTCAGGACAACCAGCTCAAGCGAACCTTTTTTCAGTTCGCGGCCGATGCTTCGGTGGGTTTCTGTTGGGTCGGTATCAGCCATCAACGTACCGTACCAGCATATATCTTGTAGTACAAGGTACTTGCTGATGCAGGATTTGGCTTTCTCGACCTTCTTTTGGGTCTTGGCTGTGCAAATTGACCACCGCTTCTGATCAATTCCGCAGAAAAAAATCGCCCCGGCGAACCGGGGCGAGCGTCAGTGTTTGAATCGGTGCGAACGGCTTCTCCATGACTCCCGCTGAATGCTCGTTGCGCTCCGAATTGGCTGAAAAATTGCCCAGCCATTGGGAGATGACTTGCCGCCCTGTCAAAAGAAACGGCGCCCAAGGGCGCCGTTTTCAACACACGTACAAGAGCCATGGCCGTTATCGACGGGAAAAACAGCCGTTCGGCGCTAATTGATTGATCCGCCGCAAGAAATCGTATGAGCAAGAGGGAAGGTTTCCGAGTTCGGGGGGCGCGGATTGTTTGTTGCCAAGCGCTGATCAGGGCCTGGCTACGCGCCCGAAATAGCCGGAGAGGCTGCCGGCGCAACTTCTAAGGTTCCGCGTCGGGCATGCGAATCAAATGAAGTGCAGCGATCACTAATGCCGCCACGTCGCGCGACGACGCCGATAGCCTGATGCCGTGGCACAGATCGTTTCTGAGGTTGAGTCCATATTCGCTCACGAGCACGCACAGCAAATACCTTCGCCACGACTCATCCATGCGATTCGATAGCGAAGCCAGTAGGTCGCCGAGTGACTTGAACCCAGCGCGTCGGCGTCCGACGGCAGGCGACGTAACGGCAATTCCGCGTTGCTCTGCTCGGTGTTGGACCAAGGATTCGATGGCGGGTATCAACAAGAGCGCGCAGACCGTATCGTCATCGCCGTTCCACCAGCGCCAAAGTGATTCCTCGATCAAGGCGCATTCGTCTCCTTCGTGATGCTCACGCAACCACGCCCTCAAGGCACCTCGCTCGATGCGGTGTCGGACTGGCAGATGAGTCAGTACCGGCACGAGCAACAAGTCGGCTTCGTCCTGGAATCTGCGAAGTTCGATCTGCCCCAGTTCCCAATCGAACTCGTCCTCGCTATCGAGCGTACGAGCATGGCCGGAATCTACATTGACGAGGTGCTGGCTCACTGCGAAGCGAAACACATCACGATCAAGCGATGCACGGGCTTCCGTGCTGTTGGCATCGGCGTATCCGCTGGGCGGAGGCAATTCGAGCATTTTCTCGATCGCCTCCTGCCAGTTTGGTCGGTCCAGGAAGCAAGCTCGATGTCGGCGCAGACGATGAGGATCGATTTCCAGCGTGTCCGTGGCGGCTTGCGCCCCAACGACGTCAAGTCGAATTCGCGCTGGTGCGCCATAGCGATGTCTCGCAAGGCCGGGTAGTTCTGAGCGGCTTGTATGGCCGATTGCAGATGCAGGTACGACGCCAGGCCGGCACTCTGCTCCGCTGCACGCAGAAAGACGTGAATGAGCTCCTGATCGAGCGCTGCCCGCTGCACTGGATCGCTGCCGGCGAGATGCATCTGCATCTCGATCAACTGTTTCAGCAAATGCGGCTGCGCGGCATACACCGTCTTGGCGCGTTCGAATCGCGACGGCAGGTCTGTCGACCGCAGACCAGGTGGTGCGTAAACCAGGATGCCCAAATAACCAAACGATACACCCGGGGCGGCGTCGTCAATGGTCGTGTCGAACTCACTCATCGCTGTTGCGATCAGCGAAGCCGCCCTGGCGCGATCGTCGAGTTCCAATGCCAACTGCAGGGCGCGAATCTGTGCATTCTTGGCATCCAGGCCCGTCCAGCGACCAGCCAGTTGCTCGTAGGCCTGCGAGGCGATACGGGACTGCCGGTGCCGTCGCGGCTTCGCCGGCAGCTGCCAAAGTAAGTCGCCCAAGCGTGCCCGGACGACGGGCTCGGCGGACTGGTCGAGAACGGCTTGCCAGGATCGAAGCGTCTGTTCGGACGGCACAACCAGGTTGGGAAACCGTGCTAGTTCGTCGGGGCGGTCTGGGATATGAAACCAGAGCGAGAACGCTACCTTCACTGCGTCGGCCCATTCTGCTTCGTCGCTGACTGGCGTTGGCAGATGGTCTTCGACCTCACCCAATTCCGGCAAGTTGATAGCTGAGAGTCGAGTTTTGCGGTGTAGGATTCAATGGACATGACGGGCCAGCCGTTGGTTTTCGCGCGGAGTGTAGCGATCAATTACACAGCAACCGGTGGTCTGCGGCCTGAGGGGCAACTGACCTTTCAGCACCATCGATCACCGGTTTCCGCGCTCTGCAGGACCTGGAAGCAGATCGGGCTGCATGCGCTCTGGCGGCATACGCTGGCCAATCGCCTTGACCACCTCTTCCAGCGCCTGAAGGCGCCCCAGTAAGCGATCGCGCTCGGCGGCAGCTGATCGGTGCCGGTCAATCTCCGCTTGCAGTGCCTGTTCGGCGCGCAGCAGTTTGTCGAGCAACTGGTCGCGTTCGCCGGCCAGTGCTTGCTCCCGGACAACAAGCGGCCGTAGCGCATGCAGTTCTGTCTCAAGGACTGAGATTCGCGCCCGGCCGGTCTGCAGGTCGGTGTGCGTGCTGGCCAACTCGCGCTCCTGCACCGTGGTTTGTTCCAGCAAGCGGCCGTTGTCTCGGTTGAGCTGTTGGAGTTCGTGGTTCTTGGCCGGCAGCGAGTGGGTCGCTTGGCGAAGCTCGATCTGCAACTGCTGGACGGCATGGTCGTGACGTTGGATCTCCTGGTCGCGTTGCTCTTTGGCCGCGGTTCGGAAGTGTTCCAGGGCTTCGCGCGCCTGGCTGTGCTTCTGTTCGAGGGAAGCCACATGTGTGTCGCGCTGCTCCAGCTGACTGATCAGACCATCAATGCGCGTGGACTGGGTGGCGAGCGACTGTGTCGCTTCGGCCAGTTCGCGCCGGGTGACTTGGTGCCCCTCTCGCTCGGCACCGAGTGCGACTTCGGAGGCTTGCAGCGCGGTTGCGAATTGCGCGGCTTCCTGGCGTTGTGCGGTGAGCGCGGCCTCGGCCTGGCAGCGTTCGCCTCGATGGCGGGTCTCGGCGGCTTCTACAACCTGGTCGGCCTCCTGCTGTAGCTGGGTCGCCACGCGTTGGACCAAGTCCAACAGGGCATCGCTGACGCCGACGCGAGCGCCAGTGGACAGGCCTTGCTCGGCCTCGAGCTCCTTCAAGTACCGGTGGATAGTGGTCTTTGATCCGGTGTTGCCAAGGGCCACTCGGATAGCGTCGACCGAGGGGTGCTTGCCCTGTGCCAACAGGCTTTGCCGGGCCTTCTGGATGTCGCTCTTGTACAAGCCGCCGCGCGCCATGGTGCTCTCCGATTATTTCATAACGTATTACATACCACGTAATTACATACTGCTCAACGTGCCGATTCTAAGCACGAGACTGGCAAATCTAACATTGAATAATGCGGACTTATTCAATCTTGACCTCGTCGGGGCAAGCAGATAGGGTCCCAATCATTACGAAATCAGCAAGACCACGCAGACGAGAGCACTCAATTGCTCTGCTCATTTTCCCACAAGGATATTGGGGGACACGCCGGTCTTTCTGCGTCGACGCTGCATTCACAGGTAGAATCTTGGCCCATCAGTTCGCTTGACCACTTGGGTGTGATTCATGAAGCGAGTTTCATATTTTCTGGCGATTGTTCGGTTTCGATGGCTTGCCTGCTTCCTAGGACTGTTTCTGGCGGGACCTACGATCGCACAACCCGTCCATGGTTTTGCAGTGTCGCCTGCGACACCGAGCACCTTTGACTTGATCACGATTTCTTTCAGAAACGGGAGTTGTGACCTTGCCACCCCTTCCTCTCGTTTGGCGCGTCGACGGCACCGGCAATGAACGGGATTTGGTTGTCGATGGAGTGTGGGGTTTGGACCCCGCATTTTGCCCACCCAATGGCTATGGTGGCCTAGTGCCGATACCTGTCGGTCAGTTGCCGCCTGGTGAATATACGTACTTCATCAGAATCCGAGATCGACTCAGTCCATTTCCACCACCATTCGATCTCAGCGAAAGGTTTGGAAGCGTCAGTTTCGTGGTGACGGGCAACCCTCGTTCAATTCCGACGCTTGGCGGCACGGCGATGACGCTGCTTGGCGCAATGTTCCTGGCTGTTGGGCTATTCGTGATCAGGCGGCCGAAGTGGCCTGCATGGGGTTTGTTGGCGTTGCTGCTTCCCGCTGGCACTGTGTTGGCAGATGTGTTTCCGCTGCAAGTCGTGTTGCGTGAGGCCCCTGCAGGCCCCAGCCCTTGGGCTATTGTCGAGGGTTATGACTTCGCCAGTGGCAGCCCGCCGCCCATCAGTGCAATGTCGGTGGGTCAACCAGTTGGTGCAGAGTACTTGCTGCCGGTTCGTGCTGGCGGCGTATTCCTCAGTCGACTCAACACGCACCATCAATCCGACCGAGCCAGGCTGGAGCGCACCATTCTCCTTAAGTACACGTCCGACGCAAACCGGCAGTCGGCGTTATCGGCCTTGAGCGCGAGTGGCGGGATTGAGTCTGTGTTTGTTCCGCTCGAACAAGACCGCTACTTCCCAGTTGCCGAAACTTCGGCGCCACAGCCGAGAAGCGTTACAGGATCAACCCCATGGCGCTCTCTTCTAGATTTTCCAGGCGCGTGGGAAGGCGAGCAAGGTTGGGCCAGGGTCGGCGTGCTGGATAATGGCTACGATCCGTCGCATCCGGCATTAGTCGCCATTGACCCCGCCGGCCGTCTCACCGGCGGCAACGTGATTTCGGCCGGAACGCTCGATATCGGCGATCTTGGAACTAATCAAGGCGTCGATTTTTGCGACTTCTTCACGCTGTGTGACCGGAATCTCGATGAGGCCCAGCCCAAGGCCGTTTCGATGGGCGCAGACTGCGACGTCACAGCCTTTGATCCAGTTGAAGACGGAGTCATTCGTTTCGAGTTTATCGGTCATGGGACGATGACGGCAGGCATGATTGGCGCAAAGCCGATCAGCGGATCTGTGGGTCCCGGAGCGTGCCCCAACTGCGGCATTTGGCCCATCAGAACGTCGACGCTTCTGTGTATTCCGCTAATTGACGGAGGGCATCAAGCAAGTCTGACCCCGAATCCGAACGCGGTCATCGCAGGCCTAGCGTATCTAGTGAATGGCGGCGCTCAGGTGGTCAGTTCGAGCAATCCGAACCGGACGCCGTACACCGGATTCTGCGCTGCCAACCCTAACTCCCCCTATTGCGCTGTGCTTCGACTTGCACGCCTGCATGGCGTAGTGTTTGTGGCGGCTGCAGGGAATCATCGTACCGACATTGCGTTTCCGGCCAGCCACGCGTCCGTTCTCTCGGCAGGAGGCGCAAATGAACTCCTTGAAATCTGGAATGAAGATACCGATCCACCACCGAACAATTCGGACCAGGGCGCCGGCAAGGTCGGTTGACCTCACCGTCTACCATGGCCGCGATTGGAACCCCGCGACAGGATGCACTGATAGCTCGCTGGGATCGGGCACTGATGGAATAGGATCATGCTCAGGCACATCGTTTTCAACGCCGATGCTTGCGGGTCTTTCCGGCCTGATCTTGTCGGCGAATCCGCTTCTATTGCCGGGGGACCCGGAAGTAGTCGGTGACGCGATCGGCGTTCGCGATGTGATTGTCGAAGCAACCAATCGAAGCCTGGCTGGACAGCCTTGGACCAACACGCTCGGATATGGCGTGCCGAACGCGGCGGTGGCCGTGTCCCGTGTATTTGGAACCGTGGCAGGCCGCGCGATTCCGAACCGTGTGACGCCGATGTTTCAAGCCTATAGCGCATTGTCCACCGACTACGCCTATTCGCCGACGTCCACCGGGTTTCTCGCACTGAACAATTCCAACACAAGCTATGTGTCGGATGGTCAAGCTGTTCCTGGTTATCTGGCCTTTCCTCATGATCCAGCCCTTCCCGAGGAGCCGCCCAGAGCGCGCTTCTTCGTGCTGACCTCGGAGAAGAAGCCCGAGCCGTCATACCCCAACCTGACTCCTCTGTATGCACTTCAGCGAAGCCGGAATTGGCCTGCGGGCTGCACGCCGGGCGATGGCTGCAATGACTTGAATAGCGACTGGCTGCTGGCCTCGACGGTAGCTCACGCCGAGTCTTTCATCGCACAGGGCTACGACTATTTTCATCGGCAAGGATTCATTTATTCGCCATGCAGTCCGGAGCCTTCCTGCATTCCGCCGGGCACTGAACGCCTGCATCGGAAGTGCAAACTTTCCGAAGATGATTGCGCCGCTTTCCTGGAAAGGGACCGTGTAGCCATGGAGGCCGCTGGCTACACGGCCGGTTCGACGATGATGGGCTCACGTATCCGAATATCGACACGGATGGGGATCAATTGATCGATGGGTTCGAGAGAATTCTTGGAACCAATCCGGGTCTCGCCGATTCCGATGGCGATGGGCTCGCCGACGGGCTCGAGTATCCGCAAGCAGGGATTCAGCTCTCTGATCCGTGCGCCGGCCCGAATGTTCAGTGCACACAATCTTCAAACCTGTTCTCGAATGGCTTTGAGTAAAGGCGATTGTTGGCAGATTGAGCACCCAAGCAAACAGGAAGCTGCTGTCTGTCAGCCGTACTGGCAAATTGGATGAACGATCTCGATCGCTACCTTCAAGCTGCCACGCGCGACAACACCCGAAAGAGCTATGCCCAGGCAACGCGTCATTTCGAAGTCGAATGGGGCGGCGTCCTGCCGGCGACGCCCGACATGGTCGCGCGCTACCTGGCGCAATTCGCCGGCACGCTGGCCAATAATACCCTCCGGCACCGCATGGCTGCCTTGTCGCGCTGGCATTCGGTACACGGCTTCGTAGACCCGACCCGGTCCGAACTCGTCAAGCAGACCCTGAAAGGCATCCGCGCCGTCCACGGCGCCCGAGTCCAGCAGGCGGTGCCGCTGCAGATCACCCACCTGCAGGAGCTCGATGCTTGGTTGACCACGACCAGTGCGCGCGCCAAAGCAGCCCAAGACCGATTGGGCGAACACCAAGCATTGCGCGATCGAGCCTTGCTGCTGGTCGGCTTCTGGCGCGCTTTCCGGAGCGCTGATCTGGTCAGCCTGCAGGTTCGTGACGTGGCGTTCGACGGCACCGACGGCATGACGTTGCATCTCGCCCACAGCAAGGGCGACCGTGGTTACGAGGGCCGGACCTATGGCGTTCCGGCCTTGTCGCGCCTATGCCCGGTCCGCGCCTTGTCGGAATGGCTCCGGGTCGCCGATTTGCACGACGGTCCGGTGTTCCGGCGCATCACCCGCTGGGGCACGATTGGATCCCAAGGCCTGCATCCCGGCAGCCTAGTCGCGGTCCTGCGGCGTCTGGTCAGCGGCGCTGGCATTCCCGAGGCAGCCAATCTGACCAGTCACTCCCTGCGGCGCGGCCTGGCCGGCTGGGCCAACGAGAACGGATGGGACCTGAAGTCGCTGATGGCCTACGTCGGCTGGAAGGACATGAGCACGGCCCTGCGCTACGTCGACGTGCGGCCGACCGCAGCGGCGCGCATCGAGGCCGGCCTCGCATCACGTGAGCCAGCCGGCAGCGCCTTGATCGCTTTGCCGGCGCCGGCATCGGCCGTGGCCACACCCGATCGCATCGCACTCGACTTGACCCTGCTGCTGTCGTCCTATGGGCCTAGTCGTCGTGGCTTGCCACCCGCTCGAAAACACATCGAGTCCATCACCCTGGCCCGCTATCGGGCACAACACCTGGACAAGGACGGCAGCCGCTACCGCCTCCGATTCGACCTCGAATCCCCCGATGGCACGCTCGATGAGCGCGTCGCCGAGTTGCTCGATGAGCTGCACCGTGCCGCAGCCGGCAACAATTGCTATCTCGAAGCCTCTCTGAAGGACCCGGCGAGCAAGCGTTGCTGGGATTAAAACCATTCGCTTGAATTCACGCGGCAACGGGCGTGATCACGGCGTCGCCCAGGACCGGCCATGAAAACCACCAAGCGGGAAAGCAACTATCGCACCTTGCCTACCGACATCGGCGATCTGGCGTTGAAGCGCAACTACACCCCGAGTGCGGGAGATAAACATTTCCTGGACCGGACGGTCAGCCGACGCTGGTCGCATCTGGCCGTGGCCATCCATCTGATGGTGTTTCGCAACCTCGGCTACTTCGTGCCACTGGCACGTGTCCCAGATCGGATTCGAACCCACATCGCGTCCTGTCTCGGACTCGTCCGGATGCCGCCCCCGAGCACCCTGGAGAAATACGACACTTCCGGCAGCAAGCGGACGCACATTGAAGCGCTGCGCGCTTACCTGGGTGTCAAGCCCTTTCGGAAGGAGTCGGAGGCCTGGCTGTTCGATGTCGCCCTACGTGCTGCCGAGACCAAACACGATGTTTCGGACATCATCAGCGTCCTGTGCGAGGAGCTGGTCCACCACGCTTACGAAATCCCGGCGTTCGAGGAGGTGTTGAAGAAGACGGCCGACCGGGCGCAGCGTCAGGTTACCGATCAACACCTCGGCCGCATCGCCACCGCGCTGACGCCGGCGACACGCAAAGTGATCGATGAGTTGTTGACCCGTCGACCGGGCGACATCCTGACCGGCTGGCAGCAGCTGAAGCGAGAACCACGTGCGCCATCGCCGCATGAGGCGCGCGCCATGCTGCATCACATGCAGCGATTGAA
The DNA here is from genome assembly GCA_016712105.1 of Ahniella sp. GTDB lineage: Bacteria > Pseudomonadota > Gammaproteobacteria > Xanthomonadales > Ahniellaceae > Ahniella. The sequence goes on from JADJRU010000004.1 coordinate 131,657, forward strand.
GCATCTGGCCGACCAGATGCCCGCAGTCGACATCCCGCAACCGAAGTTGCGCGCCTATCGGCATTGGGCACGCGCCCTGGATGCGACCGAGTTGTCGCGACTCCAACCCGGCCGCCGCTACGGGCTGGCGGTGATCTACATCCACGCGCAGCGAGGCCAGGCCGTGGACGACATCATCGAGGTGTTCCTGCGCCTGATGCAGAACCTCGACAACACGGCGCGCCGGAACCTGCTGGCTTACCAGATCCAGAACTCGGAGCGCGCCGATGAACTCGTCGGTCAGTTGAAGGCGCTGCTGGTCGCCTACCAGAAGAAGGGCTCGAACCGTCGAAGGTTCCTGGCAATGGAGAGCGCCCTGATCAGGGACGCCCTGTCGCTGGAAGAAGCGTGCGACGAGCACTTGGCGTTTGCCGGCAAGAACTATTTGCCGTTCCTGCTCAACCCCTATGGCAGCGTCCGCGGGCAACTGCTGGACTGCCTGGAGTTCGCCGGCATTCAGTCGGCAGACGATCAGTCGCCAACTTGGCATTGGCTGCAGCGCCTGCTCGGCAAATTGCGCCACATGCGCAAGGTGGAAGTGACCTGCGCCCAGCTCGGCGTCGAGCCAAGTGATCTTGACTGGTTGTCTGAATTTTGGCCAAAGCAGGTCCTGCTCCGGAGAAGAGGGCGGGCAGACACGTCTGAATCGCCGGTTTCTGGAATTGGCCATAATCTTCAGCGTACGCGACGAACTCAAGTCGGGCGACCTGTTCGTGCCGAAGGGCGAAGAGCACGATGACTACCGACTACACCTGGTCTCGGACGACGTGCTCGATCGCGAGCTCGATGCCTACGGTGAAACCACCGGCATTGAAACCGATCCCAAACTTCTCACGCGCCAGCTGAAGCAGGACCTCGCGGACGCCATCAAGCAGGTCGACGGGGATTTCCCAGAAAACCCGTACTCACGAATCGTCAATGGGCGCCTGTCCATCAAGAAGTCGCCGGCTGAGACCCCCAATCCAGCGATCAAGAAACTCGACCTCCTGGTGAAAGATCGACTGGCCCCGATCAACATCGTCGACCTCCTGGTCGACACTTGTCGCTGGACCAACCTGCATCGCCAGTTCCGGCATCTTTCGGGTGGCGCCGGCCGGATCAGTGACCTGCTGCCGCCAGTCGTGGCCATGACGTTCTGCTACGGCTTCAACCTCGGTCCGGCCCAGACCGAGCGCTCCCTTCGCGGCATCTCCCGCAAGCAACTCGCGCATCTGCAGCTCCACTATGCAAAGGACGATCACCTCGATGCCGCCAACACCACGGTCATCAATGCCTTCTCTCGATATCAGCTGACGAAGTTTTGGGGCACAGGCAAGACCGCGTCTGCGGACGGAACGCAATGGAGCATGCACGAGGAGAACCTGATCTCGACCAATCACATCCGCTACGGTGGTTATGGCGGCATCGGCTACTACCTGGTGGCGGACAACTACATCGCGCTGATGGCGCGCTTCATAACCTGCGGCGCCTATGAGGCGACCTACATTCTGGATCTGCTGATGAACAACGTCTCGGAGGTCCAGCCCGACACCGTTCATGGCGATACGCACGCCCAAAACCTCCCGGTCTTCGCCATGGCTTTCCTGCTTGGCATCAAGCTCATGCCCCGAATCCGCCAGCTTTGGCGTGTGCAGTTCAGCCGGGCGCAGAAACAACATCGGTGCAAAAACCTGGAGCCGCTGTTCAAGGACGACGTAAACTGGGAACGAATCCAGACGCATATGCGCGAAATGATGCGTGTGGCGGTGTCGATCAAGCTGGGCAAATTGGCGCCATCGGACATCCTCAGGCGCCTCGGCAGCCATAGCCAAGAAAAACTCGCTGTACCTGGCCTTCCGCGAACTCGGCAAAGTTATCCGAACGATGTTCTTGCTGAGCTACGTGGACGACGTGAAGCTCCGCCAGGCGATCCAGTCCGCAACCAACAAATCCGAACAGTTCAACCGCTTCCTGGAATGGGTGTTCTTCGCCGGCGAGGGGATCATCGCCGAGAACGTCCGGCACCAGCAGCAGAAGATCATCAAGTTCAGCCACCTGGCTGCCAACCTGGTCATGCTTCACAACGTCGATCAGCTGACCCGCGTGTTCGCGGAACTGCAGCGCGAGGGCGTCGAGTTGACGCCGGAGCTATTGGGGGCATTCTCGCCGTATCAGATGGCACACATCAATCGACTCGGAGACTACACGTTGGACCTCAGCCGCAAGCCACCGAAGACGAACGATGATTTCGTTTTCGAAGCCCTTGCGGCGCCAGGGGAATAGGGCAGTTTGGCCCCTCCGTCACAGCAGAAAACATATCTGAATCAATCAATTGGCGCCGAACGGCTGTTTTTCCCGTCGATAACGGCCATGGCTCTACAAGTGGATCAATCAAACAGCGGTGCGGGCCCCGACACGATCCCATGCAGCGCGGGTGGCCGCACGAGCCTGGGCCCATTCAAGCATCGACTTGCCGCGATAACCGTCGTATCGCGAATGCAGGTCGGCTTCGGCCTGTTCAAACGTTTGTCCGACCAGCGCAGCACGAGCTTCGTATCCCGTACGGTATGCCGGCGCATAGTCGTCATAGACGCGACCTGTGATGAAGTAGGGCTCGGTGCGGTAGCGGGCGCGCCAGAACGTATCCTCTTCCGTCGGATTGACCGATTCACCGGCTGCCTTACCGACAAGACCGCCGGCTACTGCACCAACCACACCGCCCACCACGGCGCCGACGGGGCCGCCGACCAGGGTGCCTGCGGCCACACCAGCTGCGGCACCCGATGCACTACCAACGCCGGTCGCGACCGGATGAGAGCCAGGCGCACCGGTGATGGGATCACGATTGGCCAGACTGGCTTCGACTTTTTCGGCGCTTTGCGTATTGATGCTTGGATCGTTGGAGCTGTTCATCTGGAATTCCTTGATTTGGGGACGCAACATCCCGCCGACACCAGGTCGGGGCACGCGCATGGACCGTTGGTTCGAAGTCCGAGCCGTAGACAGCCCGGGACGCGGACAGGCCTTGGGCTCGAACACACACATCAATCGTCCGCATCTCGGCGGAGTCGTCCCGGTGTCACAAGTTCTGATCCGGGCGAAGGTCAGATGCTGCGTTGATCGAACGTCCCCGTCGGTACGGCGCGACACATTGCGGGACGGATCAGCCCAACCCGTAACCTCGATGCCCGACGATGACACCTGGCTGAAGTTCGCGAATTCGCTGCACGCCCGCCTGACGCATGGCGATCAACAACTCGCGGCGCAAAATGGCGAGCACTCTTTCGACGCCTTCCTGACCGAACGATGCGAGGCCCCAGATGTAGGGCCGGCCAATACCAACTGCGGTGGCGCCAAGCGCAAGCGCCTTGAAGATATCGGAACCTCGACGGAAGCCGCTGTCCACCAGAACCGGCACCCGACCACGAACGCCGGCCACCACTTCAACCAGACTGTCGATCGCTGCGCGACCGCTGTCTTCGGCGCGCCCACCATGATTCGACACCACGATGCCGTCCACGCCATGTTCGACCGCCAGTTCAGCGTCTTCCCGCGTCACGATGCCCTTGATCACCAGTTTGCCCGGCCAGATCTCGCGCAGACGATCAAGATAATCCCAGCTCATGTCGAGCGGTGCGGTGGACATCACCTTCGACATATCGAGTCCGCTGAACATTGGTTTGCGGGCCAGGGTCTCGCCGAAGGATTTCGGGTTCTCGAGATGGCACGCCGAACAATCGCGCGAATCCATCCGGGCACCGCGCTGCATGGTCAACCGATTGGAGCCGCCTTGCAGATCCACCGTCAACACGAGCACAGGGCAACCTGCCGCTTCAGCGCGCTGAACCAAAGCACGAGTGATGTCCCATTGGTCGGTAGGGTAGAGCTGATACCAGATGGGTTCGCCGCGAGCCTGGCTCACTTCCTCGATCGAGACCGATGAAACCGTCGACAGGACCTGCAGATGTTTCATCGATTTGGCGGCACGAGCAACGGCCAACTCACCGTCGGCATGGAAAGCACGCTGACTGCCGATCGGATTCAGGAAGATCGGCGAGTCCCAGGTGCTGCCAAAAAGCTGCACCGACAGATCGATGTTGCGCAGGTCCGTCATTCGGCGAACCCGCATTTGATAATGCTCGAACGCATCAGTGTTGGCGCGCAGCGTCGCATCACCGTCTACGCCAGTCGCCAGATAGGCAAAATGGGCCGGGGGCAGGATCGCGCGCGCTGCCCGCTCAAAATCGAAGACGTCCAAAGCTTCATCTGCGGAAGTGATCGGTGTAGCCGCGTCTTCCGCGAAGGCCCTCATCGAGGGTCCGAAACCCGCCAGTAGTGGCGCCGCCAACATCGACTTCAAAAGGCGCCGGCGCGCCGGTTTGCCATCAGTCATGGTCTGTCCCTTCCGCAGTCGGGGAATGCGGGGCCAGTATGAGGCACAGAGTGATCGGATGCCATCTTCACGTCACGATCACGAGACTCCCTGATTTCAGCAGCGGACGACGATCAATCCGCTATGTGTGGTGCCGCACAGTCAGGCTCGAGTGTCGGCGCCATGGTGCCGAACACCTGCCCGCCTCAGACGCGGTCGAGACTCCACGGAGTGTTTCCGTGCCGGCAGCGAGCAGCTGCGCAGCCATACCCAGAGTTCATGCCCATGCCCGGCTCGTCGCCATCCGGTTCGAACGCAGGCGGTCTTCAGATCGTTGAGCAGGAGGCCCTGCGCCAGCGCGCCCTGCTCAAGGCCGAGGCGTTGCAGAACGCGATCCTTGAGAGCGCCAGCTTTGCCATCATCGCCACCGACGAGACCGGCATCATCCAGCTGTTTAACGTGGGCGCCGAACGCATGCTCGGCTACGAGGCCCGCGAGGTCGTCAATCGGATCAATCCCAGTGACATCCACGACCCGACCGAGGTGATGGCGCGCGCGAAGGCGCTGAGCATCGAGCTGGGCACCCCGATCCAGCCGGGTTTCGAGGCGATGACCTTCAAGGCCTCACGCGGCATCGAGGACATCTACGAGCTAACCTACATCTGCAAGGATGGCAGCCGCTTTCCGGCCATCATTTCGGTCACCGCATTACGTGACGAAGATCAGGCTGTAATCGGTTTCCTGCTGATCGGCAGCGACAACTCGGCACGCAAGCAGGTTGAATTGGATCTCCAGAATGCCGTGCTCGAGGCCGACAAGGCCAACCTTGCCAAATCCGACTTCCTGTCCAGCATGAGCCATGAACTGCGCACTCCGCTGGGCTCGATCCTTGGATTCGCCCAGCTGATCGAATCGGGATCGCCACCGCCGACACCGGCGCAGAAACGGAGCGTCGAACAGATTCTCAAGGCGGGCTGGTATCTGCTCGGCCTGATCAACGAGATCCTTGACCTCGCGATGGTCGAATCCGGCCACATGCTCCTGTCGCTGGAGCCCGTTTTGCTGGGCGAGGTGCTGGAGGAATGTCACAACATGGTTGGCCCGAAGGCCGAGCAACACGGCATCCGTCTCGGCTTTCCGCAGTTCGTCGGGCCCTGCCACGTGCAGGGAGATCGTGTGCGCATCAAGCAGGTGATGCTCAACCTGTTGTCCAACGCGATCAAGTACAACCGTTCCCGTGGCTGGGTCGAGGTCTCATGCATGGTGAGCCCGCAGAACCAGATTCGCATCCAAGTACAGGACAGCGGCATGGGACTGACTTCCGCCCAGTTGGCACGGCTGTTCGAGCCGTTTAATCGACTGGGTCAGGAAACGGGCGCGGAGACGGGAACCGGCATCGGTCTCGTCACGGCCAAACGACTGGTCGAACTGATGAACGGCAGCATCGGCGTGCACAGCGTGGTGGGCGAGGGCAGTGTGTTCTGGATCGATCTGCCGCGCGCAACGACCGTGCCGGGCCTCGTCGAGCCGCCTGATGCCGTGTCCGAGCGTGTGCGCGCGGTGGATGGTTTGCAACCGATTCGGACCCTGTTGTACGTCGAGGACAATCCAGCCAACCTGATGCTGGTGGAAGACCTGATCTCGCGCCGATCCGACCTGCGTTTGCTCAGCGCACGGGATGGCCACACCGGCATCCAGATTGCCCGGAAGACTCAGCCCGACGTGATTCTGATGGACATCAATCTCCCTGGCATCTGCGGCATCACTGCACTCCAACTGCTCCGAACCGATCCGACAACCACGCGTATTCCTGTAGTGGCCCTGAGCGCGAACGCCCTGCCACGGGACATCCGTCGGGGTCTGGATGCAGGCTTCTTTCGTTATCTCACCAAACCCATCAAGGTCACCGAATTCATGGATACCCTCGACACTGCGCTGCGTTTCGCCAAGACCGGCATCGACGATCCGCAGGCGGAGCGAAGCTCATGATCCTCAGCCAAGCCGAAATTCAGGCCGCCAACATCCTGATCGTCGACGACCAAGAAGCCAATGTGCAGCTGCTGGAGCAGTTGCTGAAGGACGCGGGTTACCAATGTGTCAGCAGCACCCGTGATCCGACGGAAGTCTGCAGCCTGCACCGCCGCAACCGGTACGACCTGATCCTGCTCGATCTGCAGATGCCGGGCATGGATGGATTCGAGGTGATGGCCGGACTTGCCACCGACACGGGCGAATCCTACCTGCCGGTAATCGTGTTGACCGCCCAGCCCGGGCACAAGCTCCGCGCCCTGAAGTCCGGCGCGAAGGACTTTCTGAGCAAACCGTTCGATCTGATCGAGGTCAAGACGCGCATCCACAACATGCTCGAAGTGCGCCTGCTCTACCGCAAGCTGGAGGCTCACCAGGCCGAATTGGAGAAACTGGTGGAGGAGCGGACCGCGCAACTGCGAGAGAGCGAGGCACGCTTCAAAAGTCTCACGCACCTTGCCGCCGACTGGTACTGGGAGCAAGACGAGGCAGGGGCGTTTACGCGTGTCTCCGGGCCCGTAATCGACATGCTGGGCATCGTCGTTGATCCGCTCGTAGGCACGCAGTCCAACGAAGACTCGTTGGGGTGGGACGAAACAGAGCGGGCCCACTTGCGAGCCAGCATCGAGGCGCGCAAGCCCTTTCTGGACTTCGTCCTGAGTCGCACATTGCCGAACGGGACCCAAAAGCGCTACCGGGTCAGCGGTGAACCAATGTTCGGCCAGGCCTGCCGCTATATTGGCTATCGTGGCGTAGGGGCCCAGATCCTCGAGTGATTCAGCCCTTGTTTGGCGCCGCCCGCAACGCTCTGCCACATGCAACAGATTTGCACCCTGGCCAGACTGCGAGAACGGGCGACGCAGGACTTAGAGTGCACTCGCTCGTCGAATGAGGTCAGTTGTATCTGATCAAAAGGATTACCCAATAGATCCGTGCGGCCCCACGATTGCCGTTCAAGCAACCGAGACAATGACTCGCGCGAGCCACACAGAGTCCCCGGGAGAGCAGCGTTTTCGACCCAACACAACAAAAGCCAGGGTAAGCAGGTTCCCGACACCGGCATTGATCACGCTCAACGCATTCTCAAAGTGACATAATATACATTCTATGTACTATTAGGCGGCAACTGAACCGAGCCCCGGTAGCACCTGCGATTGGCGAAGTTGCCGCTACTGACCGCCAGAAACGTTCATTACTCCCAGAAGCAACGTGATCAGAATCAAAAAATACAGACTTTGTTTCACCTCATCGCAGGCACCTCTTGTTGAGACCTCTGCACGACCATCGACCGGGAGCGCACCAAGCTGGGGCGAAGAATCGGAGTGGCGCCTTGCCTCGGCAATACAACTCCACAGAGTACTGACCTTCGCCGAACGCGCCGATGGCGTAGATCCGCTTTGGGACCAAGTCAATCTGCTCGAAACTCGAGCCGCGGCTCATCCGTGGCGCGAGCGATACGTCGGCGGGATCACAATTCGCCCTTGGACTTTATCGTCGCTGGAAACAGATCCGGTTGCGTCAGCAACAGAACCGAAACCAAGAAATGCAACTAAAGCAAGCGCGATTGATCCGAAGAACCACAATGGAATCATGCATTCCAAAATGTCGCTCTCAATCTTGAACCAGTCAATCCAATTGTCCGCAACGGATTTTGAGAGAGCAGCGGAAATGACACCAATACCTTTTGTGATGCCGATATTCCAACCGGCAGAAGAAGCGCAGAGCGCACACAGAACAGCGAGTACGACTCTGCGAAAACGCAAAAACAGCATCGATCGCACCAACCTAGATTGCACGCGCCCGGCCACGGCACCGACGTCCTTGGCCACAGCGACCACATCCAGCAAGTGCAGGGTAAAGCCTAAACCCCGATCAACACTATGATCCACCATGAAACGGCGCGACTTTCGACGTTCGCAATTAGCGTCAGCCAGTCCACATGATATCCAGAAGGCAGACTCTGCCAATACGCCGCGACGTCGTCACGCGCGAACTCAATTGCGGCACTCCACGCCGCGCAGAATCCGGCGACAATACACCCTACAGACAGCGCGAATCCGCGAATTCGATTGAAAATAAAGGGTCGTAAAATGCCGACCTTGCGTAAAATCCGATGGCCACCCCAAGAAGTCCCACGAGCAACGAAACAACACTTTCCATACATCGCCTCCTTGTCTATGCAGCGACCTGCAACCAGAAAAGCTCCAAAATCCCAATATTCTCGTCACACTTGGCGTGTTGGGTATCAGAGCTTCCGACCAGTCCCGGTAAAGAATGCAGCTAGTGAATGACACAACCGCCTCTCGGACATCCAAAAATCAGAGGCGGATTCCAACCCTTTGCGTCGCACTGGAGTCGCGTGTGGCCCCGAACAGTGTTAGCAAGCGATAGCGGCTGAATCCTTTTTGACTCGGAAATACACGATGGGTGCGCTCAGCGAAACGAAATTGACGCGACGCCAAGAAGAACAGCCCTCAGTCTCAAATTCCGAGACGGACATGAATTTGCCCAGATATCGACCATCCGTTACCGGCGAAATCATAAACACACCAGTTTGCCGTCTTCGCCGAGGAGGTTTAGATCAGGCGAAGTAGACAGTTCATTCTCGCGAGCGAGATGAGCTCTATCCGATGGCTACTGGGCCCCTAATTTTTGCGGCAGTCCACCTAGGGCCCTTTCGTGCCGATGCTAGTGCGCCCTCTTTCCGCTTGTGCTGTTGATTTGATTTGCACGGAATCCAAAAAATTGGGCTGCAGCTGCCCCAATTGAGTAGCCTGCGAATTGATCTCTTTTCCGGCGCGACCAATCAAACAATGGGCGCGGTCTCAAGCAAATGATCGGCCGGACCGCCTAGGTTTGGCTTAGGTTGGCTGCACTAGGTTCATTCACCACGTGTCGGTCAGTCGGGTAAGTCTGCTTGTTAAGGCGGTGCCGAGATGGGGGCGGATTTGGCCAAATTCGAACCCTCCTCGGTGGCGCAGCGAAATAGCGGGCAAACATCGAATTCAGCGCCCTGCCCTTGAACTCCTCTCCCACGATAGTGGATGACTATCGCGGATATCATCCCCATTACGTAGTAAATACTGCATAGTATGAAACACTCAAGACAGTCCAAACGCCTGCTAACCGCGTCAGCGGAACTCGTTTTCGTGCTGCCGGCGCAGCCTCTCGAGTCAAACCACTGAAGCGGTTCGCGAACCCCTTGCGGAAGCCACAGCCGCGAACACGACCCGCAGCTACGCAACGGCACTCCGCTACTGGGCCGGCTGGCATCAGGCGCGCTAAGGCTCTGATCTGCCCTTCCCCGTCGCCGAAGCCGCGGTGATCCAGTTCATCGTCGATCATCTGGCGTGCCGATATGTAGACGGGTTGACCTGGGAACTGCCGGACGCCGCGGATCGGCAGCTCCTTGCAAGTAGCCTCAAATCCGCGTTGGGTCCGCGGAAGCTCAACACTGTCATCCACCGCGTCGCCGTGCTGTCAACCGCGCATCGACTCAAGCGATTGCCGAATCCCTCCTTACAACCGGCCGTGCGTGCAGTATTGAGTCGGTGTCGTCGCGCGTCGATTAAACGCGGCGAGCGCCCAACCAAGAAGAGCGAGGTCGCCAAGACCGAACTCGAAGCCATGTTCGCGACCTGTGATGGAAGTTTGGAAGGAATTCGGGATCGCGCGCTGCTGTGTTTTGGCTTTTCAAGCGGCGGACGTCGGCGTAGCGAGATCGCCGCGGGCAGCATGGCGGATCTACGGCGCACCGGACCGGCTGCGTTTATCTACCGACTCGAGCACAGCAAGACGACTCAGGCTGGGCCGAGCGCGAATTCGACACCGGACAAGCCGATCCTGGATCGCAGTGCCGCAGCCCTCGCCGCCTGGCTCGAAGCATCATGAATTGCCGAGCGAGCGATCTTTCGGCGATGGTGGACGACACGCATCGGCCCTGCCCTGTCGCCGGCGGCCATTGGTGGGATCGTGCAGCGGCGGGTCAAGCTGGCGGGGCTCGAGGGGGTTTTTGGTGGTCACAGTCCGCGGTCGGGCTTTGTTACTGAGGCGGGTCGCCAAGGCGTTCCGCTGGCTGCGGTGGTGCAAATGACAGAGCATCGTGCAGTCTCGAGTGTGGTGGGATACTTTCAGTCAGGTTCTGCACACCAAAATCCGGCCTCCCGTCTTCTAGAGTGAGGGCGCCAGCGATAGACTCGCCAAGGATGGATTTGCGCAATATTCAGCGCAGGAACAACTCGGGAACTGCGGCGTAGGAGCGGAAGATGAAAGACTCAAATGGCGCATGACATTAGCGGTCGAGCTAGAAACTTCGGCTTCCTCGCCGAACACGCGCCGCTTCTGGCCGATCTCGGAGCATCAGCCGAGAGGCTGTTCCCGTTCGACCCCGCCAGCTGCGTGCTCAAGCTGCGCCTGCTGGCGGAGTCGCTGACGCAAGAAGTCGCTTCCCAGGAATCGGTCTGCGCCTCCAACAGCCAACCCAGGCCGAACTGCTGCGCGCCGTAGACCAGCGTCTGGGCCTGGACGCCCAGGTGCGCCAGATGTTCCATTTGCTTCGAGTTCGCGGCAATGCAGCCGCGCATCAGGTGGCCCACGGCATCGGGTACCGCGAAGGTATCGAAGCGCTAAAGGTCGCCCGTGAAGTCGCTCTGTGGTTCCACCGCAGTTTCGGATCGGACCCGGACTTCAAACCGGGCCCGTTCATCTTGCCCGATGATCCCAGCCAGAGACTGGTCCAGTTACAGCAGCAAGTGGCCGCCTTGGCGAAAGATCTCCAACAGGCCCAAACGCAACAGGCCGCCAAGGAACAACTGGCCACGCTGCTCGCAGCACAGTCCGTGCAAGAGCGCGAGCTGGCGATACGCGCGCAAGAAGAGCGCGGCATCTACGAAAGTCTGGCTGATGAGGCCAGCACCCGGTACGCCGCGCTGAAAGCGGATTTCGACGCCAAGCTGCAGGCCGCTGCTGCCAAGCCCGCAGCAGCAACTGCACAAGACGTTCAGCGCTTCTCGCAGCGAGCCTTCCGGGCGGCGCAGCAGGTCACGATGGACGAAGCGGCCACCCGCCTGCTGATCGACCAGATGCTCCGTGATGCAGGTTGGGAGGCCGACACCAACGCCCTCTCACGCACGCCAAGGGCACGCGGCCGGATCGCCAGCGCAACCTGGCCATTGCCGAGTGGCCAACCCAAGGTAAGCAGAGTGCCGACTACGTGCTCTTTGCCGGCCTGTCGCCAATGGCCGCTGTGGAAGCAAAGCGCCTGAACATCAACGTCGCCGGCAAGATCGGCCAGGCAGAGCGTTACGCCCGCGGCTTTGGCCTCAACGCCGAGCATGAGCCGGCCTGGCTGGCCGAAGGTAGAGATGTGCCTTGGCCTGACGGCCAGGGCGGCAGTTTCAGGTGCCGTTTGCCTATTCGTGCAATGGCCGGCCGCTGATCAAGCAGAGCCCTGAGGCCAGTGGCACGTGGTTCCGCGATGTGCGCCAAGCCTCCAACCTGGCCAAGCCGCTGCAAGGATTCCATTCGCCTGATGGCTTGCTGGACCACTGCGTCGCAGCACGCCTGATGCCGAGCGCGGTTGCAGCAGGAGGGATCTGCGTACCTCGGGTTGCGTGACTACCAGCAGAAGGCCATCGCAGCCGTCGAATCGGCACTGGCTGCCGGGCAGACGAACTGCCTGCTGGCGATGGCCACCGGCACGGGCAAGACCCGCACCATCATCGGGCTGATCTACCGATTGCTCAAGGCCGAGCGATTCCGCCGCATCCTGTTCCTGGTGGACCGCACAGCCCTGGGCGCCCAGGCTCTGGACGTCTTCAATGAAGCACCGCTGGAGCAAAGCCAGCCGCTGTCCAGTATCTACAACATTGCTGAACTCGGCGACATGGCGGCCGAGGCCGAAACCCGCGTTCAGGTGGCAACAGTGCAGGCCATGGTCAAACGCATCTTCGCCAGTGATGGCCCGCCCGCTGTCGATACCTTCGACTGCGTGATCGTGGACGAAGCACACCGCGGCTACACGCTGGACCAGGATATGACCGAGGGCGAGCTCGCCCTGCGCGACCAGGCCCAATACTTGTCCACCTATCGCCGCGTGCTGGACTACTTCGATGCCGTCAAGGTAGGTCTTACGGCCACGCCGGCAAGACACACCACAGAAATCTTCGGCCGCCCGGTCTACACCTATTCGTACCGCGAGGCCGTGGCCGACGACTGGCTCATCGACCATGAACCGCCCATCCGCTACCAGACCCTGCTCAGCCAGCTCGGCATTCATTTCGACAGCGGCCAGCAGGTGGAAGCCATCAACTTGAGCACCGGCGAGATCGAATCGGCCGAACTTGAAGACGAGTTGCATTTCGAGCTGGAAAGCTTCAACAAGCGCGTCATCAACCAAGACTTCAACCGCGTCATCTGCGAACAATTGGCGCAAGAGCTGGACCCGATGGGCGAAGAGAAGACCATGATCTTCTGCGCCACCGACGCCCATGCCGACATGGTGAAACGCCTGCTGGGCGATGCTTTCAAGGTCGTGCACGGCAAGCACTACAATCAGTCGGCGGTGGAGAAGATCACCGGCGCTTCCGACAAGGTGGACCAGCTCATCCGCCGCTACAAGAATGAGCGATACCCCAGCATCGCCATCACGGTGGACCTGCTCACCACTGGCATCGACGTACCGCCCATCTGCCACCTCGTGTTCATGCGCCGCGTGAAGTCGCGCATCCTGTACGAACAGATGATCGGTCGCGCCACGCGCCGCTGCGACGAGATCGGCAAGACCGTTTTCAAGATCTACGACCCGGTTGACCTGTACGCCACGCTGCATGCCGTCAACACCATGCAGCCACTGGTGAAGGACCCCAAGGTCACACTGGAGCAACTGCTCGACGAGCTGAACAACCCGGCCGCGCTTGAGGCGCCCGGCAGCACGCCCGACCGCAGCCACGCGCACGACGTGCTGGACCAGCTGAACCAGAAGCTCATGCGCGTGCTGCGCGACGCCGCTCACAAGGCTGAGAAGCACCCGGCCTTGCGGGCACGCATGGACGCACTGGAACAGCAATGGGGCGTGGCGCCGCAGAATCTGCACCGCCACCTGCACGATCTGGGCCGAGTAGGCGGCCCACAGGCCGCAGCCGACTACCTGCGCCACAACACCCGGCTGCTTCTGCAGTTGGCCGAGGTACAGCAGTTGCTCGGCACGGCGTACATGCCGGTCATCTCGCAGCACGCCGACGAGTTGCGTGAACGCACCCAGAGCTGGGGCCAATACACCAAGCCCCAGGACTATCTGGACAGCTTCAGCCACTTCGTGCGCGCACAGCTCAACCAGTCGGCCGCCATCGCCACCGTGGTGAACCGCCCGCGCGACCTCACGCGCGAGCAGCTCAAAGAAGTTCGCCTGTTGCTCGATGGTGCCGGCTACTCCGAGGCCAACCTCAAGGCCGCTTGGCGCAAGCAGAGCAACCAGGACATTGCCGCTGGCGTCATCGCCTACATCCGCCGGGCCGCACTGGGCGAGGCGCTGCTGCCGTTTGATCAGCGCGTAGCCCGCGCCATGCAGCGCCTGTTCGCCCAGCGTGCCTGGACACCGCTGCAGCGCAAGTGGCTAGATCGACTGGCCAAACAACTAACCCACGAAATCGTCATCGACCATAGCTTCGTCAACACCGCGTTTGCCAACGACGGCGGTGCCAAGCAGTTAGATAAGCTGCTTGGAGGCCAGCTCGAACAAGTGATGAACACCCTAGCCGACGGCCTGTGGCCCCAAGCCGCCGCCTGACCATCGGCCCCAAGCTCCACCATCGCGCACGACACAAGAAGACCAAACATGACCACCCAAGATATCGTCCAGAAGCTCTGGAACCTCTGCGACGTCTTGCGTGACGACGGCATCAACTACAGCGACTACGTGACCGAGCTGGTCTTGCTGCTGTTTATCAAAATGGAGCACGAGAACACCGAAAGCGGCTTGCTGCAGAACCACAAGCTGCCGCCTTATGCACGCTGGCCTGAGCTGCGAGACAAGAGCGGCCTGAACCTGCTGCGCCACTACCGCGAAACGCTGCTGAAGCTTTCCACCAGCGACGACAAACTGATTGCCGCCATCTACGCCGACGCACAGACCAGCCTGAAAGAGCCGCGGCATCTGGAACAACTGGTGAAGAGCTTGGACGGTATTGACTGGTTCAGCGCCCGGCAGGACGGCCTGGGCGACCTGTATGAAGGCTTGCTGGAAAAGAACGCCAGCGAAACCAAGAGCGGCGCCGGCCAGTACTTCACGCCACGCCCGCTGATCGATGCCATCGTCAAGGTGATCCGGCCCCAGCCCGGTGAAACCGTGCAAGACCCGGCTGCAGGGACCGCCGGCTTCTTGATCGCAGCCGACCGGTACATCAAAGACCAGACAAACGATCTGTACAACCTTCCCGAGCGGCAGATCAAGTTCCAGCGCAACCAGGCCTTCCTGGGCATGGAACTGGTACCCGGCACGCGGCGCTTGGCGCTGATGAACTGCCTGCTTCACGGCATGGAAGGTGACGACGAAGGCGTGGTGCACGTGGGCAACACGCTGGGCAGTGCCGGCAGCGCGCTGCCCAAAAGCCACATCATCCTGAGCAACCCGCCTTTCGGCACCGCAAAAGGTGGCGGGGGTCCCACGCGCGACGACCTGACCTTTGCAACTGGCAACAAGCAGTTGGCCTTTCTGCAGCACATCGTGCGCCACCTGCGCGACGGAGGCCGCGCGGCCGTGGTCCTGCCCGACAACGTGCTGTTCGAGGGTGGTGTAGGCGCTGAGATTCGCCGCGACCTGATGGACAAGTGCAGGCTGCACACGCTGCTGCGCCTGCCCACAGGCATCTTCTACGCCCAGGGCGTCAAGACCAATGTGCTGTTCTTCGAAAAGATCACCCAGGGTGCGACCACCAGCACGCAGCAGGTGTGGGTATACGACATGCGAGCCAACGCGCCTAAGTGTGACAAACTCACACCGCTGACCGACGCGCACTTTGCCGACTTCATCGCCGCCTACGGCGAGGAGGCTAACGGCAAAGGTCAGCGTCAGGATCAGGGCGAACAAGGCCGCTGGCGTTGCTTCAGCCGCGAATGGATTGCCAAGGAGAAGGGCGACAACCTGGACATCGCGTGGCTGAAGGATGCCAGCGCGGAGGATGCGGCGGACTTGCCGGAGCCGGCGGTGTTGGCGCGGGCGCTCGTAGAGGAACTGAACGCAGCGTTGGCCGACTTGGAGGGGATATTGGCGGAGTTGGTGGAGGCGGTCGAATGAGTCCACTACCGAAAGGTTGGTCTGTCTCGACGATTCCCGAACTGTGTGACGTTCTGGACTCACTGCGCGTGCCGATCAATTCGGACGAACGCAACCAACGTATTGCCGAAGCGGAGCGGGTATCGCTCGTGCCGTACTTCGGTGCTACTGGTCAAGTCGGCTGGATTGATACGCACCTCTTTGATGAGGACCTGGTATTGCTCGGCGAGGATGGCGTCCCGTTTCTCGATCCAGCAAAGCCGAAGGCATACAGGGTTAGTGGTAAGTCCTGGGTTAACAACCATGCCCACGTACTGCGTGTGCGTGATGAATTCGTTGACTGGCGTTTCCTCGCAGCTCAGCTAAACGCGATTGACTACACCAGCTTTGTCAGCGGCAGCACACGCCTTAAGCTCACACAAGGGGCGATGAACAGATTGCCCATTCGCGTAGCTCCGAGGTCTGAACAAGAACGCATCGCCGACAAACTCGAAACCGTCCTCACACATGTGGATGCCGTCCTCACCCGCCTGGCCCGCATCGCCCCCCTCCTCAAACGCTTCCGCCAGTCTGTCCTTGCCGCCGCCACCTCGGGAAGATTGACGCACGATTGGAGAAGCAACGAAGCGCCGGAGTGGAGTGAACTGCGCTTTTCGGACGCTGTGCTGGAGTCTTCTACCGGTCTTGTCCGCTCAGCAACAGATCAAGCCCCAATGCGCGAAGGTTTGACTCCGTACCTGAAGATGAATTCAATTGAAGAGGTGTGGGGTTATCATTGCAAGGACCTACCCGGAGTTCACTGTTCTACAGAGGAATTCGACCGCTTCGAACTGGCACATGGGGACTGGCTATTCAATACGCGGAACAGTGTCGAGCTCGTTGGCAAGTCATGCGTTTGGAATGGCCCGGCGGGTGTCGTCTTCAACAACAACTTGCTGCGGGTTCGGTTCAAGGCGGCCATTAACCCCAATTGGGTGGAGATATACTTTCGTTCCCCAATTGGGCGCAACCTTCTCAATGCTGTTAAGTCTGCGACGACAAGTGTTGCAGCTATCTACCAGCGCTCTCTGATGGAATTACCATTGAAGTTGCCGCCAGAGAGAGAACAGACCGAGATCGTCCGGCGGGTTGAAACCCTATTGGCGTTTGCCGACCGACTCGATGGCCGTCTGCAGACAGCGCAGACTGTTGCTGGGCGCCTGGCCCCGGCCCTTCTGGCAAAGGCCTTCCGCGGTGAGTTGGTGCCGCAAGACCCGAACGACGAACCGGCGAGCGAGTTGCTACGCCGGCTGCAGCCAGATCAACCTGCGCGCAAGTCCACCCGAGGTAGAAGGGCTGCCGCGTGAGACTGCTGTCGATCGAACTCTTCGGCGAATACAAGGGCTTGAAGAATCAAGCTTTCGACTTCTCTGCCGCTGACGGCGACGTTGTTGTACTTATTGGCATGAATGGCTCTGGCAAGTCACAGGTGATGGAACTCATTGCCGAGGTCTTCGCCTATTTGGAGCGCAAGCAGCGCTCCGACTTTCGGGTCAGGGAGCCCTTGGGGTATGAATTCCGAGTCGAGTACCAGCTGGCTTCGTACCTCTTTCAGGGAAGCCGCCGCTATGTGATCGACTCGCGCGATGGACTCCAGGTTGAGATCCACAAATCGGCACTCGATCCTGCTGCTGATTCGCGGGGCCTGCCAGATACGTGGTATCCAGTCCAGGGCGTCACTGGTATGGACGACGTACTGCTGCCGCGACTCGTGGGATACGCCTCCGGTCTCACCGCGAACCTGCAACGTCCCTTCATGAGGAATGCACTTCAGTTTCACGACGTGATCCGCGTGCGATCCAGGCTCAAAGAAGAGCTCGCCCGGCCAAATGTGGACGAACGCGCGACGATCGAGATTAACCGCAGATACCTGGCCCGACACCACGGGATATTTAGCGCTGAGAGTGACACTGACGGCTCCGAGCTGTTCCGCCTAAGGGAGGCCGACACCGTTGCACCCAGGAGTCTGTTCCTCGACTATGACTGCGCGGCCTTGCTCATCGCGCTCTTGGGCATGTTGCCGGCTGGCGACCGCAACGCCATCTGGCGAGAAATTCCCTTTCGCCATCCATCGCGCGCCATCATTCGGTTCGATCTGCGAGGCCAAGCCACTGCCGGTGACAACGCCCGAGACATCCAACGGCTGATCGAGTTGGCTGGTCCCGACAGGCTGACGCCACTTTCGGCCAGGGCATCGGAGGAGCAGTTCGAACTCTTCCAGTTGGACTACCTTGCCGGCGACATCGAACTGGACTTCACCGACCCGCAGGTTATGGGGCGAATAGAGGGCAGCGCCCGCGGTCCGAGCCAGTGGTTCTCCGCGCTCTACAAGCTACAGCTCCTGGGTGTTGCTGCCTGGCCGGGCGACGTCAAGAAGTCGCTGCGGCGGGACAGCTTCCAGGGGCATGTGAAGAAGCCGCTGAAGGGGAAACTGCCGCTGTCAGTGCAAGCACTTTGGATGTCCGACGGACAAAGCCAGGCAGCGCTCGACGACCTGAGCGATGGTGAGGTTCAACTCCTGCTCACGCTCGGCGCCGTGCGGTTGTTTGGCGACAACGAGACTCTGTTTCTCTATGACGAACCCGAGACCCATCTCAATCCAAGCTGGCGGACGCGCTTTCACTTGGACTACGAGCGGGCCAACGAGGCACATGGATCTGCACAGGCCCTGGTGTCATCGCACTCCCCGTTTCTGGTTTCGTCTCTGCCGCGCCAGGCGATTTTTCTATTCAAGAAGGTCAATCGGGTGACGTCGATTAACATGCCTGACAGCGAGACGTTCGGTGCCTCGTTCGAACTGCTGATCAAGAGGCACTTCGACTTGAAGGCGGCGATCTCCGAAACGGCCATCCAGGAGATCCGAGGGAAGTTGGCAGACAACAGCCTGAGCACGGGCGACAAGCTCGCCTGGCTGGAAGCATCGGTGGGCGACTCGGTCGAGCGCACGTACCTGATCAACAAACTGAGGGCCGAGTAATGCTGTTTGCCATCAGGCCGGCCCTGGAGCCGTCAAAAGGTGTTTGATGGTCTAAACCGATTGCTTCGAGAGGTGATGCTGGCTGCGCTGGAGGGGCGGGCTGTCAACCCGAATGTGCTGCCCGTGGGTTTGCACGCAGCCGTAGATGGCAATCAGGCGACCCGGGACGCCGTCACGAGATTGCGGGCGGCGCTGGGCGGGCTGGCCCAGGACGGAAGACCGCCCTGCGGGACGAACTCCTGCTCAACAGGGAGCCATGCAGTTTCTTGACCGATCGCGCTCTGCCGGTGCCGACCATCCCCACCTTGTCTTCTCCCACCTGAAGACGCTATCAGTTCACCTTTACGAGCGGACCGCGAAGCTCGTCGGCGTGGAGGCGGCCTGCGGTGAGTGCATCGACGATCACTTCGCACGTTTTCGCGCCGCGGCAGAACCGGGAAGCGGCAACGTGTGCTGTGTCTGCGGCACGGATTACTTGGCGCAGATCCAGGCGGGCGTCGACGCCAACGAGCAATGGCGCGGTCCTTACGACCACTTGCTGGCGAAAGACGACTACCCGCTTTTTGGCGTCCATCCGGGGAACCTGCTGCCGATCTGCCATCCGTGCAACTCCCAGGCCAAGTTGGCGAAGGACTTGCTGCACAAGAAGAACGGCCTGCGCCGACTCAGCTTCTCGCCATGGACCGAGTCCGCCTTTGCCGGCGGAGATTCAGGTCACGATCGACGACACCGATGTTTTCCCGCGGGTTGTAGTCAAACTTCAAGGCGTCACTGCAGATCGGCAGGAGAAGCTGGACACCTGGAACGAGGTCTACAAGATCAAGGAACGGGTCGAAGGAGAGTTCCTTGCGCTGCGCGAGAAGGTCGGCGCGGACGTAGCAGCAGACAACGAAGCAGGCTTCTTGACGGGTCTCGAGCAGCAGGTGCGGTCCAAGGCTGCCGCTGCCAGGGTGAGTCCCTTCAACTACTGGCGCGCGCGGGTCTATCGCGCAGTGCAGGCCATGGACCACGCAAGCCGCGACGCGCTCCGCCTGGCAATCCAGCAATCCGCTCCATCAGTCCAGGCAATGGAGGAACTGTTCTTCAACTGAGGACCCGATGTCTCGCCGCTGTACGTAGTGCTACCGTTTGGATCTGAGATTTCTCACCTTTCAGTTCGGTAAGAAATCTTCACCATGAGTTGATGGTTGCGCTTTCTATTCCCCGATAAGGTCCGTCAATCGACTGCACCTGTCCCTAGTCGCTACCAGGCAAACTGCACTTTCCGACGCGGCACTTGCGTGAGGGGACCGACGATCAACGTCGACTACGTCGGTCACGGCGCAATGCCATTGCTTTCAACACAGGAGCATCGACTACACCGTCGGGGATCATCGGATCTTCGTCGTCGAGCAATGCGACCATGTCGAAATCATTCTCGCCAATCTCCCAAGCTGGACGGACGTCGACGGATCGCTTCACGAGCGCCAACTCGTAGAGAATCTCGGGCGTTTGCGTTTGGCCTGACGGAAGCCTACCGGGGACCAAGAAGAATGCTCGGAACTTTCCATACTCGCGAAGGAACGTGTTCAGGTTCTCGGGCGAATCCGGAGTCATGTGCAAGATCCGCGACACGGTGCTGACGATAACACCCGGGCGCAGATCCCGTGACAACCTGCCGATGTTGGGACCGACAACGACAGCATAGTGATGGGGATTGCGCTTGCTAACACCCGTGACTATCGCTACCCGAAGTGCGTCCTCTACGCCCTGTACGCCCCAGCGTGTTCGCCAATTGGAGAAAATCCGAGCGCCGGCGTCCAGGTCCCGGAACATCAAACTCATAATCGGTGGTCTCATGAAGTCCGATCCGTAACACGCTCCACCCCAACCAGCTGCGTTCCACGTCGATACATCGATGGGGGAAACTACTCTGCGCTCGGAGTGCTTGCGCTGCGAGGTGTCCATCAGATCGTCAGGCTGGGGGGCGCTGCCGAACTTCAACGATTGCGCTAGCTTTCCATTTGCCCCAGGCAGGCTCTTCGGCCGCCAGTGCACATCTCGCTTCACCTCCCAAAGGGAGTCGTCCTCGGAAATCCAATCCTGCAGTTTCACCTTCGGGTCGGATCCGAAAACGTTTCTACCCAGCACCAGCACATTCCCGAACAGTGCGGCGCGCGACAGACCACGCTCTTCGCCTGCCACCTTGCGAATCCAGGAATCAGGGTCTCGGATCGTGAACTGTCGGCAGGCAATCTTGAGGGAAGTTTCGACCAGAAATTCGGCGAACGCTTTGAGCGCTTCTTGATCTGCGAACTCGACACGCTCACCGATCCCGATTTCTGCATGCACGCCCGGTGTGTCGGACAGCCACTCGAATGTCGGGGCGGCGCTCAAGCCCTCGACTTTCCTGACACGGATCTGGGTGAGCTCGGTGTGCGCAAGCACATCGCGTTCGTCGCTGGTCGCCAAGAGGGCTTCCAGTGCACCCAAGAGCGATTCCGCAATCCCGATGGCTGTCGGCTCGTTCGGGCCACTGACGACAATCTCAGAACCGAGAATCATCGAGCGCAATTCCATGACCGGGCTATCGCTGAGCATGGGCTGCGCAGGGAGGTCTTCACGCGCCGGCTGGTCGTGCCATTGTTCGAAGAACTTGAGCAGATCGACCGGCCCTTGTGGATCATCCGAAAATGCGTCCAATTGGATCTGCTCCTCGTGGCCGAGAGCGTAAAGAACGGCCAAGCGGGCCATCCCGAGGCCCAGCTTGGACAAAGGGTCCGGCAGACCCCGCACTTCTCCAAGACGATCAACCGGGAAGTTGAGAAAGTGGATACCCAGCACTGCGTCCAGCAGGCGGACTTCATTCACATCAAGTGGCTTGGAAGCACCGAAGTGCCCGGCGCAGAAATGCCACCATGAATTCGCCTGCAGCACATGAGGAATACGACCGAGTTGCACCTCGACCCACATCAATCGCTTCAGGCAGTGATTGACGACGTGCGGTAGCTCGCCCGACACTAGCAGCGCGTGAAAGCTCCGCTCGATAGCCGCCATGAGCTTGCTGCGGGCAGCCCAGAGTAGTCCGGCGCGCTCGAAGCCGTAGCTGCTCTCGATAAGAGTAAAGATCAGCTCTCGGCGATACTCATCCTTCGCGAACAGTTCCTCGGCGCGGCCGAGCCAGCGAATAGCGTCGTACGGTTTGCCGTTGAGGAGCTTTTGGACACCTCGAGATCGAAACCCGTCACCTGCCTCGCCATCGCTCACGCGTTGCCGCTGGATGTCGACGATCAGCGAGTACAATGTATCGAATTCGGGGGTGTCAACTTGGTCGCTGAGGCCACGAACCATTTTCGCGAGTCCCTCGAAGGGGAACTGCCCCAACTCACGAGACGCTTCGGCGATCGCGCCCAACTCTGCCCAGACGGGGGAAAGGTCAGGATCGCGATCCGCCATGGTATCGGTCAGCTGAATGAAGGCCCTCAACATGCGAGCCAGCATCGCGTTGTTCGGTCGTGAGCCATCTGCCTGTAGGGTATCCAGCCTAGCGACGATAGCGAAGCGACGTTCGGACGCGCGATTTCTCTGGTGCAACCTGTTTCAAGCGCTCAGCACTCATCAGCAGCTGATACAGGGTGCACAGCCGCGCGAGATCCTCCGACTCGTTGGAGTGCACTGAGAGTTGCTCGACGACGTCGTAGTGGGTAAGGAACTCTCCGACATCCTCGTACCACCAGAAAGCTGTCCAGGCGCGAAAGTAGGCCAAGCGCAACTGCTGTGAGGTCAGTCCCACGCCAACGGCGATGCGCTCCGCGGCGGAGAAGCGACCCTCAATCTCATACCTCTCGCGCTCTAGCGTCCGGGCCAGAATGGCTCCTCGGATGCAGTCTTCGACCAGCTGATACCGAGCGCCCTCGTAGCGCGCCGGATCGGCGATCTGCGCGTCCAACTGAAGCAATTCCTCCCTGCGCGCTGTGTCGAGCGATCCGAGCTTCACCGTCTCGACTGGCACATCTTCGATGTGTAGGGCACGCACGGCGAGATCTAGGTACCCCTTCTCGTAGACGAAATGGCTCAGCTGGTTTCTGTCAAAGATGTGGACGGGAATGCCTGCGCTCTTGGTGAGCGCGTCCTCCGTCTTCGCGCGCACTCGGTCGCTGACCAGCTGGTTGGTGAAGAAGTAGATCCGGCTGTAAGGGCGCTGAGTACTCAAGATACTGGCGACGTCGGCCTTGAGTTTTGGCACCCACTTCTTCTTAGCACTGAATGCAAACGCCCAGCGCTCGGCGCCACCTGTCGGTTCCCCGAACCACCATCGCTCGGCGATCTCGCTCGCCACAGGGTAGTTCTCCGAATCTACCTTACTATCCCCACCGCCTGTTGGACCCGTCTGAATCCGCAGGTTCGGACAGATTTCCCTTTCTGCGATTAGCCTGCAGAAGTGCTCGAACTGGTATTCCTCTTTGCGCGCAGTCAAGGTGTCGAGGAAATGATCAAACACGGGGCGCGGCAAGGCGCTACGGCCTATGACGGTCGAATCGGAGAATAGATCGGGATGGCGCGCTCGCATCAGCTCGCGCGGACTCGGCAGTGTCGGCCGGTCGTCTCCGGAGTTGGTAAACGCCTTCGAAGAACTCATCGAGTAGACCTAGTCAAAGCAATATCCACGCTCGAATCTATCGGCTCGCCCGACCACGTCAAGGCGAGTGCGGCATGACGCTTACGTTGCAGGCCGCCTTTCAAAACTCTGCAAAAGCCGCTGAGTCCACTTCACCAGTGCGTCGCTATCCGACCTGATGGAAGCACAGGCCGCGCGCAGCTTCGTGATTAAGGATCATGGCCTTAAGTCTGTGCGCTGCCCTACCCCCGACAACCATCACAAGTCGATCGCCTTGGATAATCCGCCCAACCCGCAATAAGAATCCATTATCAAGCTCGTAACAGATCCACGAAATCGAGTAAAAGTCGAATGTCTTAGCCCGAAGCCTTCAATACATTTATGGAAACCATCGTTGTTCACTGCACTCACCCCAAGCGAGAACGGATTGAACTGGAGTTTTAAGGCCCCTTGGGAGCCTGTCCATTCGTCGGAACCTACTCCCGGATTTTTTCGGCGTCAACTGGCCTTCGAATTCCGCGATCTCTTGGCTCGATCATTTTACGTCGCGTTGTGAAACTCGCGTCGTCATGCGTGCCCGGTTTGAAACCCGTCTTCCCGCAGTCCCTGCCACATTTTTCAGGGATGCCACGATCGCCCTACCCCCTAAGGTAAGGCAACCTGATCGTAAGGGATCTTCAAAATGTGTCGAAGCAAGTTCGCCTTGATGGGTGCGGCAATGAAGGGTCTTGTCTGCCTCTTTGTGTTGTGCGGGCTTGCGACGGCGCAACAGCCTGCCCCACTACCCAGTCCAAACCTGCAACTGGGCGAAGCGGGTTCAATTTTTGCGATGATCCAACAGCCCGATGGGAAGCTCGTCGTCGGGGGTGACTTCACCCGCATTGCCGGGGTTGGTCGTGCGAATCTGGCTCGCTTCAACGTCGATGGCAGCCTGGACACGACTTTTACGCTGGCGGTAGACGGCATTGTGTTTTGCCTTGAGATTGATGCTCAGGGTTGGATCTACGCTGGCGGCAGTTTCCAGAATGTCGGCGGTCAGTCTCGCTCGCGCCTGGCTCGATTCAGTGCGGCCGGTGCCGTCGATGCCAACTGGCAGGCCGACACCGACGGTACGGTGTATGACATCGCTTTGAACAACGCTCAGTCTCAGCTTTACGTGGTGGGCGAATACAGCGAGATCTCGGACAACTTGCGCGAGCGCGTGGCACGGGTGTCGACCGCCAACGGGGCAGCGCTGGATGCGCAGTGGCGGCTGGGTGGTGAGGCTGACGTCGGTGTGACCGATGTATTGCCCGACGAAGGTAACGGCTTTGTCTACATTGCCGGATACATGGAGTCGGTCGATGGCAACATCCACCGCGGCGTCGCGCGTCTGTCGGTTTCAGGCTTCGGTGCAGTCGACAACTGGAACCCACAGCTCGATGGCAATGTGTTTGCGCTGGAGCAGGATGCCACCCATGTGTTCGTCGGGGGTCCATTCACGCAGGTCAACACCGCTGGCGGATTGGCGACTCAGCTGCGCTTGGCCCGCATCGCAAAAACCGGCGCGCTGGGCGACAGCAATTGGAACCCGGGTATGACGGCCGCCGATTCGGTCATCCACCTTCGCCGCTCGACGGATGGATTGTACGTTGCGGGTCGTTTCTTTCAGGTTGGCGGGCAGGCGCAGTCGCATCTGGCACGGGTTGACGCTGCCGGCACCGGCGCCCTGGATCTGACCTGGCGGCCCGTCGTGCAGGACCCGGCGCAGTTCGTTCTGCTTGATCCGCAGCAGGACGTGTTCGCGGCCGAATACTTTGAGCCCAATGTCGGCCTCAACGAAGCCGGCACGCTGACTCGGCGATCCCGACTTGCCGGCGCGCAGTCGCTCTGGACACAGCAGATCGCCGCCGAGAACCGCGGCATCGTGTTGGCCCAATTGCAGATGCCCGATGGCAGCAGTCTGATCGGCGGGAAGTTTGAAGTCATCAATGGCGTTGTCCGCAAGAACCTCGCGCCTGGATGCCAACGGTCTGTTTGATCCCACGTTCGTGGCCGACACCGATGGCAGTGTGCAGACCTTGGTCGCCCATCAGGGTCAGGTTCTGGCTGGCGGCTTCTTCGCGCGCGTGAACAACCAGCCTCGCCGCGGTGTGGCCAGACTGAATCCCCTGAACGGCTTGCTGGACCTAAGCTTTACCCCCAGTTCGACAATGCCGTGCTCGACCTGGCGGTCGATGCGCAGAACAACGTGTATGCCACGGGTGTGTTCATCAATGTCAATTCAACCTTGCGTGCCGGTCTGGCGCGCCTGGAGCCGAATGGCAGCCTGAGCCCGGGCTGGGTCAACCCCTTGAACGGAATCGGCCTGCAGGTCCTGGCTGATCCGGATGGCACCTTGATGGTCGTCGGGGCATTTACCCAAGTCTCATTCCTGCCGCGTTCGCGGGTCGCTCGAATTACGTCTGCCGGGACAGTCGACGCAGGTTTCGTCGCCAATGCCGACAACACCGTGTTCAGCGTCATCAAGGATGGCGGCGGTCGTTATGTGCTCGGGGGTAATTTCCGAAACATCAATGGCCAAGCGCGCGATCGGCTGGCGATCGTCAGCAGCACCGGCAGCGTAGATCCGTTCAATGTGGGCGCCAATGCCTCGGTCCTGTCGACCGTGATTCTGCCCGATCAGTCCCTGGTGGTCGGGGGCGACTTCAGTCAGTTCGGCGGCCTGCCGCGAACGCGCCTGGCGAGGGTGAATCTGCAGACTGGCATCATCGATCCAGACTTCAATCCACAACCCGATCAGGTGGTGGTCAGTCTGGACTATCGAAGCCTGGATGACGCGATTACCGCGGCCGGCGCATTCAATCGCATCGGTGGTCTGGACCGCATCGGCCACGCCCTGGCTTGCCGCCACTCGCGGTCCGCCTCCACCGCCACAACCGGTTCCGGGGCTGGGCCCGATGGCCATTCTTGCTTTGCTGTCGCTCATTGTCCTGATCGTGGGTGTCCGGTTTCGACCGAACTCCTTGAGTTGATCGGTACACTCCGATACACGGGAATCAATCACAGCCATCTGGAACAGACATGGCTGAAGGTTCCCTTCGTACCCAAGGAGTTGCCATGAATGCCATAGCAAGCGGCAGTCTATGTCTCTCTTCATTAGCACAATTGCTTCCGCTGCCGTTCCAATCGAACGGATTAGCGTCAATGCAGCCGGGATACAGGGAAACTACATCTCCTCGCCAGATTCAATCGCCGATGGGGGCAACATCGTTGCATTTACATCAGGGGCCTTTAACCTAGTCCCGGGCGACTTCGACGATGGCCTTGATTTCAGCTACGCGATGCTTCGAGATCGTCAGGGCAACACGACGAACTGGGTTGTTCCGCCCGCTGTGCGTACGCGAGCGATCGGGTACCCCGTTCTGTCGCGAGATGCCGCCTTAGTGGTTTTTGTTACAGGCCAAGCGAACCTGGTACCGGGTGATACCAGCTCGCCTGACTTCTTTCGCATGAACCTCGCCAGTGGGGAGATCGTACGCGTGAATCAGCCCCCAGCCGGCGGCAATAGCAATGGGCAAGTCGATGAATCCGCGCGAATGACGGCGGACGGTCGGTTCGTGGCGTTTGCAAGCCCTGGCGGATCTGGTGGCGGCACCAACGGTGTCAGCGACGTGTTCTGCGACCTGAATAGCAACGTGATCGAACGCGTCAGCGTCGGGTCGAATGGCGAACAGGCTCTTGGGGCAAGTACTTACCCATGCATCTCGGGAGACGGTCGTTATGTGGCCTTTTCTTCGCTTGGCACTCAATTGGGGATGGCGCCAGGTGTCTTAACAAACGTCTTCGTCCGGGATCGAGTCGGTAACACGACATCCAGAATTTCAGTTGGCGTAGGTGGTGTTGATACCGATGGGGCATCAGGTTACGGATCTTACAAATCGACAATTTCAGACGATGGCCGTTGGGTAACGTTCGGCTCAGAAGCGTCCAATCTTGTCCCCGGAGATACCAACGGCCAAGGCGACATCTGTCTTACCGACCGTACATCCGGGACGACAACACGAGTCAGCACCGGCGAACGGAAATTGACGCTCTCCACCACAATCTGCGATGTCGGCCGACGGATCCAGAATCATCTACATCATCCGAGGTGGCTCACCCGGGGATCCGTTGATTCTGTTCGATCGACCGACTGGCCTTCGCATTCCTCTGAACCTGAGCGTTAGCGGCACGGCAACTGGCCGACCGCTTTCGGTGATCTCCGAGACAGCGGTTCGTAACGGTGCGGGGCGACGCCATAGTTCAGCAGGTGAGCGACGGGAACGGATGTGTTCTTGTTCGACCTACGCACGTGCAACTCTTCAACGACGGCTTCCGGTAAATCGGAATTCCACCTATGCTCCTCGCTTGGGCGGGCCCTATCTCTCAGCTTTCAACCGGTCCGAAAATCACCGGGCAGGTCAGTCTGGTTCGACAATCGAAGTGACCCATTACTTTTGACAGCTTTCAGGCCACCTAATCGCAACTTTACCGCCTCTTGCGAGCGCCTGGATAATTCGTTCAATGGCGGCCTGCTTTCTTGCTTCGTCAAGAATCGGCGCATTCTCATACCATTGTTCAAAACTGAAAGGAGCCCAAGTTCTGTCAGTAAGAGGAAAGGATCTACATAATCGATCCAAAATGGTCTCCCTCGAGTTCCATATGAAACTCGAAAGCAATGTCACGTGCCAGGAATCTCCAGCGTGAAGGATTCACTTGAAATATAACTTCGCCATCACGCTCGAGTCGTGCGCCATACTCCCGTTTGAAATCAACGGGGCCAAATACCCGATCGACAAATCCCGAAAGCCGAGCGCGCCAGTCAACCATATGGTTACCTCATCATCACGGGCTGTCTCATCTGAGTGGGGACACGAAGTGCGTTGACGATCGGCCGCTCTTTCGTCGTCCATGTTGACCATAGCTTCAGTTGGCTTGAAATTACAGCGTAAGCAGATTTGCTATGAACAGCGAACATCGCTGAGGCAACTTTCCACCGCTGTACGGCATGACGACGGATCGTGGGCGTCACTTCCGAGTACACCTCCTGTCCGGCCTCGGTGTCGTACACCAGGACCCAATCCCCTCTCGGATCTGCTCGATCCGGATCGGACCCAACTCCGTCTATGTCTGCACAAAGTCAAATTCGGAACTGCATTGTAGATCCGGCAGGTTCAAGTCTGAATGATGCTGAAGCGCTAATGGTGCCGGCCATGAATTGGCCTACCCGCACTGACATGCGATGTCGATAAGCGTTTCGAGTCCGAAGTCGCGCCTTGGGAAAGTCTGATTCCAAGATCGGCAAGCGGTCACGCCACGAAACGGATCGGAGCGTTGTCGCTGCGCGTGCGCCTTCGGCCCCGCGCCAATCGGACATCGACACCAAGACAATGATCGTCCAAAACTTGTCGTGAACCGGGCGCTGAGACTCAGCCCCAGCTCACCAATTCCCGAAGCACAGTTGTCGCGTAGGCCCCCGCGGGAAGCGAGAAACGCGCGATCAGGTCGGTGTTGTTCCATTCGCAGGTGAAGTCGCGGGCCGGCAGGCGCAGGGAGCGGCGTTCCTGGTCGAGGCCGGCGGCAATGAGGCCGGCGCAGAGTTCGGGATGGGCGTCGAAGATGGCGGATTCGAGCGCGCCCACCGCATCCGTCGCGCGAAGTTCGCCGCGGCCGAACATTGGCCCGGTCGGATGGATGTCGCCGCGGGCTATGCGTTCATGCAGTTCGTCGCTCAGCGGTTCGGGCCCGAAGATCGCGGAGCGGCCGTCGAGCTGGAACACGTCGCCGTCCAGCGCACGCTGCCAGCTGCCATCGGCGACTCGTGCGGCGAGCACTGCATTGAAGATTTCGGAACGTGCGGCGCTGAGCAGGATCGAGGCGCTCGGCGCGTTCGACACGCTTGCCGGAGAACATTGCCAGCGCCTTGTCGACGTTGCCGCCGCCGCGTCCGAAGCGTTGTTCGCCGAAATAGTTGGGCACGCCGTGGGCGGCGATCGCAGCGATGCGCTGCGCTGCGAGCTCGCGGTCTCCACTGACATCACGCAGGGTGATCACGAAGGCATTGCCGCGTAATGCACCGCGCTGGACCTTGCGGGCGTGTCGTTGCGCGGAGAGCACCGTCACGCCTTCGATCGCACACTGCGTCCAATCGGTGTCCCTGCCCTTCTTCGCCAGCACCGAAAACGACTGGCGGGTGACGGCATGACGGTCCTTCATGCCGGCATAACCGACGTCGCGCTCGGTGACGCCAGCGAAGCTCGCGAGTTGTTTCGCGACGAACCCGGTATTCGCGCCACGCTTCTCGATGTGCACGAGCCAGTGCTCGCCACTGCCGCTGGCTTCGAAGCCGAGCTGTTCGTCGACGAAGAAGTCTTCGAGCTCGGCACGCAGGCGGCCTTGCAGTGGCGGGCCGCCGTAGGCAAATGGCAACTCGCTCATCGCTGGATGCGGAAGATACTCCGCCAGTCAGAAATGTGATTCTCCGGAACGCCTTGCCAACTTGATTTCATTGCTATCGTTTTCCTTCTATCCCGCTTTGAAGCTCATTTCCCGAACTGACCTTTATCCGACACCCACCAATTGGCTTGCTCAAAAGCGTGCGTGGCAGGCCATCCTTGAATGCAAGCGATCGGCCTTGTCGGATTATCCTTGAACGCAGCCGATGGAAGATTGGTCTTCACAGCCGACGAATCGCCCACGCGCTTTCACTCTGGACAGAGCTTACCTGTCAACGCGATCGCTCGACAGCCATTTGCGCGGTAATACCCGTGCCCCAGGCGACGTGATTGCGTGCGATCTTCGTGTATGTCCGGTTCGGACCGGGCCCTTCTTGCCTCGATCCTTAGCGCCGCTCAATGATTGTCGGCGCCCTCGCCTGCACCTGCGCGTTCGCGTGACTGTCGGCGGCGTCGCTTTTCGTCGTACATGCGGTGGTCGGCCAACTGCATGGCACTGGCCATGCTGCCACCCGGATCGCACAGGGCAGCACCCACCGAAAATTCCACACAACGGCCGCCGTGATCCGCATTGTGTCGGGCGAGCTCGGCGTACAAGCGCGCTTGCGTCGCGTCGAGCAGCGCGGCATTGGCGCCTGGCAACAGCAAAGCGAATTCGTCGCCACCCAGCCTTACGGCCAGATCATTTGGCCCCGCGGCCGCTCGCAGCACCTGCGAGGCGCGTTTGATCAGACTGTCGCCTGCAGCATGCCCCTCAGCATCGTTGACGCGTTTGAGATCGTCTACATCAATGATGAGCACGCCCACGACATTCTTGTCAGTCTCCAGGCTGGATCGCACGGAGTCCAGAAACGCGCGGTTGTAGAGTCCGGTCAGTGCATCGTGGCTACTGGCATAACGTAGCTCGGATTCCAGCGCCCGCCGCCGCGAAACATCCCGCACAATGGCAACGGTCAATCGCCCCATCGAAGAGTCCACGGGGCTGAGGCTGATTTCTACCGGCAGCAGCGAGCCGTCTTTGCACAGGGCGTTGAGGTTATCAAGCTCACCCATGAAACGGGCGGCTCGTTCCTGTGCGAACTGGGCCCGCCGCTCGGCATGTGGATGACGCTGCGGCAAGGGCACCAATTGATCAACGGACAACCCGATCAATTCTTCCCGTGCGTAGCCAAAGGTGCGTTCAGCCATGTGATTGGCCAAGGCGATCGTGCCGTTGGCACGCACTACAAGAATGGCATCCGGCGCCGCCTCGAAAAGGCTCAGCGCGAACAACTGGGCATCACCTGGACCTTGAAGATCGATCATGTGTGCTCCGCTGTGCCAAAGGTCAAACCGCCCTTGCGTGCATGGGGCAGTTGTGTCCCGCGCATCAGTGAATCAAATGCCATCCCTGTCTTGATCATGCCGGGATCGCGGGACAAACGTCATGAACGATCGTGTCCCACGCCGCTGCTGCTGCAGCAACTGAGCGATGCCCTCGCATTTTTGAAATCGGACACCCAAAAATTCACAAGTTCAGTGCGCCGGTCAAACTGGATAGCAGCCCCTGCCCGGCAACAGGCGAAAACAGGGCTGCGCCAATTCCTTACCTATCCACCCGCCGGCCGGCACTGCATCCACCTTCAACATCGTGTGCAACTCTTGCTACAGCCCACCACCGTGCCACGCTCGGCGCTCACCCCTGCGGATGCGATGGAGTTGCCAGAAAGTCTTGGGCGAAACCAACTGCGGACGGCCCTGAACCAGGCAATAGGCCGTCCGCCCATCAGGGCGCGGCACCCGCACCACCGTCCTTGATCAGCGCATCAACCTCTTCCTCCAGCATCACCATCGGCACCACACCGGCCAGCAGCACGCGGTTGTGGAAAGCCTTGGGGTTCCACCGATCGCCGAGCGCTTCGCGAGCCTTGTCGCGCAGTCGCAGCAATTCGAGTTGGCCAATCTTGTACGAGGTGGCCTGGCCGGGGATCACCGCATAACGGTCCACCTCCGACGGCGGGATGCCATAGTCGATTGCCTGCTGACGGGTCCAGCGCAGCGCATGCAGGCCCGTGTCGACGACCAAGCGGCGGGCACGGAAAAGTTCGGCGTCGAGTTGGCCGAGTCGGCCCTCGGGATCACCTTCGTACCAGCCGTCTTCGGCAGCAAGACGTTCGGCATAGAGCGCCCAGCCTTCGCTGAAGGCAGAGATGCCGCCAAAGGCGCGCACTTGGCGGAACTTCGGCAGTGCGGTGTTCTCCACCGACAGCGCGACCTGGAAGTGATGCCCGGGCACCGTCTCGTGGTAGACCAAGGTGCGCAGCGCGAAGCGTGTCAATCGTTCGGCACGCAGCGGCATTTGGTAGATGCCCGGACGCGACAGGTCGAGCGGCGGCGCCGTGTAACTTGCCGAGGCCGTGGCCCACTGGAACTCGGGATACGGCTGCGCGATCACCGCAGACTTCGGGCGGATGTCGAACAGCGCCTCACTGCGCTTTTCGGCGTCGCGCATCATGGTGTCGATGTCGGCCGTGATCGCGGCGCGACCTTCGGCGTCATCGCTGTACGCAAGGTCCTGGCGCAGCTGCGCTGCGCTCGGCCACGGTCCCTTCCGTACGGCCCAGAGAATCCAGGATCGTGTCCATCTCGCCCTCGATGCGGGTGACTTCGCGCAGACCCAGGTCATGGATCTCCTGCGCGGTCAGACTCGTGGTGGTGAACTGGCGCAGTGCGTTGGCGTAGGCCGCTTCACCATCGGGGAAGCGCCACAAACCGGCGTCGTCGGTGGCGGACTCACGCTGCGTCTGCAGCAGTTCGATGGCAGCCGTCCAGGCTGGGTAAACCTGATCGGCCACCAGTTGCTCGGCCTTGGCGACGAGTTCATCGCGCTGTTTGGCCTCAAGCCCGGAAATGGCAGCGGTACGCGTGGCGAATGTCGTCACCAGCGGATTCTCGGCGGGCGGCGTGGCGATGAATTTCTGCATCTGCGCCAATGTGGCATCGAGGATGAAGCGCGGCGGCAGGATGCCGCGTTTGCCCAGTTCGTCCGCCCTCGCCCTCGCCTCACCCATGCGCTGCTCGAACTGCGCAAGGCGCGCCAGGTAACTGTCTGCATCCTGTGCGGTGGACAACGGGTGCACCACGGTCATCAGACTCGGCAGCTGCACGTTGGCACCGGAGAACTGATTCAGCGGGAACTGGTAATCGGCATAGGATTCGGCATCGACCACCATCTGCAGCTGCCAGCGCATCATCGCCGCCGACTCGCGCTCGACTGCGCTTTGTGTGGCCGTATCGAAGCGGGCCAGCGCCTCTAGTCCCTCGCGGGCCAGTGCGACTGTTTCGCGGCGGAACTCGGTCGTCTGCGGCGTCAGTTGCTGATTCAAGGCATGCTGTTCGGCACCGCTGAAATATCCAGCCTGCGTCGCCTGCTGCGGCTGCCGGCGCATCCAGCGATCGGTGAACTCACCAAAAAACTCGCTGACGGTTGGCGCGGGCGATGTGGCGGCGACCGGCGCGGTGTTCTTCGGCTCGGGCGCTGGTGCGCTGCATGCAGCGAGCATGGCAACAAGAAGCGAGATCACCGAAAACCGGCTACGACTGTGATGTTTGGAGGACAACGTCATGCTTTTTTCCCGGATGAGTGTGGGCGGAGGGGCAAGCCCCGACTGGCCGGCGACTATAGCCTGCAGGCTGTCTTCGGCGCGTGTGCGGGAGTCGTCCTCCAACCAGCGGCAACGCCCAATCATTCAGCCGAACCCATCCGTTAGCCGACCCCATCAGTGAACCCTCCAGATCCGTCATTCCCGCGAAAGCGGGAATCCACACGATGCCGCAATCCCTTGGATTCCCGCTTTCGCGGGAATGACAGGGTAAAAATGGGGAACGCGCCAACCATTCAGTCAGCCGACCCAATCGGTCACCAGACCCAATCAGTCAGCCGACCCCATCAGTGAACCCTCCAGATCCGTCATTCCCGCGAAAGCGGGAATCCACTCGATGCCGCAATCCCTTGGATTCCCGCTTTCGCGGGAATGACAGGGTAAAAATGGGGAACGCGCCAGCCATTCAGTCAGCCGACCCAATCGGTCACCAGACCCAATCAGTCAGCCGACCCCATCAGTGAATCCCCCAGATCCGTCATTCCCGCGAAAGCGGGAATCCAGTCGTGCGCCGCTGGATTCCCGCTTTCGCGGGAATGACAGGCTGTAAATGTGGCACGCACCAGCCGAGCTCCAACCAGTGGTAACGCCCAATCAGGCAGGCAACCCGATCAGTCAGGCAACCCAATCAGTCAGCCGAACCCATCCGTCAGCCTACCCCATCAGTGAACCCTCCAGATCCGTCATTCCCGCGAAAGCGGGAATCCACTCGATGCCGCAATCCCACTGGATTCCCGCTTTCGCGGGAATGACAGGCTGTAAATGTGGCACGCACCAGCCGAGCTCCAACCAGTGGTAACGCCCAATCAGGCAGGCAACCCGATCAGTCAGGCAACCCAATCAGTCAGCCGAACCCATCCGTCAGCCGACCCCATCAGCGAACCCTCCAGATCCGTCATTCCCTAAAAAGCGGGAATCCACTCGATGCCGCAATCCCACTGGATTCCCGCTTTCGCGGGAATGACAGGCTGTAAATGTGGCACGCACCAGCCGAGCTCCAACCAGTGGTAACGCCCAATCAGGCAGGCAACCCAATCAGTCAGCCGAACCCATCCGTCAGCCGACCCCATCAGTGAACCCTCCAGATCCGTCATTCCCGCGAAAGCGGGAATCCACTCGTTGCCGCAATCCCGTGGATTCCCGCTTTCGCGGGAATGACAGGCTTAAATGTGGCACGCACCAGCCGAGCTCCAACCAGTGGTAACGCCCAATCAGGCAGGCAACCCGATCAGTCAGGCAACCCAATCAGTCAGCCGACCCCATCAGTGAACCCTCCAGATCCGTCATTCCCGCGAAAGCGGGAATCCACTCGATGCCGCAATCCTTGGATTCCCGCTTTCGCGGGAATGACAGGTAAAAATGGGGAACGCGCCAGCCATTCAGTCAGCCGACCCAATCGGTCACCAGACCCAATCAGTCAGCCGACCCCATCGGTGAACCCCCAGATCCGTCTTCCCGCGAAAGCGGGAATCCACTCGATGCCGCAATCCCACTGGATTCCGCTTTCGCGGGAATGACAGGCGAAAATGGGGAACGCGCCAACCATTCAGTCAGCCGACCCAATCGGTCACCAGACCCAATCAGTCAGCCGACCCCATCAGTGAATCCCCCAGATCCGTCATTCCCGCGAAAGCGGGAATCCACTCGATGCCGCAATCCCACTGGATTCCCGCTTTCGCGGGAATGACAGGGTGAAAATGTGGGAAGCGCCAACCCAGTCCAGAAGCAGTGTTCGCCCGCTGGGGGCGAGGAATTTCAAGTGATGCACGGGTATGCCGGGAATGAGGAAACCCTCGCGTTGGCCGAGCGTATTCGTCAGGCAATTGGCAACACGCCCTTTGCGCTTGCCAATGACGCGCCAGCCGTCACTGCGTCGGTCGGTGCCATGGCAGCGAGCAGTGCCCATTGGTCCATCAAGGTCGCCGCCGCCGATCGAGCGATGATCGAGGTCAAGAACAGCGGGCGCAACAGCAGCAAGCTCGGCCGACTGGTCACCGGTTGACCCGCGCGCGCGGACTGGTCACCGACGGACTCACTGAAACGTTTGGGGCCCTGACGCCTATGCACGCGGATCGAATCTGCAAGGTGTCCCTCAATCAGTGCACGCCAGTCCGGCAGCCACTGTCAGGCGGTTGATCGGCCAACTGCCACTGCCATACCCTTGGCCAAACTGATAGTTGACGACACCATTGGTGCAGGAATCGAAGCGCAGTTGCATGCTGCCAAGTACCGGATTGGTGATGGCGGCTGAATCAAAATTCGGCAGGAATCGCCCTCCCTCAGCCTTGATTACGCTGATCGTTGCGGTATTCCCCGTGTAGGTACCGATCCCGCCGAACCAAGCTTGGCCGCCGTTCGGCTGGTAGGTAAACCACCAGGCAAGGATACGATTCTCGGGAAGCACTTCAACGATCAGACCGTGGCCCGGTTGGCTATTGTTGATCCAGGTTCCGGTGTAGGCAGCCGAAATCGCGTTGAGGCTTTGGGGCGGGCCATCAGAGATCAACGATACGGTACCCGGGCATCAACCATACAGATTGCCCGCCTCGTCCTCTCCAAAACTGGCATTGAAGCCGACACTCTGATTGGGCCGCAAGGATTGCCGCGTAAACGTGTTGCCGTTGCGACTGAGTGCATCGATATAGCCGCGGCAATAGTCGCCGAAGATATAGAGACCCTGGAGCCTTGGATAAGCTGTGCCGCGATACACGTACCCACCGGTGACTGAATCACATGGCTGACTGGTATGCGCAATGCTCAGCACTGGCTGGATTTGCCCCGAGCAGTTGCTGGTGCAATTTCCTTCCGAGAGCTTCCAGCCATAGTTCTGTCCACCTGAACTGCCGGCCGACTGGAAATTGATTTCCTCGGCTCGGTCCTGACCGACATCGCCGAACCACAAGTCGCCGGTTTGGCGATCAAAACTCATGCGCCAGGGATTGCGCAGGCCATAGGCCCAGATTTGTGGCAGTCGATCCGCCTGATTCAGAAAAGGATTGCCGGCCGCTGGCTGGCCCGTGGATCCCGATACATCCAGACGCAGGATCTTGCCCAGCAAGGTATTGAGAGACTGGCCATTGCCAAAGGGATCACCACCACTGCCACCGTCCCCGGAAGCAACGTAGAGAAAGCCATCAGGACCAAATCCGATCCAGCCACCGTTGTGATTTGGAAACGGCTGTCCAAAGGCAAGCATGAGTTGCTCGCTGTCAGGGTTTGCCACGGCACCATCTGCGCTGACCGTAAACCGCGAGATCCGGGTGTCACCGAAGTCTGGGCCGGTAAAGTTGACGTAGAAGCGGCCATTGCTCCGATACTGTGGATCAAACGCCAGTCCCAGCAGCCCCTGCTCCGACTCGTCACTGCCAACCCGGTTGCGGATGTCGAGAAACGGAGTCGCTTGCAGCGTTCCGTTGCGACCTACTTTGATCACACCCCTCCGTTCGACAATGAACACTCGCCCGGTGCCGTCATTGGCATGGGTCAGAAAGACCGGCTCGTTGAGTCCCTCATAGGTGGCTGTGAGGCGGAGATCAATCTGTGCAAACACTGGCCAGGCGCATAACCACAATAGGAGCATTGAGCCTCCGCGCAGAAATGCGCGAAGCGAGCCGCATTGGCTGCGGATTCTCGAAAGAGGCCCTTGCATCTGAACAGCGACGGTACTTCCCAATGCTTCCATAGGAACGGCGGTCTCAACCGGTCGATGCAACACAACGCATCGATCGGTTGAGACCGCCGCTCCTTGTGCTTCGCAGGGCGAAGCACAAGGGCGAAGTGTTTGCCTAAACCCCTCCCAACCCTCCCCGAACATCGGGGAGGGCTATGGCCAGTCCGAAACTTCGTCGCAGTTCCTGCAGGTTGATGTCCTGAGGAACACACCTGTCGAGGCGGTGTCTCACTGTGGGAGCTCCCATTGATGGGTTTACCAAAACCTGTACAGCCCAATTCGGCCAGTCGCGAATCGAACGATGGTTCCACCAGCACCGGTTCAAATCGATCCAGGCTGGCGCCGCGATCAACCGGCCTCGTCGAACGCCACTCGGATGGCCTCGATCAACGCGTCGTCGACCGAATCCACGCTGGCGATGCGCGTCTTGAACTGACACATTCCGCCCGGTGGCAGCTTGGCAAAATTCGCACCGACGCTGCCCTTCTTCGAGTTCAGGCCAATCTCAACCTCACTCTTGGTGGCAGGACCAATGGTCGCAAACTGCTTCTTGCGACGCAGGCTGACGTAATCCTTCTTGGGTGCAACATCAAACGCACCAAAACCCCGGATGTGCGTGATCAGCGCCTCATGAATTGGCCGCAGCACCGCTTTTGCGCCGACATAGATCGCATCCAACGGATCCGCATCCGCAGCTGGTGCAGGCTCATCGGCGCGTCTCGCGACATGCGCCAAAGTATTGGCGTCGCCATGCCCCATACCCAAATCCCGCTTCAGCATTGCCACGATCTCACCGTGTTTGGCAAGACCGGAGCTTCGAACCAGCGAGCTCAGATCAGCGATGCTCTTGCCAGTGCGCTTCTCGATGTTCGCCAACTGCGTGGCGACCGCCTTGTCGATGTCCATGAACCATCCTCCCTTCGAATACTCGTTTCAGAGGCCAGTGTTCGGCAGTCCAACGCCATGCCAGACGCAACACCATGTTAGCGCCTGTCGTGCTGGTGAGGCCCGTGCCAAGTTTGGCCATTTCCTCTTCAATGAGAGCTTTCAGCGCCAGGTGACGAATGGAAGGCTCGGCCGGGAAGTCCTCTCCCGGGCGTTGGATGCGAAGTGTCTGCCTAAGCCCTTCCAACCCCCCCCCCGAACATCGGGGAGGGCCGATCCGCCCTATGCGCAGTGTTCCACCCAAACTGGTACGCCATTCAGGGCAACGTTGCCGGTACCGCTATCCAGAAATTCCGGATCAGTCAGATCGTTGCAGCTCACGCCCTGGACCTGGCCTGCACGCTGCAAGCGCACCCCGTCACGTTGATGCCCGAAGCCATGCGGCAAAGAGACCACACCGGTCATCAGGTCCGTACTGATCCAGACCTCGGTTTCAACTGCGCTGACACGCGATCGGATCCGAACAGTTTGCCCATCGCGGATACCCCTCGCCTGGGCGTCATCCGGGTGCATCAGCAAGTGATGTCGCGGTTTGCCTTTGACCAGTCGATCGGCATTGTGCATCCAGGAATTGTTGCTGCGCACGTGGCGGCGTCCGATCAACTGAAGTGTCTGCTCGGGTTGAGCGCCCTGCCCCGTTTCAACTGCCTCTTGCAGCAGCGACCACAACAACGGCGGCGCGGCTTCGATCGCGCCGGATTCGGTCTGCAATCGGCGCAGCAAGCTGGGCTCCAGCGGGCCGATATCGATACCGTGTTCCGCGGCCAGCAGGTTTTCCATCGTGATTCCGGACGGGCTCCTGGCGAATACTTGCGCCAGCACTTCGCGTGGCGCCGGCCACGCGGCAACGGGCTCTCCCCTCGCTTGCTGCACCGAATGCGCGAGCCCCTGCAGAATCTGCCATTGCGCGAGTGCACCTTCGGGCCGCGGCATGATGGGTTGACTCAGCCTGGCGATGCGTCGGATGGCAAAGGCGTTGAAGAACAGGTCGTAGTGGTCTTCGGTCAGATGGGACGGCGGTGGCAGGATCCAATCGGCATGACGCGTGGTTTCATTGATGTACGGATCCACGGCAACATAAAACGACAGGCTGGCCATCGCACGGTCCAGGGACACACCATCCGGCGTCGACAACACCGGATTACCAGCCACCGTGACCATGGCGCGAATCTGACCGGGGCCTTCCGTTTCGATTTCTTCGCGGAGTGCCGCCACCGGCAGTTCACCGCTGATTTCGGGCAAGCCTCGAACCCGCGACACCCAGCGACCCCGCGAACCTCTGGAGGTGCCCGGGCCGGTGATCGGAAATACCGGATCGTTGGGCAACACACCACCCTCGCGATCCAATTGCCCCAGGTACAGATTGATCAATTGAATGAGGTATTGCGAGACCGTGCCGAATCTCTGCGTTGAAACGCCCATCCGGCCGTACACCGCGGCGTGTTCCGATCGGTAGAGCTGCGCGGCAACCTGCCGCGTGGCTTCCTGAGTGATCCCGGTGTCGGCAAGCAGCGTCGCCCCATCCAGACCATCAACCCAAGCCAGCACTTGGTCGAATCCGCGAAGTTGATCGCCGTAGGCAGCCAAACGCGGTGGCCCAATCTTCCGAAGCGCACACAAGAGCGCCAGCAGAAACCGGAAATCCATCGCAGGTTTGATCGGCAGATGCAGTGAGGCCATGGCCGCCGTTTCGCTTCGACGGGGATCCACCACGATCAATCCGCCCCTCTCGTTGATGGCCTTCATCCGTTCGGTGATATCGGCTGCGGTCATCAGGCTGCCGTTGGAGGCCAACGGATTGCCGCCCAGGATCAACAAGGTATCCAGTCGATCCAGATCAGGTATCGGCAAGAGCCACTGATGGCCATACATCTGCCAACAGACCAGCTGGTGAGGCCACTGATCCACCGACGATGCGCTGAACAGATTACGCGAGCCCATGGTCTTGATCAGTCTGGGTATGTACGCCGACAGACCAAAATGGTGGGCATTCGGGTTCCCGAAGTAGAAACCGACTGCATCCCGGCCATGTTCTTGCTGGATGCTGTTCAGACGACTGCCAATCTCGGCAAACGCCACGTCCCAGGACTCGGCTTGCCAGGAATCGCCGACGCGACGCATGGGTGTCGTCAATCGATCCGGGTCTGCCTCCAGGTCCAGGATGGCATTACCCTTGGAACAGATATGGCCACGGCTGAAGGGGATCTTTGGCATCACCGTGGATCGCCCGCAGCGCCCCCTCCCGGAAGCGGAACTCGAGGCCACAAATGGCCTCGCAGAGTGGGCAGGCACGATAACGGCGGGTTTCGGCAGTTCCGTGCATGGGGAGCATCCCTGAGTAGGCGTGCCACAGAGTAGGCTCGCGGCACGCGCCCGGTCAATCGGCAAGGTGTTCGCCCGAGATCGCCGTTCCGAGGCAGGAACCGCCCCTCCCAAGGCGCCCAGCGCGATCGCACGGTGACGTACGCTCGTTTGTCGGGAAATTCGCCGCCTCCCGGATCGATTGGGCCGACCATCCATCGCTCCCAGCCGCCTCGCAACAGATAGGCACCACGTCGCCATACGCGCCGGACCAAGCTGTCCCTCTGTGTTGTGCCGCACCGACAGGAAGACTGGCGGGACCTAGCCTCATCATCGGTTTGCCGGCAAAAACCCGCGGCAATCAAAGATGCGGCGCCTGCTGTGAAGCGACGCCGAATGTGGCCCACTGCCGAGGAGAACGAAATGAACATCAGCGCACGCAAAACCACCACTTTCCTGATGCTGGGATTACTCGCACTGGGCCTCACTGCATGCAACACCATGCGTGGCCTGGGCAAGGATACCGAAGACGCAGGCGAGAAAATCCAGGAAGAAGCCGAAGAACGCGGTGCAGACGAAGCAACCCAGCCGTAAGAAGTTGGCTCGGCAG
This sequence comes from Ahniella sp., assembly GCA_016712105.1. Classification (GTDB taxonomy): domain Bacteria; phylum Pseudomonadota; class Gammaproteobacteria; order Xanthomonadales; family Ahniellaceae; genus Ahniella. The sequence continues at coordinate 172,602 of JADJRU010000004.1, forward strand.
GATCGTCCCGACACTTCATTCAGCGAACGATTCGATCCACGTGCCTCCCGGTACCACGGAACCTCTGAACGTGTTCAGAGGTTCCCGTTCGGTGGCTGATCGTTTCGCCTCTGGATCTTCCGACCTGCGTCAACTTCCGCACAAGCCCGAACTCGAGCCATGGCGTTCCAGGTCTGTGCCCGATCTACGAATCCACTCTCTCTGACCTCCGCCTCCGATCCAGTTCCGAGGCACTCCAGTTACCGCCCAGTTTATCCTCACCACGCCAGGAGCAACACCATGAAGATTCGAATGATCCCCATCGCCATCATCGCAGCGCTGACATTGTCCAGCTGCCAGGAATCCGTGAACGACACCGCCAAGGATGTGGCCAACGCTCGCCAGGATGCCGCGGAAAGTGTTGACGCCGCCCGTGACAATGCCAGCGACGACGTCGCCCAGGCAAACGAAGAAGTGGTTGACGCAAAGCAGGATTACTCGGAAAGCGCCGAGGATGCCCGCAAGAAACTCGCAACCGCCGAGTCGGAAGCGATGATCTCGAAGGCGAAGGCCGCCTTTGATGTCGCGATGACGGAAGCCAAGGGTCGCAATGACATCGCGAAGGAACGTTGTGACGCCCTTTCCGGCGCGCCGAAGGACTCGTGCCAGAGCACGGCCGACGCAAACCGCACCGCGGAAGAAGCCAAAGCCACGGCTGATCGGGATGCGGCACTGATGGCCGCCGACGCTCACGACAACTGATCGTCAGCAAGCTGAAACAAGAAAGGAGCCTTTCGGCTCCTTTCTTTTTGCCTTCATTCCAGCCATTTACTCTGGACGTACGTCCACCACCACACGCAAGTTGCGGCCAGGCCTGTAGTTGGTCATGGTCTGATAAGAGTTGCCGGCATACTTGTAGGTGACGCGATACGTGTCCGACTCGTAGTTGTCATACCCGCCGACCATTCGGCAGCGACGCTCGTAACCGGAGTCATCCCGGAACCGGTCGTAACGATCGTCACGACCCGACTTGTTGCCGACCGATGCCCCGATCGCCGCACCGGCGATGGTTGCTGCAGTACGACCATTACCGTCGCCGACCTGATTGCCGATGACACCACCGATAATGGCGCCAATTACCGTACGCCCAGCCTTGTTGCTGCTGTCGCCACGGTACAGACGACCGGACTCATCACGGAAATAACCGCTTTCGTAACGACTGGAGCGTTCGTCCCAGCATTCCTGTCGGGGATACGGGTCACGGTGATAACCGTTACCTTGATGATTCATTTGTTCTACGCGAGTAACGCGGGCGGTATCGCGATGCTGGCTGGATTGGGCAGAAACCAGGCCGCTGAATGATGCGACGAGGGCAATGGAAAGTATGGTCTTGGTGGAACGTTTCATGAGTGGGTATCCGATAGACAGGTCTGCGCAACACTCGTCACGGAAGCATTGCTGGGGCGGCAGCGCTTTGGAGGTGACTGCCTGAATGAAAATGGTCCGGCCGACGTTATGTCGGTCAGTTCGAAAAGCGGTGACGACAGCGGGGCCATCCATACGCTTTTCGAAGCTTCATTTACTCATTCGATGCTACAGAACCACACGCGTGATCTCGGTGCGCTGTCGCACCCATGGCTGAGCGCAGCGAAGCCCAGCTCCTTGCGACACCGCAAAGATCGTCCGCACTTCCATCGCACGAAACGCGCACACCGCGTTTGCACATGTGATGTCTCCAGTAGCTGGGCTTCCTTCGTCAGCCCTACCTACCTCGTCACGATCGGGAAGGTGCCGGGCGCCTTGTCGATCAGGCCCAGGAAACGCGCGAGATCGATCGTACTGCCCTCAATGTCGACTTCGTCGGACAGCAACAGATCGGAGGCTCCGGCCTTGCCAGTCATCATCCTGAGGAAAAACGCCTTGCTCAAGGTCAGCGTGGCGTTTGCCTGGGTATCCGGTGGCAACGCACGATGAAACATCACGCCGTTTTCGAGCCGCAGCACCCAGGATTCGTTGCGATCCGACAACACCAGATTGATGGTGAGCGCCAGATCTTCTGCCTTGTCGGCATTGATCGATGACGCCATGGCTTCCAGGAATCGCTCGGTCGGTGTGTGTTCGAGCATGTCGATCATGGCGGACCGCTCGAACCCTTTCTCGGGCGCGCCGTCACGGAGCTCCAGCGCACCGGTCAGATAGACGTTGCGCCAGGTACTGGCTTCACTGGCGTAACCCAGTTGTTCGAAACTGCGCGCCAGCAGTTCCCTGCCCGCTTCATGATCGGCATCGGCGAGCACCACATGTTTCAGCAGTTCGCTGGACCAACGGTAGTCGCCGGCGTCGTACGCCTTTTGTGCGATGGCAACCACCTGCTCCGGTCCACCCATCGCAGCGACGTAACGACGACCGGCTTCGACAGGCGGCAAAGGGTCGAGATTGGCCGGGTGGGCGTCGAACCAGCCCAGGTACATCTGGTAGACCGCCTTGACGTTGTGACTGACCGTGCCGTAGTAACCGCGAACGTTCAGATGATCCTGAAGTGCTTTCGGCAATCGCAGGCTTTCGGCAATCTCGGTGGCGGTGTGTCCGGCATTCATGCCGCGCACCGTTTGATCATGAATGAACTTGTAGGTGTCCCGTTGTTTGATGATGAAATCCTGAATGTTCGATTGGCCCCACACGGGCCAATGATGCTGGTTGAACACCACTTCGGCACCAGCGGTATGGGCGAGCGATTCATCCAGATAACGCGCCCACTTCAGTGCATCGCGCACCTTGGCGCCGCGCAGGGTATACAGATTGTGCAAGGTGTGGCTCATCAGTTCGGCGCCGCCAAAAGCCTTGAGCTCCGGGACTGAAAACGTGAACTCCGCTGGCGCCTCGCTGCCGGGAACGTTGTGAAAGACAAAGCGCACGCCGTCCAGCACGAGTTCCTGCTCAGGCTCGGTGATCAGGTGGGTCGGTGGCAACATGCCCACTCTTCCAAACGCAACCGCCTTGCCGAGCCCGGTATCGACCAGCCCTTGCGGCGATCGTGGCAAACGACTGCCATACATATAGGCAGCTCGCCGGACCATTGCGGTACCGACCATCACGTTCTCGCTGGTGGCCTCTTCCAGAAACCCCTCTGGCGCCAGCACCGGCACATTTCGTGCCTTGGCTTCTTCCGCACTCAACACACCCAGCGCGCCGCCAAAGTGATCGGCGTGACTGTGCGTAAAAATCACTGCCGTGACTTTCCGGTCACCCAGATGTTGACGTGCGAATGCCATTGCAGCCGTGGCAGTCTCCCGCGCGGTCAGCGAATCCACGACGATCCAGCCTTCATCCCCTTGAATCAGGGTGATGTTCGCAATGTCGAAACCACGCAACTGCCAGATGCGATCACTGACCTGGAACAGGCCAATGTGATTGTTGAGCAGGGATTGTCGCCAAAGGCTCGGATGGACTGTCGGCGGTGCGGCGCCCTGGATAAATGCGAAGGAATCAAAGTCCCAGATGACTTCCCCGACTCACTCAGCACTTTTCCGGAAGGCGCGGCGATGAATCCGCGCCCCGCGTCGGCAGAGCTCTCGGGATCAGACAGATCAGCCGCCTCGGCCGCTTGCGCGTGAAGTTCCTGAACCCAGGCGCCGGCTTCACTCGTGAGATCAACCGGTTTTTTGGGCGTCTGGTCACAGCCGCTGAGCACCAGCACAGCGAGCAAGAGGGAAATCAATGGATCACGCATGAACAACCTCGGTCGAACGGTTTGGTGGATCTGATGGGCACCAACGGACAAACGACGAGTTTCCGATCCAATCGTGGGCCCAGTGCCGAACGCCGATGCTAGTGCCGGGGCGCGGCCGTTTGCGGCGGGCGCTGCAAAGTCTTGTGACAAGAGATTCTCCGGACAGTGATCTCCGGCAATCGCGCTTTGCGTATGTGGGGTACAACCCACCGACCGAGGTCCTGACGATGCGCAAGATGATAGTTCCCCTGCTGCTGTTGGCAACGCCCATCGGGGCCGCCAATACGGACGGAAGTCTGGATACCGGCTATGGCAACGCTGGCCGCAGCTTCTTGAATTCACACAGTCCAACACACCGAAACTGCAGGCCTTGGCAAAATCACCGACCGGGCGAATCTGGATGTTCGGCGACAATGCTACGGACAGCGCCGCTCTTTACCAGGCACGCATGTTCACGAACGGCCAGCCCGACACAGGATTCGGCAACGGCGACGGACGCCTGCGCACGACCGTACCCGTCACGCTGATCCCCCAGACCGAGTCCCTGGTGGTCACGGGCGCTGTCGTTCAGACCGACGGAAAACCCCTGGTGTTCGGTGGCCTGAGGTCGGTCAATGGCGAGGTTGGTCCCTTTCCAGGCGTGGTGTGCCGATTGGCCGCAGCGGGCAACTTCGACGCCAGCTTTGGCACAGCGGGCTGCAAGACATTGCGTAGCTTCATTGCCGCGGACGAAACCTGTCTGGTGAATGACGTGGCACTGTCCACCGACGGTACTCTGGCAGTTGTCGGCAACTGTGTCGGACCTACGTTCTCCGAACGGCCATTCCTGGCGCGTCTCACGTCCACCGGGGCCATCGACATCGAATTCGGCGGCGGCGCAGGTCTGATCACACCGTTGATTGCCGATGCACAGTCCGAGGGTCAGCACTATCGCTCCGTAGCGCTTCGAAGCGACGGCAGCATCGTGGTGCTCGGCCACTTCACCACTCTGGATGGCGGCACTCGCGATATCGATATCGGCGTCCTGCAGTTTGATGGCGGCGGATCGCTGGACCCGGCTTTCTCCGGCGATGGTGTGACTCTGCTCCGCTACAGCAGCTTTGGTGGCGACGAAGCAGACTACGCGCGTGATCTGGTGCTCCGTCCCAACGGCAAGGCGGTATTTCTCGGGCACACGGTCACGCCCAGTCCCGGCAGTCCGCACCGCCGTGCGCTGCTGGGGCAACTCAACGTCGATGGCACACCGGATACCAGCTTCGGCACCGACGGCAAAATCAATGACGACTTGGGGATCGAATTCAGTGCCAGCTCGTCGCTTGACTCGATCGATCTCGATGCCTCCGGTCGAATCGTGGTCGCGGGTGCACGCAGTGCCACCACGTCCTATGCACCGTTCCGCTCGGGCACCGAGTTTCGGGTGGCCGTGCCACAGAGTGTGGCGCCACAGGCGGACTCGAAGATGTACATCACGTCTTCTACGCCGACCTCTGGGCTGATCGAGAACACCCCGCTCAACATCTCCATTCCGTTTACCGTGACGCCCGGAAAAGTGACGACATTGACTATTCCCCTGGCTCTGGAGCTGCTGGGCCCAGGCGACACGATCGAGAACAAGGTCATGCGTGTCACGGCGCAAGCGCCCGTGACCGTTCAGATGATGATCGGACGGGCTTTTCAACGGACGGATACACCGCAATCCCGACCAACTTTCTCGGCAACATCTATCAGGTGATGGCGTGGGATCAAGGACAGAGTGTCGGCGGTGGTTTCGCCGTTGCCGGTGTGCAGATCGGCAGCCAGGTGAACATTACGCCATCGATCGCCGCGTCCGGGCATCCCGCCGGAGTGACCTATGGCATCACGCTGAATGGCAACCAGGCCTACCATCTGAATGCACCCGCCTTTGGCGACCTCAGCGGTTCCCTGGTGACCAGTGCGCGCCCTCTGGTTGTCTATGGCGGGCATCGATGCGCGCTGGTTCCCGACAATACGGTCGACTTCTGCGACACCCTGGTCGAGCAAATGCAGCCCACCCCGGCATGGGGCAACGAGTTCGTCACCATGCCCTTCGCCGGCCGCAGCGCGGGGGACATCATCCGGGTCTATGCCTTTTCCGATGACACCACCGTGACCCTCAATGGCAATCAGGTAGCGTCGTTGAATGCCGGACAGTTCTTTGAGACCAGCCGAACCACACCGGCAAGAATCGTCACCAGCCAGGCCGCAACGGTCGCCCAGTACGCCAAGGGCTGCCGCGCCGAAGGAGACCCGAACAATTGTCTGGGCGACCCGTTCATGCTGACTGTTCCGCCAATTGATCAATGGGTTGGCCGCATCGATGCGATGGTCCCGGAGCTCCACTTCAGCTACCTGCATTTCATCAATATCATTGCGCCGACCAGTGCGGTGGGTCGGATCCGAATCGACGGTCAATTGATAGCTGCCACAGGTTTTGAAGTGATCCCGGGCACCAACTATTCGGGAGCAATCCTTCAACGCGCGCCGGGGCTTTATCGACTCACGTCGCCGGAACCGATGACTGTCAGTGTTTACGGCTTTCGCGACAACGAAAGTTATGGCTTCACGGCGCCCATGGCTTCCGATGGTGAAGGCACCGATTCGAACGATGTGGTGCTTCGATACAACCCGGATGGCACTCGCGACCTGCAGTTCGGCACGCAAGGTATGGTGTTGATCGACCACACCGTTGCGTTCGGTGCCAGCACAACAAGCTTCGACAAGGCCAAAAAAGCCATCGTCGACGGCAGTGGCATTCTGATCGGTGGCCAGTCCATCAATGCGACCAGTGAGCAGAGCTTCTTTGCCAGCTACCGCATCGAGGCCGGGCATTTGTTCAAGGATGGGTTCGAAGACTGACAGGCTTCTTCGGAAGCCTGCTAAATCGGATCGTTGAAGGGCGATCGAGCGATACGGGCAGGCCCGTATCGCTCCGAAACAGGAAGTTCGGCGACGCTGAAGCCCCGGCAGCCGGACACCGCGGAATAACACCCGGACGTACTTGAACAGAGTCCGAAAGAAAATTCACAACCGATTAGATCCAGATCAAATCGCCTCCAGGGATGGCTTGATGAAATGGGGGCAAGAAGGGCTTCCCGTCCATTACAGGAGTCGTGCGTATGCAAAACGGCATGGTCTTCGGTCGATCCTTTGTCATCAGCTTCATGGTCGCGCTGGTCATGACAGCGCCAGTCGTTTCCGGTCAAACCCGCGTTGTCGTTCCATCCGCAGGCAGCAGTACCGTTCAGGTTGTGGATCTTGATGCCGGGGCGGTTGTTACGGGGTTTTCAGTGGGCGGCGATGCCTACGGCACTGCGGTGCAGCGTGATGGCCGACGATCTTATGCTGCCCAGGTACACGCCAACCAGGTCAGTGCTGTCGATGTTTCGCCGCCAGGCATTCTCACTCAGGCGCAAAACTTCACCATGCATGGCGCGGCCGTTTCGCCGGACGGCCGAACGCTGTATCTGACCGTCCGGGATGGCGGCCAAGCGGTTGTCCTGGATGCCGCAACACTGGCCGAGTCGTCGCGAATCAATGGGCTCTCCAATCCAGGCGGCATCTTTGCCGACCCACAGGGCCGATATCTCGCCATCAGCAACTATGGCGTGCCGCGTTTGACACTGGTCGACCTTGCCAGCGGTCTGCAGCGACATGCACAACTCCCGGGGACCGGCGGTTGGGCCATCACCGGAACACCGAGCGGCGGACGTCTGTATGTCCAACTGGGCAGTGGATTTGTCGCCGAAGTGGATCCGATCCTTGGTGGAACCATCCGTTCGGTCAGTGCCCCGGCTGTTCTGGGCTCCCTGGCCCTGACCCCCAATGGCGCAAACCTTTATCTTGCGACGCAAGGACCAGACCTGATTCATTGGGATACCCAAACGATGACCCCGCTTGCTCCGATTGCAACCGGCGGTGCCGTGTCGGTCGATGTCTCACCCGACGGCAGCAGAGCCTGGGTATCGCGGGGTGCCAACCAAAGTCTGACCGCTTACTCGACCAGCAATGATGCCGTAGTGGCCGACATTCCGGTTCCGGGGATCACCCTTTCGATGGGACGATTCATCGCTGCGACACCAGGCAGCACTGCCAATTGGGATCTGGATGACTCCGGCCAAGGATTGCTGGGGCAACCTGCCTTGACACTGCCATCCGACGCGAGCTTTGTTTCTGGCGCCATTGGGCGTGGTGCATTGTCTTGTCCGGTGTCCGGCATCTCGGCGGACCTGCCCGCTCCGCCTGCCAACGGTGCTTTCACTTTGTCCTTGTGGATCCGACCGACCATGCTGCCGATCGCGACTGCGTTCATCGCGGGACAAGCCGGAAACTCGGCCCCGCAGGGATGGTGGCTGGGACTCAGGGGCGACCGACTTCGCATCACGGGATTCAGCGTGTCGGCACTGGAAGCCTCGGCCCCGGTTCGGGCCGGCAATTGGCATCATGCTGTCGTGACCGTCGACTCAATGAATGTCTCGCTCTTTCTTGATGGTGTCCCGGCAGGCAGCACAACAAGGGTTGCCCTGGATGCGGCCAGCACGCCGCTCCGCTTCTGCGCCGACCCAGTCGTTTCCACCGAACCATTCAACGGTGCGATCGACGCCGCGACGCTCTACAACCGCGCCCTGCCCTCGCTCGAAGTTCAAGCGATCAGGGCCGCAAGTCCTCAGGTGGCAACCCAGACCCTTGAGCCGGGATTCGAACAGGGTGCCGTGGATACTCAATTGAACAACATTCCGGGATGGCGCTTCGCAACCTACAACCGGAACGACTTCGGGGACTATGGCTCGTCGCCAACCGGCCAATGGGATGCGCGAATTGCCACGAACAGACGACACCGGGGTGACGCGTCTTTGCGTTCCTATGTCCGCAACAACGCCGGCGGCGGACCAACGGATGCCAACGGGCGAAAGGCGACCTTGGTCATGGGGCTGCCTGATGACACGCGCCTCACCCATCGGGCCACACATGTCGAATTGTGGCGCAGCGACTGGGACTGGACCGCCTCGTCACGCTGGTATCACTCGCTGACGATGACGCTCGGCGACAACCGCGGTCGACACGAGACACTCCTGTATTGCCGGGCATGGGGCGCCAACGAAGGCTGCACCGGCAATTTCTTCGATGGTTCCGATCTCAGCGAGACCGGTGCCGACGGCACGACGTGGTACCGCCACCGTGTCGAGATCCCGCCAGACCTCGATCGTGAGCGCCTGTGGATACGCATTGAGCACCAGCAGGACGCCTGGGACGGGACGAGCGCGGAAAGTTCGGTGCACCTGGACGACCTGGCACTGGTCGGCACCGTCGTGGGCGAGGAACTGGCAACGGCCAGCTTCGGCAATAACAGCGTGCAATTCCATGCTCGCGGCGGCGACGGGAATCTGGTCCCGACGCGAACGATTGCCGGACCGTTGACGACACTGAACCAACCCAATGGCGTAGCGTTTGGAGACGACGTGATCTTTGTCGGTAACCATGGCGGACAATCCATTGCCGTGTTCTCGCGGGACGCCTCTGGCAATGTCGCACCAATCCGAGTCATTGCCGGACCCAGTACCGGACTCGGTCTCGTCACGCATCTCCGCGTCTTCGACGGTGAGCTGTTTGTCGCGTCGTATGGCGCACCATTGCGGGTGTTTGATGTGAACGCGAGCGGCGACGTGGCGCCGACGCGGGTCTTGCCGGCAATGACCGGCGTATACGGCATGGCCATCGACGAAATGGAGATGTACTTGTCGCGACACCCGGACACCGGCGACAACACCATTTATGTTTATGCGCGTACGGCATCGGGCAGCGACGCACCGACGCGCACCATCGCCGGGCAGTTCTTGAACTTCCCATCCGGCCCGGCACTGACCCGCACCGAACTGATTGTCAGCGACTACTTCAACAATGTCGTCCGCGTGTTCGATCGAACAGCGTCGGGCGCGGTGGCTGCGCTCCGGGTGTTTTCGGACGGCACCGGACTGTTCGATCCAGCGGATGTCTGGGTCCGCGACAACGAGATCTACGTTGCCGCCAGGTCCAGCAACAGTCTCCGGGTGTACGGTGTGGGTGATGTCGGCGCGGTGATCGCACGACGCGTGATTGGCGGCGCAGGAACCGGCCTGGATCAACCGCTGAGCGTCGTCGACTCCAGTCTGCCAAGGCGCGCTGAGTTCCTGTTCCAGAACGGATTCGAGTGAAGGTCACTAGCGTGCGATGGGGCCTCTGACTCAACCAGAGGCCTCATCGATTCAAGGAAGGACCGCGACACTCAGCGAGCGGGGTTTTCGAATCCGTTTGCGAACATCGCATCCGCCAACTGCGCTTCGACCGCACCGATGTCTGCATGAACGGCGAACGCCGGCTCGAAGTTCACGTCATACGGGCGCCCGTAGAAATCGCGATTGATCGATGGCGCCGTACAGCCATCACGCAACGCCAGAGTCTGTGGTGCATAGTTCGCATCCAGCACAAAGTCGCTAGGGCTATGCACCTGGAAAATGTTCGTAGTCGGATCAAGCACCGTGGTGTGCTGCAGGAAATCGGCAGTGTTCTGGAAGAACCCGCACCATTCGCGAATGAGGTTGGCTGCTGGCGCGGATTCACCAACGTTGGTCGGCGCTGGCGAAACGGTTGAAGCGAAGATACTTGCCCGCGCATACGCGACGCCGGTGTTGTCGGCCAAGGGTTGCCAACCGAGCCGGAAAAACAGATCGAGCGGCGAGCGCATGACAATCGTGCTGTTTCGAATGTCCACCGTGGCCCCAAAACGCGCCGAGAACAGTGCGGACGTGGACGGCGACACACCACGGCGCTCGACCGTATTGTTGTCCAGGATGGACGAGAACATCAGGAGGTCGGAACTATCATCCGACATGACCATTTGTGGCCGCGATCGATTGGCGTCCAGCATGCCCCGGCGAATCTGAAGGAGACTGTCTCCGCCTGCGTACAAGACCTGGCCTTCCTGAGTCGCTGCCCCGGACCCACCCACGGAATTGTTGAAGAATCGCACGCACGGAGTGGCCGAGAAAAACGTGCACGTCGCCGTATCCGACGATGGTTCAACGATCAGTTCGATCCGGTCGCTGGTCCGCAAGCCGATGAAGCCGCCTCCGGACTGGTCCGAGACATAAAGGTTCCGCAAACGGAATCGACTTTGCCCGACCGGAGCCGGATCGCCCAGTGCGGCGCGACTGCGGCTGCCAAGCAGGCACAGGCCCGGACTCGAATCACCCGTGTTGGCGGTCACTGCAACAAGACCGTTGCTGCCCAGCGCCGCACCAAGGTGCCGGAAGCCATCCGACTCGATCGGCAAAATGGTATCCAGGGAACCATATCCCGCAGCACACCCAGTGCCGCCGCCCGTGCTCTGATTCCCGAGAATCCACGCCACCCGATTGGCGAACGGACGCGGCTGGAACCCCCCGCCCCCTTCGAGCGAGCCACGACAGTAGAACGCCGCACCACTGACTGCCGAATTGAAGCTGATCGTGCCATCACGCAACACGATACTGCCGAGATGGTCGCCGGGCGCCGAAAAATCGGTGCCGCATTCTGCCCGCCACAATAGATGCCACCACCCCGGTCCGTGGCGACGTTGTTGCGAATCTCCGCGCCTTCGTCGATGAACAGGTCAACACGGGCTGATGACACATCCTGAATATTCGATCCGGCCAAAGCCACGCCACCACCGCTGATCGCTGCATTGTTCCGGATGGTGGTCCCCAGCCCGAGCAGGACCGAGGCTTGTCCACGCACCATCAAGCCGCCCCCGGTCTTGGCGAAGTCCGAGACTGGCGCAGCGTCGGTCGCGTCCCCTCCGGTCAGCACAATCCGGCGGATCTGGAAGGTTCCAATCCGGCCAAACACATGAACATCGAGCACGGACCGTCTCTGGCCCCCGGTTGCGTCGAACACGGCACGATCGGCATCCGATGCCGTGTTGCCACTGGGCGCTGCGGCCAGACAATCGGCATACCCGCCTTCGAGGAACACCGCAGTCTGGTTGACTGTCGGCAAATAGGCCATACCGTCTGGAACCGGATAAGTGCCCTTGTTGATCCGGATCGTGTGGGTGCCGGTTTCAGTACGGATGGCAAGCAGCGCCGAGGTCAGATCAGGGTGGGTGCACCCTGTTCCGGTGCCAACTCTGAGGGTCAGCGCACCCGCAGGCGCCGCCAACACGATCATGAACCCGATCAGTACTGCTCGAATCACACACTTCATCGGAACGCCTCCGGCGGGCAAACCGGTCGGTGAGCGACATGCCCGAATCCGTACCCGCAATGCCTGAAGTTCAATCTTGACAGAAGGTGAACTGACAGACTTTGCGGCAGATCAAGGTTTGACCCCAAAAGTGCTTCAGGATCAACCTGGAAGCTTGGGCATCGACCGCCAACCGGGTATCCCTGACCCGATTGGCGAGTCGGCGGGTGCTACTCGAAGCCGTTCGCGAACATCGGCGCAGTGATCATCCGCACCAGAAAGGGATCTTCATCGAGGTTCTGAAAGTCGCGGTCGCCGCCCAACAGCAACCTGGGAACCGTGGGACGCACGTCGAGCATCAGGATGCGACCTCGATGCATCGGCGTCATGTTGCCGGAGTTTGTGGCAAGGGTCGGCTGGTAGATCAGATCAGGCACCAACCCGCCCGTCCCATTCTGAAACCGGATGAGTCTTGGCGTTGACGTGGTGGGGATCAGGCCGCCGCTCGGATAGGTCGAGAGCAGGTAGATGGACTGGTCGATGAATTCAAACGCTTCGATCGTGCTCAATGTGCCTGGTGGAGGGCCGCCGAAGGTTGCGAACGTGCGTGTACCGCAGCGGATGGGGCCGGTTGTGCCCGCGTCCGTCACATTGAACTGCATCAGCCAATTAAACTTCCTGCCATCGGTTAACCCGACAGGCGTGATCATCGACGAGCCTGCGACATGCACACGGCCGTTGTTGTCGACGTGAGCCCTTTCCACGGTGCTGGTGCTGCCCAAATCACAGTGGTTTCCGACCACGATCGTTGCGACCGTCGGCGCTGTGTTCAATAGAGTCGAGCCATACTGGAACACTTGTAGGGCCAGGGGCTGAAAAGCCTGGTCAAGCTTGTTGACGAAAATCACCTCATCGTCGTCTGTGGTGCCGCTCCCCACGGTTTGGATCGTCTCGGCTTCTGAAGGATTGTCATTCCTGACGAACCCCAGGGTGCCACCGACCATGGCACCCCTCACGATGCTATTCCCGGTCCAATTGCCATCCGTGTCACCCAACCAAGATGCTGCGGAGAATCCGCCACTGTGGCAATTCATTTCAGCCACACGTTCAAACACCCCGGCGCCATAGGTGAAGTTGCCACTGCCGTTCGCCCCGGAATGTCATGTCCTGGATGCCAGCGGCGTCGTATTTGCGGAAGGTGATCGCATTTCCATTCATTGAGGTGGTGCGCATTCCCACCACGAACCCGCCAGTGGCCGGATCCTGGCAAGCGGCGTTGATGCCGATCATGCTGAGGTTGACGGTATTCCGGGATTGGACACCCGCGGACGTCAATCGAATGAAGGTCGGGCTGTAACCGCCGGAAGCGTTCGCCGTTTCGGCGACTACGACATAGGCGGCTGAACCGTCCTGGTAGACCGCGACCGTGCGATCCCGACTAGTCGAGTTCGGGGCATCGACGGGCGCATACAGCACACCGTTCCCGCCAAATCCGGTATCCAGGTCGATCGGTTCTGCAGCGGCTGCGGCACCCGCGACCCAACACGCCAGCCCGAGGGTGAGCAGGACGAACCGTCGCGACTTCGCTGCGGCGGCAACTCGCCGCGATTCGCGAGTCAGGGCGGTTGAGGCGGCATTGTGGGTGACAGCCGGAAGACTGGATTCGACAGGGCGCATGATCTGATTCCATTGGGGTTTCCGCCGTAAACGGAAAAACCGGGTGAAATCCGGCGCAACAGTCGAAACCTGCCCGATCAGGGGGCGAACAGTAGTCGCCCCTGACCTGATGATCGTGGCACCGGGCTTACTCGAAGCCGTTCGCGAACATTGGCGCAGCGATCATGCGTACCAGGAAGGGATCTTCATCCAAGCCCTGAAACTCGCGGTTGCCGGCAATCACCAGCCGGGATACCGAAGGGCGCGTATCAAAGAGCAGTTGGCGACCGCGGTGCATCGGTGTTGTGTTGCCGAAGTCTGCGATGACGCTCGGCAAGTAGGAAAGATCAGGCACCAACCCGCCCGTCCCATCCTGGAAGCGCAGCAGTCTTGGTGTTGACCGGTCGGGGATCAGGCCGCCGGTCGCAAAGGTCGTGAGCAGGTAGATGGACTGGCCGCTGAATTCGAACGCTTCGACCGTGTTCAATGTGCCGGGTGTAATGCCGCTGAAGGTCGCGAACGTGCGCGTGCCGCAGCGAATGGGGCCGGTTGTGCCAGTGTCCGTCACGTTGAACTGCATCAGCCAGTTGAACTTGGTGCCGTCGAAGAACGGGCCGCTGGCGATTGTCGACGAGCCCGCGACGTGCACCCGACCAAGGTTGTCGACGTGCGCTTTTTCGACGGTGCTCGTGCTGCCCAACGCACAATGGTCGCCGATCGCGATCGTGGCAATGGTCGGCGCCGTGTTCAGTTGCGTCGATGCGTATTGCAGCACTTCCACGGACAAGGGCTCGTTGTCCTCATCGAGCTTGTTGGCGAAGATGACTTCACCGTCATCCGTGCCACCACTACCCACCGTTTGGATCGTCAGCGTGTCGGATGGCGGATTGATCGTGGAGAACGAAAAATCGGTCCCCGCCAACTGGCCCTGCACGATGCGATTGCCGGTCCAGGCGCCGTCGGTGTCCCCGAGCCAGATTCCGGCCGCAAATCGCCCGTTATGGCAGTTCAACTCGGCACCCCGCTCGAATCGATTGGCGCCGTAGGCGAAACGGCCAGTACCGGCCGAGCCGAACGCCATATCCTGAACACCCAAGGCATCATATTTCCGAAAGTCGATCACATTGCCAAACGTGGACGTGGCGCGCATGCCCAGCACGAATCTGCCGGTCGCGGAATCCTGACAAGCCGCGGTGATCCCGACCATATTCAAGTTGACGGTATTGCGCGATTGGACACCGGCGGAGGTCACCCGGACGAAGGTGGGACTGACGCCACCGGATGCATTGGCGGACTCGACGACAACCAGGTAATCGGCGAAATCGATGGGAAAAACGGCGACCGTACGATCCCGGTTCGTCGAGTTCGGCGCATCAACCGGCGCATAAACGGTGCCGTTTGCACCAAAGCCCACGTCAAGGTCGATCGGTTGCGCCCTGACCGCGGCGCTGATCACCAGACTGGCGACCACAATTGCCGCTGTGCGGTTGAAGGAAAACAGGCGAATGTTGGCAAGTCTCATGATCCGGCTCCGGTGGGGTTGCCGGGGGATACGGAAATTCGGGGGCAAATCCGGCGCGTCCGCCGAATCTTTTTCGAGATGCCGGGGCGGTCAGCCTCTCACTTGCCGTTCAGGGGGGATTCTTGGTCTGTGCCGCTTCGAGTTCCCGCAGACTCTGCCGGGTCAAAGGGCTGTCTTCACCGAGGAACTCTCGACGCTGCGCCACCACACTTTCGAACAGCGTTCTGACCCGATCGTGTGGTCTGGACTTCAGTTGGCTCAGGGCCAAGGCGAGTTCGCGCTCTGCCTCGGCACGACGCGGCCCGCCACTCGGCGAGATTGTTTCCCGATACTCCGTCACGACCGCTTCGCCCACTTCGATTGCTCGTTCCGTCTGGCCTGCCAAACGAAGCGCGCGCGACTTGATCACACGGGTCCAGACCGTGGCCTGATTCAACTTGGCCGACAGGGCGAGTCCTTCATCAATCAAGGGTAGTGCCTCTTCGGCGCGCCCTGCCGACACCAAAGCCACAGCGATGGAATTGAGTGTGGCCGAGAGCCGCGTGTCATCTCCGAGCGCACGGGCCTGCTGTTCAAGTTCCCTCAGCGTCATCAGGCCGGTCGTGACATCACCCGTTTCGACAAAGGTCATGGCTTCGGCCTCGGCGGCATTCCGCGTGCGATGTGACGCATCACCGAACACGGTGGCATAAAGTTGACGTGCCAGCCCGAAACGATCACGGGCGAGCAAAAAACTCGCCGCGCCGAAACGCCACCATGCCCCAGCCGAACATGACTTCAGCACGCTGGGAAACGTTGTTTTCGCCCGAGCCGAATTGACCCCACAACCGCGCGTACTCTTGATCGGCCTGTGCCAGTTGTCCGGAGCCGATGAGCAAACCACACAACATCATCCGGGCGTATTGACTACGCGGATGGGTTGGTCCCAGCTTCGACTCGGTCAGGGCAATGACCTCCTTTTGGCGAGCCAGCGCCTTGGGCGTGTCCAATGTTGATCGCAGGGCTTCCACTTCCGCTTCGTGCAGCGACAGCCGCAATCCCAAAGGCGCGTCGTCGGGCAACAATGACTTGGCGCGCTCGACCGCCGCCAAGCCTTCACGTTGCCGGCCCAACTGCATCAACGCTACGGCGAGGTTGGATTCAAGCTCACTCTGTAATCGCGGCGACGACCAATGGGGCGAATCCCGATAAGGCGCCAACAAGTCGAGGATCGACTGAGCCTGTGATTTGGCCAAAAGCGCCTGGCATCGCAAGTCGAGTTCACGACGATCAAGGGGACGGCGACACCCGATGATCCGGAAGCGCCAGGTGATCCAACCGCGCCACCGCCGCATCGGGTTTGTCGGAGACCAATTCCAGCGCCACCAGGTCGAGCGCCAGCGCGCGTGTCTCTTCGGGCGTCAAGTCGACGCGGGTCGCCAGGTGTTCGGCTTCCTTGAGCAAGCGATCGGCTTGTTCCTGCAGATCCAGACCAATACTGGCCCGACCGATATCCTGCAGCAACAACACGCGCGATCGCGGATCGAGTGTCTGATCCTTGCGCAGGCGTTCGGCACCGCGCCGCAAGAGTTCCTCCAGCGTCGGCGCCTCGCCGTCACGAAGCTCGGGATCCGCTGCGTTGAACACCTCGCTGAGGAACCGCCTCGACGCCTCGGCCTGTGCCGCACGTTCGGCCGTGCGTTGGGATTGGTAGAACATGCCGGCGCTGCCTGCCACGAACGCAAACACGGCAGCCGCCAGGCTGGCAGTCGCCAGCGGTTGCCGTCGGATCCACTTTGCCACCCGCTCCGGCCAAGGGGTCGTGCGACTCAGCAAGGGCCGATGATCCAGCCACGCCGACAGGTCGGCGCCGAATGCCGCAGCGGATGGGTACCGGTCCTGCGGCTGGCGCTGGATCGACCGGTCGATGATGCGCTGCAAGTCTCCCCGCAACATTCGACGCATCTGGCTCGTGGCGCGTCCGCTGCGCGTCTCGGCCTCGTGTGCGCGCGACCAGACCCGCCACAACGACTCCGGTTGGTCACGCGCCAGCCCCGGCGCGGCGCCAAAAGGCGAACTGCCGGTGAGCAACTCGAACAACAGGATGCCGGTGGCGTACAGATCGGCGGGAATACCCGCAGGTTCACCGAGTAACTGTTCGGGTGCCGCATACTTTGGCGTCAGCGGCGCCGGCATGCGGGTGCGGGTGAGGTCATCCCCCGCTTCGCTGTCATCGAGGAGTTTTGCGATGCCGAAGTCGAGTAACTTGACTTGGCCATTCCGGTCGACCATGACATTGCCGGGCTTGAGGTCACGATGGACGACCAGCAAACGATGGGCATGATCCAGCGCGTCCAGCATTTGCCGGACCAGACGCACCCGCGCCTCTGGCCCGAGCTCGTTCAACAGACAATAGTCGAGGATGCGATCCCCCTCGACATACTCCAGCGCCAGCCACGGAGCACCCGAGTCATCTTCGCCACCGTCGATGAAGGCCGCGATATGCGGGTGCTTCAGCCTCGCAAGAATTCGCCGCTCGCGCAGGAAACGACTGCGAAGTTGCGGTCCGATCCCAGTCCGGATGCGCTTGAGGGCGACCTGCTGGGTGAAGCCGGCATCAGACCGTTCCGCCAGCCAGACTTCGCCCATGCCGCCCTGCCCCAACACGCGCAGCAATCGCCAGGGACCGATGAACTGGTCGGCCTCGGCCGATGGTTCAATCGGGCCATCATGGCTCAGCCCGCCTGCTCCCGCACCTTGTTCCCAACCGGAACAATCGGCGACATGGGCTCCGAGCAATGCACGCAACCTCGGCAGCAATCGTTCGGTGTGCGGATCGGCCGCGAGCTCAGCCAGTCGCTGATTGAGCTCAGGCTGCGCCAAATCGGCAAGCTCGTCGAACAGCGAAGCCAGTTGCGGCCAATCGGGATCGGAGGTGGCTTCGGGCGTGTTCATCGGGGCTCAGCCAATTCGACCAACAGAAACGCGCGGGCCAGCTCCCACCCGCGCCGGACACTGCGCTCGCTGATACCCAGCACCTCACCCGTTTCCGCGAAGCTCATGCCAGCGAAATAGTACGCCTCGACGATCCGCACCAGCTTCGGGTCGCGGCGCTCCAGGCGCTGCAGGGCTTGATCGATGGCGATCAGATCGGGTGTCTGTTCGCCCTCCGACAAGCCGGTATTCAGCGTGACCTCAAGCCAATCTCCGCCCCGCTTCTGGGCGCCCCGCTCCCGCGCCAGGTCCACCAGCACTTGCCGCATCGCCCGTGCAGCCAGGTTCATGAAGTGAGCGCGACTGGCGAGTTCAGGTGTCGAACCACCGGGGAACAACTTGAACCAGGCCTCATGCAGCAGTTCCGTCGGGGTCAGCTCCGCCGGGCCTCGATCATCGGAGTCACCGGAACGGATCCGCCGAGCCAGAACCCGCAACTGCTGGTAAGTCTCGGCCAAGGCTCGATCGCCCGCCAGCCGATCGCCGTCGCGGGCGGCGTTGATCAAGGCCGTCAGGTCGAGGTTGCCGGGTTCGGACAGCGGTTCCTTCATCTGCCGCCAAGCCCCACGCAACGGAAGATCCCGCCCTCACTCAGGCCAGGCAGTTCGGTCGTATCGGGTGTGTGTGCGGGCGAGGTACCGTCATCCATGACCTCAAGGATACCGCCGCCCGTGTGAGCGGTGAATCATGGGGCGCCGGCAGACGATTTCGCCGGCGCACTCACTCGAACCCGTGAGCGAACAGCACCCCCGGAGCCCGTTCGTCGCTGCCAATGTCAAATGGTGCCGACCGGGCCTCGCCGTCCATGTCGTCGGTGACACTGGCCACCGTTTGCCCCTGATCGATCGCCGGACTGTCGACCGGCAAGTGACCATCGTTCGTGACCATGATCTCGCCGATGAAACTATTGGCATCCGCGTTGACCGCGGCACGCCACATGCCGAGCGAGCCGCCATTGGCTAGCGGGCTGCCGGGTCGGTTGTCGGCAAAGTTGCACTCGTCCGTCGTGTTGTGGAACCAGTTGAAGTTGGTTCCCGGGTTACCCGTCAAACCGGAAAGGCCGCCGAGTTCGTTCGCCCATCGCACGCGCACGCAGTCACCGCCATTCTGGATGATCAGATTGTTGCGGATGAACGGATTGATGTTTGCCGGGCGGCCAGCCTGCGGTTCGTAGTCCTGAAGTGTCACGCCGAAGTACAACGCGGCATGCCCCAACTGCGCGGTATGGAGAATCGTATTGTTGACGACCGTGGCGTCCTGGGTGGCATACAGCCCGATCCCTGCAAAACCGGTGTCACGGACCACATTGTTTCGGACAATCCCCCGCACGGCTTCGTAATAACCCGGATTGATCGCCGTGTCGAAGAACTCGGGGCTGGTGTCGAAGCCAAACATGATGCCGCCCACACCGGTGCGTTCGATCACGTTGCGTTCGACGATCACGTCGGCTGCCCCGCCCTTGAAGTAGAGGCCAGTCGTGGCGATGTCATGGATATGGGTATCGCGGACTTTCATGCGGCTGCCGTTGACGTTGTCGATGCCTTCGGCGTTCTTGTCGTCCAACGGCGTACCCGGCGGGTAGATCGCGCCGGAGTTCCAGATCTCGCTGTTCTGGATCGTGATGTCGTTGCACTTCGGGGTGATCTTGATGCCATCGCGACCGGTATCGTGGATCTTCACATCGTCGATCAGCACATTCGAAGCGCCGGTGAAGGCTTCCCCTCCGCCACTGTACCAATCGGTCTGGAAGAAGATGCCGTAGTAGAACCCGCCACTGACTTCCAACCGCGACAGCACGCTGCCACTGGCATCGGGATCGATCTGGATCGTCACCGTGTCGACATTCGTGATGTTGCAGTGGATATGTGCTCGCTCACCGGGTGGAGAGCGCAAAGTCAAAGGCAATCGCAAGCGGACATCACACTCGTTGTAGGTGTTGTTGCCCGCCGGGCCGCGGATCGTGACCGTGTCGCCGGGCGCAACGATTGCGTTGGCCGGTTCCAGCACATGGGTGATGGTCCGGTACGGTGCCGAGTTGCTTCCGGTACCGGTCAGGTCGGATCCGGTCGTCGACACGTACCATTCAGCTGCATGGGCGATGTTGATCCACGTCGCTGCTGGAACCAGCACGAGGAAAACAGGAAACCGGATTCGAGTCGTTCGCATGGACACCACCTGTGAGGCCGAAACGTTTCGGTACTGTCCTCACGTACGGGGTTTGGTTTCGGGACCTGACAACGGCATGACGGAACCTTGTGTCTGACGATTGTCCTGCTTGGCCTACCGACCTTGGCCAGTGGCGCCTCAGAGGTCCTGGCGGCGCCAGCCGGCACTGAACCGGTCACTGAACCGGACACCCATGACCACCATCATTCGACCGAAGTGCCCGAAGCCGCCGCCTCAACCGATGGCAAACGATGGTCGACCGACGCCTCGTTACGCGAAGGAATGGCTCGAATTCAACAAGCGACTTCCAAAGCAACCACTGCAGACCCGAAAACGGTTTTGGCACTGGCCGATGAGATCGGGGCGTCGGTCCAGTTCATGATCAAGCACTGCAAACTGGAACCTGAAGCCGACGCAACTCTTCATCCGTTGCTCGCGCGCCTGCTGCAGACTTCGGCTGAGCTCAGGAAGGACCCGTCCTCTGGTGCATCGATCCAGGTTGTGGTCGATACCTGGGCACATATCGCAAGCTGTTCGACGATCCCGACACAACCATCGAGCCACGGTAATGATCCGGGCCTGCTGTCCTTGCGGGGCATCTGACCATGATTGGAACCCTGCATTCGAGTGAACTCTCTGGCATTCACTTACAATCCCACCCATGAACCGAATGGATCCTGCCGATCTCAAATCGTTTGCGCGCAAGTACATTTGGTGGAAATCACCGGATGAAGCGGTGCTGCACCCTGTTCGCGTGATTTCGCAGGTAATGGAAATCGGAGACTTCGATGACGTGAAGAGGCTGAATGAGCTTGTTGGTGATGCGGTGTTCGTCGAGGCGCTACAACAGGCCGATGCGGGTACGTTCAGACCTCGCTCGTGGCACTACTGGCATTACCGGCTGGGCCTGGCGCATGATTCATCGCAGATTCCGCCTATGCCCTTGCGGAAAGTCGAGTGACTGCATTCACTCCCCGTCGCGATATCCTGCCGCCGGCACAGAATCTTCTTTGGCCGGAGCTTCGTAATGCCGCTGCACTCGGTTTCGTCCTTTACGGAGGCACGGCTATCGCGTTGCGCCTTGGACATCGACAGTCCGTGGATTTCGACTTCTTTGCCAAACGTCCACTTGATCGGGATGCCATGCGTGAAGCGCTCCCATTCTTGTCAACTGCAACAGTCATCCAGGACGAGCCGCGGTCGTTCACAGTCCTCGTTCCTTTTCCCGGCGAGGAGGAATCGCATGTAAAAATCTCCTTTTTCGGCGGAATCCATGTCGACAGAATTCGCGAGCCGGATTGGACCGACGACGGCAACCTGCTAGTGGCGTCTTTGGACGATTTGATGGCGACCAAGTTGAAAGTCATTCTGCAACGCGTCGAGGCGAAGGACTATCAAGATGTCGCTGCCATGATTGCGGCGGGCGTCAATCTTGGGACCGGATTGTCGGCCTCGCGTCAACTTTATGGAAACACCTTCCAGGCCAGTGAAGCGATCAAGGCGCTTGTCTACTTTGAAGGCGGCGATTTGAGCTCACTATCTGACTCGGATCGGCAAACGCTGATTCGCGCTGCTACTGAGGTGCGCACTTTGTTCGAACCACGGAACCCCATGATCCCCTGAGTCGCGCGTTTTCAAGGAAACCCTTCATGGAAAAGGCTCTGCCAGCTCCGGAAGTGACTGATGCCAGCACGTCACCTTTAGCCCTCCCGGTCTCTGGCTGACTGCGGAAACATCCGATCCACGCCAGACAACCCGAAACAACGTCACGCTGAGCTAGCGTGGGGCGCCGTTACACAATGTTGCGCCGTCGCGATTCATAACTGTACAGGTTGTTCTGTATAGTTACTCACATGACCAGACCCCCGAAAGCCCGACTCAAGATCCTCCAGGCCGCCCGACGGATTGTCGAATCGCGTGGCGCCGGGCATCTCACGTTCGAGGAACTCGCAGTCGAAAGCGGCGTGACCCGCGGCGGGATCACCTATCACTTCCCGACCAAAGAGGCCTTGCTGAAGGGCCTGATCGAAGCCGACCTGGTCGACTGGGACCAGAGCGCCGCCGAAATGGCCGGTGCCTGCCCCTGCCCGCGCACCGCGGACGTCATCGGTCAGATCCGATGCAATCTCGACACCAAGGATGAGGGCCACAAGCGCTTTGTCACCGGGATGATCAGCGCGTCAATGGTCGATCCGTCGCTGCTGGACCCGGTCCGAGAGCACCACCGCCGCAAATTCGAGCACTGGACCTGGGACGAGGCAGAACTGAAGCGTTACGTGTTGCTGCTGGCGACCGAAGGCCTGTTCTGGCAGGACTTCTTCAACCTCGATCCCCTCAAACCCGAAATCAAGGCACGCGTTGTCTCATTGATTGAGCAACTGGTGCAGGACCCTGGCCTCATGTCGCCCAAGAGCGACTGAGCACCGTTCCATTTTCCACCCCTCTTATTCGACCCGACTTGGACGTCACCATGATCAATCGTTCCCTGCGTTTGCCCCTTTTGCTCGCCCTCACCAGCGCCCTGCTGGTCGCTTGCGGTGGCCCGGGTGGCCCGCCTCAAATGCCCCCTCAGGATGTATCCGTCTCCACGGTCGTCGAAAAGGAAGTGAAGGACTGGGACGAATACAGTGGGCGAATCGAAGCCGTCGATTCCGTCGAACTCCGCCCGCGTGTGACCGGCTACCTGGCTGGTGTGCACTTCCGCGAGGGCGGAACGGTCGCCAAAGGCGCACTGCTGTTCACGATCGATGACCGCGAATATCGTGCCGCAGCGGCTGCTGCCGAAGCCGATATCGCCCGTGCAACAGCTCGGCTGGAACTGGCTGATCGCGAACTCGCGCGCAGCCAGATGCTGGTTGAGGCACGCGCGGTTTCCAAGGGCGAACTGGATATCCGCAAGGGCGAACAGGCTCAGGCCGCTGCCGATCTGCTTGCCGCGCAGGCACGCAAACAGCAAGCCGAATTGAACCTGAGTTTTACGCGCGTGACGGCACCCATTGCCGGCCGGATTGGCGCCGCGCTGGTGAAGCCGGGCAATCTGGTTGCGCCGGGCGAAACCCTGCTGACCACCTTGGTGTCGATTGATCCTGTGCATGTAGTGTTCGACGGCGACGAGCGTGCCTATCTGCGATATCAGCAGATGTCGCGCAGTGGTGAACGCGGCAGTTCCCGCGACACGGCAAACCCGGTGGAAGTGGCGCTGGCCGATGAAGCCACATTCATGCACCGCGGCCAGATGGACTTCGTTGACAACAGCATCAATCCGACCACGGGCACGATCCGCGGCCGCGCCGTGTTGGCCAATCCTGATGGCGTGTTCACGCCGGGACTGTTTGCGCGGGTGCGATTGATGGGTGCCAATCCCCGTCGTGCCTTGCTGATCCACGATCAGGCCATTCTGACCGACCAGGACCGCAAGTATGTCTGGGTCGTGGATGCCAAGGGCGGCGCGGCACGCAAGGACATCGAGCCGGGTGAATCGGTTGATGGCCTTCGCGTCGTCGAACGCGGACTCACGGTCGGCGACCGGGTCGTGGTGAATGGCGTTCGCAAGATCTTCTTCCCGGGTCAACCGCTGAAACCGCGAGAAGTGCCGATGGACGACCCTTTGCAGGCGGCCGCCGCACCGGCTCAACTCGAAGCGCCAGCGGCCACCAGCCCGAAGAGCGAGGGCTGATCCGTGGCGCATTCCGACTTTCCAAGATATTCGTCGACCGCCCGATCCTGGCGGCCGTTCTGTCGATCCTGGTCTTTGTAGCCGGCCTGATCGCCATGCCGAACCTGCCGATCAGCGAGTACCCGGAAGTGGTGCCGCCATCCGTGCAGGTGACCGCGATCTATCCGGGCGCCAATCCCAAAGCCATTGCCGACACTGTTGCCGCACCGCTTGAAGAAGCGATCAACGGTGTCGAAAACATGATCTACATGAAATCGGTCGCAGCGTCGGATGGCACCATGAGTCTGACGGTAACGTTTGCCCAAGGCACCGATATCGACCTTGCCGCCGTGCAGGTTCAGAACCGCGTGGCACAAGCCCTGCCCCGCTTGCCGGAAGCCGTGCGGCAATTGGGCGTGACGACCGCGAAAGCTTCGCCGAACATCACCATGGTCGTGCACCTGACGTCGCCGGACAAAACCTACGACGCGCTGTATCTGTCGAACTTTGCGAATCTGCGCGTCAAGGATGAACTGGCACGGTTGCCCGGTGTCGGTCAGGCCCTCGCGTTCGGCGCTGGCAACTACGCCATGCGCATCTGGCTCGACCCGGACGCAGCGGCCACCCGGGGTTTGACGGCCAGTGACATCCTCAATGCCATTCGCGAACAGAACCAGCAAGTCTCGGCAGGTGCCATTGGCGCCGCACCGATGCCGAATGGCAGCGGCGTGCAGTTGTCGATCAACGCTCAAGGCAGCCTTGAATCTCCCGAAGCATTTGCCGACATCATCCTGAAAACCGACGGTGAGGCCATCACACGGCTCGCCGACGTGGCACGCATCGAACTGGGCTCCAACACCTACGCATTACGCTCGCTGCTCGACAACGAAGATGCCGCGGCGATCGTCATTTTCGAGGCACCCGGCGCAAACTCGATCGCCTTGTCCGATGCCGTGCGCGAACGGATGGCCGATCTGGAACGCGGATTTCCGCAGGGCGTGAAGTGGAGCGTTGAATACGATCCCACCGTGTTCGTCCGTGAGTCGATTCAGTCCGTGATCACCACGTTGCTCGAAGCCATCGCCCTGGTGGTGATCGTGGTTGTGCTGTTCCTGCAGACCTGGCGCGCCTCGTTGATCCCTCTGCTGGCTGTGCCGGTGTCGATTGTCGGCACGTTTGCGGTGCTGTGGTTACTGGGCTTTTCGCTCAATGTGCTGACCTTGTTCGGTCTGGTGCTGGTGATCGGCATTGTGGTCGACGATGCCATTGTGGTGGTGGAAAACGTTGAACGCCATATCGCCGAAGGACTCTCGCCGCGCCATGCCGCACACAAGGCGATGAGCGAAGTATCGGGCCCCATTATCGCGATCACACTCGTGCTGGCGTCGGTGTTTGTACCGCTCGCCTTCCTCGATGGCGTCACAGGCCAGTTCTATCGCCAGTTCGCGGTCACGATTGCGGTCTCCGTATTGATCTCGGGTTTCAACTCGCTCACCTTGTCGCCGGCGTTGGCAGCCGTGCTGTTGCAACCACACGGTGCACCAAAAGACGCCCTCGGACGATTCATCGAGCGTGTGTTCGGCAGGTTTTTCGGCTGGTTCAACCGAGTCTTCCAGCGTGGCGGTGATCGTTATTCGGGCCGCATTGGCGGCACGATTTCGCGTGCACCACGTTTGCTCGCCGTTTATGCGGTCCTGCTGGTGGCGGCGTTCTTTGCGTTCCGTGCAGTACCCACCGGCTTCATTCCCACGCAGGACAAGCAGTACCTGTTCGCAGGTGTGCTGCTGCCGGAAGGCGCGACACTGGATCGCACCGATGCCGTCATGCGGCGGATGGGCGAGATCGCGCTGAACACACCCGGCATCACCAATGCCGTACAGTTTCCTGGCCTCAATGCCATCCACTTCGTCAACACACCGAATATCGGCCTGATGTTCGTGGGTCTTGATCCGGCAACCGAGCGGGATCAGTCCGCTGCAGAACTCGCACAGAGCCTCAACATGCAGTTCAGCCAGATCCAGGAAGGCCTGGCGTTTGCATTGCTGCCGCCGCCGGTACTTGGGTTGGGTAATGCCGCCGGTGTGGAAGGCTTCGTGCAGGATCGCTCAGGCCTTGGCTATGGCGAACTCAACACGCAGACTCAAGCGCTCGTCGGCGCAATCCGGCAGACACCCGGTTTCGATCCTTACTCGGTGCTGACTTCGTTCCAGTCGAACGTGCCGCAACTCGACGCGACCATCGATCGCACCAAAGCCAAGGAACAAGGTCTGGTGCTCAGTGACGTGTACGACGCACTGCAGGTCTATCTGGGTTCGGCCTATGTCAACGACTTCAACCTGTTCGGTCGCACTTACAGCGTTTACGCACAGGCCGACCATGGGTTCCGCGATGATGTCGGTGACCTGTCCCGCCTGAAGACCCGCAATGCCAATGGCGACATGGTGCCCCTGGGCAGCGTGGTGTCGGTGGTGCCGAGTTACGGACCCGATCCGGTGATCCGCTACAACGGTTATCCGGCAGCCGATCTTTCCGGCGGCATTGATCCTTCGTCGATGTCGTCGACGCAGGCGGTCACCACCGTGTCGGGTATGGCCGAGCAGATGCTGCCGCGTGGCATGACCTTGGCGTGGACTGGCCTCACTTTTGAGCAGGTCAACCAGAGCAACATGGCGCTGCTGGTGTTTCCGCTCTGTGTGCTGCTGGTTTACCTCGTACTGGCCGCACTGTACGAGAGCTGGTCACTGCCACTGGCCGTGATTCTGATCGTGCCGATGTGCCTGCTCTCTGCGATGGGCGGCATCTGGCTCGTCAATTTCCTGCATGGTTTGAGCCTGGCGATCTGGCCACCCACTTACCCACCCAACTTTCTCGACAACAACATCTTCACTCAGATCGGATTGGTCGTGCTGATGGGGCTGGCATGCAAGAACGCCATCCTGATCGTCGAATTCGCACGTGATCTGGAGGAAGCCGGCAAAAGTATCGTCGATGCCGCCATCGAAGCCTGTCGACTGCGACTCCGCCCGATCCTGATGACGAGCTTCGCGTTCTGTGCCGGTGTGTTGCCGCTGGTGTTTGCGTCCGGTGCCGGCGCCGAAGTGCGCCATGTGATGGGCGTGACGGTGTTGGCCGGCATGCTGGGCGTCACGTTCTTCGGTCTGTTCTTCACGCCCGTGTTCTACGTGGTGATCCGCACGCTGGCCGAACGCCGGGCTGCGCGCACCGCAGCCAAGGAGGCACCACATCATGCTTAAGCCACTGTCCCTGATGATTGCTGTCTTGTTGCTCGGCGGATGCACGGTCGGTCCCGACTACGTTCGCCCGGATTCAGCGCTCCCGCAACAGTTCGACCAGGCTTCCGCCGAGGCAGCAGCGATCACACCACCTTCGCAGTTGTGGGCGTCCTTCCAGGATCCGGAACTGGACCGGCTCATTGCCCGCGCCATGATCGCGAACAACAGCGTCAAACAAGCCTTCGCCCGACTGGAGGAAACCCGAGCGTTGAGCGGCCTGTCGCCTTACTCCCTGTTCCCGACCGTCACTGCTGATGCAGACGGCGAACGCAGCAAGCCAAGTGGCGACGACCCCTTCATCCCGTCCGATCAAGGTCGCACCGACAGCTATCAAGCCGGCTTCGACGCGATCTGGGAGATCGATCTGTTCGGCAGCCTGCGGAACCAGAACAAAGCCATCAAGGCGCGTGTCCAGGCTGATGCGGCTGAACTGGCGCAAGTCCGCTTGAGTATCGTCGCCGAAACGGCGCAGGCGTACTTTTCATGGCGCGGTGCACTGGCCCGACGCGCGCTGGCCGAACGGAATTTCGACGCGCTCGCCGAGAGTGTGCAGTTGATCGAAACTCTGGAACGCGCAGGGCGCAGTGATGCCCTCGCCGTGGCCCGCATCGGTGCGCAGCGCTCGGCGCAGGCCGCACGCGTGGCACAACTCGAAGCCGAAGTCGTGCGTCACGAACAACGCCTGAGTGTGCTCACGGCCCAACCACTCGCCACCCTGCGCGCTGATCTGACCATCGATCGGCCACTGCCTTCGTTGCCGGAACTCGTGGCCGTCGGCTCACCACAAGACTGGCTGCAGCGTCGTCCGGATGTGGCCGCAGCTGAACGCCGATTGGCCGCTGCGTTTGCCGACGTTGGCACACAAACAGCCGAGTATTTTCCGAAGCTGACCTTGCTCGGCGGGTTCGGCTGGACCGCACAATCATTCGGCGATCTCGGCAACGGCAACGCTGAACGTTGGCGCTGGGGCCCTTCCCTCAGTTGGTCGTTCCTCGACTTCGGTCGGGTGCGCCAACAAGTCAGGGCTGCCGATGCCCGTGCCGACGGGGTCGCCGCAGCATTCGAGGAAACCGTTCTGAGAGCACTCGAGGAAGTCGAGAACGCACTGGCCGGTTATCGCGCCAGCAACCGCGCCGCGGTCGAATTGGATGCTGCCGCGAAACAAGCCGGCGAGTCCGCCCGACTGGCGAAACTGCGATTCGAGGTAGGTGCCGACGATGCCCTGTCGATGCTGGATGCCGAACGCACGCGCATCGACTTCGAGTCGCAGGCGCTGGATGCCCAGGTTGCTCGTGCCACGGCGCCTTGCTCAGCTTTACAAGGCACTGGCCGGGATTTTGCGGCCAGCAAGCCGGAATGAGGTTCGACTGAACACCAACGCGGCGGCTCGCCGGGCGGGGGGGGGGGGCCCCCCCCCGCCGGGGGCCCCCCCCCCCCCCGGGGGGGGGGGGGGCCCCCGTTTTTCAGGAACTTGCCACCAAACCGGACCTGTGGGAGCGGCTTCAGCCGCGATGCGGCGGAGTTTCAGACTGCCCCGGATCGGCCCTCCCCGATGTTCGGGGAGGGTTGGGAGGGGTTAGGCAAACACTTCGGCTTCAGCCGCGATGCCTCGAACCCGGTCGCATCGCGGCTGAAGCCGCTCCCACAGGTATTGCCGGATCGCTCGTTTTTCGAAGCGCCATCCCGCCACAAAAGAGAACTTGCGCGCGTCGGCTGGGATGGTCTAGCTTCTTCCGGATCAACCGCGGATAGACAGGCAACCCCATGTCGGAATGCAACGCAGCACCAGTCGTGACCATCGGAGCATGCCGATCGTGAGCAACGGCCTCAATCGTCTGCAATTGCGCCGCGCATGGATCGACACGTATCAACAGCCGATCGTGTACATGCATCGCGACTGCAGCGTTTCCAAGTCGGAAGGGTTCAGTGCCCTGACCCGTGTGCGGATTCGCTGTGAAGACCGGGAACTGGTCGCCACCGTCAACGTAGTGACCGATGGGCGATTGGAACCCGATGTCGCCGAGTTGTCGGAGGCAGCCTGGGAAGCCTTGTTGCCGGCGCCCGGCGCCTTTGGTTCGTTCAGCCATCCCGAGCCGCCAGCTTCAACCGGTGCTTTACGCGCCAAGGTGTTTGGTTCTCGCCTGGAGTACCCGGATTTCCTGGCGCTGATGCAGGACGCCATACATGGCCGTTTGTCCGATCTCGAACTGGCGGCGTTTGTCACCGCTGGCGCCGGCGAACGACTGGACCGCGATGAAGTGCTGAGTCTCACGAAAGCCATGCTGGCAGTCGGCCACCGACTGGACTGGGGCTCGGACGTGGTGCTCGACAAACATTGTGTTGGCGGGCTTCCCGGCAATCGCACCACACCGATTGTCGTGGCGATTGTTGCCGCCGCCGGCAAACTGATTCCGAAAACTTCCTCCCGCGCAATCACTTCACCCGCCGGTACGGCAGACACCATGGAAGTGATGGCGCCGGTTGAACTGGACCTGGCGACCATGCGCCGGGTCGTGGAAACGGAAGGGGGTTGTGTCGTCTGGGGCGGCAAGGTTCGGCTCAGTCCGGCCGACGATGTCCTGATCCGTGTTGAACGACCGCTGGACTTCGACAGCAATGGGCAACTCGTGGCCAGTGTCCTGTCGAAAAAAGCGGCTGCGGGTGCAAGCCATGTGCTGATCGATATTCCGGTCGGACCCAGTGCCAAAGTCCGCTCGTCCGCAGCCGCCGATGCGCTCGAAGACCTGTTGGTGGCGACGGGTTGCGGTTTGGGCCTCAATGTCCGGGTGATCCGAACGGATGGCAGTCAACCGGTCGGTCATGGCATTGGTCCTGCGCTGGAAGCACGTGACGTACTGGCCGTATTGCGCGGTGAGCCGGGTGCTCCGGCCGACTTGCGCCAGCGTGCCCTGTTGCTCGCAGGTGCCCTGCTCGACTTGGTGCCGGGCGCTGTTGCGGGCTCGGGTGTGGTGCTGGCAGAGTCCTTGCTCGACAGTGGCCAGGCCTGGGCCAAGTTCCATCGAATCTGTCTGGCGCAGGGCGGATTCACCGAGCCCACTCGCGCACCTTACGTGGCGCCCTTCGTGGCACGAACCGGTGGCCGACTCATCGGCATCGACAACCGACGGCTGGCGAAAGTAGCCAAGCTGGCGGGCGCACCGATGAGCCCGACCGCTGGAGTGGTCTATCGACATCGACTCGGCGATACCCTGCGCGCAGGTGAGGTGCTGTTCGACATCCACGCAGAATCCGCCGGGGCGCTCGACTACGCTCTGGGATTCGCGGCCACCCAAGAGATCGTCAAGCTGGATCCAAAACTCATGAATCGTGTCTTGCTGCCGTTTCCTGCGCAGGTGCCGTTTGCCTATGAACTCGTGCCCTTGCTGAGCGCCCGGGTCGGCTCACTGGATTGGCATCGATTTCCCGATGGGGAATCGCTGATCACGCTGGACGAACATCTGCTTGGCGCAGACGTGGCGATCGTGGCCAGCCTGAACCGTCCGGATGAACTCGCACTGCCACTGCAGTTTGTTGCGGCCACCGCACGCGAGTTCGGGGCGCGAAGTGTGGGCCTGGTCGCACCGTATCTGGCCTACATGCGGCAAGACAAACGTTTCAAACCCGGACAAGTCCTGAGTGCGCCCTTGTTCGCTGCGTATGTGGACACCCACTTCGATTGGCTGGTCACCGCCGATCCACATTTGCATCGTGTTCACGCACTCGGCGAGATCTATCGCAAGCCCACCGAATGTGTTGCCACCGCACCGGCGCTCGCGGAATGGATCCGGGTCAATGTTGCCGACGGAGTCGTGATTGGCCCGGACAGTGAGAGTGACCAATGGGTTCGCGATGTCGCGACACGCGCCGGCCTGCCCTTTCAGGTACTCGAGAAGACCCGCCGCGGGGATCGCGATGTCGAAGTGAGTTTGCCGGACCTGGACTCGATCAAGGGGCGTCGCCCCATCATCGTCGACGACATCGTGTCATCAGGACGCACCGCGATCGAAACGATTCGCCACCTGCAGCGACTGGGTTTGCCCGGCGCGGTCTGTGTCGCGATCCACGCGGTGTTTGCCGGTGAT
>JADJRU010000005.1 GCA_016712105.1 Ahniella sp.
CACCGATCGTTCCGTCACGATCGCCTTGGCGATCCGGCGACTGGATTTCTCCTCGCCGTACAGCCAGAGCACGTCCGCAATCTCGCTTTCACCTGCCCGAGCCAGCCAGTCCGCCACGCTTTGGCCCCGACTCGGGTCCATGCGCATGTCGAGCGGCCCCTCGGACATGAAACTGAAGCCGCGACCGGGCTGATCCAACTGTGGGGACGACACCCCAAGATCGAGCAGCACACCATCAACGCCTGTTTCCACCGCCGGCAGCATCGCCATGTCAGCGAAGCTGCCGTGGTGGACTTCGACCCGGTGGTCACGCGCCGCCAATTCGTGTGCAACGGCGATCGCCTCCGGGTCTTTGTCCAGCACCAGCAGGCGGCCTGTCGGCCCCAACTGGCGAAGCAGTGCCTGGGCATGTCCACCGCGACCAAACGTGCCGTCGAGGTAAAACCCCTCCGGCTTGACCGCCAATCCGGCAATTGCGGCTTCGCACATCACCGGCACATGCACCACGAACCCTTCTCCTGTTCCGTGCCGTCTTCCGACGGCCTTGTCCTGCTGCTCCGCCTTCGACTCCCGTCAATTGCCGGGGGATCAGAGGCTGAGCTTCAACATGTCGGGCGTCACCTGGGCCTCGCCGATCGTCGCGGCGATCTGCTTGAGGTGCGCGTCTTCACTCCACAGCTCAAACTTGGCGCCCATGCCGAGCAGCACCGCGTTCTTTTCGATGCGCGCCGAAGCGCGCTGGCTTGCCGGGACGAGCAGGCGCCCATTGCCATCCACTTCGACAACGGTCGCCGCACCCACCAGCTTCATTTGCAGGTTGCGATGGACAGCGTTCAGACTGGACAGGCTGTTCACCTGGTCACGCAGCTTTTCCCAGTCGCGGACCGGGAACATCCACAGGCAGCCCTGTTCAAAGGGGTTGTAAACAAACACCAGCCGATTGCCGCATTGGCTGGACACGAGCTCCCGATAGGCCCCCGGAATGGACATCCGGCCCTTGTCGTCGATCGTGATGGCTGTTTCACCTTGGAACACGTTTGCGCCTTACTCCACAAAAACCACGAAAAGACAGTTTTTTGGCACTAAAGCCCACCTTAGACCCGGCAAATCGTGAAGTCAAGGAACGTGAAGGGACTTTTTGCGGGTTTCGTGACCCAGTAGCAGGCTGTCGGGGGGCCCCCCGGGGGCCGCGGCCCCCCCCGGGCGGGGGGGGCCCCCGCCCCGGCCCGGGCGGGGCCGCTTTTCACCAGCGATCGGCGATGAACTCCTGCTGCTTTGCAGCATCGAATTCAGCCCGGATTCGGGACTTCCGGCCCTGTGCGACGGACCAATCCGCGTCACAATGGCGGTTCTTTTGCCGTCAACCGACCCGAGCCATGACTTCGACTCCGAAGAAAGCCCTTTTAGCTTTGACCATCGCCCTCTCCCTGGCCGCGTGCCAACCCGCTTCCGAGCCAGCCGCACCGGCCGAATCCGCCCCGACTGCCAGCGCCGACGCCACCCCGACCGCCGACTGGTCCGCCAACCCGTTTTCGCAACCGAGCACGCTGCCGTTGCAGGCCCCGGATTTCTCGAAAATCCGCGACGAACATTTCGCACCGGCGCTGACCGAAGGCATGCGCGTGCAGTTGGAAGCCGTCGCGCAGATCACCGCCAACAGCGAAGCGCCGACTTTCGCCAACACCATCGAACCGCTGGAGCGCTCGAGTGAACTGTTGCTGCGCGTGTCGAACGTGTTCTTCCACATGACCGGCTCGTACACGAACGACACGCTCGACGCGATCAACGCCGAGTTCGCGCCCAAGCTCGCAGAACACCTCGATGCCATCGTGCTGAACGAACCTCTGTTCACCCGCGTCAAGACGCTGCACGAAAGCCGGGCCACGCTTGGCCTGACGCCGGAACAGGATTCGGTGCTGAACCGCTATTTCCTCAATTTCACGCGTAATGGCGCCCTGCTCACCGGCGAATCGCGCGAACAGTTGAAGACGCTCAACAAGCGCCAGTCGGAAATCATCACGCAATTCCAGCAGAACGTGCAGAACGCCAGCAAAGATGCGGCCCTGCATGTGACCGATGCGGCATTGCTTGCCGGACTGTCGAAGACCGACCAGGACACCGCTGCCGCAGCGGCCAAGGAAGCCGGCAAGGAAGGCTGGCTGTTTGCGCTCGTCAACACCAGCACGCAGCCTTTGCTCTCGAAAGCCGAAAACCGCAGCTTCCGCGAACAACTCTACACGGCATCCGTGAACCGCGGCGCCAGTGGCAACACCGACAATCGCCCGCTGATTCTGGAACTGACCAAGCTGCGAGCCGATCGCGCCAACTTGCTGGGCTACAAGAACCACGCCGACTACATCATCGAAGACCAGATGGCGAAATCCGCCGCCAATGCGCGCAAACTGCTTTTGGACATGGCCGCTCCGTCGGTCGCTGCAGCAAAGCGCGACGCCAGCGAACTTCAGGCATTGATCGACGCCGAAGGCGGCGACTTCAAGCTGGCCGCCTGGGATTGGCAGTATTACTCCGAAAAGCTTCGTGCCCAGAAGTACGACCTCAACGAAGATCAGGTCCGCCCGTACTTCGAACTGGACAAAGTGCTCAATGACGGCGTGTTCTTTGCCGCCAACAAGCTGTTCGGCGTGACCTTCAAGGAACGCACCGACCTGCCGGTCTACGACAAGGTCGTGCGCACGTTTGACGTGTTCGACGCCAATGGTGAACAACTCGGCATCATCTACTTCGACTTCTTTGCCCGCCCGAACAAGCGTGGTGGTGCCTGGATGTCGAACTTCATCGACCAGAGCTTCATGCTCGGCACGAAGCCGGTGGTCACGAACAACCTGAACGTACCGAAGCCGGCCGATGGCGAGCCGGTGCTGCTCACGTCCGACGAGATGAACACGACGTTCCATGAATTCGGCCATGCGCTGCACGGTCTGTTCGCAAACCAGCAGTATCCGCTGCAGTCGGGCACCGCCACGCCACGCGACTTCGTCGAGTTCCCGTCGCAGTGGTTCGAGAACTGGGCCTATGAACCGGAAGTACTGAAGAACTTCGCGCGCCATCACGAAACCGGCGAAGTGATTCCGGAAGAACTGGTGCAGAAGATCAAGAACGCCTCCACCTTCAACGCCGGCTTCGCGTCGACCGAATACCTCGCGTCGTCGCTGCTCGACATGAGCTGGCACGAACTGGACGGCACGGCCATGCCGACCGACGTACTCGCGTTCGAACGTCAGGCGCTCGAACAGAATGGCGTGTACATGGAAGAAATCCACCCGCGTTATCGCAGCACGTATTTCTCGCATGTGTTCCCGGGTGGTTATTCCGCCGGTTACTACAGCTACCTGTGGTGCGAAGTGCTGGATGCCGATGCGTTTTCCGGCTTCATGGATCGTGGCGGCATGACCCGCGAGAACGGCGATGCCTTCCGCAAGCAAGTGATCGGCATCGGCGGAGTCGGTGACCTGCTGGAGCAATACACCGCCTGGCGCGGTTCGGCTCCGAAGGCCGAAGCCCTGATGGAGCGTCGCGGATTCAAGGCAGAAGCCGCCAAGAAGTAAGCACTGGTTTCATCCGCAGCATCAAAACCCGCCGGCTCTGCCGGCGGGTTTTTTCATGCCTGCCGAATCACGGCCATCACCATCGCCGCCAGCAACAAGAACAGCAGAACCGCACACGGCAGGGTCGCAAACGCACGCAGCAATCCCGGCAGACCTCGCTGGCCAAAGACACGGTGACAAAACCAGAACCAATACACCGGGGTCAGCGCAAACAGAAGCACGGACCCCATCCGGATACCCGGCAGGTCTCGCGTCATGTTCGCAATCAGGAATCCCAACACGGTCAGCAGGCTCAGCTGTGCCCAACCATAGGCGGCGATCACCAGATGTTCCGCGTAGTTGTAGCCCTGCGCCCGATAGAAATACCGGGTAACCAGGCCGAGCACCAACAGCATGGGCAGGTAGAGCAGCGCATTCCAGTCCTGGATGAAACTTTCCGCCTGGGCCAGATCAAATCGCCCGGTCTGCACCACAATATTGGCCAACATCCCGTCGAGGACACGCGGCACCGGCATCAACAGTGACAGCGCAAGGACCATCAGGAAATATTTCAATGGACTGAAGTAACGCAATTCCTCACCGCCCAGGTAGGCCTGTACGACCTCACCCGGACGGCGCATCAAATCCACGAACGTGACGCGAAGACTCCTTCGATCACCGACCACTTCCTCGACCAGCCGTCGCCACAGGAATCCGAGGCTGATCCGACCCTTGCGGGCGCTACGCTGGCAGACCGGGCAATGTGCCGCGGCTTCGAGTTCGTTGGACATGATGGGTTGCCCGGGACGTGTTGATTGGGGCAAAGCTTACCCCTCAGGGGCGCCTGCCACCACGGCCTGTCGGCGCGAGGCCGCGTTCAATCAGTTTGAGCTTGGCAATCGCATCCGCTTCGATCTGCCGAACGCGCTCGCGCGAAATCCCCAGTACCTCGGCCACTTCAGCCAGCGACTGGGCGGCGCGATCATTCAAGCCGAATCGACGTTCGAGCACTTCCCGACTCCGTGGCGCCAGTTGTGCCAGCCACTCTTCCAGTCGTGCATCGTCGCGTGACTCGGCGAGCAGCGCTTCGGGCCCTTCGGCTTCGCTGCTGACCAGATCGGCCAGCAGGCGTTCGTCGTGATCCGACATCGGGGCATCCAGCGAATCAACCCGTTCATGGAATCGGTAGATTTCGGCGACGTCGGCGATCGGGCGATTCAGCGCACGCGCAATTTCCTCGAGACTTGGCTCGCGTCCCAGTGTCTGGGTGAGTTCACGTGCGGTCCGAAGGACCTGCGCCAATTCCCGTAACACCGCCACCGGCAGACGCACGGCACGGGTTTGCCGCATCAACGCAAACTCGATTGCCTGCCGGATCCACCACATGGCGTAGGTCGAGAACCGGAAACCGCGCTCGGGATCAAATTTTTCGACCGCACGAATCAGGCCGAGATTGCCTTCGGCGATCAGTTCCATCAAGGGCAGGCCACGCGCGTGATAGGGCCGAGCCGCACTCACGACCAGCCGCAGATTCGCCTCGATCATCTGACCACGGGCGAGCGGATCACCCGCTTGCACGCGCCTTGCCAGCGCCAGCTCTTCGCTGGCGTCGAGCAAGGCGATGGTGCCGATGTCGTTGAGGTACGCCGGTGTGGAATCGTTGTCGCCCGACGGCGAGTCCGCTGCTTCGGGCAGCGGCTCATCGGGATCTCCGGGCAGATGTGATGACACGGCGGATCAGCGACTCGGTTTGCCTTGGTCCCAGCGCATCCGCCGCCGCAGCGGCGTGTCGGGAGACCAAGGCATTCCGCGGGTCATCACAGGCTCTCGAAAATGCCCGCAGCGCCCATGCCGGTGCCGATACACATCGTCACCATGCCGTACTTCTGCTGGCGACGCTTCATGCCGTGCGCCAGCGTGGCAACACGGATGGCGCCGGTGGCACCGAGCGGATGGCCGAGTGCAATGGCGCCACCCAGCGGGTTGATGCGACCAGCGTCGAGACCGAGATCGTTGATCACGGCCAGTGCCTGCGCGGCAAACGCCTCGTTCAATTCGATCCAGTCGAGTTTGTCCTGGCTGATGCCGGCCTGCTTGCAGGCTTTCGGAATCGCGGCCTTCGGACCGATGCCCATGATGTCCGGCGGCACACCGGCCACGGCGAACGAAACAAACCGGGCGATCGGCGTGAGGCCGTAGTCCTTCACCGCCTGCTCACTCGCCAACAGCACCGCACCGGCGCCATCGGACATCTGCGAACTGTTGCCGGCCGTGACCGAACCACCGGCGCGGAACACTGGCTTCAGGCCCAACAGACCTTCGATCGTGGCGTCGGCGCGCGGGCCTTCGTCATGAACGATGCTCTTGCGTTTGACGGTGACGGTGCGGCTATCGAGGTTCGGCAGACGGTCGTCCACTTCATACGGCAGGATTTCGTCGGCGAACTCACCGGTCTGGATCGCCTTCGCGGCTTTCTGATGCGAACGCAGTGCGAACTGATCCTGCGCGTCACGCGTGATCTTCCACTGGTCGGCCACTTTTTCCGCGGTGATGCCCATGCCATAGGCGATGGCGATGTTCTCGTCGTTGAAGAACGCCGGATTCATGGCGACCTTCGAGCCCATCATCGGGATCATGCTCATGCTTTCGGTGCCGGCCGCGATCATCAGGTCGGCTTCGCCGAGACGGATGCGGTCGGCCGCCAGCGCGACAGCCTGCAGGCCCGACGAGCAGAAGCGGTTGATGGTCATTGCCGAGGCAGTAATCGGCAGCCCGGCCAGCAATGCGCCGATGCGGGCCACGTTCATGCCTTGCTCGGATTCCGGCATCGCGCAGCCGACGATCACGTCGTCGAGACGGCTCAGATCGAGTTGCGGGAAGGGTTTCAGAACCCCTTTCAACACGTGCGCCAACAGGTCGTCGGGGCGGGTGTTCTTGAACACGCCGCGCGGAGCCTTGCCCACCGGCGTGCGAATCGCCGAAACGATATAGGCGTCTTGGATGATCTTGGTCATGTCAGTCTCCGGATCGTATCGGTCAGTTGCGCAGGGGCTTGCCGGTCTTCAAGGTGTGCTGGATCCGTTCCTGGGATTTCTGCGTTTGAGCCAACGCGCAGAAATGCCGCAGTTCGAGATCCAGGAACCATTGTTCATCGACCGTCGAGCCACGCTCGATTTCGCCACCACACAAGGTGTCGGCAATCCGGCTGGCCACTTCATAGTCGTGCGCAGAAACGAAGCGACCTTCGAGCATGTTGACGAGCATGGTCTTCAGCGTGGCCGTACCAGTATCTCCGGCAACCACCACTGCGCGCGCCGTGGCCGGCGGGCGATAGCCGGTTTCGGCGAGGGCCCGCGCTTCCGACTTGGCGACGTACAACAACTCGTGGCTGTTGAAGACCACCACGTCGGACTGACGCAACAGACCCAGTTCCTTGGCTTCCAAGGCCGAGCCGGACACGGTGGCCATGGCCACGGCCTGGAAGGCTTTTTGCAGGAACGGGAACACATCACCCGACGGCGTCCCCTGAGCGGCCTGCGCTGCGCGCAGCGCCAACTCCTTCAGACCACCGCCTGCAGGCAACAAACCAACGCCGGCTTCGACGAGTCCGAGGTAACTCTCCAGCGCCGCAACGGTACGGGCCGAATGCATCTGGAATTCGCATCCGCCACCGAGCGCCATACCGCGCACCGCGGCAACCACCGGCACCAGTGAATACTTGATCCGCATCGAGGTCTGCTGGAAGCGGTCCACCATCGCTTCGAGGTCGGCGATGCGGTTTGCCTGCAGCGCGGCCATGGCGCCGGTCAGGTCTGCACCCGCCGAGAACGGTTCGCCATGCTG
The DNA here is from genome assembly GCA_016712105.1 of Ahniella sp. Lineage (GTDB taxonomy): Bacteria > Pseudomonadota > Gammaproteobacteria > Xanthomonadales > Ahniellaceae > Ahniella. The sequence continues at coordinate 7,389 of JADJRU010000005.1, forward strand.
CCAGATCACCAGAGCCTTGAACCGGCGTTCCGCTTCATCGACAGCGCGATGCACGGCATCCAGCACTCCGCCACTGACTGTGTTCATCTTGGTCTTGAACGACAGGATCGCGACGTCATCACCCTGGTGCCAGCAACGGGCGTCCGGGGTTTCGAAAATCGTTTCGCCCGGGTGCGGCAATTCGCCGATCAACGAATCCGGGAACAATTGGCGCTTGTAGACCTCGGCCTTGGACCGCGAGCGGAACGTGTTGTCGCGCGGCGCAAACGAACCATGTGCGGCATGGACACCGGCGCGATTGCCATCGCCCACCCACTTGGGCAGCGGCGCATCCGACATCGTGTCGCCCGAGGCAATCTCTGCGGTGATCGCGGCGGCGATCGTCTTCCAGCCAGCCGCCTGCCAGGTTTCGAACGGACCGTGTGTCCAGCCGTAACCCCAACGGATCGCGAAGTCGACATCGCGCGCGTTGTCGGCGATTTCCTCAAGGTGGTACGCGGTGTAGTGGAACAGGTCACGGAAACACGCCCACAGGAATTGTGCCTGCGGATCGGCAGACGCACGCAGCGCCTGAAAGCGTTCGGCCGGATTCTTGATCTTCAGCGCAGCCTCGACATCAGGCGAAACCTTGCCCGTCTGCGGTTTGTAGGTCTGCGTGGCGAGATCCAGCACGAGGATATCGTTGCCTTCCTTCTTGTAGATGCCGGCCTTGCTCTTCTGACCCAGCGCACCCTTGTCGATCAAGCCACGAAGCCATTCGGGCGTTTTGAAGAACTCACGCCAGGGATCATTTGGCAGCGTGTCGGCCATGGTCTTGATGACGTGCCCCATCGTGTCGAGGCCGACCACGTCTGCGGTGCGGTAGGTCGCACTTTTCGGACGACCGATGGCCGGACCGGTGAGCGCGTCGACGACATCGAAGCTCAGTCCGAAGTGCCGCGTGTGGTGCATCACCGACAGCATCGAGAACACGCCGATGCGGTTGCCGATGAAGTTCGGGGTGTCTTTCGCACGCACCACGCCCTTGCCGAGCACGGTGGTCAGGAAAGCTTCAAGCTCATCGAGGATTCGCGCATCGGTGCGGCGGATCGGAATCAACTCGCACAGGTGCATGTAACGCGGCGGGTTGAAGAAGTGCACGCCGAGGAAGCGCTCGTGACGCTCGGCCGGCAAGGCTTCAGCAAGGCCGTTGATGCTCAGCCCGGACGTGTTCGTCGCGAGCACCGCGTCATCGCGCAGATGCGGCAGGATCTTGCGATACAGATCGTGTTTCCATTCCATCTTTTCGGCGATGGCTTCGATCACCAGGTCACAATGTTTCAGCAAGGGCAGATGGTGTTCGTAGTTCGCGGCCTGGATCTCGGCGGCTTTGCCTTTGGTCGCGAACGGCGCCGGCGACAATTTCGTGAGATTGGCAATGGCCTTGGTGACGACCCCGTTCGGATCGCCCTCCTTGGCGGGCAGGTCGAACAGCACGACCTCGACATTGGCATTGGCCAGGTGCGCCGCAATCTGCGCGCCCATGACACCGGCGCCGAGCACGGCAACGCGGCGAATTCGGAGACTCATTTCGCTCATCGGAAAGTCCAGGTTGGAAATGGGGAAATCAGGGGGCGCGGAGGCCGGCGGCTGCAAAACGCACGAACTGCTTGGCGGCGTTCGCACGATGCTGTTCGTCGGTGAGGCCCGGCGGCTTCTTGATCATGCCGAAATCGCTCATCGCGTAGGTCAACGCGCCGCTGACAAAATCGAGGCGCCAGTACAGGTCTTCTTTCGGCAATTCAGGCATGAACTGCGCGATCGCCTTTGCGAACTCCTTCAGTACATGACCATAGTTGTCGGACACGAACCGCCGCAAGCGTTGATCCTGTTCAGCAAACGCGCGCCAGCAGGCGCACGAAACTCTGTCCGCCACCGCGATCCGAGGCCAGATGTAACGCCGGCGAGACAAACGCTTCGAGGATCGACTCCAGCGACAGCGGTTTGGTCACGAGCGCCTTGTTCAGGGCCTTCGTACGTTCTGCCGTGAGTTCATCGAGCCGTCGTTTGAACAGTTCGTTGATCAGGTTTTCCTTGGAGCCGAAGTGGTAGTTCACGGCCGCCAGATTGACGTTCGCGGACGCGGTGACCTGGCGCAGCGACGCCCCGGCAAAGCCGGAACGCGCGAACAGATCTTCGGCAGCGCTCAGGATGCGCTCTTTCGTGGAGAAATGGGGGTTGCTCAAGGGAGGACCTTTGCGGGGGCGTATGAAACAAACGTTTTAAGCGTATCGGCAGGGCCGGCCCGCGGTCAAGGCAAGCCCCCATGACTTTTTATTGGATCAGTGCCGGAAATGGCGGCGCCCGGTGAACACCATCGCAATGCCGTGTTCGTCGGCTGCGGCGATCACTTCCTTGTCGCGCATCGAACCGCCGGGCTGGATGACCGCCCGGATGCCGGCTTCGGCAGCAGCATCGATGCCATCGCGGAACGGAAAGAAGGCGTCGGATGCCATCGCCGAACCCGGCACGACAAGCCCCGCCTCGGCCGCTTTTAATGACGCGATCTTCGCACTGACAACCCGGCTCATCTGCCCGGCGCCAATCCCGATCGTGCGGCCATCCCGCGCGTAGACAATGGCATTCGACTTCACGAAGAACGCGACTTTCCAGGCAAACAGAAGGTCTTCCAGTTCCTGGGCAGACGGAGCACGTTTCGTGACGACCTTGAGATCGCCGATACCCAGCGTGTCGCTGTCCATGTCCTGGACAAGCAATCCGCCGCGGATGCGCTTGAAGTCTCGCTCCAGACCAGCCGGCCCCAAGGCGCCGGTTCGCAACACCCGAACGTTGGGTTTGGTGGACAGGGCGGCGCGTGCGTCCGCGTCGATCTCGGGCGCAATGACCACTTCAACAAACTGGCGCTTCACGATTTCGCTGGCAGTGCGGGCGTCGAGCGTCCGATTGAACGCAATGATCCCGCCGAACGCCGACACCGGATCGGTCGCGTACGCACGGTCATAGGCTTCGAACCCGTCGGCACCCTCGGCGACGCCGCAGGGGTTGGCATGTTTGACGATCACGGCCGCCGGTGTGTTGAACTGACGCACACATTCCAACGCCGCTTCGGCATCGGCCAGATTGTTGTAGGAGAGCTCCTTGCCGCCCAGGATTTCTGCGGTGGCAATCACATCGGCCGGCGCATTGGCCTCGACATACAGTGCACCCGCCTGATGCGGGTTTTCGCCATACCGCAACACCGACTTGCGCTTCAACGACAGGTGCAGCGTGGGTGCCAGGCTTCCGTCAGGCAGGCCTTCTGCACGCGTGCCCAGCCATTCGGCAACCATGCCGTCATAGCGCGCCGTATGCGCATAGACCTTGGCGGCGAGCCGGCGTCGCTCGCCGAAGTCCACGCCACCGGCATCAAGTGCCGCCAGGTACGCGGCGTAATCGGCCGGTTCGCACAACACCGCCACACGCTCGTGATTCTTCGCCGCGGCGCGCAACATGGCCGGACCACCGATATCGATGTTCTCGACCGCGTCTTCGTCCGTGACACCCGGCTTCGCGATGGTCTCGGCAAACGGATACAGGTTGACGACCAGCAGGTCGATCGCTTCGATGCCGTGGACAGCCATCACCTCGGCATCCAGTGGCAAACGACCCAGCAGGCCACCATGCACTTTCGGGTGCAGCGTCTTGACACGCCCATCCATGATTTCCGGCGAGCCGGTGTACGTCGACACGTCGACCACCTCAAGACCCGATTCGCGCAGAGTGCGCGCCGTACCGCCAGTGGACAACAACGTGACACCACGAGCCGCCAAGGCTCGCGCCAAATCGATCAGGCCGGTCTTGTCGGAAACGGACAGCAGCGCACGGCGCGGCATGATTGGCTGGCTCATGGACGACCTACTCAGGGAGGAAGCCCGCGAGTATATCGGTGCCGGCTGCTGAAACTACCGGTCCTTCAAGCGTGATCTTCGAGCTTCTTGCGCAACGTAGCGCGAGAAATGCCGAGCGCCGCAGCGGCCTGCGTAAGATTGCCATCGAAATGACGCAGCACTTCCTGAAACAAGGGCCCTTCGACTTCGCGCATGACGAGCCGATACAGGTCGTCGGCCACATCATCACCGGCGTGGGCAAGATAACGACGGACTGCCTTGGCCACACATTCGCGCAAGATGGGCGCGGTGCTCAACTCGGAAGTTTCGAAACGGTTCGTCGAGGAGTTCATGACCAGCTTTTTGTGTCCCTGCGGACGGGCATCATACCGGAACTTCCATGCCGCAAGGCGCGCCAGACTTGGCTTTCCCGCTGTTTGTGCTGGTCGGGGTCGGCAAGTTCCAGTGAATCAAGAACTTGCCGACGAGTTCGAAAGTGAAGCCTGAATCTGTGGTTCAGGGCGTGACCGTGACCGCCACACGTGCCAGTACACGATCGCCTGCCACCACATAAACGAGATCGTATGCGCCGGCTTCGGTCGGCGCTTGCACGGAGATGCCTCCTTGTTCCGGCAAGTAGGAGTAGGTCTGATAGGCGTCCGTACCCGCACCGCTTGGAACGAAGCCGATCCATGAATCACCGGAAGGATTCCGCGGCCCTTCGAACCGCAAGATGAGCGTTTGGCCGGTCGCGACCTGAGCCGGCGCATCGAAAATTCGACCGACGGCAGGGGTTACCGTAATGGATTGTGTGCCGATGACCTCGGCACCTTCCTTCAGGACGTAACGCAGTTCGTATTCACCCGCATCATCCGGCACCTTGAGGCGGGAAACCGTTCGACCCGAAGGATCCGGGCGCAGGTAGGATCCATTCACATACGCCATCGCGTCGCCGCCCTTTGGCGCAAAGCCGATCCAGTGATCGTCGGCGACCGGACCTTCGGCTTCGATGAGGATGCTGTCACTGGCCATGGCGGTCGCAGGCCCGCGCACCGCGCTGACCGCAGGCGAAACGACAATCGGCGTCCGCGCAAGAATCGCCTGGGTTCGCGCCGGACTGACATAACGCAATTCGTAGTTTCCAGGTGTCGCCGGTGCAACCAGTTTCAACTCGGCGCTTGCCGACTCCGCAGAGACCCAGGTTCCTCGTTCGACCAGATAGGACAACGGGTCTGCGTCGGCTGCGACCACACCCACCCAATCGCCGGGACTGGCGGGGCCTGAATAGCTGACGCTCAACGACGTAGCGGCGACGGCGGTGGCGGGCCCAGAGACCGTTGCTTCAGCCGGTGGCAACGGCGCCTCATCACGACCCAGGGTCTTCAACCCGGCCGCCAGTTCCCGCGCATCACGCGCATTCAGATATCGGCCGCCGGTCGCTTCGGCCATACATCGGAGTTGCGCCTGATGCGCCGGGTTCGGTACATCGAACCCAATGATGTGGGCCGTGAAGTCCAGACCTTGGGCCTCGAGCGCACGGGCTTGAGCACACGGATCGGCGGAACAGGTCTCCTCGCCATCACTGATCAGGATGACTGTTGCCTTCTGCTCCGTGGCACGCAGCGCCGCGGCTGCATGGACCAATGCATCCGCCACGGGGGTCATGCCCTTCGGGTTGAGATCCCGAACGATCGCCAGAAAGGCGTCGCGATCAAGCGGCCCCACCGGCACGAGGGTTTCGATGTCGGCGCAATCCCCTTTTCGGCGATGACCGTACACCGTGAGGCCCAGTGCGTCCTGCGCCGGCCAATCGGCGACCACTTGCCCCACTGCGGTTCGTGCGAGGGTGATCTTGTTCTGGCCGTCGATCTGGCCCCACATCGAACCCGATGCATCCAGCACGAGCATCTTGTGCTCGGCGGCGACCGCACTGGATGGGCCGACTGCGAACACGGCAGTCAACAAACAACCGGCAAGAAGTTTACGATTCATCATGTTGGATCCTCATTAAAGTCCGTTATGAAACAAAGTGGGCGACACGTCATCGATCAACTCGGCCTCAGCGCGAACTCCGATCTGCTGCGATCCGGTCGTGAAAAGCGGCAGAACCCGCCAATCCATGATCCGCTCCCGAGGTGTGAATCCCTGACATACGACTGACCGCGGCCAATCCGGCCATGGGCATCCTGGCCTCCCCGGAGATATGCCAAGACATGACCTTCAGAATCCCCGTGTTAGGCTCCGTGAACCACGGTTTGTCATCGAAGTTAATGGCCTACGAACAGGATCCGATCGATCTCGAAGCGCTTGAATACGAGCCGGCCGTGGCGATGATCCGTGCGGCGATCGAGCCTCAACTGGGCGCGAAGTTCGAGCAGCACTATCTCGAGTTGAAACGGTTGGCACGGGCCGAGCGACAGCGTGTCCTTGGCGGCCATTCGCTCAACACCACGGCACTAGTCAACGAGCTGTATCTCAAACTACTGCACAGCGGTTCGGCCGGCGCCGATGGCAAACATTTTTTTGCGCTGTCCGCGTTGGCAATCCGACATATCCTCGTGGATCGCGCCCGGCATCGGGTGCATGTGCGGGCCCATGCCGAAGCCATGGGTAGCCACGAAGACGGCAGTGACGACACATTGACGCTGGAGATCCACGACGCGCTCGACCGCCTGCGCCAGTTCAACCCGAGGCTCGCTGCGGTGGTCACCTGCCGCTGGTTTGCCGGCTATTCCGAGCCCGAGACGGCACAGGCGCTCTCCGTGGGTGAGCGAACGGTGCGCCGCGATTGGGAGCGCGCACGGCTGTGGCTCCAGGCGGCACTGACCGGAGCCACACCTTGAGTCTGGGCGGCCCGTTCTCCCGGCTCGACAACACCGATCTGGGTCGCCTCGATCAGTTGCTCGACGAGGCCCTCGACCTCGATGAGGCCGGACGTGCCGCGTTGCTGGCTCGAGTCCGGCAACTGCACCCGAGCCTGGTTGCACCCCTGACGGCGCTGCTGGCGGGCAGTGCCGCAACGTTCCTTCAGCCACATGACCCGGAACACACCACACCGGAGGCCGCTGCTGATTTCAGGGCGGGCCCGGGCACCCTGCTTGGCCCGTGGCGCATCGATGCGTTCGCCGCAGCCGGCGGGAGTGCCGACGTCTATCGCGGCAGTCGCGCCGATGGTGCCTTCGAGCGCTCGGTCGCCATCAAAGTGCTGCGTGACAGCTCGCCCCGGCTCTCCGATCATTTCCTGCGCGAGCAGAAACTGCTGGCGCAACTCGAACACCCCAACATCGCCCGGATTCTGGACGCTGGCCGGCAAGAAGGACTTGGCGCGTGGTTCGTGATGCCCTGGATCGACGGGCTGGATGTCGCCGCATTCGTCCGGGGCAATCCGGCCTGGCAAAGGCGCCTGTCGGTGTTCGTGGCGATGGCGGAGGCTGTCCAGTTTGCGCATCGGCGACTGGTTGTGCACCGGGACCTCAAACCATCGAACGTCAGTATCGATGCAAGCGACCAAGTCACCGTGCTCGATTTCGGTATCGCGCTGTTGCTCGACGAGGACAGCGGCACCCATACCCCGTCGCGCACGCAGATGGCGTTTACTCCTTCCTATGCGAGTCCGGAGCAACTTCGCGGCGAACCGATCAGTGTTCAGACCGATATCCACGCGCTCGGCCTGTTGCTGCATGAGTTGCTGGCCGGCACCCCGGCTTATCCGCAGGCCAGACTGAGCCTCGCCGAGGCGGTGCAGGCAATTTGCCACGCGCCGATTCCGGCCCTCGTTCCGGACCCGGCGCTGCCGCGCCCGGGACGAGCGTGGTTGCGGGACGCCCAGGCGATCGTGGCGTTTGCATTGGCCAAGACGCCGGAACAGCGTTACGGCAGCGTGGCTGAACTGATCGCCGATGTGCGCGCCCTATCGCAGGGCCTGCCGGTTTCGGTGCGTCGGCGGTCGTGGCTCGGGCACCTGGTCGCAAGCGCGGCTCGCCGGCCACTGGTGGCGAGCCTCGTTGGCGCCCTGTTGCTGGCTTCGATCGGCGGCGGCTGGGTCTACGTCCAACAGAACCAGCGTATTGCCGTCGAACGCGAACAGGCGCTGGCCGAAGTGGCCCGGCTCGAAGCACTGCGCGAACACTTCAACCTGATCCTGCGCGAAGGCGTTTCGGAACAAGGCATGGGTGCCCGAGCCGCACTCGACGAAAGTGTGCGCCAACTCGATCAGGCGTTCGCCGATCGCCCCGCCCTGCAGGCCAGCCTGTTGCTCAGTCTGGGCGAAATCTACCTGGCCGCCGGTGATCATCCGGCCAGTCTGAGTGTGCTGGGCCGACTGGCCGGTGATGCCCGGTTGATCGGGGAGTTGACGCCACGACAACGTGCCGAGGCCTACCTGACCAAAACGTCTTCGGAACTCCGCACGGGCGCTCTGGATGAGGCCGAAGCCACGCTAAAAGAGTGGGCCGCCGTCCTCGAAGCCAGCAAGTCTCCGGCGCTGCAGGCCGAACACGCGATAGCCCAAGCCACGCTGCAACGCCTGCGCGGCGACCCGGCAGGCGCTCTGGACGCCCAGGAACGAGCAATTTCCGCGATGGATGCAGCGACCGATGCCAGTGCCCTGGACCGCGGTATCGCCCATGCCAACCTTGGCACCACCTTGCTGCAGGCCGGCCAGTTCGTGCGGGCGCAGGCGCAGTTCGAGCGCGCGATCAGCATATGGGACGCCGGCGGGCTGGCGCTGAACTGGAACGTGCTCACGGCCCGGACAAACCTGGCGCATCTGGCCCTGCTCCGCGGCGATGAACAGGCCGCCTTGCGCGACTACGACTGGATCGAACAGCGTTTGCGTCAACGCGGCGACCGCAGTGCTGCATTCGCAGCGCTCATCAACGGCAAGGCGCGCGCCCTGCTCGCTTCCGGACAACTCGACGCGGCCTTGGCACTCGCCGACGAGGCACTGGTGCTGATCGAGGCACGCAGTGGCGCTCAGAGCCTGGACCGACTCGGCATCCTGCTCACGCGCATCGACATTGCCGATGCAAAGGACCAGCCCATCGAAGCTTGGCTGGCGATCGCCACCGGGATCCTTGCCACTTTGCCGGCTCAGCATCCGCTGCATGCCCGGCTGAACCTGATCACGGCGCGTGCGCGCCAGCGTGACGGTAAACACGATGAAGCCGTCGAGATCCTGAAGCCTGCGTTCACGCAGTTGCTGCAGGGGCCCGCCACACTTCGACCCGCCGCGGCCCGCGCCGCCATCGGCATCGCCCAATCAGCACAGTCGATCGAAGCGCCTCCTGTCCAGGCACTCGCCGCACTCGACGAAGCACTGTCGGTCTTGCAGCCGATCCAGGGGGACAATGGCCTGGACGTACTGGAGTTGCGCGCTTGGCACGCCTGCTTACGGGTTCTGAGCCGCCGGCCACATTGCGCCACCGGCTCGGCGACTCCAATCCGCGCTGGCGGGCGTTGTCCGCTTGCGAGGTTCGTCCGGCATTCAGTCCGGCGTCAACGAAGCTCTGATAAATTCCGCGTTGCGTTCGGCATCGGATCGAGGGAATGGACATGAATGAACTGGTCAGCCCGGTAACTGCTTTCGCCCTGGGCATCACGCTGGCATGGCTTGCCGGCATGCGGGTTTATCTCACCGTGTTTGGTGTCGGCTTGGCCGGCGTGTTCGGCTGGATGCCGATCCCGGAATCCATGGATGTGGTGATGTCTCCGTGGATCCTGGCACTCTGCCTGACCATGGCGATCGTGGAGTTTTTTGCCGACAAGTTGCCTGGTGTGGATTCGATCTGGGATCTGGCGCACACGCTGGTCCGTATTCCTGCGGGCGCATTCGTGGGTGGGCTCGCGCTGTCGGATGGCAACGAAATGAGCCAAACGGGCATGTTGGCCGGCGGTGCGGTGGCGCTTCTGGCACATAGCCTCAAGTCGGGCACGCGCGCGCTGGTGAACCATTCACCCGAGCCGGTCAGCAACGCCACGGTATCCAGTACCGAAGATGTGATCAGCCTGTCGGGGCTTGCCCTGGTGTTTGCACACCCATTCCTGTCGATGGGGCTGCTGCTCGCGTGCGCCGCGACGCTGGTATTGATGCTCTGGCTGGCGAAAGCCGTGCTCCAGCGTCTGTTTGCGTCGCCTGTCCTGAAACCGGCCTGACCCCGTGATCCTGTGGATCAAGGCGTTTCACATCGTCTTCGTGGTGGCATGGTTTGCCGGCCTGTTCTATCTGCCGCGCTTGTTCATCTACCACCAGATGGCGACAACACCGGCCGAACATGACCGGTTTGTCGTGATGGAACGCCGCTTGCTGGGCATCACGCACATCGGCGGCGTGCTTGCAGTGGCGTTTGGCCTGTGGTCCCTGTTTGCGTGGATCAATCTGTCGCCGGAGTTTTTGCGCCAAGGCTGGGTACACGCCAAACTGGGTCTGGTGGCCGTGCTCATTGCCTACCATGTCAGTCTGATCATGCTGGCTCGCCAGTTTGCCGAAAAGCGTTGCCAACGCTCAAGCCGCTGGCTGCGGATTTACAACGAAGTGCCGGCACTCCTGTTGATCGCGATTGTTGTGCTGGTGGTGGTTCGTCCGTTCTGAAGGTTCCCTTCGGGCCTCAGGACAAGCAGAGAGCCCGGAAAGCAACATCAATGTGTTGCAAGCTGTGTCAGCGCTGGATTCATGATGCGCACATGGCTTTTTGCGACAGTGGCTCTTGCTATAGTCAGGTCCCATGGCTCAGGGGTCGGGCAATATGCTCCGTGCGGAAGAGACACCACACAACGCAGAACACAAGCAGGCTTTTCTCAAGTTCCTGCCCAAGCGTCTGGATACCTTGACCAAACGCGGGCGTCGGCTGCTGATGGGCGGCTGGGACATCAACGCACTGAACGTGCTGTTTCAGGAAGTGCAAACGCTTGCGGGCGCCTCGGGCCGATACGGCCTCGTCGATGTCTCTGAATTGCTGTTTGCGATCGAGCTCAATCTGGCGCCCTGCATGGACGAGGTAACGTTACCCGACCAAGAGGCCTCGACCAGGTTTTCGGAACAACTGGCACAGCTTGCGCGGTTCATCGGTCGGGAAGGGGCGGAGCCGATCGGCAAAGCAGCCGCAGCAACCAAAGCCGCGCCGGTCAAGTCGCATGTCCCTTTGCTGGTCACGCCGCCCAACGAGTATTGGCTTCGATGGAATTCGGCGCATGTCGACATCCCATCACCCGAATCGGCCGTCATCGAAGTCACGCCGCCGCCAACCGAAGCGTCCGGCAATGACTCGACCCGGCAAGCAGTCAGCACATTCACGCCATCTGCCCGCGGCGACTCCAAACCTGCCGAAGTACCCAAGCCTGCGCCCGCAACGGCACCGGACCGAAGCATCTATCACCTGACCGATGGCAACGAACTGGCGCTCGAGATCGACAAGCGACTTGGAAGCGGCCGATTGCCCATCGAACAGGTGGAGGATGCCGCCGAACTCATCGAGGTGATCGGCGCGCTCACACCGGCCATGGTCATCGTGGATGCGGCGTTCATCGAATCCATCGACCGCATTGGCGAAACCTTGCGCGTCGCCCGCGCCCGCGCTTCCCAGAAAATCAGCTTCGTGGTGTTCACCGACACCAATGACATCGCCACCCGTCTGCGCGCCATGCGCGCGGGCGTCGACGCATTCATCGTGTTGCCGGCCGCCGCAAACGAGGTGATGACCCGCATCCAGGAACTGGCCGATGCCGACGCGTCGCAACCGTTCCGCGTGCTGATCGTCGAAGACGATCGCTCGCAGGCCCTGTTCGCCGAATCGATCCTGCGCAAGGCTGGCATGGAAACCCGTGCAGTCATGGATCCACTCAGTGCGCTCGAAGAACTCGAATCGTTCGACCCGGAACTGATCCTGATCGATTTGTACATGCCGGGTTGTGATGGCCTGGAACTGACCACGCTGATCCGCGAGCGCGAAGGGTTTTCTCATGTGCCGATCGTGTTCCTGTCGGGCGAGCACGACGAGGAAAAGCGCTTCGACGCACTCAGTGCCGGTGGTGACGATTACCTCGAAAAACCCATTCGCCCCAAACACCTGATTTCGGCCGTGACGAACCGCGTTCGCCGTGCGCGTGGCACTCAGCGCCGCCAGCCGGTGGTGCCCACCAAACGCGAAGACGCGTTCGGGTTGAGCGAGCGCACGTTTGTCATCGACAAACTCACGGAAATGCTCAGTGGCGAGGATGTCCGCCACCAGAAGGGCGGTGTGCTGTTCATTCTGGTCGAAGGTGCCCATACCATCCGCGAAAAGATCGGCCTCACGGCGTTCGACTCGCTGCTGGGGCAGGTCAGCACCTTTCTGTCCGGGCTGTTTGCCGGGCGCGATTACGCCGCCCGATACGGCGACACCACGTTCTTTGCGCTGATCCACGATCTCGATGAACAGGAATTGGTGGAGTTTGCGACCCGGATCCGTCAGGCCGTCGACAAGCAGATCTTCGAAGTCGGCGACCGCAGCAGCAGTGTCGCACTGAGCATCGGCATCTCGGCGTTCACGCAGAACTTCGGCGAAGCCGGAGCGATGCTGAACGCAGCCGAGCGTGCGTGTGCCCTGGCCCGCAAGAATCCCGAATCCCGCGTGGCGATGTTCCAGACCACGGTCACGAAGACCACCAGCGGCGAAGACGACGAGGTGGTTGAACTGCTGCGTGAGGCCATTCGCCAGGATCAGCTGCAGCTGCTCTTCCAGCCCATCGCGTCGTTGCGCGGCAGCGGAGAAGAACAGTTCCAGGCCTTTGCGCGACTGCGCGCCGATGGTGGCCGGATGTACTCGGCCGGCGTCATCGTCCCGCTTGCCGAACGCAACGGGCTGATCCATGGCTTCGATCGCTGGACGCTCACCCGCTGCCTGATGGTGATCGGCGACCGCATGCGCGAAAACCACCCGGTTCGCTTGTTCGCAAACCAGTCCATCGATTGCATCAATGATCCGCAACGGCCGGCCTGGCTCAAAGCCCAGATCGATGCGCGCCAGGTCAACCCGGCCAACCTGGTCATCGAGCTGCGGACGGCCGACGCGGCCGCCCGGGTTCGTCAGGTGACCAGCTTCGCCGAGGCCATGAAGACGATTGGCATCAAGCTGTGCCTCAATGGTTTTGAATCGACGATGGGCAATTTCCAGTTGCTGCAACACGTGCCGGCCGACTACATCAAGCTGGCACCCAAATACACCCAGCCGGAAGGACAAACGCCCAATATCCGTGCCGAACTCCGCCAGACGATCACGCATGTGCGCGAGCGCGGCATCCGTATCGTTGCGCCGCAAGTCGAGGACGCCCAGTGTGCCGCCGCACTGTGGAGCACAGGCGTCGACTACATCCAGGGCGACTTTGTGCAGCAGGCCACGCAGAGCCTCGATTTTGACTTCGCTGCTGCGGCGATCTGAACAAAGTGGCATGATCGGGTCAGGGACGCCTGTTCCGAGCCCGAAGCCGCGTCACTCCCCGTACACGCGGAATCAGGCCAGGACCGGCCAGTCAGCAATGACCGTGACGAACACATAGGAATTTCGAACGATGCTACGTTGGATTGTGCTTGTAGTGGGCCTGGCAGGACTGGTGCTCGCCTCCGGAGTGGTGCTGACCGAACCGGCGCTGCTCAAATGGATCGGCATAGGTTTATCCGGTGCCGCATTGCTGGTGCTGCCGTTCCTCTCCGGCAGTGCGACCAATGACGCCGACCCCGGCAAGCCGATGCAGGCGTCATCCACCCTGCTCGGCCGTCTGCCGGAACTGAATCCGCTGCAGACCAAGGAGATCGCCGAACTGCGCACCGAAGTCGACAAACTGCGCAGCGTCGAGCGCGATCTGACTTCGGCCAAACAGTCCGCCGAAGCCGCGATGATGGCCAAGGGCGAGTTCCTGGCCACCATGAGCCATGAAATCCGCACACCACTGAACGGCATCATCCCGCTGCTTGACCTGGTGCTCAGCACCAAGCTGGCGCCGGACCAGCGCGAATATCTGGTAACGGCACTGCAATCGGCACGGCAACTGCTGTCGATCGTCGACGATATCCTCGACTACTCGAAGATCGAAGCCAACAAGCTCGACCTCGAGACCACCGGCCTCAACATCAAGGAAGTGGTCGACAGCGTCACCCGCCTGATGTCCCGCAACGCCGAGGGCAAGGGCCTGCAGTACACGGTGCAGATTGAACCGAGCGTCCGCCTCGCCTTGCGTGGTGACCCGACCCGACTGCGCCAGGTCCTCACCAATCTTGTCTCGAATGCCATCAAGTTCACCGAGAAGGGTTCGGTTACCGTCCACGTCAGCCGGCGCAACGACACCCGAACGCACCATGAGGTGCTGTTCGCGGTTCGCGACTCCGGCATCGGCATTTCGAACGAATCGCAACAACGCCTGTTCAAGGAATTCAGCCAGGCCGACAATTCGACCACCCGGACGTTTGGCGGCACCGGCCTCGGCCTTGCCATCTGCAAGCGCATCGTGGATCTCATGGGTGGGCAGATCGGCGTCAAGTCCGAGGTTGGCAAAGGATCGGTGTTCTGGTTCACGGTGCCGATGCTGAAAGCCGCTGGCGACATCACGCCCGGCCGCACCGATATAAACGGCGCCCGGACGTTGCTGATGTCGGGTGATCTGAATCTCGGCAAGCGCCTTGGCGCCCTGTTCCCCACCTGGAGCGTGTCGGTCACCGTGAGTAACACCGCGGCCGATGCCATGAACAAGCTCAAGGCCACGGCCAAGAATTCGAGCTTCTCCTACGAATACCTGCTGATCGACTTCGGCTCGATGCGCGCAACCGCGCTGAGTTTGCTTCGCGGCGTGTTGCGTGAGCCGGAACTGAGCGAAGTCCGGCTGATTGCACTCAACGGGGACGACCAGCTTCCTGAAGACTTCAAGACCGGCCCTCGCAGTATCGCGCTGAGCCGAACCGCTTCGGACATCGAGTTCCGCAACGCACTCCGGGCACTATTGAATCAGGAAGGCAATCAGGCAGCGTCCGGCAACGAAGCTGGTGCCGAAGCCATGGCAGCCGCCACGCATCTCCTCGCCGAGGCGCCCGTCGCCAGCGAGGCCGCTATGCGTCCTGCGCCGGTTGCCGCAGTGTCGGCACCCGCAGTCTTCACCCCGGCCCAGCCGGTCGAAGGCGGCGTCGGCGGGCATGTCCTGCTGGTTGAGGATAATCCGGTGAACCGTCAGGTCGCCCAGCGTTTGCTCACGCTGATCGGCGTGAGTTTCGAAGTGGCCGAGAACGGCAAGATTGCCGTCGAGAAGGCGGCAACCGGTCAGTTCGATTGTGTGCTCATGGATTGCCAGATGCCGGTCATGGACGGTTACACGTCCACTCGCACGATGCGCAAGCTGGAAGCCGAGGGCCAGGTCACGAAACGACCGATCGTCGCCATGACGGCCAACGCGATGGTCGGTGATCGCGAAAAATGTCTGGCCGCCGGCATGGACGACTACATGTCCAAGCCCCTGAACCGTAACCTGATCGAGCAGATGCTTCGGAAATGGTTGCCGCCCGGTGCACAATCGCGCGTCGTCGAGGCAACACCGGCTTCAACACCCGCACCGCGGCCGGCACCGCGCTTCGCGCCGGCACCGATTGCCGGAGGCAACGATTCCGCGATCGACAACCGCCTCGTCTCGGACCTGATGGAAATCATGGGCGCAGAGTTCTCCGAACTGGTGCGGGTCTACCTGGAAGACACGCCGAAGGCTCTGTCACAGTTGGAACGTGCTGCCCAGACCAACGACGTGGAATCCCTGATTGCCCCGGCGCACTCGCTCAAGTCGACCAGCGCCAATCTTGGCGCCCTGCGGCTCTCGGACATGGCAAAACGGCTGGAACACGGTGCACGCATGGGTGAACTGGGTGAGCCCGCACTGCTGGTCGCGCAGATCTACAACGAGTACCAACGTGCAGCGGCCCAACTTCGGCAGATGATCACGAACTGATTCCGGTTGCGGCTCGTTGGGGACGGGAGGGCCGTGCTTCTCGCGGGGGGGGGGGGGGGGGGGGGGGGGGGGGGGGTTTCCCGGGGGGAGGGGGGGTTCCGGGGGGGGGGGGGGGGGGGGGCGCGGGGGGGGGGGGGGGGGGGGGGGGGAGGAATCTGGCGACAAACAAATTTCGCGCCAGGCGGCCCCTCATCCGGTCCTGCGGACCACCTTCTCCCGTTTTCACGGGAGAAGGCAGGTCTGATGTGCGGGTCGTTACTTGGCCAGGCGTCCAGTACGAAGGAAGGCGCCGCGTTGCGGGCGTCGGGTGTCTTCGAACTGCGGCGGGATGGCCCGTTCCGGCAACAGACAGACCGATTGTGCGTGCAACGACAGGTGCGTGAGCGCACGGTCGTAGACCTCACGCTTGAAGTCGACGACATTGTCGAGCGGATACCAGAACTGCACCCAGGTGAAGATATCGAACTCGGGTTTGTCGGCGGTATCGAGACGCACGTCGTCGTCCTTGCCGACCATCCGCAGCAGAAACCACACCTGCTTCTGGCCGAGGCAAACCGGCTTCTCGCGTCGCCGTACATATCTTTTGGGCAGCCGGTAACGCAGCCAACCCGGCGTCGAAGCCAACACCTCGACATGCTCGGGGGCCAACCCGGTTTCCTCACGCAACTCGCGGTACATGGCCTCGAGCGGCGTTTCGTCAGAATGTATGCCGCCCTGAGGGAACTGCCAGCCGTCACGGGACACCCGGCGCGCCCAAAACACGCGCCCGTCGTCCTGCATCAGCACAATGCCCACGTTGGGTCGGTAGCCATCGGGATCGATCACGATCTTGAGGCTCCAAAACTTTTGTCTGCGGCGATTGTTCCATGGCCAAGCCGGGCCAGACAAGCAACATGAGCGCGACCTGAATCCGGACGCCCAAAATCCGGGATTTTGGGCCGGCGACCATCCCCGGACTTGACTTTGAACCCCGTCCTAACAACAATCCCGGCCCCTTCCAAAGAAGGTGCCAGGCCCAAAGCCCGGCGAACAGCACGCATTCAGTGCCGAAGCAGTAGAATCTGTCGAAATGGCTATGTAGCTCAGCCGGTTAGAGCGTGGCACTCATAATGCCGAGGTCGGTGGTTCGAGTCCACCCATAGCCACCACAAATCAGTTTACAATCAATTGGTTACGACGACTCAGCCCGCCATCGACGCGGGCTTTTTTGTGCCCGGTTCGTGCCCATTCTGTGCCCGAATTTTCGGCGCAACCCAGCGGCATCTTCTGGCATATCGCTGCGCATGCCGTGCGGGATCTGGTCGTACGCCTCGGCGAGCGCGTGCTCGTCAAGCAGACGTCGATCGTCGTCCTGCAGCGGATTGCCGAACGCATCGGGGTCAAAGTCACGCATGGCGCACTCTGCAAGAGCGAGTCGCGATGGATGCCGAACATCGGCGCGCTTGGCGTCGGCGGTGAAGCGTTCTACGGCACAGCACAGATCGCGAACAGCGCGCGCGACCTGTTCAGTCGCGACATCGATATCGAGCCACTGGCGATCGGGCACGAAGACGAATAGCCGCGTGTGGCATCATGCTGTGTGTCCAGCAACCCCGAGGCGAACATGGCGACCAAGAAGCTGAAGCACGAAGCGGAACTGTTCAAGGCCGCGCTGATCGCTGGCGTGAAGTACGCAGAAGGACGCAAGGCGGTGGAATTCGAGGCGACCGATTCCGCGGGTCAGAAATTGCTGTATGTCTATCGCCTGCTCGTGCACGACAAGATCATTCAGCCGATGCCCGAAGACCAGGTCGCCGAGAAGACCATGCGCCACAAACTGGCCCTATGGCATGCGCGCAGCTTGCCGAAAGGTCATCCGCTGCTGGATTGAATCCTCGAACAGTGCAAGGCATCGATCTTGATCCTGATTTCGCGACACCGATTTGGCCTTGATCTGGATGAAGATATCCGAGAGCGGAAGAGTCATCCGGGGTTTGTGGGGGTATTGATGGTCTGGAAGACCGTGCCCGCCAACTCGAATCGGATTCGATGTGTTGCGCTCGGATATCGCAATTTGACGATCTGGATTCAGGGCTGAGACTCCCCGGAACACGCGAATCCACTGAGTGTGATCGACCCGAAGCGGACGTCCATTCCCATACAGGGCGGATGAAGTTTGCGTTCGTTGTCGAACAGACGGAGTGCAGAGTCACAGTCAGGCTGGGTATGCGCGGCGATTACGACTCGCGTTGCGCTCGCGCATTCGCGAGACCACAAGCTGGAGCCAGCCATGAACAAAGATCAGACAGCCGGACGCATCAAGGAAGTCAAGGGAACGGTCAAGAAGGTCGCTGGCCGCATCACCGGTGACAAGACACTGGAAAACAAGGGCAAGGTGCAGAACGCACTCGGCGAGGCGCAGTCTGCGTTTGGAGACGCCAAGGCTGACCTGAGCAAGGCTCTGAACAAGTAGACCACTGTCGCGATACCGCGCACGCCCCCGCAGCGAGGGGCGTGCGTTCCTTAAACCGCTTGTTGAAACCGGCGGAACAACTTTGTGAGTCATAGTCGCTATCGCCATGCATTTCATGGATGAGCGCACAGCATCCCAGCCCGATCCATGGCCACGGTGCGATGACGTACAGACTCGCGGACGAAACAAACGGGATACTGCGCCGCACTGCTGATTCCGAGACGCCATGACGGCGTCCGATCAGACGACATCCCACACGCGTTGCAGGCCATTTCCGGCCACACGCAGGAGCAATTCATGAAAACCCTCGGCATCTTGATTGCCACAGCGCTGCTTGGCGGCTGCGCATCGACCTCATACCGACCTGTTCAGGAGACCGATTTCGATCGCTGGGCAAGCCAAGGCTGCACACGTTCCGGGGAGCAATTTGCGGTGACCGCACAAGTGAATTCTGCGACACGCGAGAACATTGTGCTGTGGAACGGCTTCGACAACTCGCGGACGGTTTCGGTGCAACTCCCGAAACAAGGAGCCCGCAGCACGATGCGTGGCTGGTTCGGCAAGAACCGCTATGAACTGAGTTATGAGCGGCTCAACGAGTTGCGCGTGAGGGCCACGCCGATCACGCTCTCGCTGCGCTGTGAAGCGCCGCGCATGGCGCCATTCGCCGACCGCTTCAGCTATTTCGAGGACGGACAGCGAGTTGAATTCGAGTTCTGAGTGATTCGAGGCAATCCGCGCTGCATGATCTGCTGACAGCCAACTGAAAGCAGGTCAGCGTCGCCGCTGGCGGTTAAACCGCCGCCGCACCTGCGGCAGCAACAAACCAAGCCCCAGATAATAGGCGCCCCATGCAACCACATAGACGATGGCATGCGCCGACTGGCCATCGTCTTTTGACGGTGCGATGCCAGACCCCAGCATCAGCAACAGGATGGCGACCACAAGACACGCCCATGCCGTGCCGGCGGTGAGTTCGATCGCGCGGCAGTGGTCGATGCTGAACCAGGCGATCCCGCGGGGTGGCGCAACACGTGACGCGAGCAGCCACGCGCCACTGGCTATTGCCCATGGCGCATCCAACTGTACCGCTTTGACGCTGCCCGCCAATGCCACACCAAACAAGCCCACCAGCACGGTGGCAGCACGCATGGCCGTTGATGCATGTCGAATCGCCTGCCCTGCGCATACCGCCAGCAGAGCCATCGGAAACTCGAACATCACCTGTGCCAACAGGACGTCGGAGGCGTGCGTAAACAGGTCGGGCGATATCTTGCTGCCGATCAGCAACATGGTCACCACAAAAGCGCCGGTTGCCAGTTCGCGCCAATCAACCTGCTGTGCCCAACGCTCGGCCGCCGCCGTCGACGACGCGGAAGCGCTTTGCGATTCCGTGAGATGGGACCGGACACTCCGGGACTTCGATCTTCGTCGCTTCGACATGTGCAGATGATGGCGCCTGACCCGGAAACTTCGTTCGCAGAAAGGCCGGCTCATCGTCGGCCTCTTTCTCCTGATTAACGCCGACCGTCAAGGCGGCAGTGGACCGCGATATTCCTGATCCAGAACCGGGAAGCTCCAACGCTCCGTGCCACTGGCCAGATTGATGCCCACCAGACGCGTGCCTCGTTCCGTCCAGCTACCGTTGGCTTCGGCGTATCCAAATGGCTGGTCACGAATCACCAACGTGCCGTCATCGACGACAAACGGCGCGCGCGAGTACGGCGAGGTGTAACCGCCTTTGCGTTCACCCGTCCGGTCAAAGACCGACCATTGATAGATCTGACCAAAGGTATCGTGCGGCAGCGCCTGGAATGTCTGCACATGACGGTTGTCCGCGGCGCGCAATTGTGTGCCCGAGATATCAGCGAGACGCTCGTTGTCGTTCAGTGCCACCGTCAGCGCCGGCGGCTGCGAGAATGCCGTGCGCACGGGGACAGCGTAATGACGATTCTGGTCGCGGACCAGATCGAATGCGCCGGTTTCGATCGTGATCGGATTGATGACTTCGTCACCATTCTGATCGGTCTCGACAATGACTGCGCCACGCAATTCCCGGAATTCGTGGCGCCAGAAAATGCGCACGCCCTCCGGCGTGTCGACTGCGCTGGCCTCGAATTTTCGTTTGGGTTTGGGGAAGAAGTTGGCCGCAACGGTTTCCGGCAAGTCGAAGCTGACCCGATCAATGATCTCGCCGCTACTCGGGTTGAGCAGCAGGACCACGGCCGAACCCGGCCAATCGGGCGCCGCCAGGGCCACCAGGAACCCATCGGCCAATACGAGCGGATAGGCCGTTTCCGGACTGACCCAACGTGCTGCACCATTACCTAGCTCGATGTACTGCGTAAATCCCGACGGGTCGACCGCAAAGGCGCGATCCCCTTCGACATCAACCAACACGCCAGGGCTCAACACGACCGGCGCGGCGTTGCTGGCACTGGCAAGACCAAGCGCGGCAAGAAATGTGATGGTACGGATCATGATGTCGGTTCCCTTATTCAAAGCCATTGCTGAAGAGGCTGACGGCACTCAACGGACCCACCAATTTCCAGGCGCCGCGGCCCATACTCCCCGCCACCAGCACATCGTCAGCCAGGTCATAGTCGAGTTCAAAAACCGGGACATTCGGAAAGCCAGTCCCCAGTGGCAGCCAGGCACTGAACCCGCCACTGGCACGCGAGATGAATATCCCGCGATCGGTGGCGACCACCAGGGCCGCGTCAGCATTTGGGAGGAACACCATCGCGCGCAGGGTGCCGGGCGCAAATCCGGTAATCAGGTTGCCGGTGATATCGCTATAGCTGGCACCGCTGGTCGTCGAACGAAACACCTGAGCGCTGGTCATCGCAAAGAGTCGCCCATTACCACTGTCACCACCTACCGGGTTGACGCTCGGGTCCATTGCAACGTCGACCACGGTCGCCGGGAGTGTGGCCAATGCGCTCACCGGGCCGGCAGCGGCCGTTCGCAGATGGGTGCCCGTCGTGGAACCGAAGAACAACAGGTCTTCGTTACCCGGAATGCCATAGATCATCGGCGAGCCGACGATCTGGTTGATGCGCAATGTCGACACGAGGGTAATGGTGTCACCGCGCGTAGCGGATTCGAACACGCCGTTGTTGCCACCAAAAATCAGACGATCGCCGTTCACTGCGTTGCTGATGATCGGCGTGTAGAACTGTGCGGTCATCGAATTTCCGTCAGTGGGCGTCAGCGCCGGGAACGCAGTTGATTGCACCGCATTGCTGGCGTTGAGTGTTCGACGCCGGAAGGCACCCAGGTTCTGGAAACTGTTGTAGCGCGTCGATACGGTAGTCGCGCCGACGTCGTTCACCGTCACATCACCGCCGTCGGCGGTGCTGACACTGCGGAATCGTTTGATGGCAATCTGATCTTCTTCGGGCGTGCCCACGTCTTGCGCGCCACCTATCACCCGATCGCTGAAGCTGTCGTACGCCAGGCTGTGATACTCGGTGGTTTGCAGACTGCCGTTGACTGATTGCCAAACGCCGCTCGTCAAGTTCGGCTGCGTGCGTCGATACACGCCGCCATCGTCCGACTCCAGCAGATTGCCATTCGCGTCGAATGCCATATCCCGCGAATCGGCATGCGGCGAGGAATTGTTCGCCGTGCCGTTGTGGGTCAGGGGACGCCAAACAGGCGCGCCACCAATTCGCCGCGAAACGCCCGACCACTGTAATCGTTGGCGCCAATCGAGTTCGGGAAGAACTGACTGGAGTTGTTGCCTTCCCCCAAAGTATGGCTGCCGGTCGCCAGCGAGATAAACAACGTTGACATTGGCTGGATCGGCGGCCATCGAGAAGTGGATCGATCCCTGCCCGCCGGCATGGGCGCCAATCGCGATGCCGCCAGCCTCGGTTGTGGTCGGGACGCCCATGTCCACCCAACCGCTGGTGCCGTCGGGTGAGCGAAACACGTTGGACAAGCGCCCGGAGCGAATCACGGCCACGTACGTTTGGCTGCTGCTGCCGACCACCATTCGTGCGCGCGTGGCGCCATTCATGGCCGTATCCATGGTGGCGTTCGAGACCCGAGTCCAGGTGGCACCGGTGTCCGCTGAACGATACAAGCCAGCCGCCGAGCCAACGAGGACAACAGCCGTGTAGAGCACTGCCTGGTTCGACGGATCAGCCGTCAGATCCGTGGTGTTGCCCACAGGCAAACCTGTACCGGCACCTCCCGAAATTTCGACGAACGTGGCACCCGTGTCGCTTGAGCGGAACACACCGCCGTTCGTGGCAGCGACCAGAATCGCGCCGCGTGCAGCCACACCACGCACCTGCCGGCCTGCCAGAGTGACACCAGTACCCGCCAATACGGTCCATGTGGTGCCACCGTTGGTCGTCCGCAGCAAGCCAATCTGGGCGCCACCAATACTGCCAAGACTGGATGTCCGCGCCGAGCCCGCAAGCAAGGTTTGCCTGGTTGCATCGAGGGGATCAAATTCCAGTGCGCCGATCGAAAGCGACGCCAGATTGTCGGTCAATCGTGTCCAGGTCGGCGAAGCGTTCGTCGCGTTGTTGGTGCGCCAGATGCCGCCATTCACCGCACCTGCGTAGAGGATGTCGGCGTTGCTCGGATGTGCGGCAAGGGCATTAACAGCGCCTACGACTTCGCCGTTCGTGATGCCCTCGACCTGGCCGCCGGTCGCGGGCCCCGGTCCGAGATCTTCCCAGGTGCCGGATTGTGCTGCTACCCACATGGGCAGCAGCAAGGTTGCAGTCATCAGCCTTCGCATTCCAGCCACTCCTTGTCGGGTTGACCCGTGAGTGTAGCTACGCGCAGTTTCCGTTGGAATGACAACCCCTTCTCCTGGGCGGAAACAAGGAACTGCTCGAACCCCAGCAGACTGTTCCCGCTCGTGTCTCGGATGACGCAGTCGATTTCTGAGGTATTCGCCCGACAAACTATGCTTGCGCCCTGAATCCGCCACCCAGGTAACCCTCCATGAGCCCACCCAGAGTCGTGGTCCGCCGTTCACCGATCCATGGGCGCGGGGTGTTCGCGAACCAGGATTTGCCAGCGGGCACTCGTATCCTGGAGTATCGAGGCGAGCGCATCGACAGCGCCGAGGCGTTTCGTCGGTATGGCGACAATTCCGGTTCGGGCGAGACGTACCTGTTCTCGGTGAATGCCACATGGCTGATCGACGGCAATGTGGGCGGAAGCAGCGCACGGTTCGTCAATCACGGCTGTGCGCCCAACTGCGAGGCGGTGATCTGGGTCGACATCAACGGCGACGACCGGCGTGACCGGGTGTTCTTCGTGACGACTCGAAAGATCCGCACAGGCGAGGAACTGACGTTCGACTATTCGCTTGAATTCAGCCATTCGGTTTCCGAACAGGAACGCCTGCGCTGGCGCTGTGCCTGCGGCGCGCGAACCTGTCGCGGCACGATGCTGGCGCCGGAGCAACCCTGATCGACCCATGGGTTCGACCATGACACCGGCCTGTCGATTGAAGGGAACAAGAACGGCTCAAGGTGGCGGCGGCGGGTCCTCGAATCCATCGGCGAACATCACGACGGTTGCCTCAAAGGCACCGAAGTCGCAACGCAACTCGGCACCGCCGCCCGGTCGCGGCCGGGGATTCAGCAACTGGTCGAGCACAACGGCTTCTGCACCCAGGGCATCCAGGCAATCTGGACTGCTGTCGATGACGGCACTACCCAGCAGGGGCCGATACACGGGTGATGGCTCCGCCACGTTGAACGGCTCAAACTGAGAAAGCAGACCGGGCACCTGCAATCCCGGGCAACCGGCTCCATCCAGTCGGTTGTCCGTTCGCTGCGACAACGCGGCACCGGCGCAGGTACTGGACGCAGCACCCGAACCGATCAGGATGCTGGTGTTGATGATCGAAGCGGCGCTACTGCTGATGGCTTCGCCAGCGACAATTCCGGGCGGACCTGGTGGTCCATCGGGGATCCCTCCGGCACCGCCCGGGCCACCGATCGTTTGATTCGCGACAAATGTCGAAAACGCCACGCTGGGCACCGACATGAGTGTGGCCGCGATGGCCCCACCTGAAGCTGTCCCGCCGCTCCCGCCAGCCGGGCCGATCGGAAATCCCGCACCCAAGCCGCCCATGCTGCCTGCGCCCCCCTGGGCCACATTGCCATGGAAAGTGCTGTTCAGAACCACCAAAGTGCCATTCGCAAAGATCGCCCCGCCCGACGCTTGGCCGCCGGCACTCCCGGGAATCGGCAAGCCGGCTACGGGCGGCGCATCGGACCCCTGCGCCACGTTGCCGATGAATGCACATCCTTCCATCAACACGTCGCCCAGTGCATAGATCGCGCCGCCATCGGCAGGACTGCCTGTCAGCCCAATCATGCCGGGTGGATTCATGACCGCTATGGCACGGTTGTTCCGCAGCACGCTGTCGCGTAATTCCAGTGCACCGCCCGCATCAACGTAGATTGCGCCACCCTTGGCGTCGCCGGGTAGCGGCGTCGCAGGGGCCAGACCATCTTCAAAGCCGAGGCCAACGATCCGCACATCACCGGTTGGCGCAACACGCATCAAACGATCGGCACCTCCGGTGCGGCGAAGTACGGTGGGCACTCCGTCGGTTGCCGTGATGCGCATCGGCACGTCGATGATCAATGCCGGGCCAGTCAGCGACAGCACGAGCGGATTGGGCAACAACAGATCAAACAGGATCCGGTCGTCCGCCCCCGAAGCATCCACGGCATCGCGAAGCGTGCAGGTGGCATCACATGTGCCGTCACCCGCGTCACCGGCATCGGTAACGATCCGCGTAACCGCCTGCGCACCCGAAGCGCTCAAGGCCAGCATCAGTAACGTCAAGACACGCATCATGAAGTTCCTTTCAACACTGCTGACAATGGGCGTAAGGCAGCGTTTCGACAAGGGTGGAACCATACAGGCAATGTGGACAATCAAAACAGCGCCGAGCGTCACTCCGACCAATGAAAGTGATGCAGTACTCGATGCATGACCGGCGTGAACACCAATGCCGCGGTGGCGATGAAGACCAGACCGGCATACAAAGCATAGATCCCGGCAAACAATTTTCCGGCATGGGACTGCGGCGCATCCACCGGGCCCATCCCGCCCAGCAGCATCGCCGCATTCAGAAAGGCGTCGTCCCAGGGCAAGCCCTCCAGCGTGTGGTATCCGACCATGCCGCCGCTCAGCGACAGCCCGAGCAACAACACGGCCACGCCGATGTGACCGAAGACACGGCGCAGGAATGACGCTTTGGCAATCAAGGGTTGGTCACGGGTCTCGTACATGGCGGCCTCCGGTGCAGACAGGTGACACCGATGGTATCGAGTCGATGGATCTTGATCGCCGGAAAACGCGCCGCAGCGCTCACCAGAAATGATCGGCGTCATGGGTTTCAGATAACACGTCGGGTATGCCTTGCTCTATTGAACAAGATCGAAGCCATTCTTCTCGCGCTTGCGGGAGAAGATGCCCGGCAGGCTGAAAAGAGCTGTTGATCTGCAATATGTTCTTCTCCCGCTCGCGGGAGAAGATGCCGACAGGGCAGATGAGTGAAATCTGGCGACACGCCAATCTGACCCTCATCCGGCCTTCGGCCACCTTCTCCCCGCTCGCGCGGGAGAAGGGTTTTTGTGCTCCCAGTCTGATTCGCGAATCAGCGGATCAAAACGGACGCGGTTGCACGGGCACTCGTTCCTATCGGCATATCGATATGGATACGAATCATGGTCATCGGGAAACGTTGTGTGCAGCGCACCAATCCCGCAAATCATTGATTCGATAAGCGCGGCAGCCTCGCCAACAAAATCGCCTTCACATATTGCGCTGCGGCATCGAAACTTTTTTTTGTGAAGGGTCCGAATTTCGGTTTTCATTTGTGTACATTCGGGGGCGCGGCGGCGTTTCGGAGAGAGGACGCGTCAGCCGCGTATTCCAACAACATCATCCACAGGACATCAAAGCAATGACATTTGCGCGTATTGCCTTCGGCATCAGCGTGGCCCTCGCGGCCGGTTCGGCTTTTGCTGCACAGGACTTGTTTACCACCGCAGGAAACCGCGAACAGTTTGCCGAACCCGGCGAGTTGTTGGCGAAAGTGGCTCAGGACATCAGCAACGAGCGTATTGAAATCGTGCGCGCCGATGCCTCTTTGGTGCAGGCAAAGACCCGTGATCTCCGGTTGTCGTTGCCGGGCGGTATCCAGGTGAATGCCGTGCAATCCCATTTCGAAACCATGGAGAGCGGCAACGATGTGTGGATCGGTGACCTCGACCTCGACGTTCCGAAGAGCATCGATGCAAAAGGTCGCAAACCCATCGACACCTTGGACAACCAGATCATTGCAGTCCGCTCCGGCGACACGATCCTCGCGAACATCCGCGTGGACGGTGCACTGTATCGCTTGATCCCGGTCGACAAGGGCCAGCACGCGCTGGTCGAAGTGGACCAGAGCAAGTTCCTGCCGGACGAAGACGAAGCCGGTTATGCCGAAATGCTGCGCCATTCCGCTCGGCCGCGTGAACTTGGCGCCTGGCAGGACAATTACGGCGCCAAGGCGATCTCGACGATTCGTGTGATGGTTGCATTTGGCCCAGCCGCCGGCACGGCCATCGGCAATGACCAGCAGACGGTCGACCTGGCGTTCTCGGAGTCGAATACGGCACTCGCCGCAACCAACACCGACATCCGGTTTCAGCAAGCCGGCACGATCAAGTATTTCACGCAGTCGGAAACCAACAATTACACGACCATGTTGTCGCGCCTGACCAATCAGGCCGATGGGTTCTACGACACGATCGGCAGCCTGCGCACGACCAACACGGCCGATATCGTGGCCTATGTCGCACCGGCCAGCTCGACTCTTTGCGGCCAGGCAGCAGGCATCGCCACATCGAATGCGAATGCATACTTCGTGATGAGCCCATCGTGCATGACCGGCAACTACACGTTCGTACACGAAGCAGGCCATGTCGTGGGTGCGCGTCATGACAATGACCCGACGACGACGCCGTATGCCTACGGACACGGCTACGTGATGTCGAGCATCAACCGTCGCACGGTCATGGCGGTCAACAACGGTCCATGTTCGACCTGCACGCGTGTGGGCGCCTTCTCGTCGCCGAACTACACGATCAGTGGCGTTGCGATCGGCACCGCGAGTTACTACGACAATACGCGTGTGTGGCGCACACGCGGCCCGACGGTGGCAGCGTTCCGCTAAGCCGCTTCAACCGGGCATCAAGACAAGGCGCAGCTTCGGCTGCGCCTTTTTTTGTTGATCAGCCCTGCTCAGCCAACTTGAACAACAGCACCCTCGATTCTTCGTCCGCCGGATAGAATGTTTCGATCGCAAGCTCGGACAAGGTGACATCCGTCGGCGTTCCGAACACAGTGATCGTCGAGAACATCGACAACACGCCAAATGGCGTGTCCAGTCGCAACGGCACCACCACATCAGCGTCCGGCGTCGGCAGTTCGATATCCGACCCGGTGGGTGCGGGATAAGCCGACAACTCCTCAAGTAGTGTCGCCAATTCAGTATCCCCGCTTTGACGCACCTGGCGACTCAGCCGGTCGAGCAGATGCGCCCGCAACTGGCCAAGGTTCTTGAGTCGGGGCGCGAGTCCTTCCGGATGCAGCGTCAGTCGCAGGACATTGGCCGGAGGCACCAACAACTGCGGTGCCACACCACCGAGCAGACGCTGGGCGGCATCGTTGGCGCGCAGCAAATTCCAGCATCGATCCACGGCAACTGCCGGAAACGCGCCATGAGCGCCCAACACCATGTCGACTGCCGACATGGCTGCAGCCATCGCCCCGGCGTCGAGGGTGTTGGCACTGAACGCTGGCGAGAAGCCGGCTGCATGCAACAGGTTATTGCGCTCGCGAAGCGGCAACTCCAGGAGCGCCGCCAGATGCAGCACCATGCCGCGACTTGGGCGGGAGCGTCCCGTCTCGATGAAGCTGAGATGGCGGGTGGAGATCTGCGCATCCACCGCGAGCTCCAACTGACTGAGCCTGCGACGTTGCCGCCACTGTTTGAGTTCGTTGCCGAACGCATCAATGCGAGCCATGGACCGAAGCTCCTTTGCCGGACCCGTCACAGGAGTCCCGATTCGTATTGAATCGTACCGGCTTGTCGAACCCGATTACCTGGCAGGTAATCGCCTGCTGGCCGAATCAGGCAGACCATGGTGTTGCACCTAACCGGAGTTTCACCATGACCTGCACACAACCAAGCCCATTTCTGCGTTTCGCCCTTCGCCTGGATGCCGGTGTGTCGCTCTTGAGCGGCCTGCCATTGCTCCTCGCCAGTCACTGGCTCGCCACCCAAACACAGTTGCCTGGGCCACTCTTGTGGGTGGCGGGCTTGATTTGCCTGCCCTATTCGATGGCGTTGATGTGGCTGGCGAGCCGGCCCGCCGTGCTGCATGTCGTCGTGCTGACCATCGTGGTCGGCAACCTGCTGTGGGCGGCTGGAGCACTGGCCCTGATGCTGGGTTTTGGCGTCAATGCGAATTCCGCAGGGCTTGCTCTGCTGGCAATCCACGTAGTGGCCACCGCCTCGTTCTCGGTCCTTCAATGGACGGGCTTGAAGCAATCGTCGCCAGCACTTCCGCGGGCTCTGACGGCATGAGCATTCAAGTCCGCGAATGGCTGATCCGTGCGTCATTGTTGGTCGGCGCGCTGATCCATCTGCCGCCGGTCGCCGGCCTCGGCGGGGCTTCGGCCCTGGCGCGTCTGTACGGCGTGTCATGGAGTGATCCGACCACGCTGCTGCTGTTGCAGCACCGCGCCGTCCTGTTCGGGCTCCTGGTCTTGCCGATGCTGATCGCGCTGAAACACCAGTCCTGGCGAATGCCGGCGCTTCTCATGGCAATCACCAGTGTTGCCGCGTTCCTGCTGCTCGGCGTCCCTGCAGACGCGCCTTGGGACCCGTCGATCAACCGTGTGCTCTGGGTCGATGCGATCGCTTTGCCATGCCTCGTGCTTGGTTTGGTACTGGAACAAAAACGGGCACCCGAAGGTGCCCGTCCTGATGACAACCAAGGACCTGAATATCAGGGCCCGCGGCCGCAATCAACGACGCGGGGGGGGGGGGGGGGGGCTGAATAAGAGGACTTATCAGACCTCCCTAAAGGGCGGGGGTGGGGACGCGCCAAGCCACCAGCAGCAACATGCCAAGCACCAGCATCAGGCGGCCAAATGGGTCGAGGCCCGGGATGGCTTGTGGGCCACCGACCACGGTCGTCCCGATGGCGGCAGCGTTGTTGCCGGGTGCTGGATCGAACGTTGGCGAGGTGACATCACCGCTGGCGCTGAAGACCGTTCCCGCCGGGCTGGTCGGCGGTACGGCGGCAACAATCGAGAACACCGAGGTACCCACTGCCACCGACGCGCTGAAGCAGCCCACGCCACCGCCACTGCCTACCGGTACCGTCGTGCACGTCCAGCCGCCCGGGGCGGCAAGACTCACGAAGGTCATCCCGGCCGGGATCTGGAAGCTCATCTGGACGTTACCAGCCGGAGTCGGGCCCGCGTTGTTGACGGTCACCGTGTAGGTGACCTGGCCACCTGTGTTCACGGGATCCGGACTGTCCGTGATCGTGTAACTCAGGTCGGCCGACACGTCGTCGTTCGTGATCGAACCAATCGCGCTGCCACTGCCGGCGTTCACGGCATAACCCGCGCCTGCCTCCAGGGTGACAATGACGGTTTCGTCCGCCTCGACGGTGGCATCGGCGGTCGGATCGATGACAACCGTCTGCGCCGCTGCGCTGTTCGCCGGGAACGTCACGGACGCCTGGGTGCCAGTGTAATCGACACCCGAAGTCGCCGAACCGGAGAACGTCAGCGGCACCGTGATCGGATTCACTGAAGCATTGGTGACGCTGACCGTGTAGGTCAGTGAGGTCACGTCATCCTCCTGCACCGATGCCGGCGCAACGGCAATCGAAACCTCCGCTGAGTCGTTGTCCTGGATGGTGCCGGTTACCGAATCACCCGGGGCACCGGCAACGGTGTACCCGGTACCCGCTGCAAGCGTGATCACAACGGTTTCGTCCGGTTCACCGGCGAGTGCATCGTCGATGGCCGCAACCACCATGTTCTCGGTGGTCTGGTTCGCCGGGATCGACCGACGTAGCCGCAAGGTCTATGAAGTCGGATCCTGACGTAGCAGATCCCGAGACAGTGAAGTTGATGGTCGTATCGACTGACGGGGCTGGCGTCAGCGTCACCGAATAGATGAGTGGCGGTCCCGGGGTTTCGGTCATGGTTGCCGGCGCTACCGTGATCGAGGCGACTGGATCAGCTTCGTCATTGAGGATCGTGACGACCTGTTCGTCCGCCAAGCCTTCCGGCCTTCCCACTCCCAACAGGAAAGGCGGCGAGTGCCATGGTGAATCCTATTCGGCTCAATGGTCGTATCACCCACGATCGGCACGACGATATTTGCGGTCGTGACGTTGGGCGGGAAGCTGAGCGTGCCGCTGGTCGACAGGTAGTCGGATGGATTGGTGGCATCGGCGTTCATGCCACCACCGTCGAACGTGGAGAAGTTCAGCTCAAGCGCCAAACTGGACGGCGCACTGAGATTGACCACCACCGTGTGGTTGGTATTGCCACTTCCCTTCCCATGCTCGAGCTCTCCAGGGCAAAGCTCACTGACGGCGGCGCATCGTCGTTGGAGATGGTCCCCAGCCCCTGGGCGTCGACCGGCGTGGCACCCACGATGTTGGTCACATTGACGAAGAAGGTCTCATTCGCTCACAAAGATCGCCGTTCGACCACCGTGAAGTCAATGTCTGATTGCCGGAATGGTCTGTCCGGTCAGGATGTTCCTGCGAAATCACGGCAGGCTGTCGCGGCAGCATGTCGACGACCACGCGCCTGCCGAGCCACAGGACACCGCAAAGGAGTTGGTCACGCCAGCGTTGCCCTCGGCCAGACTCACGTCGTTGACACTGAGTGTCGGCAGGACCACGCCGGCCTGCGGCGTCAGGCTGAAATCGTCGACTGCCAGTCCGTCATCGGCGCCGCTCGCATTGGCATCGTTCCAGCGCACCCAGAACGTGGCGCCATTGGCGATCGACTGCCCGGTGATGCTGTTGCTCAGGGCGGTACGGTTACCGGCGGCATTGCCGTCGCGTGCACCGGTTGTACCGGTGAACGGCGACACGAAGTCAGCGCATTCACGTCGGTCCAGGTGCCGGTGGCCAGGCTGGTCGCATTCAGGCTGAACTGGAAATCCAACTGGTCGGTCCGGGCGGCGGTGCCCAGTCGCCACTGCTCACCGGTGTACGCCACATCCAGACTGCCCAGAGTGGTACCGGTGTTGTTCGTGAAACAGGCACCGATGACCGGAATCAGCGTTCCAGACTGAAGTCCGCCCAGAGCTCGTTCGGTGGCTGCGGTGGTCCCGTAACTGTAGGTGTCGCCGGTGTTCGAACCGCCGTTGTCAAACGCGTATTGTTCGTTGTCGCGCGCGCCGCCTCCGGTCTCGGTCAAAAACCAGCCGGTGATCGTGAGGTTATTCGTTGTCCCGGCAATCGCCAGCGTGTCGAAATTCTGGGTCGCTGCCGCGCCGACGGTGGTCAGACTCACACATTGGGCACTGGCGCCGAGGCCAGCCAGAGCCAACAAGCCCCCGAGCGCGGTGGAACAAATCAAGGAAACACGCATGGCAACACCCTGAGGATTACTGGAAACGAACTCGGAAGAATAACAGCTGCAAATGTCAGCCATGATTACGTCCGTTCCGGCAATCTAAGCGCCATCGAAATTCACGCAAAACCCATCGCCAATCGACGGCGATTGCGGCAGCATCGGATCAGGCAGGTGGTCTGGACCGAGGTGGTCGATGCATCCTGGACGGTCAAGCAGGGTCTGTTCGTGCGCTCAGGCACGACGGGTCAGGTCGTGCCCGGGTATGCCGACATGACACCTGCCGACGCCGCCATGCTGCAACCGCGCTCGCCGCCCCGCCTTGGCAACGCCCGTTCTGATCGATATGCCCGCCTGTTGTTGCTTGGTTCTGCCGATCAGTTTTCCCTTGGATTGCTCGCCGAGACGTGGAGCCGGGAGGCGCTCGGCGTGGGCTGCACCCTGCTCGCTGATACGGATGCCGAAGCCGATGCGGCGAGCACCTGCCGGAGCAACCTGTTGGACGGTCGACTCTCCTTGGTTTTCGACGCGTGGCCCGACGACCGAATTGATACCGCCGACCTCGCATTCATCGATTTCTTCGACCAGCGACTGCGCCAGCGGCTGGCGACCGATGATTTGCAAGGAGCGATCCGCAAGTCCGAACGCCGCGAGTCGGTCCAGAAGGCTTTGTACGCCATTGCCGATCTGGCTCACGCCGATCTCGATCTGCATGACATGCTGGCCCGGGTGCACGCCATCGTCGGCGGGCTGACCTACGCCGAGAGTTTTTACATCGCGCTGTATGACGACACGCGCGACACCTTGCGTTTTGCCTACGACGCCGATCTGACGGAAGCGGAGATGGCGCGGGGCGAGACCGAAATCGCCGGCCCGGACTACCCGCACAGCCTCACGTTCGCGGTGGTGCACTCGAAACGGGCGCTGCTCGGCCCGAGTGCCGCACTGCGCCATAGTCTCGGACTGGGTGACGACGAGCGACTGGGGCCCGAGTGTGTCGACTGGCTGGGTGTGCCGATGATCGAGGGCGAGCGGGTGCGCGGCGCCGTGGTGGTACAGAGTTACGACCCGGCCCGTCGCTACAGTGAAGACGATCGCGCTTTGCTGATGTTCGTGGCGCAACACATTCTCACGGCGGTCCGGCGCAAGCAGGCACAGGATGAACTGGAGCAGGCCGTCGCACGACGGACCGCCGAACTTGCCGAGGCCAATCTGGTGCTGCGCGCCGAGGTCACCCAACGAGAGCGAGCCCAAAGCCTGCAGGGCGCGATGTATCGCATCGCCGAATTGTCGGCCGGGCACGGCAGCCTCGATCACTTTTTCGCCGGTGTACATCAGGTGATCGGGCAGTTGCTGGACGCCAGCAATTTTTTCATCGCCTTGTTGTCTGATGACGGCGAGTCGCTGTCATTCCCGTACTTTGTCGACGAGTTGGATCAGCCGCTGGCTACGAGGCAAGTCACGAACGGCATCACCGAGTGGGTATTGCGGCAGCGTCGTCCCCTGCTGTCGCACGCAGCCGGCATTCGTGGACTCATCGATGCCGGTGAGATGGTGGTCTTCGGAACGGTCCCCGAATTCTGGCTGGGTGTACCGCTGCTGCTGGATGATCGTTCGGTCGGCGCCATGGTGGTGCAGAGCTACGATCCCGACCGCGGCTACAGCAACGAAGATCAGGAAATCCTCTTGTTCGCGTCGTTGCACGTGGCCACGGCTCTGGAGCGAAAGCAGAACCAGGAACGTCTGGTCATGGCCAATGCCGAACTGGAGCGGCGGGTTTTCGATCGGACCCAGGAACTTCGATTGGCCAACGAAGGCCTGCACGAACAGATCCATCATCGCGAGCGAATCGAATCGCAACTCAAACACGAGGCGTTCCACGACGCGCTCACCGGATTGCCGAACCGCTCCGCCATGCTGACGCGACTGGACGCCGCACTCGCTCGCTACCGCAATGAACCGGATGGTTTGTTC
The DNA here is from genome assembly GCA_016712105.1 of Ahniella sp. Lineage (GTDB taxonomy): Bacteria > Pseudomonadota > Gammaproteobacteria > Xanthomonadales > Ahniellaceae > Ahniella. The sequence continues at coordinate 41,298 of JADJRU010000005.1, forward strand.
GCCGTGTTGTTCCTTGACCTGGACCGTTTCAAGGTCATCAACGATTCGGTCGGCCACTTGATCGGCGACGAGATGCTGATCGAGGCAGCCCGCCGGATCAACGGCTGTGTGCGTGCGCCCGACACCGTGGCGAGACTGGGTGGCGACGAGTTCACGATCCTGCTTTCGGGCATCAACGGAATCGACGATGCCAGCCAGATCGCACAGCGTGTGATCGATGCGTTTGACGAACCCATTCGGGTTCGCGACAAGGAGTTGTATACCTCGGCCAGCATCGGCATCGCAATCGCCAGCGCGCGTTACCAGAATCCAGAGGAACTGTTGCGTGACGCCGATGTGGCGATGTACCGCGCCAAAGCACGCGGCCGACGCCGCTTCGAGGTCTTCGACCAGAAACTGCATGAGCAGGCCTTGTTGCTGCTCGATCTGGAAGGTGATCTCCGGCGCGCCATCGTGCGCCGCGAGTTCGAACCCTTTCTTCAGCCGATCGTTCGGCTCAAGGATGCACGGGTCTTGGGCTACGAGGCGCTGCTGCGCTGGCGCCATGGCTTGCGCGGCGTGCTCACGCCGATCGACTTTCTGGGTCTCGCCGAGGAATCCGGCAACGTCGAGCAGATCGATTGGCTGCGCTATGAGCAGATCGTGCGCCTCATACCGCGACTGATCGAACCCGATGCCTACATCGGAATCAATGTATCCCCGCGACACTTCCGCTCGCCGAACCTCGCACAGGATCTGCTTGGACTGATGGCAACACACAATGTCCAGCCGCACCGGATCCGCATCGAAGTCACCGAAGGGGTACTGCTCGACAACCCCGACCAGGCGCGGCACACCATGCAACGACTCAAGGACGCTGGCGTCCTGACCTCACTAGCTGATTTCGGGACCGGCTACTCGTCGTTGTCGTACCTGCATCGATTCCCGCTGCATGCGTTGAAGATCGATCGATCGTTTGTCTCGGAACTCAAGCCGGACCTGAGCGGCAAGAGCGCCGCAGTGGTCCGTGCCATTCGTGCGCTGGCGGGCTCACTCGGCATCGAGGTCATCGCCGAGGGCATCGAAACCGAAATGCAAAGGGACGCCCTGCTTCGGCTGGATTGTGACCTCGGGCAAGGGTTCCTGTTCGCCAGACCGCGCCCTGCCGGCTGAATTGGCCACCAGTAGGGCGAAGGTTTGCCTGAACCCCTCGTTTGGCCACCTCGAACATCGGGAGGGCCGTGCAGTCCGTGGCGCGCGGGCTGGCGTGCGGGCGTGGCGCGCGGTGTCTGGGGGTCGCGGGTGTGGAGCTTGTGGGTCGCAGGGCGGCGGCCCGGCGGCCTCAAGCCCATGGCCCGCGAAACAGGCGGACTAGACTCGGGGTCTTCGCGATGTTCCGTTGGAGCCGTCCTTGATCCGTTTGCTGTTGCTGGTCCTATTGTTGTTGCCCCAGATTGCCTGCCATCGAGCCGGGCTTCGCGCGAACATTCAGGAGTCTGGGCTGGTGGCCTGTGTTCAGCCAGGCGCGCTCGATGCCAAGGGCAAGGTGCTGACCTGCGAAACCTCGGCCGTGACGATCATCGGCGATCGGGTCCTGATTGCGAATGACAAACAGGTCGCGCCCCCCGCAGCCCAGGTTTTTTCCCTGCCACTCGCGACCCTTCACGGTGAAGTTGCATTCGAGACGATCCGTCCCGAGTTGCACGAGTGGGTCACCCAGGTCCGCAAGATCGAAGACATCACGCGATCGGAGGCTCACGATCTGACCTTGATCAGCACCGCCTTTGATCGCACCCCGGAAACCGGCGGTCCCGATGGCGCACGATTCAACAATCTGCTCGCCATCTGGGGACATGCCGTTGAGCACGCAGACGTTGTGGCGCCGAACCAATCCGGTGACATCGTCAGCTCCATTGTCCTGCGCGAGCGCTTCCTGCGTGCCTTGGCCAGCCCGGAGTTTCCGGCCGGCCCATCCTATTTCAAGATCGAGGGTCTGGCGGTGATTCCGCCCAACAACGTGCTGTTCGGGGTTCGTGAAACCGGTCCGGATTTTGAGCACCCGCGCTACGGGATGACCGTGCTGCACGGCCGCTTCTCCGAAGATGAGCATGGCGCCGTCGTGCTGTCCGAGCGCTTCCAGCGCCTGGACCTGACACTGCCGGACGGAGCGGCCAGCGACCTCGGCTTGTCTGCGATGGCTTACGACCACAAGCGCAAAGGCACCTGGATTGTCGGCAGCATCGAGGGCGCCGAGGGCGAACCCATGCGCTCGCAACTATTCTTCCTGCCCGACAAACGCTGGCGCGAGGGGCGACTGGACAGTGTGCTGGCCCACCGCGGCGCACGCCAGTTCGACCTGCCCTACAAACTCGAAGGCATCACCATGCTCGATGACCACACGCTGCTCGGTGTGTGCGATGAAGACCGAACCCTGAGCCAGGTGGTCATCAACAACCAGGCTCGCCGACGCGATCTGCATCAGGGCGTGTTTGTGCGGATTCTCGTCAAGTAATCCGATTGGCGTCAGAAGCGGCCGATTACCTCAGCCGCTGATTGATCTTGTCGAGCGCCGCCTTGCCCGGCGAGAGCTGCTTCGCACCGAGTGTATTGAGCGGCACATCCACGGTGTTCAGGTGTTCGTGCAGGTCGCGCGCCTCGCTGTCGACATACAACAAACCAGTGACGACCTCCCCATCGCTCTGATGTTTGTGGATGTAGTTCATCGCCCCGATCTTGTTGTGCGGGTCGTAGTCGCGATGGAGCTTGCGCAACATGAGGATGGTGCCATCGTGCTGTTCGACTTCGATGACCTGGCCTTCGGCGTAGTCGACAACTATTTCCTGCTTCGTGTGGATGAAGTCGATGCGGTTGACTGCTTCGTTGTGCTCACGCACGTAGTCGTAACTCTTCGTGCTGCCGGGATGGTTGTTGAACGCCACGCAGGGGCTCACCACATCGATGAACGCGGCACCCTTGTGGGCAATCGCCGCCTTGATGATCGGCACCAGCTGTTTCTTGTCGCCACTGAATCCTCGTGCGACGAAGCTGGCGCCCATTTGTAGCGCCAGACTCACGGTATCGATCGGCGAGTCGGAGTTGACGACGCCCTTCTTCGACTTGCTGCCTTGATCGGCGGTTGCCGAGAACTGCCCTTTCGTCAAACCGTACACGCCGTTGTTTTCGAGGATGTAGGTCATGTTCACGCCACGGCGCATGACGTGTGCGAATTGGCCGATGCCGATCGACGCCGAGTCACCGTCACCCGACACCCCGAGATACAGCAGCGAACGGTTCGCCAGATTGGCGCCCGTCAGCACACTGGGCATGCGGCCGTGCACGGTATTGAATCCATGCGAGTTGCCCAGGAAGTAGTCGGGCGTCTTGGAGCTGCAGCCGATACCGGAGAGTTTGGCGACCCGATGTGGCTCGACATCCATCTCGAAACAAGCCTGGATGATCGCGGCCGAAATCGAATCGTGCCCGCAGCCCGCACACAGCGTGGACACACGACCTTCATAGTCACGCCGGGTGTAACACACCTTGTTCTGGGCAAGGCTCGGGTGATGCAGTTTGGGTTTGGCGAGATAGGTCATGCGGCCCCCTTCGCGCGCAAGCGCTCGGCAATGGCTTGGGTGATGAATCGGGCGGTGATCGGCGTGCCGTCGTAATGCAGGATTGCCGGCAACTGCTTCGGCGAAAACTCGAGTTCGTTGATCAGCATGCCACGCAACTGGCCATCACGATTCTGTTCGACGACAAACACCTGCTCGTGGGATTCGATGAAATCGACGATCGGCTGCGAGAATGGAAACGCGCGGATGCGCATGGCGTCGATGTGCAGGCCCATCTCGTTCAGCGCCAGCAGAGCCTCGTCCATCGCCGGACTGGTGGAGCCGAAATACAGCACCCCGTATCGCGTGGGCTGTGCGGCTTTTTTCAGGACCGGTTGCGGCACCAGCGTTTTCGCGGTTTCCAGCTTCTTCAGCAGCCGCGTCATGTTGTAGAGATAGTCCGGTCCGGCCTCGGAATACTGCGCATAGGCATTGCGTGTGGTGCCACGCGTGAAGTAGCCACCTTTCGTCGGATGGGTGCCGGGGTAGGTTCGGAACGGAATGCCATCACCATCCACATCGAGGTATCGGCCGAAATCCCGACCGGCTTCGAGTTCCTCAGCCGTCATCACCTTGCCGCGGTCGTACTCGCGTGTGTCGTCCCAATCAAACGGGGCACACAGGCGCTGGTTCATGCCGATGTCGAGATCGGTCATCACGAACACCGGGGTCTGCAAGCGGTCGGCCAGGTCCAGCGCTGCTGCGGAATGATCAAAACACTCCTTCGGGTCTTCCGGGAACAGCAGGATGTGTTTGGTGTCGCCATGGGAGGCGTAGGCACAGGCGATCAGGTCAGCCTGCTGCGTGCGTGTCGGCATGCCGGTCGACGGGCCGCCTCGCTGCACGTTGATCAGCGTGATCGGAATTTCGGCGAAGTAGGCGAGGCCCAGGAACTCCGTCATCAGCGACACACCGGGGCCGGACGTCGTGGTGAACGCGCGGGCGCCATTCCAACCTGCACCGACAACCATACCGACCGAGGCGATTTCGTCTTCGGCCTGCACGATCGCATAATTGTTCTTGCCCGTTTCCGGATCGACGCGCAGCTTCTGGCAATACGACTGGAATGCTTCGGCCAGCGAACTGGATGGCGTGATCGGATACCACGCACACACCGTCGCACCACCGTAGACACAGCCGAGTGCCGCGGCGGTATTGCCGTCGACAAAAATCTGCTCGCCGACGTTGTTCGCCCTTTGCACCCGAAGTCCGATCGGCGCCAGATGTTTGCTGGCGTAGTCGCGTCCCAGATTCAGCGCCTGCACATTCGAGTCGAGGAGTTTTTCCTTGCCCTTGTACTGTTCGGTGAACAATTGCTCGATGACTTTCGGATCGATGTCGAGCAACACTGACAAGGCACCAACGTAGATGATGTTCTTGAACAACTGACGCTGTCGGGCATCGGTGTAGGTAGCGTTGCAGATCTCGGTGAGCGGCATGCCGATCACGTTGATGTCTTCACGGAACTTCGACGCCGGCAGCGGCTTCGTGTCGTCGTAGAAGAGGTATCCGCCCGCGTCGATCTCCCTGACGTCGGCGTCCCAGGTCTGCGGGTTCATCGCGACCATGAGGTCAACCCCGCCGCGACGCCCCAGCCAGCCTTGTTCCGTGACCCGGATCTCGTACCACGTCGGCAAACCCTGGATGTTCGACGGGAAGATGTTGCGCGGACTGACCGGGACGCCCATACGGAGGATGGCCTTCGCGAACAGTTCGTTCGCCGAGGCCGAGCCGGAGCCGTTGACGTTCGCGAACTTGACGACGAAGTCGTTGACGGCGCTGATCTGAACGGGTTTCAACTGTGCATTCATGCGACGACTCCAACAGCCTTCTGGTCGCGGCACGTCGGCCCGGCCTTCGTGGTTTCCAGCAGGAACTTCTGCATGTCCCAGGCACCGGTCGGGCAGCGCTCCGCACACAGGCCGCAGTGCAGGCAGACATCTTCGTCCTTCACCATCACCCTGCCGGTCTTCACGTGTTCGGACACATACAGCGCCTGAGTGAGATTCAACGCCGGCGCAGTGAGCTTCTTCCGGAGTTCGGGCTCCTCGGCCACCGTCGTGAACGTAATGCTGTCCATCGGGCAGATGTCGACACAGGCGTCACATTCGATGCAGGCGTCCTTGATGAACACGGTCTGCACGTCACAGTTCAGGCAACGCTGCGCTTCCTTGAAGGCGGTTGCCGCATCGAAGCCCAGCTCCACTTCGACCTTGATGCTGGCCAGTGCTTTTTCTTTCGGCGCCCACGGCACGACGTAACGCTGGTCACGCGTGATCTCGTTGTCGTAACTCCATTCGTGGATGCCCATCTTCTGCGAGGCCAGATGCACCATCGGCGGCGGCCGCTTCGTCACGTCCTCGCCATGCAGGAACTTGTCGATCGACACGGCGGCATCGTGGCCGTGCGCCACGGCCCAGATGATGTTCTTCGGGCCAAACGCTGCGTCGCCACCGAAGAACACGTTCGGAATCGTCGACTGCAGCGTGTTGGGGTCCAGTACCGGCAAACCCCATTTGTCGAACGACAGGCCGATGTCGCGCTCGATCCACGGGAAGGCGTTTTCCTGGCCCACGGCAATCAGCACGTCATCACAATCGATGCGGACATCCGGCTCACCGGTCGGCACGAGGTTCCGGCGTCCGGCGGCATCACGCTCGGCGCGCACCACTTCGAACATCATCGCGACCAGCTTGCCACCTTCGTGCACGAATGATTTCGGCACGTGGTAGTTGATGATCGGGATACCTTCGTGGATCGCGTCTTCCTTTTCCCAAGGCGAGGCTTTCATTTCCTCGAAGCCGGAACGCACAATCACCTTGACGTCGTCGCCGCCCAGGCGACGCGCTGAGCGGCAGCAGTCCATCGCGGTGTTGCCGCCGCCGAGCACGATCACGCGCTTGCCGATTTTGGTGATGTGCCCGAACGACACGGAGGCCAGCCAGTCGATGCCGAGATGGATGTTGGCAGCGGCTTCGGCGCGACCGGGCAGTTCGAGATCACGACCGCGCGGTGCGCCGGTGCCGACGAAGAGGGCGTCATACCCCTCGCCCAACACCTGTTTCAGTGAGTCGATGCGCGTGTTGCCCCGGAACGTGACGCCGAGATCCAGAATGAACTGGCATTCCTGATCGATCACCGATTCCGGCAAACGGAACCGCGGCACCTGCGTGCGCATGAACCCGCCTGGCTTGGGGTCGCCGTCGAACACGGTGACTGCATACCCTTCGGCAGCCAGATCACGCGCGACGGTCATCGACGAGGGGCCGGCGCCGATACAGGCAACCTTCTTGCCGTTCGCCGGCTTGGGCGTGGGCATCAACGCGGCGATGTCGTCGCCCTTGTTGTCGGCGGCGACCCGCTTGAGCCGGCATATGGCCACGGGCTCGGGTTTGGCCGCATTACTTTCTTCGACGCGTCCGCGCCGGCATGCCGGTTCGCAGGGACGGTCGCAGGTTCGCCCGAGAATGCCGGGGAACACATTGGAGTACCAGTTGACCATGTAGGCAGCGTCGTAGCGGCCTGCGGCGATCAGGCGGATGTATTCCGGCACCGGCGTATGGGCGGGACAAGCCCACTGACAATCCACGACCTTGTGGAAGTACTCCGGATCTTTGATATCGGTGGGACGCATGCCAGAACCTCGGGGAAAGGGAACAGGACGATCAAGCCACATCTCGCCCGAGCATAGCCCGATTTTCTACAGGTCTGGAAGCACCTGGTCATGAGGAATAAAAAAGGCGCGCCGGAGCGCGCCTTTTTCGGGTTCGGAGCCGATCCGGCTCAGCGCATCTCGCAGTTGCAATGAGCCTGGACACTGAACGGCAGGCCGGCGTGACGCTGCTGCATCAGGCGCTCGATCCGCTCGATCTCGGCCTTGCGCTGATCCATGTCGCCGATCAGCGGCAGGAACAGGCTGCGGGCATTCAGAACACGCGTGAGGCGCGAACCACCCATGTCGACCATCATCTGCTCGAACGGCGACATGGCCTTCTCTTCGTACTTGGTCTGGAACTCATCGCCGAGCTTTGCGAGTTTGGCGGCGTGCGCCAGGGCGGCATCGAATCCGCCGAGTTCGTCGACCAGACCGAACTCCTTGGCCTGAGCGCCCGACCACACGCGTCCGCGCGCAATCCGGTCGATGTCCTCGACTTTCTGGCCACGTGCCTGGGCGACCTTGCCGATGAAGTCGGCATAACCCTTGTTGATCACGGTCTGGATGAGTTCGCCGACCCGTGGGTCGAGCGGACGGGTCGGGTCGAAAGCGCCGGCCAACCAGGTGGTGCCCACCCCATCGGTGTTCAGGCCGACCTTGCTCATGGCTTCGGGCACGTTGAAGAACAGGCCGAAGATGCCAATCGAGCCCGTGATCGTGCTTTCGTCGGCAAAGATCCGGTCGGCGTTCATCGAGATCCAGTAACCACCGGAAGCCGCCAGATTACCCATCGACACCACGACCGGCTTGCCGGCCTTTTTCGTCAGTTCGACTTCGCGACGGATCAACTCGGACGGGAACACGCCGCCACCCGGCGAGTTGACGCGCAGCACGAGTGCCTTCACGTTTTCATCGAGGCGGGCCTGGCGGATCAGTTCACTGGTGGCATCGCCACCCACGGTGCCGCCGCTGGCGTTGCCATCAACGATCTCGCCTTCAGCCACGACCACGGCAACCTGCTCGTCGGACGGGAATTTCGGCATGGCGTTCTTCAGCACCAGGTAGGGCTTCAGATCGATGTGTTCGTAGGTTTTGCCGTCTTCGTCCTTGACGCCACGCTCGATCAGCAGCGCTTCCAGTTCGTCGCGGGTCTTGAGTCCGTCGACCAGCTTTTCTTCGAGCGCGAACTTGGCCAGATCACCACCGTGCGCGGCAACACGTGCCGGAAGGTCATCGATCCCCGCCTGCAGATCCGACGGCGACAGCTTGCGGGCCGTGGCCAGCTCGTTGAGATGCCGGGTCCAGAGGTCGTTCATCCAGTGCAGGTCGGCCTCTTCCGCTTCCGGCGACGCGTCACTGCGGATATAGGGTTCGCCAGCCGATTTGAACTCGCCGACGCGGAACAGGTGCGGTTCGATGCCGAACTTGTCGAACGCGTCCTTGAAGTAGGTGCGATACCGGCCAAGCCCTTCGAGCAGCACGGCACCATCCGGATGCAGGTAGACCTCGTCGGCCTGCGCCGCCAACAGCATCTGGCGCTGGTCATAAAAATCGCCGTAGGCGATGAGCTGTTTCTTGCTCTCCTTGAACTTCTGCAGCGCCGCAGCCAGGTCGCGGGCGCTGGCAGCGCCGATCGACGTGATGTTGTGCGGCACCAGCAGCACACGTTCGATGTGCTTGTCTTCGGCGGCGGCTTCGAGCGCTTGTTTGATGTCGCGCAGGCGCGTTTCCTGGGCATCTTCACCCAGGGCTTCCGACAGCGCACGATCAAACGGTGCCGCCGAATACTGCTCGACAATGGCGCCCTTTGGCGCCAGGACCAGCACGCTGCGGTCCTTGAGCGGCGTGCCGCCACCACTGACCAGCGCGATCATGATGATCAGGAGGATCAGCAGAAAGATGAGATTGAACGTGAGCCGGCGCGAGAATTCGAGGAATTCCCAGAGGGCCTTGAGGGTGCGCAGGAACATGCCGGGACGGTGTGCGGGAGCGGGTGCTTGAGTAGTCATGGTCAATCTGTCGAGGGGCGGTCAGTGCAAGGCAGGGGCCGGATGTTCGTCCTGGCCCTGCCAACGATGGGGTTGCTTCAGCACCATTACAAGGCGCCAGATCAGTAGCAGGGCGGCGGCGCTGAGCCCTGCACAAAGACCGTACCACAGGCCCGGAGCGCCGCGCGCGAGTCCAAAGGCACAGTACCAACCGGCACCCATGCCGATCGGCCAGTACGCCACCAGGGTGATCATGGCCGGCACGCGGACATCCTTCAGGCCGCGCAGGCACGAGGCGGCCAGAACCTGCACGCCGTCGGAAAACTGGAAGATCGCCGCCAGGACCAGCAAATGGGCCGCCAGCGCACGGATGGCCGTGTCTTCCGTGTACAGACTCGCAAAAAACGCCGGGAACAGCGCCAATGCCGATGCCGACACCAGTTGAGTCACCAGCGCCAACTGGAGGCCGATCCGGCACGCCAGTCGGGCACGCGGCACGTCTTCGGCGCCGGCGGCGTTACCGACCCGGACGGTCGTCGCCATACCGAGCCCCAGTGGCACCATGAACGTGACCGAGGCGATATTGATCGCAATCTGGTGTGCCGCCACGGCGACACCGCCCATGCTCCCGATCAACAGCGCCGAAACCACGAACAAACCTCCCTCCATCAGCACCATCAAGGCCATCGGGCGTGCCGAGTTTGAGCAAAGGCGTGATCTGCACCAGATTCGGCCCCGCCCAGGTCGTGAAGGGTCGCAAACCGCGGTAGCGCGGGCTTCGGACCATGAACAGGATCAAACCCAGACACTGCAGCCAGGTCGTCACCGCCAGTGCAATCCCCGAGCCCTGAGCGCCGAGTTCCGGAAACCCGAAGCGCCCGAATACCAGCACGTAACCGAGCACGGCCAGCACGACCAGCCCCAGCAGGCTCAACACCAATGTGGGCTTGGCAAAACCGAGCGCTTCGCTGAAAAAGCGCAGACAGAACGTCAGGACCAAGGCCGGCGCACCCCAGGCTGCGGCTTTCAGGGAACTTCACGGTGTCCGGCGCAATTCCGGCGACACGTCCATCCCGCGCAGCAACCATTCTCCTGCAACAAACCGAGCATCAACGCGACACCCACCACGATCGCCAGCCAAACGGCCTGGGTCATCATCGGCGCAATCTCTTCGCGGCGTTTGGCCCCGTCGAGCTGGCTCACGGTCGGAGTGACGGCCAGCATCAATCCCAGGCCAACGATGATCACGATCGACCACATGGCACTACCCAAGCCGACCACGGCCAGCGTGTGCGGCGAATGTTTGCCGGCGATCAACGTGTCGACCACGTTCATCGACATGGCCGCAAGCTGCCCACCGACCAAAGGCAAGGCGAGTTTGATCAGGGCCCGACGCTCGGTACGCGCGGCCTGTGCGGGATCGATGTTCATCGGCCGCAGGATACCGGGGTTCGATGGCCAGGTCTTGAAGCGATAAAGAGCCTGCCTCCCGTTTTCGTTCGGGGCCAATCTGTCCCTCATCTGCCTGTCGGCATCTTCTCCCGCGAGCGGGAGAAGAGTTGTTTCGATTGCCTTCTCCCGTTTTGACGGGAGAAGGTGGTCCGCAGGACCGGATGAGGGCAGCCTTCAGAGCGCTTGCCGCAACCGCGCAAAGTACCGAAGATCGGGGCATGGAATCCTCGCCTACCCCGACGCCCACGCCCACGGCAACGCCGGTCTCGACGCCCATCGCGTCGACCTGCCAGAACTGCCGCTCGCCCTTGCTGGGCGATTTCTGCTACGAGTGCGGCCAGCCAAAACGAGGCTGGATCCGCCACATCAACGGCATCGCCGGCGACTTCCTCGACAGCGTGTTCAACTTCGATTCGCGCACCTTGCGCACGATCGGTCCGCTGTTCTTCCGCCCGGGATTCCTGAGCATCGAATATTTCGCCGGTCGTCGCGTGCGGTATGTCACCCCACTGCGCCTCTATTTTTTCCTGAGCGTGATCGCGTTTCTGCTGGTGGGCCTGAACACGCCGGTCAAGACCGGCGATGGGTTCATCAGCGTCGGCACAGGCGAAACGTCCAGCCCGGAAGATCAACTGGAAAAACTGAAGCGACTGGAACAGGACGCCGTGTCCGGTCTCGAAACGGCGAAGGAGCACATGCCGGCGGCGGACTTCGATGTGGCACTCAAGGAGATCCGTGACGAGTTCGGCGAAGACCGCAACAAACTGCTCGCCGAAATCGAGCAGAGAAAGCGTGATCAGGGCCTGACTTTTTCAGCCGGCGAAAAACCTGAGCCGCGAGCGTTGATCCCGAAAACCAGGACTACGCCGGCCACTGCCGAGGACCCGAATCCGCAAGGGGTTCAGGTCTTCACGGATGGCCCATGGCACCCCACCAGGAATCCAACCCGCGTCAGTTGGCTCGGCGAAACCGGCAACGCCTGGTTGAACGAAAAAATCGGCTTGATGATCCGAAATGGTCAGGAAGTGAACCGCGATCCCGGCAAACTCGTTGCCGAGATGTTCGCCGAAGCGCCGACCATGCTGTTCGTGCTGCTGCCGTTTTTTGCCCTGATGCTGAAGGGCTTTTACCTGTTCAAGCGCAGACTCTATATGGAGCACATCATCGTGGCGCTGCACAGCCACAGCTTCATCTGTTTCTCGATCATCCTGATTGCCCTGATGATTCAGTTGCAGAAATGGGTGGGTGCCGAATCGTGGATCAGCTCCTTGGCCGGGTTGGGCCTGGGGGCGGTCTGGATCTGGATGCCCATTCATCTGCTGCTGGCGCAGAAGCGCATTTACCGACAAGGCTGGATCATGACTTTGCTGAAGTTCTTTGCCGTCGGTTTTTGTTACCTGTTCATGCTGATGTTCGGCCTGATGGCACTCATTCTGAGCAGCCTGGTGAACCTATGATCGTCTACGAAGTTCGTGTGCTGGTGGACGACGAAATCCGGGTTGCCTATCGAACCTGGCTCGATGCACACATCGCCGAGATCCTCGCCCTGCCCGGCTTTACCGGTGCCGACCTGTTCGGCGAAAACGACCCATCCGGCAAGACCTGCCTCGTTGTCCGATACCGATTGCGAGACCAGGCTGCGCTGGATGTTTATCTGAGCGATCACGCGCCACGCCTGCGCGCCGAGGGCATCCAGCGGTTCGGCACGCGCTTCAGCGCCAGCAGACGCGTTCATGAGTGGATCTCGGGATACCACTCACCCAATTCGGATCGGTGACAAGGATCTGTCAGACGCTCAGTTCGGCAGACAGTTCGCGCCGCAGGATTGGGAAACCAGCCACCAGCACTCGGACAGGGTGCAACCGTTGATCTGCAGCCCAGGCTGGAACCACATCATGTTGAGGTAATAATCGACGCCCACTGTCATCGGGCACCAGTTCGCCGGCGTCGTACCGAACGTCCATCCCGATTCCACCCACGCCAGACCAGGTGCTCAGGCAACGGGAATCGGTCGGCGCAAAGTCGCCCGGACAACGCGAAATGGACATCACACTCGGTGCCGCGTTCTGGCCCGGCTGCTCTGTCAGCACGCTGCCGGCCGCCAACGGAAGGATCCCGGCGGTCTCGATTTTCATCGCCAGATAGCCATTCTGCGCCATGCTGACCGCCGCGGTATCACCACCGGCCCGCGCGAAATTTCCGATCACCGAACGATTGATCCCTCCGGTCGTCAATTGCCCCGGCTTCGGTGGGTTCCACATGGTCAGGTCGAGCGTGGCATTGGATGCCCACTCCTGGTTGCCTATGGCCCGGAGGCCAAAGACGTTCACGAATGCCGTGGCACGCGTCAGGCCGACTGGTGGCTGATGCGGTCCGGCACAGATGTCCGCGGCGGTCACCGATACGGGCACCGATTGAGTGAATGTGGCGCCCGTCGAAGACACGCAGTTGAGGCGGAAGACATAGGCGCCGGGCGCTGTCGGCGTGACCGCGCGACCCGCAGTTTGGGTCGGCAAGGTTCCGGTCCAGCCAGTGACGGACGTGACGCCTTGCGGATACGTCGACCCGTCTGGATGACAACTCTGGGCACCGGCACTTGCCCAGATCAGCTGGGTACTTTGCCCGGCCATGACCATCGCCGGCTCGGCGCGCAGCGGTGTCGGCCATGTGATGTCCGGTGGACACCAGCCATCTCCCTGCAGACCACCCGCACTGAGCGGAGTGACTTGCACATCACCGTTCGACAGGAGTTGTGTGGCGGCGCCATTGAGACTGATCCGGTGGGTCGAAAGGTTCGGTAGCCGGAGCTCAACCCACGGCGCCGTGATCCCCTTTGCTCCGACCTGATCGGGCGGACACCAACCGTCACCCTTGACACCCTGATTCGCCTGGACATGAACCGTGACGCTCCCGGAGATCAAGTCCACCAACGCATCGGACTGGGTACCCGACAACGCGATGCGATGCCCCGCCATCACCAGATCGACAGCCGCAGCATGACCGTGCCAGACCAACAACCCAAGCAGCAGCAACACATGACTCGTGGCGAATCGTCTGTTCATTCGAAGCTGTCCTGAAACAGGATTGGCGCCAGGGTACCGCCGGTGCAGACGAGATCACCGGAGACCGACCGGATCCGGATCTGCGGCACGGTGGTCGCGATCCGAACCGGCAGGTCGGCAAAGAGGGTCTGGGGACCCGCGCCGTAACGGATTTCAATGGCACCGGACAAAGGCGGATTGCCGTTGCCGCGCAGGCACTGATTCATTGACGTAACCGGCAATTGCAGTCGTCGCATGGTGCGTCCACGCCATGGGCGTGTCCAGTTCCACGGTGTACCAATAATCATCAACCTGCAGCGTCCCGGTCACCGGTCGGGCGACAGCCGGAATGATCAATGTCGCGAACAGCAATACGAAACGCTTCATGGTTGATCCGGGGCAGGAGGCCCGCCAACGATATCAGGCTGTCGTTCGCCCGGATCGCGCACTGCGGCAACCATTCAGGGTGCGGAAGCACGGAGCGCGATGATCACCGGATCGTGATCGGAACTGGCGAACGGATCTTCGCGGTAGCGCTTCTTTCGACTGTTGGCGTCGTATCCGGCCTGACCATACTGGAACGCGTCACTCTCATCGGCATTGATGTGCCAGATCTGTGCCGCACCCACCAATTTCGCAAACTCGGCATTACCAAGCGCGGGATCCAGACGGCCAGCGGCGCCGTTGTAGACGAAACTGTAGGCCGGTTCGCCGGTTCCTTCGGCAACCACGTCGATGTAACCCTGACTGCGCAGCAAACGGATCGGGTCTTCTTCACCGTAGCTGTTGAGATCCCCCATGATCAGGCGCGCCGGCGGCAGGTTGCGGGTTTCATCACTGGCAAGCCAGTCGACCAGTTTGCGCGCCATCTCGGTGCGCAAGGCGTTATAACAACCCTGGCCATCGTCCTGATCCTGATTCGGCCCTTCGGCGCGGTCACAGCCGCCCTTGGACTTGAAATGGTTGCCGATCAGCGTGAATTCGATGCCCCCGGCGACGAACCCCTGTGCCACCGGAACCCGAGCCATACCCAGAAAGGGTTCCACATTCAGCATGGCCGCCGGACCCTTGGTCTGTACCCGCGACTGCCGGTGGATCATGGCCACTTTCACGGTATCGGTGCCGACCAGATCGACGCCGGTGCGGGCGATGACATAGTCCCCTCGCTCCTTGCCCATGGCCTTGTTCAACGCAACCGTCAATTCGTGGATCGCGGACAGTTCGCCTTCGCCATCGTTCTCGACTTCGGTCAGCACGTAGATGTCGGCAGCCATGGTGACCAACGCGGCAATGATCTTGCCGCGCTGACGCTCGAAGTCTTCCGGGGTGCGCGCACCCCGCTCGGTCGGGAACCCACCGCCCTGACCATCACCGTTGAAGAAGTTCAGCACGTTGAAAGCACTGATCTTGAGGTCTCCATCCAGCAGCGGCGCCGCCTGCGGGCGCGGCGCCTGTTCGATGCGATCAATCGCTTCGACCAGATACATCTGGTAGCCCTCGCCGAACTGGTCCAGCACGCCATCGATGCCATGGAGCGCGGAATCCAGTCGGTAGGGATGCGCCACACTGGGTTCATCACGAAGGAACTTCAGTCGCTTCGGGAACTCGGCTTCGCTGGCGTCACTGAGGGTGAGTCGCGTCGCCAGGTTTGCCTCGGCGTGCGTGCGCGCTTCCGGCCCCGGTGCATGCCGTTCGGTCGGCACCATGTCGCGGCCATCCATCGACACCACCAGTTCGCCGTGACTCAGCAGCCGGTCGTTTTCAACCAAGGTGGCCGGGCCGCGGATCTTGAGGCGCATGCCTTCCATCGCTTCCCAATCGGCAAGGGTGGCAGGGACGCCGGAATAAACCTGCGGCCCGAACGACTTGGGATCACCACAACGCAACACGGCACTGACTTCGACGAGCGCAGTCTGGGTATCCGGTGCATCACCGATCTCGGCCACCCGCCCGCGCACGCGCACGGGCGCAAACCGCGGCAGGTCTTTCGGGGACTCGGTCAACCGAACGAACAAACCTTCCGAGGTGCGCGGGTTGCCGTCGTCCATACTCTGGCCGCTGGCCAGATACAGACCACCCAGGTCCTGCGGGAAGCGGGCGCTGACGATGCCCTCGATTTCGACGAGCTTGCCGATCATCGGGCTCATCGGGCCATCACCCTGGACAGCATGAATCGGCGTCGCGGGCCGCCCGCACTGGAGCGCGGTAGTCGGATCGACCGTCAGATCCGGGCCGGTTTGGCCATTACAACCAGCCAAGGCAAGGGCCACAAGCGCAAGCAGGTATTTTTTGGACATGTCATGCCGGCACGAGGCCGTGTCGCTGGAAATGGACCGGCATGATTGGAACCGGCGCCGGTCCTGTCAAGCACGGCCTGACCTGGACCCGGAACTGCCCGCAATACCGCCGGTTTAGAACAAGGGCAAAGTGGGGGACGCGAACTCGCCGATATTCGGGAACACGCTCGCCAGATCGCCCGGCGGCACACCGAACCATTGCGCCAGCGTCGCGGCATACTGATCGCTGGACGTGGTCGGAATGAACTGACCCCGATCCAGCGAATCAACGCCATTGAGCCGGATATCCGGTGCCGTGCCGACCAGTTTGCCGCCCTGCACCGCGCCGCCCGCGACGAACTGCACCCCACCCCAGGCATGATCGGAACCATTGCCGTTGGAATTGAGCGTGCGCGCGAATTCACTTTGCGAGAACAACGTGACTTCGTTCTGGATGCCGAGGTCGGACATGGCCTGATAGAACCACGCAACCGCCTGATTGATACGCGCCATGAGGCGCGGCTGGTTCGCTTCCGCCATCTGCAGGTCATGGGTATCGAAGCCACCCAGACGCACATAGAAGATCTGCCGTTCATGACCAATACCGGCGCCGGAATTCGACTTGGAGATCCGGATCATGCGGGCGACCATCCGCAACTGGTCGAGCAATGAATTCGACGAGGTGAAGTTCGTGCCGTTGTAGTTGTAGGTGACCTGCGCAGCCGTATTGTTCGCGGCGGTCTGCTGATACGGCGTGCTGATCGAACCGTTTGCGCCGGTCAGGCCGGCAGTGATCGTCACCCCGAGGTCCATGGAACGACGCAGGATATCGCGGTATTCCTTCTGGAACGGTTGTGTGTACGCGACATCGTCCAGCAGTTGCTGCAGGCGGGCATTTCGCTGGGCGCCAGCGTTCGAGCCACCGCTGTAATTGGACAGCGCCGCGGCACCATTCGTCGACATCTGGTACGGAAACACGCCCGGTCCAATCTGGAAACGGTTGCTGCCGGCCAGCGAAATGCAGGGCGCCAACGCACTCAGCTGGTTGCCGTCATCCACGCGCGACGCCACCTCACCGCCCCAGCCGAACTGGGCCGACGACGTGTTCGAAGAGGGCAAGCCCCACAGCGTTTCCTGGTCGTTGTGCGAATAGAGCTGCGGCGGCCGCACTTTGTACGGTTGATGTATTCGGTCTTCGTCATCGGCTCAACCAGCGTGCCGATGTTCGGCAGGATCGCGATCCGCCCCTGGTTGAACAAGGTGGCCATGCCGTTCTGGGTCGTCGACGAACCACCTTGCGGCGTGAACGTGTAATTGCCCATGTACGGATACAGACCCCAGCTGCCGGCCGGTTGGCCCTGCGGGTTGATCGGCACCAACTGGTTGAAGTCGAGTGCCAGACCCGCCGTGTTGGTCGTGGCATTGAACACCCCGCCACGCGCCAACCGGTACGTGTCGTATCGAGAGTTCGCTGCGGTGGAATCCCGCGGCACCAGGAAGTTCCAGGTATCACTGCCACCAGCCAGATACAGACAGACCAGCGCCTTGTAGTTGCCGAAGGCCTTGCCGCGGGCGGCGAGCAGGTTGGCAGCCAGGCCCAGTTGCGGAACAAACGCTGCGGCGGCCCCGGACGACAGGGCGAGCGCCGAGCTGCGCAGAAAATCGCGACGGTTACGGATCATGGTCGGCTCCTCGCTCAACGCTGCACAGCAAATTCAGGGGAAATGGCAATGAAGTGCGCGACATCGAGCACTTTCTGGTTCGGACTGAGGGTCACCAGATCGAAGCGCAGCATGTTGTCCAGCACCGTCCGCAGATGCGGCGACATGGTTCCGTACAGCAAGCGGGTATTCATGGCATCGAGCAGCTGGCCACGGGCCACTGCGTTGTCGGAAGTGGCCGCTAGGGCCGACAGGTTGGCAAAACTCAGATAAGCGGTGGTGGTCGGCAACGTGGAGGCGCCGGAGCCCGAGGTGTAGCCGGCGAAGATGCGGTTCCACATCTCGGTGCCGGCAGTGATCAGCGTGGTTTCGTTCGCGATCTGGAATTCAGGCGAGAACAGGTTCGCGGCGGCAACGGCGCCGGGCTGTTTGTAGTCTGGCTCGTAGAAGTTGAACACCGTCGGCGCGCCGAGCGGACGCTGCAGTAACGGTGTCTGCGGGCTGCGGATGCCCATCTGGATTTCACCCTGGGCCGTGGCCGCCGGTGCGGTGACACCAAGCGCGCGCCAAACCGCCGTGAGTTTCAGCAGCGGCTCGCGAACTTTCCCGTAACCGGCCGCAGGATCGACCGGCGCAATCCGTGCTTCTTCGTCGAGCAGGATGGCCTTCGCGACCGCCGCGAGATCACCGCGGACACCACTGCCGTTGTTCTCGAACACCGTGGCCACACGCTGGATGTAGGCCGGCGACGGGTTGCTGGTCACCAGGCGCTGGATCAGCTGGCGGCTGACAAACGGTGCCACATTCGGATGGTTGAACAGCACGTCCAGCGTGTTTTCGAGCTGGTTCTGGCAGTAATTCCGGCAGGTGTTCTGCACGTTCACGTCGGCTGGTGTGCCGGTGTTGTCAGAGCCGACAGGGTTGCCGTTGAGCGTGCCGCAGGTCACGCCCGCCGCCGGCAACTGGATGGCGTTGTCGAACAATGTCTTGGCGCCGTCATCCATGAACGCCGGGAAGCAGGCCATCGGCTGGTATCCGTTCGGCGCGGCATTCGTGCCCGTGGTCAGACCGCGATAGGTGTCGCAGGTTGTCTGCGACGCGGCACACGCGTAGGACCAACCGGTGAAGACACGCGCCAATTGGGTGATGTCTTCCTGCCGGTAAGTCGGCAGCGGGTTATTGCCGACATCGAGGATCGGCGAAAAATCGAGGTTGCGTTCAACCAGACCGATCGTGAACAGCTGCATGATTTCGCGGGCGTAGTTTTCGTCCGGCTGGATCGACCCCGATGGATTGGACTTGCGGTTGCGGAAATGAGTCAGATACCGACCCATCATCGGCGAGCGCGTGACTTCCTCCAGCAATTGGCGATAGTTGCCGAGGCTGTTTCGGGCCAGGATGTCCCAGTACTCGGCCGTGCCGAGATGGTCGCCGGAGAGCGTGTCGACCTGATCGGAGATGACGAGGATTTGCGACAGCGCAAAGGCCATTCGCTGCCGCAACTGGTCGTTGCCGAGCGCCGCCGTGTGAAACCAGCGATCGATCCGCTGATTCTGGCCGAGGCTGACACCGGCCGCGCCGAGCGTATCGAGGTGCGTCCGCGAGGAGGTCACCGGTATTGCCTGCTGCTGCGCAAACCAGTTGGCAAAACCCTGCCCCCGGAGGCTACTCATACTGCCGGGATTCGGCCCGAAGGTTGCCTGAGTCAGGAAGCGCGCGGCCTCAGAGTCGCTCTCCGGGGACGTGAACCGATCCTCGAAATTGGCACCGTTGCCGCCGAAGATCACTTCTTGCGCGCGGACGGAGGCCGACAGGGCAAGGCCGCCGAGCGTCAGCCCGGCCAGAAACAGGAATTGGAACGGGCGAACGGACACGGGCGACTCCGTGGGAACCTGAGGGTCCGCCAAGAGTAATGCTTCGGCGTTGCTACAAGTGTGATCAGACCCGCGATTCCTGGCCGATCTCGGCTCGCCCTGCCCGCCACCAGCCGACGCCGACCGCCAGAAGCAAGGCCAAAGCCATGGCCCACAGTTCCAGTGCCGAGCAGCGCAGCCAAGCCAGATCCAGCAGCATCGGCACACCGAGCTCGGCCAGGGACTCCCGGAAATCCACGCCCAGCAGGCGTGACACCGCCGTGGCGCTGGCGAGCGCATGGGCATAGGCCATCCCCGCCAGACTGCACAGGCCACAGCCCAGCGCGATGACCAAACGCCCGAAACCGGCCAGATACACGGCACAAGGCCATGCCAGCAGGCCAAAGGCCAACGCGAACCAGGGCAGCTCGGAACGGGTGATCTGCATCAGGACCGACCAGAGTCCGCCCAGGCACAAGGGGATCATCAGGGCGGCGAGCCAGCCCATACTTTTCAGGAACCAGGATTTCATCGGCGGATTGTGACACCCGACCAGGGTGCTGTCCCGCCCCCCCCCCGCCCCCGGGAGTTTTTTTTCCCCTAAGCCGTGGGGGGCGGGGCCGCGGGGGGGGCCGGGGCGGGGGGGGGTCGCCCCCTCAACATCTTGACACCGAATGAAGAAATGTGCCCGCGCGTTTTTTTCCGTTGAATCAGCCCGCTACACTCGGCCTCGTGAAAAAAGTCCCGCAACCCGATCCCCACACCACCCAGCGACTGCGCGTTGTCGCGGGCGAACCCAACATGCGACCGGGTGCCCGGCTGGTGGTGATTCACGGCGCCAACCTCGGCAAGACGGTGGAATTGATCGACAAACCGGTGACGATCGGACGCGCGCCGGTCTGCAGCATGCAGATCGAGCACCGAAGCGTGTCGCGACTGCACTGCGAGGTATGGCCCGAGGGCGAACGCTTTTTTGTCCGTGATCTGGGTTCGACCAATTCGACCATGATCAACGATGGACCGATCGAACTGTCCGAACTCAAGGATGGCGATCAGATCAAGATCGGCGAAATCGTCATCAAGTTCCTGCGCCGCGAAAGCCTGGAAGACCGTTACCTGCAGGCCATGGTCGAACTGGCGACCGTCGATTCCCTGACCCAACTGCCCAATCGTCGCGTCTGGCGCGAAGCGCTGGAAACGGAGGTCTCCCGGGCAGCCCAAGGGGTACCCCTGGCCCTGGCGTTCGTCGACCTCGACCATTTCAAGCGGATCAATGACGAACTGGGGCACCTTGCGGGTGATGAAGTATTGAAGGCTGTTGCCCAGGAAATCCGCCAGACGGTGCGGGTCGGCCAAGTGGCCGGCAGACTGGGCGGCGAAGAGTTTGCCGTTCTGTTGCCGAACATGCCCCTGGCGTCCGCCGTACGATTTGCCGAAACCCTGCGCGCGGGGGTTGAAGGCCTGCGCGTGAGCCTGGCAACCGGCGTTCGACGGATCACCACCAGTGTCGGGGTGGTGCAGTGGCAACCGGGGATGCAAACCAGTGCCGACTTCATGCGCGCGGCCGATGCCGAATTGTTCCGCGCCAAGGCCGAAGGCCGCAACAAGGTGTGTTATCCGGGCTCCAGCGCCATGTTGGCCGAGCAAACCGACCCCAAGCCTCGCAGCTGATCGGCATGAGCGACACCACCGAGGTGCCCGTGTTTGTACTTGGCCAGGGCGCCGAGGCTCGCTGCGCGGAACTCGGGCTGACGGCTCTGAAGATCGATCCGGAGCAACCGGAGGTCCCACCCGGCGGCGTCTACCTGTTCGACATCGATACCTGGATCGCCCTGGCGTCGTTGCGCCGGCGTTTCCGCCTCGATCGGCATGCCGTGATCGTGTTCGCCACTGAAAGTGGCCACGCCCGCTGTGCCGACCTGGCCCAGGCGATCGACGGCGTTTGCCCGCATCTGGTCACGCCGATGTGTTCGCCGGAATGGATCCGCGCCCTGGTGGCCGGTCAACAGCGTTATTGCCGTGAAGTGCTGCACGTCGGCGAATCCATCGATCTGCTGCGACTCAAGAATGCCGTCAGCCTAGGCCGACTGAACGCCTGGGCGATCAATCTCGAGACCGGCGAACATTTGCCCGGCAATCTCGACGAAGAATTGTTCGGGGAACCGATCCACAACGCTGCCGACATGTTGCGCGGCATGGCAGCCGAAGATGCCTGGATCATCGATGCGATCGAAAATCTCGGTCGAGGCAGCAAACATGGCGACTCCATGTCGCATGAGTTCCGCCGGATCGACCGGACCGGCCTGGAACGCTGGTATGCCACCCATGCGAGCTGCCATCAGGATCCGGAACGGCACAGTCGCGGCGTGATCGGCGTCACCTACGAGATCAGTGACCGCAAGCGCGCAGAGTTGACTGCCGAGCGTCATGCCGGCCAGTTGTCGACGACCCTCCGTGCTGCCGGCATGGTGAGCTGGGAGTACGACGCCCTGACCAATCGGCGACATTCGGTCGGCGACGATTTTGCCTTGTTCGGTTGCTCGCCCACTTCGCTTGAGGAAGTGGAAGCATTGGTGCTGCCGGAGGACCGCCACGGCGACCGCTTCCTGGCGTACCGTCAGGCACTCGTCAACGGCGAGGCGTTCATGATGGAGTTCCGCGTGCGCCGCGCCGACGGCAGCGTGCGCTGGCTGCAGACCCGCGGTCGCCCGGAACTGGCCGCGGACGGGACGCTCTTGCGCGCTACCGGCATCGCGTTCGACATTACCGAACGCAAGCAGATTGAAATGCGACTGGCCGAAACCGAAGCCTGGTTGCGCCGGGCGCTGAACGCCGGCCGGATGGTTGCCTGGGAATGGAACCTGCGCGAACGGACACGACGGATTTTCGGCCAGCACGACACCACGCTCGGCCCGGAATCGGGCGGCACGAGCGATCCTCGGGCCGCCCTGCATCCGACCGACCGAGAACGCGACGAGCACCTGTTCGATGCTGCCGTGGCGCACGGCCAGGACTACGCAAACGAATTCCGCGTCGTCGCCGATGACGGCTCGGTTCGCTGGCTGCGCTCGGTCGGTTCGCCATCCGCTCGCGATGCCGAAGGGGTCATCAGCATGACCGGCCTCGCCTGGGACATTTCCGACCGCAAGGAAATGGAACTGACGCTGCGCGAGACCGAAAACCGACTGCGTCGCACACTCGGTTCCGGCCAGATGGTGATCTGGGAGTGGAATCTTCGGACGCACCAGCGTCGCTCGTTCGGCGACAAGCTTGAGTTGTTGGGCGCAGGCCACGAAGACATCGACGCCGCTTGGGCGCGACTGCATCCGGACGACCTGACATCGTTTCGCACGCAGTTTGAACTGGCGGTTCGCGAAGCACGCGAATTCCGCGCCGAATTCCGGCTGCTTGCCGAGGACGGCACGGCCACCTGGGTTCGTTCGATCGGTGCGCCGCTTGCGTTCGATCGGGAAGGTGTTGCCGTCATGGGCGGCGTTTCCTGGGACATCAGCGAGCGCAAGCGCGCCGAACTGGCGCTCATCGAATCGGAAAACCGGCTGCGGTCGGCGCTCGATGCTGCGCGCATGGTGTCGTGGGAATGGAACCTTCTGACCGGCAAACGCGAAGCGATCGGCGACCAGCATGCGATGTTCGGTTTTGTGCCCGGCGTCGACAGCGCCGATATCGACGGCGCGATCGATCCGACCGACTACGCCCTCGACAACGAACGATTCGAAACGGCCATTCGCGAACGTACGCCCTACGCCAGTGAATTCCGCATCCGCACGCACGATGATCGCGTGCGCTGGTTGTACTCACGCGGCAAGGTGACGGCCGAACGCAACGGCGAAGCCGAAATCATCGCCGGTGTGGTCTGGGACATCACCGACCGCAAGGACATCGAGGCCGCGCTGTCGATCCGGGAATCCGAATTGTCGACCGCGCTGCAGGCGGCGCGGATGTGCCGCTTCCAGTATGACTACCAGAACCGGCAATGGCTGCTTTCCGATGACGCCAGCGCGGTGTTCGGGACACGACTCGGCCAGATCAGCGTCCATGCCGATAGCGTCAAGGACCTGACCCGGTATCTGGCCCGACTGCACCGCGGGTTGCCGGTCGAGGATGTCGAAATCAAACTGCAGGCCGGTTCCACAACCCCTTGGGTGGAGTTGCGCGCGAACCTGCTCGAACGGAATCGCGCCAACGGCCTGTTCTGGGACATCAGTTTGCGCAAGACCTTCGAGGAAGCACTGCTGGAAAGCGAGAACTGGCACCGGATCGCGGTCGAAGGCGCCAACCTCAATGTCTGGGAGTATGACCTCGAGACCAAGATCCGACGCGGCGGCAATCGCGACCTCGAGTTCTTCGGCATGGTCCCCGATAGCCTGGAAGCCTTGCTGGAAGTCGTGCACGAAGACGACCGCGAAGGACTCACCGCGAGTTTCTTCGAGTCGGTCACGGTCAGTGGTGTCCAGCGCCAGCAGTTTCGCGTGCGCAAGACCGATGGCGGCTATCGCTGGATCGAATCGATCGGGCGCGTGCTGACGCGCCGGGACGGCTCGCCGTGGCGGTATGCCGGCGTCAGCCTCGATATCACCGAAAAGAAGGAACATGCAGACGCCCTGCAACGAGCGGTGCTGGCCGCCGAACATGCCGTACGCGCGCAGTCTTCGTTTCTCGCGGCCATGAGCCACGAAATCCGCACGCCGATGAATGCGGTGATCGGCATGACCGGCCTGCTGCTGACCAGCCCGCTTGACGAGCGTCAGCAGGACATGGCGCGCACCTTGCGGTCGAGTGCCGAGTTGTTGTTGAACCTCATCAACGATGTACTCGATTTCTCCAAGATCGATGCCGGACAGATGGAACTCGACCGGATCCCGTTCTCGCTGGCCGAAGTGATCGAGTCGTCGATCGACCTGCTGGCGCCCCAGGCCGAGGCAAAACACCTGAGCCTCGGCGCCGTATTCGATTTTGATATCGGCGTGCGGGTCCTCGGTGATCCCGCGCGGCTGCGCCAGATCCTCGTCAACCTCTTGTCGAACGCCATCAAGTTCACGCCGACCGGCCATGTCGAAATCAAGGCCAGTCTGTGGGCACAGCCCGGAGGAGCTGCGCGGCTGTGGATCTCCGTGCGCGACCAGGGCATTGGCATCGCGTCCGATGTCCTGGACACGCTGTTCACCCCGTTTCGCCAGGGCGACAGCTCGATGTCGCGTCGCTTTGGTGGCACCGGCTTGGGCCTGGTCATCTGCAAACGTCTTGCCGACCTGATGGAGGGTGAAATCTCGGTTGAATCCGAACCCGGTCGCGGCGCCTGCTTCAAGCTGCGGATTGACCTGCCGATCGTCGACAACGAGCCCGGCGCACCGGTCTGGCTCGCGGGCCAACGGATCGCCGTGGTCATGGACGAAGGTCATGCGCGGGATGCACTGATTGAACAACTCGTGCTGTTCGGCGCCAGTGTGGCGCATCATCCGGATTTTTCGGGTATTCGGCCGCAAGCACCCCCAGCGGCAGTGATCGCGGACGCCGACATGCGGATCCCGCAGGGCTTCGAGTGGCCGACGCTGCATGTACTCGGGCTTGGGGCCATGGTTCGCGACGGCCATCCGACACTGTCGCGGCCCATCCGTCCGAGTGTGCTGCTGGATCGCCTGGCACACCTGATCCGCGAACCCAAGGACTTGCCCGGTACGACTGCGCCGACGGAACTGGAGACCTCCAGTGCCCCGTTCGTGCCACTGCGTATCCTGGTTGCCGAAGACAACGACGTGAACCAGATGCTGATCGAACTCATGCTGCAGTCGCTCGGCCACGAGATCGTGTTGGTCGCCGATGGCGAAGCCGTGCTTGAAGCGCTGGCCACCGAACCGTTCAACGTCATTCTCATGGATGTGGAGATGCCGGGGGTCGACGGTTTGGAAGCCACTCGCCGACTCCGCGCCATGCCCGAGTACCAGCAACTGCCGTACATCATCGCCGCGACGGCTCATGTGATGTCCGACAGCCGGCAACGGTTCCTCGAAGCCGGCATGAACGACTATGTGCCGAAGCCGATCCTGATGCCGGAACTCAAGGCCTCACTGGATCGCGCGGCTGAGTACCTGGCCAATGCCGGCATGAACTCCGAACTGATTCTGTCCGATCTGCGTGCTGCAGGGCTGATGCAACACTAGAGTTGTGTTCCGAAAACAGCACTAGGCTGCGGGGCGAGCGGACAACACCGTCGCCAGAGTCTGCTGCAACAACGCAAGATCCAGCGGCTTGGTCAGCACCGCATCCATGCCCGCGTCCAGACAAGCCTGTCGATCTTCCGGCAGCGCATGGGCGGTCAACGCGATGATCGGCTGGCGCGCTCCAAGGATGCGCAACTCGCGCGCCGCAGCCAACCCGTCCATCTCGGGCATTTCACAGTCCATCAGGATCAGGTCGGGTTTATGCTGGCCATAAGCGGTCAGCGCCTGTCGACCGTTACTGGCGATGCGGACACGCAAACCCAGCGATTCCAGGAACAGCTGCGCGATCTCGCGATTCAGCCCGTTGTCTTCGACCACCAGTACTTCGGCTTCGAGCCACAACGCCGGAGCGGCCGATTGATCATCGCCGACGGGAGCCGGGGATTCGACCAGCGGCACCCTCAAGGCGAACGTGCTGCCTTGGCCCGGGACACTGCTGGCGTCCAGTTCACCGCCCAGAAGCTGTGCGAGGCGCAGACAAATGCTCAACCCGAGGCCAGTGCCGCCATATCGCCGCTGGCTTGATCGATCGACCTGGGCGAAGGGATCAAAGATCGACTTCAGTTCGGCCTCGGCGATTCCGATGCCAGTGTCCTTCACCACCACTTCCAGTTGGCCGCCATGGCCGCGACGAACCTGGACCTGGATGGATCCGGCGTCCGTGAACTTGATGGCGTTGTTGACCAGATTGATCAGGATCTGTGCCAGCCGCAGGCCGTCCGACGCGATCCAGTCGGGCAACTCAGGATCGACCGTGCTGGTCAGCGTGAGTCCCTTGTTGCGCGCTTCGAGTTCCCACGGCAACAGCGTATCGGGGATCAGTGCACGCAACGCGACCGGCGCCGTGACGACTTGCATCTGGTGTTCGTCGAGGCGTGCGAAGTCGAGCACATCGGACACCACGCCAGTCAGGTGACGTCCGGTTTTTTGCATCGCCTGGACATAGCCGTCCAACGGCGCGCCCAACTTGGCACGACCCAGCATTTCGGCCATGCCAAGCAAACCGTTCAGCGGCGTACGGAGTTCATGACTCATGGCAGCCAGAAACCGGGATTTGGCGGCATTCGCCAGATCAGCAGCGCGTCGCTGCTCACCCTCGCGCCATCGCGCGCGCAGGGTTGCCTCGAATTGACGACGCATGCGAACGCTGCTGAACAGCATGATTGCGATGAACATGGCGACCATCAAGGTCGCATCGAGGCCCATCGCGGTTTGTTGCGTCAGCGTCGCATAAAGCAGCGCCAGGAACACCGGCAGCACCATCGCCACGAACGCCGGCGTCGACACCATGTAGCTGATCAGACCGATGCCGGAGACCGCCATCAGCAGGGCCGTAGCGAGCAGGCGAGCGTCGGACGGCATCTCGAACCAGGGCAGGACCAGACTGCCCCAACACAAGCCAACGGCAAGACTCGAACCGATGAGCAAGCGATGCCAGAAATGATCCGGATGAGCGGAGCGCCGCTTCGCGAAGAACACGCACAGGCCACCCCGCGCGAGCGCAACCGTCAACAGGGCAAGACACCACCACCAGAACTGTCGCGGCTCGGACGCCTCGCCCAGACGCCACGCGGCCAGGGGCCCAAGCAACAGCGTCAGGATCACGCCCGACCGATTGAACCGGTAAAGGGTTTCGACGCGCGCACGTTCGATGACGCCGGCGACCGTTTCGTCCGGGCGGTCCTCTGCTTCAGATGTTTGATGGGCAGACCGACGTGTCATGGCGCGAGTTTGGCAAGCGCCGGCCCTGCCGTCGGTGAACTTAGGTCAAGCGCGGGTTCGGGCAGCTCCGTCAAGCAGGGCACGCAGACGTGGCGAGACCATGGGCACCGTCAGCATGGTGCTGGCCACGGCCATCAACAGCAGCGCTGTGAACATGGCCGAAGTGATCATCTGCTTGTCGAGCAGCACATTGACGAAGATGATCATGATCAGCGCCTTGGTCTGCAGCAGCCAGCCGATCACCGTTGCTTCGCCCGGTCGCCAGCCGAGCAATTTCCCGGCGGCATGGACGCCGAGGAGTTTTCCGCCGACCGCGGCCACCAACAACAATGCGGCGACCATCAGCACTTCGGTCCCGCCCATTGTCCATTGAGTCCGAAGCCCGGTACTCAGGAAGAACACCGGCATGACGAGCATCAACACGGTATGCCGCAACTGGTCGAGTTGCTCGCGTTCGAACAGGTCGGCGTCGATGACCACTCCGGCAAGGAATGCACCCACCATGAAGTGCAGACCGGACCAGTCTCCGCCGAGCGCACACAGCGCCAGCCAGGCGAGCGCAACATAGAGTCGGTCCCGGCTTGGCAATCGGCGCATCAAGGCGCGAATGCCGATTGATGCCACAGCAAAGGCCAGCAGGAACAGGCCTTGGCGCGCCACTCGGGTCCAGTCCAGCAGGATCAGTGCGAGCACGGCCCAGATCAGCAGATCGTCCAGGCTTGCGTAGCGAAGTACACGCTGCCCCAGCGGCTCGCGAAACACCCCGAGTTTTTCCATCAGCAGGATCAGGATCGGCAGCGCCGTGACGGCGCAGGCCATGCCGATCCCGGCAATGAACTGCCAGCTTTGGGCCTGCGGACCCATCCACCCGCCCGGACCGAGTAAAGGCCAAGCGGCCAGCGCCCCGGCCAAGAGCGGCACCAGCAGCGCTAGGCCAGCCGTGAGCCCGGTTTCGCGCCGATACACCCAGGCTTGGCGCAGATCCAGTTCCACGCCGGACAGGAAGACAAACAGCATGACCGCCCACCATGCCACGCCATTCAGGGCCTGAATCACCTGGGCGTTGAAGACACTCTGGTAGACCTCCGGCCAGGCGGCACCCAGTACACCCGGCCCGAGCAGAATCCCGGTCAATATCTGAACAACCACCAGCGGCGCAAAATAGTCGGTTCGACCCACGCGCCAAATCAGATAGGGCACGGTAAAGATCACCAGCATGGCAATCAGGAACAATTCGACGGTGTTCATGCCAGACCTCGGAACCTCGCGGGGACGCAGAGTGGATTCAATAGGCAAGCATATCAACGCGGGCCCGTTTAAAAAGGACGGGCGCGCCCCCATCACGTTCGGAGTAACTGGATCCCGGAGGCCGGAACATGAACAACGCAGAACATCTGATCGTCGTGACGTGCGCACTGCGATGCGCCGAATCGGCTGCCCGAATCACGACTCGGCGAAGCGCCGCAGTGCGGAAAATGCCATAAGCCGGTGATCGGTGCTGCGCCGTTGACCGCCACCGATGCCAATCTGCCGACCTTGATCGCGCGTAATGACCTGCCCGTTCTGATCGACTGCTGGGCAGCATGGTGCCCGCCCTGCCGCGGTTTTGCCCCGACGTTCGACCGTGCATCGGCCGAGTTCAAGACTCAAATCCGGTTTGCCAAACTTGATACCGAAAACAACCGGAACAGTGCCGCACAACTGCGGATCCAGAGTATTCCGACACTGATCCTGTTCCAGAACGGCCGCGAGATCGCGCGCCAGTCGGGCGCGATGAGTTACCAGCAACTGACGCAGTGGCTTGCCACTGCGTTTGGTCTCGATCGCGAAGTCTGAGTTCGGGCTGAGCCTTATGCCGCAGAGGCCTGTGGGCCTGGCTGCAGCACATGCAGCTCGGACTCAATGAGGTTGGCCTCGTCGATCAGTGCTTGCGGGCAGCGGCTGCCGAAATCATGCAGGTACTGTTTGATCGCCTCGAACTCGCGGTACCAGCCTTGCGGGTCCATTGCGAACAACACGTCACGCGCCTCGTCCGACAGGTCGAGGCCCGCCAGATTGAGGTCGTCCGGAGTCGGCAGGAAACCGATCGGTGTTGCCTGACCGGAAGCCTTGCCTTCGCAACGTGCAATCACCCACTCGAGCACACGCAGGTTGTCGCCGAAGCCCGGCCACAGGAATTTGCCGTCGCTGCCCTTGCGGAACCAGTTGACGTGGAAAATCTTCGGCAACTTCGCGCCGTCTTTTCCGAACGTCAGCCAGTGCGCGAAGTAATCGCCGAAGTTGTAGCCGCAGAACGGCTTCATGGCCATCGAGTCCCGACGCACCACACCCACTGCGCCCGTGGCGGCAGCGGTGGTCTCGGATGCCATCGCGGCACCGATCAGCACACCGTGCTGCCAGTCACGCGCTTCGAAGACGAGCGGCACGAGCGACTCGCGGCGACCACCAAACACGATCGCCGAAAGCGGCACACCTTGTGCGGACTCGGCGACCGGTGAATAACTCGGACACTGCTTCGCCGACACCGTGAAGCGTGCGTTCGGATGGGCTGCCGGACCATTGGCCGGATCGAAGTCGCGACCTTGCGAGTCCTTCGCAGGGCGGCCTTGATCAAGGCCCTCCCACCACGGCTGCAGATCAGCCGTCAGACCGACGTTCGTGAAAATTGCATCGCGGTTGAGCATGGCCAGCGCATTGGGATTCGTCTTGGCGCCCGTTCCCGGGGCCACGCCGAAATAACCCGCTTCCGGATTGATGGCCCACAGTTGGCCTTCATCATCCTGCTGCATCCAGCAGATATCGTCGCCGACCGTCCAGACTTTCCAGCCGGCCTCGCGATAACCCTCGGGCGGGATGAGCATGGCCAGATTGGTCTTGCCGCACGCCGACGGAAATGCCGCGGCGATGTAATGCGTTTCGCCCGCAGGATTTTCGATGCCGACAATCAGCATGTGTTCGGCCAGCCAGCCTTCGCGCCGCGCCTGGTACGAGCCGATGCGCAACGCGTGACACTTCTTGCCGAGCAGCGCGTTGCCGCCATAACCGGAGCCGATCGACTTGATCGTCAGTTCTTCCGGGAAATGCATGATGAACCGTTTGTCCGGATCCAGTTCGCCAATGGAATGCAGGCCGCGCACGAACGAACCTTCACGCTCGATGCGTGCCAGCGCGGCAGCACCCATACGCGTCATCAGCCGCATGTTCGCGACCACATAAGGCGAGTCGGTGATCTCGACGCCACAGCGGGCGATCGGGGAATCGATCGGACCCATACAATATGGCACCACATACAAGGTGCGCCCGCGCATGCAGCCGGCGAACAGGGCATCCACCTTGGCGTGGGCATCGGCAGGTGCCATCCAGTGGTTGTTCGATCCGGCGTCCTCGCGTTCGCTTGTGCACACGAAAGTGAGGTGCTCGACCCGAGCCACGTCGGAAGGATGCGACCGATGCAGGTAACAGTTCGGATGGGTGTCCGGATTCAAGGGAATCAGGTCACCGCGTTCGACCATCAGCAATTTAAGGGCCTGGTCTTCGGCATCACTGCCGTCACACCAGTGGATCTGCTGGGGTTCGGTCAATGCAGCAACCGACTCGACCCAGGCATTCAAGGAAGCAAGCTTGCTTCCTGCGGTCGTCAAAGCCATGGCGGATTCACCCTGACCCTTGCGGGCGGGTGCACAAAGAAAGGGAATTGGCAGGCTAGCGTCCGGGGGGCTTCCACGCAAGGAAGGATCTTGTTTGCAAATGCGATTGATTCGCATTAGGATGCGCGTCAATTGAACCAACGAGTTTTTCTCATGAACCCTTCACGGATGGTCCTCAACCCCTTGTTCCTCGCCGTAACACTGGCCCTGAGCGCCCAAGCTGGCCTGGCTGCCGAAACCGGCAATACGCGCAAGGCGACCAAACTGGACACCACGGAAGTGAATGCCACAGCCGCTGCCGACCCCCGATTTCCGGCAATTGCCCGCGAAATCGAAGACGGCCGGGTCCAGACCGGCAAAAAATCGACCGAGATCCGTCTGGACGAACAGGCCCCCGTGGTCAACAACGCACTCCGTGAGACGCTGATCCGGCTGCCCGGACTGTTGCTCAGCGAGCAACAGATTCCCGGCCACTTCAATGTCAACTATCGCGGGCTCGGTGATCCGCATGAATCCGAATTCGTCAGTTTCCTTGAAAATGGCGTCCCGATTGCGAGCGACTGGTTCGGGTACCCCACCCTTTATTACCTCCCGTCGATGGAACGGGTCCGCAAAGTGACGTTTCTGCGCGGCGGTTCAGGACTGCTGTATGGCCCGCAGGTCGGCCCGAGCGTGAACTTCCAGATGCGGGCGCCCGCGATGGACGAACATTTTGAAGCCCGCACCCGGCATGTGGGCGGCGCCGATGGACTGTATGCAACCTACAACGAACTCAGCGGTGGCCAAGGCGACCTCGGTTGGCTCGTGGCATTGGATCGCCGCCAGTTCGACGGCGAACGCGACAACGAAGACAGCGAAGTCACCGGTCTGAATGCCACGCTGAACTGGCGACAAGGTGATACCGGCACTTGGCGGCTGGATCTCAGCGGCTATGACTCCGAAAGCGGCGAAGCCGGCCGGATGCCGAACTCGTTTTACGAAGCGGACCCGCTGCTGACGACCCAACCATTCAACCGTCTCTGGATTGAACGCAGGCAGTTGACGCTCGGAACCGAACAAAGCATCTCCGATCTGTTCCGCATCAATGCCACGGCCTGGTACGCCACCCAGGATCGGTACAGCCGCCGCACCCCGCGATTCCTGCCGGGCAACCTGACGCCCAACCTGCTCGCCAGCTTCGACCGACAGGAGTTCGAAAGTTTCGGCGTCGATGCGCGCGCCACCCTGGACTGGGGCGACAACCACACGATCACGTTCGGCAGCACGGGCTATGTCGATGACTCCCCGCGCGAGCAACGCACCAGCACAGTGCTGATCGCCCCATCCGGCGAGACCCTGCGCTTTGCGCAGGAACGCGAAACCGAGTATCTGGCAGTGTTCGCCGAGAACGTGTTCCGGTTCGACCGCTGGAGCGTGATCCCGGCGCTGCGCGTGGAGCGCCTGACGCTGGGCATCGACGAAACCCTTCGCGCACCCGGCCTGCGCCGCGACGCGATCGACGATCGTTTCACCCAGACGGTGCCTCTGCTTGGCCTGGGCCTCACGCACGATTGGCATGAGCAGGGCCTTCAGTTTTATGCCAACGCCTCGCAGGCGTACCGGCCGATGCGGTTTGACGATGTCGGCAACCCGACAGCGAACCTCGGACTCGGCAATGATCCGGACGTTGCGGATGCCCTCAACCTGGAAGCAGGCTTGCGGGGTCAACCTGTCGCGGGCCTGTTCTTCGACGTGTCGGTGTTCCAGATCGACTTCGAGGACAAACTCGAGAATTTCATCGTTCCGGGCACCACCGACATTGAACGGGTGAATTCCGGCGACGCGCGACACCGCGGGCTCGAACTGGCGGGCGAGTACGATTTTCTGCATGACGACGGGGATCAATCCCTGAAGCTGCACGGCAGTGTCGCCTTGCTCGACGCCAGAATCACGGCAAGCCAAACCGCTTCGTTGGTCGGCAAGACGCCGTCCTACGCGCCCGACCATGTCGTCAAACTCGGACTGCAGTACGACTGGCAACAGCGACTGAAAATCGGCCTGACCGGCACCCTGGTCGACGAGCACTACTGGCAGGATTCCAATCAGGGCACCGGGACCGGCGTGTTTGCGATCGCTGCCGAAATCCCCGCCTACCAGGTCTTCGATCTGAGTGCGGAATACCGCTTGCTGCCGAATCTGTCGCTGTTGGGCGGCATCAGCAACCTGGCCGACAAGCAGTATTACTCGCGCGTGCGTTCGGATGGTCTGGAACCGGCGGCAGGCCGTCGCGGCCATTTAGGTTTCGAATTCCGTTTCGATTGACCGGCACCGTACACGAGCGGCAACACTGGGGACGATAGGGCGGCTGGAAAAATGTGCGGGTTGCGCTTGCGGAGACTCTAGGAAATGGGCAAGCATGGCTTGCCCATTTTTTCTCCGGAGGCCGGGATGTCGCCCATTTGTTTCGCTTCGCCGTTCTGCAAGGCGCGTACGCCATGAGCCGCCCCGCCCAAATCGAAACCCGCCTTGACGCCGCCGTCGCGTGGATTCTCGAGCGTTGTGGCGAGCAGTTGACGGTTGCCACACCGCTCGGCCTCGGCAAACCCAATCCGCTGCTCAACGCGCTGTATCGGGCGATTGCCGCGGATCCAAAACGCCGGCTCCACTTGTTCACTGCCTTGTCGCTGGCACGTCCCATCCCGAAACCGGGCCTGGAATCGCGATTTCTCCAGCCATTCCTCGATCGCCAGTTCGGCGCCGACTACCCGGAACTGGACTACGTGACCGCTCGCCGCGCGAATGCGCTGCCACCGAACATCGAAGTCACCGAGTTCTACCTGCAATCCGGCGTCTGGCTGCACAACGAAGGCGCCCAGTGTGATTACGCCAGCATCAACTACACCCATGTCGCGCGTGATGTGGCGGCACGGCACCCGAATCTGATCGTGCAACTGGTCGCCCGACGCGGCGACCGTCTGAGCCTGTCGTGTAACCCGGACACCATCCTCGACTTGCTCGACCGCATGGCGGCCGAAGGGGAGCCGCGCCCCCTGGTCGTGCTGGTGGTCCATCCCGACCTGCCTTATCTCGGCAACGACGCCGAGGTCCCGCTCGACTTTGCCGACCTGGTGCTCGAAGAACCGGGCCCGGCGCACCGACTGTTCGCCTTGCCGCGTGAGCCGATCATTCCGACCGAACATGCGATCGGCCTGCACGCCTCGACCTGGGTCAAGGACGGCGGCACGCTGCAGATCGGCATCGGCGCCTTGTCCGATTCGATCGTCAACGCCTTGACTTGGCGCCAACATGATCCCGACCTGTTCGGCGAGCAGATCGCGCGTCTGGATGCCCCATGTGCCGGCCCCGAATCCGGCCGGTTCCATCAAGGCCTCTACGGTGCCAGCGAAATGGTCATGGACGGTTTTATGCACCTGCGTCGCAACGGCATCCTGAAACGGCGTGTCTACGACCATCTGCCGCTGCAGCAGTTGCTCAACGAAGGCCTGGTTGGCGAAGTGGCGGACGACACGACGCTCGACCGCCTGATCGAGCGTGGCCTGGTGCCGATGGCACTCGATCGGCCGACACTCGAGTGGCTGCAGTATTTCGGCTGGGCCGATGAATCGATCCGCCTGCATGACGGCGAACTGCACTGGCCAGAGGGCCACAAGACCACCAATGACCTCAGCCACGATGTCACGCGCGCGGCGTTGCGCGCCCACATCGATGGGCGGCGGCTGCGGCACGGCCGATATCTGCACGGAGGCTTCTGGCTCGGTAGCAGTGAACTGCAGAACTGGTTGCGCGAACTCGACGGCGAAGACTTCAGCGGCATTGCCATGACGCGCATCTCGCACATCAACCAACTTTATGGCGGTCGCGAGGCACTCGATATCGCCCAACGCCATCACGCCAGGTTCTTCAACACGTGCATGATGCAAACCGTCTTTGGCGCGGCCGTATCCGACGGCCTCGCGGACGGACAAGTGGTCAGTGGGGTCGGCGGCCAATACAACTTCGTGGCGATGGCCCACGCGATTCCGAATGGCCGATCGATCCTGCTGCTGCGGGCCACACGTGAATCCGGCGGTCGCACCGTCTCCAACATCGTCTACAACTATGGACACGCGACGATCCCCCGCCACCTGCGCGACATCGTGGTGACCGAATACGGCTCGGCCGACCTCCGCGGCCAGACCGACGCCGAGTGCATCCGACGGATGCTGGCGATCACCGACGCACGATTCCAGGACGACTTGCTTCGCCAGGCGAAGGGCCACGGCAAGATCGAGCGCAACTTCCAGATTCCGGAGCGCTGGCGCGCCAACACTCCCGAACAACTGCGTTCGCAACTCAAGATCGCTGAAACGGCGGGTCGGCTGGGCGTGTTTCCATTCGGCAGTGATCTCACCGATGACGAGCTCAAGCTCGGTCGCGCACTCAAGTTCCTGAAAGCGGAAACCGCGACGACGGGGGGCCGCCTGAGTACCGTCGCCAAGGCCATGCTCGGCAGCCATCAACCAGATCCCAAGTATCTGGCGCGAATGGGCCTCACCCAGCCCTCGAACAGGGAGGAGCGATTGTTTGCCCGGCTGGTCGGCTTCGCCTTGTCCAGGATCGGGTAACCGCGCTCTCAGGTCATGAAGTCGTGAAGGGAAGCTCAATGCTTCCCTCACGCTTCATGCTGCGCCATCATCGCCGCTTCACCACGAGATCGAAGCCATGAGTGACGCGACCACGGCCACAGGCCGGATGCCACGCCAGATTCCCTACATCATCGCCAACGAAGCCTGCGAACGGTTCAGCTTCTACGGCATGCGCAACATCCTCACGCCGTTTCTGGTCAGCAGCATGTTGCTGTATGCACCGGAAGCCGAGCGTGCCGGCATTGCGAAGGAGGTATTCCACACCTTCGTCATCGGCGTCTACTTCTTCCCGATCCTCGGCGGCTGGATTGCCGACCGGATTCTCGGCAAGTACCGCACGATCATGTACTTCTCCTTGCTGTATTGCATCGGGCAGGGCCTGCTCGCCCTGTTCGTCGACAACCGTCTCGGCTTCTATGCAGGCTTGTTCCTGATTGCCCTGGGCTCTGGAGGCATCAAGCCACTGGTCGCGTCCTTCATGGGCGACCAGTTCGACCAGTCGAACAAACATCTGGCAAGGCTTGCGTTCGACGCGTTCTACTGGATCATCAACTTCGGATCACTCTTCGCATCGTTGCTGATGCCGATCGCGTTGAAGAACCATAGCCCGGAACTGGCGTTCGGCATCCCCGGCATCCTGATGTTCATTGCCACCGTGTTCTTCTGGATGGGCCGCAAGAGATATGTGCATGTCCCGCCGGCACCGGCCAATCCGCACTCGTTCCTGAACGTCGCGAAGACCGCGCTGTTCACCCGCGGCGACAGCAACACCGGATTCATCATGGCGATGATTGGCTTTGCGCTCGCCGCGCTGGCCTTGGCGTTCACGGCCAAGCTGCACTTTGTGCCAGCCGTGTGCCTGGCGATCGTCTCGGTCATCATCTTCGGCGGTTACGGCACGTCACTCCAACTGGACCGTGCACGCGGCAAACATCCGGACGAAGCGGTCGAAGGTGTTCGTGCGGTACTGCGGTTGCTGATCGTGTTCGGCCTGATCACGCCGTTCTGGTCCTTGTTCGACCAAAAAGCGTCGACCTGGGTGTTGCAGGCTGACCTGATGGTGAAACCGGAATGGTTCCAATCGGCACAGATGCAAGCGCTGAACCCGGCACTGGTGATGATCCTGATTCCGTTCAACAACCTGGTGCTGTACCCGCTGCTGAAGAAGTTCGGTTTCGAACCAACCGCCATTCGCCGCATGGGCTTTGGTATCGCGTTCTCGGGTTTGGCCTGGGTTGTGGCCGGTTTGATCCAACTGCAGATCGACGGTGGTACGCCGATGTCGATTACGTGGCAAGTCCTGCCCTACGCGCTGCTGACCTTTGCCGAAGTGCTGGTCTCGGCGACCGGACTCGAGTTCGCCTACAGCCAGGCACCACCGAGCATGAAGGGCGTGATCATGGCTTTCTGGTATCTGTCGGTCACCATCGGCAATCTCTGGGTGCTGCTCGCCAATGCCAGCGTCAAGCAGGAGGCGGTACTGTCGAAAATCACCGGAACCGGGCTCAGCGAAGCAGCGTTCCTCATGTTCTTCTTTGCCGGATTTGCGTTGTTGGCCTCGGCGGCATTCGGGTTGTACGCCCGGCACTACAAGACCCAAGACAACTATCGCCCGGCAGGCTAAACAGGCAGCCCTTCGGCAGTGATCTCACCGACGACGGGGGTCGCCTGCGCACCCTCGCCAAGGCATTGATCGGCAATCACCAGGCCGACCCGAAGAACATGCGCGGATGGGCTTGACGGCGCCGGCCAACCGCGGGGAGCGGCTGTCGGCAAGGCTGATCGGCCTGGCACGGTAGGGCTGATCCCGGAGGGCCCGCTGCGTCGCCAACCCACCCTGAGGTTGTCTGCGTGACCTCCACGGAGCCGCTGTTAGACTCCGCGCCGCCCTAATTCCGCCAGGCCTTTTTCCATGACCGATACCGCCCTTCCGCGCAGCGCCGTGGACCGTTTCCTCTCTGTCGTCGAGCGCGCCGGCAACTTGCTGCCGCACCCGGCCACGCTGTTTTTCCTGCTCACCGTAGTCGTGGTGGTGATGAGTGCCATCGCCGCCCAGTTCGACATCGGCGTGGCGCACCCGAAGACCGGCGAAGCGGTCAATCCCGTCAACCTGCTCACGGCCGAGGGCCTGCAGCGCATCATGGGCAGCCTGGTCACCAACTTCACCAGTTTTGCGCCGCTGGGTACGGTCCTGGTTGCGCTGATCGGCATCGGGGTGGCCGAACACAGTGGCCTGATCGGCGCGTGCCTGCGCATCGTCGTGCTGAACGCACCACGCTTCCTGCTCACGCCCATCGTGGTGTTCGCCGGCGTGATGTCGAACATGGCCAGTGAGATCGGTTATGTGCTCCTGGTGCCTTTGGCCGGATTGCTGTACGTCGCGGCCGGCCGACATCCGATTCTTGGCATCGCTGCTGCCTTCGCCGGCGTTTCGGGTGGTTATTCGGCAAACCTGTTGCTCGGCACGATCGACCCTCTGCTCTCCGGGCTCTCGCAGGAGGCCGCTCGGATCGTCGATCCCACTTACCACGTCAGTCCGGCGGCGAATCTGTTCTTCATGCAGGCTTCCACACCGATCATCACCCTCCTCGGCTGGTTCGTGACCGAAAAGATTGTCGCGCGCCGCTTCCCCGATGGGGCCTACGGTAAAGGCGACGAACGTATCGAGCCCCTGTCACGCGCCGAGAAACGTGGCCTGTCGTTTGCAGCCATCGCCACCGTGTTCCTGACCGCGCTACTCCTGATGGCCACCGTGCCGGCGGATGGCGCGCTGCGTGTTGCCGGTGAACCGGATCTGCTGAAAGCCCTGGCACCCTTCCTTCATGGCATCGTCGCGCTGATCTTCATTGCCGGCGCACTCGTCGGCATCGCCTATGGTGTGGGCGCAGGCACCATCAAGAACGATGTCGATGTCATCAAGGGCATGAGCAAGAGCATGGAGACGCTGGCCTCCTATATGGTGCTGGTGTTCTTCGCGGCCCAGTTTGTGGCCCTGTTCAACTGGACCCAACTGGGCCTGATCCTTGCCGTCGAGGGCGCCGAGTTCCTGAAAGCCATGGACTTGCCGAAAATCCCGCTGTTGCTTGGGTTCATCCTGCTGACGGCCACCGTGAACCTTGCGATGGGTTCGGCGTCTGCCAAATGGGCGCTCATGGCGCCGGTCTTCGTGCCGATGTTCATGCTGCTCGGCTACTCGCCGGAAGTGACCCAGACCGCCTACCGCGTGGGCGATTCGGTCACCAACATCATCTCGCCGATGATGAGCTACTTCGCGCTGATCATCGCGTTCCTGCAGCGATATGAGCCCAAGGCCGGAATCGGCACGGTGGTGGCGACGATGATTCCCTACTCCATCACGTTCCTGATCGGCTGGTCGGCACTGTTTGCGCTGTGGATCGCAATGGGCTGGCCGCTGGGTCAGGGGGCAATGACGACCTACTCGCCTACAGGCTGATCCGGTCAGGGGCCAGTGACGCAAGTTGAACAAAAAGCCCTCCCGGTATCGGGAGGGCTTTTTTGATCATGGCAAGAATCAACGACGCATCAGTGCCCGAGCGGTAACGCCCATCATCGCCAGTGCCAGCAGGATCAGGCCCAACCGATCCAAGGTCGGAATCGACCGCGGAATCCCGGCAACGGCCGGCGCAAATTCGAAGTTGGCGTGGGCAATCGGCGCACTGCCCGCGAGCGTCACCACCGGTGTACTCGCCAAGTCCCCGGCAAACCCCAGGACCTCCAGGGCGTCACCCGGGAACGTGGCCGGCGAGCCGCCGTCCAAGACCTGCGAAATGCCCGCGATGCCCTCGGTGCTGAACGCGTCAACACCATCGAGGCCATTAACTGCCAGGTTGTCCATGTCGCTCAGCAGGATGTCGAACGGCACGAGGTTGGTTCGACGAAACAACGCATTCGCCGCCCCGCGTGTGGCGCCACCACTGCTGCGAATCTCGAACTGGTCACCAGCCGAGGCACCATTGACGATCTGGGTATCGGTACCGCCATCACCCGAAACCGTGTCGGTATTGTCGCCGTTGTTCCAGGTATTGGTGTCATTGCCGATGCCAAGGGTGATGCTGTCGTTACCCGGATTCCCGTCGACGGTATCGTTCCCGTCACCGCCGTTCAGGGCATCAACCCCCGACGAGCCAGTCAAGGTGTCGTCGTCGGCGAGCCCACCATTCAGTGTCAGTCGAATCACTCCTGAGGGGAGTCCTTCGGCAGAGATCTGGTCGTTGCCATCTCCGCCGTTCATGTCGAGTGACTCGACACTCGTGAGGTCAATGCCGAACGGCACCAGGTTCGTGCGATCGAAGCGCACTTCGACCGGTGCTGTGCCCACCGCCACCGCAAACACGTCTCCCGCGCCGGCGCCGTTGACGATCTGGCGATCATTCCCGTCACCACCCTGAACCGCATCGGTGTTGTCGCCGTTGTTCCAGGTATTGGTGTCGTCGCCGCCGCCCAGCGTGATGGTGTCGTTGCCGGTGCCTCCACGTACGACATCGGCGGCAAAACTGCCGGTGATGGTGACCCCTGTGCACCCCCAATCGCGGTGCCCGGTGAAGGCGCGACGAAGTCGGTTGACAACATGCCCCCGAGATTGATGGTGTTGGCGAGCGGGCCGCCGTTGATGACCACACTTGTCACTTGGTTGCAGAGTGCGAAGCCGGGCACGGTCAGACCGTTGACGAGCACGTTGTCGGTCGGCGCTCGGGGAATGGCGGTGCCGCAGTCAACGACAATCGTGTCGTCGGCGTCACTCGTCACCGTCAGCACACCGCCGGAGAACGAAGTCGTGAGCGCCGCCTGGGCGTTGGCCGCAATGAATAGGGCGATACAAAGTGCCGTCTGGCAGACGCGACACGGGAATGGGGCAACAAAGCGCATACAGGGTTCTCCGGGCTGAGGTCAGTGATCACACGCATGGTCGCGTTGCGATCTGGCCGCGGACACTCACGAACGGCAGAGCCACCCCTGACGAACGGGGGTGTTCAGCCCGACCTGCCTTTCGCCTCGATCAACTGCTCGACCACACCCGGATCGGCCAACGTCGAGATATCGCCCAACGCATCAAGTTCATTCGCGGCGATCTTGCGCAGGATGCGCCGCATGATCTTGCCGCTGCGGGTTTTCGGCAGACCCGGCGCCCACTGAATGACATCGGGCACCGCGATCCCGCCGATCACACGGCGCACGGTGGCGAGGATTTCCTGCCTGAGATCGTGACTGGGCTCGCTCCCCGACTTCAGCGTGACAAACGCGTGGATCCCCTGCCCCTTGAGATCGTGCGGGAATCCAACGACTGCCGATTCGGCCACGGCCGGATGTTCGATCAGCGCACTCTCCACTTCGGCGGTGCCGATCCGGTGACCACTCACATTGATGACGTCATCCACGCGACCGGTGATCCAGTAAAAACCATCGGCATCGCGGCGCGCCCCGTCACCGGTGAAGTAGGTTCCGGGATAGGTCTTGAAATAGGTATCGATGAATCGTGCCGGGTCGCCATAAACCGACCGCATTTGGCCGGGCCAGGAGTCCTTCAGCACCAGATTGCCGCTGGTCGCGCCCTCGAGCTCAACTCCTTGTGCGTCGACCAATGCCGGCATCACTCCCGGCAGCGGAAACGTTGCCGAACCCGGCTTGAGCGGCGTCGCACCTGGCAATGGTGAAATCAGGATGCCGCCGGTTTCGGTCTGCCACCAGGTGTCGACAATCGGGCAGCGACGGTCGCCCACTACATCGTGGTACCACAGCCAGGCTTCCGGATTGATCGGCTCACCGACCGATCCGAGCAAACGCAGCGAGGTGCGCGACGTCAATCGCACCGGCGCATCACCCTCGCGCATCAGCGCGCGGATCGCCGTCGGCGCCGTGTAGAAGATGCTCACCTGATGGCGATCGACGACCTGCCAACACCGGCTGGCATCGGGCCATGTCGGCACCCCTTCAAACAACACGCTGGTGGCACCATTCGCGAGCGGCCCATAGACGATGTAACTGTGACCCGTGATCCAGCCGATATCGGCGGTGCACCAGTAGATGTCGTCCTCGCGCAGATCGAACACATGTTCATGCGTCCAGGCGGCCCACGTGAGATAACCGCCACTGGTGTGCAATACACCCTTGGGTTTGCCGGTGGAGCCCGACGTATAGAGGATGAACAGTGGATCTTCGGCGCCCATGGGCTCGGCCGGCGCGATGTCGCTCTGCATGGCCAGCATCTCGCGCCAGTCGCGATCACGCGGCACCTGCATCGCCACTGGCGCGTGGGTATGGCGCACGACGAGCACGGTTTCGACGGAAGCGCACTCACGGGATTTCAGCGCCACGTCGACGTTCGCTTTCAGCGGCACGGTTTTGCCGCCGCGCAGACCTTCGTCGGCGGTGATCACCAGTTTGGACTGGCAGTCGTGGATCCGACCGATCAAGGATTCCGGCGAGAAACCGCCGAACACCACCGAATGAATGGCACCGATTCGCGCACACGCGAGCATTGCCACGACCGCTTCCGGAATCATCGGCAGATAGATGGTGACGCGATCCCCCTTCTGAACGCCCAACGCGCGCAAGGCATTCGCGGCACGACAGACCTCGGCGTGAAGCTCGCGATAACTGATGTGCCGGGCCGGCAATGACGGATCATCGCGTTCCCAGATCAGCGCGGTCTTGTCGCCGCGTGTGGCGAGATGTCGGTCGAGGCAATTGACCGACACGTTCAGTACGCCATCGGCGAACCAGTGGATGCGGAAATCCTCGAGCGCGAATGAGGTGTCCTTGATCTCGGTCGGGAACCGGAGCCATTCGAGGCGCGTGGCGGCACGCGCCCAGTATTGTGTCGGGTCGGCGGCGGCATCGGCAGCCAACGTGGCGGCACGCCCGGCATCCATTCGCGAAGCGGCGGCAAACGCGGCGGGCACGGGCAGAAGGGTATCGGACATGTCGGGCTCCAGTCAGAACCCGATGGTTGAACAGCGCGACCTGAAATTCAACCCGAACCTTCGTCAAGCCTTGCGCGCGCGCACCGCCCAACCCATCAAGTGAACGTCGAACGACAGCGGTTCGATGGCCACATCCACGAACCCACAGGCTTCGAGTTGGTCACGGCGCGCCCACATCGTCGGCTGGTCAGCCGCGACCGAGACCAGTTCGGCGATCCGCAACGCCGCTTCTTGCCAAACCATGACCGTCTGCCGAAACAATACACGCGCCTCGGTCAACTGGCCCTGCTGAGCCAGGACCAGCACGCTGAACCTGCGCCCGAAGGTCATCAAGCATCGGCGCCGCCATCGGGTCACTCGACATGCTCGCCGCCAAGGCACGTTGCGCTTGATTAAACGCCGCACGTGCCTGCTCGGCCTGTTCGTTTCCGGCCAACTGCGCACGCTGGGCCGGATCGTTGGCGAGCGCGAGGAAATCGAGCAACGCCGGCACAGCCGCAAACAAGCCATCTGCCGACAACTGACGCATCAGGGCACCCGCTTCGGCCACGCCCATCCGCACCGGCCGTGAGCCTGAATGATGCATCAGCATCTGCAGTCGTGCGCCCGGTTTCGAGACGCGAGCAATTTCGGTGAAGACACGATCCAGCTGGGCATACTCGATGCCGTATTGACTGGTCACCAGGTCGAACGTGGCATCGTCGAACGGGAGCGCTTCGACCGATACCCCGCCGCGAATCTGCAATCGCGCCGATTGTTCCGGCGTGAGGTCGCGACACCAGGCCGGACTGATCGAGGCCAGATCGACCGCGTCGATGATCGCGCCGCGATCGGTGCCCCCATCCAGCCCGAGCAACCATCGCGGAATGGCGCCGTTGCCGGTACAGAGATCCAGCACCCGGTCACCGGGCGCCAGGGACACAAACGCATCGAGCCAGAACGCGGCCATGCTGCCCTGATAGTTTCCCGAGAACGAACCGGGGCAGGAATGTAACGCACCACTCGCCCAGTACCGGGACCAGGACGTTGCGCGCGGATCTGTGTTTGAAGATTCTGGAAGGTCCGTCATGGCGCCAGCATGACGGCTGAAATCGACGCCTTCAAGCACCTGGCGCTGCTTCAGGTGATTCCTGATCGCACCGTTCGAGGCGCATCCTCCTCAAAGTCCAGGAAGTCGTCATTGCGAAGACCGCGAAGCGGGCTGCGGCAATCTCCGTCTTGCGTCAGGCACAGCCGCAAGCACGAGATTGCCGCGCCCTTCGGGCTCGCAATGACAACAAACACGGCGACCCAATCATCAGGAGCCGTCATTGCGAAGACCGCGAAGCGGGCTGCGGCAATCTCCGTCTTGCGTCAGGCACAACCGCAAGCAGTAGATCGCCGCGCCCTTCGGGCTCGCAATGACAACAAGTTCGGCGACCCGAATCATCAGGAGCCGTCATTGCGAAGACCGCGAAGCGGGCTGCGGCAATCTCCGTCTTGCGTCAGGCACAGCCGCAAGCACGAGATTGCCGCGCCCTTCGGGCTCGCAATGACAACAAACACGGCGACCCAATCATCAGGAGCCGTCATTGCGAAGCGGCTTACGGCCGATCGCCGGCAAACGACTTGGCGGTGGCGCCGATGACCTTGCCGTTGAGTTTCGCGGACTCATGCACGAACAATTCCACTTCGCGTTTGAAGACGAGGTCACCGCTGACGGTGGCCCGTGGCCCGATCACGATTTTTGGCTTGCGGTTGTTGGCGCCGAACCAGCTCATGCCGGGCTTGTCGACCAGAATGCCGCCTTCGACCCGACTGTCGGCGCCCAGATCGATGTCGCCGTTCACCGTGGCGATGCCGGCACCGACATGCGCCTGCGCCTCGAGCGTGATTGATCCGTTGACCGTCTCGACCGCACCCTGCACATCGGCGCGATCATCAAGCGTTACCGACCCATTGACGGTTTCGGCATCGCGCATGACCACGGAATCCGCACCAATCCGGACACTGCCATTGACAGTATCGGCCGAT
This sequence comes from Ahniella sp., assembly GCA_016712105.1. Classification (GTDB taxonomy): domain Bacteria; phylum Pseudomonadota; class Gammaproteobacteria; order Xanthomonadales; family Ahniellaceae; genus Ahniella. The sequence goes on from JADJRU010000005.1 coordinate 86,001, forward strand.
TCAAGCCGCGCCTTGTCACCCGTGCGGATGCTGCCATTGACCGTCTCGGCGCTGCGCACCTGGGCGTTGTCTTCGATCGTGATGCTGCCGTTGACGGTATCAACATCGCCGGCCACTTCGGCGCTCGGCACAGTGATGCTGCGATTGACCTTGCTGATGTCGCCCAGGTCTGCGGCCGCCGTACCGCAAGCGAGGATCAACAACAGGGAAGAACTGAGCGTGGTGATGCGCAACATGGACTGCTCCTTGGCAAATGTAGGTTCCGATCCGGAACACTCAATGGATTGAGTGCTCCGTCCCGCCTTCAGATGCAGGCCACGCAGTTTGGGTTTATCGTCACGCGCCGAAAACAGGCATGACTGATGGCAGGGTCAACCCCGTACCATCCGATTTTGGTCACTTCGCCGCTTTTGCCTTGAGCTCGCGATAACGGGCGACTTTCTTTTCGTACTCTTTCATGATCGTCGCCTTGCTGGCTTCGCGGTCGGCGTACATTTTCTTCTGATCGTCGAGGTCCTTCCGGATCTTCGCGATCGAATCAGTGACGGTTTTCGGGATGACCTTCTTCGCGCGCTCGAACTCGGCGGCTGAAGCCAGCATGTCGGTCAGCGCCTTCTCGTGGCTGGAAATGCCGAGCTTGTTGGTCGCCAGGGCCGAGTCGACGACATCGAGTTCCTGATCGCGAGCACGCAGGAGGTCGGCTTCCTCGGCATACGAAAGCATCAACGCGTTGTCGGCCTGAGCCGTTGCGTCGTCCAGCTTTTTCTGTTCCGCAATCTTCTCGGCAGCCAGACGATCGGCAGCCAATTCCTCGGACGTCTTTTGCCGGTCGACGGTTTTCACCGAGGCGCCGGAGATCTCCTGGCGGCCTTTGGTGAGCTGATCGGCAGGGACGGTGTCGGAGTAATGAACCTTGCCGTTCTCGTCCACCCATTTGTAGAGCTTCTTGCCCTGTGCAGCAGTCGGGAGCACCAAGAAGGAGCCAAGCACCCACGCCGCCATCACCACCACGATCCGAGTCTTCATATCCGGTCCTCTTGCGCGATCAGTCCGCGCTTCCATACTGGCTACGATAATCGAGAAGAGCCTGCCGGTGCTGAACCAGCAGCGAATCGGCAGCGGCAAAAGTCAACAAATCTTGTAAACCGGCGATCGCCAGAACCGGCAACCCATAATCACGCACCACTTCCTGGGTCGCCGATTGGGTGCCCGTGCCCCGCTCCTGCCGATCGATGGCGATCAGCACCCCGCAGGGTTCGGCCCCATGTGCCCGGATCAAGGCCACCGACTCCCGGACCGAGGTCCCGGCAGTGATGACGTCGTCGATGATCAAGACCTTGCCCTTGAGCGGCGCGCCGATGAGCACACCTGCCTCACCGTGGTCCTTTGCTTCCTTGCGGTTGAACGCGACCGGGACATCCATGCCGTGACGGGCAGCCAGCGCCACGGCCGTGACCGCAGCCAGCGAGATCCCCTTGTAAGCCGGGCCGAACAGCATGTCGAACGCCAACCCGGACTCCAGCAAGCGTTCGGCATAGGCTTCGCCCAGTTGTTTGAGCGCCAGACCGCTGTTGAACAAGCCGGCATTGAAGAAGTACGGGCTCACCCGGCCCGACTTCAGCGTGAACGCGCCAAATCGCAGTGCCCCCTGGCGAAGCGCCAGGTTCAGGAAATCGGTTCGGAAGTCGGTCATGTCGTCGCTCGGGGCTGTAAACCGTCATTTTCAGTCACCCGACCACCTGCCGCCAAGCATCACTTTTCCGACGGTACACTTGCGCCATGACCCGATCACCCGAAGCCGTACGCAAAATGGTGCTGTGGACCGCCTGGCCGCTGATTGCCTTGGGCATTCTGGCCTTGATCCTCGCCTTGCCGATGTGGATCTTCTACAGCGTGATCCTGACGCCCGACATTTTGGTCGACATGCGCAGGGATCCTGCACTCGCCGCATTTCCGGCCGAAATATGGGCGCTGGTCGCGAGTATGCCGCTGCTCCTGGAAATCACCATGGTCACGGCTCTGCTGACGATGGTCATTGCCATCGGCGTGTTGACGCGCAAGCTCTGGGGTTATTACGGACTGCTCGCCTGCTTCTGGCTCGGTGTCCCGGCCAATGTGGCCGGCATTTTCTGGCACTGGGTCTTCGTCGACCGGATTCATCCGTCCATGGCCGCGATGATGGAACAACTGAGCCTGCCGGCTTTTCTGCTCGACTATTGGACCGTGCAATTGTCCGGGGTCACGTTCGGCCTGGTGTTTGCCGTCGGCTTTGGCTGGAGCGCCTGGCAGTGGCAACATGCCGACGTCAAATCCTATTTTTCCGACACGACTCCCTCTTCCGGACCCAAACCATGACCCAACTCACCCTGCACTACTTCGCGCCATTCGACCGCAGCGCCCGCGTCCGCTGGACTGCCCTGGAACTGGGCCTCGACTTCGTCGACAACCGGCTGAACTACCAGGCCGCCGAACATCGTGCGGAACCGTTCCTGAAGCTCAGTCCGGTCGGATTTGTGCCGGCGATCGAGTGGGACGGCCAGAGCATGTTCGAATCCGGGGCGATCTGTTTGCATCTGTGCGAAACCCATGCCGATCGCGGTTTGGTGCCGTTGACCGGCGAAACCGGGCGCAATGAGTGCCTGTCCTGGCTGTTCCACATGACCAGCACCATGGATCGCGCGTGTTTCGATGTGTTCTACCCGAAAGTGATCGCCCCGAACGAACAGGCTCATGCGGCGGCGATCGAACGAGTGCAACCTTTGCTGTCGCGGATCGACCGCCACCTGCTGGGCCACGAATACTTTGCCTGTGGCCGTTTCACGGTTGCCGACATCATGGCGGGTTACGCGCTGGCGACCTTGCGCCGCGGCGGTTTTCCGCTGGCCGAGTATCCGGCGATTGCCGCGTACTACGACCGCGTCAGCACTCGTCCCGCGGCCGTTGCTTCAGGTCTGTTCAAAGGGCTTTGAGCGACACCGGGAAGTCGTCACGGCGCTGGCAGTCAGTCAGTGACTACTTCCCGTCGTTTCGCCGTGTGCAGCAGCCACAGATTGCGGCTGTAGATGAACAATCCCGAGAACTGGCCCATCGTGAACACCAGGTCACGCTTGTGGATGGCATAGACGGTGAGCACCAGGCCACCGCCCAGGCTGATCCACCAGAAAATGGTGGGTACGACCACACGTTTGGCACGCTCGGAATACAGCCACTGGATGATGAAACGCGACGCGAACAAAGCCTGGCCAAAAATGCCGACGACCAGCCAGATGTTCAGGTTGTGCGCCCAGGACGCAAAAAAGTCAGCCATGGTCAAAGCTCCCTTGCGGCGGTGCGTTTGCTGCGACGGATCAGCCAGGCGACCCCGCGCAGGTCGGCCAGGCCCACCCACAGTCGGTTCCACATGCCGTACTTGGAAACACCCGTGGTACGGGCACGGTGCTGCACCGGCACACTTTTGACTTGCCAACCTGCGCGCATCACGAGTGCCGGCAGGTAGCGGTGCATGTGGTTGAAATAAGGCAGGTCGAGAAACGTTTCGCGCTCGAACAGTTTCAGCCCGCAGCCGGTGTCCGGTGTCGCGTCACGCAGCAGTCGGCTGCGCACCGCATTGGCCACTTTCGATGAGATTCGCTTCGAGAACGTATCTCGGCGGGTGGTGCGCCATCCCGCGAACAGCTTGATGGCCGGCGTCGACGCCAGATGTTCGCGCCAAAGTTTGGCCAGGTCGGCCGGATCGTTCTGGCCATCACCGTCCAGCATGCCGATCCATGTGCCGCGCGCGGCTTTGACGCCGGTGCGAATGGCCGTGCTCTGGCCACTTTGCTGCTCGTGTTGGATAACCCGCAATTCCGGCACGGTCGCTTTCTGTGCCTTCAGGACCTCGGCCGTCCGATCCCGGCTGGCATCGTCGACATAAACGATTTCGAATGCCACCAGGCCGCGTAATGCGCTGGTGATCTCGCCGATCAACGGGGCGATGTTGTCCTGCTCGTTGAACACGGGCACGACAACACTGAGTGGCAATTCCGACATGGTTCTGGTGCTCAAAATGCTTGGGTTAGCCCGGCATCATAACGCCGACACCAGTCAACCAGCAGGGCAAGCCCTCACTGATGCGGGTGACAGGCGCAAAACCGAGCTCCTGATGGGCGAGCGAAGTGTCAGCCATGGTCGCCGGCATGTCGCCGGGCTGCATGTCCCGGTAGATCTTCTCGGCGGGACGTCCGGCGGCCTGTTCGATCGTGCTGATGAAATCTTCCAGCGCTTCCGGCTGGTGGTTGCCGAAGTTGAACACCCGGTGCGGCACCTGCCCCGGCGTGCCGGCCGGCGAACGGTCCAGCGCTGAAACCACCCCGGCGACGATATCGTCGATGTAAGTGAAGTCCCGGCGCATGCGGCCATGGTTGAACACTTCGATCGGGCGGCCAGCCAGAATGGCCCGGGTGAACAGGATCGGCGCCATGTCCGGCCGGCCCCATGGGCCATACACGGTGAAAAAGCGCAGCCCGGTCATCGGCACCCGAAACAGGTGCGCGTAGCTGTGTGCCATCAGTTCGTTTGCGGCCTTGGTGGCGGCATACAGGCTCAGCGGCGAGTCGATCTTCTGCGATTCCGCAAAGGGCGGCTGGTTGTTGCCGCCGTAAACGGAGCTGGATGAGGCGTAAACCAGATGCGCCGGCCGGTGCTGGCGGACCAGCTCCAGCAGGTGCCCGAAACCAACCAGATTGGACTGCACGTAAGTGGCTGGGGATTCCAGCGAATAACGCACGCCGGCCTGGGCGGCCAGGTGCACTACAGCCTGCGGACGATGCCGGTCGAACACGTCGGCCATGGCCTCCGCATCGGCCAGATCAACCCGTTCGATCGGCACATCGGGAATCAGCGCGGCCACACGGTCGTGTTTCAAACGCACGTCGTAGTAATCGTTGAAGTTGTCCAAACCCAGCACAGCCTGCCCGCGTGCAACCAAGGCACGGGCCACATGGGCGCCAATAAAACCGGCGGCGCCCGTCACCAGAATGGGAGTGGTCATGGGGTTGGAGAGCGGTGAAAGACGCCACAGGATAGCCGGGTGCCATTAAATTCGTGTACAACAGCGCTGATCCCAAGCCCGTCCAATCCCTCATGAGCGACCGCATCGACCCACAAACCGCAGCCCGGCGCCTGATGGAGCTGCGCATCGAGCATCGTGATCTGGACACCGCGATCGCTGCGATGTCGGCCGATCCGCATGGCGACGAGCTTCAGCTCAAGCGCATGAAAAAACGCAAACTCAAGTTGCGCGACATGATGACTTTCTACGAAAGCAAACTGATCCCCGATCTGGATGCCTGATGGATACGGTCACCCGCGATATTCTGAGCCGCCTGCGCTGGCGCGAATGGATCGCCAAAGGCGTGCTGCTGGGGCTGCTCGGTTCGGCAACCGCTGGGCTGCTACTGCTGTTTCTGCGCATGGAACTCTGGTTCGAACAATGGCCGATGTTGCGTGGCACAGGATGGTGGGTGTATCTCGGGCTCGGCGTGTTGACGACGACCAGCCTGGTGCTGACGCTTGTGCGGCATCGGTATGCCCGCCCATCACTGCTGATCTCGGCTGCGCTGATACTGTTGTTCGAAACTTTTCTGTTCGGCGTCGGTTTTCATCTCGCCCGTGTTCCGATCGCCACCGCGCTGGCATGGTGGGCTTCTTCGGTCCTGCCACCCCGGCCATGACGGCCTGGGCCGTTGAGGACCTGGTCGTGACGACCCCGCCGCCACCCCGTCGCTCTTGGGGAGTGGTGCTCGGAGCCGCCCTGTCGTTGGTGTTGCACGGCATGCTGGTGTTGTTTCTGATGCTGCCCGCCGAGACCGGGCCGCACGCCTCACCTCAGGCCCGTCCGGCCCCCGAAGTGACCTGGTTCGACTATTCGCCAGCCCCCCCGAAAGCGGCCCCGGCACCGCAAACCGATCCGGTAGCGCCCAAACCACCGCATGCGGCAATCGTCACGGCCCCGACTGATCCGATCGAACCGGTCCCGGCGCCCGACGTCGTGACCACTGAACCAGCCTTCGCGGCACCAACAGCCGCTGAAGCGGATCCTTCGGCACCAACCGATTCCGCCCGGTCCGGCCACGCACCCGCCACGACGCCGGATGGCGCCAGCACCGAGCAGGCCTATGTCTGGAATGTGCTGGGCCACCTGCAACCGTTCCAGAGTTACCCGCGGGCCGCGCAACGCCGCGGGCATGAGGGCACCGTGCTGGTCCGCGCGCGGGTGTCGCGTCGCGGCGTCGTGCTGAAGGCAGAAATCCGCAAGAGCTCGGGCCATCGCAGCCTGGACGAAGCGGCGCTGGCCCTGCTCAAGGCCGCGTCTCCGCTACCGCCGCCGCCGCAGGGCACCACGGCCATTACGGAACTGGACCTGCCCATCGTCTATGCGTTGAGGCAACCATGAGCCGCTGGACCGAAGTGTTTGCCCGGCACTCGAAGGAACTGGAATCAGTGCTGACCCGGGTCCTCGGCGACCGTGCGGCTGCCGAAGATTGTGTCCAGGACACGGCGCTGCGGATCCTCGATCAACCGTTCGACGAGGTCCGCGATCCGCGCGCCTTTCTGTTCCAGGTTGGTTACAACCTTGCCCGCGATGCTCTGCGTCGCCGTCAGATCCGCGCCGGCGAGTCGGTCGATGACGAAGCCTCTGGCGCCACAATTGGCCGATCCCCAGCCGGGTCCCGAGGCTGTGGTCGACGCCCGTCAGCAATGGGCCTTGGTGAAGGAAGCACTCGACGAACTGCCCGTCCAACGCCGCAAGGTGCTGTGGATGATGCGCGTCGAAGGCAAAAGCCAGAAAGAAGTGGCGGCGGAACTGGGGCTGAGCCCCAAAACCGTGGAGAACCACATGACACTCGCACTCAAGTCACTGATGGACCTGCTGAAGCGGAGTCGGCCATGAATTACAACGTGTTTTCCTGCTCATTGGGGGAAACCCGGCATTGCCGCGTCGTTTTCGGCACAGGAGCCCAACCTTGAGCCAGCAGATCGAACAACAGGCACGCGAATGGTGGCTCGCCCTCGAGGCGGGCCGCGACGACGTTCGCCTGAACGAACAATTCGACGCCTGGTTGGCCATGGACGACCGCCATCGTCTGGCCTGGCTGGAGGTCTTGATGGCGGACAATGCCGCCGCCGCTCAAGTCGACACACCGGTCGAGTTCGACCAGCCCCTGCCGCCGATCGCCAGATCGCGGCGAACAGCCCCGGTTGTCCAATGGATCGGTGGTTTTTCATTCATTAGCCTGATCGTGTTGTTGGCGCTGGCGGCACCCCACCTGCCGCGACAGTGGCAGCGTCTGAATGCGGATTACCAAACCGCGCCGGGCGAAACCCGCACGTTCACGCTGGCCGACGGCAGCACCTTGGTGCTCGGTGCGGACAGCGTCGTGTCGGTAGGTTTTGATGATGCAACACGACGCATTGAACTCGTTCGCGGTGAAGCCGAGTTGAGCGTCGGTGCCGATCCTCGCCCGCTCGCGCTGCACCACGATGGCTTTGCCGTACGCGACATCGGCACTCGTTTCCGGGTCGACGAGTCGGGTGATGCCTTGCGCGTGAGTGTCAGCGAAGGTGTGGTCGACAGCAGTCGCGCCGGTTATCCCGATACACACCGCATCGAAGCCGGCCAGAGATTGCAGTGGGGCCCAAGTGGTGTCGAACCCCTGTCGGCCGCCACCCTCAAGCCGGAACCCGGACTGCTGCTCCTCGACCAAGCCGATGCCGCGCAGGCGCTTGCCCAGTTTGAACGGATGACCGGCCGTCGCCTGAAACTGGATGGCACCCCATCACCGAATCGGGTCAGTGCTGCGTTTCCGATCCGGGATCCGGCACAACAGGACGCCGCGTTCGCCAGCCTGCTGAAGGAATTCGGCTTGCGCGTGAGGTTCCAGGCGGTGGGGGTGACGTGGATTGCCGCCGGGACGTAAGCCCCAATCCGACCCAATGCCCGGCGACAGGCAGACTTCGCGCCAGCCTGGCCCTCATCCGGTCCTGCGGACCACCTTCTCCCGGTGAACCGGGAGAAGGCAGAATCAACGCCATTCGTTTCCGGCCACAACGGTCCTGAAAAGTGCGTGGTTGGTTCTTCTCCCGCTTGCGGGAGAAGATGCCGAAGGCAGATGAGGGGAATCCGGCGACAGGTCAGTTGCGTCGCCAATCTGTCATCCGGCCGTCGGGCAGAAGCTCCGGCCGTACCTTCGCGCCAAACTGGCCCTCATCCGGCCTTCGGCCACCTTCTCCCATGAACGGGAGAAGGGTTGCACTTGCGTATGTGGCATCGAGCTTGATGCGCGAATCCGCGCACCGAAGTGTGCGATCGACAAACCCACAGCGCCAACCTACCCTCAATTGCAGGCAGGCGGCGTCAGCGGATTGGTGTTCTCGAAGCCGTGCACAAACAAAGGTCCCCGAGTATCAAAACAGGCCGGGCCACCAATGAAGCGAATCAGGTTCGACGCCGGCGGGCGGTAGGAACCGAACTCGTCATTGTCGAGCGTGATCTGCCAGGTCTTGTCGTTCAACTTCACCGCACGTTGGCTGAAATCCCACCATTTCACGTTGCTTGAATCGCCGGGCATACCCGGGCCGAAATATCGGAAGGTCCAGCCGAACTCGTTGAAGTTTTCGGAGTGATAGGTGACGTTGACGACGGCTGATTCGCAGTCGAGGATCTCGAACTGCACGATGTCGTTCGGGTAGTTGTAATAGAGCGGCGAATTGGGGAAGTAATCGCGGCCGAACTGCAAGGCCAGGACACCGGTCACATCGACGTTCTGCACACACGGATTCGCCGGATTACTCGCCGACACACTGCTGACGATATCGATCGTGAAGTTGCTGCCACCCAAACCATCCGGTGAACGCAGGGCCACACCAGTCGAGCCGACATCACCCTGCACCGAATCCTGCTGGCCGTCATTGTTGCCGTCGCCACCCTGAATGCCGTTTTCAGTGGCATCCGGCGCGCCGTCGCCATCGGCATCCGGAACCTGCGTCAGGCTCCACAGACCACGGCGGGTGCCGACATGGACCGTCGACGGATTGACCGGATCGACCTCGATGGCGGTGGCTGAACTGGCCGGCAAACCGATGCTGATCGAGCGCCAAGTCGCGCCTGCATCATCACTGCGGTAGATCCCCCCCGGATTCGTGACCGTATCCTGGTTGTAGCCGGCCGCATACAGAACGTTCGGGTCACCCGGATCAATCGTCAGCGCACGAATGTCGAAGCGCGACGGAATGCCGGTTGACGAAGGCGCCCAATTCGCGCCGCCATCCGTGGTCTTGTACAGCGGGAACGGCGCGGAACCAATGCCCTCCTGATTCGAATCGAGCACCGAGGCCCACAGGACCTGAGGATTGTTCGGATTGATCACCAGTGCGAGCACGTCAAGCTTGCGGTTCACGTGGCCCGAATACGCTGGCAGCCCGTTGCTCGAATGGGTCCAGGTGGATCCACCGTCGGTGGACTTGAACACACCATTCTGCGGATCGAGAACAAGGGGCGGATCCACGAAGAACGACGAGAATGTGCCGACGTAGACAATGTTCCCGTCGGTTGGATCCACCACGATCGGGACGGGTGTAACGCGCAGCGCCGCATTGTCGGCATCGAACGATTGCGGGAAACCGCTGGCGACGCCACTGACATCGCTCCAGAGCACACTGGCTGCCGGAGTCGCCGCCGACAGATTGTTACTGCGCAGCAATCGGCCGTCGTAAACACGCTTGTTCGGAAACAGAGGGTCCGGAACGATGGTCAGATTGCGGCGGCCGTCACCGCCTGCAAACCCGCGTGTCAATGGACCGGTCAGGCACGGTGCACCGGGCGGCGGCGAAGCACAGGATCGCGGATCCAGCACCACCGATCGCGACGTGCCGATATTCGGCAGGCTGTATGGCGTGCCGAGGATGGTGACTGTATCGAACGGCATGCCGCCACCGATCGTTTGCCAAGTTGAGCCACCATCCGTGCTTCGCAGCACCGAACTGCCTTGATACGGCCGAGGGAGGCCAGCCCCCGAAATGGTCCAGTTGGGCCAGCGCCCCGATGCGAAAAGCGTCGACGCGGAAATCGGCACCGTTCCTGCAGGCTGGCCGATGCCGGCTGTCGTGGATCGATCGTGCGGTCGCGCACACCAGTCAACCGGACTCCGGTATTGGACGGGCTCCAGTTGGTGCCACCGTTCGTGGTCAGGTAAACCCCTGCGGTTTCGGTGACGATGTCGCCATAACCGACATACAGGCGGCGATGTTGCCCGCCACCAATCGTGCTCGGATTGGGATGGATCAGGATCGCCCGGACATTCACGGCCGACAAACCCAAGTTGAACTGTTCGGTGATCCAGCCTCCGGCGACAAACGACACACGGGACACGCCGAGGCCGTCGGTACCGACCCAGACTGCACCGGCCGGATCCACCTGGATCGAATTGACGTCGCCCGGCAGACTTTCGGTGCCCTGCGCCATGGTGTAACTGAGATTCGGGCTCAGGCGCGCAATGGCCGTGCACAGGAATTGCGTGCCGGTAATGTCACAAGCGCTCAAGCCGGCTGAAACGGCGCTACCGCCCAAGGTCAGGGCAACGGCTCCGCCTCGGGTATAAAACCGGGCCGGATTGAGCGGGTCCGCGGCGATTGTATTGGGAAAACTGATCGAGCCGCCCGCGGTTGCGGTGATCGCGGTCCAGGTCAGCACCGGCATCGTCACTGCGATACAACAGGCTGCCCACGACCGCCAACAAGCGGCCACCGGCGCCCGCACCAATTGTGTATCGGGGGTAAAACTGGTCATGCCCGCCAAGGTCAGGACCGGGGTCCAAGTCGCGCCCGAATCGGTGCTTCGATAGATGTTTGGCGGCTGCGGCAGGGACGCACCCAGATCCCGCGACCCCATGCCAGCCAGCAAGGTGGTGCCGCCGGTGTCCAGGGCGAGCACATCGCGCACGGCAGCGGCGTCTGGAATTCCCGCGCCACTGGCAATCGGCGTGAACGTGGCGCCCAGATCGGTCGACCGGAACAGCAGAACGGTCGTCAGCGCGGCTTCGGCCTCAAAAGGCGCCACCGCAAGATAAACGTCGGTCGAACCCGGGACATTGGCAATCGACAGGGCGCGAAAACCGCTGACCGGTTCGGGCAACGTGAACCCGCCGGACCAGGTCTCGCCCAGATCACCCGATCTCAGCACTTGGCCGGCGGTGTTCGTGACATAGATCTGATCGTTGTCCGGATCAAATTCCACGTCGACTGAGATCAAGCGACTGTCGTTGATGCTCGTCCAGGAGGCCCCGCCGTCGATGGTCCGGCTCACGCCCAAAAGACTGAACGCAATCATGTGCTGCGAATCTTCCGGGTTGATCGCAACGCGCGTGACCTCGCCACCAAACGGTCCGTTGCTGGTCCATTCGCCGACCCCCGCCAGAACCGGCAAGCTCAGTGCCAAACCACAGGCGATCAACGGAAAGCGGATACGCATAAGGAATTCCCGGGCAATTGGTCAAAGTGTAACGCAGCCTCACTGCTGGCCCGTGAATAAACGCCAATAGGCCGCTGTCCGCACAAAGGTGATCAAGCTAATCGGGGTCCATTTCCGCCCAAGCTGCTAAATTTGCGGTTTGACAAGCGAAGGCACGGGCATGAAAGGCACCGTAGTGTTGTCGCATGGGCTGGAATCGGGCCCGGACGCGACGAAAGTGACGGCCATGGCCGAGGCCGCGGAGCGGCTTGGGTTTGTGTCGGTGCGCCCGGATTACCGTGACCTGGACCACGCCCATGGACTGGGCGGTGCCCGGCTGCGGCTGGCTCGGTTGCTGGAGGTCATCGACCGGACCGACCGCAACGCGCCGATAATTCTGGGTGGATCGAGCTTGGCGCGTTCATCTCCGGGCTGGCCAGCCTGGACCGGCCGGTCGCCGGTGTGTTCGTGATTGCCTTGCCTTTGTCATTGCCCGGTTTCGATCGACCGTTCGATCTGGCCCCGGTGCCCGCTGCCGTGGTGCATGGCTGGGACGACGAACTGATTCCGGCGCGCGCGGTGATCGAGTTCTGCGAACGCCGGCGGATCGATCTGGAACTGGTGCCCGACAGGCATCGGCTGACGGAATTCGTAATGCCGATTGCCGAACGTTTCGGCGCTTTTTTGGGACGGTTTTAAGCCATGGATTTTTTTGCCACCTGTGCCCGCGGGCTCGAAGAGTTGTTGCGCACCGAACTGGTGTCCCTCGGTATGTCCGACATCAAGGCATCCGGCTCCGGCGTGCGGTTTCGCGGCAACCTGGCGCAGGGTTATCGCGCCATGCTGCATTCGCGACTGGCGAGCCGCGTGTTGCTGACGCTCTCGGAATTTAACGCCGAGACCGCCGAAGATTTGTACGAAGGCGCCGGCGCGATCCAGTTCGAAGACCATCTCGCACCCGGCGGCACGTTCGCTGTGTATGCACACGGCGGTAACCGCGAGCTGACGCACAGCCAGTTCATCGGCCTGAAAGTCAAGGACGCCCTCGTCGATCGCCTTCGTCAGAAGACCGGTTCGCGGCCCACCGTGGACGTCGAACATCCGCATGTAGCGTTTGATGTGCTGGTGCGTGGCGACAAGGCCGTGGTGTCGCTGGATCTGACTGGCGCACCGCTGAACCAGCGCGGATATCGCCGCCTGGCTGGCGAAGCGCCCTTGCGCGAGACACTCGCCGCCGCGTTGTTGTTGCGTGCCGGCTGGCCCGAGTTGGCCGCTCAGGGCGGTTCGTTCGTGGATCCATTCTGCGGTTCCGGCACACTCTTGATCGAAGCCATCTGGATGGCGGCCGATGTCGCGCCGCTGCTCGGTCGCAGCCGGTTCGGGTTCGAACACTGGCCGAACCACGATGCGGCGCTGTGGCAACAGATCCAGGAAGCGGCTGCCGAACAGGCGCGTAACGGTCTGCGGAATCTCAAGGCGCGGGCGTTCGGTTTCGACCGCGACCCTGAAGCGGTCGCGAGTGCGCAACACAACGTCCGTCATGCGAACTTGAACGGTTTCATCCAGATCAGCAAACAGGACATCGCGCACTTGCCGCGCCTGCCCGGCCAGACCGGGCTGATTCTCAGCAACCCGCCTTATGGCGAACGATTGTCCGAACACGAAGCGCTGATGCCGGTCTATCGCCGATTCGGCGATCGCACGAGGTTCTACATCGACGCCGAAGCCCCTGCTGACGCGCCCCATTGGCGTGCCGCGTTGATCACGTCCGATCCCGCACTCGCGAAAGCCACCGAACTGCGTTACGACAAACGCTACGCGTTCCTGAATGGCGCAATCGATTGTGCGTTGTACACGTTCGAGCTCACCGCTCAGGCACAAGCCGCTTATGTGGCAAAACCGGTGGTGTTGTCGGAAGCCGCGGAAGGATTCCGGAATCGACTGCGCAAGAATCTCAAGCGCCTGGCGCCGCGCCTGAAGCGCGAGGGCATCACTTGTTACCGCCTGTATGACGCCGACTTGCCCGACTACTCGGCCGCCGTCGACATCTATGGTCCAGCCGTGCACATTCAGGAATACGAAGCGCCGAAGACCATCGAGCCACAAACGGCGCAGCGCCGATTGAAGGAGCTCACCACCATCGTCGCCGAAGAACTGGCCGTGCCGCGCGAGGCGATCAGCGTCAAGACCCGACGCAGTCGCACGCGCGAAAGCCAATACGAAAAACAGGACAACAGCGATCGCTTCATGGTGGTCGAAGAAGGTGGATTGAAGTTCCGCGTGAACCTGTTCGACTACCTGGACACCGGCCTGTTCCTCGACCATCGCCCACTGCGTGCATTGGTGCGCGAACGTGCGCGCGGCAAACGTTTCCTCAACCTGTTCTGTTACACCGCCAGCGTGAGCATCTATGCGGCCGACGGCGGTGCGCTCAGCACGACCAGTGTCGACCTGTCGCGCACCTACCTGGAATGGGCCAGCGAGAACTTCGAGTTGAACGGATTCGATGGCGCCGAACATCGCCTCGTGCAAGGTGACGTGATGAGTTGGCTGGCGGCCGAGACGGCGAAGTACGACCTGATCTATGTTGATCCACCGACGTTCTCGAACTCCAAACGGGCCGAGGATTTTGATGTGCAACGCGATCATGTCGCGCTGCTGGAGTCTTGCTTCAACCGGCTGGCGTCGGGCGGCAAGATCCTGTTCTCGAACAACAACCGCCGCTTCAAACTCGACCTTGAAGCGTTGGCGCCGTTCGACATCCAGGACATCACGGCCAAGACGATCCCCTTCGACTTCGCGCGTGACGGTCGGATCCACCATTGCTTCGAGCTCGGTCGAAAATGATGGTGCAGCACACGCCGGTCACGCCCAAACGTTGGCGTGGCTGGATCGGAACCCGATTGGACATCGGCATCGGCCTGTCGGTGGCGGGCCTGATGTTGCCTTGGCTCAGTGCCGCGGTCCAATCGATGGACCTGGGTGCACTGCCATGGCTGATCGACCTGGCCGCTCACTGGCAGATTCCGATTGCGGCAGTGCTGACGCTGTGTGTGGTGATCCGATTTTTCCTGGGTGCGCGCAACCGCCTGCTGTGGTTGCCGGTGTTGATCCTGCCGTGGCTCATCGCGCTGCCTCGACTGGAGACTGCGGACCAGAGTCCGGGCCCGAGTGTGCGCGTCGCGAACGTCAACCTGCACGTCAGTCAGACCGACGCGCAGGGCCTTCGCGAGTTCCTCGACCGCGAACAACCCGAAATGGTGGTACTGATCGAGTTGAACGAAACCATGGCCGCGCAGATCGCCACCTGGACTGACTACCCCGAACAACACCTGGTTCCCGAGAACAGCCCATTCGGCATCGGCGTGATCAGTCGGCTGGCGCTGCAGTCCGCAACCACCGTTCGGGATGCCAAAGGCCTTGCCGAGATCGACGTCATCGTACGTGTTGCCGACCAACCCGTGCTGCTGACGGCCGCCCATCCGATGCCGCCCCTGTCCAGCAGCTGGCATCGTGCGCGACTGACCAAGTTGATGGCGCTGGTCGAACGACAGCAACATCATGCCGGACCGCGGCTGATGGTTGGCGATCTGAATGCCTCTCCGTGGTCTTCGGCCATGCGGGCCGTCCGGGCCGACTATCGTCGCGCGAACACTCTTTCCCCCACCTGGCCCAACCGCAATTTCGGCTGGTTCGGCATCCCCATCGACCTCGTCCTGGCCAGTTCGCATTGGCAAGTGCAATCGTTTGATGTCGCAGAGTCGTTTGGCTCGGACCATCGACCGGTGGTCACGACGCTGCGATTGAGCGCTGCATCTGACCGCAGCGACGAGCCCACCGATCTTGAACTGGAGCATCGCCCATGAGCATCACCGACCAAATTTCGGCGATCCAGCGCCTGGTGATGGCGCAGCAATTCGATGCCGCCTTGACCGAAGTTTCGGCTCTGACCCGCATGGCCGGCAACGACCCCAGTACCCTGGCCTTGCACGCGCACATCCTGCGCAGACTGGGCCGGGCGAACGACGCCATTGAACTGCTCGCGCGCGTCATCCGATTGAACGACCGAATCCCGAATGCCTGGTTGGAACTGGCTCGTTGTCACCAGATGCTCCAGAACCTGGTGGCTGCACGCGAGGCTGTTCGTTCGGCGATTGCGCTGCAGCCCGATTCGTCTGCCGCCCATGCACTCGCCTTCGATATTGCCGAGCTCCAAGGTGACCTGGAAACGGCGGATTCCGCATTCCAGCAGCTACTGCGCATCGACTCGCGCGCAATCGAGCGCAGGCTTGCATTGGGTAACCAGAGTTTTGATCGCGGTGATTTTGATCGCGCGGCCTGGCACTTCGCTGCGTTCGTGAAACACGCGCCGTCACGGGTCGATGGATATCTGAACCTCGCCGCCGCCCAAGCTCAACTCGGAGCGCTGCAACACGCGTCGGAAACACTCAAGCTGGGCATCCGGAAAAGCCCGAACGATGCCCGACTGCTGGCACGCCTTTGTGAACTGGACGAAGGTGTGGGCGAAACACCGGCAGATCGAATCGCCAATTGCCAGGCGTTGTTGCAACTGGAGCCCGGACACGAACAGGGTCGGTTTCTGCTCGCCTGCGCACACCTGGCGGCGTTCGAGTTCGAGGCCGCACGACGCGAACTGGACGCTCTGCTGGCCACCGCAGCGTTGCCGTGGCCGGCGCTGTGGGTCCGCGCCCACTACCCTGCCAACCCGGTTTATCCGGATATTCCGGCAACCTTGGCCTATCGCGCCGAGCTCAAGGCCATGATCACGCAATTGGAAACCGATCTGGCTGACGGACGGATCGACGCCGCACTGGCCGCGCGCATGCTGGCCTCTTGCCCCAACTATTTCCTCGGGTACCTGAACGATCTCGACTTGACCCTGCCTGTCGGCTACGCGGCCGCACTGCGCAAACTTGCCCTGCAGAGCGGGTTGCGCGATGCCGAACCATCGACAACCCGACAAGCGGGCGAACCGGTGCGGAAGCGTGTCGTCATCGTCTCGGCACATCTCTGGAGACACTCCGTGTCGCGAGTCTGGCGCGATCTGCTGTGTGCCTTGCCGCGGGATGAGTTCGAGCTTCGGTTGGCCGATCTGACCGGAACCGAGGACGATTCGACGCAGCTTTGGCGATCACGCGCCGACCACTGGGAAACCGGCAGCCGAAGCGTCGAAGCCTGGCGCGACTGGATCGCGGCACAACACGCCGATGTGATCGTGTATCCCGACATCGGCATGGAGCCGATCACACAGGCACTTGCCTGTGTACGCCTGGCACCGATTCAGGTGACCACGTGGGGACATCCGGTCAGCACCGGTCAATCGTGCATCGACTTTTTCCTCGGCAGCAACCTGGCGGAACCAGAAGGCGCCGAGAAGCACTATTCCGAGCGACTCGTCCGGATTGCCGGGCTCGCGGCCTCCTATCGACTGGTGCCCCCTGAATGGCTCGGCTTTGCGCCGCCGAAACAACGCACTCGTCTGGTCTGTCTGCAGAACGCGTTCAAGCTGATGCCGGAACAGGATGATGCCTTTGTGCGCATCCTCGACGGGATTCCCGATGCCGAGCTGTATCTGCTCGCCAGCAGCCATGGGCAAGCCCTTCAAAGCATCGAAACCCGACTGCGGCAACGACTCACGCCCGAGCAGAACACGCGGCTGTTCGTGCTCGGATTTCTGGATTACCCGGACTACCACGCGCTGCTCGGCAGCGCCGATCTGGCATTGGACTCATGGGGCTGGTCCGGAGGACTGACCTCACTCGATGCCTTGTGCCTCGGCGTACCGGTACGACGCTGCCGGGCGAATTGATGCGCGGCCGCCAAACCTATGCCGCCCTGCAGAAACTCGATGTGCCTGAACTGATTGCCGAATCCCGCGAGGATTACGTGGCCCGCGCCATCCGACTGGGTCGCGACGTCGCGGCCCGATCGGCACTCGTGAAACGGCTTGAATCGGCACGCAACATCATCGAAAACGACGTCGACGCCCGTCGCGACGTGATCCACTTTTTCCGAAATCCGAGAGCATCCGCATGACACCCGAACAGCGCAAAGAAGTCTGGCTCAAGGCGCAAACCGCGCTCCAGCAATCGCAATGGTCAACCGCCGAGCCTTTGCTGCGCGAACTGGTCGCTGACGATGCCAGCGACTATGCGGCACAAGTGAATCTGGGCGCCTGTCTGATCCAGCTGAACCGTCTGGCCGAAGCGGAGCTGCAGACACTCGTCGCCATCTCCGCCGGTCATATGACATCCCTGCTGATGCAGCGCCATGCGCAATTGATGCATGCGGTGGACCGTCCGACCGAAGAGCGGCTGACACAGGCGGAACAATGGCTGCGGCATTTCCCGGATGAACCGCAGGCGCAGATTGCCGCGGCATTTGCAGAACGTGCCCTTGGTCGATTCGGTGCAGCACGTCAGCGCTTGCTGAAGGTTCTGGAGCGCGACCCCCGGCATCTGCTGGCTGCATGGGCACAGTTTCAGTATCCGCAGGATCTCGTCGCGGCCGATGTGCAAGCCATGGATACGTATCGCCGGCAATTCGACGAGGGCCTTGAAGCGTTTGCGCAGTTGCAGTTCTCGAACGACGACACCCTGCCCCGACGTGCACTGGATGCACTCGGGTCGACCGTCCCGTTCCATCTGGCCTACCTGCCGGAAAGTGATGCGGCGCGTGCCCAACGTTATGGCAAACAACTGCGTCGGCTTGCACTGGCTGCGGGCTTGCGGGACCGCGCCGGTTTCACGCGCGTCAAACGTGCAGCACCGCGTGTGGTCGTGTTCAGCGCCCACCTGCACCAGCATTCCGTCTCGCGGGTCTGGCGTGACCTGCTGATCGACGCCAGCAAGGGCTGCGAACTGATTGCATTACATGCCGGCAACATCGAGGACGAATCGATTCGCCGGTGGCGCGAAGCGGGTGTGGAAGTGGTGCAAGGGCTGCAGAACATCGTGCAGTGGTCACGGGTGTTGCATCGACTCGACCCCGATATCCTGATCTACACCGACCTCGGCATGGAGCCACTCAGCACGGCATTGGCCTCGATCCGCCATGCCCGTCGCCAATACGCGACCTGGGCGCATCCCATGGGCAGCGGCCTCGAGACGATCGACGGTTTCCTCAGCAGCGATCTCGCCGAACCGGCCGACGCACAATCACACTACCGCGAGAAGCTGATCCGTTTGCCCGGACTCGCGTCGAGTTACCGGTTCCCGATCGCGAATCCGGAACCTGCGGCGATTCCCGCCGACACAGCTACGCGCCACATTGCCTGCCTGCAGATCGGCTACAAACTGACGCCGGACCAGGACAGCACCTGGTCGGCTTTGCTTGATCTGGACCCGAACCTGCATCTGCACCTCACGCCCAACCTGTTGCCGGAAGGCGTCGAACAGATCCGGCGCCGGATCGGTGCCAGTGTCGGCCCCGATCGTGCCGCCAGGATCGAATGGCACGATGTCATGCCGTTCAACGAATACGTTGCGCACATCCGCCGAATGCTCGTGATCGTCGACACCGAACACTTCTCCGGTGGTTTGACCCATGCCGACGCGCTGTCGCTCGGTGTGCCGGTGGTGACGATCGAAGGCAACAGCCTGCGATCACGACAAACCGCTGCCATGCTGCGTTTGCTCGATTTGCCTGAGCTGATCTGCGGCGACCGCGCCGCGTTGGTCACCACCGTCCAGCGTCTGCTGGTCGACACCGCTTGGCACGAGTCGATCCGTGCACGTCTGCACGCC
Source organism: Ahniella sp. (assembly GCA_016712105.1). Lineage (GTDB taxonomy): Bacteria > Pseudomonadota > Gammaproteobacteria > Xanthomonadales > Ahniellaceae > Ahniella. The sequence continues at coordinate 105,255 of JADJRU010000005.1, forward strand.
AACCGCAGTCGCCTGATCGGCCACGCCGACGCGGCGCGTGCCCTGAACATTTTGCTGCTCGGCGGCAAGGCCTGAGGTGGATATGAGTGAGCGAACCCCGACTCTGCCGGCACTGACACCGGCCCCCGCCACCGAAATCGGCAGCATCCGCATGGCGACCGGATGGGGCATCCGCGATCCGCAGCGGTTCTGGGCCTTGTTGGCCGAAGCCAGCAAACTGGTCGATCCCGGTGTGTTCATCGGCGACAATATGTTCGTCTGGATGCGCAACATGTCGGCGCTCGACGATCAGGCGTTCATGGCCTCGTGGAAAGCGAACGCCACCAATCCTTCGGACCAGGCCATCCTGTGGCGCCGGCATGTGCTGTGCACCGCGGCGTATCACGCCATCCAACTGGACGGTGCTTTCGTTGAATGCGGCACCCTGTTCGGCACTGGCGTCAAGACCGTGGTCGATTATTTCGGCCAGGCCAATTTCGACAAGGAGTTCTGGGCCTACGACACCTTCGATACGAACCCGGTTGCAGGCCACCAGTTCGACGGGCAGGAACAGGGCTTGTTCGAGAAGGTCCAGGCACGGTTCAGCGGGTATCCGCAGGTTCGCCTGGTGAAAGGTCTGCTGCCGGAAAGCCTGAACGGCCAGTCACCGGAGCGGATTGCACTGCTTCATCTGGATCTCAACGATGCCGACTTCGAACTGGCCGTGCTCGATGTGCTGTTCGACCGTATGGTGCCCGGCGGCATGCTGGTGCTCGATGACTACGAGTGGTCGGGCGTCTACCGCCAGCAGAAGATCCGCGAAGACGCCTGGTTCGAGGCCCGGCGGTATCGGGTGATCCCGCTGCCGACTGGCCAGGGGCTGGTGATCAAACGCTGAGGTCATTCCGCGCAGACCAACCTTCCCGGTACGCTACTGGAATGGATATCGAAATCGGCAGTTGGATCAATCATCGCCAACAGTTGGGCGAACACGCGGTACCGGTATTCGAGCCGGCCACCGGGGCTGTGTATGCGCGCCTGCACGAGGCCGATGCAGCGATCATCGAGCATGCGATCACCGGCGCCGAAGCGGCGTTCCCGGGCTGGTCGGGCTTGCGTACCTCGGAACGGGCGCACTGGTTGAACCAGTTGGCCGACGCGCTGGAATCGGAACTCGAGACCTTTGCGCAAGCCGAGACACGCGACACCGGCAAGCCGATCACCTTGACGCGTTCGATCGAGATTCCGCGTGCCATCAGCAATCTCCGGTTCTTCGCATCGGCGGCAACCCAGTTCGCCTCCGAATGCCACTTCGGCGAAGCCGGACTCAACTACACCCTGCGCGCACCGCTGGGGGTGGTCGGCACCATCTCGCCCTGGAATCTGCCGCTGTACCTGCTGACCTGGAAAATTGCGCCGGCACTCGCTGCGGGTAATTGTGTCGTGGCCAAACCATCCGAAGTCACGCCCCTGACGGCGCATCTGCTGGGGCGACTGGCAGCGGACATCGGCTTCCCGGAAGGGGTGCTGCAGATCATTCAGGGCACCGGTGCCGAAGCCGGCAGCCGTTTGGTGGGCGATCCCCGAATCAAAGCGGTGAGCTTTACCGGCAGCACTGCGGTGGGCCGACAGATTGCCGTGCGATGCGCCGAACACTTGAAAAAATCCTCGCTGGAACTGGGCGGAAAGAACGCGGTGCTGGTGTTTGCCGACGCGCCGCGCGAGGGCCTGTTCGACACACTGATTCGTTCCAGCTTCCAGAATGCCGGACAGATTTGCCTGTGTGGCTCCCGGATCCTCGTTGAGCGATCGTTCCATGACGAGTTCGTTGCGGAATTCGTGCGCCGTGCCCAGGCACTGCGACCGGGCGATCCGCAGGACGAAACGACACGACTCGGTGCCGTGGTGTCCGCTGCACATCACCAGAAGATCCTCGCCGCGTTGGACCTCGCACGTTCCGAAGGCGCCACCATCCTGTGCGGCGGCGCAGCGGCAACCATGACCCGTGAGTTCGAAGGCGGCTGGTTCATCGAGCCCACCGTCATCACCGGCCTCGGCCCGGCTTGCCAAACGAACCAGGCCGAGATCTTTGGCCCGGTCGTGACGATCCAGGCCTTCGACACCGAAACCGAGGCACTCGCACTGGCGAACGCCACACGGTACGGGCTTGCGGCACAGGTATGGACGTCGCATCTGCAACGTGCGCATCGTCTGGCAGGCGAACTGGCCGCAGGGATCGTCTGGGTCAATACATGGATGATGCGCGATTTGCGGACGCCCTTTGGCGGGATGCGTGAATCGGGCCTTGGTCGCGAGGGGGGCCTCGACGCCCTCCGTTTTTTCACTGAACCCAAAAACGTGTGTCTCGCCCCATGAGCAAACTCAATCCACTGCTGAACCAGAATCTGGCCTGGGCGGAAGCCGTCCGCCAGCAGGACGCACAGTTTTTCAAGAAGTTGTCCAAGCAGCAAAGCCCCAAGTACCTGTGGATTGGTTGTTCGGATTCGCGGGTGCCCGCGAATCAGATCGTCGGGCTGGCGCCGGGCGAAATCTTTGTCCATCGCAACATCGCGAACGTGGTGGTGCACGCCGACCTGAACTGCCTGTCGGTGCTGCAGTTTGCGGTCGACGTGCTGAAGGTCGAGCACGTCATCGTCTGCGGCCACTACGGTTGCGGCGGTGTGCAGGCAGCCCTGACCGGCGCACGTCTGGGCCTCGTCGACAACTGGCTGCGCCACGTGGCCGACGTACTCGACAAACATCGCGCACGGATCGACCCGATCGACATCGACTCGCTCAAACACGCACGCCTGTGCGAACTCAACGTGATCGAGCAAGCTTTGAACGTCTGCCAGAGCACGATTGTGCAGGACGCCTGGGATCGGGGCCAGGAACTGACTGTCCACAGCTGGATCTACAGCTTGCTCGATGGCCGGATCCGCGACCTGAACCTGAATGCCGATGGGCGCGACTTCCTGCGCCGCAACTATGAAGATGCCCTGGACGGCTTCCGCCTGCCCGAACGTTTGCCATACGCCTGAGTGACCATGAACGACTCCATCATCCAGTCACACGCTGCACCCAAGCCGGTGGGCGCCTATCCGCATGCCCGACGGGTCGGCAACCTGCTGTTCCTGTCGGGCGTTGGCCCCAGGGAACCCGGCACCAACCAGATTCCCGGCAACGTCCATGGTCCCGACGGCACACTCGTCACCTACGACATCGCGAAACAGTGCCATCAGGTGTTCGCGAATGTCCGCGCCGTGCTGGAATCCAGCGGCGCACAGTGGACCGACCTGGTCGATGTCACGGTCTACCTGACCGACATGGCGCGCGATTTCCAGACGTACAACCGCATCTACGCGGAATACTTCGGCGAAGCGCAGCCCTGCCGCACCACACTCGGCATCACCGCCTTGCCGACGCCGATCGCGATCGAACTGAAATGTATCGCCCACCTGCCGGAGTCCCGCTGATGTTGCCCATGCCGATCAACCTGCACCAGTGGATCGAGGATCACCGCCACCTGCTCAAGCCGCCGGTCGGCAACAAGTGCATCGAGAACGGCGACTTCATCGTGATGATCGTCGGCGGCCCGAACCAGCGCACCGACTACCACCAGGAAGAAGGCCCGGAGTTCTTCTATCAACTCGAAGGCGAGATGGTGCTGCGCGTGCAGGAGAACGGCCAACCGCGCGACATTCCGATCCGGGCTGGCGAAGTGTTCTACCTCCCGCCCAACATCCCCCATTCGCCGCAGCGTATGCCCAATTCCGTCGGGCTGGTCATCGAACGCAAGCGCCTCCCGCATGAAGAGGATGCGCTGATGTGGTTCTGTGCCGCGTGTAACCACAAGCTCTATGAAGAGCGCTTCGCGCTGGTCAACGTCGAAACGCAGTTCCAGGCCATCTTCAACGCGTTCTACCAATCGACCGAGCGACGAACCTGCAAGGCCTGCGGCACGCTGCATCCGGCGCCCGCATGCGCTTAGTCTCGCGCTGAGCGCAGCGAAGCCCAGCTTGCGCTCGGTGTGGGCATGTCCAGCGATGCGTGCTCGCGGCGTTAACAGGCACCCATTGCTTCCGCCACACGGCAGATGACCGTGTACGGGGCAAACTCGGGCCATGCCCATGCGACTGACTTTGCTGCTGATGATGTTCTGTGCGACCACGCCAGTGCTGGCGTCCGAGCCAACCGGCGAACGCAAGGGCGAAGTGTTGTCGGAATACTCCCCGCTCGCCGAACAACACGAGTTCATCCGCCGCGCGATGTTGCCGACCACGGCCGATCGGATGCTGCGCTTCGAGGCCGAAGGGGGCACGACGATCAAACCGCACGTGCTGGATCTGACGCGCGAGAAGATCGACGTCTACATTCCTGCGAAACAACCCAAGGATGGTTATGGCGTGCTGGTGTTTGTACCGCCCTCGCCGTCCTGGCCGGTGCCCGCCGACTACCGACGGGTGCTCGACGCCCGCGGTTTGATCTGGGTGGCTGCGCGCGAGTCGGGCAATAACCAGAGTGCCTATGACCGCCGGATGCCCCTGGCGCTGCACGCGCTGGAGTGGGTGAAGCAGCGATATCCCGTGGATCCCTCACGGCTTTATATCTCGGGGTTTTCCGGAGGCGGGCGTGTGGCCCAACGGTTGGCGCTGGCTTATGCGGATGTGTTTTCCGGGGCATTGCTGATCGCTGGCAACGATCCGTTCGACGAAAACGGCACGGTGGTGCCGCCACGCGACATCTTCCGGAAGTTCCAGTCAACCATGCGGATTGTTCATGCGACCGGTATCCACGACTTGCCGAATCGCCGGCACGAAGAGCGCACACGCGCGTCGATGGCGTCGTTCTGTGTTGCCCACTTGTTCCGGCACATCCAGCAGCGTACCGAACACTGGATCCCGAACCGGCGCGGCTTTGCCCGCGCGCTCGAAGACCTGGAAACACCCCGTGATCCACCCGCCAGCCAGGCCGCATGTCTTGCCGCACTGGATGCCGAGGTATCCCTGAAACTTCAGGCAGTCCGTGATGCACTGGCGTCTGAGCGTCTCGACGAAGCCGGAGAACTGCTAGCCAAGATCGATCAGCGATACGGCGGGCTGGCGGCGCCGGAGTCCATCGAACTGGCACAAGCACTGGCCAAGGCCCGGAGCCAGTAACAACCCTTCTCCCGCAAGCGGGAGAAGGTGGCCGAAGGCCGGATGAGGGAAAGTTTGGCGCGAAGCTCCGATCGGAGAGTTCAGATCAGCCAGGCCAGCGCAAACATCCCGAGCATCGTGAACGTCAGCGCGATCTTCGCCAGCCCGCCAGCAAGCAGGCCCAGCGCTGCACCCACACCGGCTTTCAAGGACTTGCCGACATTCTGCGTCGCGGCCACTTCGGCCAGCACCGCACCGATGAACGGACCCAGCAACAGCCCGGGCAATCCGAAGAACAAGCCGATGAGGGCGCCGAGTGCGGCACCGACAAACGCCCAACGGCTCGCGCCGGCCAAACGTGTGCCGAATGCGCTGGCCGCAAAATCGATCAGCATCGCCATACCGACCAGCACGCCCAACACCAGCATCGTCCAGCCACTCACGCGCTCGAAGCCGTTGGACCACGCTGCAATCAGCAGCCCGGCGTAGACCAGCGCAATGCCGGGCAGCACCGGCAACACGGTGCCGAGGATACCGATCAGGACACAAATGCCCGCCAGCACATACCATCCGTTGATGAGAAACCACTGCCAGAGCGCTTCCATGTCCAGTCTTGATCCTCTTCGCGAGTCCGCTTCAACGGTCCCAAATGGGGACGAACCCGTCTGGCATCAAGGTGGTTGCCACTGCGGCGCGGTGACGTTCGAGGTGCTGGCGCCCAAGGCTCTGGACGTCCTCGACTGCAATTGCTCGATCTGCAAGACGAGCGGGTTGTGGCACCTGATCGTGCCCAAGAGCCATTTCCGGCTGCTCAGCGGCGAAGGTGAACTCACGGAATACCGCTTCGGCACAGGCACGGCGCGGCACTTGTTCTGCCGGACTTGCGGCGTCAAGTCGTTCTATGTGCCCCGTTCGCACCCGGACGGCATCGACGTGAACGCCCGCTGCCTGGCCACGACCCGCATCAAAGCGCTTCGCATCCGGCCCTATGACGGGCAGAATTGGGAACAAGCCCGAGCGGGCATCGACTGAGGGACAACCATGGCAAGTTTGATGGGTCGAACCCTGTTCATCACCGGCGCGTCGCGCGGAATCGGCCTGGCCATTGCACTCCGTGCCGCCCGCGAAGGCGCGAACGTGGTCATCGCTGCAAAATCCGACGTCCCGAATCCAAAGTTGCCCGGCACGATCGGCGAGGCAGCCCGCGCCGTTGAAGCGGCCGGGGGTCAAGCCCTGGCGATCCGCTGCGACATCCGCGAGGAAGAGTCGGTGGCGCAGGCCGTCGCTTCCGCGGTCGATCGTTTTGGTGGCATCGACATGCTGGTCAACAACGCCAGCGCAATCTGGCTGCGCGGCACGCTCGATACGCCGATGAAACGTTTCGACCTGATGATGGGCGTCAATGTGCGCGGCACCTTCCTGTGTGCCCAGCAGTGCCTGCCGCACTTGCTCAAGTCGGAGCAACCCCACATCCTGACTTTGGCGCCGCCCCCGAACCTCAATCCGCGCTGGTTCGCACCGCATACGGCCTACACGATTGCGAAATATGGCATGAGCCTGACCGTGCTCGGCATGGCCGAAGAATTTCGGGCGCAGGGCGTCAACGTCAACGCCTTGTGGCCGCGCACCGTCATCCAGACCGCCGCGCTCAACATGATTCCGGGGATCGATCTGTCCGGCTGCCGCACGCCCGACATCGTTGCCGATGCAGCGATCGCCGTGCTCGGAAAGCCCAAAGGCAGCCAGACGGGTCAGTTCCTGATCGACGAAGATGTCCTGCGTGCACACGGTGTCACCGAGTTCGGTGATTACGCCGTCGATCCGTCCGCTCCGCTGACGCCCGACCTGTTCCTGGATTGACCCGATGACTGAAGTTCTGAATCTTGCGAGCCTGGTTCGTGCCGGCCAGCCCATCATCGCCATCGAAACGAACGAGGAGATGCGGGTCGTCGAGACGTTCCGGCATGTGGTCGCGCAAGTGTTTCGGCCCTTGTTTCGCTGGTCATTGACCGATGGTCTGACCCGGCTCGACATGGATGTCGACGACGCGCTGACGCCGCCGGAAGCCACTGCCGCCCTGCAGTTTGCGAAATCGCAAACCCAACGCGGCATTTTCCTGCTGTGCGACTTCACGCCCTACCTCCGGTATCCGTTCACGCTGCGCATGTTGCGCGAACTGGCCGAACGGCAAGGCTGCAAGGATCATGTGCTGGTGCTGATCGGCGTCAACCTCGAGATCCCCAAGGAAATCGAGCCGTACACCACCCGCTTCCAGCTGACGCTTCCGGACGAATCGGCGATCGGCAAAATGCTTCGCGACGAGGCCTTCCTGTATTCGCGTGAACATGGTGGCCGCCGGGTCGACATCGACCCCGAGGCCTTCAAGCTGATCGTGCGCAACCTGATGGGTCTGAAACTGGCCGACGCCCGCACGATCGGCCGGCAACTCATTTTTCGGGATGGCGCCATCGGCAAGAGCGACCTGCCGGAATTGGCGAAGCTGAAGTTCGAGTTGTTGAACCGCGATGGTCTGCTGCATTTTGAATTCGACACGGCGGCATTCGCCGACGTCGCAGGGCTGACCCGCATGAAACGTTGGGTCGAACTGCGTCGGGCGGTGTTTACGGGCGACATCAAGTCGCCGGGTCTGGATCCGCCGAAGGGCATGTTGCTGCTCGGTGTCCAGGGTTGCGGCAAATCGTTGGCTGCAAAAGCGGTGGCCGGCAGTTTTGGCGTGCCACTTGTGCGGCTGGATTTTGGCGCGCTCTACAACAAGTACCACGGCGAGACGGAACGTAATCTGCGGCAATCACTGGCCAACGCGGAAGCGCTGTCGCCGTGTGTGCTCTGGTGCGACGAGATCGAGAAGGGCCTGGCCACTTCCGACAGCGACGACGGCGTTTCCAAGCGCGTGCTCGGCAGTTTGCTGACGTGGATGGCCGAGCGTAAAAAGCCGGTGTTTGTCGTGGCCACGGCGAACGACGTGTCACGACTGCCGCCCGAACTGCTGCGCAAGGGTCGCTTCGATGAGATCTTCTTTATCGACTTGCCCGCCGAAGCGGCGCGCGACGAGATTTTCCGCATCCATTTCGAGAAGCGCGACCTGGATTGGCAGGGCTTCGAACTCACCGCGCTGATCGACGCCAGCAAAGGTTTCTCCGGCGCCGAGATCGAACAGGCCATCGTCGCATCGTTGTATGCCGCGCACGCTGAGGGACGGATGTTGTCGCAGACGCATGTGTTGAACGAACTGGCGAACACCAAGCCGCTGTCGGTGCTGATGTCGGAGAAAGTCGAGGGCCTGCGTGAATGGGCGCAGACGCGAACGGTTCCGGCGGACTGATGGACTCGCAAACTCCAGAATTTGCTCGCGCCCGCAAGCTGCTGGATGGGCTGCCCTGGTTTCAGGGTTTGCCAGACGAGGCCCGTGACCTGCTTGCCGAGGGCTGCAGTTGGATGTCGCTGCCCGGCGGGCAAGTGCTGTTCTACGAAGGGGAGACCGCAGATGCGGTGTACCTGATTGCGCAAGGATCACTCGGTGCGTTCCGGCGCCGGGATGGCGAGATTCAGAGTATCGGCGAAATGTTTGCCGGCGAGAGTGTCGGCGAACTGGGGGTGCTCACCGCCCGACCGCGTGTCGCGACGGTCCGGGCGCTGCGCGACTCGTTGCTGCTGCGACTCCCGGGCAGCCATCTCGACATGCTGGCCGAGCGTTTTCCGCAAGCCTTGCTGGGCTTGGCACGGCTGGCGCTCAAACGTTCCAGTGAAGGCGGCGCGCGCCGTTATGACACCGCACCGCGGACGATCGCACTGCTGCCCCAGTGTGCCGGCGTGCCGCTGCGTGACTTCGCGTCGGAACTCTTGATGCGCCTCGCAAAGTTCGGCCGGGTGCGCCTGCTGACCAGCAGTGATGCCGACCGTCCGCCCGACTGGTTCGAGGAACAGGAACGCGAGGCACGTTTTGTGTTGTATCTGGCCGACCAGGAAAGTGGACCTTGGCGGGAGCGATGCCGCCGACAGGCCGACGCTTGGCTGCTGCTCGCCCGCGCCGACGAAACTCCCGCGGCATTTTCCGAAGTCCTGCAGCCCGTACCGCATCCGGATGCACCACGTCCGGAACATTTGGTTCTGTTGCACAGCGCCAAACCGCGTCTGGGTGCTGGCAAGCGCTGGCTGAAGTCCCGTCCGCACGCACGACTGCACCATGTCCGCGGTGAGCCCGACGTCGGCCGGATTGGCCGCTTGCTGTGCCACCAGGGCCTGGGGCTGGTGCTGTCCGGCGGTGGTGCGCGTGGGTTTGCGCACCTCGGCGTGATCAAGGCGCTTCGCGAAGCGGAGTTCGAAATTGATGCCGTCGGCGGAACGTCGATGGGTGCCGTGATCGGTGCTGGCCTGGCTGCAGACTGGTCGACCGAAGAAATGATCGAAGTCTTCCGGCAAGCGTTCTACGACACCAATCCATTGTCCGACTGGACCTTGCCCGTGATCAGCCTGGTATCCGGGCGCAAACAATCCCGGCTGTTGCAGGACACATTCGGCTCGCGCGACATCGAGGACCTGGTGTTGCCGTACTTCTGTGTCAGCGCGAACCTCACCACGGGCGCGGCCGCAGTCCATCGGACCGGTCCCCTGTGGTATTGGCTCCGAGCGTCCACGGCGATCCCGGGTATCGTGCCGCCACTGATGCATCATGGCGAAGTCTTCGTCGACGGTGGCGTGATCAACAATCTGCCTGTGGACGTGATGCGGGAAATGCATCGCGGCGAAATCATTGCCGTGGATATCGGCAGCGACTATCGACTTAAATCGAAGTTCGACGAATCCGAGTTGCCGCCCATCTGGCAACTCGCAGCAGAGTGGTTTGGTCCGTCGCATCGACCGAGTTTGCGGCAAGTACTGCTTCGTGCCGGCATGGTGAACTCCGGGACTGCGGCGCTGCAGGCTCGCGAGATCTCGTCCCTGTTGTTGACCCCACCACTCGATGACATCGATCTCACCGAATGGAAGAGTTACTTCCGCGCAATCGATCGGGGGTATCAGTACACCCTGCGAATGATCGGCGGCGAAAAGGATGTGCTGTCTCAGGAACCACCAACACTCTGGTGATCTGCTTTCGAACGAAGGCACAGGGTAAGGGTCGGAAGAAGGGCCCCTGGGTCAGCACCACTGCTGCTCACAAGGTATTCCGTCATGGTCACCATCCATCCTTGTCCCCGGACACTGGTTCAGGAACCAGGTTGCTTCGGCGCAAGACTTCATCTGGGAGCAGTGGATTCGACCATCACACTTGAACTGGCTTGCGGGCGCTGGGGCTGGCGCGGACCTGGGCCTTGGGTCGGAAGCCAGCTTTCGTTGGGACACTTGAGCCGGAACGTGATCCAACTGACTCTGCGCGAGACGGCTCCGCGCGTCGAATATCTTGTATCCGAACCAGACAAGGACACCCATCATCAAGAATCGGAGCAGTGTTTTCATCGGGCGCCCAAGACGATTGACTCGTTCGCATAGCGTAGCGCCCTTTTCCTGCGCCGCGAAAGGAGCGGCGGGTTCAGCCGAGAATGCGTCGTTGTCTAAACCGTGCAAGCCTTTCCCGATATTCGGGGAGGAATGGGAGAGGTTCAGGCAAACACTTCGCTCGATCTTCGCAATCATGGCGGGATTGAACCCAGAACAAAGCCCGGCAGGATGCCGGGCTTTGGCTCGTCAGCTTGACGTCTGGCCTCCCCCGCAGAAGACCGGGAGTCGACGATTACAGCCGGAACAGGCGCAGCGCATTCACGATCACGGCCTTGATCGGGCGAGGCAACGCGGCGGCATCGACACTCTGACCATTGACCAGAACGCTTCCGGAGATCGTGACCCCTTCTTCGGCGCGCTCGATCGTGAGATCGGTGAACGCGATCGTGGTGGTGCGCGACTGCGGGTTGCCACTTCCGTTCCCGTTTCCGGTCGCTGCCGTCGTGAGGGTCAGGTTGCCGTCGTAACTCACGGCGACCATGTCGCCATCACGGAAGGCTTCGCGCGTGACCGTGCCATCGAGCACGTTCGTCGCTTCATTGCGCGGATGGAAATTGGTGTAGCGACCTTCGGCAAGGCGACTTCCGTCTTCTTCACCGATCACACCGGCGGCGGTCATTCGGAACTGGCCGTTGAGTTCATCACGGACGGTGGTATCGCGCGTGTATTCAAAACCGGCTTGAGCCGTTGACGCGACGATCAAGAGAGCACTGGCGAGAATAGTCTTGAGCATGTTGGTTTCTCCGATTCGGTTTCTGTGGGGGATTGGATGGGCCGCTATCGGCATCATCCGGGGCCGATTGCCCGGCCTTGAGCGAAACAACGAAGCCATCCGGAATCGGTTGACATGCGTGCGCAGCATCGGGAATTCGGTTTGCAACGATCCATGGCATTCGTCTCGGCACGCGGAAACCCGCATAATGACGCGGGTTTTTCGGAGACACTCAGATGCTTGGACAGTGGTCATGGGCGGCTTTTGCGTTGACGTTCGCGTGCGCGAAAAAGACTCACTCGCTACCGGGGAAAACACTCAGCGCCTTGGCGGTTGAGTGCTTCGCCGTCAACACGGAACACTGACCATGGCCACCACACTCAAGTCGCAATATGGTCCGGACGTAGTTCGATGCATCGCGGCGATGATGTCGCACGCGTGGCCGGAGTTTCCCAGTCCGAAGTTTCTCACCTTGGCGCTCGCCAACTACGAAGCGCTCGAATTGATGGGTCGCGGTCGGCAGATTTCACACGCACTCGAAGCGGCACTCCCGGCTCACTATCCGAGCGCACTCGAAGTCGTCCTTCGTGCCGTTGATGCACCGGTGCCACGGCCAAAGAAGACTTCGCTTTCGTCGTTCCTGTATCTGCCGTTCACCGAATTCGTTGGTCGTGCGGGCCTGGATCATCTGGAGGAATCGCTGTCGGCCATGCACCTGCTGACCCAACGGTTCACGGCCGAGTTCTGCATCCGCCCGTTCCTGATTCGCCATCAGGAGCAGACTCTTCGGCGTCTTCGGGTTTTTGCATCCGATCCGAGTGCGGATGTCCGCAGACTCGTATCGGAAGGCACGCGGCCCAGACTTCCGTGGGCGCCCAGACTGCCGGCGTTCCACACGACCCGGGACCCACGCTGGAACTTCTCGAATTGCTGCGTGATGACGAATCGGAATACGTTCGGCGCTCGGTCGCGAACCACCTCAACGACATCGGCAAGGATCATCCGGAGCGATTGGTGCAAGTTGCCGAGCGTTGGGCAATTGGCGCCTCGCCAAACCGTATCGCCCTGCTGCGCCACGCTCTTCGCTCCCTGTTGAAGAGCGGACACTCAAGAGCGCTGGCAGTTGTCGGACATGCGCCGGATGCCTCGATCGATGTTCGCAATCCCGTCGTGACACCGAAACGCGTGGCGTGGTCGGCACGTGTTCAACTTGGTTATGAGGTCGTCAATACCGGGGCAACGGATGTATCGGTCATCGCAGAGTGCCGCGTGGGGTTTGTCCGTGCCGACGGATCAGTCTCCACCAAAGCCTTCCGGATGGGACGTTTCGACCTCGCGCCCGGAGCGACCCGCAGTGTCTCGAAGTCCCTGTCGCTCGCCGATCTCAGCACCCGCCGCCACTACCCCGGGGTCCACCCGGTCGAAGCGCAGGTCAACGGCCAGCGATTTGTGATGGGCGAGTTCCGGCTGTTGGCACCAGACTAATCGCGCAATCTGCGGGGGTCATGAGCGCATCGAACTGGATGAACGATAACCCATCAGGCCCCTTCTCCCGGCGCCCGGGACAAGGGGGCCGAAGGCGGATGAGGCCTGATCGGCGCGAAGTCTGAATTGTCGCCAGCGTTCCCTCATCTGCCCTGGGCATCTTCCGCAAGCGGGAGAAGAACCAACCCTCCTTGTTTCTGTTTCTGGATAAGCCTGCTGCCATAGGTTGCGAGAGAGGTTCTTCACCGCCCAAAACAAAAAGCCCCTCCCTGATGTTCGGGAGGGTTGGGAGGGGTGGGTGGGCAAGCACTTCGCCCCTGGGCTTCGCAAAGCGGAACAACCGCGCCCGTCCTTCCGCGCAGCGAAGCACAGTGGGCCGGTCCTGCGCGCAGCGAAGGGACGAGCGCTCAATCGCGCTCAGTCGGCCGCAGCAACCAGCGGCACAAGGCCGGCAGGAACACGATCGCGGCAATCATGTTGACGATGAACATGAAGGTCAGCATCACGCCCATGTCGGCCTGGAACTTCAGGTCGGACCAGATCCACGTCGCCACGCCCGCGGCCAGGGTCAACGCGGTGTAGAAAATCGCGATACCGGTGGTCTTGAGGGCGCCGAAATATGCTTCGGTCAGCGTGCGGCCAGACTGCATCGACTCGGCCATGCGCGCGTAGATGTAGATCGCGTAGTCGACGCCGATGCCGACACCCAGCGCGACCACGGTCAGCGTGTTGACCTTCATGCCGATGCCGAGCTCCACCATCAGGGTGTGGCCGAGTTCGGTCACCAACACCAGCGGCAAGGTGATGCACAAGGCTGCCAGCGGCGAGCGGAAGCTGAGCAGGCACATCACGAACACCGCCGCGTACAGCAGGTACAACATCATGTGCTCGACCTCGCGCACCTTGTCGTTGATTGCCGCCATCACGCCGACATTGCCGGTGGCGAGGCGCAGATTCGCTTGATCGGTGCGGTATTCCTCACCTTTCGCGGTCGCGGCCTCGACCGCCTTGTCACGGTTGACGCGGAAGTTCACGTCATAACTCTTGTTCGCGACACGGAACTCTTCGACCGCCTTGACGACGCGATCGATCGTCGTCGCCTGGTGATCGGTAGTGAAGATCTGCACCGGCATGGCCTTGCATTCCGGGCTGTCGATCAGGCCGGAGTCCGACTCGATCGCCTGCAGGCTCTGCCGCAGCAGGTTGGAATCGCGCGGAATCACGCGCCAGCGCACGTTGCCTTCGTTGTAGCCAGCGTAGATCACTTTCGCGATCTGCGGCAGCGTGATCACCTGCTGCACGCCTTCGACATTGCTCATGTGCCAGGCGAAGCGATCGATCAGCGCCATCGCCTTCGGGCTTTCTGTGCATGCGAACGGTCCACCTTCGGCGATGACATTGATCATGTCGACGCCGAGCGCGAACTTCTGCGTGATGAGTTTCGCATCCTGGTTGTAGCGTGCCTCAGGTCGCAGTTCGGCGACACCCTTCCTGGCATCGCCGATCATCACCTTGTCGCCCTGGGCTTCGGCGAAGAACCAGATCGTGACGCCGATCAATGATGATCGCAGGCCGGCATCGGCTTGCTGAACTTCGCCATCACCCGCCAGATCGCATCGAACTTGGTCAGCTGGCGCAGACGGTACTCGCGCTTCTTGTGCAGATTGCGCAAGGTGGTGTAGCTGAGCAGCACCGGCAGCAGGATCAGGTCGGTCAGGATGGTCAAGGCGACGCCGATGGTCGCCGTGATCGCCAGCTCGCAGACCATCTGGATCTGGATCAGCATGATCGTCGCAAAGCCGATGCAGCCGGCGAGCAACGCGACCGCACCCGGCACCAACAGCATGCGGAACGAGCGCCGTGCCGCTTCGAGTGGCGGCACCGCCTGCGACTCGCGATGACGCAGCTCTTCGATCGTGCCTTCTTCGAGACCGCCGTAGAAGATCTCGCCTCGATAGCGGTTGATCATCTGCTCGCCGTGACTGACCGCGATCGCAAAGATCAGGAACGGCGTCAGCATGTTCATCGGATCAATGCCGTAGCCCAGCAGCCGCAATGCGCCCAGCATCCAGACGACTGAAATCAGCGCCGCCAGCACGGTGAGCGAAGCCAGCTTGCCGGACATCGAATACAGGAACAGCAGCAACCAGGTGAACGCGATCGTGACCAGGAAGAAGTTGATCACCGAGCGCGCGCCGTCGGCGATGTCGCCGACCATCTTGGCGAATCCGATGATGTGGACGTGACGGTTCGTTCTCGGGCTTTCTGGCGGATCGCCTCGAACTGGTCGGCGATCTTCTGGTAGTCGAGCTTGGTGTTCGCTGCGCCGCCTTCGGGGATCAGGTCCGCCCACACCATCGCGCCGGAGAAATCCTTCGCGACCAGCCGGCCGACGACGCCGGCCTTGACGATGTTCGACTTGATCGTCTCGAAGTCCTGCGGCGTCGGCTCGAAGCCTTCGCTGTTCGGCGTGAACGACGACGGGATGACGTTGCCGCCGGCGAAGCCATCCTCGACGACTTCGACGAAACGCACGTTCGGCGTGAAGATCGAACGCACGCGGGCGTCGTCGACCTCGTCGAGCGAGATCACGTCGTTCGTGACCATTTCCATGGTCTGCATGAACTTCTTGTTGAACATGTTGCCGTTCTTGTCGATCACCGCCACCAGCACACGGTTGGCGCCACCGAATTCCTGCTCGTAATCGATGAAGGTCTTCATGAACTCGTGCTCGAGCGGAATCTGCTTCTTGAAGCCGGCATCGACACGCAGCTGCGCGGCGAAAAACAGCATGACCACGGTGACCAGCGCGAACAGGACCAGCACCAGCATGCGGTTGCCGCAAAGACAATGCGTTCGGCGACCCGGCCGAAGGCGCCTTGATTGCTGCTACCGATCATTGCGTATCTCCGTCACGGCTCATGGTTGATAGAAACTGACGCCGGCCTCGCCGACGACCGTGTATTCGCCTGGCCCGATGACCAGCACCGAGGACAGCACCACGCCGTCGGGATGCGTGGTCCGCAGGGCGTCGTTGTCGCTGCCGCGCGACAAGCACCACGCCATTGCCGCCGACCAGCACGGCCGCACCATCCGCCCCCAGCGCGCCGCCCATCAGGCTCAGTTCGGTCCCGGTCTCGCGCTTGTTCCAGGTGCTGCCGAGATCGAGCTTTCGTAGACATTGCCGCGCAGCCCGAAGGACAGCACATGGTCGCCCTCGCCGCCGATCACGCCGAACATCGACCCTTCGTAGGGCAACTGGATGCGTTCCCAGGTGCTGCCGCCATCGTCACGGGAGCGGAATGCCGCACCACGCTCCGCCACGATGAACAGATTGCCGTTGCCGGTTCGCGCGATCGCGTTGAGGTGCGGATCGGTCTCTTCGTCGAGATCGAGATCGGAAGCATCGAATTCCAGCTCTCGCTCGTCATTCGCCACGGCGCCCTCGGAAGTTCTGCCTCGGTGGCGCGCGGCACCGCCTGCCGAGGACGTTCAGCGTATTCCAGGACTCGCCACCATCATCGGTGCGCAGCAGGGTGGCGTAGCGCGCCACCGCAAAGCCGTTGTCGGCGTCGGTGAACAACACATCCAGCAGCGGCGCGCCGTTGCGCGGGTCCCGGTTGTCGCGTCGAACAGCACCACGCGCTTGCGCATCCAGGTCAAGCCACCATCGTCCGAACGCAGCACGATGCCGTCGTGGCCGACCGCGATGACCTGTCATCGACCGCCGTCACCGCGGTGAGATTGGAGCGCGTCGGCACGCCGGCGATCTGACGCCAGCCGTCGCGGCGCGTTTCACTGACCAGGATGTGGCCGCGTTCGCCGACGGCGACGGCGCGGTCGCCAGCATCGACGATATCCAGAGATCAACGCCGACGCCACGCCGGGCACCGTCCGCCGCGGTGGCGGCCGGCGGGTCGTCGACGTCGGGCCGGCATCTCGCTGCGGCATGGTGCCGGTCGCAACCATCGCAGCCGCAGGGCCGCGCCGTCAGCGGACCGGCGGCGATTCCGCCGATGCGCAATGTGGTCTGTTTCATCGATGAACCCTTGACTGCCTGTCCAAGCCCTTAAAACAAAAGGCCGACCGCCCCGATGATCGGAACGGCCGGCCCGAGCGAGCGCCGTACGGCCCCTTCAGCGAATGCCGCGCTGACGCAACGACTGCGGCGAGAAATTCTCCGGCGCTGTGCGGAAGCCGAAATCGATCGTGGTCTTTTCCTCGTTATCGATCAGGCCGGAGATGTAACGGCCCGATTGCAGGTCGTGGTGCGTCTCGATCGTCGCCCAATAGGTCGGCACTTCGTAGTAGTTGATCGATGGTGCTTCCGAGTAGCGCCACAAGCCGCCACGACCATCGTAATGGTCGATCGCGACGATCTGGTAGCTGTCCTCGTCGAGGTAATAGGTGCGGCGGCTGTTGATGTGGCGCATGCCCTTCTTCAGCGTCGCATCGACCACCCACACGCGATGCAGTTCATAGCGCAGCAAATCCGGATTCAGGTGGCCGGGGCGCACCAGGTCTTTCACCTTCACCGTGTTGCTGTGCGCCTTGTACGAGTTGTAGGGCACGAAGATTTCCTTCTTGCCCACCAGCTTCCACTCGAAACGGTCCATGGCGCCGTTGAACATGTCGGTCATGTCGTTCGTGCGCAGGCCGTCGGACGCGGTACCGGGATTGTCGTAGGCCACGTTCGGGGCGCGGCGGACGCGACGCTGTCCCGGGTTGTAGATCCATGCTTGGCGGGGCTGGGCGCTGGCGTTCAGGGTTTCATGCACGAGCAGCACGTTGCCCGCGAGACGCGCCGGCGACACCACTTCCTGGAAGAAGTAGAGCAGGATGTTGTTGATGTTCTCGGTCGTTGCACCCTTGCGGTAGTACAGGCCGAGGAACTCTTCCTCGATGCGGATCGGCGTGTACGCGCCGGTCGCGGTCGGGGCCACCTGATTGGCGTAACGCTTGCCGCCGAGTGCTCTTGTACTTCAGCTTGTGGTTCCAGATCGGCTCGAAGCCGTTCTGCGGAATCGGGAAGGGGAAGCCGAGCGACGCGCCCTGCACACCTTCGCCGTTCGCGACCAGCTTGGCCGAGGTGGCGTTCTCTGGGTGGCGTTGTAGACCTCCTGCGAGAACGACGCCAGCGGCGCGTCGGATAGACGTTCATCTTGAACGTCTTGTATTCGCGAACATCGCCAACTGACCCGGCGTGAGCTTGGTCGAGTAGTCCTTGGCATTTTGCGGCGTGATCGCAAACAGCGGCTTGTCCGCCGCGAACGGATCAGGATGGAACATACCGGCACGATAACCCGCCGGTGGGCGCGTGATACCCCCGGTCCAAGCCGGAATCGTGCCGTCCTTGTTGCCGGCAGTTTCGGCACCGACCGGCGTCAAGTCCTTGCCGAGGCGTGCCGCCTGATCGGCGGTGACGGCCGCCTGTGCTGCGCTGGCCATGGCGAGGCCTGGCCGCCGCCAGAATCCGTTTCGGATCTGTCGCATGGATCTCCCTCCGTCAGAACGAATACTTCACCGTGAACGAAACGAAATCGCGGTCATGGATCAGGTTCAGATGACCGGCGCCGCGGAACCCGGTGTAGCTGATGTCTGCCGCCCACTGGTTCAAATAGGTCGTTTCGACGCCCACGGTCAGCGACTTGCGACCTTCCAGGAAGTTGCCGCCCGGCCCGGGAGTGATGCCGTTGACGTCGTGGTTGAAGGCAGCGCGCGGCGACATCTTGAACGGCGTACCGAACACGTTCTGGTAGTCAGCACGGGCCGCCAGGCGATAACCCCACGAGAACGCGGTCGGGAAGCCGTCGGTCTGCGAGATCGGGATTGACCAGCGCGCCGCCGTGCAGCAGATCGCCACCACAACCGGTATCGGTGCCGTCACCCTGATAGCGCAACAAGTCCGGCGACGGCAGATCCCACACTTCGGTACCGCCGAATTCAGCGACCGTCGCGATCTGCTGTGCGCCCAGCCAGTTACCGGGGCCGAACGCCTTGGTCATCGTGAACTGCAACTGGCTCACTTCATGACGTTCCCAGCCACGCACATAGTCGCCCGGACCGAACCTGACCGAGCTGGCTGATGAAGCGGTTGCCTGGCGCCGGAATGAACTGTTGAGCGGCGTCAGCGCCGAGAACAGCAACTCGACGTCATCGAACTGCAGCGGCATGTTGTCGCGATAGGACAACTCGCCCTGCAACGCGATGCCGGTTTCGCCGAGCGTGGTATTGAACCTCATGCCGTACAGCTGGATGTCTTCCGGATATTCGACGATGTAGCGGCCGGAGTTCGGCGACGTGCTGGTCACCGCGTAACCGGACAACAGCGGCAAACGGCTGTGGTAATTCAGGAAGAAGAAACCGAACTCCGTATCGCCAACTGGCGAGAAGTAACGCAACGCCAAACCGTACTGGCCGTCATCGCTGGCATAATCGTCCTGGCAGGCGGGAATCGCCTGGATGCAGTTGCGAACTCCAGTGCATTGCTGGTCGGCACGAGGCCGCATTGCCGCAGTTCGCGAAATTCGACGGCTCGTCGGCTCGGCCGAAGCCGAGCATCACGAAGTCGGCGCCGAGGGTCGCGAAGTCATTGGTGCTGAAGTAGGTCCCGGCCGGATCCGGCTCGGTCTGCTCGAACTCGAGCAGGTAGAGCGCTTCGATCGACAGATTCTCGTTGATGGCGTAGGAACCCTGGATCATGTCGACCGGCAGGAACGCTTCCTTCAGTTCGGCGCCGGCGACGCGCAGCTTGGACACGTCGACCGGGTTGATGACGTTGATGCCGTTCTGGATGAACGTGCTCTCACCCCAGCTCACCACCTGGCGACCCAGGCGAACGCTGCCTTCCTTTCCACCCAGGTCGTAGTTCCAGAACACGAAGGCGTCGAGCAGGGGCAGGCCGTGCCGACCTTCTGCTTGGCGAACTTGGCCGAGTTCCCACGATCGGCATTTTCCCAGTCGTAGAAATAACTGGCGCGCGCAAATGCACCCCAGTTTTCCTTGTAGTTCAGACTGAACTCGCTGGTCATCTTGAACGCGTTCGAGAACAGATCGCCGTCGTCGTAATTGAGGTTGCCGTCGTCGCCGTTCACCGAGAAACGACCGGGTGCATTGATCTGTTCGCCGAGCGGACGGGTCGCGACCAGCGGGTTGATGTTGGCCAGGCCGATCAATTCATCGTCACGTTCCTGCACGCGCATCGATGCGCCGTAGGAGAGCGTGCGTCTCGACGCTGCCGTTCCAGTCGTCGCCAAGGCGAATTCGATGGCCTGGGCCTGGGCGAAGCGCCGCTGGCGAGCGCCAATAGAACGCGCGGCCAAGCAGTGCGACGACGAGCACGCGGGGTAGTCTTGTTTGCTTTCATGTTCTGTCTCCGTGTCTTCGTCTTATTGCGTGCGGATGACGGCGGTGTTGGTCACCTGCACCGCCTGACCGTTGCTCACGATCATGCTCGCCATCTGGGTCTGCATTTCGGTGGTCGCGGCCAACGAAGCGGCCGGGCTCAACAGCGAACCGTGGTCACCGGCGGTGAAGCGCACGGCACCGCGAATGGCCGCAGCCTGCGAAGTGGCCGTCAGCGTGCTCAGGTTGAGCGCGCGGATCAGCGGCTCGGTACCCGACAACGGGGCACCGGCGGCCAAGTTCGGGATCACCTGATCCGACCGACCGCGCCGCCACCAACCACTTCGTGCAGCAGGATCCGTTCACCGGCAGCGGCAAAGGCGAAGTTGATCGGGTCACCCGAATCCACCGCCTGCTGGGCTGCACCCATGAACTGGTCGAACGCTGCCGTGCCGGCATTCACGCCTTGAGCGGCCAGGCCGGCGCGGATGCGCGGACCGAAGGTCGGCGAACCATTCAACAACTGAGCGATGCCGCCACCCGGAACAGAGAGGACCGATGTGGACACGGTCGGTTCAAGGGTGACGAAGTTCAGGCCGACGATCGACCCGAGCGACTGACCGACGAAGAAGACGCGTGAACCGTCGAAATCCGGTGTCGCATCGCCGTCGACTGACATCGTCGGGATCGTCTTGGCGAGCGTGAACAGGTCGGACACCGACTGGCGCAGGTTGTCACGCGAGCTGAGCAGGCTGGACAGGTTGATGAAGTACGTACCCGAGCTGTCGACGATGCCGTCCGGAACCAGGGCTCCGGTCGTGTTGTTGCTCACGTCGAGATCGAACGTACGCTCCGAGGCGATCGGCGCCAAACGGCGTGTTCTCGATGTAGAAGCCGCTGATGCCCGGGTCGATCGCGCGGATGCCGTGCAGCGGCTGGTCGATCGCGATTACGGCGAAACCCTGCGCTGCCATCGTGCCCGAAATCGCCAACGCATCGGAGCGGTTGCGGGTGATGCCGTGCTGGAAGATCACCACCGGCCAGCCGGCGGCTGGCTTGGTGCGTCCGGAAGCGGCATTCGGCACCGTCGCCAGCACCGGATCACCTGCGTCGACTGTCGCGACCGGGAACGGGTTGGCAAACGTGACGTTCGTCGACGTTGCATCAAGCCCGGCGGCGTTGAACGGCGGCACATAGGCACCGGGGCGGCGCGCCAGAACGCCGGTCAGCGGACCGGTCGGGTTCTGCGCGGTCGGGGCCGTCAGGAAGTAACGCACCGGCATCACACCGACAATGATGTCGGCGATCGGCGGCAGGCCGGCGGCAGCAATCGTCAAGCCGCTCGGCACCAAGGTGGCCGCCTGGCAACCGTGATCGAACGCATGGCGCTCAGCACCAGCGTGATGCTCTGCGTGGTCGCGGTCCAGGTCAGCACGATTTCGCCGCGCGGGATGCCCTGCCGAGGCGCGGCCGCTTCATGCGAGTTCGTGATCAGACGCAGCGGTTCCAGCGAGCAGGCGCTGGCGACCGGCAGCAGCGGCTCGGTCGAGGTGGCGGTGGTCGGGCAGGTCGGCTGGCCGGTCTGCGTGACCGGGGTGATCAGCGGCCAGGTGCGCTGGGTCAGAAAGTAGGTCTGGTCCGAGGTGTTGCATCGTTGCCGGCGGCGTCCTTGACGTCGTCGGTGACGACGACCATGTAGCGAGCTGAGCTGCTGCAGCGGGACGAGTGGCCACACCAACCGTATTGCCGTCGGGTCGCTCGAGGCGCCTGGACGACGGCGAATTCCGTGCCGGCCAGTTCGCGCTGTCACGCCTGTCACGGCGCGGGTGGCCGGATTGATCGTGACCTGGAACATGCGGATGGTGCTGCCGGCAACCAGCGAGTTGTCGCGTGCCGGAGCCGTGGTCTGGAAGCGGCCAGGGGCCACCGTCGACCAACCGTCCAGTGCGTTGATAGACGCCACCGGCCGATCGCCGAAGTTGTTCGGGTTCGCAACCGGGATGTTGATGGTCAGGTCGCGGGTACCAGACAGCAGCAGGTCGGTGGGGAACGGCACAACGCCGGTCGCTGGATCAAATCGTGCCGAGATGACGCCAGTCACCAGTGCGCTTGCGGTCGGGTTTTGGCGACAGTGATCGGCGCGCCACCGGATCCGGACAGAAATGAAACTCTGTCCTTCCCTGCGTCGCGCCACTCCCATGGCTTCCCACTCGACCAGCCCCATGAACAATCCGGGCTCAGCGCACGGGTATCATAGGCAGTGCGTCCGATTGATTGCAACGGATGTTTGAATCCGCCACATTGGTGCACCGCATCACACACTGCCGCGAAAATGACTGAATCAACCCGCCCCAGCCTGTGCATTTTGATCCCCGTATTCAACGAAGCGGAAGCGCTGCCGATGCTCGTTCCGCGAGTGCTGGCGGCACTTGCAGACGTTCCGGCTGAATTGCGACTGCTGCTGGTCGACGATGGCAGCAGCGATGGCAGCGGTGAACAGTTGGCCCGGTTGGCAGCCCAGGATGACCGAATCGGGTATCTGCGCCTGGCACGAAATTTTGGCAAAGAGATCGCGATGAGCGCCGGATTGGATGTTGCCGACGCCGACGCGGTCGTGCTTCTTGATGCCGACCTGCAGGATCCGCCCGAAGTCGTCCGCGAGTTCTGGAAGTATTTCGAACAGGGTTACGACAACGTTTACGGCGTGCGTAGCTCACGTGCCGGCGAAACCGCGCTCAAGAAAGTTACCGCCGCCGGCTTCTATCGTGTCATCGATCGGATGAGCCGCACCCCGATTCCCCGCGACACCGGCGATTTCCGTCTGTTGTCACGACGCGCGGTGATGGCCTTGCGCCAACTCCGCGAGCGCAATCGCTTCATGAAAGGCCTGTTTGGCTGGGTCGGCTTTCGCTCGATCGGCGTGCCCTACGAGCGCGCGCCGCGAGTCGCCGGCACCAGCAAGTTCAATTACTGGAAGCTGTGGAATTTTGCACTGGAAGGCATCACGTCGTTTTCGACTGCGCCGCTCAGGCTGGCCACCTACATCGGCGCCGGCACCGCCGGCATCGCGTTCCTGTTTGGCGCGTGGATCGTGTTCAAGACACTGGCCTACGGCGAATCCGTTCGCGGTTATCCAAGCCTGATGGTGGTGATGTTGTTCCTGGGCGGCGTGCAGTTGATTGCGCTGGGCCTGATCGGCGAATACCTCGGCCGCTTGTTCGAAGAAAGCAAGATGCGCCCGCTTTATCTGGTGGATGAAGTGCGCTTGCCGCGTGCCGGTCAATCGGACTGAAAGCGCGGCAACCACTCCGACAACTGGCGCAAGCGTGCCGTGACGTCATCCAGTTCGAGCAACTGGTAACGCTCGGTCGACGTCAGCGGCAACCGCTCGGCCAACCGCCATGCCACCCAAGCCGCTTCGTCGAAATCGATCTTGGCGGCCTCACGCAACAAGTCATCGCCCTCGTCGGCGAGTCGGCGCAGCAAGAGTTCGAACAGTCCGAATTCGGCAGGCAGCTCAAGGGATGGATCGGCCGGCAACCAATTCACTTCGGCCTGCCGCAACCCACTCGGCTCAACCCAGGCACGTTCCGTGGTGAATCGATATTCACCCACCACGGTGATGCCCAACAACCCATCCGGCAAGGTGCTGAAGTCGACAATTCTTGCCGTGGTGCCGATCGGAAGCGGCATCGCCGGCCCACCCGCTTCCGGCCCGGCGGCAATCAACACGATGCCGAACACAGAGTTGTCGCGCGCGCATCGTCGAACCAGATCCAGATAACGCGCCTCGAAAATCCGCAGCGACAACATCGAGCCCGGATACAGCACGGTGTTCAACGGAAACAGCGGCAGGGTTTCGGTGGTGGTCATGGTGTCGCTTCCTGATCCCGCTAGTTTAGCTTGGGACAGGCAGGGACTTCGAGGGTGCGGAGGGTATGCCCGCATCGCGGCTAAAGCCGCTCCCACAGTGGAAAGTTTGTCGCGCACTCGCGAAAAGCCAGAACCTGTGGGAGCGGCTTTAGCCGCGATGCGGCGGAGTTTCAGACTGCCCCGGATCGGCCCTCCCCGATGTTCGGGGAGGGTTGGGAGGGGATTAGGCAAACACTTCGCCCTTTGTGCTTCGCAAAGCGAAGCACAAGGAGCGGTGGTCTCAGCCGATCGATGCGTTGTGTTGCATCGACCGGTTGAGGCCACGCGGCTTTAGCCGCGATGCGGCGGAGTTTCAGACTGCCCCGGATCGGCCCTCCCCGATGTTCGGGGAGGGTTGGGAGGCGTTTAGGTAAACACTTGGCTCTTGTGCTTCGCGCAGCGAAGCAAAATGGTGCTAAGTCAAATCACGCCGGCGCTGCGCAAACTGCCAATGATCGAGTCCGCCAGCTCACCCGGGTCACGGCCTTCGGTGTCGAACTGCAGCTCCGGTGCCACCGGTGCTTCATACGGGTCGTCAATGCCGGTGAACTGCTTGAGCTTTCCGGCACGCGCCTGGGCATACAGACCCTTGCGGTCGCGGGCTTCGCACGTCGACAGGCTGGTCGCCACGAATACCTCGATGAACGCGGCACCGGCGGCCGTGGCCAGATCACGCGCGAACTTCCGGTCGTCGGCATACGGCGCAATGGGCGCACACACCGCGAGTCCGCCGTGTCGTGCCACTTCGGACGCGACAAATCCGATTCTCTGCACGTTCGCCGAACGATCTTCACGACTGAACCCGAGTCCCTTCGACAGGTGTTTGCGCACGAGGTCGCCGTCCAGCAACGTCACCGCACGCGATGTCTGCTCCGACAGTCGGGCAATCAAGGCATTCGCGATCGTCGACTTGCCTGCCCCGGACAAGCCGGTGAAGAACACCACGCCACCGCGTGCCCCCTTCGACGGATATCGGGAACGCAACACGTCGGCCACTTCCGGATACGTGAACCATTCCGGGATGCCCTCGCCTTGCACCAGACGACGACGCAGTTCGGTGCCGGAGATGTCTTCGATCACGTCATCGGGCTTGATCTCGTTCTGCGCGACGTAGGTCTGGCGATTGCTGGCATAAACCAGTGCCGGGAACGGCAGCACCTTGATACCCAGCTCTTGCTGATGGCGAACCAGCAACTCTTGCGCGGCATAAGGCTCGTAGAACGGCTTGCCGCTGGAATCGTTGCCTGGGCCGGCATGGTCACGACCCACGATGAAATGGCTGGCGCCGTAGTTCTTGCGGATGATGGCGTGCAACACGGCCTCGCGCGGGCCGCCCATGCGCATGGCCAGCGGCAGCAGCGACAGCTGCACGGTGCCCTTCGGATAGTGCTTGAGGATCGCCTGGTAGCAGCGCACACGCGTGTAGTGATCGACGTCACCCGGTTTGGTTCGGCCCACTACCGGTTGCAACAAGACCTTGCCGCCGGCCTTTGCGGCGGCACGGACCGTCAGTTCCTGATGCGCCCGATGGATCGGGTTGCGCGTCTGGAAGGCGACGAATTGATCCCAGCCACGCGCCGACAGATCCGCGCGTACTTGCGCCGGCGTTTGACGCAACGACTCAAAATCGAAATGACGAGGCAGCGCCAAACCCTTCAGCGTGCCGCCGAGGTACACCGGCTGCGTGCGCTTCTTCAGATCGGCAACAGCCGGATGCAGTTGATCCTGCGTTCCGAATACCAACTCTGCCTCACGATCGAGGTCGGGGCGATACACACTGTCGATCGCCAACACGGCAAGCGGTGTGCCTTCGGCATCACGAAGCACCAACTCGCCACCCACCTGAACCTGCTCGGCCAAGGCTTCCGACACATCAAGCGTCACCGGCAGCGGCCACAAGGTGCCGTCAGCGAGTCGGAGGTCCTGGACGACCGACTGGTAGTCGGCTTCGTTGAGAAACCCTTTGAGTGGCGAGAAGGAGCCATTCAACAGCAACTCGAGGTCACACAGCTGACGATCGGTCAGATCGAGGCTGGGCAGGCCACCGAGGCGCGACTTCAGTTGCGCCGCTTCATCCGCGCCGACCAGCAGTTCGCGCAGCACACCGCCGTAAGGGACGTTGAGTTCAGGGGCCGCGGCCAGCGGGCTTTCTTCGAGTGCAGCGTGCTTCAGGACAGCTTGGGACACGGACATGGTTCGGGGCTCCGACAGGGGAAGTTCGAGGATTCAGAAAAAGCGCAGACGCCGCAAAAGACGAATTAGGTGAGCGTCAACAGCGACACATTCGGTCGCAGCGATACGGTCGTGGCGTGATCGGGAGCTTCATTGCAGTTCCTCGCTGGCTTCGTGCAGACCGCACTCGCGTTTCAGGCCAAAGAAGCGCGTGTCTTCCTCGCGCATGTCGGCCATCAGTGGGCGCGTGGTGTGGGTGTCGCCGATCGATACGTAACCCTGATGCCACAAGGGGTGATACGGCAGGCCATGCTGATTCAGATATCGCCAGACATCACGATCGGTCCAGTCGACAATGGGGTGCACCTTGAATCGACCATCCTGCACGGTCAGCACATCGAGCTGGCTCCGTGACTCCGACTGCAGCCGGCGTAATCCGGCGAACCAGGTGCTCACACCCATGCTCGCCAAGGCCGCCTTCATCGGCTCGACCTTGCGCAGTTGGTTGTACCGGGAGATGCCCTCGACGCCCTGCTCCCACAACTTGCCCCAGCGCGCCTCGAACCAGGCCGTCGATTGCGGGCTCTGCAGCACGTGGAGATTGAGGTTGAGTCGCGACTGCAGGGTATCGATGAATTGGTAGGTTTCCGGAAACAGATACCCGGTATCAACGACCAGCACGGGAATGGAGGGAGCCTGCTTGGTCACCAGGCTCAACGACACAGCCGCCTGCGCGCCAAAACTCGACGACAGGGCATGGACACCCGGCAAGTGCTCGAGCGCAAACTCCACCCGTTCTTCGGCACGCTTGATGGCGAGCTCGCGATTGAACTCGGCCAGCGCAGCCGGATCATTCGCCAGCAGTTCGACATCGAGCAGACTCATGCCGCACCTCGTTCACGGTGGACACCGTGTAATCCATCGAGCACGCCACGCCGATGCAGGAAGTCACCGAAGCGCTCACCGACATCACGCTCGGCCGCATAACGCCCCAGCAGATTTTCCAGCACGCCGAGGAATTCCGGCTCATCAATGTTCTCGCGATACAGCACGGCCAGCCGATCACCCTGCACCGAACCGCCGAGCAGCAGGTTGTAACGGCCGAGTGCCTTGCCGATCAGCGCCACTTCGGCGAGATAGGGCCTTGCGCAGCCATTCGGGCAACCAGTGATGCGCAACACCAGCGGGTCGTTCAACAGGCCATGGTTCGCCTGCACAGCCGACACCTTGCCCAACAGATCAGGCAGGTAGCGCTCCGCTTCGGCCATGGCCAGCGGGCAAGTGGGGAATGCCACACACGCCAGCGCGTCTCGCTGCAAGGGGGTCTGTGAGGTGTACAAGTCCAGCGCGTACTGACGCACCAGCGCTTCGATCTCGTCCCGGTGCGCCGCCGGCACACCCGCCACCACCAGATTCTGGTTCGGCGACAAGCGGAAATCACCCTGATGCACACGGGCGATGGCTTCAAGGCCACTCAGCCACGGGCGATCGACGGTGTCGCGGATTCGGCCAGCCGGGATCCGCAAGTTCAGGTGCCATCGGCCATCAGCACCTTCATGCCAACCGAAGCGGTCGCCCTGACCGGTAAACACGAATGGTCGCGCCGGTGCCAGTTCGAAGCCCAGCCGACGCTCGACTTCGGCTTTGAACCAGTCCACTCCGCGGTCGATGATGGTGTACTTGAGTTTGGAGTTGTCACGACTGGTGCGGTCGCCAAAATCACGCTGCGTCGTGAGCACGGCTTCGGCAAACGCGAGCGTCTGTTCCGGCGTGATGAAACCCAGCAGGTCAGCCAGGCGCGGATAGGTTTTCAGGTTACCGTGGCTGGTGCCGAGGCCGCCGCCCGCAGTGACGTTGAAACCGAGCAGACGGCCGTCTTCGATGATCGCGATGTAGCCGAGATCATGCGCAAAGATGTCGACGTCATTCTGCGGCGGAATGACGACGGCAGTCTTGAACTTTCGCGGCAGATAGGTCGGCCCGTAGATGGGCTCCACCACCCCTTCCAGCGCCTGCTTTTCGCCGTCCAGCCAGAGCTCGTGGTAGGCGCGGGTGTTGGGCAGCAGATGCTCGGAGATGCGGCGCGCCCACTCGTACACCTCGGCATGAGCGCGCGATTCCACCGGATTCGGCGAGCACAACACGTTGCGATTGACGTCGCCGCACGCGGCAATGGTGTCGATGAGTTGGGCGTTGATCGCAGCCATGGTGGCCTTGAGTTCGCGTTTGATCACGCCGTGGAACTGGATCGCCTGACGGGTGGTCAGCCGCAGCCCTTCGTCACCGTACTCCCGCGCGATCGCACTGAGACCCAGCCATTGGCTTGGCGTCAGCACGCCACCCGGCGTCCGCGTCCGGATCATGAACGTCCAGTCCGGTTCCAGCTTCGCCGCCCGCCGGGCCTCGCGCCGGTCGCGGTCGTCCTGGATATAACTGCCGTGGAATTTGATGACGAACACATCGTCACCCGCCACCGCGCCTGTGGCGCCGTCGGCCAGCGATTCGCCCAGCGTGCCGCGTAAATAGCGGCTGCGGGTCTTGATGCCTTCCTGTGCGGTCAAAGTGCTCATGGGGCCACGATAGGCGGCCCCGGCGAACGACCGGAAAGGATTCGGCCTCATTGCGACATGTCTGGAAGGTATATGTCGCTTGCAATCCGGGCGACTGGCGGCAAGCATGGGTAATGCGCCCTGCCCTGAAACGCCTGTACCTGCTTGCACTGCGCACTGACGCGGAGGCCACCCTGCTGGATCAGGAGCCGCCGGTCTGGCACACCCGCTGCCTGCATTGCCGCCGCCGTCTGGTCTTCCGGGCCGACGGCGAGCCGCTGAGTAATGGCAGTCTCGAGCATGTGGTCCCGCAAGCCTGGTTCGGCAAACGGGCGGCCAATCCGCTGTGCACGCGGGTCGGGGACGATCCCAACGACGCCCGCAATCTGGCGCTGGCCTGCCTGGGGTGTAACCACGCCAAGGGTCGCGGCCCGGACGAGCGGGGTCCCAGTGACCTCGACGCACGCACGGTAGTGACCCAATTGCTCGAAACCGCACGAATTTGCCGCAGAACTGGTTGCGGCCGAATTGCCGGTGGTCGCACCGATCGTCGTCGGGGGCCACAGCCTCCATGAATATGAAGGTTATCGCCTGGCGTTGTATGAGCGCCGCGGTGGACGCGCGCCCGAACTCGAAGGCCTGGATGTCGCCGAATGGATGGGGCGCCTTCTGGCGCGAATTCACCTGGTCGGCGCCGAGCGTCCGTTCAAGCACCGCGTCGCACTCGACCTCGACCACATGCTCGACGGCCCGGCCGATGCTGCCATCCGATCGGGGCTGGTGCCGGCGCATCTGGTTGAACACTATGAAGACAGTCTGGACGTGATTGCCGGAGCGATCGAGGATCTGTGGGCACGTGTGGCGCCGGACACCTTGAGGCTCCACGGCGACTGCCATCCGGGCAATGTGTTGTGGACCGACCACGGCCCCCATTTTGTTGACCTCGACGACTGCCGCACCGGCCCTGCCGTGCAGGATCTATGGATGCTGATGACCGGCACAGCGGTTCAGCGCGAGGCCTTGCTGAAAGGGTACGAGACGTTCCGACCGTTCGATCGCCGTGAGCTGCAGCTGATCGAATCACTGAAGCTGATGCGCCAGATCCATCACGCCGGCTGGATCGCCGAACGAATCGATGATCCCGCGTTCCCGCTGGCATTTCCGTTCGCGCTGGAGCCCACCTGGTGGGAAATCCACATCAACGACCTGCGGAGTGCGGCGGCGCAGATGGGATAACCCGATCCCGCGACACCCCAGCCACTGTGGCTTTAGCCGCGAATGTGACGCTGTCCAATCCGTGCAAGCCCTCCCCGCGCATCAAACGCCAAGTACCAACCTCGCTCAGCGCGAGTGCCGAGTGCCAGAACGCGTCGATGAAAATCAGCGCCAGGTACAGGCACACCAGCACGACCAGCCATTCCGCGCTGATTTCGGATCGCCAATGGTTCGGCAATCCTGCTTTGGGTTGTGCCGGCTCAATGGCCGGCGTCCGTTCGCGGCCTCAGGGCAAAGTGCAGCGTCACTGCTGTCAGCCAGCAAGTCAGCAGCGTGGCGACATCGTGCGAGGCAAAATGCGCACCCCGCAGTTGCTGAGAAATTCCGAAGATTCCCCCGAGCGCCAGCCCGAAGACCAACCCTGTTCGGCGCCACCTCGGCGCAACACTGGCACAAAAGAAATACAAGGCTACCCAGCAATAGCCAGCGCTGGCATGACCGGACGGGAAACACCCTGAATCGTGTAATCCGGCTGGTCGGGCGTCGAACAACCCATAATAGGGGCGCGATCCGCCGTAGTTGACCAAGTCCCAAGGGCAATCAAGCGCCGTGAGCGACTGCAACGCCGACACGAGGACCGTGGATGCCAGAGTGGCGATCCACAGATAGAGCAGTGGCCGGTGCCATGTGATCAGTTCCTTCTTCCTGCGCACGATCCACCAACTCGCGACTGTCGCCAGCCACATCATCATGCTCAGGTACTTGCCGACCTGATGGACCAGGACACTGGTGATGAAGTGGTCCTTCAGCAGCCATTGACCCCCTTCCCAGGCGAAGAGACGATCCGCGATCAGACGATTGCCGCCGTTCAATTCGAGCCAGAGCAGCGCTGCCACTGCGATCAATACATGCAGGATGACTTGGGACGCGCTCACATCGAATGCCTTGGTACCGGCACCCATCCCGTTGGCAGAATCGACGGGTTCGAGATGGTCCAAACGTGTCGTACTCACACCTGCTCTCGATCAATCGGTGGGCGCATGCTTTGGCATCCGTGATGAGTGGTCCGTTGCCTGCACTCTATCGACTGAAGTGTTGGCACGATGTTGGATCTTGATTTCGCTGCCGCGCGTCAAGATTCTTTACGCGTCTCGATCCGGAACTGAACCGCCTCCAGATCGCCCGGACCATCGAGCGGAGGCGCAAGATCGACGTGGACGCACGTCGCAACCGACACGCTGAGACGGCATGGCGACTGCCATCCAGGCAACGTGTTGTGGACCGACCACGGCCCGGGTTTCCGTTTGCGCTCGAGGCCAATCTGGCCCTCATCCGGCCTTCGGCCACCTTCTCCCGCGAGCGGGAGAAGGAATTCTAGAGCGCGCCAGCCCGCATCTCGGGCATACACGCCTGCACCAAAGGCACTGCGTGCGACTTCGCGGCAATGTCCGCAGCTACCAGCACCGGCGCCTCTGGAAAGTCAATTCGCACGAGGTAGTTCTTGCCTTCACCATCGCGCAGGTTGCTCAGGCCCTCGTAGCGCACCAGACGGCGCGTCTGGCGGTCGTAATGGGCATCCAGTGAAGGCGCGAGGAATGCCAACCAGCTGCCCAAGCTCAGACGGGCGACAATGAACGGTGACCCGGGCTCGCTGACGTCCCGCACCTTGAAACCGATGGCCTTTCGCTCGGACGGCACCAGAAAATCGAAACGCAGGGATTCGCCGGCGGCAAGTCCTTCCCACTTTTCCAGCAAGTATTCGTCGAATCCTGCATCGGCCACGACCGTCGGTGTTCGCGCCAGTGCGGCCGTTTCAGCCGTGGCGCCGCGCTTCGATTGCACAAACACCTCGGCCGAGGCGCCGGCACCGCGCAAACCTTCGCGATAACCACTGCGGGCATCACTCAGTTCGAATTCGGGGGCAAATCGGCTGGCCGTGTAGTCGACGCGTTTTTCCGCGAACGGTTGACCATCAGCGCACAAGTAACGCACCCGGCGCTCAACCAGACGCGGCCCCTGATATCGCAACCAGTGATGTTCGCGATATCGGAACACGCCGGTTTCCAGATCGATCGCCGCGCCGTTGTAAGTGAGCGTGCGCTCGGCTTCGGATTCGGCAGAAACCGGGCCGGCGCACAACATTGCGGCGCAGAGCAGGCTGAAAGAGCGGAATAAGTTTGGGTGCATGGGTGGAGATTGTGCGCTCATTCGTCGTCAAAAGGCGTCCAAAACGTGATCGTTTGTGCACGCGCCATGGGTCGCCAGCCCGTCCGGCGAGCACTACAATGCCGGGCCCTGCCACCGGTGCGCCCCCTTTGAGCCTGAATCCCGAACAACGCGCCGCGGTGCATTATCTGGGCGGGCCTTTGCTGGTCCTGGCCGGCGCCGGCTCGGGCAAAACACGGGTGATCACGGAAAAGATCGCCGAGTTGTTGCGGTCGGGGCATCAGGCCGAGCGCATTGCGGCAATCACGTTCACGAACAAGGCCGCGCGTGAAATGCGCGAGCGCGTCGGCAAGCTCATCAGCAAGGACGCCGCCGAAAAGCTGCTGGTCTGCACGTTCCACGCTCTGGGCCTTCGGTTCTTGAGCATCGAACACGCGGCGGCCGGTTTGCGTCGCGGGTTTACCGTGCTGGACGCCGACGATTCCTTCGCCATCCTGAAGGACCTGAGCCCCAAGGCCCAGAAGAACGATTACTACGACTTGATGCGGCAGCTGGTCGGACGCGCCAAGGACGAGGGCCTGACACCTGATGAAGCGCTTGCAGCAGCGCGCAGCCCGCGCGAATTGCAGGCCGCCGAGTTGTATCAGGCGTACCAGAAGCGTCTGCATACGTTCAACGCGGTGGACTTCGATGACCTCATCGCCATCCCCGACCGACTGTTGCGCGAGAACGAGGAACTGCGGCTGCGCTGGCGGGAACGGCTCAGTTACCTGCTCGTTGACGAGTATCAGGACACCAATCGCACCCAGTATCGATTGCTGAAAGAACTGGTCGGTCCACGCGGTGGGTTCACCGCCGTCGGGGATGACGATCAGAGCATCTATGCCTGGCGCGGCGCCAATCCCGAAAACCTCAACACGCTCACGGTGGATTTTCCGAACCTCAAGGTGATCAAACTGGAGCAGAACTATCGTTGCTCCGGGCGCATTTTGCGCTGCGCCAATGCAGTCATCGGCAACAACCCGCATCTGTTCGAAAAGCGCCTGTGGAGTGCCCACGGGGACGGCGAGCCGATCCGGATCCTGAATTGCCGAGACGACACCCATGAAGCGGAGCGGATCGCGGCCGAGATCGTGTTCCGGCGCGATCAACAGAAGGCACCCTGGTCCGATTTTTCGATCCTGTATCGCGGCAACCACCAGGCGCGTGCGCTTGAACAGGCACTTCGGCTGGCCCGGGTCCCGTATCACCTGTCGGGCGGTCAGGCTTTTTTTGACCGCGCCGAGATTCGCGACGTGCTCGCCTACCTGCGATTGATCGCCAACCCGGACGACGACGCAGCATTCCTGCGCGCCGTGCAGGTTCCGAAGCGCGAAATCGGCACGATCACACTGGAGAAACTCGCCACGCTTGCCGGCAGCAAGAACCTCAGCATGCTGAAGGCCGCCGAGAGTGTCGAAGTTCAAAAACAACTGGCGGCGCGTCCCGGCTCACAAGTTGCCGAGTTCGCGCAGTTGTTCCGGCACTGGCGCGAAGCGGGCTCGCGGATGGGCGCCGGCGACCTCACGGCGCTGGTGCTGCAGGAATCCGGTTATGCCCAGCACCTGATGGCCGGCCTGAAAGACCCCGAGGCCCGCGCGCGGCGCGACGAAAACCTGCAGGAACTGGTGCGGTTCCTGCGTGAGGCCGACAAGGGCAAAGACGGCTTGTCGACCCTGACGAACCAATTGGCGCTGATCAATTTCTCCGATCGCGACGATCCCGGCAACGCGGTGCGACTGTCGACGCTGCATGCCGCGAAAGGCCTTGAGTTCCGCCACGTCTGGCTGGTCGGTGTCGAAGATGGCACGCTGCCGCATCACGGCGCGATCGAAGAAGGCCGGCTGGACGAAGAACGTCGCCTGTTCTATGTCGGCATCACGCGCGCCAAGGATACGCTGACCATCAGCACCTCACTGCAGAAGAAACGCTTCGGCGAGATGGAACGCCTCAAGCCCAGCCGGTTCCTGCGTGAACTGCCCGAAGCCGATGTCCGCCAGGAAGGCGACGACCCGGAAAAAGAGGCGGAGGAAAAGCGCGAGCGTTCCCTGTCGCACTTTGCGCGTATCGCGGATTTGCTGAAATAGCAACGGCTCATACCGCCGAAGAACCCCTTCTCCCGTAAAACGGGAGAAGAAAATAATGTTTAAAGACAGAGTTTTCCTGCCTCATCTGCCTTCGGCATCTTCTCCCGCAAGCGGGAGAAGAATTGCTTCGTTCCTGTTCAATGGAACCATGCGAATCCGATGGGGCATCGCGATCAGAAACGCAGATCATTTTTGGTTAGAGCCACCCCACGACAACATCCGTGCTTCAATCTCACTCATGTCGATTACACGCACCATTCTTCTACTTGCCACCGCGGTGATATTGAGCGGCTGCCGCACGATGTATTTCGGCGCCCTGAACCTGTCCGCCGATCCACCAAAACGTGCATCGACGAGTTTCATCTACGACACCGAACGCGATCTCGGACTCGATGTCTATGCGCCGGACAATTGCCACAGCGCCCCGGTGCTGGTGTTCTTCTACGGCGGCACCTGGATGAACGGCAAACGCGAGTGGTACCGCTTCGTCGGTGAGCAATTCGCCGCTCGCGGTCTGTTGGTCGTGATTCCGGACTACCGCAAGGCACCCGAGGAGCCGTTTCCGACATTCATGCACGATGCCGCGAAAGCTGTCGCGTTCGTTCGCCAGAACGTCGAGTCATGGTGCGGGAATCCGGATCGGATCGTGTTGTCGGGTCACTCCGCCGGTGCCCACATTGCTGCCTTGCTTGCCACCGACAAGCGTTATCTGGCGGTCCATGGACTGGACCCCAAGACAAACATCGCGGGCGTCGTCGGCCTGTCCGGCCCTTACGACTTCCGGCCAATAAAATCCCGCAGCCTGCGTAAAGTCTTTGCCGATCCGGCCAACGACGCAGAAACCCAACCCATCACCTTCGTCGATGGGGATGAACCACCGATGCTTCTGTTCCATGGCCGCGACGATCGTCTGGTCTGGGCCATGAACAGTGAGCATCTCGATGCCCGCCTGCGCGCGGTGAAGGTGCCATCGGAGTTGGTGCTCTTCGACGAGTTGGGACACACCGCCATGCTCAACACGCTCGGCGACGACACCGATCCGCATGGGGTCATCGCGCGGACGATCAAATTCGTGGAGCGTGTTGGGCGTTGACGTGTCGGGCCCACAAAAAACCGCGCTTGAGCGCGGTTTTTCTTTGCACAAACCCAATGGATCAGTGCTTCAGCGTCTTGCGCAATTGCTCGAGCGCTGCGAGCTGTGCCGCGGCTTGGGCCAACTGGGCCTGGGCTTCGGCGATTTCCATGACGTCGGTGCGGTTCGCGATGATCTTCTCGGCGTCTTCCTTGGCCTTGCCGGCCGCGGCTTCGTCGAGGTCCTTCGCGCGGATCGCGGTATCGGCGAGTACGGTCACGACCTGCGGCTGCACCTCGAGGATGCCGCCGGAGACGTAGAACGACTGCTCGTCACCGTTTTCCAGCGTAACGCGCACCTGGCCCGGCTTCAGTCGGGTGATCAGCGGGGCGTGACGCGGCGCGATGCCGAGTTCGCCCATTTCGCCGGATGCCACGACCATCTTCACGGTGCCCTGGAAGATTTCGCTTTCGGCGCTGACGATGTCACAACGGATGGTCGACATGTTCGGATTCCTTCTTGGGCCGCTCGGCGCAGGCGTTTAACCCTGCGCCGGCAGCGGGAGATCAGGCAGCGACGCCCATCTTCTTGGCTTTCTCGAACGCTTCGTCGATGCCGCCGACCATGTAGAAGGCCTGCTCCGGGATATGGTCGCATTCGCCGTCGCAGATCATCTTGAAGCCGCGGATCGTTTCCTTGAGCGACACATACTTGCCCTTCGCGCCGGTGAACACTTCGGCAACCGTGAACGGCTGCGAGAAGAAGCGCTCGACCTTGCGCGCGCGCGACACGGAAGCCTTGTCGTCTTCGCTCAACTCGTCCATGCCGAGAATCGCGATGATGTCCTTCAGTTCCTTGTAGCGCTGCAGGGTCGACTGCACCTTGCGCGCGGTGTCGTAGTGTTCGTTGCCGATCACGTTCGGGTCCAGCTGGCGCGAGGTCGAGTCGAGCGGATCGACGGCCGGGTAGATACCCAGTGCGGCGATGTTTCGGCTCAACACGACGGTCGCGTCAAGATGCGCGAACGTGGTGGCCGGCGACGGGTCGGTCAGGTCGTCGGCAGGCACGTAGACGGCCTGGATCGACGTGATCGAACCGGTCTTGGTCGAGGTGATGCGTTCTTGCAGAACGCCCATTTCCTCGGCCAGCGTCGGCTGGTAACCCACGGCGGACGGCATGCGGCCGAGCAGCGCCGACACTTCGGTACCGGCCAGCGTGTAGCGGTAGATGTTGTCGATGAACAGCAGCACGTCGCGACCTTCGTCACGGAAGTACTCGGCCATCGTCAGACCGGTCAGCGCCACGCGCAGACGGTTGCCGGGTGGCTCGTTCATCTGGCCGTAGACCATGGCCACCTTCGACTTCTCCGGTTCCTTCACGTTGACGACGCCGGATTCCTGCATCTCGTGATAGAAATCGTTGCCTTCGCGGGTACGTTCACCCACGCCGGCGAACACCGACAGACCCGAATGCTCGGTCGCGATGTTGTTGATCAGCTCCATCATGTTGACCGTCTTGCCCACGCCGGCGCCGCCGAACAGGCCGACTTTGCCGCCCTTGGCGAACGGGGCAATGAGGTCGATGACCTTGATGCCGGTTTCCAGCAGTTCGGTGGCAGCGGCCTGTTCTTCATAGGTCGGAGCCGAACGGTGGATTTCCCAATGGTCCGTAGCCTTGACCGGGCCGGCTTCGTCGATCGGGCGACCGAGCACGTCCATGATGCGACCGAGTGTGCCGGTACCGACTGGCACCGAGATGCCCTTGCCGGTGTTGGCAGCGATGAGACCGCGCTTCAGGCCGTCGGTGGAACCGAGCGCAATCGTGCGCACGACGCCATCACCGAGCTGCTGCTGGACTTCCAGCGTGATCTCGGTGTTTTCGACCTTGAGCGCGTCATACACGCGCGGCACGTGTTCGCGCGGGAACTCGACGTCGACGACGGCGCCGATGATCTGAACGACTTGACCTTTCATGAAACTCTCCTGGATTCGAATTCTTTAGACCGCGGCCGCGCCGCCGACGATTTCCGAGATCTCTTGCGTGATCGCGGCCTGTCGGGCCTTGTTGTAGACGAGCTGCAGCGTACCGATCAGCTTGGTGGCGTTGTCGCTGGCCGACTTCATGGCGACCATTCGCGCCGCGTGTTCGGAAGCGAGGTTCTCGAGCACTGCCTGGTAAACCAGCGACTCGACGTAACGGACCATCACCTGGTCCAGCACGGTCGGGGCATCGGGTTCGTACAGGTAGTCCCAGTCGTGACTGGTTTCCAGCGACTCCGATTCCGGCAGCGGCAGCAACTGATCAGTGCGCGCCTTCTGCGTCATCGTGTTGATGAAGTCGTTGTAGACCAGGAACACGCGGTCGAGCTTGCCTTCGGTGAAGCCATCGAGCATGACCTTGATGACGCCGATGAGCTGCGCCACTTCCGGCTTTTCGCCCATGTGCGTGACCGAGCCGACCAAGTTGACCTTGAGTCGACGGAAGAACACGCTGGCCTTCTGGCCGATTGCGACGATATCGACTTCGACGCCGTTCTTCTGGTGCTCGCGGATCTCGGCGAGGATGCGCCGGAACAGGTTGGTGTTCAGGCCGCCGCACAGACCTCGATCGGTCGACACGACGACATAACCCACCCGCTTGACCGTGTCGCGCGCCGCCATGAACGGATGCACGTAATCGGCATTCGCTTTCGCGACGTGGCCGATCACCTGGCGCATCAGTCGCGCATACGGACGCGACTGCTTCATCTTT
This sequence comes from Ahniella sp., assembly GCA_016712105.1. Taxonomy (GTDB): domain Bacteria; phylum Pseudomonadota; class Gammaproteobacteria; order Xanthomonadales; family Ahniellaceae; genus Ahniella. Next base: position 143,393 of record JADJRU010000005.1, read on the forward strand.
TCCTGGGCGCGGCGGATCTTGCTGGCCGAAACCATTTCAAGCGCGCGCGTCACCTTGCGGGTGTTCTGCACGCTCTTGATCTTGGTCCGGATTTCTTTGGTGCCTGCCATTGTTAGCTCCTTGTGCCTGGGTCCGCCCGGCGTTCAGCCGCGCGGACCTTGGGCCTTGGCGATTACCAGGTACCGGTCTTCTTGAACTCGACGATGGCGCCCTTGAAGGTGCCTTCGATGTCGTTGTTCCAGTCGCCCGAAATCACCAGGTCGCTCATCAGCTTGCCGTGGTTCTGGTGCATGAACTGCAGCAGGCCACGCTCGAAGGCGAGGATCTTGTTCAGCGGCACGTCGTCCAGATGGCCTTCGTTCGCGGCGTAGATCACCAGCGCCATTTCCGAGATCGACATCGGCGCGTATTGCTTCTGCTTCATCAGTTCGGTGACGCGTTGACCGCGCTCGAGCTGCTTGCGGGTGGCCTCGTCGAGGTCGGAAGCAAACTGCGAGAACGCTGCCAGCTCACGGTACTGAGCGAGCGCGAGCTTCACGCCGCCGGAGAGCTTCTTGATGATCTTGGTCTGGGCGGCACCACCGACGCGGGACACCGAGATACCCGCGTTGACGGCCGGACGGATACCGGCGTTGAACAGGTCGGTTTCCAGGAAGATCTGGCCGTCGGTGATCGAGATCACGTTGGTCGGCACGAAGGCCGAGACGTCACCGGCCTGCGTTTCGATGATCGGCAGCGCCGTCAGCGAACCGGTCTTGCCCTTGACGGCACCGTTCGTGAACTTCTCGACGTATTCCGGATTGACGCGCGCGGCGCGTTCCAGCAAACGGGAGTGGAGATAGAACACGTCGCCGGGATAGGCTTCGCGACCCGGCGGGCGGCGCAGCAGCAGCGAGATCTGACGGTAGGCCACAGCCTGCTTGGACAGATCGTCGTAGATGATCAGCGCGTCTTCACCGCGGTCACGGAAGTATTCGCCCATCGTGCAACCGGAATACGGAGCGATGTACTGCATCGCAGCCGATTCGGAAGCGGTAGCGGCGACAACGATGGTGTATTCCATCGCGCCGTGCTCTTCGAGCTTGCGCACGATGTTCGAGATGGTGGAGTTCTTCTGGCCGATCGCGACGTAGATACACTTCACGCCCGAGGACTTCTGGTTGATGATCGCGTCGATGGCCAGGGCCGTCTTACCGGTCTGACGGTCGCCGATGATCAGCTCGCGCTGGCCACGGCCGATCGGGATCATGGCGTCGACCGACTTGTAGCCAGTCTGCACCGGCTCCGACACCGATTGGCGCCAGATCACGCCCGGAGCAACCTTTTCGATCTTGTCGGTCAGCTTCGCAGCGATCGGGCCTTTGCCGTCGATCGGTTCGCCGAGCGCGTTCACCACGCGGCCGAGCATTTCCGGACCCACCGGCACTTCGAGAATGCGGCCGGTCGTCTTGACCGCGTCGCCTTCGCGCAGGTGCTCGTAGTCACCAAGGACCACGGCGCCGACCGAGTCGCGCTCGAGGTTGAGCGCCAGGGCAAAGGTGTTGCCCGGCATTTCGATCATTTCGCCTTGCATCGCATCGGCGAGACCGTGCACGCGCACGATACCGTCGGCAACGGAGACAATGGTGCCTTCGTTGCGCGCTTCAGCGGAAACCTTGAACTGCTGGATGCGGTTCTTGATCAGTTCGCTGATTTCAGAGGGGTTGAGCTGGGTAGCCATTTCGGTTTTCCTTCGATGCGCACGGGTCGCATCTTGAGCTTGTTTTGGTTCGCGGCTTCGTTACCGGACGATGTCTTGCGCCAGGCGGGTCAGGCGTCCACGCACGGAACCGTCGATGACGAGATGGCCTGTATCGATCACGGCACCGCCGATGATCGATGGATCCACTTCGTTTTCGATTTCGATTTCGCGAGAGAACTTGCGCTTCAGGGCTTTCTTCAGGGCTTCGGTCTGCGCAGCGTCGAGCGCCACGGCAGTTTTCACCTTCGCGCGAATCAGGCCTTCGGCCTCACGCTTCAGCGATTCGAAACCCGACTGGACTTCACCCAACACGCCGAGGCGGCGATGTTTGGCAAGTTCAGTCAGCAGGCGCGCAAAACTGCCGTCAAGGTTTTCACCTTGCGGCAGCAGCAGGCCGACCTGGTCGGCAATGGCCAACTTCGGGCTGCCGAGCAAGGCTCTTGCTTCGGCAGTGGCGGCGACATAGGCGGCAAACGCGAGCTTTGCGGACCAGTCCTTGAGCGCATTGTCGGCCTTGGCGGTCTCGAATGCGGCGCGGGCGTAGGGGCGAGCGAGCGTCAGGTTCGCGGACATGTCAAATCTCGGCAGCGAGTTGGTCGAGGAGCGCCTTGTGGGCGTTTCCGTCGATTTCACGCTTCAGGATGCGCTCGGCACCAGACACCGCAAGCGCGGCGACCTGTTTGCGGAGTTCTTCCTTGGCGCGGTTCGACAGGCTGTCGATTTCGGCAAGTGCGGCGGCGCGTTGGCGTGCGGCCTCGGCGAGGGCGTCGTCCTTGGCCTTGTCGATCATCTGGTTGGCCTGGGTATTGGCCTTCTCGATGATCTCCGAGGCTTTGGCACGAGCAGCCTTCACTTCTTCCTGCACACGCGTGTCGGCGGCGGCGAGTTCTGACTTTGCCTTGTCGGCGGCAGCCAGTCCGTCAGCGATCTTCTTCTGACGGTCCTCGATCGCGGCCAACAGCGGCGGCCAGATCTTGGTGGCAATCACCCAGATAAAGCCGGCAAACATCAGCGCCTGCGCGAACAAAGTCAAATTGATGTTCATGCATGGGCTCCTGCATCGTTTCGATTGGCGCGCAGGCCGAAAGGCCCGCGCGCTGCGTCTACAGACGGCGCGTTACCGCGCCGACGATGCTGTGTTGATCAGGCGCCAGCCAGCTTGGTGACCTGCTTGGCGATTTCGCCGAGCAGCGGGTTCGCGAACGCGAACATCAGCGCGACGGCGACCGAGATGATGAACGCCGCGTCGATCAGGCCGGCGGTGATGAACATGCGGACCTGCAGCACCGGGATCAGCTCCGGCTGGCGGGCGGCCGACTCCAGGAACTTGCCGGCCATGATGGCCAGGCCCAGGCCGGCGCCCAGCGCGGCCAGGCCGATCATGATGCCGATGGCGATTGCGGTGCTGCTGTTGATCTGTGCGACCAGGTTGAGGAGGCTCTGCAGTTCCATGGTGTTTCTCCAGTCAAAAGTAAATTGAAAACAGGTAGGTCAAGACAAAAGGGTGAAGCGAAAACCGGTGGTGCGAATGGGGGCGCTACTTAGTGATGCTCTTCCATGAGGCTCAGGTACACGACCGAGAGCATCATGAAGATGAAGGCTTGCAGGATCACGATCAGGATGTGGAACAGACCCCAGCCCAGGCCGAACACGGCCGAAGCGAGCGTGCCGACAAATCCGGCCGAGGCCAGCATCCAGATCAGCAGGAAGACGATTTCGCCGCCGTACATGTTGCCGAACAGTCGCATGGCCAGCGAAACCGGCTTCGACAGCAGCTCGACGATGTTCAGCAGCAGGTTGGCCGGCGCCATCCATGGGCCGAACGGCGCGGTGAAGAGCTCATGGATGAAGCCGCCCACGCCCTTGGCGCGGATGGCAAAGCCGATCATCAGGAAGAACACCGTGATCGACATGGCGAGCGTGGCGTTGACGTCGGCGGTGGGGACCGGACGCCAGTTGTGCAGGCCAACAGCCTCGGTGGCCTTCGCGATGAAGTCGACCGGGATGAAGTCCATCGAGTTCATCATGATGATCCAGCAGAACAGCGTGATCGCGATCGGCGTGACCAGCTTGCTGGTGCCGTGGTACGCGTCTTTTGTCTGGCCGTGGATGAACTCGAGCACGAGTTCGACGAACGCCTGCCAGCGACCCGGGACACCGGCCGTGGCACGGCGCGTGGCCACCCACATGCCGAACATCATCAGCAGGCCAAGCAGGAACGACGTGACCATGGTGTCCAGATGGATCGCCATGAACGTGTCGCTGCTGACGTTCGGGGTCAGATCCTTCGCCAGATGGGTCAGGTGGTGGTTGATGTAATCGGTGGGGGTCTTGGGACCTTCCCCACCGGCTGCAAGCAGTTGAATCACGGCAACTCCTTCAATCTTTCAGAATTCCGGCCACGAATTGCGCGCTGAAAGCGGCGACAAAACCGGCAAATAGTGGCAGCACGGGAAGTTTGAACACTGCCAGCGCCAGGTAAAACCCGAGCGCGATCAGGACCCACTTCATCAACATGCCGACGATCAAACTGCCCAACACCGATTCAGGGCCTTTGACCCCACCGGCCAGCGTACGCGAAGCCATCATCGCGAGCGCCACCGTTGGAATCAGGCCGCCCACCAGCGCGGCACCTGCAAAACCTGCACCCGCACCGATCCAGAAACCGACTGCAGCGAACAATGTGGCAACGGTCTGGGCGACAAGCATGCGCGCAGCGAGTTTCTTGCCGCGAGCGATACTGGTGTTTTCCATGGGAATCCTTATGACCGAAGCCACCGCGCATTTCGATTAATGGAACAGAATGCTTGGATGGGGTCCTGCAAAGCCCCGGAAGTATAGCCCGCGTTTTTCGGAGGGTGCAACCAAAACGCCGTGACAAAGCTGTGAAAAGTTGCGGTTTAGCGACTTTTCTTTGCTGCAGGCTCAGCACCACTTCGGGGCACAATGATCGAATCTGGTGCATCGGTTTTATCGATGGCTCGCCAGAACTGACCGAGATATCGCCAGTGCCATTCAGGATGGTCGGCCAGAATCGTGTGGCCACCCGGAAAAACCGCAGCACGCAAGGTACCGGCCCGGATCGACCAGCCTGCCGTGATCAAGCGCTTGGTGTCACTCCGGGCACGGGGCAACAACGGATCGGTGTCACCAACCAAGGTCGACAAAGGGAATGGCGCGGCGGTCTCGGCCACCATCCGGCAGGCCGGCTCATCGTTCGGCGGGCAAGAGAGCCCTTCCATCACCCCGGCGCTGACCGCAAACGCGGCGAAGCGGTAGCGGGTCAGCGTGGCGTGCAGTTGGTTCAGACCAATATCCAGGGCCACATGCCCGCCCGAGGAGAATCCCCACACGTACACCCGGTTGCGGTTGATGTTGTAGCGCGATTCGGCGAAGTCCAATGCGGCAGCCATGGCGTCGTAGTCAGTCGGCCGGTCGCCGGCCGTAACAGGCGCCAACCACCCGCCACTGTTGCCGCTGGCAGTAGGGGCCACCAGCACGATCTGCTCCTGCTCGGCCAAAGGCTGCCAAAACGTTCGCACGTTGCGAGCCTGTTGCAGAGCGCCCAACGGCGACCCCGCCGTGCCGTGCAACAGCAAAACCAGGGCCCGCGCCGGCCCGGCATGCACCTGCGAGGGCGCATACACCATCAAGGTCTTCTGCCCGTAACGCGGGTCGGTCTCGAATCCCGGCGTAGGCAAGATGAATTCGTAGTTGCCGATGAGCCCGCCAGTGCCCGAACTGGCGGATTTCGGTTCGGCGCCAACCGAACAGGACCCAGGTTCTTGAGCTTGAATGACCTGTCGGGCGTGCAGTGCTCCATCGGACGAGATCGAAGCAATTCTTCTCCCGCTCGCGGGAGAAGATGCCGACAGGCAGATGAGGGGAATCTGGCGACGATCAGCTCTTGGCGCCAGCTCGGCCCTCATCCGGCCTTCGGCCACCTTCTCCCGTAAAACGGGAGAAGGAAGGGCTTCATTACGAGGCCCGCTTGCGGGCCGGGGCAATCTGGTGCTGGCGACCAAGCCTGAGGCAAGAAGCAGATTGCCACAGCCCGCTTCGCGAGCTTCGCAATGACGGTTTCCTTGTGATTCGGGCACGGAATCGAACTGTGGGAGCAGCTTCAGCTGCGACACTTCGTTGCCCGGCGACATCGCGGCCGAAGTCGCTCCGGCCAAACATGACCCAGGTTCTTGAGTTGGAATGACCTGTCGGGCGTGCAGTGCTCCATCGGACGAGATCGAAGCAATTCTTCTCCCGCTCGCGGGAGAAGATGCCGACAGGCAGATGAGGGAATCTGGCGACGATCCGCTCTTGGCGCCAGCCCGGCCTCATCCGGCCTTCGCCACCTTCTCCCGTAAAACGGGAGAAGGAAGGGCTTCATTGCGAGGCCCGCTTGCGGGCAGGGGCACTGGTGCTGGCGACCAAGCCTGAGGCAAGAAGCAGATTGCCACAGCCCGCCTTGCGAGCTTCGCAATGACGGTTTCCTTGTGATTCGGGCACGGAATCGAACTGTGGGAGCAGCTTCAGCTGCGACACTTCGTTGCCCGGCGACATCGCGGCCGAAGTCGCTCCGGCCAAACATGACCCAGGTTCTTGAGTTGGAATGACCTGTGGGGCGTGCAGTGCTCCATCGGACGAGATCGAAGCAATTCTTCTCCCGCTCGCGGGAGAAGATGCCGACAGGCAGATGAGGGGAATCTGGCGACGATCCGCTCTTGGCGCCGGCCCGGCCCTCATCCGGCCTTCGGCCACCTTCTCCCGTAAAACGGGAGAAGGAAGGGATTCATTGCGAGGCCCGCTTGCGGGCCGCGGCAATCTGGTGCTGGCGACCAAGCCTGAGGCAAGAAACAGATTGCCACAGCCCGCTTCGCGAGCTTCGCAATGAAGGTTCCCCGGGGATACGGACAATGGGTCCAACTTCACGAGCGGCTTCAACCCGGAACCGGAAACAACACCCAGGCCGCCCGGCATCGCGGCTAAAGCCGCTCCCACAGGAAGGACCGCCGACACCACCAGAAGCAAACCCAATACCCGCCCGAACCACCGGTTAACAAACGGCAGCAGAACACCACAGAACGAGACAGAAAACAGGCTCATGAACCACAAGCCTACCCCCGGTTCGCCCAACCGAACGTGAGCAAAATCCCGCCCCGCCACACGCCCGCACCCCAAACTTTGTCGAAACGCTTGCGGTTTGCCGCGTAAGCCTTTGATAATCCGGGTGTCCAGAGGTTCTACCCATGTCCGAGCCCGATAACTTCGTCGAATTCCCGGCCAACACGGTGATATTCCGTGAGGGTGACGCTGGCGCGGAGATGTTCATCATCGAATCCGGTGGCGTCGACATCCTGCGCAACAACCGCATTGACGACCCAATCGCCAACCTCGGGCCCGGCGACTTTTTCGGCGAGATGGCCATCCTCGAAGACCAGCCTCGTTTCGCCACGGCGCGCACCACGGCCAACACGCGACTCATGCGCATCGACCGCGCCGCGTTTGCCAGCCTCATCTCCAGCAATGTCGAGGTGAGCATCCGCATCATGCGCAAGCTCACCGGGCGCTTGCGCCGCGCCGAACTGCGTATCCAGGAACTGGGAGACATCATCAATCGCGGCCCGGCTGTGCCCATGCCCAAAGTGGCCGGCGCCACGAACGCTGGCGGTGCCGAAGCCATGTTCACGCCGATGCCGCCGATCCGAGCGCCGAAGGGCGGTCTGGCGCCGCCACCCATACCCGACCCCCTCGCAGCCTATGGCGCGCTGGTGCTGGTGCACGAAATCAGCAGAAACCGCTACCCCCTGAGGGGCCGCGTCGAGTTCCAGGTTGGTCGACCGGATCCGGTCACCTCCTCATCACCCGAAGTGAACCTCGGGCCGATCGACACCAACCGCTCGATGTCGCGCCGCCACGCAAAAATCATCTTCACGGGCGGGCACTTCAAGGTACGCGAGGAAGTGGGTACCTTGAACGGCACTTATTTGAACGGACAACGCCTCCGCCCCGGCCAGGAAGCGGTGTTCAAGGTGGGTGACCACCTTCGGTTCGGCATGGTCGATTTAATCGTAGAGGCAGATGCATGAGCAGTGAACTCGCCAAGGCCGCACTGGCCGCAGTCAATCTTTCCCCGGTCGACGGGCTCGCCGCGCTGCGCGAGAAATTGCTGGAAATCGAAACGCGCCTCGAGCAGATGGACAACATGGCCGGCTCGGTGTCGAACGAAGTGTTAGCCCGCGTCAAGGCCGATTACGAAGCCAAACGCGACGGCGTCATCGGCCAGGCCCGCCCGCTCTACGAGCAGGTGATGGAGGAGTACCAGAAGCTCAAGTCGGTTCTGGGCGACCTCGAACAAACCGAAAAACGCGCGCGCCTCGCTCGCGAAGAAATCGACTTCCGCCACAAACTCGGCGAATTCGACTCGGCCGAACTCAAGCAGCGCCTCGCCGGCATCGACGCCGAAGTGGGTGATGCCGAATCGGTCCTGGCCGACGTCAAAGCCATGCGCGAGCGATTCATCGCCGCCGTCGGTGACGAATCCGAACTCGATGGCGAACCCGAACCGGAGCCTGAGCCCGAACCTGAAATCGTCACCGAGCCAATCGCCGAGTCGATGATTCAGGCGTACAGCGCGCCGACCGAAGTAGCGCCAGAACCGAAGATGGATGGCCCAACCGGCCACCTTGGCGCGGTCACGCTGCCACCGGTGCCGCAACTCAGCATTCCGGACATCAGTGTGCCGACGTACAACGCCACGACACCGATGCCGGCGCCAACGCCGATCCTGCCGCCTGCCAGCCGCCCGGCCCCGCCGCCGGTGCCATCCACCATGGTCATGCAAGCCATTCGCCTGCCGATCATGGGCACCGAACCGGCACCCGCAGCAGCCGGCGCGCCAGCCAAACCCGGCCGCCTGGTCCCGCAGAATCCGGAAGCCGGCCGCCAGACCCACGTGGCGACCGTCAAAGCGCTCAGCATCGGCGCCGCCCCCGAGTCCGACGTCCGCATTGGCGGCCCCGGCATCGAAAACCGTCATGCCGAGTTGCGCCCAAGCTTCTCCGGCTTTACCTTGGTCGACCTGGATTCGCGCACCGGCACGCGTGTCAACGGCGAACGCGTCAACTCGCGCCTGCTCGAAGACGAAGATGTCATCACGATTGGCGCTTCACGTTTCGTGTTTCGCCTGAGCTGAGCGTATGGACATCGCACAAGAAATGGTTGGCGAAGTGCTGGTGGTCGGCCCCAAAGGCCGGCTCGACACCGAAACTTCAGGTGAGCTGGAACTCGCGCTCCACGATGCATTCGAGAGTGGCAAGTTCCATTTCCTGATCGACATGAGCGGCATCGGTTATGTCAGCTCCGCCGGCCTGCGCGTGCTGTTGTCCATCGCCAAAAAACTCGAATCCGGCATCGGCAGCCTCCGGATCTGTGGCCTCAACCCCACAGTGAAACAAGTCTTCGACCTCTCCGGCTTCACCTGCCTGTTCAAGATCTCCGGCACCCGCGCCGAAGCCATCAAGATCATGCCGCAAGCCCATGTGGCCGTGGCCCCCAAGCCCGCGCCCGCACCGGCTCCAGCCCCGACACCCGCACCAGCCCCAACACCAGCCCCGGTCGCCGCAGCACCGGCCCCCGTGGCAGCACCCGCCCCGGCGCGCAGTGCAGCAGAACTGCTCGGCGGTGGCGCACCCAAGCCGGCAAACTCAGCCGACCTCGCAGCAAATCTGCTCGGCATCGGCAGAGCCCCAGCGCCCGCGCAAAAACCAGCCACCGTCGAACAGGCCACCAACCTGCTGATGCCATCAGTCACCGCCGCGTTGCTGGCCAACCCGCCCGCACCCGCCGCAGCACAACCGGCAGCTCCAGCGCCTGCGCCGGCCCCAACCCCTGCGCCAGCGCCTGCTCCAGCGCCTGCCCCGGTTGTGGCAAGACCTGCTCCTGCACCCGCAGCACCTGCTGCGCCAGCAGCACCAGCACCCCAACCCGCCGCACCCGCAGCCGACAAACCGGCTGGCGAAGCGCCGAAAAAGGGCTCGTGGTCCAAGCTGTTCAAGTAGCTGACTTGACTTCCAGCTCCAGCGCCACTTCAGAGAAAGTCACCGCGAGCACGATCGAGCGAGAAAATGGCTTTGATTTGTTGCGCCTGCTACTTGCTGTCTGTGTGGTCTTCTCCCACGCTTTCTTGCTCGGTGGATTCGGAACAGATTGGCTCGATCAGTTTTCGCGGGGCCAAACTTCTGCGGGTGATTTAGGCGTTCTTGGTTTTTTTGGGTTGAGCGGTTTTCTGATCACCCAGAGTTTTATCCGACAACCTAATGCAAGGTTCTTTCTTGCGTCCCGATTCCTGAGGATATTTCCGGGATTCTTGTTGGCGCTGGTCCTGGCAGCTTTCTTGTTCGCGCCTTTGATCTCTTGGGCCAGTCCGGCCAATAACAACTGGGATTTCGTAAAGGCGACGCAGTATGTCATTCAAAATTCTCTTGTTCAGGTATCCACGTGGACAGTCGGTGACGAACTCGCTGGCCTGCCATATATGGGATCACTCAATGGCCCACTCTGGTCACTCTGGCCCGAGTTGCTTTGTTACGGCTTTGTGCTGATCTTTGGAATCACCGGATTGCTTGATCGAAAAGCAGGAAATGCCGTGTTGGTTTTCCTGTGTCTGTTGGTATTCCACATTGCACGTGAATTGAATCAATCCCTTCCGAACTTGATACCTGCCCCCATAACGCTGAGTGGCTTCAGTCCCCTGTTCCTGGCGTTCAGCGCGGGAGCGCTTTTCGCGATTTATCGCGATCATTTTGTGTGGAGTGGAAGGCAAGCCTTGCTCTGGTCGGTACTGGCGATCGCGACACTGCGCTGGGGCGGATGGGACATTGCCGGCCCAATCATTCTCACAATCACGCTGATCCAGGCCTCGCAATCGATTCGGATCAGATTACCGGCCGACATTTCCTACGGCCTATACCTGCTGCACTTCCCAATTCTTCACTTTCTGTCTGCAGCGGGTATTCACCAAAAAGGCTTTGCCGTTTATCTTGCTGCAGCACTCGCAATCTCTGCTTCCTTCGCGTGCTTGAGTTGGTATTTCCTGGAGAAACCGCTTCTTCGCCTCAAGTCGCATCCATTCGTGCGCGGCAACTGAAGATTCGAACCGGACTTTCGCCCTGCGACCAGCGGCCGAGACTCCGTTCAACCCTTGAACGAATGACGCCTTTACGCTAGCGTCCAAGGATGACTGAGAGTGCCAAAGAGGCATGGTTCGCCGTGCTGACAAAACCGCGTGCCGAATCGATTGCCAGCACTCACCTGCGGCGACAAGGCTTCGAAGTACTCGACTGTCGCCTTCGCAAGAGTCGGCCCGGTACCGAAGGCCTGCGTGAACAGGTCGAACCCTTGTTCCCCGATACATCTTCATGCGCTCCTGTGCCAGCGGACAGACCCTCGGCCCAGTGCGCTCAACGCGTGGCGTCGCAGGGGTAGTCCGATTCGGCACCAGAACGCCCACCGTACCGGAAGCAGTCATCGACGCCCTCCGCGCCAGACAAGACAACAACGGCTATGTCCTGCTCGACCCCCCGGGATCGATGAAAGCGGGCGACCGCGTACAAGTCAGACAAGGCCCGCTGTACGGACTCGAAGGTATATTCGAGAGCGAGTGCAGCCTCAACCGAGTGCGCCTCCTCGTAGAAGTGCTTGGCGCACCTGTGCGAGTCACACTTCCAAAATCCCAGTTGGCGCGCAGCCTGAACACCGACTGGACCTGATTTAGTACCACCGCAATAACACCGAACACCCCGGCGACTACGCAACACCAGCCGCCAACCAAGAAACATGCCGACCCAACGGCCACAATCCAAGCAAGGCAACGGCAACATGGCACGCCCGGCGCTGAAGGGCGGTAGCGTGGCTGGCGCTGGCGAAATCGGATCAAAGACGCATTCGTCGAAGCGGAACGGCAGGCAGGACAGTGTCTTGCGTGACGCTGAGTTGCTAGTACTCCGTCTCGTTGAAACCAATCCTAGAATCAGTCAGCGTGAAATCGCTGAAAAACTCAATGTAAGTTTGGGCAAAGCCAACTATTGCGTCCGCGCCCTGATCGATCTGGGTTGGCTGAAAATCCGTAATTTTGGAAGCAGCCCCAACAAGATTGGCTACGCCTACGCACTCACGGCCACGGGACTGCGCGAACGCGTACAAGAGACATCCAGATTTCTGGAAAAGAAGCGTGCCGAATACGAAGCTTTGCGCGCGGAAATCGAACAACTCGAAGAGTCGCTGAGCCAACAGGGAGTCAAGAGGCCATGACGCCAGAAGTCTCCCGTCCGCGCATCGCCGTGATCGGTCTCGGATACGTCGGACTTCCGTTGGCGCTTGAGCTTCGAGACCATTTCGAAGTTCTTGGGTTCGATCTCAAGACCAAACGGATCGAAGAACTAAGCGCAGGCGTTGACCGCTCGGGCGAAACACATTCAGAACGGCTCAAGGCACACCGAAACCTGAAGTTCACGGCCGACCCGGAACGACTGAAGGAATGCAACGTTTTCATCATCGCCGTACCGACACCAGTGAATACGGCTCGCCTCCCGGATCTCGGCCCGCTGCTGCAGGCCTCTGAATCCGTTGGCAGGTCCATGGGACCGGGGAGTTTGATCATTTACGAATCCACGGTTTATCCGGGTGCTACGGAAGAAGAATGTGTCCCAGTCCTCGAACGCTTTTCGGGACTGTCGTTCAATCGCGACTTTCACGTGGGCTACTCACCGGAGCGGATCAACCCCGGTGACTTGAGCAAAGGCATCGCAGACATCGTCAAGATCACTTCCGGTTCCACGCCTGAAGCTGCCGAGCGGGTCGATGCGATCTATCGTCGAATCATCAAGGCGGGCACGTGCCTGGTCTCAAGCATCAAAGTCGCCGAAGCTGCAAAAGCCGTCGAAAATACCCAACGCGACATCAACATTGCCTTCGCAAACGAACTGGCGACGATCTTCAACAAGATGGAGATCGACACAAACGAAGTGCTGCGCGCCGCAGGAACCAAATGGAATTTCGTGCCTGTCCGCCCCGGGCTCGTGGGCGGGCATTGTATCGGGGTCGACCCCTACTACTTGATCCACAAGGCCAAAGCTGTCGGCGCCAACCCCCGCCTGATCGAGGCTGCGCGCCGCATCAACGATTCTATGTCGGACTTTGTGATCGACCGATTCGCGCAGTTGGCGCAGAGGCGCGGGCAAGACCTGGCAATCATGGACATCCTGATATTGGGCGTCACGTTCAAAGAGAATTGTGCGGACGTGCGCAATACCCGAGTCGCCGAAATCGTCAATGCGCTCGCGGCCCGATGCAAATCGGTGAGCCTTCATGATCCGGTGGCGGATGCCGAAGAAGTGCGATCGGAGCTCGGCCTGGAGCTTGCTCCCTGGCCAAACGACAACCGATTTGATGCCGCAATTCTCGCCGTTTCTCATTCACTGTTTGTCTCGCCGGATTTCAGCGTCGACGATGTTCTGAGGCCCGGTGGTTGGGTACTGGACGTCAAAGGGGTGATACCCAAGTCCGGAAGAGTGTCGGGATTGTCCGTTTGAACATGAAGGCACCAGTTTCAGTTGGGCACCGAGTCGGACCTTTCCAATACTTGCGCCGACTCACTGCACGACGACTCATTCCGATCCTTCGCCGACTGGCACTTCGTGGACTCGACCATAGAGCCGCCATGTTCATCAACCCTGATGACCATGTCGGCAGGACGATCATGTGCGACGGGCTATACGAGCGTGATGACCTAACCGCCTTGCGAGCGTTCGCAGGCAACCGGGGACTATCGAGTGTCTTCATCGACATCGGCGCCAACATCGGTAACCACACTCGCACTGTGCAATCAGTTTGATCGCACGATTTGCTACGAACCCCACCCTGTGACCTCTTTGATCCTGCAGGCCAATGTCACACGCTCAACCAAGCGCTCGGCTATCACTACGCGACAATTGGCCTTGGGTGATACAACTGGGCAGATCGGGCTGCGGGACATCGATCCAGAGAATGCCGGTTCAGCTCGCATCGCATCCGGTGAGACCAGTTCGGACTTCCTGATCGACGTCACGACCGCAGACCTGGATTTGTCGCTGATCCTCAAAGAAGGCGAACGTATTGATCTGGTGAAGATTGATGTGGAAGGTTTCGAACCCAACGTGATCCGGGGCATGCAGGCGCACCTTCGGCAGCATCAGCCTGTGGTGGTGTTTGAATCCTCCGACGCGCCTTCGTATCAGGCCATTCACCCAGAACTTTCAGATCTCGGATATCGATCATTTCATGCGTTCTCCGACAATCAGACTTCAAACCGATTGCTCCGGTTCTTGCGCAAGATGGTCTTTGGCTATGAACTGCGACTGACTGCTCTCACCACGACACCAGATCATTTTGTCTCCATGGCCATCGCGCTTCCACAGCGTTTGGTCAGTCTGCCATGACATCCATGTTCGAAATCGGAACGATGCCAAGGATGGACTCATCGTTTAGGCGCGGCGGCGGCTGCAGTTGAGCTTTCTCGATCGCCTATTCCTTCAGTTGTACCGCCGAAAAATGCGAGGCGCCGTCCGGCTTGCCGGGTGGCTCGGCATTGGCGGCAATGGCGGTCGTCTGATCAGGATTCGCACGCGTTATGGATCACGTTTCGACCTCGACCCCTTTGAGTACATTGACTCACATGTTTTGCGCGAAGGGTTCTACGAATCCGAAGTCTTCGAGGCCGCACTTGGTGCCATGCCGCAGAACGGCATGTTCTGGGACGTTGGCGCAAACATCGGACTTCATGCGGTCTCGATGGCCCATTGCCTGCCTGGCTCCAGATGCGTCGCGTTTGAGCCCAGCCCCCGAGAATTCGTGCGCCTCGCTCGGTCAATCGAGCTGAACTCTGGCAGAGTCCAGGCCCTACCACTCGGATTGTCCGATCAGGAAGCCTTGTTGCCTTTTCATGTATGCCAAACCAATTCAGGCCGAAACGGACTGCACGCCTGGGGTGAGCAATCCATGTACACCACCACGCTGGCGTCCATTGCGCGGGCTGACGATTTGGTCGACCGCGGCCTGCTTGACGCGCCGAATGTCGTAAAGATCGATGTCGAGGGTGCCGAGCTCGCAGTGCTTCAGGGCATGACAGGGATCCTAGCGAGACCGGAATGCCGGGCAATCGTGATCGAGGCCGGGCTTGATGCCCTCAGTCGGGAACACCCGATCAACATCCTCCTGACGAACGCGGGATTCCAGATGCGAAGACTCGAGCGCAGGGAACAAACTTCGCATGATCTCGACAACTTCATTGCCGAACGTGTTGCGTGTTCCTGACCAAAGACTTCGGGGCGCCCGTCCGTGACTGACGAGTTGGCCGCGGGGTCGGCTTCACCCGAACCAAGAATCCATTCGCTGGATGCCGCACGTGGTATCGCTGCCCTATTGGTCGCCGTTTTTCATTTCGGCGGGCGCGCGCCCATGAACAGTGCCCCTTGGCTCGCCCCAATCGAACAGTTTGCTTGGGTCGGCGTAGAAGCTTTTTTTGTGGTCAGCGGCTTTATTGTGCCGGCTTCCTTCCTCGCTTTCGGAGCCACCTACCAGGCATCCTCGATGTTTCTCGGTAGACGCCTCGCACGACTCTACGGCCCATTCCTGGTGGCCATGGGATTGGGCATTGCGCTCCATGTGATGAGTAGTTGGTTGCCGGGTTATCGGGGTGCTGGTGAGCCATGGCCAAAACCCACGGAATTGCTGTGTAACCTCGGTTATGTCTGCGGCATCGCTGGAATGGACTGGATCAATCCGGTCTTTTGGTCTCTCGCAATCGAGATACAGTTTTACCTATTGCTGATGCTCATTATCCCCTGGTCAAGATCGTCACAGGCAATTGTTCTCGGCATCCTTGTAGCACTGTCCATGTTATCCGTTGTTTCCTGGCTCCACATTCTCTGGTCTTTCATTTCCTACCCCTGTTTGCACTGGGTTGGATTGCCTGGTGCCACTTCAGCAAACGACTGAACGCCACGACGTTGGTGCTGACATCGGCCCTTGTTCTGGCCCTTGTCTGGAAGGCCAACGGCACGATCGCCACGGCGGCCTCAATCGCGACAGTACTCGTCATCGTGTTCTGGAAACACCCTCCTTCATGGGTTACTTGGCTCGGCACGATCTCCTATTCGCTTTACTTGATTCACGTTCCGACGGGACCACATGTCCGCTCGCGGACCCGATGGAGCAGGCGAGTGGATCTCCGGAGATGGCCGAGTCGGGCTTGGGCACCGGCGACTTTCGATTATCGATCTCGATGCGCGAGCAGCACAACCCATGGTGTCTTCGAACGGCCGGCTGCGCATCGTATTCAACGGAGAGATCTACAACTATCGCGAACTGCGACAACGGCTCGAACGGGCTGGGGCTACGTTTCGAACCCAATCTGATACCGAAGTCTTATTGGCCGGATTCGAGGCCATGGGCACCGACTGGTTCCGCGAGTTGCGTGGCATGTATGCCTTCGCACTCCACGACGAGGTGGCAGGCCGAATGTTTCTGGTTCGCGACCCTTATGGCATCAAGCCGCTTTACTATGCAGACGATGGCTGGACCATTCGCGCGGCCTCGCAAGTCAAGGCACTCCTCGCCGGTGGTGCCATTTCTGCGCAGAAGGAGCCGGCGGGCCTCGCAGGCTTCCTGATGTTCGGCAGCGTGCCGGATCCGTTCACCTGCTATCAAGCGATTCGCGCAGTACCCGCCGGCACCTGCATTGAAGTCGATTCGTTCGGCATCCGCCGATACCTGAGGTTTGCCGACCATGCACTCGAACTGTCGAGTTCCGAACTGGATACCGCGGCCGCCTCCGATGTCGCCGACGTCCTGCGCACTGCAGTAATGGAAAGTGTCCGTGCACACATGGTTGCCGACGTTCCGATCGGAACTTTCCTCTCTGGAGGAATCGACTCTGGCGCCCTGCTTGGCTTGATGAGGGACACCACCTCAGACCCCCTGTTTGCCAGCACGATCGTTTTCGAGGAGTTTTGTAACAGCGACCTCGACGAATCGAGCCTGGCGAGCCAATGCGCCGAGCGCTATGGTGTCGAGCATCGCAAGAGACTCGTCCGGACAACCGAGCTCGAAGAAGACCTGCCAAAGATTCTCTCCGCCATGGATCAACCATCGATCGATGGCATCAACACCTGGTTCGCCGCGAAGGCCTGCCGAGAGCAGGGGCTCAAAGTTGCCATCAGTGGCATTGGCGGTGATGAATTGCTCGGGGGCTATCCGAGCTTTCGAAGCGTGCCCCAGTGGCATCGGTGGAGTCGTTGGCCACGAAAGTCCCGGGATTGGGGCGGGCCCTGCGTGTCGCTTCGCTCCCGCTGCTTCGAAAACGGCAGCCCAACCAAGCGCGTGCCTCCGGCATGATCGAGTTTGCTGGAACCTACGGCGGTGCTTACATGCTTCGCCGAGGACTGTTCATCCCATTCGAGCTGCCGGACCTCATTGGCGAGGACATGGCGCGCGAGGGACTACATCGTCTTGCTGCCCTTTCACGTTTGAATGCCGAACTCATTCCCGACCCAGGTTCCGACTTTGCTCGTGTCCTCTGCCTCGAGTCCAGCTGGTACCTGCGCAATCAGTTGCTTCGCGATAGCGACTGGGCGTCCATGGCTCATTCAATCGAGCTGCGTACTCCACTGGTCGATTGGCAACTGTTCAGATCGCTCGCACCCCATATCCGAAATGGCAACCTTGCAGGCGGAAAACTCAGTCTGGCTGCTGCGCCGAGCAAACCCTTGCCGACTTCCATCGTTGCCCGCGCCAAAACAGGTTTCGTGGCACCGCTGGTGCACTCTCCATGGCCAGAAGAAATGACTCGAACGAACCCCGCCAGCAGAACCTCCGCGGCTGGGTTCTCTCCGGGTCGCTTCCGATTGCCTGCGAGAAACCTGGCTGCATACATCTGGCATGCGCAGGAGCTAGCGACATGATCGCGTCGGTGGTCATTCCCGCGTTCAATCGAATCGGGCACCAACTGGACACGCTGAGGTCGGCTTTGCGCTTTGGAGAGCTTGAGTGAACCCGCCGAAGTAGTACTGGGTCGATGATGGTTCGAGCATTCCGTTGAGCCGAACTCGACCTGCTGAGACCGTCTTCAGGGCGCGCAGAACTCGTGCACCGCCGGCAAGCCAACAGCGGATCGGTGGCAGCTCAGCTTCGGCTGAACGGTTGCCGAGTCGCTCGAGGTGACTCGGTCCAGTTTTCGGACGCGGACGACCTGATCACCTCGGACAGATTTTCCATCCAGATTGCAACCATGCGCTCATCTGACGCAGTAACGTCAGCCTGCACGATCTTCTCCGCATCGGATTCCGTCAACGAGCGCAGTGTGTTCGATGCTGCGCCGCCCAGCACACCCGAAGCTCGGCCGCTGATCGAATGACTGCCGCGCTCCACCTACCCAAAGCCGAAATGCCAGATCGCTGGATCGACGTTGCTGCCCTTTGCAGTTGGAGCAGGTTGCCGAAGGGCTGCATTCGCCGGTATCAGGGCCGCCCCTTGGAAATCTGGCGAGAAGCACGAACTGCAGCGCCCGAAGACTTAAACGGCCCAAGGTTCGTGCAATTGGCATTGTTTCTGGTCACTGAGCGCACCGCGTATTGGCGCCGTACATTGCGCGGGCACCGATATGATTCGTGCAGGGCGCCGAGCACAGGCGAGATACTGAAATTGGCTCAGACGAGTGTGTGCCAGTGAGACTGCTCGTCATCGCCACCGATGTCTGGGGCCGATTCGGCGGCATCGCGCAGTACAACCGCGACCTTCTGGAAGCACTGGCCGTTGATGAGCGAATCCACCGGATCGACGTACTGTCACTGAATCCCTGCGATGACGCGAACAATTCGAAAATCAAGGTTCGCCATGCCGGCGGGAACAGACTGAAATTCGTGATGTTGTGCCTCAGCATGAGTCTCCGCAGAGAACCCGGAATCCTGCTTTGTGCGCACATCAACTTCATCGCGCTGGCAAGGATGATGAAGTGGCTCAGCGGATTACCGGTCTGGCTGCAGATCCACGGTTTGGATGCGTGGACCCGTCCCGCACCGAGCCGCGAACGCGCATGCCGTGAAACCGATCTGGTGACCGTGGTGAGTCGATGTACCCGTCATCGCTTCCTAGCTTGGTCAGACATCGATCCAGACCGTGTAAGGGTGGTACCCAATACGGTCCAGCTCGCCTTCAAACCCGGAGCCAGAAATTCGACGTTTCGCAAGAGCCTGGGCATCGAATTGGAGTCCAGCAGAATGCTGCTGACCGTTTCCCGCCTGAGCCACTTCGACCAGTACAAAGGGGTCGACAAAGTAATCGCCGCCTTGCCAAATGTCCGAAAACAGTATCCGGATGCCATCTATTGTATTGCCGGCGATGGCGACGACATTGAGCGGCTGCGAAGCGAAGCAAAAAAGCACGGAGTTCACGACTTCGTCAAGTTCTTGGGCGCGGTCGGTGATCAGAATTTGCTGCAGGTTTACCGGGAAGCCGACCTCTTCGTGATGCCCAGCACCAACGAAGGCTTCGGCATCGTATTCCTGGAGGCAACGGCCAGCGGGACACCAGCACTTGGGCTCGGATCCGACGGTAGTGTCGACGCTCTGCTGGAGGGCAAGCTCGGCATCATCTCTTCCGCAGAATGCCTGCCACAGGATATCTGCGCCGCCCTCGCCAAGCCCTGGAGTCCGGGAGCACTCTCATCTGAAACCCATGCGCGCTTCGGCAAGCCAGTCTTTGCCGAGAACATCCAACGCGTCGTCACTTATCTTCATTCCGAGTTTCCTGAACATGTCGGACTCCGAACTCATCATCGCACCCGTAAAGGTCAACACTCGCTATTGGAGCGACTTGTGGAGTTACCGAGAGCTCTTTTGGCAGTTGGCGAAACGCGATATCGCTGTTCGTTACAAGCAGACCGCTATCGGCGTAACTTGGGCCATCATGCGACCCTTGCTCACGATGGCCGTGTTTACTGTCGTGTTCGGTATGTTGGCCAAACTACCAAGCAGCGGAGACACCCCCTATGCGCTGATGGTGTTCGCGGCGATGCTGCCTTGGTACCTGTTCTCGAGCGCGCTTTCCGCAGCTTCTGAAAGCATGATCGCTGGAACGACCCTAATCGGGAAAGTTTATTTCCCTCGGTTGATAATCCCGGTTGCCAGCACTGATGGTGGCATTGGTTGATTTTCTGATCAGCCTCATGCTGCTGCTTGCCTTGATGGCGTGGTACCGGGTTGTTCCGGATGTGCGGGTGCTTGCACTACCGCTGTTCACGTTGCTGGCGTTTCTCGCCGCGGCAGGCCCAGGAATATGGTTTGCCGCGATCAACCTCAAGTACCGCGACTTCCGTTTTATCGTGCCGTTTGTCGTGCAATTGGGGCTGTACATTTCCCCAGTCGGGTTTTCGAGCGCCATCGTTCCGGAACAGTGGCGCCTGCTTTACAGCCTCAATCCCATGGTCGGCGTGATCGACGGTTTTCGTTGGTGCCTGTTGGGCGCAGATGTCAATCTGGACCCGATCGGCATCGGCATCAGCGCAGGCTTGTCGTTGATCCTGCTCTATCTGGGCCTGAGACGCTTCAGGAATACCGAACGATTCTTCGCGGATATCGTCTGATGGCTCCCGTGATCCAAGTCGAAGGTCTTGGCAAGAGTTACCAGATCGGTCATCAGGTAATGCCTTCGCATCCAAGCATCCGGGATCGAATTACCCAGAGTGTCACCGACTCCGTCAAGCGCCTTCGTGACCTGGCAGCAGGAGGCCCATCATTGATGGACAAGTCACCGAGGAATTCTGGGCGCTGGAGGACGTAACGTTCAACGTGGAGCCGGGCGAAGTGATCGGTATCATCGGCCGCAACGGCGCCGGAAAATCAACGCTTCTGAAGATTCTGAGCCGCATCACGGAACCGACCTCCGGCCGGGCAATCATCCGGGGGCGTGTTGCCAGCCTCCTTGAAGTGGGAACCGGCTTCCACCCTGAACTTACCGGCCGAGAAAACATCTACCTGAATGGCGCGATCCTGGGCATGAAGCGTCGCGAAATCGCGAAGAAATTCGATGAGATAGTGGATTTCGCCGAGATCGAACGTTTCCTCGATACACCGGTAAAACGCTACAGCAGCGGCATGCACATGCGCCTTGCCTTTGCGGTGGCAGCACATCTCGAACCGGACATCCTGATCGTCGACGAAGTGTTGGCCGTTGGTGATCTGGCCTTCCAAACCAAATGCCTCGGCAAGATGGAAGCCGTCGGCGCAGGGCGAAGGCCGAACGGTGCTCTTCGTCAGTCACAACAATGCAGCAGTCGCGGCGCTCACACGTCGCGGAATTGTGCTGTCAAAGAGGCCGCATGGAATTTGATGGCCCTATTCGAGACGCTTTGGCCTTCTATACGAACAGCTTGCCGCGCACGACGTTCCGCCGGGTTGTTGACCCGACTCGACCTCAGATCGTCGATATTCAGCTTGACGAGCGAGCGATGGCTTCCGGGCGTTTTGTCGCGATGGTCCGATTTTGCATCACCCCGCCCCCCGTCACCCGTACTTATTGGTGCAGTCGTTCACACGGCAGCTGGTGTCCCGGTCTTTGGATTCAATTCACAGCAGGATGAACGGTTCGAGTGTCCACCGATCAGTCGCGGCCCTGCGATCCTGGATGGTGGCGAATTGCCATTGCTGTCAGGCATGTACAAGTTGTCGATCTGGTTCGGTGAGCGCAATGAAAACTATGACGTGCAACACGACGCACTGAGTTTCGACTGGGTTGGCGCACGACCCAGTGCACCAGGCGTCAGTATCGACGCGGTAGGTCCGGTTGCGATTGCTGGGCGATGGCGTATCGAGGAGACAAACAACAATGGTTGATCTGACATGAAACCCACTGAGGCACGAGTGACGCTCGGCATTGGCGGATCTCTGGGACATGATTCGAATGCGGCCGTGATCATCGATGGTCAATTGATCGCGGCCAGCCAGGAAGAGCGTTATACACGCCGGAAACACGACGGACGTTTTCCCGAGCATGCGGGCAAGGGATTGCCCGCCATCGCCGGGCTTGGGGTTTGAGGATGTGGATGTTCTGCATCTTCTCTGAAAACTCTGGCGAGCCTCGGTTTATGACCGAACAGCGGTCGCAGGTTTACCTTGGCTCGGCACCATTGGAAACCTGCTCGGTGTCGTGGATCGTCGGCCAGCCTTTGGGCATCCTTTTGCGATGCGAGCCAATCAACTGATGCCCAATGCACAGTTTCGCTTTGCCTGGCATCACCTGACGCATGTTGTCGGGGCTTGGTTCACTTCGGACGTTCAGCGCGCGGCCTTTCTGTGCGTGGACGGCAAGGGCGAAGATAGCAACGCGTCAATCGGAAGGATCGGGCCTGATGGCGTCGAAATCCTTGCGGAAATGCGTGGCGAAAATGGCCTCGGCATGCTTTACACCTTGTGCACCCGGTTCCTGGGGTTTCATAGCTTTGGCTCCGAGTACAAGGTCATGGGCTTGGCACCTTATGGTGTTCCTCGGTTTGCCGACGCGATTCGGAGCCTTTGCGATATCGGCGACGGCGGCGCATTGCGATTGAAGCGAAGGGTCCCCTTCACCGACCCCGGAATCGACAGCCTGATTCCCTGGGTACAGGAGCAACTCGGAATACCGGTTCGAACAGGCAATGAGCCACTGACCAACGTTCACGCCGATATCGCTGCGTCGCTGCAGCAAGTCTTTGAAGAAGCCACTTTGGCCATGGCACAACAGGCCAAGAACCTGACCTCGGAAGACCCCTGCTGTTCGCCGGCGGTTGTGCACAGAACTGTGTGTCCGCCGGCTTGATTCGAAGGTCGTCGATCTTCCGGCAAGTATTCAATTCGCCCGTCGGCGGCGACATGGCTACGGGATTGGGCGCTGCATTGTTGGACCAGTGGCGGTCCGGGCACCTGACCAATCAGCGGGTCGAAGACCGCGGTTATTACCTTGGCTCGGGCCCCGGCCCCATAACCGAGGAAGCCTTGCCTCTTGAAGTCGCAACAGGTCGAAACCTGTTTGGCACCGTTGCTGCGGAACTTGCTTCCGGGAAAATCGTCGCATGGTGCCGTGGCCGCATGGAGCTTGGCGCACGTGCGCTGGGTGCGCGATCTATCCTGGCCGATGCGCGCGTGCCAGGCATGCAATCTCGCCTGAACCTTGCCGTCAAGTTCCGTGAAGGGTTTCGCCCGTTCGCACCATTGATTCTGGAAGAACGCGCGGCGGAGTGGTTCGACATCCGGGGGCCGTCCCGGTACATGCAGTTTGTCGAGCCATTACGTGAAGACCGGCGCCACGCGACGGACGGCAACTCGGCGGACATGCGAGTCCGACTGGACGAACCCAGGTCCGAGGTCAACAGCGTGGTGCACGTCGACTACACGGCACGACTGCAAACCATCGAGCGATCGACGCACCCCGACATGCATATTCTTTTGTCCGAGTTCGAGCGGATCACCGGGGTGCCAATCCTGATCAACACGAGCTTCAATGTGGCGGGCGAACCGATCGTTCGTACTGCGGGGGAGGCATTCGAGTGCTTCATGAATACCGAC
The DNA here is from genome assembly GCA_016712105.1 of Ahniella sp. Taxonomy (GTDB): domain Bacteria; phylum Pseudomonadota; class Gammaproteobacteria; order Xanthomonadales; family Ahniellaceae; genus Ahniella. Next base: position 166,760 of record JADJRU010000005.1, read on the forward strand.
GTTGACCTGTTGGTACTGAACGATCGACTGTTCCGGAACCCGATGCAGAAAACCAGAGAGGAAAAGTTGAAATGGGTCGAGCGATTCAAGACTTTGGCTTGAGGGTTTACCGCTGGATCTTCCGGCGCCACTTGCCCGCCAGTTGGCAACCGTCACGGAAACGCACGGAGCTCGACTTGCCGTGACGGGAGGCATGCCTGAAATTAGCGTTGTTATTTGTGCTCATAATCCAGAGCGAACGCGCCTGAAAAGAGTTTTAGAGGCACTTTCTGCGCAAGATCTGTCGCACCATCGATTCGAAGTTCTGCTAATCGACAATGGCTCTGAACCAACTTTAACTAAGAACGACCTCAATGACTTGCCTTCGTTGCCTATAAAGATTGTTCCAGAACCTAGACTTGGCCTTACTCATGCGCGAGCAACTGGCTTTCGTGAGGCCCGGGGCAGCATCACCGTACTTGTCGATGATGACAATGAATTGGCTTTTAACTATCTTTCTGAAACGCGGGCATTCCTAGAGCAGCGACCTGATATTGGCGTAATCGGCGGGCCATGCATCCCAGAATTCGACGGGCCGATTCCAAGTTGGGCGCAAGAATTTCTGCCGCTTTTGGCTCTTCGAGATCTCGGCAAAGAGCCACTCATTCATTCAGGCGAACACGGTCTAAGCCATGGTTATCCTTCATTCTCGCCAATCGGCGCCGGTATGGCTATACGCACATCCTTGGCGCAACACTGGGCGAGCAACAGAGCCCTTGACGAAAACGGTCTGATTGATCGCTGCGGAAGCGCCCTCAGCTCGGCTGGTGACAATGACATTGTCTTTTCCTGTCTGCGCCAATACGCCGGCGTTGCCTACTTGCCCACATTGAGGGTAACGCACCTTCTGTCAGTGAGCCGACTTGATCCGTTCTATCTTGCCAAGCTAAATGAGGGGATTCAAAGAAGCTGGCAGCAAGTCCTTGCAATTCACGGAGTATCGCCCTGGCAACCCATTTCCGCATCGGGGCAAGACTTCGAATTGCTCGTGCTTGGTGGCGACATCGTGCATGGCGTGGTGATATCGAGCGCATAAGATTTTTTGGCGCGAAAGGACATTTTTGGGGCGATGTCTTTGAGTATTCTCCGAGAAGGGGGACTTGGTCGGGCCTGGGTTCAAGTCTGGCATAGGCCTCGCATATTCTGTAACGAAATCCAGAAGCACGGCGGATGGCGAGCTTACGGATCCATGAAAGCTGGTCAACGCCGACTAAGTGATTCAGCGTCCAGAATTGCAAAACTCTCCTATCCAATGTTCGGCAGCGTGACTATTCAAGTACTGACAGGGTCAAACTACTGGGATCAAACGGTTGCTTGTTTATGGTCGCTCAGTCGCCACTCCCGCAAATGTTTCCCACTGCGCATCCTCGACGATGGTTCATTGACCGCCAGCCAAAAAGATGTGTTGTCTAGGCTTTCTCCGAAGGTCCAGTTCCTTTCGGAAACTGAAGCAAAGCGCCAACTAGAAGATTGCCTTCCAGCTGCTAGGTTTCCAACGCTTCACCTTCTTTGAGACAATACAAGCACCGTAAACTGACGGACGCCCACCAGGACAGGTGGGCATGAACCTGGTTCTGGATTCGGACATGCTCTTTCATCAGAACCCGGATGAGCTGCTGTCGTATCTCGATTCGCCGCAAGTCGCACTCGTAATGAAGGATTGCAAAGAGTCCTACGGATATCCTCGTCAGGCTTTGGAACAGCTCACTGGCCAAACCTTGCCTCAAGCGATCAACGTAGGCGCACTCTGCCTGACAGCAGCACAATTGACTGGCACAAAATAGAGGCATGGAGCAGCGCGCTGATTCAATCTTATGGGAGGAGTTATTTTCTCGAGCAAGCAGTGGCTGCAATGATACTGAGTCAACGGCCCCATGACGTTCTGCCGGCCCAGCGATATCGAGTAGTTTCTGGTCCGTCACCCTATGCCGAATCTTCGGCCTGCTTGGTGCATTACGTCGACGCAAGCAAACGTCAATACTTCGACCGGAATTGGCGGGACATTTTTTCGTCGTGAGCAATCTAGCGCTTGTTTCCGTCATTATGCCCGCATTTAACGCTGCGCCCTGGATTGCCGCCGCAATTGCTTCGGTACTGAATCAGTCTCATCGCAATCTTGAGCTATTGATAGTTGATGACGGTTCGCAAGATCAAACACATCAAATTGCCCAGTCATTCTCTGATCCCCGCGTGAGATTGTTTTCGCAAAGCAAGCAAGGTGCCGCAGCAGCACGCAATAGAGCGATGTCGGAAGCCAAGGGAGATTTCTTCCAGTTCCTCGATGCGGACGATCTTCTTAACGCTGATAAGCTTGCGGTCCAAGTCTCCTGCGTCCCATGGATAAGCCGAGATAATCTGCTATCCGGACGTTGGCGCCGCTTTGTCGATACACCGGAAACGTTTCTCGAAATACCGGACAGTCTTTGGCAAGATATGGAGCCCCACGTTTTCCTGCAAAGGTCTTTGCGACACAACCAAATGATGCATCCCGCTGCTTGGTTGGTTCCCCGCGAACTTGCCATTTTGGCAGGAGAATGGGACCCCAGGATTACGGTCAATGATGACGGGGAATATTTCGCTAGAGTTGTTTCTCATGCCCGCGGAATCCATTTTGTCGATTCTTCAATCTCTTGGTATCGGAGCAATATTGTTGGTTCTCTTAGCGGGCGCCAAGGCCCAGAAAGCGCCGCGAGCCAAGCGCTGGCTTTGGGACAGATAGCAAAGACCCTTGTCGGTCTGGATTGCTCTGAGGAATCATTAACAGCTATCGCTATTGCTCGAGCTCGACTTTCCTTGTCACTTTGGCCAGATCAAAAGGATTTGTCTTTGGCGCTAGCGACCGACACACCCGAAGCCGCATTTACCACCGCCGGCAAAGAACGACCGCGTGCGTATCAATTTACAGCACCGTTGCTCGGATGGCGGAATGCGCGAACTTTCGAGCAGTCGGTCTCCAATTTGCGAAAACGCTTGCTTTCGTATTCCGCTCAAGACCCTTAAGGCATCAGCTTCAAGATTGAGCTCTTGGTTTAGGCATATGCCCCAGGTGATGCGCTACTTGGCTTTGGCGTTGCATAATTTCAATCGACTCTTTTCGCCCCAATCAGCAACAGGAAGAGATTCAGTAATCCGAGTCCGCACCTTCGATACGCTTGATCGTTTAGATAGCCTCGTATTCTGCGACGGCTCAGCCGTTTGCGCGGAGACTCGTTGTGTTGACTGAGATCGCTGCCTTAAACGACCGATTCGAATCAATGCAAGATGCCCAGGGAGTTCGGCCTTGCGCGGGCGGCTGGCCGCATTGCGCAGCGCGATTCAAGGCAGGCCAAGTATGTCTTTGGCGAAGCACAACGCCGCTGGCCGGGGTCTGCGTTACATGAAGGTGCAAAGACTGATCGCATTATGCAGCCCCTCGTCAGGTGGTTGTCGGCGAGGATTCTTGAACATCGGGTCGCCCATTGGCGAAACCAGCGTGGAAACAATCGATGAGTGTGGTGATCGCTCATACCGCCGCTCCGCCTTACCTTAGAGAAACGGCACGTGTCCTACATGAGGCCGATTTGCTGCGCTTGGCAGTGATTGGCCTCGCCACCCGTGATGACGACCTGTGGATGCGCGCCATCTCGTCGATCCCGGGATTGGGACAGCTCCACGCCCTGTTTCGCCGCAAACGATTCGAGGAGGTTCCGCGCGCGAAGTTGCGCCGGCGCGGACGATACGAACTCGCGCGCCTGGTGTGTGGTCGCCTGGATCGCTTGGGCATCGCTACCGACTATCTCTGGGACCAGGGCACCAAGCGGTTCGACCGGTACAGTGCTTCGGTACTTCGACCCGGCGATACCGCCTACGGTTATGAATACGGTTGCCTGGCATTTTTGAACAAGCCAGGAAACTTGGCAACACCACGGTGTACGAGATCCCCAGTGCGGCACATGACTGGTATCACGATCTGCTGAATCGAGAGTTGTCGGCATTCCCCGATCTGATGACGCCTTGGCACCACCGCACTGAACGCTTGCGCAGTGAACGGAGTGCCCGCCGCGCAGCCGAACTCGCGCTCGCGGATCATGTGGTCGTCTACTCTTCCCATGTGATCGACAGTTATCGATCCTTGGGCGTCGACGTATCCAGATTCCATGCCATTCCTTTGGGCAGCCCGCCCATCAGCGCGCACTCGCTGAGCACCGCTCCGCCGCAGGGACCAATTCGACTGGTCTTCGCTGGAACTTTTGGCATCCGCAAAGGTGCCCACTATCTGATCCAGGCCCTCGAATCGTTACCAAAAGGCATGTTCCATCTGGATATCTACGGATCGTTTGCGTTGTCTGACTCCTGGCGAGCCCGGACTGCCGCGGTTGCCGACTGGAAAGGCCCGGTTTCATTCGATGTCCTCCAACAAGCCATTCGGTATGCGGATGCGTTGATCCTGCCATCACTTAGTGAGGCATTTGGCATGGTCGTCACCGAAGCACTGGCCCAAGGGACACCAGTGATCGTTTCGGAAGCCGTCGGTGCTGCGGATTTGATCGAACCCGGGCGTTCAGGATTCATGGTCCAGAGTGCCTCGACACAATCCATTGTCGATTGTCTGATGCGCCTGGATGCGTCACGGTCACACTGGTCCGACTATCGCCAGCACGCACGAAGCGCCGCGTCCCACTGGCAATGGCGTGACCATGGCAACGCGCTGGTCAACCTGATGGGCAGGGTTGCAAGACCTTGAATCGCTGCCTCATAGCCATCTCTGGCCATCTGCAGAGTTGTCCGCGTGCGGTGAAGTTCGCGGATGCACTCCATTCAGCGGGCTGGACCGTGACCGTCGCAGGGGTCAGCGTTTTACCATCCCTGGTGGCGGGTGATCTGGCGCTGGCATCCACTCGACCTTGGGCGTTCCGCTCACTGCCCGCGAGCCGAAGCCTGATTGCCAGAACCCTCAGGGGCCTTTCCGTTCGGCTACTCGGGCTCGGCCTGATCAACAGGCACCTGTTGTTCTGGAGTGAGGGCCCTGCAGCACGCTCGGTACGGCGCCACTTGTCGGAAGTGCCTTGTGATCTCCTGGTCTTGTCGAACCTGCCGTCGTTCGCAGCATTCAGTGCTGCGCCGGGTTCGGGTCCCTTGCGTGTCTGGACCGACCTTGAAGACGATCACGTCGCCATGCTGCCGGATCAGAAGGGTTTTCACCCAGAACGACGTCGCCGCGAGTTGCTGGTGCGCGCCGCCACTAATAGGGCCGAACGTATTCTTGCAGCCTCGCCGCTGATGGCTCAGGGACTCAGCAACCGTTACCACCGACCTGTCGACTGCATTCTGAATGTCTTCGATGTGCCGCTCGCCGCACTGCCAACTGCGCCATCTCCAGCCCTGCTTTGGCAGTCGCAGACAGTTGGTCCGGAACGAGGCCTGGAGGACATTCTGCGGGTGTTCGCCCATATGCCATCACCACCTCGACTATGTCTCCGGGGCATGGTTTCGGATTCTTACCGACTGACGCTGACGAACCTTTTGACCAGCCTGGGTCTGCCATCTGAGACGATCGAATTCCTGCCCTATTGCGCGCCGCAGGATCTGCTCGCCAATACGCGTGGTTACCGGGCAGGACTCGCTCTCGAATGTGCTCCAGATGAGAATCGGCGAAATTGCCTGACCAACAAGATCTTCGAGTACCTGGCTGCTGGCGTGCCCATTGTCCTGAGTGACACTCCGGCGCATCGAGCTCTCTTGCCGGAACTCGGCGCTTCGTCAGTTCTGATCGATCTCAGACAGCCTGAGGCTGCCGCCCGACGACTGTCTGACTGGTTGTCCGCCGATCGGGATACACAGCAACGAGCCGCCGAAGCGTTGGCCGAGACCCGCTTCAATTGGCAACTCGAATCAAGACGATTGGTCGAAGGTCTCAAACCAACGGTCAAACCCTCAATGGAATACCCGTGCGCATCCTGATTACAGCTGACCCGATGATTGCAGTACCACCGACACTATATGGCGGCATCGAGCGGATCATCGGAGGACTCATCGACGAGCTTGCAGCCCGTGGTCACGACATGGCGCTGATAGCGCATCCCGATTCGATCCAAGGCAACTGCCATCGCTTCAGCTGGCCTCGCTCAGAACATGATCGATACCCTGCCGGCGCCCATGTGCGCGCGCTGCATGCTGCCGTGCGCCAGTTTGAACCGGACCTGGTGCATAGCTTCTCCCGGTTGGCCGGCTGTTGACCTTGTCGATCTATGGGCGGCTGCCGCTGGTCATGAGTTATCAACGAGAAATCTCGAAGCGCAATATCCTTTGGGCCTCACGCCTGCTGGGTCGGCGTATCCGCTTCACTGCCTGCTCCGCAAGTATGCTCCCCGGCGTCCCGGCGGCTGAAAGATGGTCCGTGATCCCCAACTTTGTCGATGAAACCCGCTTTCTGTCGACCAGCCGAGTCGCCGACAATGCACCACTGCTCTTCTTGAGCCGGCTGGATTACATAAAGGGCGCGCACCTTGCCATCGACGCAGCGCGTCAATGTGGCCGCCCGCTGATTCTCGCAGGGAACCGGGCAGAAACCGGTCCAGAACGAGAATACTTCGACCGCTTCATTGCCCCCGAACTCGACGACCAGCAGATTCGTTGGGTCGGCCCGGTCGACGACACGGCCAAGATCAAATTGCTTCAGACAGCTCGAGCACTGTTGGTGCCGATCCAATGGAGCGAACCGTTCGGAATCGTTTTCGCCGAGTCATTGGCGTGTGGCACACCAGTCATTTCGTCGCCGCGTGGGGCGCTTCCGGAAATCATCCGTTCCGGTGAACATGGTTATCTGGTCGAAGGCCCGGCTGCCTTGGTCCAGGCGATCCATGATGTAGCCGGAATCGACCGGGAAGCATGCCGCGCACGATTCGAGAGCCGCTTCAGCCGGCGGGTCGTGGTTGACCAGTACGAAACACTCTACAAGCTTCATGCGGGCCAAGCTGGCCACTGAGACGACTGCAGTTCACTCACCGACGCTCCTCGACAAGCGGCCGCTCTTGAGCCACTTGCATGTCCGGAGCCTTGGGATCGCCTCCTTGGGAATTGCCGGTTGGGCCGCAACCCGACCGGCACAGGACGATCCGACGAACTATGTCGCCTTCGCCTTAATGGCCATCGCTGCGCTCCTGCCGGCACTACTTTGGGCCATCGATCCCCAAACGATTCGCGATTCCGCTTTTTTCGCTCTATGCCGTCAGCTTTGTTTGGAGCTCGGCAATGCCCCTTTGGATCGACATCCCCTGATCACCTTGTACGAACCAACGGAGCGAGTCTACGCCGCGACAGTTGTGGTGGTGCACTTACTTGCTGGTCTTGTGGGATGGCGGCTCATTTGGCGCAAACCACCAAAACCTCCCAGGCAAATCTGGGTACTGAAATCGGGCACGCGCCTGTCCGTGTATTTCGTACTGCTGATCGCATCAATCGTCTACGAGTTCATGTTTCGCGCCGGGCAACTGAATGAGATTTCCGGGCTTCTTCCGATCACGCGCGCGTTCTTCGGTTCCGTAAGCATGATCGCGTTGTTGATGCTCGCGTTTCGAATTGGTCGCGGAGAGGGTGAAATCATCCACAGACTTGTGTTTTTTACTCTTTTGATCATTTTTTGCCTGATCAATGCCACAGGGCTTCTTCTCGTGGGCGCGATCGTGGCCTTGGGTGCCGCAACGTTCGGCTTGACCCTGGGTTCAGGAAAATTGCCGTGGAAAATGTTGTCGATCACCATTGCCATCATGGCGGTCCTGCACCTCGGCAAGGAACAGATGCGCGACTACCATTGGAACTACCTTGGCCGATGGACGCTGACAATCAGCGAGTATCCGGAGTTCTATCGCCAATGGTTGGAATACGGCGTCGATCGATTGATGATGGATGATGAACAAGCAGCATTTCAGTCGGCTAGATCCGTGGTGCAGCGTGCAAGCCTGTTTCACATGACTCTCCGAACGACCCAGATGGCGGGCGCCGACGTCCCCTATCTGCTTGGCGAGTCGTACGCGCCAGTGCCGCTGCTTCTGGTACCTCGTTTCATTGCACCCGACAAACCGTTCTCTCACGAAGGGACGACTCTGCTGAACGTCCACTATGGCCTTCAGGATCGTGAAGGCACGGAAACGACGACCATCGGGTGGGGACTCATGAACGAGTCCTATGCCAACTTCGGCATCTTCGGAGCAGCGCTGCTCGGTCTCCTGTTGGGCTGGGTCATTGGATTCATCGAGCGACTTGGCAAGGACATGCCGCTGGAGTCCATGCGCGTCCTTTATGGTTTCTTCTTTGTCGGCATCGCCATCAACACCGAAGCCACCATGGGTGTATTTCTGACCACTTGGTTTCAAGGATCCGTCGGGTTGGCCATGCTCCTCGCCTATGTGGACCGGCGAAAGTTCGCAGCAACTTGATTCGAGGAACAGTGCCGTTTCGCCTCGCAATCGTCGTTAGTCATCCGATTCAGTACTACGCTCCGTGGTTTCGATATCTGCACGGCGTTTCAGCCATTGAACTTCGTGTCTTTCACCTGTGGGATGCTGGCACCCATAATCGAATGGATCCCGGTTTTGGCCGCTCCATCCAATGGGATGTTGATCTGCTCTCGGGGTACGACCACGAATGGGTCGGAAATTGGAGCCTGCACCCCGGGACCGATCGGTTCACAGGGCTCGTCAATCCCGGGCTTGCCGGAGCACTTCGGCGATTTCGACCGAACGCCGTCCTGGCATTCGGATACAGCCAACTCTCCATGCTTGCACTTGGCCTGCTGTCGCCCTGGCCACTGATCCTGCGGGGGCATTCCCCTGAACTGGGTCAACCCCCTCGACACTCGGGACTCAAGGCTGCTTTGCGTCGTCGTGTCTTGCGTCGTGCGGCAGCGCATCTGGCGGTTGGCAAAGCGAATCGACATTGGCTGGAACGACAGGGGTCTTGCCAGAGTCCATATTTCACGCTCCTCACGCGATCGAGCAGTCCCGATTTGTGGAGACTCTGGCCAGAGATCCGGACGCACGTGTGCGCCTGCGATCCAAACATGGCATTGGTGCCCAAGACACCTGCTTCCTGTTTGTCGGCAAACTGATTGACGTAAAGCAGCCAACGCTGCTGGTGAAGGCATTCCGGCAAATGAACCGACCGGATAGTCATCTGGTATTCGTGGGCTCCGGTGTTCAGGAAGCAGCTTTGCGCGCTGAAGCCGGCGACCATTCACGGATCCACATGATCCCTTTTGCCAATCAGTCAGAAATGCCCGGCATCTATGCGATGTCGGATGTTGTGGTGCTCCCCAGTTCATCGGAGACTTGGGGCTTGGTCGTCAACGAGGCGCAATGCCTCGGTAAGCCGTGTGTCGTGAGTGATCAAGTCGGTTGTCACCCGGACCTGGTCATCCCAGGTCAGACTGGCTGGGTCTTTCGATCGGGCGACGCGGATGCATTGAAAGACTGTCTGCTGGCAGCAGCCTCGGATCCGGCTGGCGTGGCGATTCTTGGCGATCAGGCTCGAATTCTTTCGCAACGCTACAGCTATGAACAGACGTCTGCCGGGCTGATGGCGGCGCTGGACCATGTGGCGCGCACCTCACGAACATCCTGCACATCGTTCCGTCTCTGAATGTGGAAACAGGCGGCCCTGCCCAATCAGTTGTGTCCCTTGCCGATGCCCAGTCACGGGCGGGGCTCAAGGTGACGATCCTGACCCTCGATTACCGACGTCATGGCCGCCTGCTCGAACCCAGCCATGCCGACCTGGTATCTCTCCCGGCAACGTTCCTGACCCGCGCGCTCAGAGGTTGGTCGCTTACATTCGCCAAGGCAGCAACCCGATTGGCGCAGCAGCATGACGTTGTCCACAACCACGGCCTGTGGATGCAACCGAATCGGCAGGCGCGTATCGCGGCACAAACGGCGGGTGTTCCATTAGTGATTTCACCGCGAGGCATGCTCGAACACTATTCGCTGAATCGAAGCTCCTTGAGAAAGCGTGCAGCCATGACTGCATTTGAACGGCGCAACCTCGACAGTGCAGCGCTGCTCCATGCTACGTCCGAGGAAGAGGCGGCTTCCATAAGAGTCACGGTCCCCGGGACCAGGATCGTCGTGATTCCCAATGTGGTGGCGCACATCGAAGTTCCACGAGGCGAAGACGGGCCGCTCAAATCGCTGCTCTACCTCGGCCGCCTCGACAGCAAAAAGGGCATTGATTGGTTATTGGACGCATGGTCGCTGCTGGCATCAAAACATCAGGACTGGACGCTCAGAATCGTCGGGCCCGTCGCCATGGGCTTTGAGGACACACTGGATGCCATGAAGAACCGCCACAACGCGACACCGCGTGTGACCTGGTGCGCTGCATTGGATGGCATCGCCAAGCACCAGGAGATCGCAGCAAGCACGGCCGTTGTCCTCCCTTCACGCTCCGAAAATTTCGGCAATGTGGTGGTCGAGGCAATGCGCCATGGCAAGCCTGTGCTGGCGACCACGGCAACACCATGGAAGGTACTCAACGATCAAGACCTCGGACTTCAGGTGTCCACTGATCTTGAAGGAATCCGAGCCGGTCTGGACCGACTGTTGTCAATGCCTGCCGGCGCACTGGATGCAATGGGAATGCGTGCGCGCGACTTTGCGCTGTCGACGTTCTCGGAATCCGAGATTGGCGCGCTCTGGGCCAGGACATACTCTGACCTGCTCAGCCGTCGTTCTGGATCAAACATCCGTTGAAAATCACGTTGTGCACAGGCCCGACCCTGCCCGTTCCGGCACTGGCCGGGGGCGCAGTACATCGCTTCTGGGAACAAATGGCGCCGGCTTTCGTAGCCGCAGGGCACGATGTGACACTGATCGCACGAACGTTCCAAGGGCAAGTCGATCAAGAATCCTGGAAAGGTGTCCGGATCATCCGAGTGGGTGGATTCGACGACTCGGGATCACGTGTCGGCAACCTGTTCCGGGGTCTGTGGGATTCACGCCATGTCACTCGCGTATTGCCCAAGGCTGACATTGTGGTCACCAACGATCTCGCATTGCCTTTTGCCATAGCTCGCCACCCATATGCGGGGCGACTGGTCATGGCGATGGGGCGCCAACCCAAAGGCCAGCTGTCGTGGTATCCCCGTGTTGATGGCGTGGCCGCGGCGTCCCGATCGGTAGCGGAACAGATTGCAGCGCAAACGCCAAGTTTGTCCGCCAAGACACGGGTATTGCCTTATGCCGTGGACACAAATGTGTTCCATTGCAGGGATGATCAATGTCCAGCACCAAACACCGTGCTGTTCGCGGGTCGACTGCATCCTGAGAAAGGATTGGACTGGCTGATCGACGCGTATCGAATGGCCGTCTCGATAGAACCTTCTCTTCGCCTCAGTATCGTCGGCCCCTGGCGAACAGAGCAAGGGGCGCCGGCGAGCACTATCGAGACTCGCTTCGGGAACGGAGCAAGGATCTTCCCGTCAACTGGCTGGAACCGGAATTCGACCCACTAAAATTGGCGAATATCTATCGAGCGCACGCGACATTCGTTTACCCGTCGATTGCCACACAGGGCGAAACGTTCGGCCTCGCCCCACTCGAATCGATGTCTTGTGGGGCCGTTCCCATTGTCTCGAACCTGCCCTGCTTCACCGAGTATCTGTCGGCCGGCGAGAATGGCTGGGTGGTGGACTATCAAGATACCAATCCAGTGTCGACACTCGCAAACACGCTGGTTCAGGCCGGCGTTGATCATGCAGCCATGAGGCAGTCAGCCATCACGACTGCATCCCGATTCTCGGTGGCCAATGTCGCTGCTGCCTGGATTTCGGCATTTGAGACTTGGGTGAATTCATGAAGCTGGAAGACATCACAGCGGTTGTGCTGTGTCGCGATGAACAGGACAACATTGGCCGTACGCTCGAGCGGTTAGTCCGGTTTCCGCAGGTGGTCGTTCTGGACAGCGGTAGCACCGATGCCACCGAAGCGATCGCACGATCATTCCCGAATGTCCATTGGGCTAGCCGGTCTTTTGACTGCCATGCGAATCAGTGGAACCATGCCGTGTCACTGGCCTCATCGGATTGGATACTGAGTCTCGACGCCGATTATCAGGTGCCTTCCGGGTTTCTGGACGAACTGCTTGAACTCGAAGCGAAGGCCCCCGTTTATCGCGCGGCATTCAGGTTTCTGGTTCAGGGCACTGCATTGAGGGCAGCCCTGTTGCCACCACGTGCGGTGTTGTTCCGAAAGAGTATTGCCCGCTATGAACAAGACGGCCACACCCAATCGTTGGTTTACCCCGGATCGGCACCTTTGCTCGACTCCCCCATCGATCATGATGACCGTAAGCCACTGTCGCGCTGGATCGCTGCACAGGGCAAGTACATGGATCTGGAGGCCGCCAAGCTGCAGCGCACCTCGACCCGGAATCTGGATTGGCCAGACCGCCTGCGCAAGCTTTGGGTCATCATGCCTTGGCTGGTACCCCTGCATGTCTTGTTCGTTCGTGGCGCGCTCCTGGACGGCATGGCAGGTTGGCACTACGCATTGAGCCGCGGCGTCGCAGAATGGATCCTGCTCCTCAGCATCCTCGACCTGAAGCTGCGAAATCGTAGAATGCAATCATGACCCAACAGCGACTCGACCAGTTTGACGGCTCCAGGTTTGACCGAGGTAGATCGAGACTGGTCGAGATACTGTGGGCTGTCTTGCAGGAATCCCTGTTTGCGACAGGTCTTCCGGGCTCTCGATGGCGAGCGGGTTTGCTCCGGATGTTCGGCGCAGAAGTCGGGGCCGGCGTGGTCATCAAGCCTCGGGTGCGCGTCAAGTTTCCGTGGCGCCTCCACGTTGGTGATCACAGTTGGATTGGCGAAGCTGCGTGGATCGACAATCTCGCGGAGATCCGGATCGGAAGCCATACGTGCATTTCTCAAGGGGTTTATCTGTGCACGGGCAATCACGATTGGTCGGTCGCCGGATTTGATTTGCGGGTTGCCCCGATCTTGATTGGCTCAGGCTGCTGGGTTGGCGCCTTTTGTTTGGTGGCGCCGGGTTCTCGCATCACAGATGGCTCCGTGCTGTCGCTGGGCGTTGCATGGTCGGGTGCCAGCGAAGAGAACACCATCTACGGAAGAGAAGGATCGAAGATGAGTTCTCGCTGGAAATCAGGGCCCAACGCGGATCAGCCCTAAATACAGCACCGGAAGACAGCCACCTGACAACCAGCAAGCGCGCAACCGCTACATAGCGCTGCAACCAGCATTTCAGTTCTGTCCCGGGGCCATGTTGCTCGTCTACGTCTGATGTTCAGACCGGTACATTTTAGTCGGGAGTTGTTACGATGAAATCCAAACGGTGCGAACTTCTCTAAGGCATTCTGGCAACCACGCCACTCTTTGAGCCCGCCCGAGATTTTCGGGATTGAATGCGCAACGAGAAGGCGCTGCAGGCTTGGCGCCATGCTGGCCGCCCCCGTCCCGGCGCCTCACGTCGTCAAAGACAGTATGCTGCTGGCACATGCCAAACACTTCGGCTTGAAGACGCTTGTGGCGACGGGCATGTTCAATGGAGACATGATGTACGCCATGTGGCATCACTTTGCGAAACTCAACTCGATCGAGTTGAGTCCGGAACTTCATACACGGACGAAAGGGCGTTCTGCGAAGACGCCGAACATCGAACTGATCCAGGGCGAGAGCGCTGTCGAACTTGGGAAGCTAATCCCTGGACTGACTGAGCCCGCCTTGTTTCGGTTTGACTGCCATTTCTCGGCAGGAGAAACCGCGAGCGGCGACAAGCACACTCCAGTGATGGAAGAGCTGAATGCCCTTCTGGGCAGTCCGCTTGCGCTCTTCATCATCGATGACGCCCGATGCTTTGGCACGGACCCTCGCATATCGTCACACGAGCCAATTCGCGTCACGGCGACCTGATCTTGATGTGGTTGTGTCGGATGACAGCATGCGAATCGTTCCTAAAGAAACATCGAGCCCTGGAAGCGTTTGAATCGTTCGGGTTTTACTCTAGACCGATCGGCAATCCGTCCGGCTTTTTCTCGGTTGGTCGCAACGGAATACCTAGATTGCGTTGTCTGCAGCGCCTTAGCGCGATGCGCACTCTGCCAAGAAATCGAATAGCTGCCTCGCATTCAATCGCTCGTCGGTGTTGTCCAAGAAAAATTGCGGCCAAACCGGTCCGTCGGTCCACCGCAAGTCCTTCGAACTCAGATCCCCGCTAACGCCCTCTGGCCCGAATGCAAGGGTCGTCACCCCGGCGATGCCGGAAACCTGTGTATGCAAGGGATGCCCCTTGGGAGCCACCAGCAACAGCGGCCGGCCACTACGCATCAGACCTGCAAGTTTCGACGGCTGATACGCTGAATCGTCGGAAAACAGGGCAACGAGACGTTCGCTTTCCAGTTGAAGTCTTCTCGCTTCGATCAAGGAGACCCGGTTGGTCTGCTCTTCAACCTGATTCCACCCTGCAGAACGGGCAATCGGTTCGATGGTCCTTTCGCCTTTACCATCTGGCGCATACGACGTTCCAACAAATCGAACATGCACCCTGTCAAGCTGGGCATTACCCAATGATCGGGCTCGGACCATCGCTTCGAACAATGCCTTGGCCGCCGGCTGCAAGTCCTCTCCGCCTCGGCCCACTGAGGTCCACATCCCGGAAACTGGTTCACCGTATTCTTCGGGAGGTCCGAAGCCTTCCGACGGAAAGGGAAGCACCAATGCGGGCGGCACCTCACCGTAACGAGCCCGAAGCTGCTCCAGATATCCAGGACTGACGGCAGTAAGGCCAGCGGCATCCCTCACGGCAACGGGTTCGGCATGTCGGGCCATCATCTGGGACATCCCGTGCCGCAGCCTTCCACCGGGAGGCTTTCGCCCAGTGCGACGATAGTAATCGTTGATCCATGGATCCTGATAGTCAAGCACATACGGCACGCCATACCGCCTCTTCCAGATCGGGCCAAGCGTAAACGTGTTGAACGCAGTGCTGCTGAAATAGACAAGATCGTATGGTCGCTCATCCAACAGTCGCTCCCCACCCATGCGCAGCGGGGCCAGCGCCCTACGGAACAGATTGTTCTGCCCAAACCAACGATGCCAGACCTGTCCGGGCGCCCGGACACGATGAATGGGGATGTCCGCTGGAAACTTGCCGAGCAGCGCGTCATCCTTCGGTGACGAGTTGTCGCGCGAATCTACGCAGAGAATCTCGACTTTCCAGCCATTCTCGAGTGCGCGAGGCGCAAGAAGGCGGGCCCGGTGCATATCGGCAGCAGTGTTCGGCAGGAAACTCGGCGTGACAATCAACAGTCGTTTCATGATGCACTTTGAAACGCTTCAATGACCCGCGTATCCGAGATGACCCCGACCAATGCGAAGACGCAACCGTCCCGGGAATGCTCACGCAATGGCTGGTCCCTCATCACTTTTTTCGCAAACAAATTCAGATTGGCCGCCTCCATCATCGCTCCCTTGAATGCAATTCCTAGGAGGAGGCAGCCCATCGCTTGTCCATTCGAAATCGTCCGTCACGTCGAACAAACACCAGATCCATTTGCCATAGCGCTCGATCCAATGGACGACGAGTCAACCCTGCAACATCGAACGAAACAAAACCATGATCGGCAAGCCAGTTGGAGACCTCGTGGACAAGCGGGACATCCTTGTGTATGTCCAGTAAATTGACCTCAGCCAAAATCACCTCTACGTTTGGTAGAAGTCGCTCTGCACCCTTAAGCACTTCCAGCTCAAAGCCCTGGACATCAAGCTTGATGAAGTCGGGTGGGTCGATGCGATCGCTACGCTCCCACCAATCATCCAGTGCGACAGACTCAAACGTTCTGGATCTGGCGTGCTTGGCAACATGCTCGCTCAGTACGCTGGAGGCCGTTTCCACCAACGACAGAGTCAGTTCTTCGCCAGATCTGGACGACAAAAGATCGCCAAACACCCTGACCCGTTGATTGCCAGCAAATCTTTCATGGATTTTGGCTTGCTTTCCTGGCTGCGGCTCAAAACATGAGACAAGACAGTTCGGCCAAACATCAAGAAAATCGCAGCGAAATCGCCGTGATATGCGCCGACGTCAATCGCATGTTTCGGCACGAATCCAAACTTCGACATGCGAATCAAACTCTGCGCCATATCAGGACTTTCGAGCCTTTTTCGCAGCTTCCCCAGAGATAAACTGCTTAAGCCGATTGGAGCATGCCTTCGTCCGGTTTGTTTTGGGAACTCTATCAGGCAATCATATCGAAGCACGATCGCAACTTTGCGTAACGCGGAGGAAAAGCTTGAATACTTTCGCGTTTCGGCAAAGAAGTGCGATGCTTGCCGTGCCGTCTTGTCGGAACGACCTAGCTTCAGTCGATTGCCCGTGTAAATGGATGTGATATGGCACCCTTGAGCCTAGAGCCAACGTATGTTCAAACCAATCGATATGGGCAATGACCTAGAGGCGGGGTACACCCACATTGATTGCCTGCTGCTTGCCGATTGGCTACCGCCGGATTTTGGTGCAATCGGGCAATATGCGCTTCAGTATGCAGCGTCTCGCTCCGAATCTGGCGAGTCGGTCTGTCTGGTCGGTTTTTCCTCGATCGCGAACAGCACCGAGGTTAGTCGGGTTGGACTCGGTCAACTAACAATCAAGCGTATATATCGCCCTGCATACGACCGGACTAGCTTGCCACGCCGGGCATTTTGGACAATCGGCGCCAATTTTCGTTTGTTGTGGGCTGCTCGATCGTCATTGCGCTCGGCCAAGGAGGTCATCTTTACAGGATCTCCTCCTTACCTGCTCCACTTCATTGCACCGCTAAAGTGGCTGATTCGAGGCAGGCTCCGCTATAGAATTGCGGACTTTCATCCGGAATGTTTGATTGCCACTGTCTCGCGACCATCGCCATTTCTCAAGCTCATCAAGCGTTTGACATGGTTCTGGCGCAGACGGGTGGATGTACTTGAAATCATTGCCGAAGACCAACGGGCTCGACTGTTGTCTCATGGAGTGAAACCCGAACGCATCGAACTTCGTCGTGATCGATCTCCGGTTTCATTCGTGGGCGCCTCGGCAACGAAGCCCCCAGAAACGCTGAACGGCAAGAGAATCATTTTGTACTCCGGCAACTGGGGTGTTGCGCACGATAGCGACACATTCATCGCCGGACTGGCTCAACTCTCAGAAACTGATCGCGATCGAATCGGCCTTTGGCTGAATGCCACCGGGGCTCGTTCGGAGACAGTTCGCGATGCGGCACGATCCCTCAGGTGCGGTTGCGCATACTGCGCCGTGCCCGCTTGACCAGCTTCCAGGCGTACTTTTAGCCGCGGACCTCCACCTGATCACTTTGGCTGATGCATTTGTCGGCCTAGTTTTGCCATCGAAGGTCTACGCCTGCATGGATTCAGAGCGCCCAATCGCTTTTCGTGGGAGCAGTTGCTCCGATGTCCACGCTTTGATTGTTGCACAGCGGGGATAATCGCGCCTATCGGCGCGCCAGTATCGGTCGACCCGAGCTTGTCGCCGAGTCGATCCGAGAACTTCTCCTGGCCCGCGAGTCACGAAGAAGTCTTCGGTGACCGAGCAAGACCGTGCGCTTGTTCTGGAATCGATCGGAAGCGCCAAACGTGTGCAATCAGAAGTTGTTGAGCCGGAGGCAAGATCTATCCGACCCATTCCGACGCAACGCATTCTGGATGACAAGCGGGTTACTGCCGAACTGATGACGCCACTGTCGGAGCATTTTGATCCGGATGCGGCCGAACCATTGAGATATCT
The DNA here is from genome assembly GCA_016712105.1 of Ahniella sp. GTDB lineage: Bacteria > Pseudomonadota > Gammaproteobacteria > Xanthomonadales > Ahniellaceae > Ahniella. Next base: position 184,570 of record JADJRU010000005.1, read on the forward strand.
CAAGAATGGTTATTCGCCAAAGTTGCTGGGGAAACTCGGTCGCGGCGAGTTCAGTGTCCGCGACCAGATTGATCTGCACCATATGACCCAGGCTGAGGCCCGTATTGTCATCAAGGATTTCATCGATGAGTGTATTGGTGCCGATCGACTCTGCGTTAAGATCATCCATGGCAAGGGCATGCGATCAGGCGAGGACGGACCAGTCCTGAAGGCTTTGTCAGACCGGATGCTGCGCCAACGGGGGGACGTGATTGCCTTTCGGTCTGCTCGGCACAACGACGGCGGATCCGGTGCCGTAATCGTGTTGTTGAAGGGGCGCGTTTGATATGAACATCTGCAAAAGACACATGGTGATCCTGTGCTGAGGTATTTGATCGAACAGGCCACTCGGAATCTTTCATTTAGGCGAGCCCTGCCCAAACGGTTTGGCGGCTCCCGCATCTACGTCTCGCCTTCAGCTGGATTGAGGTTTTTGTTCAATTCGATGGAGAGAGTGGATGCGCCACTCTTCTCTCAAACTGAAGAATTCGTGCGGCCCGGGAATGTAGTCTGGGATATTGGCGCGAATGTTGGACTGTTCTCTTTCGCCGCCGCACATTTGGCGGGCCCATCCGGGCTGGTTGTTTCTGTCGAGCCTGATGCTTGGCTAGTTCAACTGCTTCGCTGATCAACCCGGATAGCCCCAACATCCTCTGCACCGGTACACGTAATTCCGGCTGCTGTATCTCAGTCCGTTGATCTAAAAACGCTCAATATTGCGGCCCGATCTAGATCCTCCAACGCTCTGGCCGGCCATGGCTCATCTCAGGCGGGGGGCGTTTCCGAACAACAAAAGGTCATTTCCATTTCGCTGGACTGGCTTGCAGGACATTTTCCCGACCCCGATGTTATCAAGATCGATATAGAGGGCGCTGAATTTGAGGCACTCGCAGGCGCCGTAACAGTGCTCAAGCGAAAGCGCCCGTTGATCCTCTGCGAGGTAGCGTCTACCAATTCAGCGCAGGTGGGATCTCTGCTGCTATCCATGGACTACAAGATTCTTGATGGCGAAGTTCCGACAGCGCAGCGAACAGAGTTGAGTGAAGCACCTTGGGCAACGGTTGCCATTCCGCCAGCGTGAGCGAGGTGATTTCGAGAGCCATCAAGCAGTTTCGGCATCGGACAGTCGAAGCACACTCGTTTTTCCAAGTCGCGTCGTATCGAAATGACGAGTGCCCCAGCTGAACCAATTGACCTTCGACCTACTCGAGCGACTCGACCGCCTCCACCCCAATCCAATCCACCTCCAACCAAAACGCCCCTTCGCGCTTGTCGCCAATCAGCAGGCCGATCTCCCTGACATGGGCTGCATCCAGAGGCGGGCCATCGAGGGCCATGCCGCGGATTGTCGGTTTCAGTTCGGCCAGGGGAAGTCGGACTTCTGTCCAGGCGTCGGCCACCGTGGCGAAGCTGCTGCCGTATGACACCGCGATGCCGCGGAAGCGGGCATCGGTGGCGAGGCGGAGTTGGTAGGTTCGGCCGTCGCCTCTCACTTTGAGGGTGATTGCTGAGGCTTGGCTCAGGTCGAAGGTTTTGCCTACGGTTCGTACGGAGGAGAAGCCGCCGTTGTTTTCGAGGGAGAGGGTTCCTTCGAAGCGTAGTCTTCCATTTGTGATTTCTGGGCCGCCGCTTGATCTGCCGCCCATCACGCCGTCGTTCACTGCTCGCCAGCTGGGTTCATTGGGATTGGCGTTGAAGCTGATGAGGGGTTTCATTGCGGGTTCCGGTGCTGCTTGGGTGGCGGCTGCTGTGGCTGTGAACAACAGGATGGCCAGAAGCGGGTTTGCTCGCATGGCGGTTTCGGCGGGTTGGAGCGCTTAGTGCAGCGGCTGGCTTGTGATTCGGTTGTGAGGGTTTTGGTGGGGTGTTGAGTTTGCCGTTGAACGGGGCTGAGCTTCCTCCACAGGTTTGGGCTTTTGGTGGGATGGGCTCGCGCCTTGCGGGTTGTTCTGGTTGGGACTAGGGCTTCGTGGCTCTGGCTTATTGCTCTTCGCATCGCGGCTATCGCCGCTCCTACCGGCTGGACTGATAGCGGCTTTTGTTGGCTGCCCACCAGGCTTTCCACTTTTCTACTTGATGTTCTTCGTAGGTGATGCGCTGCAGGTCGATTCTTGGGGCGGTTTCGTCGGTGATGAGCGTTGACAGGGCTACTACTGCGTGGTGTCTTGGCGCAGCGATGCCTACGTCGGTGTCGATTTCGCCGCTGGGGCCTCGCGGCCTGCCGCCTTCGGTTGGGTCGTTGAGTCGTTCGGCGATGGCGCGGATCATGTCGTTGCCGCCTACTTCCGTGGCGTCACGGAATGCATAGGACATTTCGTACAGGGATGTGGATTGGAGCTTCGCCTGGATGGCGGTTCTGGATGCGGCATCACCCAGGGCTGCGAGTGACTTTTGCAGTCTTCTTGATCGCCAGGGGTCGTTGGGATCCTGACCCTGATCGGCGCGGCGCTTCAGCTCATGGATCAGCTCCGGAACGATGCCGGTGGATTGTTCGCGTAGCGCTTCGATCTTGCCGGATTCTGCGCTGGCGATTGCTTTGGCGAGCCGATCGGGGTCGGCAAGGGCTTGCGCGGACAAAACCACCAAGGCCAGAAAGCTCATGAGCCAGCGGGTGACCTTGAGGTTTGAGATTGGGGCATTCTGGCTTCCATTCATGCTCTATCGCATCGCGGCTGAAGCCGCTCCCACAGGTTTGGGTTATTTGGCTGATGGATCGGTGGACACTTGCTTGAGGATGCGGTCGCGGGCTGGCTCTGGCATTGCCTTCATCCAATCGCATTTCGTCAGTACTGGCGATGAGGCGCGGATTTGGCGGTCCGCGGCTTCTGCCGATTCTGTGTAGCCGGGCAGGTCTGCATCGCAGGCAGCCAGAAGGTTCCAGAACGTGGCACGCACTCTTGCCGGGGCGGTTTCGGACAGACCGGATTCGATGGATCGCGTTCGCCACTGTGGGTCCAGGCCTAGAGGTGCCAAAGCGGCCAGCGTGGAGTGTTGTGCTGGCGCGAGGGTGTTCTTGAGGATTGTCTGGACATCCTGCGGCATGGGTTCGCCGGTGCCGGAGGTGATCCTTGCGAGGGTCAGTGCGAGCGTTGGCGTGTTGCGCAGGACAGGGTGTTGCCACAAGGTGTGCAGACTCTGGCGCATTGATTGGTCTATGTCCGGCTGGATCTCGACCCAGTCCAGCAGTTGCTCCAGTTCCCCGGCGTTCATGCGTTGGCGCAACGCGCCTGCATTTGGGTCGGCGAACAGCGCTGACATCTGATCCGCCGTTGACCGGCCATCGAGGATTTTGATGTCTTCCAGGACAGGTTGATCCTCTGCGAGCACCAGCGGATAGGCCTTTGCGAGCAAGCCCATGCGCACCGGCAGACGCGCCAGTTGCGGCGCCGGCAGGCCTGTTTGTTGATGCAGACCTGCATCGAGTACGGCGTTGACGATCGCCGCTTCGTTGAGCGCCCCCGGCCAGGACAAAGCAATGATGTGGGCGTTGCGCAAGGTGCGGGGTTGTCCGTTCGCCAGTGGCTGCAGACTGCCGCTCAGCCAGTCCAGGGCCTGCTTTTGATGACGGGCACCAAAGGCTGACCAGTGACTTTGGAGCAGTTGTGCCGCGCAGTCGGCTTGACGGAGATCGCTTCCGCCGAGTTCACGCAGGAGTTGGCTCGCCAGACGATTGCGGAATGTTGAAGACCGGAGGGCCAGAACGAGCGCCGGTGCGTGATGGAGCCAACATGAAACACCGCCGGGTTGACCCAGAAGTTCCTTGGCAGCATCACGACCGGATCCGGTCTGCGCCGCGATCGTCAGCAGCAACTGGTCGTTGCGACCCAAGTGCTGGGGTGGGGTCGCCGCAGCGTTGCCTGATGCCACGATCCCGACTTGTGCGGCCAGCGCATACAACGGGATCAGCGGCAGGCGGTCGATCTCGTCGTACTCGACCGCTTCGCGTTCCAGCGCCGTGATGATGTCTGCAGCAATCGACGCGGTCTTCGGGTCTTCCAAACGGGCAGCGAGGATCAGGATGCGGCTGCGTTCCGCGCGCGAACACGCTTCCCCCAGTCTGACGCAATGTTGCCACTGCGCCGTGACGTCACTGCATGATGACGCGATCTCGCCGGTGGGTGCCGTGGTGCTGTCGCAGAGATCCCACATTGGCGCTGTCCACGTGAATTCGCGGCGCAAGCTGGCATGCGCCGGGCTCGAGAGCATCGTCACCATGAACCCGATCAGAACAGTTTGGATCAGGAAGGTCGCGATCATTGGCATTGTGTTCTCCAGCCTTCGGTTACTGCACGAGCACGGATGGCCGCAGTCAAAGTGGCCAACGAGGCGTTTTCTCCTGCATAGGCACGCACCTCGTGGCCATTGCTGGCGTTGAAGGTGGAATCCAGCCGGTTGCGCTCGGTCGTCCAATCGGCCACAGCACTCTGGTATGGGTTCGGCACCTTACATTGAGTCGATCCGTGGTTACGACCATAGTTGTCCATCCAGGCTACCAGCGGGGTACCCACGACGGCTTGATAGTCGGTCACATGAAACGCTTCGTGATCCGAGATGATGGTCGGCGGGATGTAGCTCGAATACGGCGCGATGCGGATGCCGTAGGCGGACACCGAAGGTGTGAAGTCACGCAACACCGCCCTGCAATTACTGTCAGTGATGGCGGGATCAGTCGCCGACTGGATCTGAGTGCGGTTTCCGAAGTTGAAGTCGGTGTCCACCTTGTACTCGGCTTCTTTGAATCGATGTTGCCAGGTGTCGTTGGTGACACAGGCCTTGAATTGAGCGACCACCCATTGACGCGTGACTCGACCAAAATCATTGGTGCCGGCGGTTAATGACGAATCGGGCGTCACCACCAGATTCACCGGCTCCAGCGTCGAACAACTGCGCGCCGCATCCACTTGCTTGTCCTTGCGTGTGCTGGCATCACTGCGCAGACCGCCGCAATGGTCTCCTGAAACTGGGTGATTGTGCCGGCGACGCCCAAGGTGACAGTAAACTGTGCACCGGTGCCACTGGTTGGTGATCCATTTTGCCCCACAGACCAGGTGATCTCGTCTGGCTTGTTGGGCGGATCATCCGGCCCTTCGGGCGGGAGGATGGCGTTGTAGGTTTTGGCCACGCCGATTTCGGCGACACATTTCACATCGATACTGTCGAACCGGCATTTCGGCGCCAGGCACATCTTCGGCGCACCGCGAGAAGAAGGCTCACGCGGCACACAAATGGCACAGCCATTGGCATCGGTGCCCGGCTCTTCGCATTCCGTGCACTGCGGTGCGGATCCACAACCGGTGTTGTCGGGTGGCGGCGGCGGACCACCGCCACCCCAGCCAGCTTTGCTGATGCCGGTGCCTGGATCGGAAACGATCTGCGCACCGTCTTCGCCCACGGTGCCCTGCCCCATCGGCAGGAACGCCGCCAAATCATGATCCCATTGGAAGATCGGCACCGTGCGGCCACGGGCGAGGCCCGTGGTATTGGCCATACGAACCTCGATCGGCGGGTCGAATCGGGTGTTGGTGGGTTGGATGGTCCAGCCCATTCCGGCGAATTGTCCGGCCGTGCCGGGTGGCACCATCGGCAAACGATCCGCATGGACGGCGCTGACCACCAAGGGGCCAGTGCGTGAACCATCGGGAAACGTCACGCTGTTGGCGAACACGCGCATCTCGAAGCCTTCCTGACCGGGGATGCTGAGCACGACATCTTCGTCGCCACCGACGATCATCGATCGGCTGGTTTCGACCGGCGGCAGATACACCGGGTGCGGCAACTGGTTTTCCTGTCCGGCCACCACGGCGGTCTCGAAATGCAGCGCCGGATATTCAAAGTTCGCCGTACCGCGAGTGAAACGCACACTGCGTCCGTCGACAAAGAGGTCGATCTTGCCTGCGGGGACTTGGTCGTCGAACCGGAAATAACCCGATTCGTCAGAAAGCACACTGAGTGGCGTGCGATCGATTGACAGACGAACACCTTCGATGGGTGTCCCATTGTGATACATCACGACACCCGACATGTCGGTGGCACCGGCGCTTGCTGCCAGGACATCAAGCTGAAACGGCGGCGATCGAACGGTTGGTGCGACACCGGGCAGTGATGCCCCAATCCGCACACGGCCAGGTGTCCCGCCCATCGTCGGGCGAACTGCTGCGACACCGTGTTGATCCGTGGTTGAGGTGACGGCCCGGCCTTGATCGGACACCACACCACCGGGGGACGAGTTCGATTCAAAACGTGCGTCACCCTCGATGACCTCGAAGTTGACTGGCGTGTCTTCGACCGGATTGCCGTGGGTATCGAGTGCCTGCACCATCAATGCTTCGACCGGTGTGCTGGCTGTCGCGACATATTGTGTGCCCGATGAACCGAAGATGCCCAGCCGCACCGCCTCGTTCGGAGAGGCACTGGCGATGAACACCACATCCTCGACCATATCGAGCGCACGGGCCCGCACGGCATCACTGCCCGGACGAACGTCCACGCCTGGTTGGAACAGAACCTGTGCAAAACCTTCTTCATTCGTCTGTACGACCAGATGACGCGCGGTGGTGGGCGGCTGCGTCGAGGACACCATCGTTCCGCTGCCACGGACAACGTCGAATTGGATGGGCAGGTTCGGCAAGGGGTCGCCGGCCGAGTCAACAGCCTGGACGATCAAGGGTTGCTCCAACTGCGCGCCGGTGTTGGCCGATTGTCCGTTACCCGACACCATCAGCACACGCCGGGCGCCAACTGCGATGCGCGATACCGTAACGGTGCGCGTGCGCTCGTTGCCCAGGCTATCGCGGGCCGTGATCTGCAATTCGTTGCGGCCTACCTCAAGCGGCACGGCCTTGGCCAGAAAACCGAGGTGGGCCGCGACTGCCTCCCGCGTTTCCGCATTGGCGGTGTTGGTGATCCGGACGATCGGCGTCGATGCACCCACACGACCTTCCACGGCATCGTTGACAAGCCCGCGTATGTCGATGGTCTGCTGTGAGGTGGTTTGATCGGGAGCGGGTGATTCGACAGTCAGGATGGGCGCGGTCTGGTCCACGTAGACGGTGATTTGTGCGCTGGCGGATCGGCCGTGGATATCGGTGGCGACTGCGCTGATGAGATTGGTGCCTTCATGCAGGAAGAACACCGGGAAGACGAAGCCGAGGCCGTCGGGTGTGACCTGAGCGGCTTGTTGGTTGATCTGGACCGATTGGATGGGTGCCGTAGACGTGCCGGTGACAGCGACAGCTCGTTGAACGCTGCCGGTGAGGTCACGTGCATCACCTGGCAGTGCGCCCGGTGCACCAGCAACCGGGCCCAGGATCGCCAGATCGACCGGCGCGGTGATGGTGAGTACGGGCGCCGGCGCGAACGTGAGGGGAAGCGTTTGCAAACGTTGAGCGCCGTCCGGGAAGGTGGCTTCAATCACGATCGAGTTAGCGCCCGGCTGGAGCGTGATGGTTCGTTGGTAACGGAATTCGCCCGCCGCCGCTTCAGCCTGTGATGCAGCGATTCCGTTGATGCTGACCACACGCGGCGCACCGAGACTGGAGCTCGCTCGAGCGATGACCGTTGTTTCCGGTCCGAGCGCGGTGCTGTTGGCCGCCGGCGAAACGACATCCAACGCGTAGGTTCGTTGCTGGTCCACATCAAACGATCGCACGGCAAATCCGAGCGCACCAGACGCTGCAGCCACTTCCAGATGCATTTGGTGGGCGCCGGTGGCCAAGGGCGCCGACGGCACAAATGAAATCGAACCGGATGTCGCGGTGTCCATCACCACGGTGGCTTCTCCGGTCACGTCGACGTTGTCCAGAAACAGACGGATGCTGCTTGAGTCGATGGCTCCGCGACTGACGCTGAAGGTGGCCCGGGCTTCCGGCGTGGCACCGAACGGGAAAAGATCGGCGGTTGGGGTCTGGAACATGACCGTGGGTTCGGGCCCGGACCGGAACGTCCACTCGTGCACGGATTCGTTGTCGGCCAGATCAAACACACTCAGTCGGACGACGTGTTCAATGTCGGACAAGTCGGTCGTCGGCATGAATCGAATGTTGCTGGCGGTGCTGGTTGCCGCACTGGTGACATCGGCGCCATCGAGGAGAAGGCGGATACGACTCGGGTCTACACCGGCACCAATATCGGAAAAGTCCGCACCGATGGTGGGCCGCGGCAAGTCGCCACCGATATCGTCGAACGGCGTGAGGTTGGTGATGGTCGGCACCGTGCGCGTGGCGAAACTCCACACCAGCGGTGTGCCCCCCAGGGAAACCTCGACCTGATGCAGCCCTTCGCTCAGTGGCAACACCGGCGTGAATCGCACGCTGGTCGGCGTGACCTGGCTAGCGGCGATCTGATCGACACCATCGATCCGAATGCGCCAACGGGCCGGATCAACAGAGCCCTGAGACAAGCTCACGCCGATCGACGGCAATACATTCGCGGGCAAGACTTCATCACTGGACGGCGTGGGCACAGCGAACGTGAGCGGGTCGAGTGCTTCAAAACCCGACTGGAACAAGAGTTCGGCCCGCACCGGAGACACCAGCGAAACCAGAAAAGTCAGCATCAAAAACATGTTGCCGAAAACATGACTTGCGAGTGGTCGTCCCACTCTCGATTTTCCAACACGCATGTATTTGCTCTCGCCCCAATCCTGCATTATCCGGGACTCTTGATCGCCTCACAAGCGGAGGCCGAAGGGTTGTTTTGGTGGCGGCGGGCGGAGATCGTGCCGGCCGGGTCGACATCACGCTGGGTTCGACCAGATCGTGGTGCTTATGACCCTACACGTGAAACGGGGCCCGAAGCGATCAAGTCGACTTGCTCGGTGTACCGCCATAGGCTGCGTCCCGGGTTGTGGCGAACCAATCTCCTCAGACGGCATACCCCTCCCAACTGCTCCCACAGGGGATGGGTTGCCGCACCAGCTCGCCACAAACGAACCGCTGTGGGACCGGCTTCAGCCGCGATGGGTCCGAGCCAAAAGAAAAATCCCCGCGTTGCGCGGGGATTCTTGAACTACTCCGGTGCAACCGAGCGCTTACTCTTCCGGCTCGGCTACATCGTATTCATACGAGCCGATCTTTTTGCCGTTCATCTTGACGTCGAGGCGATACAGCCCGACTGGCCATTCTTGCGGCAACGAGATTTTTGCCGTGATCGTGTTGGCGACCAAGGCTTCGCTCTTGAACTCGGTGACTTTGATGTTCTCGCCTGCGGAGGTTTCAACAGCCCAGAACTCAACCACGAATTCGCTGTTGCCGAATTCGGTGCCGTCGAGATTGATCTCGAAATGCTGCACTTGGTCGCTCGGGATAAACACCTCGATCGCTTCGCCTGGCTCGCCTTCTGCGTCGGCCATAAGCGTGACGGATTCGATGCCGGTTGCAAAAGCGGCCATCGGGAACAACAGCAAGCCCATCAACATACTGCGAAATTTCATACCTTCCCTTCGTGAGTAAACGCGGACGGAGCATCGACCAAATCAGGATCTTGGGCAAGGGTGGGGATGTGAAACACAGTGCTTTCGTTCAGCCAGGATGACAGGGTGTTTCAGCCGCGATAGCGGGGCTAGCCAGGGCCGTCGCATCGCGGCTGAAGCGAAGTGTTTGCCTAGACCCCTCCCGAGCGTCCCCGAACATCGGTCGCAAAGAGTGGATCCCCGCTTGCGCGGGGATGACGCGAGGAGGGCCGTGCGCGCGGAGGGGCCTGCGAAAACGGGCTTCTGGACGATCGCGCCTCACACCTCACATGCCACCCAAAAGTCCGTCATTCCCGCGAAAGCGGGAAACCACTCGGGTGCTACACGACCGAAATCTCGTCGCAACGAGTGGATCCCCGCTTTCGAAGGGGATGGGGGGCGGGGCGCCTGGGACGAGGGGCCCCGCGGCCCGCGGATGACGGGGCCAGACCGATGAGCCGGAACAAGCGCCATCGGGCTTCTGGACCATCGTGCCTCACACCAAAGCCGTCATTCCCGCGAAAGGCGGCGGAAACCACGGCGCCTACACGACCGAAATCTCGTCGCAACGAGTGGATCCCCGCTTTCGCGGGGATGACGAGCGGAGGGGAAGTAACCGCAAAGCGACAAGTAGATTGACAGCCACCGCATCGGGGAGGGCTGTGGCTAGTCCGAAACTTTGTGGCCTCGCGGAAGAAGCCGCTCTCCACAGACTCCGGAGTCAGGCCCTATGCCGCCCGCTCAAACAACCGGCTGGGCTCTGCCGAGTCGGTGCCGGTTTCCAGCAACGCAACCAATTCGTGATTCGCCAAGCCGGGCACATCGAGCACCGCACGCGCATGGATTTCCCGGGCCAGATCTTTCAGCATGCCGACGTTTTCGATCATGCGGGCGCGGTAGCCGGCATCGTCGAGGGTGTCCTGCAGGCTGCGATTGAGCTCGCGGAACCAGGGCAGGCTGGCCTGATCGAGCATACGCTTGGGATTGGGACGCAAGCCCGCGGCAGACCAGTCACGCAACAGCTTCTGGATCGCTGCATTCAGTGCTTTGACATGCTCCAGCGGCTCACGCAGACGCGAGAGGCTGACCAGGTCGGTCAGACGGCGCTGGAAATAGATCTGCGCCAGGATGCCCCAGTAGTACGCATAGTCCCAGATGACTTTGGTTGGCATCACTTCGGCATCGCCGAAGATGCGGTACTGATCCTGATACAACGCCATCGTGCTTTCGTAGAACGAGAAGTAGAACTGCTCGTAGATTCTGGCGTACGGCGCTACCGGCTCGCCGGCCAGATCCTTGGCGATGAGTTCGGTGATGTAGGTGTTGCTGATCGCGATGAAGTCGGAGCCCGGCGAATAGAACGGATCGAGGAACACCCCCGCCTCGCCGGTCAGTGCATAACGATCGCCTGAGAAGACCTGCTTGCAGCTGTAAGAGAAGTGGCGGAAGAACAGGAAGTCCTGAAGCTGATCGCGCTTGTCCTTCAACGCCTCGAACAAACGCGGCTGGAATCGTTCGAACCACGACAGCGCCTTTTCCCAGGTGTTCATGGTGTCCAACGGGTGGATGTCGGCATCACACACGATGCCGACGGAATGGCTGCCCGACGACAGGGGAATCAACCAGACCCAGTAACCCTCGCCACACAGATGGATCGTCGACAGCCAACGTGTGCGCGGATTGCAGCGATCGAGCCAGCTTTCGTCCGTGCTCCAGTCATTGACGTCGATGCGCTCGCTGATGCGGAACCACACTGCATTCGCGTTGTGGTCGTTAGTCTGCGCCAGATCGAGTTTTCGCTTGAGCAGGCCCGCGCGACCGGATGCATCCACGATCCAGCGCGCACTGTATTCATTCGATTCGCCGCCACGCTCGACCCGGCAACGATGCCGGCTTTTCGCATCGAGATCGATATCGCGAACCACCGCACCATCGAGGAACCGGATGCCACGACGCGTGCACTCTTCGGCCAGATCATTTTCGAAGATGCCGCGATCGATCTGCCACGAGCCGGTCGGCAGGAACGTGCTCGCACCGAGTTCCGTCACCCCATCAATCTCGCGCTCGCCTTCCGAGAAGAAGAATCGGAAGCCGAACTTCTTCAGTTGGTTCTGCATCAGCAACGGCTTCAGGCCAAGCACACTCTCGAAGTAGTTGGCGCCGATCTCGACCGTTGACTCGCCCACTTTGTGCGCCGCAGTCGGCAGCGGATGCTGCTTGCGTTCGAGCACGGTGATCGAGAGGTCGGCAAAACGCGCGCGCAACTGGAGGGCGAGCGTGAGGCCAGCCAAACCGCCACCCAGCACCAGGACATCTACGTCGTATTCGGGATTCATGGTGAACATCTCAGCGGTGAACGCGTCAAGGAACGATAAAGACCGGGCAGATAGAAGCCGCGCTTGATGATGCGCCAGGAAATCATGCGCGTGATGCGTAATGCGTCGAGGATCGGTTGGAAGTGGCTTGCCCGACGACCGGCGTGATACCGCGCCTTGATCGCGATGGATCCGATCGGCGTGCCGATCCGGGCCGCTTCGATGAGCATTTCGCTTTCGAACGCGAACCCTTCGCTCTGCGGCAGGTTCATCGCCGCCACCATGGCCAAGGGATACAACCGATGCCCGCATTGCGAGTCGAGCACCTTTTGGCCACACGCCCAACTGATCCAGAAGTCGGCAAAATGATTCGCGAACCGCCGGATCCACGATGGGGCTCCACGGCCGATTTCGCGAGCACACCGCAGCATGACGTCGGGGAAAGCGGCATGGGCGCGCAACAACGGGCCCAGGTCTTCGGCGTGATGCTGACCATCGCCGTCCATGCTGACCACAGCCGTATGACCCAGCTTCCGCGCTTCAGCCAAGGCGTCACGGAGACTCTGGCCTTTGCCTTGGCGTTGGGGATGGGTGATCACCGTGACCGGCAATTCGGCAGCGATTTTTGCGGTGTCATCGGTGGAGCCGTCGTTGATGACGATGACCGGCAAGCCGGTCGCCAGCACACCAGTGACCACGTCACGAATCGCCCCTTGTTCGTTTAATGCCGGAATGGCCACCACAACACGGCTCACGGCGTCACCCGGACCTGCAGGTTGCGCCCGCCATCCAGCTGCAGGACGAAGTTTTCTGGTGTGCCGCGCGCCAAGGCTTCGAACAACACGAAGCTCGATCGCATCGGGTGATCACTGTGTCGCGCAGCAAGCGCCGTGACAGCCGGTTGTTCCGAACCCTCATCGGTGATCGACAACTGCATCCGCGCGCCGCTGCGCGCCGGATCCGGACGCGACAACACCAATGCGTTGCCGAACACGGAGGTGCTCTTGCAGACTTCCGACAAGGGCCCGCGCGCTTCGATGTCGTAACACACCAGCAGCACCGGATCGGGATCGGTTGTCACTTGTACGGCGGCTTCGAGCAAAGCTTCGGCGAACGAGAGCCCGCTGCGGCATTGTGCACGGAGTTGTGGAACTTGGTCGGCGAGATCATGCGTGGGGTGGTGGCCAGCGTTTCGCACATGTAGTCGTTGATCGCCAGATCACCATAGGCCGACGCGAACACACTGGCCATATCGGTCGGCGCCCGGCTGGCATCCATGCTTGCGGCTTCGGCCAGGTACAACGCGACGGCTACAGTATCGGGCGCACGACGACGTTCAGTAGGGGCCAGCACCCCGTTCTGAGGCCGGCCGGCCGGCGTGGCCAGCAGCTCGGATTCCCCGCGCATCACGGCGCGGGCATCGGGCCAGGTCGGCGCGAATGGCGAGTAGAACGCGATGCCGTCGATCTGAAGATTCAGGTTCATGCGGCACTCCGGCGCCAAACAGCAGCGCGGCGTTGTTGCCTCCGAACCCGAACGAGTTCGAGAGCACGGTGTGAACCCTTGCCTGTTGATTGTTGATCTGGACCTGCGGGCCGCAGACCGGATCCAGTGTCTCGGCATTCAGGCAACCCGGCACGAGCCCGGTTTCCAGTGCCAGCAGCGAAATGACGGCTTCGACGATGCCGGCGGCGCCGAGTGTGTGACCTGTCCAGCCTTTCGTCGAACTGGCCAGTGTGCGGCTGGGAAACATGCGCGCGATCAGTCCGGCCTCGACTTCGTCGTTCTTTTGGCTCGCAGTGCCGTGCATGTTGATGTAGTCGACCGACTCAACATGGCGGTTGGCGCGGGCAAGCGCCCCTTCGATGGCCAGTCGAGCCCCCAGGCCTTCCGGGTGGGGTGTCGACATGTGATGGGCATCGGAACTTTCGCCCCAACCCAGCAGTTTCGGAGCGGTCGCGGGACCATCACGTTCGATCAACGCGTATCCCGCGGCTTCGCCGAGGTTGATGCCGCGCCGTTCGACGTCGCAGGGCCGGCAAGGTTCTGGTGACACCAGCTCGAGCGCGTTGAATCCAAACAGCACTGCACCACACAGGGTGTCGACGCCACCCACAATGGCGGCATCGATCAAGCCGAGGCGCAACAGACGTTCGGCCTGCGCAAATACCTTGGCGCTCGACGAACACGCCGTGGCCGTGGTCAGCGTCGGGCCCGTGCAGCCGAGCACACTGCGCAGGAATGCGCCGAGTGAATGGGGGTGATGCACTTCAGGGCGCCGCAGGTCTTCCGGGAAGCGTTTGTCGTCGGTCAGGCGGGTATAGGCTTCTTCAGTGGCACCGATGCTGGATGTCGACGTGGCCAGCAACAAACCGACGCGCTCGGCGCCGTACCTTGCGATGGCCGCTTTTGCGGCATCCAGAAACCCATCGGCTTGCAGACCGATCCAGGCAAGCCGGTTGTTTCGGCAGTCGTGGACGGCAAATTCGGGCGGGAAGGCCAGTGTCTCGATCTCGGGCACACGGCCAACGAATGTGGGCAGCGGTTCGGTACCGAAGTCGTTGGGCGTGAGCCCGGTGCGGCGTTCAGACAGGGCATTCAACAAGGCATCGCGGCCCACGCCGCACCCGGTGGTAGCGGTGAACGCGGTAATCGCCACAGGGGTAATAGGTTGGATCACGCGACAGCCCTGATTCTTAGAGCTGGCTAGTATATCGGAGCGCGGTCCTGGGCAGATTTTGTGTGTGCCTTAGCGCACATAGCCGGATCGCCGGCAAGCCCTTCAGGTGACGGGTAGGCGCCCAGAGTTTCAGAAAATCGGGCAGGGTATTTGAGGTTGTCGCCAGATTTCCCTCATCTGCCTGTCGGCATCTTCTCCCGCTTTGCGGGAGAAGAGTTCTTCGATCAAATTTTTCAGCGTTTTCACGAGTTCTGAAGCCGCAATATCCACACCCTTCTCCCGCAAAGCGGGAGAAGGTGGCCGAAGGCCGGATGAGGGACAGACTGGCGTCAAAATCCGGTTGTCGCCAGATTTCCCATCTGCCTGACCAGAAAGCATAGGGATGTCGCATTGCGGGGGTCCTTATTCGAAGCTGTCGCCAAACATCAGGCCACTGCTGCAGCCGGCGTTGAAGGCCGCGGTGAACTGGTTCTGATCTGTCGCATCGATGCTGGGCAGACCGGTGCCACCTAGTGAGAGGTTGAAGTTGGCTCTTGGGCTCAGCGCGTTGAAGGCTGCATTGAACCCATCGATATCGGCCTGCGTATAGATGCCGTCGAGGTTGAAGTCGGCCAGGCACGAGAACGCCGGGACACTGCCGCCGTTGTCGGGACTGGATCCCAGGTTTGACTCATCACCGTCGAGGAAGCCGTCAATGTCGCGATCGACACCGGCGCGATAGGCGGTGCGGGCCCCGACTGCGGTGAAGGTCACGGGGTCCGACGCCGTCGCACTGTCGCGCAGCGTGGTCAGGTCGATGAAGGCATGTTTGCGGTCGGACAACATCAGACCCTGCGTGATGTAGACGTACCCGCGGCCTGCAGCCCCATCACGCCGTTCGGCGATCAGACCGATTGTTCCCGCATTCGCCAGCGTCACCAGCGTGTTCAATCGCGCCAGGGTTGCGGCATCGCCGTTGTTCGCACCATCAAACGCGACCTGCTGGCCAATGGCTGCATGTGTGCCGTTGTCGAACGCGATCATGAATGCCTCGACATCGCGCCGGGCGATCTGCGCCTGTTGCGGAGGGCCGAAGTTGAAGCCCGCGCGCAGGAGCGCGTCGAGGGTGTCGAAGTCGGAGTTGCTGTTGAATCCGAAGCCCTTGCTGTTGTTCTGGCTGCCGATCGACCAACCGACTTTTTCATACATGCCGCGCAACTGGGCCTGTTTCATCGACTGTGGTGCTGCGGCAAGCATCGGATCATCGATGCGCCGTGTGGTGCCGGCCGGCCCGCCATGACAGGTCTGGCACGTCGCACCGCCAGGCAAAACCGGTTGCGTCTGGAAGATGGTCTGGCCGTTGACCGCATTGCCGATCGCGCCACCGGTGACGGTGACAGCCGTGGGCAAGCTGTTGTCGAGATTGCGGAACGGATTGGGCGGGTACCGGACCGTCGCGATGAAATCGGAAAACTGCTGCATCGCGGTGGCATCGGGTTGGGTCGTACGCCCTTGCAGGCCCACAAACGCCGGCGCAAAGGCAGCCAGGTTTTCCCGGTCGCCGCGCCAATGCAGCGGCTCGGTCCCGACAATACCCTGCAGCGATTGGGTGACCAGCGGGCCCTTCATCGGATGCCACGGCCGGCAATTGCCCGGCCCCTGTACACAGGTCTGGTTGACGGCTTTCATCTCGCCGGACGGATCACCCAGATCCCACGCGAGGAAATCGGTTCGGGCATCCACGTGGCAGCCGGCACAAGCCGCCTGGCCCAGACCACTGGTGGCATGGGTGTCATAAAGCATCGGACGACCCAGTCGCACCGCCGTCGTGGTCGGGTCAAAGAACGGCAATCGACCCAGTTCCTGATTCGTACCGGTATCGACGACGGAGATCGACGCATCGAACTTGTTGAGTACATACAGCCGGTTCACTGCGCCATTAAACGCCAGCCCGGTTGGGCCTTGGCCCACATCGACACGAGCCAGCCGCGTACCGGTCGAATCGGCACGGATCACGTTGTTCGAACCCATGCCGCTGATCCAGGCCGAACCATCCGGCTGGAACGCAATACCGCGCGGATCGCCGATCGATTGTTCGCGCACTTCGGGTGCCACGCTTGTGGTCTGGTAGTCGAGGTGGGGGTTCAGGTCGGCAATGAGCGTGTTCGTCGGTGTCGCCGCCGGAAATGATCCAGTGCGCACGCGAATGAACGTGGCATTGACGTTCGGCTCGAAGCGGCGTTCGTTGGTGGCTTCCGTGCCGACTGCCAACACTCGACCGTTCGGCGCCACGCCGACCGACATCACCGTGGTCATCAGCCCGTTGGCATAAGTGACGGTGTTGCCAGTGGTGTCGATGATGGCGATATCGTGGTCGTGGAAATTCCAGTTGACGAAGTTCGTCCAGTCGCGATTGTTGTCATCGCGGAAGCGCCCATCCGCACTGCGCCGGACGATCTGCGACACCGGCGGAGGCGCCAGCGAGGCCGGGTTCACCGCTGGCACAAAGTCATTGCCGGAATTCGGCGGCGGGTTCTGTCCGCCATCGGGCCCACTCGCGTTCGACACGACCGGAAAGTCGATCACGGTCGTGGGTGTTGCCGGATTCGAACAGCGCGACATACACGCGGCTGCCATCGGCGTTCCGTGCGAGTGCACGCGGTTCTTCACCCTGAATCGCCAGAATCTGAGGCTGAGCCGCCAGATTGGCCGGGTCATAGATCCGCACCTGATTCAACTGCGACAAGGACACGTACGCGCGCTCCGGCGAACCCGCGAAGATCACGTCGGTCGGCTCGTCACCGGTCAGCACGGTCTTGATGACCCGCCCGGTGGGTAAATCGACGATGCTGATCGAGTCGGACAAATGATTGACGACCCAGGCTTCGGTACTGGAGCGAAACCGCACACTGACCGGCTCCATGCCCACGCGGATGCTTCCGCCGCTGGCCAGGTTGCCGTTGGCGTCGACCGAAAACACCTGAACACGCTGGTCGGCGGTATTCACGGCCAGCAGCCGGGTGCCGTCCGGACTCATGTCCAGTGGATGGACGTGCGGCGATTCGAAGTTGAGCCAGTTGTTTTGTGCTGTCGCTGCCAAGGGCAAGGACAGAGCGAACAGACCGGCGGCAATAAAGGCATCGATGCGTTTCATGGGCTTCTCCCTGTTCAACCGGCCGGGGCCGGATCGACGGACGGACGTGGCCGCGGCATCTGCTGGTTGCGCCCCTGAGCGCACTGGCCTCGGTGTTCGCGATGCGCCTGTCGATGTTGCTTCAGCGATTGCATCTGTTCGGTGGTCAGGATCTTCGCCAGTTCCGCCTGGAATTGCTCGTGCAGGACCTGCTGGGCACGCATTTGTTCACGATGCAGGCGGAACACCGCCAGATGTTGCTGCTCGGTGAGGGCGTCAATTTTGGCCAGCGCTTCGCCATCGAGCCCCAGCATCCTGCCGAGGTCCGGGCGCGGATGGTCGGGGCCCGGCCCGCCGCGCGGGGGCAGCGCGGACGCCGCGGCCGCAGCCAGGACAAGGATCAGGATCATCAGAATGCGGGTCAGGGTCATGGTCGGGCTCCGGGCAGACGGCTTGTGCCGTGTGTATCTAGAGTGCCCCCGGATCGTGCAGTGGCTTTGCAGCAATGGTGGAGAAATTGCGGAGATTTCAGTCCCGAGCCCGGCCATGACCTGTGGCACGGATTTGACCTTGGCCTAAACCCTTTGGCGCCAATTGCCATCGAATCCGGCATGATGCTCGCCATGTCCCACCTTGAACCCACCGACCGCTTCGCGCCCGCTTTCACGGACGGTGCCGATACGTCGTTGATCAAAAAAGCCCTGGAGGGCGACCGCCACGCGTTCGAGCGCCTGTACCGACGCCACGCCGGGCGGGTGCATGCGGTGATTTTGCGTCTGGTCGGGCATGATCGTGCACGCGCCGAAGACCTGACCCAGGATACGTTTGTCCGACTGTGGCAAAAACTCGGCGACTTTCGCTTCGAAAGTGCGTTTGGTACCTGGTTACACCGGATGGCCGTGAATACGGCGCTGATGTCGATGCGCAGCGAAGCACCGATGGCCACCGACGACACAGCGCTGGATGCACTGGCCGAATTGCCGATGCCCGAGAATCTTCGCCCCGACCAGCGGATCGATCTGGAAGTGCTGATCGCCAAACTGCCTGCACGGGCGCGATCGGTTCTGGTCCTGCACGACGTGGAAGGCTGGAAACACGAAGAAATCAGTCAGGAACTGGGGATTGCCGTGGGCTCGTCCAAAGCCCACCTGCATCGCGCCCGTCAGCTGTTGGCCAAATGGTTTGGAGCTTGAACGCCATGAATGAACTTGAATACCGTCGCCTGCTGAAAAAGCTGCCGGATCGCATCGAACCGCAACGTGATCTGTGGCCGGACATCAGCCAGAAACTCGGGCCGACCCCGGCGCGCCGCCATCACGCCATGCTGTTTCCGTTCGCGATGGCTGCCTCGCTGTTGACCGCCATGCTGTTCGGCGGCTGGCTGCTGATGCGTGTGCAGCCGGGCAGCGCGCCGGCGCTGGCCGAGGAATCCGAACGCAGCACGGTGCCTGCACTGTGGCGCGAACGTCAGGCGCTCGAACTCGAATCACAGGCCGCCTGGCAGCAGATCACCACAACAGACGAACGCAGTCTGATGGTGGGTGCTGGCCCTCAGGTGTATGCCGCATGGCAAGAACTGAACGGCGCCGAAGCCGAGCTTGAGGCCGCACTCAAAAGCGCCCCGGAAGCCGGTTTTTTGCTGACGCGCCTGAAGCACGTTGAACTCGAAAAACTCAAACTCGCACGACTGGCCCTCAGCGCCTGAACCAAACAAGGAGCAAGACATGAACGGACTGAACAAAGTTTTGATGCTGACGCTGCTGAGCGGCCCCGCCTTGGCGGCGACGCCGATCGCGACCACCACGAAAGCGCTGGACGCCCAAGGCACGCTCGAAGTGAGCAACATTTCCGGTGCCGTCACGGTGACGGCCTGGGACCGTAACGAAGTGAGTTATGACGGCTCACTCGGTGACGGCTGCGAGCTCAAGGTGACCGGTACGGCCGACCGCCTGACGATCGAAGTCGAAGTGAAGGAAGGCGGCGGTGGCGGCTGGTTTGGCTGGGGCAGCAATGGCCCGAAAGAACCGACCACGCTGAACATCAAGGTGCCGCGTCAGGCGTCTTTGGACCTGAGCGGTGTCAGTGCCTCGCTTGATGTCCGCGACCTGATCGGCAGTGAGCGGATCGAAGCCGAATCGGTCAGCGGCAATGTGACGGTTGCGTCCGAAGCGAATGCGATCGAACTCTCATCGGTCAGCGGTGACGTCGATTTTCGCGGCAAGACACGGTCGGCCGAACTCGGCACTGTATCCGGCGACATCGAGATCAACGAAGTCCAGGGCGACGTTTCCGCGGATTCGGTCAGCGGCGATGTGCTGATCCGCGGTGCGGCAGTGACGCGCTTCGAAGGCGCCACGGTGTCCGGCGACCTCGTGCTCGACGGCTCACTCGCCGCGAATGCCGACATCAGCATGGAGTCGGTCAGCGGCGGCCTGTCGCTGGTGCTGCCGGCCGCCACCTCGGCGCGGGTCAGCGGTGAATCGTTCTCCGGCTCAGTGAACAGCGACTTCGCACTGGACATCGATGACGAAGGCCCGGGCAAGACGTTCTCCGGCTCACTCGGCGCCGGTGGTGGACGCATCAACCTGGAGTCGTTCAGCGGCGATGTGAGCTTGCGCAAGCGTTAAGGCAGATGAGGCCGGAAAGCTCTTTCCTTAAGCATTATTTTCTTCCCGCTTGCGGAGAAGATGCCGACAGGCAGATGAGGGAAATCTGGCGACAAAACATGCCAGCTACCGTCCAGATCACTTCTCCCGTTTCACGGGAGAAGGGACTTCAGAGTCCTGCGCTCGACTGCAGCTTGACGAATGGCTTCCAGCACCTGGTCCATCCTGGTCAGCACTTCGGAGTTCCAGTAACGAAGGATCGTGAATCCTTCCGCCTCCAGAAAAGCGCTGCGCCGCGCGTCGTATTGCTGCACAGTCCATTCGTTGTGTTGTCCACCATCGAGCTCGATACCGATGGACACTTCGCAGCAAATGAAGTCGACGATGTATGGACCCACGCTCACTTGCCTGCGGAATTTCAGACCCAGGAATCGGCGGTCGCGAAGGCGCTGCCATATTCTGCGCTCAGCATCCGTTTGAGCTTTCCTGAGTGCCCGGGCACGACCAAGTTGTGCAGGTTTGGAAGCGGACACGTGCTGTCGCCATTGCAGCCGATTGGCTTTTATGGTGACGCGGCTCCAACATTATCCCGTCGCTGTTCTGCGCGAATCAGTCTCTTCAGTCGATCACGCGATCTGCAGGAAACGGCCCGCCATCGAGGTGGGCCCGCATCTGGTCCAAGGCCTCGAACGCTGGCGGCAACAGGGGTTGAACCTTGCCGGCCATCGCCGGAAGATTCACGAACGCGTCGAAGTGCTGGGCGCGCCGGACTTCCCAGAAACCGATCGCAGTGACCGCTTGCCGACGCGCTGCTGCGACGTAGGCCTGGCCGGTCTGTGCCATCAGCACCAGACTGTCGACGGTGCCATGCACGACGAGCACCGGCACCTTGGGTTGTGTCGAGGCCCTCGTGGCAGTGAGGCTCTGGCGCATGGTTTCGGCGAGCGGGTCATCGTTGGCACGTCGTAACGCATGCAGACACAGCAAACCCGGCAGCGCGGGATCATCTCCCTCCGCGAGCGTATCGATCATCTGAACGCCTGCAGCGGGTGGCAAACCCGAAGCATCCGACCACCACAGGCTGCGTTCGGCGCGAGTGGCTACACGCGGTTGGCGATCGGCATCCAGCATTGCGTAGCGATACCCGCAGACAGGTTGCTCAACGCCCACGCGCGCATAGGCTTGTGCGTATCCGGCCACCACGGCGCGCCACAGATCAAACGCCTGAATCAGGCCAGCCCAAACCTGTGCATCATCGGTCATGCCTCGCATGGCCAAGCGTCCACGCGCTAAACGCGCCTGCTCGACGGGCGTGTTGCCGCGAACCCAGCCCATCGCCTTTCAGGCTTCGGCAACGCTGTTCGGCAGGCGTTCGCCAAGCGGCTTCCGGCAGGAACGCCGGTGGCGCGCCGTCGAGCAGCAGACACGGTTGGAAGATCGCTGCTTCCAGAGCGATGTCGTACAAGGACAATTGGCCGGGCACATGGATATTCGGTGCCGCGGCGACTACACCATCGAGCAGACCGCGCGTATCGCGTTCGGCGGCCTGCAAGACCGCCCCGCCGCCATTCGACAAACCGAAGCCCAGCACGCGCGTGCGTCCGCCGGTGAAGGGTCCGTGTGCCGGGAACGCCTGGCCCAACATCTCGAGACCGAACTCGGCCGCCTGCAAAACGTGATCCCCCCAGTCCGCTTCGGGGTTGTCGGTGGAGTGTGCGTGCTTGAAGGCAACGAACGGTGCGGCTTCGCTGGAAACGTTGAACAGCTCCGCGTTCTCTGCGCGAACCATTCGGCCGTCTAGCGCAAACCCTTCGCCACTGGCCGGATCAACCCAATCAGTGCCCGCGCCTTTGTCGGTATAGACCACGGCACATCCGCGGCTGAGGGCGTACTGCCCGGCCGAACCAATTGCCCCGTAGATGCCGCGCGACCCGGACGACGCGGTGACCACCAGACAAGGTTTGGTCACATCAAACTGATCCGGGACCTGAAGCAACACACGATGCGGGAATTGCGCGTCGCCCACGCGTCGCCACGATGAATACTCACGTCCGGTGACGGCAGGAAGTTCGCCCACCGAGCCGACCAGATCGACGATGCCGCGCCAGTTGGTGTAGATCGCACGGCGGCGCAATTCGGCGGCCGTGGGCGCGTCGGGATCGGCAATCGTGGGCGGCGAACCGAGCAGACCGGCGCGACCGAGTCCGGCCGTCAACAGGTCATCCCCGGCCTCATGGCGCGTGACCAACACTTGCGGGCGCTCAGCCACCGGTTGCTCCGCGATTCTGGGGCTCTGCGCACAGGCCGCCAGCATCAACGGCAATGCCAGGCATGACAGTGCGCGACCCGGCCGATGGCGGGCGAAGTGGTTGACTACTGATGGCATGACACTTCCTCATCCTGATTTCCCACGATCAGCTGTACTCGGGTGTTGGACAGAGGACCACTGGACCTAGGTCCAAGTCGGCCGGGGTAGCGCCGATGCTAGCCTTGTCCGCTCCTGTTGCGAAGGAAACTGCCTGCATGGATCGGCCCCTTTTGTTCGGCCAGCGTGCGCTGGTCACCGGCTCCACCTCCGGAATTGGCCTGGCGATTGCCCGGACCCTGCTTGAAGCAGGCGCCGAAGTGTTTGTGCATGGTCTGGTGGACGCTGTCGAGCAAGAACGGCTGGAACGCGACTTGCGTCTGATCGGCCCGGCCCATTTTGTCGCGGGAGATCTTTCCGACGCGTCCGCGATCGACGGCATGATGGCTCAGTGTGGTGCACTCGACATCCTCGTCAACAACGCCGGCATCCAGCACACCGCGGCCTTGGCCGACATGCCGGCCGCGATGTGGGACCGGATCCTCGCGATCAACCTGAGCGCCGTGTTCCACACCATGCGTCTGGCCATGCCGGCCATGGCCCAGCGTGGATACGGTCGGGTCATCAACATCGCCTCCGTCCATGGTTTGGTGGCGTCGGTGAACAAGGCGCCTTATGTCGCCGCGAAACACGGCTTGCTCGGCCTGACCAAGGTTGCCGCCCTGGAGTACGCCAGTGCGGGCTCACGACAATCCGGTGGCGTGACGGCCAACTGCATTTGTCCGGGCTGGGTCGAAACGCCTCTGATCCAGCCGCAGATCGACGCCCGGGCGGCGGCTTGTGGCGGCGATCGCGAAGCCGGCGTCAGGGCCTTGTTGTCCGAAAAACAACCCAGCTTGCGGATGAGCCTGCCGGAAGATATCGCTGCACTGGTGCTGTTCCTGTGCCGCCCGGAAGCGCACAATCTGAATGGTGCTGCCTTGCCTGTGGATGGTGCCTGGACGGCTCAATGACCCGCATCCTGATTGCCGATGATCACCCGCTGTTCCGGATGGCGCTGAAGCAGGCGCTGAAGGCGATTGCGCCGGATGCGGCGCTGCTTGAGGCGGAATCGTTGGCTACGGCACGTGCCACGCTCGATCGCGAACCGGAACTCGATCTGCTGTTGCTGGATCTGCACTTGCCGGATAGTCAGGGCCTGATGGGTCTGGCATCGATCCGCGCCGAATTTCCGGCCGTGGCGGTGGTGATGATTTCCGCAAGCGAAGACCCTTTGATGATCCGAAGTGCCCTGTCGCTCGGTGCCGCGGGCTACATCCCGAAGCGGGCCAGCCTTGATGAGCTCGGCCATGCGTTGGGCGTGATCCTGGCGTGTGAGTCCTACCTGCCTGACGACATTCGTCTGAGCCTCGACCAACTACCCGAACCCAGTGCCGACGAGCGTATGGCGGAACGACTGGCCGGCCTCACGCCGCAGCAGTTTCGGGTGCTCAGCATGGTTGCCGACGGCAAGCTCAACAAGCAGATCGCCGACCGGCTCGGCATCCAGGAGCGCACGATCAAGGCGCACCTGTCACTGATCTTCCAGAAGCTCGGCGTGCGCAACCGCACCCAGGCGTCGGTGTTGTTGCGGTCGTTGGCACCAGCCTCGACGCGCGATCCGGCGGGCTGATTTCACGACATCGCCGCAGCCATTGAACGCTGGAACCTCCCGAACCACCCGACCTGTCATTGCGAGGAGCGCAGCGACGCGGCAATCTTCTGCTTGCCTCAAGCCTGGTCGCAAGCACGAGATTGCCGCGCCCTTCGGGCTCGCAATGACGGCTTGTGAGGCCAAGCCGTTTCGACAGCGCCAAACCCGTCTCGGCTCGTGACGAGGCCGAGCCGTTTCGACAGCGCCTAACCCGTCTCGGCTCGCAATGACAGCTTGTGAGGCCAGGCCGCTTCGACAGCGACTAACCCGTCTCGGCTCGCAACGACGGCTTGTGAGGCCAGGCCGCTTCGACAGCGACTAACCCTGATCGGCTCGCCCCTTCGGCAACAACCGATTCATCAATGACTTCAATGCCAAGGGACGCACGGGTTTGTACAGCAGGTGGCAGCCTGCGGCCTTGACCTCGGCACGCACACTCTCGGCATGATCAGCGGTGATGATGATGGTGGGCAATTCCGACCAGGGTGGCCCCAAGGCCGCGCGCAGAGCCAAACCCGTGGCACCGGCATCGAGGTGATAGTCGAGCAGCAGCATGTCGACTTCGTGGTTGGCGAGACTCTGTTTGGCATCCTCGGCATCGCGCGCGAGCAGGGACCTGGCACGGCCAGCGCTCCAGCAGTGCAGCCATGCCCGCCAGAACAGCGGTGTCGTTGTCGACGACCAGCACTTTGGCGCTGGGCGCGGCAACGGGCTTGGGCTCCGACCGACGGACCGGCCGTGGTTGTGCCGGCACGATCGGCACTCGCACGGCAAAGACCGAACCACGCCCGCGTTCGCTGCGCAGTTCCAAGGGGTGCCCAAGCAAGCCGGCCATACGCCGCGCGATCGCGAGCCCGAGACCGAGCCCCTGGCTGCCGCGATCGAGCCTGCGGAATTCCTCGAAGATCAGTTCGCGGTGTTCGGCGTCGATGCCCGGACCGGTATCGCAGACTTCAATCCACAAGAACCCGCCCCTGCGGCGGGAGCCGATCAGGACCGATCCTCGCAGCGTGTACCGCACAGCGTTGGTGAGGAAATTCTGCAGGATCCGGCGCAACAACTGCGGGTCACTTTGTACCCACAACCGTGTGCTGCGTGTACGCAGACGCAGACCGCGTTCGGCAGCCAGCACCTGAAACTCGCGGCCGAGCAAGTCGATGACATCGGCCAGCGGGAAGGCCTCGATCTGTGGATGCAAACCACCGGAATCGAGCCTCGAGATATCGAGCAAGCCTGCCAGCAGGGCTTCCGCAGAATTCAGCGCGCCGTCGATCTGCGCGATCGATTCGCGCTGACTGCCCTGCCCTTCGGCCTGCGCGAGCGCATGGGTGAACAGGTGCGCGGCATGAATCGGTTGCAGCAGATCGTGGCTCACGGCCGCGAGAAATCTTGTTTTTGCCTGGTTCGCCCGTTCGGCCGCGCCCGTGGCTTCTGCCAACTCGGCCGTTCGTTCCTCGACGCGTTGTTCCAAGGTCTCGGCGGCCTGTTTGAGTTTGGCCTCGCTCGCACGAAATTCGGTGACATCGGTGAACGTGGCGACGAAGCCGCCACCCGGCATCGGATTACCGCGAATCTCCAGCACCACACCATCCGAAAACCGTCGCTCGGCGACGTAAGGTGTGCCGGCGCGCATATGCTCCAGGCGTTTGTCGAGTTGCTGCTGGAGTTCGTCCGGATCCGGATAGAAACGCGCGAGGTTGAATCGCAGCAGGTCTTCGACCGGCATGCCGACCCTGAGGAGTTCACCGGGATACGAGAATCGTTGGGCATACCGCTCGTTCCACGCGACGAGTCGCAAGTCACGGTCGACCACGCTGATGCCTTGACTCATGTTCTCGAGTGCCGCTTCGAGCAACTGCTGGTTGAAGCGCAAGGTAGCCGAGGTTTCGCCGACAAATTCGGCGACTCGTTCCAGATCGGGCGCACGACGGGCGGCGTCAACCAGCAAACGGGCACTCGCCGAACCGATGACCGGAGCCAACTCACGCTCGATGTTTTGAACGTGGTCAGGCTCGACATAACGCGCATCGCCTGCCAACAAGGCATCGGTCACGGAGGGCGGCAGGAATCGCCCGACCAGTTTATGCAGCGCCTGGCGATCAATCAGCGTGACCGGCACCGGATCGTCGTGATGGCGGAAGCGCGTGCGCCAAGCCAACACCGCCAGATTTGCGGCCAGCGACAACACGGTCACGCGTGTCAGTGCATCCCAAGTACCAACCCAAGGCAGTCGCTCGGGGTGAAGGAACCCGATCGCCGGGGGCCAGAGTCCCAGCGCACTTTCCAGCACGGGTGGCAACACCAGTGCAATCCAGACCAGCAAGCCGGCAACCAGGCCCTGACGCAAGGCACGCGCCGGCAGATCGGGCCGATAGACCGCGGCGAACACCGCCGGTGCCAGCAACGCGAGCGCCGAAAATGACAAGGCTCCGATATCGGCCAGCGCCTGCGCCGCATCCATCGCACGGCTGTAACCCCAGGCCAATCCCAGCACGAGCGCAATGGCCCAACGCCGATGCCACAACACGCGCGGCCGCCAGTCGTTTTCGCGGCCTGCCTGGCGCACCAGGAACCGGGGCGCGATCCAGTGGTTCGCGATCATGATCGATAGCGTCAACGCGACCAGGATGACCATGCCGGTCGCCGCCGACACCCCACCCATGAACGCGAACAGCGCCAGGCCACTTCGGCCATCCGCAAGCGGCAAGCCCAGCACGTAAAGATCGGCCGGCAACGTGCTGCCCAATCGTTCGGCACCGAGCCAAGCCAAAGGCAAGGTCGGCGCGGCAATCAGCAAGAGGTACAGCGGGAACAGCCAGCGCGCACGCTTCAGCCGCTCCGGCCGATCGAGCTCGACCATGCCGACATGGAACTGGTGCGGCAGCGTGAACATGGCCAATGCACCCAGGACCACGAGCGTCACGAAACTGCTGTCGACGTTCGGCCACAGACTCGCACCCGCCGGCGGCCAGGGCATGGTGCGTTCCGAACTGAATGCATACAGACCCAGGGCCAACATGGCCGCGAGCTTGAACACGGACTCGAACGCAATCGCCAGCACCAGGCCGCGATTGTGTTCGGTTGCCGCGGCACGTCGCGTCCCGAACAACATCGCAAACAGTGCCATGAACACGGCCACCCACAGCGCCACGTCCTGCCATGCAGGCGTAGTCGCAAACCCGCCGGTCAACATGGCAAAACTCATGGCGACGGCTTTGAGCTGCAGCGCCACATACGGCACCATGCCGATCAACACGACCGTGGTGACCCAGGCAGCGAGCGCGGAATCCTTGCCGAACCGTGAGGCGATGAGATCGGCGATCGATGCCGAGTTCTGTGCTTTCGCCAGCGCCGCCACGCGCATCATCAGCGGCGTGGCCAACAGGAATACGAGGATCGTGCCGATGAACGTCGGCGGGATGGGGGTTTGCCACCGCGCGGCCTGGGTGACCGTTCCGTAGAACGTCCACGCCGTGCAATACACGGCCAGCGACAACGCGTAGATCAGCGACCAGGAGCCCTGGAGTCGGGTCGCACGACGTTCACCCCAGAGCGCCACCGCAAATAGCAGCAGCACCCAGACCAGCCCGGCGATCACGACCACGCTGGCGCTCAGCATGACGCGCCCGCTTCAGGCCTCAGCGCCCGATCTGCTGGAACACGGATTGCAGCCAACGCACTTGTGCGCCGTCGCGGGTGTCGTATTGGCTGCCTGTGTAGCCCCACCAGTCCCAGCATCCCTTCGGATTAAGCGGCACGAGGCTCGCCTTCGTTTGAGGATACAGCACGACCACTTGTGCGGCATCGGCGGCCTGATGCCAATCGGCCAACCCGACGAACCGCTCTCCGATCGCATCAACATTCATCTCGCAACCGTGAAACACCACATGCAGGCCGCAGGTTTGTTCGCTGCACACATCCGGTACATAGAGATAACCGACTTCGCCCAACTGCGCCGCGCCGGCCGAATCGGGTTCGAGATTCTGGTCGAACCGCAACAACGCGCCGGGTTTTGGATGTGCTGCAGGGCCGTCGCGACCGGCGCAAGGAACTGAAGAATCCGCTGCGCGAGATCGATGCCGCAGTCGGCCACATGATTGCCGCTGTTGCTGCAATCGCCGGCAGCGGCGGTCGGCCAGACATGGCCGATCGGAAGATCGGATTGATGCTCGACGCGGGCCTCGGGCGCCATCGCGGCGTACGCATCGACGTTTGCCTGACTGACCTTGGGTGAGACGATCGCGTCGTTGGCGCCATGCAGGATCAACACCGGGTCATCCGCCAATTCGTTCAGTGGATCGACCTGACCCGCGTCGGCTTTGGCTTTCACCGAAGCTGTCAGGGCCGCCACATCGATCGGCGGATCGGCTTTCATACACGACGACAAGGCCACATCGAGTTTGCCGCTCGCACATCCATACGGCCCGCCTGCCACGGTAGCCACGCCGTGAATTTGCGACGACAGGGCAACATGAACCTGAGTCGCCATGTACGCGCCGGATGAGATCCCGGAAACAGTCACGCGTTCCGGGTCAATGGATAACTTGGGCAAGGGATCAAGCGGCGGAGTCGGCGCGCAGGCGGCGAGTGCCACCAGAGCGCCCAACATCGCGACCCGGACAAAAGGGCCCTGCGAACCGGCCGGGCTTGGCCCCGGATGGATCAAGCTGGCCGGACGCAGGAAAACTTCAGACATCAGACACCATGCACCAATCAATCGAACGTGTAGGTTGCGGCCAGCGTGTACTGGCGAGGCGGGCCGTAGAAACCAGTCAGGATGCCGAGGACCGGGATGTTGTATCCGGTCGTGCGGTATTCCTTGTCACCGAGGTTGCTGCCTTGCAGGGAGAACATCCAGGGACCGTCGCCACGCCAGACCAGGCCGGCGCTGAACAGGGTGTATCCCGGTTGCGCAATCACTTCGCTCAGGTCGGTGGTTGGATAGACCTTGTCCTGATAGCTGGCACCGGCGCGGGCAAACAGGTCGCCGCCGAACGCTTCCCAGGTATACGTGACATTCACTGCAGCCGAGAGTTCGGGGGCATTCGTGAATTTCTGCGCGTCGGCGATATCCACGCCGCGGTTGATGAACTCGTCGTACTCCGCGTCCAGCCATGCCACGTTGCCGCTGATCCCGAATTGTTCGGTCGGCATGGCCTGAAGCTCAAGTTCGACACCTTGAATGTGGGCCTTGCCGGCATTCGTGAAGTCGCCGAAGAACGCATCGTCAGTGCCATCGCCGTTCGAGTCGAATGCGGTGAACACGGACAGCTGGATGTCCTTGTAATTGTTGTAGAAATACGAGGCGTTGAAGAATACCGTCTGGTCGCGCCAGGCTTGTTTGGTTCCGATCTCGAAACTGGTCACCGATTCGTCATCGAAGGGGCGCGCCGACTGCGGCACCGCCGTGACGTTGGCACGGATGTTGAAACCGCCGCTCTTGAAGCCGCGGCTGACCAGGCCGTAGAACATGATGTCGTCGGTCGCCTGCCAGTCGACCGAAATTTTCGGCGACAGGTTCTTGAAGCTTACGCTGTCGGTGAAGTCGGCCGGCGTGGCGATCGGGGTCGTGAAGGTGCTGTTCGAGAACGCCCGATTGAGCACGTCTGCGCCTTTCTCTTCGTCGGTCCAGCGCAGACCGCCGGTGATCGACCATGCCTCGTTGATGGCGTACGTGCCTTCGCCGTAGACGGCGAGCGACTCGGTATCGACCACCCCATTCGTGGTGCCGAATGACGCGTTCAGGAAGTTGTTGAATACCGTGCCACCGGCTTCACCGTCGAACCAGAACAGGCCGAATACGCCGGTCAGTTGATCACCGGTGTAGTTGAACTGGAACTCCTGGCTGAGTTGCTCGTCCGCATACAGGGCACGGACGTCGGTGATGCGGTTCGGCAGTTGATCGAAGTCGATGTTGGTGTCGGTCTCGGACTCGCGATACGCCGTGACCGACTTGAACCACCAGGCGTCGTCGATGTTCCAGTTCAAGGTCGCGGAGGCGCCATCCATGCTGGTGTCGTTGACGTTCGGCATGCCGCTGGCGATGTCGTAACGGTCGTCGAACGGCGCCGTGCGCAGCGGATCAAACGCGTTGAACGCATTCAGGCGACGGCCACCACGGACACCGCTTTGGTCATCCATGTGATCGATGTTGAGCAGCAGGCTCACGTTGTCGTTCGGGTAAAAACCGATCGTGCCGCGGCCAACCAGGATTTCCTTGTCGCTGACCGGCTGACCGTTGAAACGATTTTCGCCGTAGCCGTCGCGGTTGAGTGACGCTACCGACACGCGTGCCACGACGGCATCGGAGCCCAGCGGTGCATTGAGGCTGGTCTTCACGTCCAGTTGCGAGTGGGTGCCCACGGCAAACGTGGTCGACGATGAGAATTCGGGCAACAGAGGCTTCGTGACGAACTTGATGGCGCCGCCGATGGTGTTCTTGCCGTACAGCGAACCCTGCGGGCCACGCAGCACTTCGATGCGTTCGAGATCCACGACATCAAGCAGCGCACCTTGTGGACGCGCCACGTAGACATCGTCGATGTACACGCCGACACCCGGGTCAACACCCCAGAGCGGATCGGACTGGCCCACGCCGCGAATGTACGCCGTGACCGTCGAACTGGAGCCGCGCGCCGCGTAGACCGTCAGGTTCGGCACCTGTGTGTCGATGTCGGACATATCCTGGATGTTCATGTTTTCGATCGCGGTCTCGGTGAACGCGGTGACGGCGATCGGCACTTCCTGAAGGGTCTCTTCACGGCGACGTGCGGTGACGGTGATGGCTTCGAGCTTGTTCGCTTCGGTGCTTTCCGCGGACTCGGCGGGCGCCGTGTCGGATTGAGCGAAGACGGAGCCGGCACCCAGTGCCAGCGTGATGGCCAAGGCCAGAGGTGCGATCTGCAAACGGTTCATGAGTTTCTCCCCGACGCGAACGGCGTCGATCTACGAGTCAGAGGTTAAATCCGTCGCGGCGCCGGGGCACCTGTACCTTGGTCCAATTCCGGGCACGGATCGAGTGGTCGAGTATGGCCGCATGACAAGCCTCATCGGACTCATTGCCGCCCTCGCCCTCCTGATCGCGCTGACCATGCGCGGCATGAGCCTGTTCATTGCGACGCCCCTGTGCGCTCTGCTGGTTGCGCTGTGCGGCGGCATTGCGCCCTTGCCCATGCCGGGCCAGACCGGTGACATGGTGAGCCTGTACATGGGCGGCTTCACCGGGTTCATCGCGAACTGGTTCTTCATGTTCTTGCTGGGTTCAATCTTCGGCAAGGTCATGGAGGACACCGGCTGCGCCGACAGTATCGTCCGTGCCGTGTCGGGCCGGCTCGGCGTCGGTCATGCCGCACTCGCCGTGGTACTGGCTTGCGCCGTACTGACTTACGGTGGCGTGAGCCTGTTCGTCGTCGCATTCTCGGTGTATCCGATGGCGGTAGGTCTGTTCCGGGAAGCGGATCTGCCGCGACGATTCATCCCGGCGGCACTGAGTTTCGGCTCGGTGACGTTCACGATGACGTCTGCCGGCTCGCCGGAAATCCAGAACTGGATTCCGATCCAGCACCTCGGCACGACTCAATATGCAGGTTGGCAGGCCAGTATTGTCGTGGCGCTGTTCATGGCGGTTTTTGGTCAACTGTGGCTGGGCTGGATGATCAAACGCGCGAAAGCCCGCGGTGAACGGTTTGAAGCCCGCGACGATGATCCGGCGGGCAGCCGCCAGGATCTGCCGAACCCCTGGGCCGCAACGCTGCCCTTGCTGGCCGTGCTCGGTATTTCGTTCCTGTTGCACGAACGTCTGCAGACAGCTGCGCTGATCGTGGCCCTGCTGTCGGGCGCCATTGTGGCGGCATTGGTCGGGTGGCGGCATCAACGCAAACCCGGCCAGGCACTGGCCGATGCGGCGACGGGCGCCTTGATTGCGATTGGCAACACCGCTGCCGTGGTGGGTTTTGGCGCCGTGGCAAAAGCTGCCCCGGCCTTCGAACAAACCGTGCAGTGGATGACCCATCTGCCGGGTGGCGGCCTGGTTGGTGCAGCCGTGGCCGTGAGTTTGATTGCGGCAATGACGGGCTCAGCATCCGGTGGCCAGGCGATCGCCTTGCCGATCATCGCGCCGTTGTACACCGCGCAGGGTGTGTCGCCGGATCAGTTGCACCGCGTCGTCGCCATTTCATCGGGTGTACTCGATTCCCTGCCGCACAACGGCTATGTGGTCACCACCATCCGCGCGATCTGCAAGGACACCCATGCTCGGGCGTATCCGGCCGTGGGCGCGTTGACGGTGATTGTGCCGTTGGCTGGCCTGATTCTGTGTATCGGCCTGTTTGCGATCGGGTTTTGATCCTGTGCGATCAGCTGTCCCCTGTGGGAGCGGCTTCAGCCGCGACACGACGAAGTTTCAGACTGGCCAAAGCCCTCCCCGATGTTCGGGGAGGGTTGGGAGGGGTTTAGGCAAACACGTCGCGCTTCGCGAAGCGAAGCCAATAACGCGCCTCGCGCCTCGCCAAACGAGGCGCGAGGCGCGTTATTGACTCTTGCACATCGCGGCACGGATCTTCTTTGCTTCGGGCATCCATTCCCGCAGCTTGCTGATGCGGGTTTCGCTGCTGGGGTGGGTGGACATGAATTCCGGCGGACGCTGGCCACCGCCTTGTGCGCCCATCCGTTCCCACAGGCCGATGGCCTGTTCGGGGTCGTAACAGGCGCCGGCGGCCAACATCAGGCCCACATAATCGGCTTCCGATTCGTGGTCACGCGAGAACGGCAACAAGACACCGAACTTGGTGCCGGCACCAATCGCAGCCATGACCATCTGCTGCCGCTGCGGATCCATGTCGCTACTGGCCATGCCGGCGGCGGCGGTGCCGATCTGCGTGAGTTTCTGGTGCGCCATGCGCTCGGCACCGTGGCGCAGGATCGCGTGGGCGATTTCGTGCCCCATGACGGCGGCCAGCGCATCGTCGTTCTGCGTCACCGGCAGGATTCCGGTGTACACAGCCATCATGCCACCCGGCAGGCAGAATGCATTGGCCTGATCCGATTCGATGACACTGACAGCCCACTCGAACTCGTCCCACGGTGTTTCGGTCTGGACATTGTTGCCCTGACGGATCAGCGCTTCGACGTCGGGGCCGGCGTTGATCAGGCGCTGGGCGATCCCGCGGACCATATCCGGCACTTCGCCTTCGCGGATCACCTTGCCACGCTCTTCGGACAGGATCTGCTGATAGGCCTGCAAGCCAAGCGCCACGTCCTGCTCGACCGAGGTTTCGACCAACTGTTGGCGCCCGGTGAACGAGGCTTCCTGACGATTGCTGAAGTAGTAGTACCCGAGGTAACCGGCAGCCAGCACCAGCACCCACCAGCGCATGCCGCCGCTTCGGCGTCCGGCCATCATCATCCGCGGATCCTGCGGGGCGCTTCGGGCAAATCGGCTCATGCGGTGGGTGTCCTTGATGGAGTCGGTACAACACTGTCGATCACATTATGGCGCCATGTCGCGTGCAACGCGAAAGCCGATCCGGGCACTTCGGGTGTCGGCGGCAACGCCCATGCGGAAGGCCGAGCGAACGTCTTCCGGCGAACTGCCCCATGAGCCGCCTTTCAGCGTGCGTCCGGTGCAACCGCGGTTGACCCAGGCTTCGCCGGTCTCGGGCGCCCGCAGGAAATTTGCGTGCCAACAATCTTCGACCCATTCCGTCACGTTGCTGCCCAGATCGAACAGACCGAACGGATTCGGGGTGAACTGCCCGACCGGCGCCGGACCCCAGTACCCGTCGCGATAACGCGGAAATGCTTTGGTCCAACTGCGTTTCGTGCGCGAGCGATCACCTTCGCCGGTGAGGTTGCCGACTACCGCTTCGGGACTGCCTTCGCCCCACCAGTACGGAGTGGTGGTGCCGGCACGCAGGGCGTACTCGAATTCCGCTTCGGACGGCAGCCGATAACGATGCCCGGTAATGGTTGCCAGCCAGTCGGCATAGGCCTGCGCATCGTTCCACGAGACATGGATCACCGGATCGCCACTCTTGGCGCGACCGCCAAGATAGTCGTTCTTCCAGGTGACGCCACCCTGGCGCGTGATGCGGCCGGTCTTGTTGTCGTAGACGCTGGACTCATTACCCTGCTCGGCGTCGGTCACATGTTTTGTGGCGGTGATGAACTTGCGGAATTGAGCGACGGTGATTTCCGTCTTCGCCAGTGCGAACGGTCGCTCGATGCGCACCAGTCGCTGCGGCCCTTCATTGGCCTGTCGCTGGGGCTCGTTGTCGGCGGAGCCCATCAGGAACTCGCCGATCGGAATGACCACCATGTTTGGGCCATCGCCGCTGCGATCATCAAACGCATCGGCGAACTTTTCACCCGGCTGGTAGCTGGCGTAAATGGCGGCGTTGCTGACACGTGTGGCAAGATCTTCGACACGCGCAGGCTCGAGACCCGGCGCGCGCAGGTCGACCCGCAGGGTTTCGGCACGCTGGCGATCGCGCGCTTTCAACGCCAGTTCGGCGCGTTCGATCAAGTCGTTGACACGACGCACCTTGAACTGCGCGATCCGCTCACTCGCTTCGCTGAGCCGCTTGTTGCCAGGCGCAATCGCCGTGGCTTCCGCGAGCAGACCGTCCGCCGTCACAAAATCCACATTGCTGGCTGCGGCGAGCGCCTGATCCAGCAGCCCGGCGGCCAAGTCATCCAGTCCCCTTCAGGCTGGGCCGATTTCGGCCATCACGTTGCAGTGCGGCGCGGTAACTGTCGAGGGCACTGGCGCCATCGGGCTCCAGAAACTGGCCTTGGGCAATCCGCTCGGCGGCCTGCGACAGCAGTTGCTTGATTTCCGGCAGCACGCTGATGCGTTTGGCCAGTGCGGGGAGGCGCCGATCGGAGAGCTGATGCAGATCCAGTGCGTCAACCAGGTCGCGCGCCAGACTATCGTCACCTTCATCCAGCGCGTTGCCGGCTTCGTTGAACAGGGAATCGAGCAGGGCCTCGCGGCCGATCCGAGCTTTGGTCTGGCCGGGATCCAGCGACAGCACCTGCGTAAACAGCGCCAAGGCGTTTTCTTCTTCGGGCTGCAGCCAGTGTTTGACCGCCATCGCCTGCTCTGCAGCCTCCAGGAGGCGATCACGTTCGGCCTCGGCTTCGGCGTCGAGCGGTTCGTGCGGCAGGTCTTCGGCGGTGACGGTTGCAGCCGTTTCCGCCGGCGCCAGCTCTGGTTCGTCGCCGGCCGCCAGATCAGCTCGGTCGGCATCGTCCTGCTCGGCGAGTGCGGCGATCCGCTGGTCATCCACTGGCGGCACCTCGTCGGGTGACCAGTCAATGGCATGAATGCTCGGCCACAACCAGCGCCAGCCCATGGCAATCAGGAGCACGGACAAGCCGAGGCTGGCGCCCCAGCGCTCCTTCCGGCTCATTCTGTCGCCTCGACGGCTTTCGTTCATGCACCGACCTTGGGATGATTCCGGTTTCCGGATCAGGATTCTCGCATGGCCGATTGGATCGACAAGCCCGAACCGTTGCAAGCCTTGGTGGCTTCATTGAGTTCTGCCCAGAGCCTCGCACTCGATACCGAGTTCGAGCGTATCCGTACCTATTGGCCCAAGCTTGCGCTGTTGCAGCTGAACCCACCACGACCGGCGGCGCTGATCGACACGACGGCGCGCCTTGATTGGGGGCCTCTGGGTGCATTGCTGGCGGATACGCCGCTGCTGATCATGCACAGTGCCTCGGAGGATCTGATCGCCCTGAGGACACTTTGGCCCCGCCCGCCGCAGGCACTGTTCGATACCCAGATCGCCGCCAGCCTGGCGGGTGTCGGGCATTCCCTGAGCTACCAGAAGCTGGTCGGCCAAATGCTGGGCGTCGAACTGGAGAAGGGGGAAACACGCTCCGACTGGATGCGCCGACCGCTGAGTGACAGCCAGTTGGCCTATGCGGTCGACGACGTGCGTTACCTCAATGAGATTCATGCCGCGCTGGTCGAGCGACTCACATCCCAGGGGCGACTCGACTGGGTGCTGCAGGAAGGCGCACGAATGCTGGCCGCAGCCAATCAGGACACCATTGCCGAGAACCTTCACCACGATTTCCGCACGGCATTCCAGTTGCCGATCGCATCGCAGCAGAAACTCGACCACCTGATGGTCTGGCGCGAGCAGACGGCCCGCGAACTCGATCGTCCGCGCACGTGGATCCTGGATCACGGCACCGCGTTCCGGCTGGTCGAATCACCGCCCGCGACGCTGCAGGCGTTCAACGCCATCGTGGCGCAGGACAGGGCCTTCCCGAAGGCAAAAGCGAATCAGGTGTTTGAACTGCTCGGCGCAGCGCTGGAACCGCGCGCCGGCTTTGTGCCGGCACCCAAAGCGCCCGACAAGGCCGATGAAATCCGCTACAAGAGCTTGCGCGCGAAGATCGATGCTTTGGCAGTTGAACTCGGCATCGATCCCGGCGCGCTGGTGTCGAGGCGACTCCTCGAAGCGCGTTTGCGTGATGGTCACTGGCCGAGTGACTGCAGTGCTTGGCGCAGTGCGCTGCTGGAGCCGTTGCTGCAATAGAGCCTGCCGGGGATTCCTCACCTTTGAAGATTCCCTGAACCGTCATCGCGAGGAGCGCAGCGACGTGGCAATCCTTTGTATGCCTCAAGCTTGGCCGCAAGCCTGAGATTGCCGCGCCCTTCGGGCTCGCAATGACAGCAAGTGGGAGCTCGCCTTGACCATTGCCCTCCCCTCGAACTGTCATTGCGAGGAGCGCAGCGACGCGGCATTCCTTGCTTGCCTCAAGCTTGGCCGCAAGCCTGAGATTGCCGCGCCCTTCGGGCTCGCAATGCAGCAATGGGAGCTGCCTTGCCATTGCCCTCCGAACTGTCT
Source organism: Ahniella sp. (assembly GCA_016712105.1). Classification (GTDB taxonomy): domain Bacteria; phylum Pseudomonadota; class Gammaproteobacteria; order Xanthomonadales; family Ahniellaceae; genus Ahniella. The sequence goes on from JADJRU010000005.1 coordinate 221,634, forward strand.
TGCGGGGGGGGGCATTCTTTGCTGCTGGGTTGCGGGCCGCAAGCGGGCCTCGCAATGACAGCGAGTGGGGACTTGCATCGGCGCTTGCCATCCTCCTTGAGCTGTCATTGCGAGGAGCGCAGCGACGCGGCAATCCTTTGCTTGCCTCAAGCTTGGCCGCAAGCCTGAGATTGCCGCGGCCCGCAGGCGGGCCTCGCAATGACAGCGAGTGGGAACTCGCATTGACCATTGCCACCCCCTCGAACTGTCATTGCGAGGAGCGCAGCGACGTGGCAATCCTTTGCTTGCCTCAAACTTCGTTGCAAGCCTGAGATTGCCGCGGCCCGCAGGCGGGCCTCGCAATGACAGCACTTTGGAGCTCGCATCGACCCTTGCCACCCCCTCGAACTGTCATTGCGAGGAGCGCAGCGACGCGGCAATCCTTTGCTTGCCTCAAACTTCGTTGCAAACCTGAGGTTGCCGCGGCCCGCAGGCGGGCCTCGCAATGACAGCGAGTGGGAGTTCGCATTGACCCTTGCCACCCCCTCGAACTGTCATTGCGAGGAGCGCAGCGACGTGGCAATCCTTTGCTTGCCTCAAGCTTGGCCGCAAGCCTGAGATTGCCGCGCCCTTCGGGCTCGCAATGACTGAGTTACGGGGGTGGCTCGGAAGACTGGCCATGCCCCAATTCCTGGGGCACGCCGGGATCACTGTGCCGCGACAGCACTCTTGGTTTCGGCCTTTGCGCGCTGGGAGACGATGCGCTTGGCGCCACCATCACAGTTGCCGACCACCTTGCCCGGAGTATTCGCTTCGTCCTTGGCTTCGATGATGTCGAGCGAGTAGTTCGATACGCCGTTCGCGGTGATCTTGGCGTCGATTTCGGACTTGAGCTCGATGCAGTCCTTGCGCGCGTGGGCATTGCCGGCGATCAGGAAGCAAAGGGTCAGAGTAAGCAGCTTGCGCATGGCGGATCCTTTCGGTCAACCCGGAACACGGCCGGGATTGACGATGAGTCTGCGCGCGAAATGAGCCCTGTCCGGGACAAGCTGTGGCGAATTCATGGCGGACTGCCGCCGGGTTTCGGGCAGTGTGGCAACAGATTACTTCGGCTTCGCCGGCACCACCGGCTTGGTCTTCTGTGCCGCCAGGAACGTAATGAGTGCGTCCAGTTCGGCAGCCGGCAGGGCCGCGAACTTCTGTTTGGCGACGAGCGCGCGTGCCGGCAGGCTCGGCCGCACCGGTGCCGATGCCGTGACCGCTGCACGGATCTTCGCCGCATCCAGTCGCAGACCGATGTCATCGAGCGGCCGCAGTTTGTTGCCTTTGCCTGCCAGCGCATGACACCGCGAACAATGCTGGCCGTCGAACACCTTCCGGCCGGGATCGGGCGCAACTTGTGCCCACGATGTCGAAGCGAATCCCAACCAGACCAGAACCAGTACTGCCCGAATCCGGTAGTCCATGCTGTGCCTCTCAGTCTTCCAGATCCATCGCTTTCGGATCGATGCCAAGATCCTTGAACTTGCGATACAGGTGCGTGCGTTCCATGCCGGAACTGGCGGCGAGTTTGCTCATGCTGCCGCCGCATCGTTTCATCTGGCGGACGAGGTACGCACGTTCGAATCCGTCGCGTGCTTCGCGCAGACTCAATGCCAGATCAATCGCGACGTCACCCTGACCACGAGTGGCCGGCTGTGTCGCGCCACTGCCCAACGCGCCCTGCACTTCTTCGGCATCCACTTCACCCTGACCGAGGATCAGCAGGCGCTGCAGCATGTTGCGCAGTTCACGCAGGTTGGCCGGCCAAGCATGTTTGCGCATTTCGGCCAGAGCAGGTTCGGAGAACCGCCGCTCCGGCAATTGGTCGCGGCGCCCCATCAGTTCGACCAGATGCCGGACGAGCACGCCCATGTCATCGAGCCGATCACGCAGCGGTGGTGCCGAAGCCTGCAGCACGTTCAACTGGTAATAGAGATCTTCGCGCAGTTGCCCGGCCTGCAGTTCGCGCTCGAGCGGACGACTGCTGGACGCAATCAGGCGAAAGTTGATCGGTTGCGGTTTGCTGCCGCCATCGCGCAGGTACAGACGCGCTTCCAGCGCCTTCGACAAACGCGCCTGACATCTTCACCCAGGCTCATCAATTCGTCGAGATACAGGGTGCCACCCTGAGCCTGATCGAGCACTCCGGGTTTGACCACATTGTCCATTTCGGCGCCGAACAAGGCCACACACTGTTGCTCCGGCGGCAAGGAACCTGGCGCAAACCGCACGAACGGACTGGCTGCCCTACTGCTCGCCGCGTGGACAAAACGTGCCAGTGTTTCTTTGCCGGTACCCACTTCGCCCCGGATCAGTACCGGCAGGTCACTCGCCGCGGCACGCTCCAACTGCGCGCGCAACGTTCGCATCGCCAGGCTGTCGCCCACCGGCGCGTCCAACGCCACCTGCTTGCGCAGGCCTTCGTTTTCGCGACGCAGTTTGACGACATCGAGCGCGCGGTTCACGCCGTGCAGCAGCTTGGCCAGCGAGACCGGCTTTTCGAGAAAGTCGTAGGCGCCGTGTTTGACCGCTTCGACTGCGGTTTCGATGGTGCCATGCCCCGAGATCATCAGGATCGGACAGTTGATTCCGCCGCTGGCCTGGCGATCACGGAGCCAGGCCACGCCGTCGCCGTCAGGCAACCAGACATCCAGCAACATCAAGTCTGGACGCGTCACCAGCAAAGCAGCGTTCAAGGACGCGAGATCGGCAAACGCGCTCACGCGATGACCCTCGTCGCGCAGGATCTCCTCGATCATGCCGCGGATATCGGGCTCATCGTCGACAACAAATATATGCGCAACATTCATGGCTTGGATTCAACCGGAACCAGCGCGGCTTGGCAATGACGGCGTTGGCCGAGCCGAAACCGGATCATTCGTATCCGTTCAGCGCCAGGCGCAACTGGATTTTCGCTTCCTCGCGCAGTGCGATCGGCGCTACCACTTCGGCATCCGGGCCATAACGCAGGACATCCATCAGCAGTTCGCGCGCATTGGAGTACGGCACGCGCAACTCGTAGTGACCGTCGGGCAAAAAGTGACCCTCCTGCTTGGAATGCCAATGTTCCTCGGCCACCCAGCGGGCGGCCTTCGGCGAAAAACGGATGGTCGCCCACGCCTTCGGGGGCCCGGAAAAAATGCCGTAACTGGACGCAAGCTGGGTATCGAGTTCGATTTCGGCAACATCCACGGCCACCGCCTCGACAATCTCGGCATCGACGATGCGGTCCAGCGAAAAACTGCGCAGCGCCGAACGATCCGGATCAAACGCGTCGAGATACCAGTTTTCACGGTAGTGCGTGAGTCGCTGAGGCGAGACCACCCGCTCGGTCTCCGAGCCGGTGGTGCGGGCGCGGTAGCGGAACTTGAGTTGTTTGCGTTCGAGCACGCTGCTGGCCACACGCCGGAACACCACCTCATCGAGACGGCGGGACATGGCTCGTGTCACGCGGACCCGTTCAATCGGGAAACGTTTACCCTGGAACTGATCGTCGAGCAGTCGCTCGATTCGAGTTCGCAACGGGGCCAGCGCACCACTGAGCACTTCACCACCCGATCGCGCCAGCACCTGGTGCATGGCCAGCAACGATTCAAGTTCGCTGCTCGACAACCAAAGACCCGGCAACTCGAACCGCTCGGCTTCTTCCTGGTTGTAGAAAATCGAACTGGTGTTGTCGTGGGTGTCGATCGGCGCACCCAGCGCGTCGCGCAGGAAGGAGATGTCGCGATACAGCGTGGCGCGCGAGCACTCGAGCTCGTCCATCAGCTTTTGCTGCGACACCGGGTAACGGGCCACCTTGAGCAGGCGGTGCAGCTTGAGAATACGTTCGTAACGGTCCATGCCCCATTGTGCCGGATGCGCGGCGGTATTGCAGGCCTGGCTGTCGATACGGAAGCATTCCGGTCATGGTTCAATACCCGGATGACTGAACTCCGACTCATTGCCGCACTCGACCGCCGGTTTGCCATCGGCATCGACAATCGTATGCCTTGGCACCTGCCCGACGACCTCAAGCGATTCAAGGCGCTGACCCAGGGATCGCCCGTGCTGATGGGTCGAAAGACGGCTGAATCCCTGGGCCGCGCGCTGCCGAAACGGCGCAACCTGGTGTTGTCGCGCGAACGCCGGGTTCCGTTTGCCGGCATGGAATCGGTGGCCAGCGTGGACGAGGCGCTTGCCTTGACCGACGCCGAGGTGCTGTGGGTGATTGGCGGTGGCGAGGTCTACCGGCTTTGCCTGGAGCGCGCCACAACCATGGCACTGACACATGTCGACACCGAACTCACCGAAGCGGACGCGTGGTTTCCAGCGTTTGATCCGGCGGAATGGCGAGTCGTGAATGAGGAGGCCCGATCGCCGGATGCCGCCCATACATTCGCGTTTCGTTTTGTGGATTACGTTCGACGTTGCGCCGCCTTTTTTTGAGCGGCAGACTTCGAGCGGGGGGCCCCGCACCGCCGGGGCCTGGAAAAACCAACAAACAAACAAGGGGGAGCGGCCCGGGGGGTCAACACCACGCACCGATCGATTCCGCCCGCGTGCTTCGCTGCGAAGCAGCGAAGTGCTTGCCTAAACCTTCCAACCCTCCCCGGGACATCGGGAGGCATCGTCGCACCGCGGCTGAGCCGCGACCGCGATTGTTTCAAGTCCACACTGGATCAGTCAGCGCCGTTGTACCGGCATCCGGACGTGCAGGTTTCACGCACGACGACTTCCGACAACAACGGCAACACCGGCTTCAATCGTTGCCAGATCCAGCGCGCGAGATTTTCGCTGGTCGGATTGTCGAGCCCTTCGATGTCATTGAGGTAGTGGTGATCCAGTTGATCGTAGAACGGCTTGAACGCCACCTTGATGTCGGCGAAGTCGATGACCCAGCCGGTTTTCGGATCCACCGGACCCTCGACGTGGATTTCGACTTCGAAGGAATGGCCATGCAGCCGCGCGCACTTGTGGCCGGGCGGAACATGCGGCAGCCGGTGGGCGGCCTCAATGTGAAAGGATTTGAACAGGTTCATGGTGAAACCTTACCAGCTTGGGCCTGAGCTTCCCAACCGTTGACCGAGTCCGCTGCTGCGCGCCAGCGGCCGCGCCAGGGCCGTTTCCAGTGACGCGGGCGCCCCGAGAATCACGACCCGCTGCCGGGCCCGGGTGATCGCGGTGTACAACAGTTCCCGCGACAACACGGCGCTGGCCCGATCAGGCAGCACCAGCACGATACTGGCGAATTCACTGCCTTGAGCCCTGTGGACCGTCAGGGCATAACCCGGCGCAAATCGCGGCAGCAATGCCTCCGGGACAAACAGAGTGCCGCGCCGGAACCCGCGGATCCCGTCCTGGACGATCAGTTCGCCCAGATCGCCGTTCCACAGATCGAGTTCGGGCACACTGGCCTCAAGCAGGATCGGCACGGGGCGATTCGGGCCGGCGCCATGGGGCCAATACGCTTCGAGGAACGCGTTCACACCGGTCACCCCGAACGAGCCGGCCCGATGCGCACACAGAAACGCCACGCCCGCATTCAGTGTTTTTCCGTCCGCGCGGGCAGCATCGACCTGGCGCGACAGATGGTCGTGTAATTCGGCAGGGTTGTGGCAGGGGTAAAACGCCACATGATCCGGGGCCTCATCCAATGCGGCAGCGAAGGCATCGTGGTCGCCGGCACGTGCGGCCTCGGCGAGCGGGAACAGCGCCCGATCGGCGCGGAAGTTGTGACGTAACAGACAATGGTTCCGGCTATCCGGATCACGCAAGGACAAGGCTTCGAACAAGTCGCCGAGGACCCGCCCGGCTTCGACGGAGGCCAGCTGCGCCGGATCCCCGACCAGCACCAGGGCCGTTTCCGGCGTCAAGGCAGCCAGCAATCGATCGAGTAGCCCGAGATCCAGCATCGACGCTTCGTCGATGATCACTGCGGCTGCATCGGTCAGCACATCACGATCCTTCAGCAACCGATGGACGGTGCCGGTTCGCGGCGCCTCAGTGACTGAGCCCATGGCCACATGATGGGCTTCCAGCGATTCACGCAGGCGCTGCGCTGCTTTGCCCGTCGGCGCCGCCAGAAGCACCGGGCGATTCGGCGCGAGCTTGAGGAACCCGTCGCGGATCAACGCGATACTTCGGGTTTTGCCGGTACCCGGACCACCACCGAGCACAAACAGGCTGGCGCGCAAGGCATCGGCTGCCGCCCGTTCCTGCACCTGGGTGCTCGCATCGGCCACTGTCTGCGCCGCCGATCCGGAAACAAACCGGGGCGGCGCTTGCAGACGCGCGTCCAAGGCCGTTGCCACGCGGATTTCCTGTGCCCACTGTCGACGCAGGTACAGGCGCGTCGACAGATCACGAGCAAGCAAAGGATGATCCGGCGGCACCGCATCAAGACACGCCGCTACCGGCACCAACAAGGCCAAACCGTCGATCCGGACATCGTCTTCGATCACATCGGACAGATCGATGCCGATGTCGCCCCGTTGCTCGGCGTCCGCGGCAAGCCAGGCCGCGGCCACGAGTGCATCGTTGGCACCCTGTGCACGCAGCATCGCGGCAAATCGCAGCGCAACCGTGGCGAACTCGGGGGATGCGGGCGGACGCCAGCGCTCAGTGTCCATCAGTGCCTCCAGCCAGCATCAGGTCGGCCATCCCCTGGATCAGCGCCAGGGGTGGCGTGTCCACGAACACGCCGGCGGACGGTCCGAGGCCAATCCCCCGAACGAACAGGTAGACGGCTCCGCCCAACTGTTGCTCGGGCACATAGGCCGCACCAAGCCGTTGCCGCAAGTGGCGATCCAGCGCGAGCAGATAGATCAGGTACTGAAGGCGATACTGGCCATGACGCATGGCGTTGCCGAGCGCAACGGGCGCGTAATCGGCGACCCGTGCACCCAGCCAGTTGCTCTTGTAGTCGCAGACAAAGAATCGGCCGCCAACGTGGCAGACCAGATCCGCGCTGCCGGTCAACAAACCCCGCCAGGAATCCTGCCCTTCCAGCAACTCGGCACACTCGGCGTAACCGTGATGCCGCAGCAATGCCACGAGTCGCGGCATCAAAAAGGGCCGAATCGCCAGGTCGAATCCAAACTCCGTTGCACGTTCGTGATCCGCCAGGTCTGCGAGCGCGGGCAAGGGCCCCACCGGTGTTTCCAGCACTCGTTGCAACAGTCGCACCAGCGGCGCCCGCAACACCCGCTGGCTGGCGTCACCAACGCCCAGTTGTGCCATGGCGCGGATCCAATCGGTGTCCTCTGGCCAGCGCTCCGGGTGTTTGAGCCCGACTTCGAGCAAGCCATGCAAGACATCGCCGAAACCCGTGCCACGCAGGCTGCCAAGCAAGGCCAACTCTTGATCGGCCGCTTCGATATCAGAGGGTTCGACCAACAGGATTTCCGGCGCAGGCAACCCTGATTCATCGGCTGCCGGACTGCGCATTGCCGGGCGATCGATTCTCGACAGGCCATGCGCCTCACCTGCCCGCAAACTCGAAAAGCTCTCGACCTGCAGGGCCGGCAGCGGCACGGGTCGAGGCAGTAGAGGCCAATCCGGCCACTGCGTCTGCACCGGCACCAATGCGGTATCGGGCATGGATTCCAGAGCGATGCGGTTCGGCGCCTGCTCGGCCTGTGCCGCCAGAAAAGCGGACCAGTCAGGCGCTGATTGCGCGACCAGTGCCGACATCAGCCGATCGTCGGGTTTGTCGCCGGGGCGAATCAGGACATTCAGCAGGGCCGCACGGGTGAGCGCCACATAGGCAAGACGACGGTCTTCCACATCGGCGCCAGCGCCCGGCCCGCTTGCTGCGGAGCTCCCTTGCGACTTGGCGGTTTCCGACTCGCACCAGGTGAGCGCACCCTGAGGTGACAACGACCACTGGCGCGCGCTGCGTTGTTTCACCGTGGAGAACAGCGACGGCAACAACACGATCGGAAATTCGAGTCCCTTGGCGGCATGGATGGTGCACACGGTGACCGCTTGAGCGAGTGCGGTGGGACGAGCACGGGTGGTGTCGCGATCCTCGTTGCCCTCTTTCACCAAACCACGCAGGGTGATCAATCGTTCCAGTGCACTGGCGATGGAACAGGGCGCGTCTGCCAGCAAGGTCAGCAAGTGCGCACTGTCGACTTGCCACTGGGCACCCGAACCATTCGCAAGCGCTCGGGCCGTGGCGGCCGGCAAACGATGTGCCAGGGCCGCTGCGACCCCTTCGCGTTCTACGGCCGCCGCCAGCGAACGCATGTCCAGCAACAATCGTTCGGCACGCACCGGCGATACCTCGGACAACTCCGTCAGCGGCACGCCGATCCACGGGCTGGGCCAGGCTGCGCGCCGGGTTTCCGGCTCGTCCATTCGCTCCAGCGCTCTCAACAACAACACCAGGTGATCGGCCGCAGCGGTCGTCAGGACTGATTGATGTCGTTTGAGATTCGCGAACAATCCCCGTTTCGCCAAAGCCGCAGCAACCTCCTCGGCCTCATCGTTCCGGCGAACGAGTACGGCAAAGTCCGCCGGTGTCAGCGGGCGATCCGTGCTGAAACGTTGTGTCGCCAGCACCGACTGAATCCAGTCCGCACAGGCTTGTTCCGGCTCCTGTTGATCCAACTGTACCTGGATCATCGCCGGCACGATTTCCTGCGTGCGATCGTTCAGCGTCACCGCGTGATCGGGCTCACTGGGGCGCAGACGCAGTTCGGGATGCGCAAAACTGTCGGCGCCTGAGAACAGGGTGTTCACCGCTTCGACCAAGGAAGCACGGGATCGGAAATTGCGCGCCAGCCGACCCTGAGCGCTGGCCAGCTCGCGTCTTGCCGCGAGATACACCGACAAGTCGGCACCGCGGAACGCATAGATGGACTGTTTGGGATCACCGATCATGCCCAGCAAGCGGCTGGGTGCCGAAGCAAACAGGGTTTGAAAGATCTGCAGTTGCGCGGCATCGGTGTCCTGGAACTCGTCGATCAGGACGTGCCGGAATCGTTGCTGCAGCGCCTGCCGAAAACCCAGGTCGTGATCGACCCTGGCCCGCAATTGCAGAATCAGGTCGGCGTATCGCAAAGCTCGGCGTTCATCCAACAGCAATTCCAGACGGCGCTGGAAGTCGCGCAACACGCGTGTTCCCAGCACTTCATGCATCGTCACGCGTAATGGTTCGCGCGCCGCATCCAACGCCTGCCCCAGTACAAATACTGCGTCGGGGCACTTGAGTTTGGCGCTTTTGGGTGTCCATTCGGCGGCCGATAATGCCTTGAGCTTGAGCAGTTCGGTCCATCGCCCGGCATCGATGGCCTCAAACCACTGGATCAGTGCCTTTTGTGCCGCGGCACGGAGCGTGGATCCCGTATTCAGATGTTCTTCGATGTGCGGGCGGATCGCCTTCAGGTCATCCACCGCGCGGATCAGCGCCTGCCAGTGCGCCTCACGGCGATCGTCCGCTGCCGGCGGCGCGTGCTCCATGGTGTCCGCAATCGGCAACAACTCGCGGACAATCTCTTCAGGCTCTGAATACAGTGCCGACAAGGGACAGGGTGAGGATTCTTCCGTGGTGAGGAGTTGCCGCCAGGTATCGAGCACCGAATCCGTCAGGACGCGCTTCGTCGTGACCAGTTCTTCGACCCGGAGGTCGGCGAAGTCGGCGAGGCTCTGCCGCGCAAACCCGTGGATGGTCCTGATTTGCGCGAGGTCCGACGACTGCCGGGCCAAACGAAGCTTCAGTCGCAGGTCATGCAGCACGAATCGCTGGGCCTGCAACGTCAGATAAGCCGCCAATTCTAGCGCTCGCGGACCGTTCGGCACCGCATCGTCCGTCAGCAGATACTCTGCCTGCAGCAACAAGGCCGAGACGCGAAAGCGCAATTCTTCGCAGGCTCGATCCGTGAATGTCACCACCAGGACTTCGGGCAGTTTTGCTTCGGTTTCCACGATCAAGCGCAAGACCCAATGCACCAAGGCATGCGTCTTGCCGGTACCGGCATTCGCTTCCAGCAACACCAGGGCCGCACAGCGGAAAATCCTGCCAGCGTTGGAAACCCGAGGCCTGGTTCATCGGCATGAGGTCCGATCGTGATGGGCATCAGGCATGCAACATGACCATCGCACGTCCCTCACCCAACAACACGCCGTCATGATGGATGCGGAACTGGTATTGCCATGACGTCGGCGTTGACGCGACCAGTTCGGCCTCGGTTTCGAGTGGTCCGGGCAAGTCGTCGAGCCGCGTGACAAACAGGTTCACCCCGCGCAACGACACCAGCAAGCCCGGCTCCGCACGACGGCCTTCGGCGCGGGCCAGCAAACCACCATGAACCGCCATCGCCTGGGCGCCGTATTCGGAAAGATGCACCGACGACAAACCGCCGACGCGGCGCAAGGGGTGATCCAAATCGTGGTGGCCGTGCGCAAGCAGGCGAATGTGCTGCGGATCGAATGAGACGACGGCATCGTGCAGGCACATGCCGCCTTGATGCGGGATCAACGCGGCAATCTCGGCATGGCTATTGGGCAATGTCACGGTTCGTACTCAGGTTGATGGGGCAACGGATCGGCGTGTTTGCAGCAGGATCAACGCAAGCAGGAAGTTACACAAGACACCAAGGCTGACGGTCAGCCCCAACGCCCGCAAGACCGGCAGACTGGACGTAGCCAGCAAGGCAAACACCATCATCGTCGAGCCGGCACAAACCAGCAAGGCATGTCGGCTGGCGAGCGGATCATCCTGACCTGAAGGGTCCGCCGATTCGTGTTCGGATGCTTCGAAGAACAGCGCGTAGTCGATTCCGAGACCGGCGGCGAGCACCAGCGCAATCAAGTGGAACAGGGACAGCGGGATGCCGAGTGCCGACAGCAGGGCCAGCACGAACACGGTCGACAACAGCATCGGCAAGATCACGCGCAGTGTGCGCCGCCACGAGCGTAATGCGAGGGCGATCACTGCACCCAGCAGCAGCGCTGCCACCAGCAAGCTGTCCAGCACATGCTGGCGATAACGCACCACCATCTGTTCGGAGGCGCCCTTCAGGTCGAGCAAACGTACATGCGGCCGGGCCTTGGCCCAGTCGGCGATGCGACCGGCTTCCACCTCGCCACTGAGTGTGATCAGCGCGGTGGCGCCGCTCTCGCCGTCCAGCAGCAGACTGTCGAGCTTGAGTGCCAGCGGCGATCCGGCGAAGTCCTTCGGGCTCAAGGGTCGGGCTTCGCGCGCAGTCGCCAGATCATCCAGGAACGGGGTGAAGACCTCGGCGTCGAACGCCGTGTCGGCGACTGCCGACGCCACGATCAACTGGGCGGCCTCCGGGTCGGGCAGCTTTGCCTGCCGTGCGCGTTGTGTGACCTCGGCAGGCAACAATCGGGCAGCATGTTCGTAGCCGGCCATCACGCCGGCGCCCACCAGTTGCTGGAGTTCGGGGTCGAGTTGTTCCAGCGATTCGAGTGCGGCCTGGGCCGTCGCCGCGTCGATCACAAGCAGGTACCGCATGTCCGGTGTGCCCAGCGCACGCCGCAGTTCGATTTCGCGATCAAGCCAGGCTTTCGGCAACGGTGACAGTCGCGCCAGATTGTTTTCCCAAGCGGGGCCGCCCTGCCAGACAAGCCAACCCAGCGCGATCACGGCGAGCACGGGCACCAGCGGGCGAAACGTGGCGAGCTGCCGGAACGCGGTGGCAGTCGCCTGCAAAGCGCGTGATCGATCCTGTGCAGGGGCCGAACCGACCCAGTCCGGCAGAATCCAGCGCGTGATGACGGCAGCAACGAGCAGACCGGTGACGGTGAATACGGCAAGCTGCTGGAGACCAGCCACACCCGAGACATAAAACGCGAGATAGGCGATGGACGTGCTCGCCACACCAGTCAGCAAGGTCGGCCAGATGCTGCGTGCCGTGGCCTCGGCCGTGGTGTGTCGACTCAGATGCGACAAGAGGTGCAAAGGGTAGTCTTGTGCCACGCCGATCAGCGTGAATCCGAATGCCAGTGTGACCCCGTGTACGCTGCCGAATACGGAGGCGACGGCAGCGACTCCGGCCAGCCCTGCGGCCAACAGCGGCAACGCTCCAAGCAACACATAACGCATGCGCCGATAGGCCACCACCATCAGCAACACCATGCCGCCGGTGGCGATCAGTCCGAGCGTGTTGGCTTCGTTGCGGATACGCGCTTCCATGCGCACGCCATAGGCACCCGGCCCGTTGATCTGCAACTGGCTCGCCGATCCCTTCGCAAGCTCATCAAAAACGCTCTGGATCTGCGCGATCAGCGCCTTGTTTGCTGCCGCGTCGAATGCCGTGGCGATGGGCTCGACGATCAGCAGCGCGCGCGCGGGCGTGGTCTCGAACCAGACATCAAATTCCCGCTGCGGCTCGGTGGATGGTTTCTGGCGTTCGGCCAGGTGCAGCACTTCGAGCGTGGGATCACGAGCGAGCCAGTCTTCGAGCAGGAACGCAGCCGGAGAGGCGAGCTCGCCCTCACGCTCGAGCAAGGCCTCGTGCAAGAGCTCGGCATGAAGTGGCTGCGTGTCGAATCGATCGGTCAGCAGGTATCGAAGATTGAGCAGCGATCCCGGCAAGTCGTCGAGCGACTCGCTGCCATTGGCCACCAGGCGCACAGGCGCCTGGTCCATCAAAGCCTGCTTCAGTTCCTGGGACTGTTCGGCCAATGTCTCGGGTTCAACGCCGTCGATGGTGAGGAACAACAGGCGTGAACCCGGCCCCTCGGCAATCTGGTCGAGCAACAAGTGTTCATCGGCCGTCTCGGGTGCCGGCATGAACGCGCGCAGATCGGCGCTGACGGTGAACTCGCGAACCACCACAAACCCCAGCAGTGCCAGAACCACCAGCAGAATCAGGAGTCGCAGGATGCGCCCGAAATTCATGGCAGCCGGCAAAAGGTGAGCAAAGCCGGAGCATCCATGACGCCTTCGGCGACTGAAGTCGCCTTGGCACCGAGCAACACGATACTTTGTTCACGATCCGGTTCGGCAAACACCAGGCACGACACGGTTGAGCCCGCGCCCAGAACATCGATGTGGCTGATCCGCTTCTGCATGGCGGCTGCGCGCGGCGTCAATTTCAGCGTGAAGCCCGTGGCGGACTCGGTGAAGTCGAGTGTGAACAGCGGCGCAAGGCGCGCGGCATCACCGCCGAGCAGGCCGGTGAAACTGGCCAGAAGTGCCTGCAACTCGGGCACACGCTTGAGTGAAACCTGGCGCACTTTCTGGCCGGGGCGTTCGATACGAATCATGCCCTGCCCGATCGTGCTGGTCTCGGGCCGCGGGAGCCTGACCGCGCGCACCAACTGGTCGGCACCGAGATAACGCAATTCGCCCAGGCTTTTGACCGGCTGGCGCGTGAATCGCGAAAAGCGGTATTCGACAAACGCCTCCTGCATCGGCGCCTCACGCTTGAATCGCGCGACGGCAGCCGTTGCATCACCGACCTTGCCCGTCGGCGCTTCAGCGTGTGCGACGGTCGGGCTGATCGCCAGCAGCAAAAGGGCGAGGCGCTTGCCAGAAATCATAGAAGTTGAACCAGTTGAAGGGATGGGCGCGAGCCTGCGCTTCGATACGGGCCGCATAACGACCCATCATGTCGCGGATGCCGGATTCTCGGTCCTTGCGGGCGAGCACAAAACCATCGGTGAGCCGCTCGAACACCATGCGGTAACGATTGCCACCGAGGTACAAGCCAAAACACAGCGCGACCGGCACACCCAGACTGAGCGCGATTTGCCATGGCGCACGCGGGAATGGCGCCGGTTCACCGAGGAACTCGATCGGCAGCGATGGCTCATCCGGGGCGGCACGGTCGGCCAGCAGCGTGACCAACGCACCTTGATCGAGGGCTTCCTTGATCTGCATGACGATACTCATGCCGTCCTGACCGGCATCGATCACGGTCGCGGCCACAGCCGGGTTCAACTCGGCAAGCAGGCTCGTGATGGCCGGGTTGTGCTTGATGTCGAGCACCACCCGAACGGTCACGTCGGGGCGTTTGAGGCTCAGCACACGGAGCACCTCGAAGCTGCCGAGGTGCGAACCCCACCATGAGCACACCACGCCCCAGATCGATCTGCTGGTGCAGGCCTTCGAGCCCGTGGACATCGATGTCGAATCCCTTGAAATGCCCACCCAGCAGGAACACACGATCCAGTATCGTGCTGGCGAAGGCATGGATATGGCGGGCCGATTCCGCCCAGGTCGCCGGCCGTCCGAACGCACGCCCGAGAAACGCCAGTGACGCCCGACGCTCGGGGGCACGGCGCAACAGGAAGTAGAGGGTGATCGGCCAGAGTGCCAACCTCGCCACTGGACGACCGAACGACTGCGCAAACGTGCGGATGAGCCATAACGCGAAGCGCCCGCCCCCTTCAGGACGCGCGCGCCAGTCCGGCTTGGGGTCGGCGGCGGCGCTCATGCCCGCACCTTGCCGCTGGCGATCAGCGCGCCTTCGCGCGTGACGCGAAAGTCGAACTGATCGGTATCGAGGCGCACCAGTTCCAGTTCGGCCCACTCGCCCGGCAACAGCGGCGACACGAACTTGACCTGCGGGAACGCCGCCAGAACCCGACCCGGCCAAAATGTCGAAAGGGCGTTCTGTACCTCCTCAAGCACGATGACACCGGCCACCAGTGGGCGACCCGGAAAGTGGCCGGCCAGACTGGGATGGCTGTCGCCGATCATGAAGCGACTGATCCGTCGATTGTTGGTGTCACTCATGACGCCACTGCCTGGCCACCTGCGGGCCCACTTCGATCAGGCGCCGGATGAAGTGCGCGAAGTTGCGATAGGGCATGTCCGGAAAACGGCGTTTGCGTACCGTCCACTCGACGCCCATCAGCAGCGCCATCAGCAGCCAGCTGCCCACATGCGCAAACCATGCAAAGTGGGCACTTGTCAGTCCGAAGCGTGAACTGTCGACACCCATGACTGCCAGAAGACCTTCGGGCACGACGAGCAACAGCAAGCCGACTTCGACCACACACAGCAGTACGAACAAGCCCGCCCACAGTGTGGTGACCAACCGGGCATACGCACACAGGCGCGTATCGGGCGGGTTGTCCGGACCGTGCACGATGCGGATGAAGCGGATGATCAGCGGCTCACTACCCGGCAGCAACGTGGACGCAAACATGGACGCAATCAAGCCATGCGCGAGGATCGGCGGAAGAAACAGCAACAACGCACCGGCGTCGGCGCGTTGTAATGCCCACACGAGCAAAGCCAGCAACGATGCCGGCACCAGCCAGACAGGCTTGCGGGCGTTCCAGGCCACCATCAGCATGGCCACTGGCAAGAGCCAGAGTGCCATCGGCGTGAGACCGGGATCGATCCCCAGCAGGGCGCCATGCGCCAGCAGCGCATAGGCCAGCAAGACGCCGGCAAGCAGGATCTTCACATCGTGCGATGGGTTTCGATGTGCGCCGACAACGCACGCAGCGAGCCGAAGATGCGGCGGTTGTCTTCGTTGTCCGAGCGCAACTGGAAACCGTACTTTTTCGAGACCGCAAGCGCCAGTTCAAGCGCGTCGATCGAGTCGAGACCAAGATCGGCGCCGAACAGCGCCTGTTCAGGGCCAATGTCTTCGGCCTTGACTGTCTCCAGATTCAACGCGGAGACCAACAGTTCGGCGAGCTCCAGCTCGGCCGCGGTTTGAGTACTCATGTATCCACCTTGTGGTTTTTGTCTTGCGCGCCCGGTGGCTGGGCCCTTGCGGACGACCCCTCCGCCAGCATCGCACGGCGATTTTGGTGCGCTAAGTGTATCATGTGCCTTGTTTTTCCCATTCTTCTGGCTGTGTCGTCACTCCATTCCGAATCTGATTGCTCCTGCGACGTCGTGGTCGCTGGCGGCGGCCCTGCGGGCAGCACCATCGCTGCGCTGTTGGCCCGCAAGGGCTGGCGCGTGCGCCTGTTCGAGAAGGACACGCACCCGCGTTTTCATATCGGTGAATCACTGCTGCCGATGAGCATGCCGATTCTGGAACGCCTTGGTGTGCTGGCCGAGGCAGAAGCCATCGGCATCAAGAAACTCGGCGCCGACTTTCCGGCCGCGAATGAACGCGGCTACAACGTGTTCCACTTCGCACGCTCGTTGAATGCCACGTGGCCGCATGCACTGCAGGTGCGTCGTGACCAGTTCGACGAACTGCTGTTCGTGAATGCCGCACGCGCCGGCGCGACTGCCATGACCGGTCACTGTGTCCGAAAAGTCGAGGTGCTCGGCGATACCGTTTCAGTGGAAGTGGTCGACGCAGGTGGCCACACCGAAACCCTGCGCACCCGCTATTTTGTCGATGCCAGCGGCCGCGACACCCTGCTCGGTGATCGGCTCAAACTCAAGCAGAAAAATCCTCGCCATCAGAGTGCGGCACTGTTTGCCCATTTCCGCGGTGCCGAACTCCGACCCGGCGAGGACGCCGGCAACATCAGCATCTATCGTTTTGCGCACGGCTGGGTCTGGCTGATCCCGCTGCCGGATCAACTGATGAGTGTCGGTGCTGTCTGTTATCCGGAATACCTGAAGCAAAAGAAGGGGCGCGGCACTGAGTTCCTGCTCGATACCTTGCGCGGTATCCCGGAAGTGTGGGCCCGCCTGACTTCAGCCGAACTGGTCGGCAATCATCATGCCACGGGCAATTACGCTTACTCCTGCAGCGCTTTTGCCGGATCCCGATGGTTGTCGGTCGGTGACGCCTGTGCGTTTGTCGACCCCATTTTTTCGAGCGGCGTGTTTCTCGCCATGAACAGCGCGGAACTGGGCGCTGAACTGATTGATCAGGTCTTGCACGAACCGCATCGTGAACGTGCCCTGCAGGCCCGATACACGCGCACCTTGCGCGCCGGGCTGGCGTGTTTTTCGTGGTTCATCGAACGATTCACGTCACCGGCCATGCGTCAGCTGTTTGCGCATCCGAGAAACCATTGGCGCGTGGAGGAGGCGTTGATTTCGCTTCTGGCGGGCGATGTGTTCCGGGACGGCGGCGTGCGCCGGCGGTTGCTCTTGTTCAAGGGCATCTATTACCTCCAGTCGCTCGTGTTGTGGCGGCTGCAATGGCCTCACATGAAGTTCCTCAAGCGCCAGGCACGGGTGGCGTTCGAGGGCGGCACCACGGGCCAGGACCATGTCTGAACCAGTCTTGGCAGCGCCGCCTAGATCCGGATTTTCAGTCCGCTACGAGCCAATCGGTCAGTCGGATCCAGACAACACGGTTCTGGCCGAAGTGGTGTTCGGTGCCCCGCCTTCCGGCGCGGCGTTGCCCGTTCACTCCGGCTTTGAACTGTGGGCCCGGTCGGATTTGTTGCCCGAAAGGGGTGCATTGGCCGAAATCTGGCGCAGCGCGGGCCCGGTGCGTCGTGGTGTGGACGGCTCCGTCCGGTTTGCCGAAGACACCACACACCTGTTCGGACTCATTGAAATCGACGAGCGTGATGCCGGCTCGATCGGCAAGGCTTCCGAATTGGCCTATGCCGAAATCGTGCGCTTCATGCGCGATCGTCCGCACGCCAGCATCGTGCGCTACTGGAACTATTTTTCGCGGATCAACGAAGGTTTGGGTGACGACGAGCGTTACCGTCACTTCTGCACCGGTCGTGCGCTGGGCCTCGGTGATTTTGTCGTCGAACACCTTCCCGCAGCGACCGCCATCGGGCGACAGGACGACAGCAGCATCCTTCAGGTCTATTGGCTGGCAGCGCAGCGCCCGGGTCAGCACATCGAAAATCCGCGGCAGGTGTCGGCGTACCGTTATCCCCGTCGATACGGCCCGACCAGCCCGAGTTTCTCGCGGGCACACTTGCTGCCCGAAGGTCGTCTGCTCATTTCCGGAACGGCCAGTGTGGTGGGCCACGAAAGCCACCATGTCGGTGATCTGCCGGCGCAGTTCCGTGAAACCGACAGCAACCTGACATCCCTGATCCAGGCAGCCCGCTGTTTTTCGGACCGACTGCCGGCCCGGTTTGGCGGGGGTGGCTTGCTGAAGGTCTACCTGCGTGACCACAATGATTTGGCGCAAACGGTCGACCTGATGAGCCGTTTCCCGGAAACGCCGTGGATCATCCTTGGCGGGGACATCTGCCGTGCCGATCTGTTGATCGAGATCGACGGGATACACGGGCCCACCCAGCCCTGATTCAGGTCAGGTGATCAGCAAATCAAGAGAGTGCCGGTTGGCAATGCCGATCAGTGCCGGGTCCACTCGTGGGCGTCGAAGCACAAAACCCGGTACGTGCTGGGATAGTCGCGTGACCCAACCCAGATGTGCGGCGAGTTCGTTCGCATCGAACAGGCGCGCGGCAACACTGTCACGAATCAACCGAAGACGCATCTCGACCGGAGAGAGCGGCCTCAGGACCGGGGTTGTGATGGCATCGTCGAATTCGGGCCACACGATGTTCCGAAGGTGCGTCGAAACGGGGGCCGGCAACAGGATCGGATCGAGCTTCAATTGTGGAACGTTCGTGCAGAATCCGAAGTCGCCGCCGAGCACCACGAGGTCGTCCGCCACCCGCAGGATCGGTCCGGATGGACCCGCGATCGGATTGGCGGCCAAACGCGCCAGCGACGATTTGCCTTGCCCGGAGGGCCCGGCCAGCAGCACGATGCCGCGCGTATCGGCGACGGCCGCAGCGTGTAACGCAAACGCGCCGTGCCGGGCGCACAGCAACAACAGTCCCGGCCCGAGCAGGGCTTCGACCACATCCCGGCGACTCTCCTCCGTAGGCGCCGTCACCTCGGCAGTCTGACCCGCGATCCGCAGCGTGAGGCCGTGCTCGAACTGAAACCGGCGCTGATCGGCCACACCTGCCGAGATCCGGACCTTGTGCAAGGTGCCGCCGAGTTGGGCATCGATCGTTGTGGACGGCTGCCCGGGCGGTTCGGGCACGAACTCCGGCATTTGAGCAGCCACGCGGACAGACGCACCCGGATCAATCCGGAAGTTGCTGTGAACGATCCGGCCGGCCATCGACGTCGACCAAACCTCGGCCGATGCCGGCTGGCGACGGTCGATCAGGCGCAACATGGGATCAGGTTGTTTGAACCGCCGTGTTGATGCATTCGCCGGCAACACGGTCGCCGCCGGAGGACGCACGCGGCACAGCCGCCGCGCCGCATTCGCGCGCAAAGAAACCGCCGGGGCGCCCAATGCCCCAGTTCGCGCAGAATTCTGTTTGCCCCTGCCTGTCCAGCCTTGCGGCCAAGCCCCTGGTTACGGACAACCCGGGCATTTGAAGCCACCAGCGCCACCGGAGTCACCGACACCGGGCGACGCGCCCAGCGTGATGTCACGCAGCGCACCGAGGTCTGTCAGTTCCGGCACCACATAAGCCTTCGACGGCAGTGTCGGTTGAACTGAAGCTAGGTTATTGCTCAACTTGGTCATGATTCAGGTTTTCCGATACTTAAAGCGGATGATAGCGCAAGCTTCCGGCATGAATCGCTGCTTGCCGCCATTTCTCATAGCAAACGGCCTGCCAAAGCCGCAGCCCGGACGCCTCGTCCAGCCCCGCGTACAGTGCTTGTTCAACCACCGACGCGTTCATGAAAGTTTGCCATGTTGTTCCGGACTGGAACAGGAACGCAGCCACGTCGTCCCGATGTTCGCGTAATCCCCGCCAAAACCAGGGCGCCAGACTTCCGGATTTGGGGCGCTGCCAGACCAGTTCCGGCACCCGCGTCGACAGCCATTGCCGGGTCAGCCATTTGCGGACCCCCTGCCGTTCCGACAGATGCACCGGCAGGGCCAGCGACAGGTCGATCATCCCCCGGTGACGATAAGGGAACCGCATGTCCAGCCCGTGGCGCTCGGCGAACCACCAGGCGCCCTCGGCATCCAGATGGGCTGCCGGGCCAAACAAGTCGGGTAAGCGGCTCGGATCTTCCGCCTTCAGCGACGCCCACGGCTGTTCGGGCAACTCCTGCAGCAGCGACAAGGCATAGGGGGCAAGGATTTCCGGCCTGCCTGTGGGTGCGGGACGATGCCAACCCCGACGCAGGCGCCGCTGCACTTTTTGTCCACAGATGCCGGGCAGCCAAATCAGGCCGATGATGGCGCCAGGCCGAACTGATTGCCGTGTGGGGCTCGGGATAGAAGTGATCGCCAAAGTTGCCCGACAACAGGGTCTGCACCCCCTGCCCGGCCGCGACGTGCATCACGGCGTCGTTCATCGCCCGATAGGGATTGGCCAGCGGCGCATCCGGATGGATCGGAAGCCGGTCGAGGTCGGCGAACGGCAGTTGGTCCACCGGCACCCATTCCAGCGGCAAACCCAGTGCCTGTGCGGTGGCGCGGGCGTAGGCGGACTCGTCCGCACTCGGCTCCGCCGACAACACCCAGCTGTAGAGGCGTGCTGGCAGCCCCGACGCGGCCAAGGCAGCCGCCAGCGTGGTCGAGTCCAGGCCACCGCTCAGCATCAGGCCTGCCGGCCCCGATCCGACCGCATCCCGTGTTGCCGCCAGCAGGCGGACTTCGAATTGTTGTTGCCAATCGGCGTCACTGCCGGCCGCGATGGGTTCCGGTCGGTAGTCTTCGGCGGGAACCACGGTGCTGGTTGACCCGTCGGCGGCCAGTTCCAGGGTCTGTCCGGACGCCAATGCCGTGACCCCGGCGAAGAAGCAGGCGGGCGGCGACGAGGGACGGAGGCCAAAGAACGCGGCGACGGCGGTCTCGTTTTCGACCACCGGCAGGTTTAATGCCGCGAGGACCAGGCGTGGGGAGGTGGCGGCAGCCAGAACCCCGCCATGTTTGGCCCAATACCAATTGCGTTCGGCATGCCAGGCACGGAACAGGGACCAGGCCCCGGAAGCCTGGCGCTTCAGCCTCAGCCCATGCGCAGCGGGGCGATCAGCGACTGGTCCGGCGGCGCCTTCACTGTCCAACTCGAACACCAGCGTGTCGGGTTCGGCTTGATGGCGCACGATCGCAGGCCCGGTTTGCCAGATCAGTGTGGCCTGGTCGACGTGATACAGACGCTGCGGCCTGGCTGGTGATTCGATGCCATGCAGCCACGACCGCACCCGCGCTTCAGCGGCGGCGCGAGGTTCGGGTTCGGAACTGAGCAGAAGCACCAGAGCGGTCATGCCTGAATCATGCAGTACCGCGCCAGCCGAATCGAGCGTCTACACACAAAGTACGGGATAATCCCGGTTCTTCAGGCTCTCCCAGGATGCGCTTCATGAGCGAACGCGATGTAATGGAGTACGAGGTGGTCATCGTTGGCGCCGGCCCGTCCGGCCTGGCCGCGGCCATTCGGCTGAAACAGCTCAGCCCCGAGACCACCGTCTGCGTGATCGAGAAAGGCTCGACCGTCGGCGCACACATCCTGTCTGGCGCGGTCATCGACCCTGCGCCGCTCGATGCCTTGTTGCCGGGCTGGCGCGACAACCCGCCGCCGATCTGCGTGCCGGCCACGACCGACGAGTTCTGGTGGCTGACCAAAACCGGCGGCCGCAAACTGCCCACGCCGCCGCAACTGCACAACCATGGCAACTTCATTGTCTCGCTGGGCGCCACCTGCGCCTGGCTGGCGCCTCAGGCCGAAGCGCTGGGCGTCGAGATTTATCCCGGCTTCGCCGCCTCGGAAGTGCTGTTTGGAGACCAGGGCGAAGTCGTCGGTGTCCGGATTGGCGACATGGGTGTCGCCAAGGACGGCAGCTTCAAGGATGGCCACACGCTCGGCATCGATATCCGCGCGAAGCTGACCATCTTCGGCGAAGGCGCCCGCGGGCATCTGACCAAACAACTGGTTCCGCGCTTCAAGCTGGACGCCAACAGCGACCCGCAGACCTACTCGATCGGCATCAAGGAACTGTGGCAGTTGCCGCCCGGCCGCGTCACGCCGGGTCACATCGTGCACACCTGCGGCTGGCCGGCAGACAACGCCACCTATGGCGGCAGCTTCCTGTACCACCTGGACAAGGACCGCGTCGCAGTGGGCTACGTCACCGGTCTCGACTATCAGGACACCCGCCTGTCGCCGTACGAACTGTTCCAGCAGTACAAACACCACCCGCATGTGAAGGCGCTGCTCGAAGGCGGGACCATCCTGTCGTATGGCGCCCGCGCGATCGCTGCCGGCGGCTACCAGAGCCTGCCGAAATGCGACATGCCGGGTGCCATGCTGATCGGCGACGGCGCCGGCTTGCTGAATGTCCCGAAGATCAAGGGCACCCACCAGGCCTTGCGCAGCGGCATGATCGCTGCCGAACACTGGGTCGAGAAGAAGACCCCGAAGGTTTTGACACGCGACTGCGCGGCTCTGCCGTGATGGCGGAACTGAAGAAGGTGCGCAACATCAAGCCCGGATTCCACAAGGGTTTGTGGTTCGGCCTGATCAACGCCGGCCTGGAAACCGCCACCGGTGGTCGAACACCCTGGACCCTGCGCAACCACGCCGACTATTCGCAAACACGCAAGATCGCCGAACACGAATCGCCCAAACGGGACTTCATCACCGAGAAAACCTTGCCGCCCCGTGATCGCCTGGCGTCGGTGTTCTACGCCAGCACGGCACACGAGGAAGACCAGCCGGTCCACCTGAAAGTCGCCGACACGAACGTCTGCATCACGACCTGCGTGACCGAATACCAGAACCCGTGTACGCGGTTCTGCCCGGCCGGCGTCTATGAGATCGCCGAGGACGACACCGGCAAACGCCTGCAGATCAATGCCGCCAACTGCGTCCACTGCAAGACCTGCGACATCAAGGACCCGTACCAGATCATTACCTGGGTCACGCCGGAAGGCGGGGCGGGGCCGAATTACCAGAATCTGTAGCGGCACCATGAACGTCCCACCGGCTTGCCGCCCTGCGCAAGCCGGTGCCAAACTCCCGGAACTTTCTCCAGCCCGCCCGGTCTGTGAGGGGCTGCTAATTGACCCAGCGCACAAGTCGAGCTGGACACTCGCATCCCCACAGGGCCACGGACGGCCTGACTCCCGATTCCATAGTTGAGGTGATCCATGATTCGTTTCGCTGCTTTGTCGCTGGCCCTGGCCGGTTCCCTGTCTGCCACCAGTGTCCACGCCGACGAGGCCAGTGTTCGCGCCGCGATCAAGACGCTGGTGCCGAACGCTGCGATCGAATCGATCGCCGACGCTGCCATGCCCGGTTATTCCGAAGTCATGATCGGCGGCAGCGTCGTCTATGTCAGCAATGACGGCAAGTACCTGATCCAGGGCTCGGTCTACGACATCGCGAACAAGGCCGACCTGACCGAACAGCGCCGCGCCACCACGCGCAAGACGGAACTCGCCAAGGTCACCGCCGACAAGCGCATCCGCTTCAAGGCCAAGGAAGAAAAGTTCCGCGTCACGGTGTTCACCGACATCGACTGTGGCTACTGCCGCAAGCTGCATCAGGAAATGGCGCAGTACAACGACCTCGGCATCACCGTCGACTATCTGTTCTTCCCGCGCGCCGGCCTGAACTCCGAGTCGTTCAACAAGGCCGTTTCGGTCTGGTGTGCCGCCGACAAGCTGGCCGCGATGACCGACGCCAAGAATGGCAAGGACCTGCCGGCCAAGACCTGCGCGAACCCGATCGCCGATGACTACGCCCTCGGCCAGAAGGTCGGCGTGAACGGCACCCCGGCCATCTTCACCGACGACGGTACGCAGGTAGGCGGTTATGTTCCTGCGGCCAGTCTGTTGGAGCGCTTGAACAGCAAGCAGACCACCGGCCGCTGATTTCCGGTTGGAGTGGTTGGAAGAAAAGAGCCCCGCAATGCGGGGCTTTTTTTGTCCGGCTCGCTCAGAAGATATCGAGTCCTGCCGAAGGAATTCTTCGCCCCGACTTGTACTGGGGCCAATCTGCTCATCCGGCCTTCGGCCACCTTCCCCGTCCGGACCTTCGCGCCAATCTGCCCCTCATCCGGCCTTCGGCCACCTTCCCCGCACGACACTTCGCGCCAATCTGGCCCTCATCCGGCCTTCGGCCACCTTCTCCCGTTTCACGGGAGAAGGGTTTGCTAATGCCTGGACCACCACCACGCCACAGCACACAGCGCTGCCGCGGCATAGACACCGGCCAGAGCATCGTCGAGCATCGCACCGAGGCCACCCTTGACCTCACGGTCGACCCAGGACACGGGCCAGGGCTTGAGGATGTCGAACAGTCGGAACAAGACAAACCCCGCCAGCATTTCGAGCCAGATCGGCATGACCTGCCAACCGATCAGTGGCCAGAACAAGGCCGGCAGCAAGGTAAGCCATTGGCCGACCCATTCGTCGAGCACCATGAGCCCCGGGTCGTCTTCGGCAACCCGCGTGCGGATCTTGTTCGCGGCGATCACACCCAGCACAAACACGCCGACGATGGCCGCGATCAGCCAACCGGGGTGCTGGTTTCGCAACGCGAGATAAGGCAACAGGGCCGCAAGGGAACCCACCGTGCCGGGCGCCCAGCGGCTGAATCCCGAGCCCAGGCCACTGGCGATCCACAGCCAAGGATCACGATAGAAGCCGGCATCACGTTGGGTCATGGGAAATGATTGAACCCTTGTCGCTCGGGCAATACAAGCGTTTGTCCGGCACAGAACACACGCACACCGGGTTCTGCCTCAAAGGAGCCGACAACCTGCGCGGCAACACCAGCGGCGCGGGCTTCGCTCAGCACGTGTTCGACCTGCTCCACCGGCACTGCCGCCAACAGGGCGTAATCATCGCCGCCCGACAACAGCATCGACTGGGCCGCGGCAAGCCCGTGAACGGCCGACAGTTCGTTCAGTGCAGGCAGGGTCTCGAGCGCAACGCGGGCACCGACCGAACTGGCTCGCAGGATGTGATTGAGGTCGGCAATCAAGCCATCGCTGACGTCGATCAGCGCGTTGACCTTGCCGCGCAGGATCGGTGCGAGGTGGTTCAGCGGCACGGGTCGGTTCAACGCCTGAACCCAAGGCGCCGTGACCGCATCGTCGGGCAGCCCGGCACGTTCGTGCTCGGGGCGTGCCATCTGCACACGCAAGCCTGCTGCGGCCAAGCCGACTTCACCGAACAACACCAACGAGTCGCCCGGACGCGCGCCGGATCGGCGGATCGCCGCCCCGCGCGGCGCGAATCCGTGGATCGTTACGGTGATCGACAAGGGTCCACGTGTGCAGTCGCCACCGATCAAGCTCACCTGGTGTGTCCGAGCCAGGGCATGAAATCCCTCGAAAAAGCCTCGCAGCCAAGGTTCATCGATCGCCGGCAACGTGAGCGCCAGGCTGACCCATGCAGGGGTCGCGGCCATGGCCGCGAGATCCGAGAGATTCACCGCCAGCGACTTCCAGCCGATATCGGCCGCCGCAGTGCCGATCGGAAAATGGACACCAGCCACCAGCGTGTCGGTGCTGACCAGCAACTCGTGTCCGGTCGGTACGTCGAGGATGGCCGCGTCGTCACCGATCCCGAGGATCACGTCCCCACGCCCCAACACGGCATGTGTGCGGATCCACTCGATCAGTTCGAACTCATGCATCCGTCAGACGCCGCGGTGTTTGCCGAAGTAAGGCTTGAACCAGGCGCGAATGCGCTCCAGGTCGGCATCCAGATCGTCAGTCAGTTCAAACACCGGACCCAGTCCGATGGTCTTGCTGGGGTAGTCGAAGTAAATGCCTGCCAAGGGGACGTTGGCCTGCTTGGCGATGTGCCAGAAGCCGCTGCGCCAGCGCGTGACCGCACGGCGCGTTCCTTCGGGCGCAAGGATGACCCATTTTCGATCGTTGTCCTGGAAGCTCTTGGCCACCTGATCGACCACACCGGAAGCGCTGTGTCGGTCGATCGGCTGGCCGCCAAGCCAACGCAGGAGGATCCCCAGCGGAAACCAGAATGCCTCCTTCTTGCCAAGGAAGCTGATGTTCATGTCGTAGCCGATCTTGACCAGGAAACCCCAGTACGCATCCCATGCCGAAGAATGCGGCACGGCGATCAGCATCATTTTCGGCTCGTTCGGAAACTCGCCCACCAGCTTCCAGCCGCCGAGTTTCAGCAGGAATTTCGCAAGCGTGCGCATGAACACGCCGTGCCGGGTGGGTGGCGCGTTGGGAGGTAAACCGCGGAACGGAGGCAGCGACATTCGGGGGGCCGGTAGTAAGGGGCTATTGGAGCAAAAGGACGGCGATGACGCCATGCCCAAGCGGCGAACGAATCGTTACTCGTCGCGCCAGCCGCGGTCGTTGCGAGTTTTCTTGACCGCACCGCGTTGTTTCTTTTCGACGACGCGCCGGGCCTTGGCGGCCCGAGACGGTTTCGTCGCAATTCTGCGCTTGGCCACGACAAAAGCCGTTCGCAGCAGCAGGATCAGGCGATCGCGCGCGTCCTGCCGGTTGCGGTCCTGTGTCCGAAACCGGTTGGCCTCGATGACAATTTCGCCCTCTTTCGTGATCCGGCGGTCCGAACGGGACAGCAGCCGTTGTTTGGGCTCGTCCGGCACATTCGGGGAATCACGAAGCTGGAATCGCAACTCGACGGCCGTGGAGACCTTGTTGACGTTCTGCCCGCCCGGACCGGAGGCACGAACGAACCGTTCGGTCAGTTCCTCGTCGGGGATCTGGCATTGAGGATGGACATCAAGCATGCGGGTGCGGTGTGAAATCGGGAAAGCGCTAGCGTATCAGCAGCGGCCAAAGAAGCCCTCAGGAACCTCGGATCATTGATGATCCAAGGCCGAGGAGATGTATTCAGCTGGCGCTGAGCGCAGCCACAGGTTGCGATCGCATCAGCCACCCCACAACGGACAACGCCACCCGAAGGTGGCGTTGTCGGTCGTCTCCCAAAGACCTTTTATCAGCGCGCGGCGCTGGTGTTCATCGTGCTGTTGCGCGCGGAATCGGTGGTCTGTGCCGGGTCACGCATGCCGCTGGTATGGCACCAGCCGGTTTTGTGGCCCTGATTGATGGCGCCGGAGAGCTGGCCTTTGGCGCGCTCTGTGGTGCCGTCTTCCGGATCACTCAGCAGCACGTCGGTCGCCACGTTGCAGTAGTCATAGACCCACGAGCGATCGGTGAACGAAGTCGTGAAGTAGTTGACCTTGGCGCGCGAGGTGGTCGAGATGCCGGCGAGCCAGGAGCTGGCGCCGCTGTAGGTGAGGTTGGCATTCGTGCCGCAGCCGACACCGAAGATGCTGCCGAGTACGGCGGCATTACCGGCGAGCGCGGTGCCCTGATACGGCGTACCGACGGACTGGATCAGACGGCTGCCGGTCGCGTTGTCGAGGCCGCTCCAGTAGTAGTGGTAAAGGTGCAGCGACGCAGCACCACCCTGACTGTGTGCAACCACACCGAAGGAATTCCACGTGGCCCCGAAGGACTGGATCAGGCGGGCGAACGCATCATGTGAACGGTTCTGGTTGAAGTCCTGGAACACGGCGGAGTTGGCGAACTGGCCGGCAACCGGACCCCAGGCGTTACCGGAGCAGTAACCATGGACCAGCAACAACTTCGTGCCAACGCCTTTCTCACCCGAATTCAGGCTGGCAGGCTTCGGACCGGTACGCATGTCTTCGCTGATCGACGTGACCGGCTTGCTGCGCGCCTTGATGAGATTCTGGGCACCCGTGACTGCCAGTCGCGGTGCTTCGGCAACCGTCACCAGGTAATCGGGATTTTCCAGGCGTACTTCGCGCAGTTCGAACGGCGCACGAGCCTTGGCGTAACTGGCCCAGCGATTGTCGAATGCGAGATCAAGCGCGCCATCCTTGACGGCGACCATGCCGCCGATCCACGAAACCGGGATCATCGACTTGCCGTCGAGGCTGCGGCCCCAGACTTGGGCGTAACTGCGGTAGTGCTGGCCTTCGACAGCGCCGTCGACGCGCAGCGAGAACGCCATGCGATCACCGGCAAGTGCCTTGGCCGACACGCTGTCGGCTGAAGTGATGCGAATGGCATCGTCCAGCACCGGCAGCAGGTGCTCGGTCGTGCGCAGGAATTCGCGGCCGGCAGCGTTGACACCGCCGAGCATCACTTGCGCCTTGTAGTCACCGGCCAGACTGGCCTTGAAGTCGGAACCGAAGATGCCGTCATTGGCGGTGCCGTCCTGATGCAGACCGTCATCGAACATGGCGTATTCGGAGATCGAACCCTTCGGGTCGGTCACACGCAGCTTGCTGGACGTGACACGACCTGCGAACTCGTCATTCGTTTCATCGTAGATGGTGGCGACAAAACCGATCTGGCCGGCGCGTTTGTGCGTCAGCGAGGTGGTGTACGACATCAGGCGCTCATCACCGCCGCCGGCAAGCAGAACAAAGCCCGGTTGGCCGGAGTTGGCATGGATATCCAGGTTCCATTGGCCGTTTTGCAGACCATTGAGGCGATACCGCTTGGCCTTGAATTCATCACCGGCCAAACCATAACTTTCGTTTTCGGTTTCGATGGCGAGGCGAGCGGCCAAGTCGGCGCGTTTGCCGATTTCGTCGCGCATCTGCACTTGCCAGTTGTTGTCACCGTTGAACACCAGCACCTGCACATCTTCGCCTTCGATCGGCAGACGAACGCTGGCGCCAAACGCGCCGCCACGTTTTTCCATCTCGACCGGAATGAGCGCGGACTTCGAATGCACCGCGGTGCTGCTCGGATCAACCGGCGCGAGGGCGGCAAATTCGTCGGCCGGACCGGCCAACTGTTTGGCGACAATCCCATCGGCAGAAGCCAAAGGAGCAGCCAGCATCAGAGCAGAGACAACGGCAAAACGGAGACGATTGCGACGCACGAGAACCCTCCCAGGTCATCTTGGTGTTCGACATGTTTGCCCTGCGCGATCAGGCCACTGGGCGAGCGTGGTGTGTTGGCGCCGGTATCCCTGATTCGACGGTTGAGGCCACTCGCGATTCACATCGAGACCGGCACCAACCTGCAGCGCGGGGCGAAGTGTGAACCAGTTCACAATACCAATGCACGCTGCAGGGCAACAAACGCGCGTTTGAAACCGGTTTGCCTATGCGAGGTCTGCGGGCATGCGACCCAACTCCTGCCCCAGGGTTTACGGGCGACTTAGGGTGAAACCTATCCTTGTGAATACAAAGGATTTACTGCAGCGAGACTCAAATCACCCGCGCGCTTCGAAGTCGGCCCGGGTCAATAGATCCGGTACCGCGGGCACGGGCAAAGCCCCCTGGTTGATCCAATCCAGGATCAGAGCCTGCGCTTCCGGCGTCAAAGGCGAGCGATCGAGCGGCATTCTCAGGCCGACAAGCGGTCCATCACAGTTGACCTTCGAGAACAGCACGCTCTGGCTCGCATTGAAGGGTTTGACGCGCAACAGAGTGCCGTCCTGCACACTCGGCACATTGACGAGATCGAAGTAGGACTTGCCGGGATCCAGCCTGAGGCCGGCATCCGGGAACGGCGACGAGACATGGCAGTTCGCGCAGCTGCCGGTGAAGATGGGCTGCACTTCGGTCTCGTAGTCGACCGAAAAATCCATGGGCACGAGGCTCAGGTCCTGGCAGTCGAAGACCCCATGAGGATCGGCGGACGCCGCGCCCAAGGCCACGGGAAGGATCAACAAGACAGTGGAGAGCAGGCGGCGCATGCGCGGATTGTACGTCTTCGCCGTTCGCCAAACTGCGAAACGGTGCGCGTTGGCACCGATAGTGGTCAAGCTGCTTGCCTTTGCTGCCCGGGGACGCCACCATGCCGCCGTTTTGTCCTCCGAATATTCAAGGATTTCCATGTCGGCACTGATTTGTGGTTCGCTCGCTTACGACACCATCATGGTGTTCCAGGACCAGTTCAAGAACCATATCCTGCCGGACAAGGTGCACATTCTGAATGTGGCGTTCCTGGTGCCACGGATGCGCCGCGAGTTTGGCGGCTGCGCGGGCAACATCGCCTACAACCTGAAGCTGCTCGGCGGCGATCCGATCCCGATGGCTGCCGTCGGCCAGGACTTCGGCCCATATCGCGAGTACTTCGAGTCCTGTGGCATCCGTCTTGAACAGGTGCGCGAAATCAAGGATCTGTATACCGCCCAGGCGTTCATCACGACCGACCTCGACGACAACCAGATCACCGCGTTCCATCCGGGGGCGATGATGCGCTCGCATGAATCCAGCGTGCGTGATGTTGCCGGCGTCAAGTTCGGCATCGTGGCGCCGGATGGCCGCGACGCCATGCTGAAACATGCGCGTGACTTCGCCGACCTCGGTGTTCCCTTCATCTTTGACCCGGGTCAGGCCATGCCCCTGTTCAACGGCGAGGAATTCCGCAACTTCATCGAGCTTGCCGATTACGTCACGGTGAATGACTACGAGTCGAACCTGCTGGCCGAGCGCACCGGTTGGACTGAAGCGGAAATTGCCAGCCGGGTGAAAGCCTATGTGGTCACCCGCGGTCCGAAGGGCGCGCAGATCCACACCAAGGAACAGGTCTACGAGATTCCGGCCGCGGCACCGGTGCGCGTGGTCGATCCGACCGGATGTGGTGACGCATTCCGCGCGGGATTGATCTTTGGCTTGATGAACGGTTGCGATTACGCGACTTCAGGCCGCATCGCCAGCCTGATGGGCGCGCTCAAGATCGAACATCACGGCACCCAGAACCAGCGCTTCAACTACGACCAGTTCGCCGATCAATTCCGCCAGCAGTTCGGCTACGCGCTGGCACTGTAACGGGCCGCCCACTTTGCGTCGGACTCGATCACACAACAACCGGGCTGCACGCAGACGGCATCTGGAGCCCAAATCGGCACCAGTCGAGCAGCGTGTTGTCCGGTTTCCGTGGGTTTCGGGCTGGGTGTTGTTAGTGCTGGTGCTGGTGCCCATCCTCGGCATCACCCTTCGCTGGACACTCGACGATCTGCGCTGGTTCGAACCCGGCACCTATTGGCGGCACATTCTCGCAGCGCTGGCGATTTTGCTTGCGTTCGAGGTCTTCAAGGAATCGGCATGGCGCCGGCTGCAGCGAGGTGTGCACTGGGCGCGTTTTGCCGCCGGTGCGAGTGCCGGGCTGATGGTCGGCGTGGGGTACAGCCCCGAAACCGGTGGTGTGCTGATGGCGACGTTCATCGGCATCGTCGTGGGGCTCGCATTTGACGTGGTGGTTCGCGAGTAGGGACACGCATACCCAAAAACAATCCTTCTCCCGCGCAAGCGGGAGAAGGTGGCCGAAGGCCGGATGAGGGAAATCTGGCCCCGAAAGCCATTGGGAGAAAGTGGCCGAAGGCCGTTTGAGCAGTCGCCTGGCGCGAATAGTGGCTAGTCGCCAGATTTCCCTCATCTGCCCTTCGGGCATCTTCTCCCGCAAGCGGGAGAAGAACATATTGCCAAAAAAAAGGCGCCCTTGTGGGCGCCTTTTTCCTGGTGCGATGAACCACTCGATCAGTTGGCCGCTTCCGGATCGATGACCGTGACCTCACCCCAATTCAGGGCGCGCACACCGGCTTCGATCTTCTTCAGGTCGCCGACCACCACCCAGGTCAGCGCGTTCGGGTCGACGTGTCGCTTGGCTGCGGCACGCACGGCGTCGAGCGTCTGCGCTTCGGTACGCGCTTTCAGCGTGCGCACGTAGTCGTCCGGACGGTTGTACTGGAGCATGTTGGCAATTTCTGCCGAGACAGCACCGGCCGTCTCGAAGGAACCGGGCAGGCTGCGGACGTCGTTGTTGACGACGTTCGTCAACTCGGCCGCCGTGACTTCGCGCGTGGACACCAGTTCCACGAACTCTTTCTGCAGTTCCTGCATGGACTCGATCGTCTTGTCCGACTGTACGCCAGCACTGGCCGACAACAGGCGCTGGCCGAGTGCAGCACCGGCGCCGGCATAGGCACCATAGGCCCAATGTTTGTCTTCGCGCAGGTTCATGTTGAGGCGGGCACTGAACATGCCACCGAACGCGGTCAGCGCCGTGTTCGTTTCCATATTGTCGGCGGCGAGCGTCGGCGGGAAAGTCTGACCGGCGATGATCAGGCTCTGCTCGGCATTCGGCTTGTCGATCAGGAACACGCGCGGTGCCTTCGGACGTTCGACGTTTGCCAGCGTGAGTGTCGGGCGCGGTGTGGCGGGGGCTTTCCAGCCGCCGAAGCTGCGTTCGAGCGCGGCCGAAATGGTCGCCAGGTCGGTATCACCCACCACGACGATCCGCAGATTGTCCGGACGGATGAAGTCGGCATGGAAGGCCTTCAGGTCAGCCGGTTGGAGGCTCTTGATGGACGCATCGGTGCCACTGCCCGTCAGCGGGATGCCATACGGGTGGTCATTACCGAAGATCAGCGGTGGGAGGACACGCAAGGCCTGCGAACGCGGTTCCTTCTTTTCCTGCTCGAGGCTGGCCAGCCACTGGCCACGAATGCGCTCCATCTCCTTCGCGTCGAACGTCGGGCGGATCAGCAGATCGGCGACGAGGTCGAGTGAAGGCTGCAGGTTCGCGCGCAAGGCCGAAAGGCTCAGGCTCGACGAATCGAGTGACGAGAACGTGCCGAACTGGGCGCCGAGCAACTCGGCCTGTTCGGCGATCTGGATGGCGTTGAATTTGCCGGCGCCTTCGTCGAGCATGCCCAGTGCAAAACCGGCCGTGCCGAGCTTGCGACCGTGATCGGCGGCATAACCGGCGTCGAACATGAAACGGACCTGCACGACAGGAACTTCACGACGCTCTGCCAACACCACTTCAACGCCGTTGCTGAGTTTGCCGCGCTGGATGGCCGGGAACGCCAGATCCGGGAACTCGCTCGCCTTCGGCACACCGGCCTTGCGATCGAGGTCGGTCGCAGCGGTTTTGTGATCCGGGAACGGATGGATCTCGAGGTTGTAAGCCGGATGCGTCAGCCAGGTATTCACCGCGCCGCGAATCGACGCCGGGGTCGCTGCAGCCATGTTGGCGAGCGAATCGCGATAACACTGAGGATCACCGAGGTAGGTCTGGCACTCGGCGAGGATGTCGGCCTTGCCGCCGAATCCACCGATCCGCTCGGCGCCGCGGATCACTGATGCTTCGATGACGGTGCGCGCGCGGTTCAGTTCATCGGCCGTCGGGCCATCTTTCAGCAGGCGGGCGATCTCTTCGTCGATGATGGCTTCGATTTTCTTGAGGTCGACGCCAGGCTTGGCGTCGGCCTGTACGGCGAAGATGCCGGCGATTTCCAGCGGGTAGTAGAACGCCGAAACGTTGGCCGCCAATTGTTCATCCAGCACCAGCCGCTTGTTCAGACGCGAGGTCTTGCCGCCACCCAGGATACGCGCGGCGAGTCCGAGTTCTTCAGGGGTACTGCCACCCACTCCCGGCGCCGGCCAGGCGCGGACCAGCCGCGACAGACCCACGCGATCATGCATGACTTCGCGCTTGCTGGCCGCAAGTACTGGCACGTCGGCCTTGATGCGCGCAAGCGCCGGACCTGATGCGATGTCACCGAAATACTTCTGGACCTTCTGTTTCGCCGTGGCGACGTCGATGTCACCCGCCAGCACGAGCACCGTGTTGGACGGCCCGTACCATTTCTGGAACCAGGTTTTGACATCTTCGATCGACGCCGCATTCAGATCATCCATCGATCCGATCGGCGACCAGCGATAAGGGTGACCCTGGGGAACAAGCCGGTCAGGATGCCGTCGAACATCTTGCCGTACGGCGCGTTTTCGCCCTGGCGCTTTTCGTTCTGCACCACACCACGCTGTTCGTCGAGCACCTTCTGGTCGATCGCGCCGAGCAGATGGCCCATACGATCGGATTCCATGAACAAGGCCATGTCGAGCGCGGTGGTCGGCACGTTCTGGAAGTAGTTCGTGCGATCGAAGTCGGTTGTACCGTTCTGGTCGGTGGCGCCCACTTCCTCGAACGGCGTGAAGAACTCACCTTCGTGGTTTTCGCTGCCCTGGAACATCAAGTGCTCGAACAGGTGCGCAAAACCGGTGCGGCCCGGAAGTTCGTTCTTCGATCCCACGTGGTACCAGAGATTGACGGCGACGATCGGCGCCTTGCGGTCGGTATGGACGATCACGGTCAGACCGTTGTCGAGTTTGAACGTTTCGGCCGCGATATCGATTGGTGCTGCCGGGGCGACCGACTTGTCGGCCGACGCGGTGAATGGCAGGGCGAGCAGCACGCTCGCAAGCAGGGGCAGGCGTTTCATGGAATTCCTGATGGTGGACGATGGAAACCCGCGGCAGACCGCAAGGGACCGGTGATCTTACGCATTCCGGCGCCACCGCACACCCGCCCGAAGTCATGGATTCGCGCGGTCCGGCTTGGCTTTGGGGCGCAATTTGCGCACACTCGGGGCTCAACCGGACCGGGAGACGACCATGGCAGTGCGCAAGGCAAATGCAGTGTGGCAGGGCAACGTGATG
Organism: Ahniella sp.; assembly: GCA_016712105.1. Classification (GTDB taxonomy): domain Bacteria; phylum Pseudomonadota; class Gammaproteobacteria; order Xanthomonadales; family Ahniellaceae; genus Ahniella. Next base: position 255,894 of record JADJRU010000005.1, read on the forward strand.
GAAGGGAAAGGCGAGATCGCGTTTGAAAGCGGCGCGTTCAAGGGCCCCTACGACTTCCGCGCACGATCGCAGGACGGCACCGGCGGCACGAATCCGGAGGAAATGATTGCCGGCGCTCATGCCGGGTGTTTTTCGATGGCGTTTTCGGCCACCTTGGGCAAGAACGGCTTCACGGCCACGCGGATCGACACCGAAGCTCGGGTGCATCTGGTTCCGGGAGGTTCCGGCTTCGTGATCCCGAAGATCGATCTGATCATGCGCGCCGAGGTGCCCGGCATCACTGCCGAGAAGTTCGCCGAGTTGGCGCAGTTTGCGAAAGAGAACTGTCCCGTATCGAAAGCGCTGGCAGGGTGCGAGATCACCCTGGACGCGACCCTCGCCTGAATGTTCTGATCTTGCGGTTTCTTGCGGTCGTCGGCGTCAACGGGCGCCGGCGAACGTGAACGCCATCATGCTCAGGATGCCATGGGTGTAGCCATCGGCAGCCAGGCTGGGTTTGTGGTCGGTCCCGGCAGCCCCCAGAGCCACGAACAGCGGCAACAGGTGTTCGTCGGTCGGATGGTTGGCCAGTGCATGCGGCGCCCGTCGGCGATAATCCAGCAGCGCGGGGTGATCGAGCGCTTCGATGTGTTCCCGCATCCATTCGGCGAATTCGCGAACCCGGGGGTCGACTGCTGCGTCCCGCGCCTGGCCACGGAATTCCTGGAGATTGTGGGTCATGCCACCCGTGCCCCACACCACGGCGTCGGGCATGGCCTGAGCCAACGCTCCGCCCAAACGGTATGCCCCAGTGGCATCGAGACTGGCCGGCATCGATATCGGAACAATCGGTTGCGCTGCTGGCAAAGCCATCATCCGATGTGGCATCCAGACCCCGTGATCGACTCCTTCATGATGTTCGAGACGGACCGGAATGCCCTGCCCGGTCAACCGCGCAGCCAGCTGTTCAGACTGTTCCGGCGCGCCGGCGATGTCGTGACGCAACTGGTACAGAGCCGACGGGAAACCACCGAAATCATGGATCGCTGGATAACTTGCCGCGGTGCCGACCGTGAGATATCGCGTCATCCAATGCGGCGAAATCACGATCAGACTTTGGGCGCTGTCGAGCAGGCGACCGAGTTCGCGGAATCGATCGGCATAAAGTCCGGGATCGAGTGCGAGCAAAGGCGCGCCATGCGAGAGAAACACCGAGCGGATCATCGTTCGTGGACTCCTTGACCAGACAGGTGTCCCCAGACTATCGCGCAATCGATCCCGCGACCGGCTCAGTCCTGCAAGTGCCGCTTGCAGCGATGCCGGGGATTGATCTGCACTCAGGCGCTTCACGAAACGCGGAACAAAAAGAGGGCACCGGGGTCAGCGGTGCCCTTTGAATTTCCCTGAAGCAGCAACTACCGGGTGCCCGAAGGCAGAGCCGATCGTTTTATTCGCCCATTCACTCTTCCGGAATGACGTTGACCTTGACCATACATTCCACATCGGCATGCAGGTGGACAAGGACTTCGACTTCCCCGGTACGACGAATCGGACCTTCGCCCATCACGATTTCGCTCTTCGACAGCGGGAAACCCGCAGCGGTGAACGCATCGGAGATGTCGCGAGGGCCAACCGACCCGTAGAGCTTGCCTTCCGTGCTGGCATTGGCGCGAATGGTGACCGTCGCATCGACGAGGCGCGCTTTGCGGGCTTCGGCATCGTTGAACAACGACGCTGCCTTGGCTTCATATTCCGCGCGACGCTTCTCGAATTCAGCGACGTTGGCCGTGGTGGCCGAAACGGCCTTGCCCATCGGCACGAGATAATTCCGGCCGTAGCCGGGTTTGACCTTCACTCGATCGCCGAGGGCGCCGAGGTTGGCTACTTTCTGGGTGAGGATCAGTTCCATTGTATCAACTTTTTAGGCCTTGGCGTGGCTGCTGGCGTACGGCAGCAGAGCCAGGAAACGCGCGCGCTTGATGGCGGCGGTCAACTGACGCTGGTAACGCGCCTTGGTGCCGGTGATCCGGCTCGGCACGATCTTGCCCGTCTCGGTCAGGTATTGACGCAGGGTGTTCAGATCCTTGTAGTCGATCTCCACCACCTTTTCGGCGGTGAACTTGCAGAACTTCTTCCGACGGAAGAACTTCGACATGGGCGAGCCGCCCTTACCACCCGGTTTTTTCTTCTTAGGCTGCATCTTCGAACTCCGCATCAGTAAAGCCGGTTTCATCTTCTCGGCGTTTCGGCTTCTCGTCCTTGGCCTTCATGATCGAAGACATTTCGGTCTGCGCTGCATCCTGCTGAAGGATCAGGTGACGGATGACGGCGTCGTTGAAACGGAACGAGGATGCGAGTTCGTTGAGCACGTTCTGGCTGCACTCGATGTTCATGAGTACATAGTGGGCCTTGGCGAGGTCCTGGATCGGGAACGCCAACTGGCGACGGCCCCAATCTTCGAGCCGGTGAATGGCTCCCTTGTCGGCCTCGATGAGCGACTTGTAGCGCTCGATCATGGCCGAAACCTGTTCGCTTTGATCCGGATGGACCAGGAACACAATTTCGTAGTGACGCATAAAACTCCTTACGGACATTTGGAATGGCCTCCCGAACACTCGGTGAGGCAAGGCGCCAGGAACCAATTGGTCCCAGCGGGCGCGAATCTTAGCCACCGGGGGCCTCAATCGCAACGCAAAAACTCTTGTGAAATCAGGGAATTAAGAACGAAATCTCGCCGAAACAAAGACTTGGGAGGGCTATCCACAAGAAAAGAAAATTCATGCACCAAGCTGGCGCAATCAGGTGTTTGAGCCTAAGTCGTTGACCCGTAAAGGACCGGGCCCGACCCAGAAATAGTCTCACGCGGTCGTGAAACTCTCCCCGCAGCCACATTCGCCCTTCACATTCGGGTTGCGGAACTCGAATCGGGCACCCAGGCCCTGGCGGATGAAGTCGATCTCGGTGCCATCCAGCAACGGCAAGCTGGTTTTCGGCACGAACACCCGGATGCCCTGACTGTCGAACACGGCATCGTCTTCGCCGACGGCACGCGTCAGGTCGATTTGATACGCCCAACCCGAGCAGCCGGTTTTCTTGACGGCAAAACGCAAACCCAGTGCCTCCGGCTCTTCAAGCAGGAAACCACGGACACGTTCGGCAGCGGCATCGGTGAGTTGGATCGACATGACTTCGGTCTCGATAGGTCTGGGGGAACTTGCTCACGCTTTCGCTATGATCGCGCACTTTCCATTGTGCCGCACTAAACAAGTGTGCGATCAGGAGTTTGAAACATGAGTCTAGCAAGCGTGCGTGAAGTCCTCGCGGGCAAAATTGCGGTCGGCCAATCCGTGACCGTCCGTGGTTGGATCAAGACCCGACGTGATTCCAAAGCAGGATTGTCGTTCCTCGCCGTCAGCGATGGGTCCTGCCAGGACAATATTCAAGTGGTCGCGCCGAATGCGCTCGATAACTACGACAGCGAGGTGGTGCGCCTGACGTCCGGCTGCGCCGTCCGCTGCCACGGCAAGCTGATTGCGTCACAAGGCAAGGGTCAAGGCGTCGAAATCGAAGCGGACCGTATCGAAGTGGTGGGCTGGGTCGATGATCCGGAAACCTACCCCATCCAGCCGAAGCCGCACACGATGGAGTTCTTGCGTGAAGTGGCGCATCTGCGTCCGCGCACCAACACGTTCGGTGCGGTGGCACGAATCCGCCACACGATCGCGCAGGCGATCCACCGTTATTTCCACGAGCGCGAGTTTTTCTGGGTCAATACGCCGATCGTGACGGCCAGCGACTGCGAAGGCGCCGGACAGATGTTCCGGGTGTCGACACTCGATGCCATGAACATGCCGAAAACCCCACAGGGTGGCATCGACTGGCAGAAGGACTTCTTCGGCAAGGAAGCCTACCTGACCGTCTCCGGCCAGTTGGCCGTCGAGGGTTATTGCCTGGCGCTGAGCAAGGTCTACACGTTCGGCCCGACGTTCCGCGCTGAAAACTCCAACACCACGCGCCACCTGGCCGAGTTCTGGATGATCGAGCCGGAGATCGCGTTCGCCGACCTGAATGACGACGCGAACCTGGCCGAGGATTTCCTGAAGTACATTTTCCGTGCCGTGCTGAACGAGCGTGGCGACGACATGAAGTTCATCGCCGACCGCGTCGAGAAGAACGCCATCACGCGTCTGGAAAAGTTCATCGAGGCGCCGTTCGAGCGCATCCATTACACCGATGCCATCGACATTCTCAAGAAGGCCCCGAAGAAGTTCGACTACAGCGTCGAATGGGGTGCCGACCTGCAGACCGAACACGAACGGTATCTGGCCGAAGAATATGTGGGCCGCCCGGTAGTGGTCATGAACTACCCGGAACAGATCAAGTCGTTCTACATGCGCCTCAACGACGACGAAAGAACCGTCGCCGCGATGGACGTGCTGGCACCGGGCATTGGCGAAATCATCGGCGGTTCGCAACGCGAGGAACGCCTGGACTACCTCGATCGCCGGATCCAGAAATTCGGACTCAACCCGGACAGTTACCAGTGGTACCGGGACTTCCGCCGTTACGGCACGGTGCCGCATGCCGGCTTCGGCCTCGGTTTCGAACGCCTGGTCGTGTATGTCTGCGGCCTGACGAATATCCGGGATGCCATTCCCTACCCGCGCACACCCGGCCACGCTGAATTCTGAGGAATGCCCATGTCAGAAGACCTGATCACCCAATGGTGGTTCGCACCACTCGGAGACCGCCTGATCTGGGCGCGACTGCGCGAAATCGAGGACGGCCAATACGAACTGCTGAGCACAAATGGTCTGGCCATGTTTCCGGACGAACACGGCGCTCGCGAAGCATTACTGGATGCCGAGTACCGGGCACTGGACGGCTGCGACGAAGACGACGCCAACCTGTTCGGCCTGGCACTCGAAGACCTGGTCCCACCGGAAGGGGACGACGATGAAATCGCCGAGCAGTTGATCCAGTCGGTCGAGCGACAACGATGAAGCCTGACTTGCTCGGTCGTCAGGCACTGGTATGCGGCGCATCGCAGGGCATCGGCCGGGCCGCGGCGATTGCGCTGGCCGAACGGGGTGCTTCGGTGATCGTCCTCGCGCGCCAGGTCGAAGCGCTGGATGCCCTGGTTCGACTACTGCCCAGGAACCACGCGGAACAGGTGCATGGTTACATCAGTGCCGATGTCGGCGAGCATGAATCCCTGGTCCGCAAGGTCCAGGCCTCGGCGAATGCACGACCGATCGAGATTCTCGTCAACAACACCGCGGGCCCGGCACCGGGCACCGTGCAGTCGGCTACCGCCGAGCAGTTTCTGGACACTTTCCAGCGCCATCTGCTGGCCAATCATGCCCTCGCACAGACCTTGCTGCCGGGCATGAAAACACAGGCATTCGGCCGCATCATCAATGTCATTTCGACATCGGTGAAGGAACCGATCCGCAATCTCGGCGTGTCAAACACCATTCGCGGCGCCGTGGCATCGTGGGCCAAGACACTTGCTGCCGAAGTGGCCGCGCAAGGCATCACGGTCAACAACGTGCTGCCCGGATTCACGCGGACGCAACGGCTGGAACAGATCATCGTGGAGCGGATGCAGGCCACCGGTCAGGATCGGGAGTCGATCGAACGCGGCATGTTGGCCAGTGTGCCGGCGCAACGTTTTGCCGAACCGGCCGAGATCGCAGCTGCGATTGCGTTTCTGGCATCACCCGGTGCCGGCTACGTCAATGGCATCAATCTGCCTGTCGATGGCGGGCGCACACAATCGCTGTAATGACCTGACTGATCGGGTTTCGGACCAAGTTCCCCTTGTGAGGGTCTGAATAAGTCCCTCCTGGACTTATCCAGACGCGGCATCCATGCATCGCACGGAACCTCTGAATTATTCAGAGGTTCCCTTGGCTTGTCCGCTTGCGGCGACCGGAATAGAAACCAAGGGCGTTCCGCCATAACGCCCACCCCTGAACGGAAGCCGCTGCCATGCCTGTTAATCCCTATGCCGCACCAGCCAGTGTCGTAGTCGATCGTGACGATGGCTCCAGCGCCGACATCGGGATTCGCGAAGCCCATGTCCGTCACGAACAAGTGCTCAAGTCGATTGGTTCCCTGTATTGGTTTGGGGCACTGACGTCCGGCTTGATCGCCATCGTTTCGGCCATCACGCTCGCGACCTCCGAATCCGGGTCGATCGCCGCAGGCTTGGTCGTCGGGGGACTCTACGGCGTTTTCTCGTTGATCGCAGGCTTCCTCGGGTTTGGGTTCCGCGGGCTGCGTCCGTGGGTCCGCATTCCGGGCACGATCCTGTCAGGCATCGGATTGCTTGCGATACCGATCGGAACCTTGTTCAACGGTTACATCCTGTACCTGATCTGGAGCGCGCAAGGTCAAGTCGTTCTGGGACCGGATTATCGCGGCATCATCGAACGAACCCCACATGTTCGCTACCGCCGCACGGTGGGCGACTGGATCGCGTTGATCGTCATCATCCTGATCGGACTCGGCATTGCCGCCCTGATCGCTTCAGCCATGATGGGCTGAACGCCGCTGATCCATTCGGCAGGCTGCTGTGCGGCAGCCTGCCCTTCCATTGTTTGTGACCGCGCAGCAATGGATCACGCTTGCACGAGTCAGCGCTTGCTCAGCACATGAAAGCCGAGCATGCCCGCACCCGCAAAACCGAAGAGCAATCCCCATGTGCCGGGCGCGTTGCTGTCGAGGTTCAGCACGTCGATCAGGCCAAACGCCAAGCCCAGGGACACCAGCACGATGCCCCACTTGAACGCCGACATCTGGCGGCTGCGCTCGTCGGCCATCAGCATGGCCTTGATGAGCTCTTCGCTCGCATGGGTTTCGGCCCATACGCCGACGCAGTCGCGAGTCGACGATGAACGATTGCCAAAGTCACGCAGATGAACAGCGAGATGGGAATAAGATTGCCAAAATCCATTTTGAGGCTCCTGAGTTTGGGTTCAGTCGGGGGCTCGTCGGTCCGCCCGAAGTTCGCCGGTCATCCGGCTTGCCCCATCTGAGACACTGATTCGCCAGCAGGTTGCACCCCGGAAGTCATGACCGATGGCAGGGTCTGCAACCTCATCGGGCCTCGTGGTCTCATATGGCGTCATGGAGACGGACCTCGACATTGTGACGGCAGTGCTCGGCAATCAGCCGGGCGCCTTTGCGCGCCTGCTGGGCCGGCATCAGCGGATGGTCTGGCACATCATCGTGCGGATGGTGCATCAGGCCGACGACGCCGATGAACTGGCGCAGGAAACGTTTTTGCAGGTCTATCGGAACCTGCCGCAGTTCCGGTTCGAGAGTGCGCTGTCGACGTGGATCTGCCAAGTGGCGTTTTCGGTGGCGCGTCGTTTTCTGGCCAAGAAGCGGTTGCCGATCGAAACCGGTGACGATGAAGGTGATCCGCTCGACCTGGTTCCTGACGAGTCGAACCTGGAGGAAGGATTCGCGGATGCAGAGCTCTTCCAGCATGTGGCAACCGCCATGGCCGGTCTGTCGCCCGTCCAGAGAACGATCCTGACGCTGTTCCACCTGGACGAGCTGCCGATCGAGGAAATCGCTCAGATCACCGGGAGCCCGATCGGAACGGTCAAGAGTTACCTGTTTCGCGCACGAGCGCGATTACGGGCAGAATTGCACGAGAAAGCCGGAGTGAGCGCATGAATCCCAATGATCCGACATCCATCGAACAGCATCCGGAATGGGCTGCCCAACAGGCGGCGCTCAGCCATGCCGGCAAATCCGGGACCTGCGCGGAGCGAGATTACCGGAGCATTTATGCCGGCATCATTGCGGCACCCTTGCCTGCCCTGCCAAATGATTTCGCAGTTCGCGTCCTGGCCCGAATCGAGAATCTGGCAGAGAGTGCTGGGCCGGAGCGATGGCTGATGTGGATTCTTGGCCTGGCCATGGCCGTCGGCAGCGTGGTGTTTGCTGGGCCGATGCTGTTTGAGTCGCTGGGGCCGTTGGCCCAGAGGTTTGATTCGCCCTGGCCGGTAATGGCTGCGGCGGTTGCTTGTGTGGTCGTGCTGGTGGATCGGGCTGCTGGATTACGTTGGACGGCGAATCGCGGCTGAAGCTGCTGTCGCCATGTTTCTCCCAAGGTCCTGAGCCTGAAGGGCCCTTCTGGGGTGTATGGTTCCATTGAACCAAGTCGAAGCCATTCTTCTCCCGCTCGCGGGAGAAGATGCCGACAGGCAGATGAAATCTGGCGATCGACGCTTTGGGGCAACCTGTCCCTCAACCGGCCTTCGGCCACCTTCTCCCGCAAGCGCTGACCCTGTCCCACAAGTCCGCTGGACACAGTGCTTGAGTTCGCGTAGTGTTCGGGCATGCAGATTTGCGGCCGAGACTTCGATGAGCAGGTGATTCAGCGGATTAACGCTGAGGTTGCTGGTGTATCGGATTGACGCGCGCAGCCTTGTCGCAGCGGGTGTGCGATTGGTTGGGTTGGATGGATGCGCGGGGCAGCCCAAGCAGATGAGTGCGCGGTCGCCCTGAGCGCTTTGGCGAAGCGGGGCTGGTGCAGTTACCGCGCCGACGCGTGCGCGCGCTCAGACTTCGTCTGTGACTGAACCGATTGCCGGGATTGCCCGTGTATTGATGGACTTGGCTGAGTTGGGTTCAGTGGAGATCAAGCCTGTTGCAGCCGGCGACCGCGAGGCCAGTCGGGTGTGGCGTGGCCTGATGGATCAGTATCACCCACTCGGCTCGGGCCCGTTAGTGGGCGCCCAACTGCGTTATCTCATCGTCAGCCCGCAACACGGATTTCTTGGGGCGCTTGCATTCAGCGCGCCCGCGGCGTCTCGGCCGCGCGACCGCTTCTCGGTGGGACGATGCCGGTCGCACTGCCCATTGCAGCGAGGTGGTCTGCAACAGCCGGTTCCTGCTGTTGCCCAGCGTGCAGGTCAAGCATCCCTCGCATGTGCGGCGACCTGTTTGCAGCGGCTCGCGCAAGATTGGCTTGCCCGTTATGGATATTCGCCAGTACTGGTGGAGACCTTTGTCGACCGCGCCTCTCACCTTGGAACCTGTTACCGCGCGGCCAACTGGCTGTGGGTGGGCGACAGTCGAGGCCGCGGCCGGCAGGATGCGGCTCACGCTCGAGCGCGGAGCGTCAAGGCGGTCTATGTATATCCCTTGATCCGCAACTGGCGTGGGCGGTTTGGCAAGCCTGAGCAGGTACTGGACCTGCAAGATTGGGTATGCGAGGAATATGCCACGGTGCGTCTGGGTGATGCCCGGCTAAAGTCACGGCTGATGAACCTGGTCCGCGACTTTTACGCACAGCCTCAGGCACAAGTGCCCGAGGCCTGCGGCAGTCGGGCCAAGACCAAGGCAGCCTATCGTTTCTTGATCATTCGAGGTCACCATGGACAGCTTGCTTGCCTGACTACGAGTCCACCGCACGGCGATGCCAGGGGCGAGCGATCGTGCTGGCACTGCAGGACTCCACCAGCCTGAAGTACAGCGTGCCTGCGGACACGCCGGGATTGGGGCCGCTGAACACCCGATCTGACGGCAGTGGGGGCTGTGGATGCACGACACGCTGGGCTGACGCCCGATGGCGTGCCGCTGGGCCTGATCGAGTGCAGTGCTGGGCCCGAGACGGTCGCTTCGAGGGCCGACCCGCCATCTGCGTGCCCCGACGACAAGGAGAGCCGCAAATGGCTGCATAGCTTCGCCGCAGCGAGCGCGCTCCAGCAGCAATGCCCGGGAACACAGGTGATCAGTGTCGGCGACCGCGAAGCCGATCTGTACGCATTCCGCCGAAGCAACCGCAACACCTGATTGCGCGCGGCTACTCTCCGCGCCGAACGCACGCGACGAATGACACTGGAGCACGGATCCCTGTGGGACTTCGGGCAGTCAGCCCGAAGCCGGCATCCAATCACGCAGGTTCTCGACAGGGCGCCAGGAAGTCACGCGTGGCGCAGATGAGCGTTCGGCACGCTGTGGTGACATCACGCCCAAAGTCTCAAAATCAAAGCCGCCGGTCCGACTTTGGGCAGTCTTCAGCCCCGGGGGCCGCCGGCCGAATGGATGCTGCTCACCACCGCCCCGGTGAACACATTCGACGACGCCTGCGAACGACTGGCTTGGTACGCCAGTCGTTGGCAGATCGAGGTCTACCACCGCACCCTCAAGAGCGGCTGCAAGATCGAAGATCGGCAACTGGGCAATGCTGATCGCCTTGAGGGACGACCTCACCGACATGTACCGAGTGTTCACACAGGGCACTGGACCTCCTCGTGTCCAGCGCACTTATGGGTAAAGGTCAGCGCATGCGGGAGAAGGACTCCCGCGATGGGTGCACTCCGGCTACCGGATCATTTCCTGCCGTTGCTCATGCGTGGCATCCAGCAACCGGCGGCGCAAGGCCTCGCGCTCGGCCGGCGGCGTACGCTGAACAAGCCGCTTGAGTTGTTCGCGCTCGGCGGGCGTGAATGCAGCCATCATGACCCGCATGCCTTGCTGGTCTTCGGGACTGAGGCCTCGCATGGCCCCTTCCATCGCCCGCGCACGATCGGTGGCGCGTAATCCTTCAAGAAAGGCGCGGCGCTCGCGCGGCGACATGCCCTCGAAACGTCGGCGCAACTCGGCACGTTCGTCGGGTGGCAGGTGCTGGAACCGCTGGAATCCGTGGCGGACCCGCTCCTGTTGCTCGGGGGTCAGTTGCTTGAACTGGCCGTATTGACGGCGGACCCGCGTGCGCTGTTCATCCGGCAGCTGTTTCCACGCGCCGAAATTCTGTGCTGCAGCGCGCTTCTGCTCGGGATCCATGGTCGTCCAGCGTGATGCACCGGTGCGAAGCTTTTCCTGGGTTTCCGGCGGCAGGCTCGCCCAGGTGTCGGCGAATGGCATCAACACCTGCTGCTGGTCACGGCTCAGGTCCGACCAGGCAACACCGCCCGCTGTTGCCAGACCACACAGGGTCAGCAGCATCAGGGCGATGGTCACGTTCAGTCGGCGGCTCATTGTTCCGGTTCTTCCAGAGTGGGTTCAAACGTTTCAGGTGAATCGAAGCCAGGCTCCTGGGCTCCCGGATCGGCGTTGGCTGCGCTCATCGCACGTTCCACCGCAATCGGGTCATCCACCTGGCCTGAATCGTCACCGAATTCGGCAAGATACATCAGCAACTCGGCGCTCGGCGGTGCCTCGACTGCGACCTTGGCGTCGGGCTCGGCAGCATTCAGATGTCCTGATCCCAGTCCGACAAGGAGCCATCCGAGGCAGGCTGCGCATCGAGCCAGGCATAGAACTCCAGATCGGTGTACATGTCCAGATTGTCGGCTTCCGACAACATCGCGAAGTCCTGCGCCGGATCGGCTGCAGGGATCGACGGCGACGTTGCCGGCCGAAGCAGCAAGCCCACAGCCAGCGTCAGGCCCATCGCCATGGCCAGCCCAGGCAGCCACATCGACCAGCCGGCGCGTTTGCGTCCGACTTCCGCCAGCGCTGCTTGCCGCGCCCGGTTCAGGCGACTCAGCGTCGCCGCGTCCAGGTCGCGCGCCGATTCGTCGAGCTGCTGCACGGTTTTTGCCAGCCACGGTTCGTCCTTGTTCTGCTCAGCCATGATACGCCTCCAGGCGCGCGCGCAATGCTGCCATCGCACGCGACAAATGCGTTTTGACACTACCTTCGCCGCAGCCCATGGCCGTGGCGGTTTGGGACACATCCAGCCCTTCCCAGATTCGCAGCAAGAATGCCTGACGTTGGCGCGCAGGCAAAGCCTTCAGCGCGGCATCCAGCGCCTGCCCGGTCTCGCCATCGGCGATGCGCTGCCAAGGTGTGACATCAGCCGGATCGGCGAGTTCCGCCAGCGCGTCCCCCTCGTCCTCTTCGTCGCGACGGCCGAAACTGAACACACCCATCCAACGATTGCGCACCTGCCCGCGCCGGTGGAAATCGGTCACGCGCGATTCCAGCACCCGGTAGAACAGCGGCGCCCAATCGGCGGCGGGTTTGTCCTGATAGTTGCGGACGAACACCAGCATGGCGTCCTGCACGATATCGAGCGCATCGTCGCGATTCTGGGTACCCAACTCGGCCATCCGCAACGCCCGCCGCTCGACCTGCCGGAGGAAGGCATCGAGTTGTTGCGCCTTGGTGGTGAGGCCCTGTTCAGCCCGGGGCGGATCCATGGTCTCGAAGCCGCGAAGGTAAAGGAGGACGGGTGCGTTCATGCTATTCGGTTTCGTGGGCCGGTTGCCAAGGACAACGCAACACCCCCGAATCGGTTGACTTGCTACCCTATACGGACGTCACGGAGTGAGCCATGTCCTTGAAACCCCTGCTGATCCTGAGCCTGTTGGGCGCGCTGCTCGGCCTTGCCGCACCCGCCGGGGCCTGGGGCCCCCGCGGCCACGAGTTGGTCGCCGAAATTGCCTCCAGGCACCTGGATCCAGCGGTCCGCAAGGAAATCGAGCGGCTGCTCGGTGATCGCGCCGATCTGGCCATGCGCGACGCCAGCACCTGGGCGGACGACGCGCGTAACGAGCCTGCCTACAAACACACGTTCAATTGGCACTTCGTCAATTTCGAGCAAGGTGATTGCACCTTGAACCGCAAGCGCCAGTGCCCGAGCGACAGTTGCGTCTTCGGTGCGATCGAGCGCCAGACGCAACTCCTGGGCAACCGGAAACTCTCCGATGCCAAGCGCGCCGAAGCGCTGCGTTTCGTGATCCATTTTGTCGGTGACGTCCACCAACCATTACATGCCGGCTGGCGCCACGACCGCGGCGGCAACGACACTCAGGTCCGTTTTCGCCGGGAAGGCGCGAACCTCCATGCACTCTGGGACAGCATGTTGATCCGTCGTGACAAGGTGCGGGTTCGCGAACATGCCGACCTAATCACGCGGCAACCGCTCGACGTCGATGATGGCTGGAGCGCGCATGCGGCGACCGACTGGACGATCGAATCCTGCAAGGTTGTTGCCCGCAGCGATTTCTACCCGAAAGGGGGCGATATTTCGCAAGCCTATGTCGACACGTTCCTGCCGATTGCCGAACAGCGTCTGCATGAAGGTGGCCTGCGCCTCGCCGAACTTCTGAACCGCACACTGGGCCGCTGATCATGCTGCTGCGCAGTGCCGCGATCCCGCACCGACAGAACCGTCCCTATTGGCGTCAGCCCTGTGCACTGCTGCTGATCGCGCTCTGCCTGTCGATCCTGCTTTATCCCCTGGCCCACGAAAACCACGATGGGCGCATCCTGCTGATGCTGATCGACCAGGCACTGATCCAGATTGCCATCCGGGCGGTCGGCCACAGCAAGGCGTCGTGGCGTGCCGGCCTGTTGTTCGGCCTACTCAGCCTCGCGGCACAGATCACGTGGTTGATCGAGCCCAATACGCACACCCAGATCCTGTCGCACGTCGGCTTGTTGGTGTTTTACGCACACGCCGTCTATGTCTTCATTGCCTACGTCAATTACGACGATGTCGCCACGATGGACGAAATGTTCGCGTGTGCCTGCCTGTACCTGCTGTTTGCGTTCCTTTGGTCACATGCCTACGCGATCCTGCTCGCACTTGATCCATCGGCGCTGTACATCAACGACGCGAACAATCCAGACGGCGTGATCACGTACTTTGAATCGCTGTATTTCAGCTTCACCACGATCACCAGCGTCGGCTTCGGCGAAATCACGCCAGTCTCGTCGTGGGCACGTGCCATTGTCATCCTGCAACAATTGACTGGCGTGTTGTTCCTGGCGATTGTCGTCGCCCGCCTGCTGAGCCTGATGAATCGGCGCCGGGGCGATTGAACCCATCATGAGCGCCGCTGCGGGCACCAGCCCGATCCTGATCTGCGACGACCAGCGCGACGTGCTGGAAGCCCTTCGTTTCCTGCTCAAGTCGGAAGGTCTGGCGTGTCAGATGCAGGGCGACCCGGATACCGCACTCACCGCGGTTCGCCGGCAGCAGTTCTCGTGCGCCCTGATCGACCTCAATTACTCGCGCGACACTACGTCCGGCCAGGAAGGACTGGATCTGCTGAAGCGACTCAAGGCCGTGGACGCCGACCTGCCAGTCATCGTCATGACCGCCTGGGGCAGCATTCATCTGGCCGTGGCCGCGATGCAGGCCGGCGCTGCCGATTTTGTCGAAAAGCCTTGGGACAATCACCGCCTGCTGAGCATCCTGCGGACGCAGATCGCACTGGGCGAGGAACGCCGGCGCAATGTTCGGCTCAGCGCCGAAAACGCGCTGCTGCGCTCGGGCGACGACGACGAGTTCGTTGCCGAGTCCAAATCGATGCGACAAGTGCTCGACATGTTGTCGCGGGTCGCACCGACCGATGCCAACGTGTTGATCCTCGGTGAAAACGGCACCGGCAAGAGTGTCCTCGCACATCGGCTGCATGCCGCCTCGCAACGCACCCAACGCTCGTTGATCAAGGTGAACATGGGGGGCATCCCCGAGCAATTGTTCGAGAGCGAATTGTTCGGCCACGTCAAAGGTGCATTCACCGATGCCAAGGCCGATCGGGTCGGGCGTTTCGAACTCGCCGATGGCGGCACGCTGTTCCTGGACGAGATCGGCAATATCCCTGCGTCCCAACAACCCAAGTTGTTGCGCGTTCTGGAAGACGGGGAACTGGAACGCGTCGGTTCGTCGCGCACCTTGCGGGTCGATGTGCGCCTGGTTTCGGCGACCAATGCCGACCTGAAGCGCGACGTTGCCGATGGCCGGTTTCGCAAGGACTTGTTGTTTCGCCTGAACACCGTCGAACTGCGTTTGCCACCCCTACGGGAACGCGTCGAAGATATCCCCGCGCTGGCGAACCTGTATCTGGAGCGATTCGCGCGCCGATACCAGCGGTTGCACCTGCGTCTCGCACCCAGTGCCCTGCGCGAATTGGTCCTGTACTCCTGGCCTGGCAATGTGCGCGAACTGAGCCACGTACTGGAACGTGCCGCGCTGTTGAGCAACAGCGAGCAGATTGACACCCTGCATTTGTCTCAGGCGGGTGAATCGATGTCGATCGACGCGCCGCCGGAGGCCCAAACCACGATCGACGGGCAGGAAGAGCAACTGATCCGCGATGCCCTGCGCCGACATCAGGGCAATATCCAGCGGACCGCGGAGGCTCTGGGTTTGAGTCGCGCAGCGCTGTATCGGCGGCTGGAGAAGTTCGGCCTCCGCGGAGACAACTGATGCGACTGCTGCCGGGCTTGCAGGCCAACGCCGCCAAACCGCAGCGCCTGAGCTTTGAATCCAGTGTGCTGGTGCTGGCGCTGCTGGTGGCGCTGCCCTGCCTGTTGGCGCTGGTCCTGGTGCTGTGGTGGTACGTGCCGATCTCCGTCTGGTCGTGGGTACTGCTGCCCAGCCTGCTTGTCACACTGATCCTAGCGTTCCGGCTTCGCCATCGCGTGGTGTTTCCGCTGTACACGCTGTCGAATCTTCTGGAGGCGCTGCGTGAAGGCGACTTCAGCTTGCGCGGCTCACGCGCGCGCCGGGGTGATGCGATCGGCGATGTGGTCTGGGAAGTGAACGCCCTGTCGGAAACCCTGCGCGAACAAAGGTTGCGTGTCGAAGAAACCCTCGCACTGCTGAGCAAGGTCATGCAGGAGATCGACATCGCCGTGTTCACGTTCGATGACCGGCAACGGGTGCGTCTGGTGAATCCATCGGCGGCGCGCTTGCTCGGTATTCCGGCCGAACGGGTGCTTGGCCAGACCGCCACCGAGCTCGGCATTGCCGATTGTCTCGACAGCCGCGAGGCGCGCACCGTTCGCCGCGATTTCCCCGGCGGCAGTGGCCGGTTCGAATTGAAGATCGCGCAGTTCCGCCAGGGTGGCGTGCCCCATGACCTGCTGGTGATCTCGGACTTGTCTCGAGCGCTACGCGAAGAAGAGCGGCTCGCGTGGCAAAGGCTGATCCGCGTGCTGGGCCATGAACTGAACAATTCCCTGGCACCGATCAAGTCGATGTCGCAGAGCCTGTCGAGTGTGCTCGGTCGCGAACCGCTGGCACCCGACTGGCGTGATGACGTGATCGGTGGTCTGCGCCTGATCGGCGATCGGGCCGAATCGCTGAACCGCTTCATGGCGGGCTACACCGCACTGGCCAAACTGCCGGCACCGAAACGCCGCTTGGTACCGGTTGCAGGCCTGCTGAAGCGCGTGGCCCAATTGGAAACACGGCGACCCATGCAGATCGAGTGCCCGGAAGACCTCGCAGCGGAATTCGACGCCGACCAGATCGAGCAGGCGCTGATCAATATCGTCCGGAATGCCGCCGAGGCCTCGCCGGAAGGTAGTCCGGTGACCCTTCGTGCCGGCATGGAACATGGCCACCTGGTCTTGCGTGTGCGTGACCATGGCCCGGGCCTGCCGCCGAGTGACAACCTGTTCGTGCCGTTCTTCACGACCAAACCGGGCGGCAGTGGTATTGGCCTGGTCCTGACGCGTCAGATTGTCGAGGCACACGTCGGCCGGTTCACGATCACCAACCATGCCGAGGGCGGTGCCGAGGCCATCGTGGTCTTGTAGTGCGCGGACGGAAACACCCGGTGATCGATCCCGCTACAATGATGACCCTCTTTTTTCCCCGGGTTTGTGGACATGCCGGCCGCGCGCAAGGAATTGCACGAATTCAACAAGCTGAAGAAGCGCTTGCGCCGACAGGTCGGGCAGGCCATCGCTGATTTCGGCATGATCGAAGAAGGCGACCGCGTGATGGTTTGCCTGTCCGGCGGCAAGGATTCGTACACGATGCTCGACATGCTGCGGCAGCTTCAGGCCAAGGCACCAGTCCGGTTCGAACTGCATGCCGTCCATCTGGATCAGAAACAGCCTGATTACGACGCTGACGTGATTCCCGGCTATCTCCGGTCGATTGACATGCCCCACACCATCCTCGAACAGGACACCTACAGAGTCGTGAAGCGGGTGGTACCCGAAGGCAAGACCATGTGCGGGCTTTTGCTCGCGACTGCGTCGCGGCTCGCTGTATTCGTTTGCCGAACGCGAGGGCTACACCAGGATCGCGCTGGGCCATCATCGTGGCGATCTGGTCGAAACGATGTTCCTGAATCTGTTCTATCACGCCAAACTGTCCAGCATGCCACCCAAGCTTCGCTCGGATGACGGCAAACACATCGTGATCCGGCCGCTCGCGTATTGCGCCGAGGACGACATTGCCGAGTATGCCGATGCCATGGCATTCCCGATCATTCCGTGCAACCTCTGCGGTTCGCAGGAGACCCTGCAACGCAAAGTGATCAAGCAGATGCTCGCCGATTGGGAGCGCGCCCATCCGGGCCGCACCGAAAGCGTGTTCCGGGCGATGACCGACGTACGCCTGTCGCATCTGGCCGACAACAAGTTGTTTGATTTTGCCGGCCTCGGTGCCCGCGCCGATACCCGCTTGAGCGATGCCGACTGGCTCGCCGGTGACCCGGCCGACTCGGAGCCCCGCCCTTTCCCGCTGCCCGTGGTGCTTCAGTAAGCCTCCCGGACTGCCCCCGAACCCTGACACGCGCCGGATCCGGCGCGGAGCGAGTGACCCATGTTCTTCAAAAACCTGACCCTGTTCCGTTTCTCCCCGGAAACCGCCGGAAAGCTGAAAAAGCTCGACGCCAAACTGGGCGAACATGTGCTTCGGCCCTGCGGCCCGCTGGAAATGTCGACGCGTGGATGGATCTCGCCGTACGGCCGCAGTGAGGAAGATCTGCTGCACAGCCATGGCCGATACCAGATGGTCTCGCTCGGCGGCGAAGACAAACTGCTGCCCATGGCGACAGTGAATCAGTTTCTTGCTGACAAGGCCGCAAAACTCGAAGCGGAGCGTGGGCGCCCGGTCGGCGCGCGCGAAAAGCGCAAACTCAAGGAAGACGTGCTGACCGAATTGATGCCGCGTGCGCTCACGCGTCCAAGCCGTCTGGCCGCTTACATGGACCTCGAGGATGGCTGGTTGGTGATCGACACGTCCTCGCGCAAGCAGGGCGAGAATCTGGTCAGCCAGTTGCGTGAAACCCTGGGCACGTTTCCGGCTGTCCAGGCCGAAGCCGAAGAGTCACCGCGTGCACTGATGACCGAATGGTTGATCGAAGCGAAGTTGCCGGAAGGATTCGAACTTGGCGACGAGATCGAACTGAAGGATCCGGCGGATCGGGGGGCGATCGTCAAATGCCGTCGCCAGGATCTGGCCAGCGAAGAAATCCGCGAACATCTGAAGTGCGGCAAACAGGTCACACAGCTGGCGCTGGTGTATCGCGAACGCCTGGGCTTCGTGCTCGATGACGCATTGACCGTGCGCAAGTTCAAACTGCTCGACCTGGCCGTGGAATCACTGGAGGGCAGCGATCGTGAGTCTGCCCGGGCCGAACTCGACGCACGGTTTGCGCTGATGGTCCTGGAAGTGAAGCAGTTGCTGATCGATCTGGAAAAGACGTTCTCGGTGCATCGCCCGGCAGGCAAGTGATCGATCCCGGAATTCAGGGCAAGATCAGCATCGCATCGCCGTAGGAGTAGAACCGGTAACCCTGCCGGACCGCGTGGGCATAGGCACCCAGCATGCGCTCGCGCCCTGCCAGCGCGGAGACCAGCATCAGCAAGGTCGACTCGGGCAGGTGGAAATTCGTGATCAGTGCATCGATCACGTTGAAGCGATAACCCGGTGTGATGAAGATCCGTGTGTCGCCTTCAAAGGGCAAGAGTTCGCCGCTGGCCGCGGCACTCTCCAGCGCGCGGACGCAGGTTGTGCCGACCGCCACGACCCGCTTGCCGGCGGCCTTGGCCGCCGCAATGCTGGCCACTGTCTCGGCTGGCACCGACACCCATTCGGCATGCATTCGATGTTCACTCAGATCATCGACCCGAACCGGTTGGAACGTCCCCGCACCAACATGCAGGGTCACGTCGGCAAACAGCACCCCGCGGGCGCGCAACGCGTCCAGCAAGGGCGCATCGAAGTGCAGGCCCGCAGTCGGCGCTGCCACGGCACCGGGCGTCTTGGCGTAAACCGTCTGGTATCGCTCACGATCGGCTTCATTCGCACGGCGCGCCATGTAGTGCGGCAGCGGCATTTCACCGACCCGCTCCAATAGATCGAGTAGCGCCAGACCGGATCCGGTCGTGGCGATTTCGAAGAACCCATCCACGCGGCCACCCACGACCAGTTCGTGACCGTCGGCAAGCGTGATGCGGGCGCCTGGTTTTGGTGCATGACTGGCGCGGATCTGGGCCAGCGCACGATGCGGATCGAGGACCCTCTCGACCATCACTTCGACGGCACCACCACTGGCCTTGTGTCCGAACACACGCGCCGGAATGACCCGGGTGTTGTTGAACACCAGCAGATCACCCGGCTCGATGAGGTCCAGCAGGTCCCGAAACTGTCGATCTTCCAGGCCATCGCGCGCCACATCGACCAGCAACAAGCGGCTGGCCGAGCGGTCGGGCAAAGGGGTGGCGGCGATCAGCTCCTTCGGGAGCTCGAACGAAAAATCCTGTTTGCGCATGGTGCCATTATGACGCAGTGGCCATCTGCATGGCCTATCAGGTCAACCGGCCTTGGCCTCGCGACGCGCCATCTTGCGGGCCATATCGTCGACTGGCCGGATTTCCTTGATGCGACAGCGCTCCCGTCCGAACTTTACGTAGCCGAATTTGTTGTCGACGACGTTATAACTGCCCAAGACGGCGATATTCATTTGGTGGTGCAGATCCAGACATGGTTCCCGCAGCTTCAACAAATAGGCCTTTCTGCCGTTCGTCCAGATGACCAGGTTCTCGTCATCGAAGGATCGCCAATGATCAAGGCCGCGAACATAACGAAAACTGTCGATCGGCTCGCCGGCAAACCTTTCGAATTCGGCCAAGTCCGCTGCCTCGCGTTCGCGCACTTGTTGTGCGTGGGTGCAAGCGCCCAGCAAGAGCGTGAGCAGTGCAAGAAAAGTCACTCGAAGCATGGTCATGGGGGCAACTCCCAAGTTGTGTGGGCCCGATGTAACCACGGATCCAGGCAGCCCGCACCGGCCTCGCTCCGTGTCGTTGGCAATTGTTCAGTCAAGTCGCGTTTGCCTGCAAAGGCTGTTGAAATACGGGTCTGAACGGAAAAACGAACCATGCCCAAACGACTGATCCTGATTGACGGCTCCGCCTACCTGTTCCGCGCGTTCCACGCGCTGCCGCCGCTTGCGAACATCCATGGCGAGCCGACCGGCGCGCTGTTCGGCGTCGTCAACATGCTGCGCTCGCATCTGGCGCAGAAGTCCGAATACATCGCGTTCGTGATGGATCCGGGTGGCAAGAATTTCCGTCACGAGATGTACCCGGAATACAAGGCGAACCGCCCACCGATGCCGGACGAATTGCGTGCCCAGATCGAACCGATGCTGGCGATCGTTCGGGCGCTCGGGATCCCGGTGTTGCGTGAGCCGGGTGTCGAGGCCGATGACGTGATCGGCACTTTGGCCCGGCAGGCCGAAGCGCATGACCTGCTGGTGACGATTTCCACCGGCGACAAGGATCTGGCGCAACTGGTCGACGCGCGCGTGGAACTGGTCAACACCATGACCGGATCAAGGCTCGACGAGCAGGGTGTGATGGCGAAATTTGGTGTCCGTCCCGACCAGATCGCCGATTTCCTGGCGTTGATGGGCGACAAGGTCGACAACATTCCCGGCGTCGACAAGTGTGGCGAGAAAACCGCGGCCAAGTGGCTGCAGCAATACGGCACGATGGACGCGGTGATGGCCCATGCCGGCGAGATCAGCGGCAAGATCGGCGAGAACCTGCGCGCTGCCCTGCCGCGTTTGCCGCTGTCGCGGGATCTGACGCGCGTACGCTGTGATTTGCCATTGTCACGCCCGGTCGAGTCGCTGACACGAAGTGCTCCGGATGCGGATGCCTTGCGCGACTTGTATTCACGATACGAGTTCCGCGCCGCGCTGAAGGAAATCGATCCGGCCGCGGGTGCACCGACGGCCTCGCCTGCTGCACCGTCTGCAGCGCCAATCCCCTGCTCCGAAGCCCGCCGTGCCTCCCGGGTTCGATCAGCCCGGCCAGTACGAATGTGTACTGACCCTGGAACGTTGGCAGCACTGGTTGGCACGTTTGCGCGCGGCACCGCTGTTTGCGTTCGACACTGAAACCACGAGCCTCGATGCACATCGTGCCGAAATTGTCGGTGTGTCGTTTGCCATCACGCCCGGCGAAGCGGCTTATGTGCCATTGGCGCACAACGGACCCGGCGTCGCGGCGCAACTGGACCGCAGCACCGTGCTCGGTGATCTCAAACCGCTGCTCGCGGATCCGGCGATCCTGAAAGTCGGGCAGCACGGCAAGTACGACATGCATGTTCTGGCGCACTACGAAATCGAGGTGAACGGCTACGCGTTCGACACCATGCTGGAAAGTTACGTGCTGAATTCCACCGCGAGCCGGCACGACATGGATTCGCTGTCGAAGTTCTATCTGAACTATGAGCCGATTGCTTACGAGACCGTTGCAGGCAAGGGAGCCAAGCAGATTTCGTTCTCCGAGGTCGACCTGGAGGTGGCGACACGGTATGCCGCGGAGGATGCCGATGTCACGCTGCGACTGCATCAGGTGTTACACGCGCGCCTGGCTGCAGAGCCGACGCTGGAAGCGGTGTTCCGCGATATCGAGATGCCGCTGGTGCCGGTGCTCCGTCGGATGGAGGCCAACGGCATTCTGGTGGATGCCGCGGTCCTGCGGGCTCAGAGCCACGACTTGCGGACACGCATGAACACCGTGGTCGAGCGCGCCTATGAAGTGGTCGGCCACCGCTTCAGCATGGACTCCCCGAAACAGCTTCAGGCTGTGCTGTACGACGAACTGAAGCTGCCGGTCATGGCGAAAACCCCCTCAGGCCAGCCATCGACGAACGAGGACGCCATCAGCGAACTCGCGGAACATCATGAGTTGCCGAAGCTGATCCTTGAATATCGCGGCATGGCAAAACTGGTGTCCACGTATACCGAGCGCCTGCCCGAGCAGATCAACGAGCGCACCGGGCGCGTGCATACGTCGTTTCATCAGGCTACGGCGCAGACCGGGCGCCTGTCGTCGACCGACCCCAATCTGCAGAACATTCCAATCCGCACCGAGGACGGCCGGCGCATCCGCAAGGCCTTCATCGCGCCACCGGGCTGGAAGATCGTTGCAGCCGACTACTCGCAGATCGAATTGCGCATCATGGCCCACCTGTCCGGCGACGAGGGCTTGCTGCGCGCATTCCGCGAGGGCATCGACGTCCATCGCGCTACCGCCGCCGAAGTATTCGGACTCACGCCCGAGGAAGTCAGCGGCAATCAGCGTCGCGCCGCCAAGGCGATCAACTTCGGCCTGATGTACGGCATGGGCGCGTTCGGACTGGCGCGGCAGCTGGACATCGGCCGCAAGGAAGCCAGCGACTACATCAGCCGATACTTCGCCCGGTATCCGGGTGTGCGGACCTACATGGACAACATCCGCGAACAGGCCAAGCGCTCTGGTTATGTCGCAACCGTGTTCGGCCGGCGGCTCTATCTCAACGAGATCCACTCCCGGAATGCCGGACTGCGCGCCGGCGCCGAACGGGCAGCGATCAACGCACCGATGCAGGGCACTGCAGCCGACATCATCAAGCGCGCGATGCTGGCGATCGATACCTGGCTCGTCGACCACGGCGCCACAGCGCGTTTGCTGCTTCAGGTGCACGATGAACTGGTCTTCGAGATTCGCGAAGACGCCGTCGCGTCCTTGAAGCCCGCTTTGGCAGCCCATATGGAAGGCGCTGCACGATTGGATGTGCCACTGGAAGTTGAAATTGGCGTCGGCGACAACTGGGATGAGGCCCATTAACCCGCCGTTCGTCGGAAACTGGTTGCTGCCATCGAGACTTAGTTCACGCAATTTCAAAGACCTGCGTGCCGTGAGACAAAAAATTTGCACTTGCGTCACAGGTTTGAACCGCAGCTGAACTACAATCGGAACTGGGTTGAACTATCCATGCTGTAGCGCAATCTATATGCATGGATCGTCTCCCCAAGTGATCCAACACTCGTGAGAGTGAACCCCATAGCAGGTCCACGGTTCGCAAGATCCCCGCCTGCAACCCCAGCCCCGGGTGTGCCCCCAAGCGCCCGGGGCTACTTATTTCCGCGATCCGGAAATCAGTAGCGATTACTCCCGAATTGCGTATGCTTGTCCCCATGCCGCGGGAGTGCCCATGTTCGAAACACCCAGCCTCACCGAAGCCACCTTGCCGGCCACCCCACAGTTGGCCGTGTTCGGGCACCCCATCGCCCACAGTCGCTCCCCCCACATCCATGCCGCATTCGGCCACCAGCTCGGCATTGACCTGAGTTACCGGGCGATCGACGTGCCGGACGGGCGATTGGCCGCGTCACTGGCCCGTTTTGCAGCCAGTGGCGGCATCGGCGCCAATGTCACGCTGCCGTTCAAACGTGATGCCGTGGCCTGCTGCGCCGACTTGAGCGCCCGTGCCCGTCGTGCCAGCGTCGTCAATACGCTGCAACGCCGGGGTGATGCCTGGTTCGGCGACAACACCGACGGCCAGGGTCTGGTGCAGGACATCACGGAACGCCATCGGCTGGACTTGCGCGCCCGGCGCGTCTTGATCCTCGGCGCTGGCGGCGCCAGCCAGGCCATCCTGCCTTCGTTGCTGGATGCCTCGGTTGACACCATCACACTGGCCAACCGGAATCCGCAACGCGCCGACGCCCTGTGCGACCTGATCGGCGAGCCGGCGCGCGTGCGAAGCGTGTATTGGGAGGGGCTCGCGGATGCCGGCCATTTTGATCTGGTCATCAACGCCACCAGTGCCGGCGTCCAGGGTCAGGCCTTGGATCTGCCGTTTTCGCTCCTCTCTGCGCGCACGCTCGCATACGACCTGAGTTACGGCGCGTCGGCCAGCTTGTTCCTGGCATGGGCTCGAGCCGGTCAGGCCTGGCTTGCGATCGATGGACTTGGCATGCTGGTCGAACAGGCCGCACTGTCATTCGAGTTGTGGTTTGGCGAGCACCCGGACACGGAACTGGTGTTCCAGGACCTGCGCGCCCGCGCGACGTGACGATCGCAGCCATTGACGGGCCATTGCTGGCCGACGGCCGCGGTGGCTGGTCGTGCCGCGCCAGCTGTGGCGCCTGCTGCATCGGGCCATCGATTTCGTCGCCGATTCCAGGCATGCCGGACGGGAAACCAGCTGGGGTCCGCTGCGTTCAGTTGGATGACGACATGCGCTGTCGAATTTTTGGCCAGCCCGAACGCCCGGAGATTTGTGGCCGATTGCGGCCGATGCCGGATCTTTGTGGTCAGTCACGCGCCCAAGCCATGGTGTTGATTGCAGCGCTCGAACTCGCCACCGTTTGACCAACAGCCGTTTGATTCACCGGCATCAGACAGTAACGGCTGGTAAACTCGCCAGTCTCCCCTGTTCACGTTGGCCTCCCCATGACCCTTGCCGCGAATCGCGTTTCCGCGATTGTCGATCCCGATTACACCCTCGAGCACAAGTACACCCGCGAACAGGGCCGGATTTTTCTGTCCGGTGTGCAGGCTCTGGTGCGCCTGCCGATCATGCAGCAGATGCGCGATCGTGCCGCGAAGTTGAATACTGCCGGCTTCATTTCAGGGTATCGCGGGTCGCCACTGGGCGGCTTCGATCTCGAACTCTGGAAAGCCAAGAAACACCTGGCTGGCGCGAACGTCAAATTTACGCCGGGCCTCAATGAGGATCTCGGCGCAACAATGGTCTGGGGCTCACAACAACCCAACCTGTTCCAGGGCGCCAACTACGACGGCGTGTTTTCGATGTGGTACGGCAAAGGCCCGGGCGTCGATCGCACCGGTGACGTGTTCAAACACGCCAACGCCGCCGGTACCTCCAAGTTCGGTGGTGTGCTCGCACTGGCCGCCGACGATCACGCCTGCCGCTCGTCCACGCTGCCGCACGGGTCCGAACACGAGTTCGTTTCGGCGTACATGCCGATCCTGAATCCGGCGGGTGTACAGGACATCCTCGACATGGGCCTGCTGGGCTGGGCGATGAGCCGGTACACGGGTCGCTGGGTCGGCTTCAAGACGATTGCCGAAACCGTCGAGTCTTCGGGATCCGTCGATGTGAATCCGCACCAGCTGGACATCATCCTGCCGGAAGATTTCACGATGCCGGTGGGCGGTCTCAACATCCGCTGGCCGGATCCGCCGCTCGACCAGGAAATGCGCCTGCACCAGTACGCCACCCAAGCGGCGTTTGCGTTTGCGCGAGCGAACCGCATCGACAAGGTGGTGATTGATGCGCCGAAGGCCCGCCTGGGCATCGTCACCACCGGCAAAAGTTATCTCGACGTGCTGCAGGCGCTCGAGTACCTCGGCATCGACCAGGAAGCTGGCCGAGATCGGCATCCGCGTCTACAAGGTCGGCATGACCTGGCCGCTTGAGCCGATCGGCATTCGCGACTTCGCGCGCGGCCTGGAAGACATCATCGTGGTCGAGGAAAAGCGCAGCTTCCTCGAATCGCAGATGAAGGAAGCCATGTACAACTGGGACCACGCCACGCGTCCGTCCATCGTCGGCAAGTACGACGAAGAAGAAAACTGGATTCTGCCCTCGACGTCGGAACTGACGCCGGCCCGGATCGCACGCGTGATCGCGAAGCGCCTCGCTCGATTCTTCACGTCCGACCTGATCGAATCACGCCTGAAGTGGATTGCCGACAAGGAAAAGGAACTCGCGCTGCCGCGTGCCAATTTCCCGCGCGCCGCCCATTACTGCTCGGGCTGTCCGCACAATTCCTCGACGGTGGTGCCGGAAGGCAGTCGCGCACTGGGCGGAATCGGTTGCCATTACATGGTGACCTGGATGGACCGCAAGACCGACACGTTCACGCAGATGGGCGGCGAAGGCGCCACGTGGTGTGGCCAGGCGCCGTTCACCAGCGAGAAGCATGTCTTCCAGAATCTGGGTGACGGCACGTATTTCCACTCAGGCTCACTGGCCATTCGCCAGGCGATCGCCGCCGGCGTGAACATCACCTACAAGATCCTCGTCAACGACGCCGTGGCGATGACGGGTGGTCAGCCGGTGGACGGCACTTTGACTGTTCCCGACATTGCCCGCCAAGTCAGCGCCGAGGGTGTGCACACGATCGTCGTCATGAGCGACGACATCAGCAAATGGTGGCGCCGTGACCTGTTCCCGTCGGGGGTTGAGTTCGTCGATCGCGACCAGCTGGATGCCGTACAGAAGCGCCTCAGCAAAGTCGAGGGCGTCAGCGTCCTGATTTACGACCAGACCTGCGCCGCCGAGAAACGTCGTCGTCGCAAACGCGGCAAGATGGTCGACCCGGCCAAGCGTACGTTCATCAATCCGGCCGTGTGCGAAGGCTGTGGCGACTGCGGTGTCAAGTCGAACTGCGTCTCCGTGCTGCCGCTGGAAACCGAATTCGGCCGCAAGCGCGAGATCGACCAGTCGAACTGCAACAAGGACTTCTCGTGCGTGAAGGGCTTCTGCCCGAGTTTCGTCACGATCCAGGGCGGCGGACTCAAGAAGCGCAAAGCCAGCAGCAATACGCTGGACGCAAATACCCTGCCGATGCCGGTGATCTCCGGATCGCTGGACCAACCCTGGAACATCCTGGTGACTGGAATTGGCGGCACGGGTGTCGTCACGATCGGCGCCTTGATCGGCATGGCGGCACATCTCGAAGGCAAGGGCACCTCGGTGCTGGATCAGACCGGTCTGGCGCAGAAGGGCGGCGCCGTGACCACACACGTGCGTGTTGCGAACACGCCGGCCGACATCCACGCGGTTCGTATTGCCGCAGGCGAAGCGGACCTGGTGCTGGGTTGTGACATGGTTGTGGTCAACGACTACTGGGCCCTGTCGAAAATCCGCGCCGACCGTACCCATGTCGTGTTGAATACCTACGAAGCCATGCCGGGCACGTTCACGCGCAACACCGACATGCAGTTTCCGAGCGACGGCATCGTGCGCGCCGTGAAGACAGCATTGGCCGGCCGTGATCCGGAACAGATTGAAGCGACCGACATCGCCAACATCTTGCTCGGCGACTCCATCGGTACCAATACGTTCATGCTGGGTTATGCCTGGCAGAAGGGCTGGGTGCCGGTGCAGCTCGAATCCCTGATGCGGGCGATCGAATTGAACGGCGCTGCCGTCAAGATGAACGTGGCTGCATTCAATTGGGGTCGTCTGGCGGCCCACGATCCGGCAGCGGTTCGCAAGGCAGCTGGTGAAAAGAGCAAGCCGGCTGCAGCCGAATTCACGACCATGCCGGACACGCTCGCCACAAGCGCCGCGTTCGAAGGCTTCGGTCCGCTGGCCGGAAACCTCGACGAGGCAGTGTCGCTGCGTGCCAAGTTCCTGACGGAATACCAGAACGAGGCGTATGCCCGTCGTTACGTCGACTTCGTCAACAAGGTTCGCGACGCCGAAACAGCCAAACTCGGCTCCGACAAGCTTGCGAACGCAGTCGCCCGATACGCATTCAAGTTGATGGCGTACAAGGATGAGTACGAAGTCGCGCGGTTGTACACCACCGGCGATTTCGAAAAGCGCATCCGCGAAACCTTCGATGGCGACTTCAAGGTGCACTTCAACCTGGCACCGCCCCTGCTCGCGAAGAAGGATGCCGACGGCCACCTGGTGAAAGCCGAGTATGGCCCTTGGGTCTTCAAGGCCTTCAAGGTGATGGCCTGGGCGCGCCGCTTCCGCGGCAGCTGGCTCGACGTGTTCGGTCGCACTGAAGAACGCCGCATGGAACGCCGCCTGATCGCCGAATATTTTGCGCACATCGACGAAGCACTCGGCAAACTTGATGCGTCAACCATCGACCAAGCTGTTGCGCTGGCCGAAGTACCGGAACACATTCGCGGCTATGGCCACGTCAAGGAAGCGCACGTCGAGAAGGCATTGAAGCGACGCGACGAGTTGCTCGCCGCGATTCGGGGGAGCAAGCAGGCTTTGCAGCAAGCCGCGTAACCGGAACACGGACGGGGTGGGTGCTAACAGCCTGTGGAAGAGAAAGCTGTTGGTGCCCGCCACGGATGGCCAGCCCGCCAATTGGCCGGCCGTTTAACGGAACGTTTTCATATAAATCATATAGTTAGGCGGTCGGGTTTTACCTAAGTTTCCTTTAAATTCCTGCAGAATTTAAAGACGGGGACCCCCATCCAACCCCAAAACTCCTGCTGATCTGGACCAATGCGGAAAAGCTGGCCCAGATTGCTCGTCTTTGGCCTGCTGTACGTGACGATCCCTTTTTCATTGGGAGGAACTTCGTCATCGTCGACCACCGGCACCCGCAAGCAACGAGGACTGGTGGTTTGCGCATAAGCTTTCGCGGCAACAAAGCGCTGCAAGTTATCCGGCTTTGCGAGGGTTCGGAGACACCGTCGCGAAAGTGACGCGCACCGCGGCAATCGATGCAGGCCTCGCCAGGCTCGACCGAATGCTGGGAGGCCACATCAGCCATCATTCCTTGCCGATCGACGACGATACGCGGGGTCGTTACGTGTCGAGTTCATTGATGGAGGAAGCTATTCACTCCAGCGTATTCGAGGGCGCGGTCAGCACACGCGAGATCGCAAAGGACATGCTCCGCACCGGCAGGAATCCGGCCGACGTCCATGAACGCATGATTGCCAACAACCACCGGGCAATGATGCGCATCCGGGATCTGGCCAAGCACCCGTTGACCCTTGAAGGGATCCTGGAGGTTCACTCCATCCTGGTAGACGGCACGTTGGCCATCCCAGATCAGGCCGGCAGGTTTCAGACGGAAGCCGACGAGCGAATCGTGGTTTGGGATGCACTGTCGCAGACTGTGCTGCATAAACCCCCACCTGCAAAGGAGTTGCCGGAACGAATGGCGCAGTTGGTCGCGTTTGCGAACGACGACGATATTGTCGGCAATCGCTACCTGCACCCGATCATCCGATCGATCCTGCTGCATTTTCAGCTTGGATTCATTCATCCTTTCGGCGATGGGAACGGGCGAACAGCGCGCGCCCTGTTCTATTGGTCGATGTTGGCCGCGGTATGGCTGACCGGTTCTTGTCTATCTCCGCCCGTTGCTCGATCACCGCGTGGCCTACGTCGAAGCTTTTCTCCACGCGGAGACGGACGAACAGGACGCGACATATTTCGTTCTGCACCAATTGAACGTGTTCGACGTAGCCATCGCGGATTTTGAGGCTTACGTGGCGCGCAAGAAAAAGCAGCTCGACGAAACCCGGCTGATCGGCGCGAATGCCTCGCGGTTCAACGGGCGGCAACTGGCTTTGCTGGGGCATGCGCTGAGGCACCAATCCGCGGTGTATACCCACGATTCTCACGGCCGATCTCACGGAGTCACCATCGTTACCGCAAGGAGCGATCTAGCCCAACTGGTCGCATTGGGACTCTTGGTCCGGAGGCGCGTGCGAAACCAGTTTACCTACGGCCCCGCTGACCTGCTTCACGAGAAGCTTGCAGGTCTAGGGAACCTCTGAGCAATTCAAGGGTTCCGTGTGATGCAGCGATGCACCGCAGGAACCTCTGAACTTGTTCAGAGGTTCCATTGCGCGCCATTCCGTTTACGCCGAAATCGCCAGGTTCTCGCGGTTGTAGATGCGCGCGGCGATCCAGCTGACGATCAACGCCAGCAGCAGGCCACTGCCCATCAGCACGCCCCACTCCATGTTGGTGATCGTCTCGTTGCGCACGAGCTTCATCACCGCATGGTGTTGACCGAGCAGCGGCACGGCGAACATCCACAGCACCGGCTTGGTCGGCACGACCATCAGGATCATCGACGGAATCGCCGGGATGATGTTGAGCAGGCCGAGCCAACTCTGCGCTTCGCGGAAGCTCTTTGCATAGGCCGCGATCGAGGTCTGCACGGCGGACGCCAGCAGCACGACCGGGCCGAGCGCCACCAGCATCTGCAGGAACACGACGATGCCGAAGTTGAACTTGAAGCCCAGTTGTTTGAGCGGCAACATGGGCATGATCACCGCGAACGCCACGAGCGTGACGACCAATGAGCCGATCGCGAACGCGGATGTGGCGAGGAGCTTGCCGGCCATGATCTGCCAGCGTGGCACCGGATTCGCCAGCAGCGGTTCGAGCGATTGCCGCTCACGCTCACCGGCAGTCGTATCGATGGCCAGATACATGCCACCCATGAACGCACCCAGGACCAGCACATACGGCAGGAACCCGAGGATCATGGCACCACGCGCTTCCGGGCTGGCCTGGTCGCGATCGACCGTGGCGATCGGATTGATGAGGCCGGGATGGACCCCGCGCGCGACGAGGCGCATCGCACCGACGGTACGACCGTACCGATCGAGAATACTGGTAATCCGCTGCTGGTCGGATTCGCCATCGCGTTGAGAGGAGTCGTAAATCAGTTCCACTGGGGCCGGATCACCGGCCTGGAAGGCTTTGCCGAATTCGGCGTCGAGACGCATCACGACGTTGTGATCCTGCGCCTTGACGGCGGCGATCGGGTCTTTGGGACCTGGCTGAATCTCGACGTTCTGAGTGCGCAGGAAGTTGATCAACGTCGGCGCATGTTCGGCGCCGATCACCGGCAGCTCCAGCGGCTTCTCGGCGCGTTTGGTTTCGCGGCTGATCACCGTCGACAGGATCAGCGCCAGAATCAGCGGACCAATCAGCGGCCCGATGATCAACGCGTTCATGACCGTCTTGCGGTCACGGAAATTCTCGAGCAGTTCTTTGTAGAAGATCGTGTAGACAGGCGATTTCATCCGAACAACCCCTCGTCGGTACCGATGACTTTGACGAAAGCATCCTCAAGGTTGCTCTCCCCGGTTTGTGCGCGCAGTTGATCAGGCGTGCCCTGGGCAACCACATGGCCCTTGGCGATCACCACGATGCGGTCACACAACAGCGCGACCTCCTGCATGATGTGGCTGGAAAACAGCACACATCGCCCTTCTGCCTTGAGTTGCTGAAGGAAACCGCGCATGGCTCGAGTCGACATCACGTCGAGGCCGTTCGTCGGTTCGTCGAGCAGCACGTTACGCGGATCGTGGATCAGCGCGCGCGCAATCGCAGTCTTCACGCGTTGACCTTGCGAGAAACCCTCGGTCCGCCGTTCGGCGATATCGGCCATGCCGAGTGCGTCGATCAGGCGTTGCTCGCGCGGCCGTGCTTCGGCTTCCGGGACACCTTGGAGGTCGGCGAAATAACGGATGTTTTCGCGCGCAGTGAGGCGCTTGTACAGCCCTCGCGCATCCGGCAGGACACCCAGACTTTTCCGAACCGCTACGGTCTCGACCGCAGCGTCACGTCCGTCGACGAGCACCCGACCCTTGTCGGGGCGCATCAAGGTGTACAGCATGCGCAAGGTCGTGGTCTTGCCGGCACCATTCGGTCCGAGCAAGCCGGTGATCTGGCCATCGTGTGCGGTGAAACTCACACCATCCACGGCCCGCACCTCGCCAAACGCCTTGTGTAGGTCATTCACTTCGATCATGGCGGGTTCCTCAGGGCGTCCAGCCGTTCGCGTTCAGGAAAGCCGGTACGGAGGTGAATCCGTCCAGGCATTTTGTGTCGAGCTTTGCCGGATCCAGATCGCGGACAAATTCGGCTGCCAGGCGTGGCATACAACCTTGCCCGATGACGATATGACCACGCCCCTTGACCACCAGATGCCGGCCGCGGCTATAACCTTTGGCCGCTTGCTCACCGAACGATGGCGGCGTCACCGGATCAAATTCGCCGGACATCAGCAGTGTCGGAATGTCGGACTTCATCGGTGCATGGAAATCGGCCGGGCGATCGCCCTTTGGCCAGCCCTCGCACTGCGCCTTGCTGAACCGGACAAAATCGGTGCCCAACAGGGATTTCTCATCGAGCGGATCAACTTGTACGTCGAGCATGTCTTCCGAGCAGATGACCGACAGTTGCATCCCGTGCATGATGCTTTCGCCGAGGTCGCCGGTGGCGAGGGCGGACTGCGCCATCAGCAGGTCGGCGCGACCCTTGATCGCTTCGTCGAGCGCCAGGGGCAGCAACGCCGCGGTTTCGGGTGCGTAGGCGAACAACCGGACGAGGCCGACCAGATGGCCGTAAGTCAGCATTTCGGTTTTGCTTTCGCCGCTTTTGGCGTCGCGGTAGGTCACCTCACGCGGCGAGCGACGGAGTTCGGCCTTGAGCTGTTCGAGGGCCGCTTCCGGGTCGCCGAAGCGCTTGAAACATTCCGGGGCTTCACGACAGCGCTTGAAGATACCCTGCAGCGCCTGCTCGAGATTGCGCGCATGCGCGGAAACGAGCCGATGCTCCGCCGGGACAACGCCATCGAGTATCTGGCTGCGGATCGAGGCCGGGAAGTTCTTCGCGTAGACCTGGGCCGCGCGTGTGCCGTAGGAGCCACCGAGCAGGTTCCATTGCGGCGCGCCAAGCGCTTTGCGCACTTCCTCGAAATCGCGCACGGCGACCGACGTGGTGTACTGGCGGACGTCCGCCGTCGTGCTCAGTTGTTCGGCACACTGCCGCGCGAATCTGGTTTGTGCTTCGATGCTTTCATCTTCCGGGGTGAAGGCCGAATCGCCTTCAGGGGATTCACACTTCAGCGTGTTCGATTGGCCGGTGCCGCGTTGGTCGATCAGGATGACGTGTCGGTTTTCCCGCAGTCTGACGAATGCCGGCGCCAACATCGGATAACTGTCGACAGCCGACTGACCTGGGCCACCGGCAAGAAACAACACGGGATCGGGCTCGGCCTCTGCCGCCTGGGACTTGGCCAGTCCGATGCGAAGGGTGATTTTCCGGCCGTCCGGTTCAGCATAGTTCTCGGGCACCTGAAGCGTGGCACATTCCGCTTCGAGCACGTCGCTGGCGCGTTTGTTCTCGAGGTCACACGTGCTGAACTCAAGCGTGCCGATGCGATGCGCCGCCTGTGCCGACGGGCCGGCCACCAATGCGCACATCAGCGCGATTGCGACCGCCGTGGCGCGGGGCCGATGTGTCTTGACCGAGCGCACGCCGGCGCACGAATGGGGATGGGACATGGTGGTTCCTCGTTCGGGCACTTGGCCGGTCATCGGTCTGCGTAGCGTGCAGCCAGGGCGGACCGCACCTGGCCAGTTCACTGCGATCCGATTGCTGTTTTTGGGACTGCGCCGTCCTTGGCGCCTGCTCGACCCTGCATCACTGCAGCCTCGACAGGTGCCCACTCTAGTGGGCGAACCGGCGGCGGGCGAAGTGATGACTGTCAGGTTGTGAGATGACAGTTGGGTCAGCCCCGATGGGGAGGCTTTGTTTGCTGCTGAAGAACGACACATGGCCGTTCTTCAGTGGTCGGTAAAACGCGTGGTTTGCCCGGCGGAACCATGAGCCGATCGATCCAGGCGATGCCCACAGCGGACAGGATGAACACCGAGTGGATGATCGTCTGCAACACCACGGCATCCCAGGTGGTCTTGGCACCGGGCATACCGATGGAGCCTGCTTCGATGAAGGTCTTGAGCAGATGGATCGAACTGATGCCGATGATGGCGGTGGCGAGCTTGACCTTCAGCACGGCCGCGTTGACATGCGAAAGCCATTCCGGCTGATCCGGGTGACCCTGCAGGCGAAGCCGGGACACAAAAGTCTCGTAACCACCGACAATGACCATCACCAACAGGTTCGAGATCATCACCACGTCGATCAGGCCAAGCACGACGAGCATGATCTCCTGCTCGCCGAACGACATGACGTGTGTGGTGAGGTGCCAGAGATCCTTCAGGAACAGGATGACGTACACACCCTGGGCAACGATCAACCCAAGATACAGTGGCAGCTGCAACCATCGCGACGAGAAGATCAGCGTCGACAACGGACTCAGCCCGGACTGTTCTCTCTGCGAGGCCGGCGTTTGATTGTTTCGGGGTGTGCTCATGAAGTGCCTTAGTCAGCCTTGTACTTGTCGTGGCAGGCCTTGCACTCGTCGATGAGCTTGCCGAATTCAGGCTTGAGCGTGTCGAGCGTGCCGGTCTTGGAAGCCCGGTACAACAAGTTGGCCTGGTTCTGGAACGACTTCATCTTGGCATCGAAATCGGCCTTGTTTTCCCAGATCGCCGGCAGGGCATCGGTACCACCCTTGTCGGAACCCGCCGGGAAATGCTCTTCGAGCATGGGGGCCAGAAACGCGACGTTGAGTGCGCGTTTCTTGAACTCAGCCTGGTCGAACGGCGCTTTTTCGCGGACCATGCCACCCATCACCGACGTGTTGAACGCGATGAGTTCGAACGCGGCGTGACGACGTTCGATGGCGTCTTCTTCCGGCGTGGCGGCAAATGCAGGCAGGCTCAACAGCAGGCCAAGGGACAAAGGCAGGAGATGACGCTTCATGATGGGGGTTCCCGGTCTGATTTGGATGGCCCGCGAGAATATCATCGGGCGATTGATGTGTGCGTGCGGGCTGCGTCCTGTCCCTGCTGGGGTTATGCTTGGAAGTCCTGATTGGAGCTTCCGCCATGCGTCTGATACCTGTCGTTGTCCTTGCCCTTTTGGTCGCGGCCTTTCCGCTTCGTGCTGAGCCGCGGGTCGATCCAGTGTCTTATTCGCTCGATGGCACCGAGATGGTCGGTGCGGTGGTGTATGACGATTCGGTGACGTCGGCGAGGCCCGGGTTGCTGATGGTGCCGAATTGGTTTGGCGTGAACGAGTCTTCGTTGGTCAAGGCTCAGGCAATTGCCGGCAAGGACTACGTGGTCTTCGTGGCAGACGTCTACGGAGCGGACACTCGGCCTGCCAACGCCGACGACGCTGGCAAGGCGGCGATGGCCATGTTCGCGGATCGGGGCGTGTTGCG
Organism: Ahniella sp.; assembly: GCA_016712105.1. Lineage (GTDB taxonomy): Bacteria > Pseudomonadota > Gammaproteobacteria > Xanthomonadales > Ahniellaceae > Ahniella. Next base: position 290,717 of record JADJRU010000005.1, read on the forward strand.
CGCACGGGCGCAGGCGGCTCTGGCTGCGTTCAAGGAGCGCGCTTCGGACTTGAATGTCGATACGGCCCGACTCGGTGCCATCGGCTTCTGCTTTGGCGGTGCCACCGTGCTGGAACTCGCCCGCGACGGGACGGATATCGCAGGGGTGGTGTCGTTCCACGGCAACCTGGGCGCGGACCCCAAGTTTCCGGCAGGCAAGATTGGCACGCGTGTGCTGGCACTGAACGGCGCGGACGACACTTATGTCCCTGCCGAGCAGATCAACGCATTCACGAAGGAAATGCAGGCCGCGGGTGCGGATTTCCAGTTCGTCAACTTTGGCGGCGCGGTGCATTGTTTTGCCGAGCCCGATGCCAATTCGCCAGGCTGCCTCTATAACGAGCGCGCCGCGAAACGCAGTTTCCGGATGATGAACGAGTTTTTCGCCGAAGCGTTTTCAGCCCAGCGCTGAGCGCCCCCGACCATGGCAAAGCTTTATTTCTACTACTCGGCGATGAACGCCGGGAAGACCACCACCCTGCTCCAGAGCGCGCACAACTATCACGAGCGCGGCATGCGTACGCTGATCCTGACGCCGAAGCTCGACAATCGTTTCGGTATCGGGCTCGTGCAATCACGGATCGGACTGAAGGCTCGCGGGCATATTTTCGACGCGGGCGAAAATCTCGTCAGACTGGTTCGTGATGACATTGCCGAACAGGGCGAGGTGCATTGTGTGCTGGTCGACGAGGCGCAGTTCCTGAGCAAGGATCAAGTCTGGCAACTCACCGATATTGTCGATGAGCTGAACGTTCCGGTTCTGGCCTACGGGCTGCGCACGGATTTTCGCGGCGAGTTGTTCGAGGGATCGCGCTACCTGCTCGCCTGGGCGGATTCGTTCCAGGAGATCAAGACGATCTGCCATACCGGCCGGAAGGCAACGATGGTCGTGCGCGTTGACGCGCATGGGCGAGCGTTGACCGAAGGCGCGCAGGTCGAGATCGGCGGCAATGATCGGTATGTATCGGTCAGCCGAGCCGAGTTCAAGCGGCTGACGCGCGGGGACGATGCCCGCATCGAACCGCAGCAGGTTGACCTGCCCCTGCCCCCTGTCTGATGTCTTGAGAGGTTGTTCATGAAGGTTCTGGTGATCGGTTCGGGCGGGCGCGAGCACGCCATGGCTTGGCGACTGGCGCAATCGCCGCGGGTGGCTGAAGTGTTGGTGGCACCGGGGAATGCCGGGACTGCGACGGAGGCAAAGTGCCGGAACGTTGCGGTGGAAGCGCTGGATCTCGATGGTTTGGTGGCACTGGTTCGAGACGAGGGCGTGGCTTGGACGCTCGTCGGTCCTGAAGGCCCTTTGGCGCGGGGATTGGTTGACCGCTTCCGGACAGAGGGCTTGCCTGTGTTTGGCCCGACTCGCGCGGCAGCACAGCTGGAATCGAGCAAGGCGTTCACCAAGGCGTTCCTCGCACGGCATGGGATTCCCACGGCCGCCTACGCTGTCTTCACGGACGTCGCCGAGGCGCTGGCGTATCTGCGTCATCAGGGTGCGCCGATTGTCATCAAGGCCGACGGCCTGGCGGCAGGCAAAGGCGTCGTGGTCGCGTTGACGTTGCCTGAGGCCGAGGCCGCAGTGATCGACATGCTGAGCGGGAATTCACTCGGTGACGCCGGCGCCAAAGTGGTGATCGAGGAATTCCTCGAAGGCGAAGAAGCGAGCTTCATTTGTATGGTAGACGGCCGCACCGCACTGCCGATGGCGACATCACAGGATCACAAGCGCGTATTTGACGGTGACCAGGGTCCGAATACCGGCGGCATGGGCGCTTACTCGCCTGCGCCGGTGGTCACCGACGAGGTGTTTATGCATGTGATGCGCGACATCATCGGGCCCACTGTTTCGGGAATGGCTGCCGACGGTGTCCCGTTCACCGGGTTCCTGTATGCCGGTCTGATGATCGACAGCCGGGGTCGCGCCAAGGTGATCGAATTCAACGCCCGAATGGGCGACCCGGAAACCCAGGTCATCCTGATGCGGATGTCGAGTGATTTCAGTGTGGCGATCGAGGCAGGGATCGACGGCCGTCTTGATACCCAGGACCTCGCCTGGGTTCCCGAACCGGCGTTGGGTGTGGTGATGGCAGCAGAACACTATCCGGCCACACCGCGCTCAGGAGATCCGATCGAAGGCCTGTCTGCGGCGTTTCCAGCCGGCACGAAGGTTTTCCATGCCGGCACACGTCTGGACGCGGATTCTCGTGTGTTGACCGCTGGCGGTCGCGTGCTGACGGTATGTGCACTGGGGCGCAACGTTCGTGACGCAGCGGCCACCGCTTATGCGGCCGCGGGTTTGATCAGTTGGCCCGGTGAACACCATCGAGGCGATATCGGCTGGCGTGCGATTGACCGCTGATCCCAGTGTATGTGGGGCGAAGTGTTTGGCTGGCCCTGTCCCGAACCTTCCCCGGGACCGGCAGCTGCCAAGCAACTGTTCGTACTCTCGGTCGCTCCCTCTCCGCTTGTCATCCCCGCGCGAGCGGGGATTCACTCGTTGCGACCCGGTTTGGTTCGTGCGGCACCCGAGTGGTTTCCCGCTTTCGCGGGAATGACGACCTGGTGGTGGGGCGCGAGTGTTCAGAAGCCTGTCTTCGCCAGCCTCTCCGCTTGTCATCCCCGCGCGAGCGGGGATTCACTCGTTGTGACCCGGTTTGGTTCGTGCGGCACCCGAGTGGTTTCCCGCTTTCGCGGGAATGACGACCTGGTGGTGGGGCGCGAGTGTTCAGAAGCCTGTTTTCGCCAGCCTCTCCGCTTGTCATCCCCGCGCGAGCGGGGATTCACTCGTTGCGACCCGGTTTGGTTCGTGCGGCACCCGAGTGGTTTCCCGCTTGCGCGGGAATGACGACCTATGGTGGGGCGCCAGTGTTCGAAGCCTGTCTTCGCCCAGCCTCTCCGCTTGTCATCCCCGCGCGAGCCAGATTCACTCGTTTGGTGACCCGGTTTGGTGCGGGCGGCCCCCGAGTGGTTGCCGGCTTTCGGGGGAATGACGACCTTTTGGTGGGGCGCGAGTGTTCAGACGCCTGTCTTCGCCAGCCTCTCCGCTTGTCATCCCCGCGCGAGCGGGGATTCACTCGTTGTGACCCGGTTTGGTTCGTGCGGCACCCGAGTGGTTTCCCGCTTTCGCGGGAATGACGACCTGGTGGTGGGGCCAGTGTTCAGAACGCCTGTCTTCGCCAGCCTCTCCGCTTGTCATCCCCGCGCGAGCGGGGATCCACTCGTTGCGACCCGGTTTGGTTCGTGCGGCACCCGAGTGGTTTCCCGCTTTCGCGGGAATGACGACCTGGTGGTGGGGCGCGAGTGTTCAGACGCCTGTCTTCGCCAGCCTCTCCGCTTGTCATCCCCTCGCAAGCAGGGATTCACTCGTTGCGACCCGGTTTGGTTCGTGCGGCACCCGAGTGGTTTCCCGCTTGCGCGGGAATGACGACCTTGTGGTGGGGCGCGAGTGTTCAGACGCCTGTTTTCGCCAGCCTCTCCGCTTGTCATCCCCGCGCGAGTATCCGGGCGCGGGACGTCGTTTGAGGGCTCGCACGGGACGAACAGCGTCGCATTCGCGGCCAACACCGCTTCAGCAACGAAGCGATGGAGTTTCGTATCGGCAACATCCCTCCCGTTGTTCGCGGAGGGTTGGTTTGCGTTTAGGCAAACACGGCGATTTCTGCTCAGCCGGTGATCAGCGTTTTGGCGTCTTGTCTGTACGTAGACCCACTTCCGCGATCAGCGCGGGGTTGGGCTTGTCGGTGCCAGTCAATTCCAGCTCCACGCCCATTGCGTCGCGCAGGTGGTTGAGCAACGTCGCGCGTGCGGCAATGCGTCGTTTGTGGAGATGCAGTCCCTGGAAGATTTCCTTGGCGTAGGCCTTTCGGGCGCATGCTTCGTAGGGCGCCAAGGCTGTGAGCGCGGTTTCGAACTCCGGGAAATAGGCAAACTTTGGCTTCGGGGAAACAATCGCCTTCATCGCAGCGCGTGACTCCTTGCTCAGATCTGCGCTGTAGAAAGCCAGCACTTCGGCATCGGTCTTGACGGTTTTGGCTTTGCCCTGGACTTCGTTCATCAGCACAATGGCCTTCGGATCGATCAAGGTGTCGATCACGGCCAACTCTTCCAGTGATTGCGGCGAGGTGGTCAGCCACGCTTTCGGCAGTTCGGCGTACCCGGGAATCGTGTCGGCAATGGTTTGGATCACTGCGGGCAACGCTTCACCAAGCGGGGACGATTGGGGTTCGAGGATGCCTTGATTCAGATTCACGACCATCAAACCGAGGCCTGCGAGTGTTTCTGCCAGCACCGGATCCACCACACCGAACACGATTCCTTTTGCTTCGACGGGTTTGGCGCCGAGCCGGCCATGCATACTCGCCGAGACCATGTGGATCACGGACACTTCGGTGGCGCCGCGCTCGTACCAGGTGCTGAACTGGGTATTGAGATAGACCGAGCGGTCGCCGAGATCGGCGTCGTTGAATCCCTCGCCGAATTTCACCAACCAGAGGTAGTCGCGGAAGTTCAGTCGACCGGGCTCGCGTTCGTCGGTCATCTGGACGAACTGGCTGACTTCAGAGGGATACCAGATGATGAAACGCCGATCGGCGGTGTCGATTGTCGGACACCGACGCCGCCCGTCGGCAAGGTGATCTGGTAGTCGAAGTTGCAGGTGACAGCGTTGGCGTGGTTCGCCAGCGCGCAGGCAATCAGCACGAACAGAATACGGGTCAACATGAGTGGGAAGCTTCGCTGGAGGTCGGTCTGCGGAGTTTGCCACGGCGCAGGTGACGTCGGGCACCGGGCTTTCTGCATCACCGGCGGCAAACGGCCGGTGTCACGGCGCGTTGGCGACAGCGGACGGTGGTTCAACCCGTCCGCTGTGCTGCGATCTTACTGCTTGGCGTCTTGCTTGGCTTCTTGCTTGGCTGCGTCCACGGCTTCCGGCGTCCGCTCTTCCTTGGGCGGTGCGACCGGCAGATCACCGTATCGTGTGCGCAGGCTGGCAATGGCTTCCGGATCGGCCTCGATTTTCAGCGACCGCATGTTCTGCACGTAATCACTTTGAACACTTCGAGCCAATTCAGCCTTGAGGTTCACGATGATGCCGTCCTTGACGTCATCGAAGGGTTTCAACTCTGCGGCTTTTCGCCCATGGAACTGAATGATGTGGTACCCGAACGAACTCTTGACCACGTCGGAGATTTCGCCTTCCGTCTTCATCTTGGCGGTGGCTGCCGCAAAGTCTTCGACGAAGTTCGCAACCGGGGTCATGTTGAGGCGACCACCGGTTCCGGCAGAGGCTTCATCGTCTGAGTACTTCTTCGCCAGATCGGCGAACTTGGCTGGATTCTTCATCAACTTCTTGCGGATGGACTTCGCCTCTTCGAGCAACTGATCTTCGCTGCGGTCGTGGCGGGGCATCAGCAGGATGTGCGACACATCCACCAATTCAGGCGTCATGTATTCAGCGCGCTTGGCAGCGTACTGCTCCTTCGCCTGAAGCTCGAAGTCCGGAAACTGGATATCGGCCTTGAGCTTTTCCATGCGATACCGGAACAGCACACGCTCGCCGGCAATCTGCATTTCCCGTGCAATCACCGGATCCTTGTCCAGGCCCATTTCCCGCGCTTCCATGGATGATTGGCGCAGGATCAGGAGCTGATTGAGGATCTGGTCGATCCGGTCGGGATCGTTCATCACCCCGGCGCGCGCTTCGGCTGGAATGGTGGCCAGATGCGCATCGATGTCGAGAAGATCGAGCGCAGCGCCTCGTTCATTCTTGACGACCGGCTTCGCGGACGTGGCGACCGTGGCCGCGGTGGCCGGCTTGTTTTCAGCCGACACGGGAAAACCGCACTCGCCAAAGCAGTGCGGTCACTACTACCAATTGCTTCATCAATTACCTCGTCAGTGGATCGGCTTCGCAGCCTTGCTGGCAGCTTTGAGTCACCAACCACCAACAAGTTCCCGCGGTGCAATCACTGGATTGGAGATTGTCCGGGTTACGGAAGAACACGTTGAGGTAATACGTGGTACCGGCAGTCAGTGGACACCATGTACTCCGGAGTCGCTCGAACGTCACCCAGACCGGCTGCGCCGTTGTGAACACTCTTGCACTTGGCTTCGTCTGGATTCGGATCACCTTTGCACGGAGAGATCGTTGCAAACAGCGGCGCGGCGTTTTCGCCCGGCTGTTCCCACGACACGGTACCGGCACGGTTGCTCGGAGCGCCCGCGGTATTGAACTCGAAAGCGACGTACTGGCTGCTCGGAATCGGAATCAGTGCGGTATCGCCCGTCTGATAACCGAAGCGACCGATCACGGAACGCAGCGGGGCCACGCTGTTCGGCGGGCTGACCGGATCCGGCTTCCAACGATTGGTATTCAGTGTGGTGCCCGAAGCCCATTCCTGGTTACCCGCAGCACGCGTGCTGGCATTGTTCACGAACGAGTTCATTTGGCTCATGCCGGCTGGTGGCTCGTGGCCAACACAACTCGGGTTACCGCCTTGGTCGGCCACTGTGACCGACACTTGTCGGTTGGTGGTGCCGCCAGTATTCGTGCAGCTGATCGCAAAGGTATAGGTTCCGCTCGTGGTCAGACTGAGAGTGGTTCCGGTGCTCGACAGCGGCAGCGAACTATTCCAGTTGGCGACAGATGTGACGCCTTGCGGATAGGACGAACCGGTGTTCGTGCAGGTCGGCGTGGGCGAACCCGTCACCGTCCAACTCAACGACGTACTGCCGCCACCGAATGGGAGACTGACGATCGTTGCCGACAGGTTTGATGTGAAGGACGGAGCCGTACCACCGCCGCCGCCAGCTGGACACCAACCATCGCCTGACGTACCGGCGGTGTTGAGAGGCCGGGCCGTCACATCGCCCGTCACCGGGCTGATGCTGATGTTTGTGGAACTGCTGAGTGGGATCCGGTAGGTGCTGCTACCGCCCAGATTCAGCACCAGGTCGCCGGCTTGCGCCAACGACGACAGGCCGAGCAGAGCGCCGGCCAGATACTTGAGCTTTTTCATTTTTTTAGTCCTCATTTTTGGTGTTCACTCCGAAACATTACTCCTGAGAGTAATGACCGGCAAGCGTAGGCGTGCCGACGTTAATGCTTTGTTATGGTTATTGGATGTTGCCAGGGTCGGTGCAGTCGCACATCCCTAAAAAAAAGGCCCCCGCAAGCGGGGGCCTCTTTCATACTTCCACCGGGGGGTGGATTACAGGCAGGAACCCGAGCAGAGACGGGAACCCTTGTGCTTCCACAGACCCGAGTAGGTCGCCAGCAGGCCAGGCTGAGCCGACGCGTTGGTGAAACGCGAAGCCCAGAAGCCAGTGGTCGGCAGACCGAGGTACTGTTCGCCACCAGCGGTGTCGATGCGCATCACGTGTTGCGTGATGAGCGTCGAGCCCGGCAGCGGTTCAGACGTTGCGTACAGGCCCATGCGCATCCAGCCGTCCGTCACGCCGATGCTCGAGGCATTGACGTTGGAGGTCAGCGTGGAACCCAGGACGTCCGAAGCCGAAGGCGTCGAGTCGTTGATCGTCACGACGTTGGCTTCGAAGCGCAGCTGCGGGGTGATTGCAGTCTGGCCAGGCGGCAGCGGGGAGAAGTCCAAGCAGGACGGATCTTCCGGGTTGTCGCAGAACTGAGCAACCGGACCTTCTTCGCGGTTCTTCACGGTCAGCAGGATGTCGACCGGAGCCGTACCCTGTGAACCACCCGTCGGGAAGATGCGGGTGAACGGACGGATAGCCGTCGCGCCCACGATCGCCTGGTCAACGTAGAAGCGCTTCGTCGGGAAGGTGACAACCCATTCCGACTTGGCAGCGATCGACGCGTCCGTGACGAACTCGTTGTAGATCGCATCGTGCATGAACACGGCGCTGGACGCGTCGATACCGTTCGCCGGAGCGGCGTAGGACGACGTGATCAGGGCGCCATTGTTGAACACGAACGTCGTGGCAACACCCAGAGCCGTTTCGGCGTCACGCAGCGAAGGCAGCGTGGAACCCGGCGGGTTGTGCAGTTCTTCGAAGCTGAAGCCATCGATTGCATCGGCGTTGTACGACAGCATGGCGCCGAAAGCGACGTCAATGATGCCGGCCGAACCGAACAGACCGCCCGTCGGGGGCAGGATGTCGATTTCGTTGTTGCCGATCCAGTAGTTGTTGGCTGCACCAGCCGTCCAAGCCGTACGGATCTGACCGCAGTTCGACGGCACGCCGTCGGAACCGTGGGTGATCGCCGTCAGCGAGTTGCGGGTGATGTTCTCAACTTCGCCCATTTCGATCATTTCCAGATGGCCTTCACGGGTACGACCCAGGTCATCGTTGGCGCTGTCGTTGTTGCCCAGCACGTATTGGAAGTTACGGAAAGGGATAGCGCGGGCGCCGCCCACAACCACACCGGCCGGGTTGTTCTTGACCAGCGGGCGGTACAGCTGTTGTCGGTCGTCAGCAGGTGGGCCGGGCCGGTCGCGTCGATAGCGAAGATGGAGCCAGTCCAGACGTCGTACGGCGACAGGTACAAGTTGAAGTCGAGCACTTCGCGGGAGTTCTTGCCTTCCACAAAGCGGACCTTTACGGCTTTACCGGCGCCAGTGGTGTTGACCACGGAAACCAGAGTCGTATTGCCACCGTTAACGGTGTAGTACGGATAAACGAGAACTTCACCGAGGCCATCGGGGTTCAGGTTCACGGCGTTGGCGACGCTCGCGATGCCCGCCACACCGGCGATGCTCGCGATGACCGCGTTCGTCAGGGCGTTCTTTTTCATAACAACACTCCTAAAATTGACCACAGGGCTAAATTGCTTGCGAGTACATCGGAATCGGCTTGTTTCAACAAGCTTCTGACCGGATGACAGGCAACAGCAAGTCTAATGCTACGGAAAGGAACGGGTCAATGCAATCCCCTTTCCGCAGAATCTCAATGATTGGGTAAGTAATACCACACGCCGTCCACCCGGAGCCACTCCTCAATGTGGCCGCCAAACACCGAATTGGTGCCCATGGCCACGGAAAGGCGCACTTCCGACTCGCTCCACAGGCTGACTTCACAGGCGTCTTCGGTGTCGCAGTTCACGGTCGAAACACCCAATTCCTTCCACGTGATCGGCCGGGCGCCCATCTCTGCAGCCCAGGTTTCAGCGTTCTTGTTGCTCCGGTAACCGGGGCTCAGGTAGTCAAACGCTTCCACGCCGCGCTTGTTCAGCAGCAACGCCCAGCGCTCCAGAGCGCGCTCCTTCAGGTCCTGCGAGGCTTGGTGCGGCGTCGCCAGCTTGATGTCGGTCGTGGTGCGCCCCTTGGGGCCCGGCTCGACCGGATCGCCGTCCGGAAACGACCGGCTGGCGCCCGACGGGTACACCCGCGGTTCAGCTTCAGCCGGTGCGGCGGCGGCATCAGCCGGGGATTCGGCCGCAGTTTCAGGCGAATCCGACTTCACGTTCTGTCCGCCACACCCGGCGAGCAGGGCCGCCAGGGCGCCGGCCAACACCAGCTTTTCAATCTTTTTCATTGTTGTCGCTCCTTGGTAAATTGCTCGCGGATCCGCTGTTCTTCGCGTTCCACTTTACGCATCAGGGGCTTCAAACCCTTGAAGCGATATTTGAATTCGTTGGTCAGGTCACGGGCCGATTCGGCATTCTCGATGACCGTGGGCGTGATCATCACCAGCAATTCCTGGCGCTCCACGTCATTGTTGGTTGTTCCGAACAACCGACCCAGCAGGGGCACGCGCACGATGCCCGGGATACCACTCCGACCCTTGGCCTTTCTTTCCCGAATCAGCCCGCCCAGCAGCACGGTTTCACCGCTCTGCACGGCGATTTCGGTCTGGATCGTGCGTTTATCGATTGGCGGAGCGCTGAACTGGCCCAGCTGAGGGCCAGGTGTGCTTTCTTCCTGCTCGATCTCGAGATAGACAAGCCCGCCTGGATTCACACGCGGCGTAACGCTCAATGAAACGCCGGTTTCGAGATACTGGACATTGCCCGGGAAAGGCTGCTGTCCCGAGGTCGGATTATTGGGATCGACAACCGTGCCGGTATTGAACCCCGTGAATACCGGAGTCTGGATCGCAATCTGTTTGCCGGCATTGATCGA
>JADJRU010000006.1 GCA_016712105.1 Ahniella sp.
ATGGAGACGGTCATTAATCAGCCCACCGACGGCGTTTATTCCGACCTCAACAAAGAACAGCGCGATTTGCTGGTTTGCGTTCGGCAGCGTAGTCTCGCAGCGCGCCACACGCGCTATTTCTCTGCAGAGTCCTTGAGCGAATTGCTGAAGGGCCCATTGCGCCGAAATCCGCAGGCTATCGAAGGTCATCTCTCTGTGTTGGCTGCGCGGGGACTCGTTATCCCCGTAAGTCGCGAGTTCCAAACTGAGGACACCGGAGAATTCGTCTTTGGCAACGCGTATCGCTTACCTCAGGGCGAAAATGCGGTGGCTCTAACCGACGAATTGGGTGATCCTCGTACGGAACCATTTGCCAACGAAGGTGAGCTCGGCGACTACTCGCGCGGCCGGGAGCTTGAGCGCCTCGCCGCCCAACTGGAAAAAGAACGCGCGCTGCCATGAGACTGCGTTACCTCCATCTCCCGCGCTGTGGACCACTCACCGATACCGCGGTGGTCTTCGGCCGCGAGGACCATATCGCGCGGTCGCTGAGCCTCCCTCGCAAGGCGCGCTGAACTTTGTAGTTGGCGTAAATGGTAGTGGCAAGTCTTCGCTGCTGCGGGCACTGTATAGGATCTTTCGGTCCCTAAATCGCCGCGAACGACCGGATCTGCCGGTTACATTGGCCTGGGATCGGCGACAGGGTGGTGCGGACGCAGTTACTGCGATTCTTCACTACGACAACGTCGACGACGCGGCATCGTTCTTCGTGACAGTGAAGCCAGTGCCGATCGTTGCGCGGCGATCAGACTGGGAGGGAATTACCGCCGCGCTATCTAACGGGGACGCAAATGCGCGGGTCTTAGATGCGCACGTTGTTCGTGGCAGTGATGCATTCGCCAGCTCGCTGCTCGCTGCACAGCTGCCGAAGCGGCTTATCGCCTACACCTCAGGTGCCGATGGCGCCTGGTTGCAACTCGGCCACCCGACGTTCCGCCCGCAGAACGAAGACAAGGAGCAGTATCAGCGAGAAGGCGAGCGCCCCCCAGGATGGGGTTTCGACAAAGAATGGGAGTCGGAACAGCCTGTTCGCATGTCAAACATATTGACGCGCTTTCCGTTGAGGTCCTCCACTGAGACCCCAGACGCCCCTAGCGTTGGCCAGTTAGGCGTCTTGTCCATCGACGTCATCGAACGCATCCAAAAAGAGCTTGCCCCGCTCAGTGCCATCCGCGAAAAGCTGTTCACGAATCACGCAACGCAGGCGGATCGTTTGGACGACAGTTGCTTCCGCATACAGGTGCGCCACCTGCGCTACGCCGGCATCACGCTTGGACTTTGGCAAGCCGCCAAGGAAATGGCCAATCAGACTGAGATAGGCAGTCGCGAAGCCCTTCGCAAGTTGCTTCTGCAGCAACGTGGCGCCGACAGCAAAACAAGCGACGCCCGTCGCGTACTGAACGAAATCGATTGGTTCTGGCCCACGCATCTCACACTGACTTATCGCGATGTCCCCGGCCGCGCTAGTGCACAGCAACATCGCGAACTGCTCTGCTTAGTGGCCCTCGCCGACGAAGTCATCGAGCAGCCACGAGGGCGCCAGCGCGCGGTCTTTTCACTGGGCCCATCTAATCGCATCAGCCTTACCGAGAAGTTGAGCAATGCGTTCTCACTCGGTATCCCAGGTCAGGACATCGAGCGTACCGCAGATCGTGTCGACGGTAGCAGACTGGGGCGGAAGCCATACTTCGGATTCTCAGCGCCGACCAAGATATCGACTCCACGCCGCTGGACGTCTTCAATCGTCTGCGCGATTGGGAGCGCACCGGACTGCTGGAGGACATCACCCTCACGATCAAGCGACTCCACCGCCCCGCAGCCGCTGACGGCGAGCCCGACGACATCATCGTCACCTTCGACCAACTCAGTGACGGCGAGCAGATGATGCTCGGCCGCATGGGTCTGCTCTTCTTACTACGTGGCCAAGATGGTTCCCTGCTTCTGCTCGACGAACCCGAAACGCATTTCAACGACGTCTGGAAACGCGAAATCGTCGACATGATCGACATGGGCCTGCTCAACTGTACGGAGGCCAACGTCATCGTCGCCACCCACACCAGCATTGCGCTGACCGACGCGTTCGCGGCAGAAGTAACCGTACTCGACAAGACCAAGGGACGCTCTACAGCCCGAGGCGTCACCGGCGGCCTATTCGGGACCGATCCCGGCGAAGTGAACATGAATCTCTTCCACGCCGACAGCAGTATCGGCAGCCGCTCCGTCGAGATCGTCGATCCAACTGCTCAAGACCGAATGGAAGGGACGCGAAAATGAACTCGATGACATATTGACGGTCCTCGGCAGCAGCTTCCATCGCGCCGAACTTCGCGCCATTCTAAAGAAACTGAGAGCAAAAAACGATGGCGCTGCATCCGCTTAAGTTGCCGAAGAGCGCGGCCCTGCTTTTCAGAATCGTTGTGCTACAAAAGCGGCTACTGAAAGCCCTTTCTGACCCGACGCTAGTAGTCAGCAGCGTAAACACGAGTTGGGTGCAGAGCGTTTGGCGCAGACTCGATCCAGAGTGGGTGCGAAAGTTTTGCCTCGCCGGCCAAGAAGGGCGCATTCAAGCGATAGCGGCGGCGACGCCATCAGCTCGGCGAGCGCTCTACGAGGAATTTTGCCGACAGAACAAAGTTAGCAAACTGTGGCTTTCCAGTGGGGACTTTCGAGACCTTGAAACGATCCCGGGATTCAATAAGGCGCTCGCGTCCAATGTCGCGGACTTTTTCAAGATTTGCTACACGTCGCTGAGCACTAACACTCGCCGTCAATGGGCAGGCTATGCACTTACTAAAGGCCGAATCCTCTCCAATTACGCCTACAAAGAGGACTTCTGTTCAAATTATCCGGCCAAGGTCGTTTGTGTTTATTGCGACGGAAAATAGGTACACCGGAACTCGACCACTACCTCTGCAAATCTGGGTTCCCGCTCCTTGCTTGTTCGCCATGGAACCTAGTTCCTAGTTGTGGGTCTTGTAACGATGCCGTGACGGGAAAAGGTGACCGCCGAGCTTTGAGTGAAGGAACCCATCGCGCCAGTGCGGACTGGCTCCATCCCTTCTTCCGAACCGCGAACGAAATGGTTCAAATAGAACTGTCCGGCCCACCAGTATCTCGATCCCGCGACTGTACTCTCATGATCCGACCGAACAGACACGCCTCGAAAACCACACCTACCTCATACGGTCTCTATCAGCGCGATGGACCAAAGGGGTAGCCAGCTATCACGACCGCTTGGTCAGTCAAGTCAATAGAGCCATAAAGCGTTCCGTCACTACGATTGACGACGAGGTTCGTACACAACTCGAAACCCATTTGGAAGACCGTGCAAAATTTCCATCGACGATGATTCACGCCGCAGTCTGTCGAGCGGTCTTGGATCGTCGCCCTGAATACCTCGAAGAATTCGCTGATTCCAATCCGCCTACGCTCGCGTGAGAGGTCGGCATTTCAGAAACTGTTGAACTCAGGATCTCGGAATACAAGGCCGCGATAGCGCAGATCAATGCCGCACTAATGGGAACCAGAGAAAATCGCTTTGAACAAGCGTAACCTCGGGGCTGCCATAGGCGAATACGTCATCGATCAAGCCATTGGACCGATACATTTGGCGGAGGATGATCGTCAGCATGGATCTATACCTCGAACGCCTTAAGGCGACCCAGAGCGTGGCGGGCGGAGCAGTCGGACTCCTCCGCATAAGTCCCGCGGCCGGCAATTCAAAATAGCGGGTGTCCACGCTGTTCTCCGCATTTAGGGTTAGGCCTCTTCCAACTCTTTCAGCGTCCTGCCGGTATTATCTCGCCAGGCCGTCAGCCCATTCGCGCCACCACCATGAATGACCGCGGCAGCTGCACTCGGACTTGAGAACTCAGCGTCCTGAGTAAACACATAGACACCGTCCCTTTCAACAAGGGTGCCGTCCTGAATGAGCTTTTGCCTCAGAACAACAACAAACGGGTGTTGACCTTCCGCAGACGGACGCAGAGAAAGCACTGCCGTGGAGTCTTTGAAGACCACAAAGCCCGCCTCAGTTCGGTGCCCATTCGCCAGCGCTGACTTCATCTTGCAAATGAGCTTCGGGTTGCGCTCTTGTTGGTTTGGTTGATCCGGCTATCGGTGTGAGTAGGTCCAGATCCAAGTACTGGCAAGACTTGCTTGATTCGCGCAAGGAAGACTTCCATGTCTTCCCGATCTGACTCGGGGAGCTTTGGATTACTGCCATTGACGTTTTCGAGCTCATAGCGACCCGCCAGTTTGGACTCTTGCCACAGCCGGTTTTCCAGAAACCGAACGTGAGCCTTGGTGAGGTTCTCGTCCTTGCTCACGAACACGACGATTGAGTTCCAGAACTCAACTGCCTTGGCTTTGTGCTGTTTCACACGATCTCGGATGACTTCCGCTTCGCCACCAGGCCTGCACTTTCCTGTGTCAGGTTCGTCCCGAGAAGAAAGTAGACGCCTGCGCTCTCAAGTTCTTACGTGCAAGGAGATCATCAAGCTCCGTACGCGGTGCGGCGAGAGCCTTGCCAGTCCAGTTTGAAACTTCTCCAACGCGAAGTCGTTTCGCGTCTCCGTGTGGCAGAAAGAGCTTAATGGTTGCGGACGTCATTGAGTTCGAATCTCTCGTTGTGCGTTGCGCGGATTAGGCTTCCAGGATGGCTAACGAGGCTGTGGAAGAAGCGCTATTGAGTCTTGCTTTGTTCCGTTAGCAACTTCAAGGGACATGCCCTTGGCGCGTTGCAAATTCGTCGAAATGAGTCAGCGGTTCTCGAAGGTTGTCCTTGAGGATGAACTCGTAGCTGGATGATTTGTGCATGCAGCTGATCAACTGGCAGATTGGCGAGATCGCGTTGGGTTCTATTCCCAACACCGCAACGACAAGGCGCCGCGCCTTCCGATGCGCCGGATGTTCCTCAAGGCGGTCCTGTTGGCTGTCTCGCAAGGCGTAGTCAGTTCATGCGCGATTGAGCGCGCCTGCCGGCGCAAAGCCGATGATATGAAACTCGATTACGCCGTCGGGTGCAACCACCCCGAAGCGCCTTCCAGATAATGCCCCCGTTTCCAGATCGGAACATCCACCTTGATCGCATCAATAATGTGCCGACACGCCGCAAACGCAGCATCCCGATGACCCGCTGAAACGCCGACATACACCGCGAGCTCGCCGATCGCGAGGCTGCCAACCCGGTGCGCTGCAACCACGCGAATCACCGGAAATTGCAAAGCGGTTTCAGCAAGAATTCGCTGGCCCTCGATCGTCGCGAGTTCGACGTAAGCTTGGTAATCGAGACCCTTTACAGCCCGACCCTGGTGTTCATTCCGGACCCAACCTTCGAAACTGCAGAAGCCGCCGGCACGGTTGTCCTGACAAAGCGCACGCAGTGCGGCGAGGTCGAGCGGCGTTTCGCTGATCGTGAACACGGTCAGCCTCCGGAGACCGGCGGAATGAACACGATGGTCTCGCCGTCGGCGAGCGGCGTGTGCCAGTCGCTGAATCGGTCATTCACCGCCAGGCGCACGTGTTCGGCGGATTGGCGGAATCCGTAACGGGCTTTGAGATCGTCGAAGAGTCGGCGGGCATCGTGATGGTCGAGTGTGAACGACTCGCTGTCGACCCCCGCAGCCTCTGCGAAACTCGCGAAATAACGAAGGCGGATCTGGATCATGGTGCCGTGTCGCCGGAGAAGTCACGTTTGCCGCCGGATTTTTCGATGACTTGTGTGGGGCCGATGATCAGTCCGAGGCTCAGCGATTTGCACATGTCATAGACCGTCAGCGCAGCCAGGCTGGCGCCGGTCAGTGCTTCCATCTCTACACCGGTGCGCGCTTCCGCAGCCACTGTACACCGGATACGCAACAAGCCCGGCGACACGAAGGTGGTGTCGAAGCGGATGGACTGGATGGGCAATGGATGGCAAAACGGAATCAGCTCAGCGCATCGTTTCACCGCCATCGTGCCGGCAATGATCGCGGTATCGATGACCGGCCCTTTCTTGCTTTGCAGACCGGCGTCGTGCAGCGCTTGCGCGGCGTCTTCGGGAAACGTCACGAAGGATTCCGCAGTGGCGCTGCGTTTCGTGATTGTCTTGCCACCGACATCGACCATGCCTGGCCGGTCGTCGGCGCCTACGTGGCTGAGTTCGAATCCGGGTGTCTGCATGTCAGCCTCCGATCCGGAACATTTCAACACGCCCATGGGCTTCGCGCTCGCGTTCGGCACGAAGCTCCGAGTAACGATCGGTGCGTTGGCCCCATATGGACGAGATCCGTTCGCGCAACGCCACGGCGTCGTCGATCAAAGGCTTGAGATCATGGCCGAGGTGGCCGAACAGGCAGGTATACAGGCGTCCATCGGCGGATAACCGCGCGCGGGTGCAATCGCCGCAGAACGGCTGCGTGATCGAACTGATGAAGCCGATCTCGCCGATCCCGTCGACGAAGCCATAACGTTCGGCCACTTCGCCGCGATACGCCGCCTGCAGGGTTGCAGCGGATACACGGCATGGATGCGATCGCGGATTTCCTTCGAGCTCACCACCTGGTCGCGACGCCAGCGATTGCAGGTGCCGACATCCATGTACTCGATGAAGCGAATGATCTTGCCGCGCCCGCGGAACCGTTCGATCAGCGGCAGGATCTGGTCTTCGTTGTCGCCGCGAATGACGGCACAGTTGATCTTGATCGGCGCGAGCCCGGCGCTTTCTGCTGCGTCGATGCCGGCCAGGACTTGATGGATGTTGCCGAAGCCGCCGCTCATGCGTCGGAACACTTCGGGATCGAGTGCATCAACACTGACCGTGATGCGTTTTAATCCAGCCTTTGCGAGGGCTTTGGCACGATCAGCGAGCAACTCGCCATTTGTCGTGAGGGCAATGTCTTCGATGCCGGGAATGTTCGACAGCGCGTGGATCAATTCCGGCAGATCGGCCCGCAGCAGGGCTCGCCCCGGTCAGCCGGAACTTGCGCACGCCCAGTTCGGCGAACGCTGTAGCAAGACGAACCGTGGCATCGAGACTCAGCAGTTCACTGCGCTTGAGGAAAGCGCTAGGGCCCGCCAAAATGTTCGATTGGCATGCAGTACGGGCAGCGGTAGTTGCAGCGGTCGATGACCGAGATCCGCAGATCACTGAGTGGCCGCTGGCGCTGGTCGACAAGACTTGAAAGGGTATTCATGCAGCAGTCTCCCATGCCAGGCCGGCCGCTTGCCATGCCGGCATCGGTTCGGCCAGCGCACTACGGTCGCCATCGGCGGCACAGTTCAGACCCTGAGCTTCGAATTGCTGCTTTTCCGCAGCGATCCGATAGTGATACACGCGAATCCGTTGCCGCGCGTGCCGGCATCATACGTGCGGAGCAAATCATCGATGCCGGTGTGCGACGGATTGCCGACCACGGCACAGTCATGTGCAATCAAGGTTTCGCCGCCGCCAAATCGCGCGACTTCAGCCGGAATGGGCCGAGTGTCGCCGGTCCACAGAAAACTGTTGGCCAAGGCAATGCCGAATGCGGTCATCGGGATGTGGTGCTGAACCGGAAACACGTCGAACCACCAGCCGGCGTGCCAGAAACCGCGGCCCACCGGGATCAGTTGGAATGCGTCCCAGAAGTTCGCGCCCCGCCTTCGGCGAGCGGGCTCGGATAATCGGCCACACGCGCCTGCAACACCGGGATCAGATTCGCCGGCACATACAGACGGCAGCGCCCGCGGCGGGATTCGTCAAAGATCAACTGATAGAACAGGCGTTCCAGACCACCGACGTGGTCCATGTGCGCGTGTGTGATGAACAGTGCTTCGGGCGGCGCGCCATATCGCTCGCGGTATGCCATCAACGCCGAGTCGCCGCAATCAATCATCAGCAGCGGCCGATTTTCGTGTTCAAGCACGGCGGAGGCATTGACGAGCGTTTCCGTCTGCGCGGAGCCGGTGCCGAGCCAATACAGATGCCAGCCACTGCTCACGTCAGGTGCTCCCGTTTGCGCTGCGCGAAGGCGCCCGCATACAGATCGAGAAATTCGTGCCAGAGCGAATCGAATGTCGCCAGGGTTCGGTTTGCTTTCAGCTTCAACAGCGAGCGCTCCAGTCGTTCGAGGTTGGCCTCGCGCCATACCAGGCGAGGTGCACGGTTTTCGGCACGATCGAAGTCGATGATCCAGGCTTGAGCCTGATCATCGACCAGGACATTGTGCGCATTCAGATCAGCGTGCCAGACGCCGGCGTGGTGCATGTCGGCGATGGCTGCAGCGATGGAATCCCACGGTATCCGGTCTGGCGCCTGCGTCAGCAAGGCGGCGAGGCTGGTCGTCGCATCGATTTCGGCGGTGAGCAGGTCGGCCCGGTAGATCAAACCCTGCCGCTGCACACGCGCCATCAACGGGTGGGGCACCCGCAAGCCGCGGTGACGCAAATCCGCCAGCAGTCGGAACTCCAGCGCTGCGCGACTGCGTTCGAAACCGCTGAACCAATAACGATCGCCCAGAACGACGGCAATACGCCCACCACGCTGGTAATGACGGTGAACCGCAATTCCTGCATCCGTCCGCACGCGCCGAACCTGCCCACGCCCCGCGCGCTGTTCGTCGAGCGCAGGGGTGCGGTCCAGCCAGTCGATCGATGGCGGGTTCGCAAACGCGGCGGGATCATGGATCATCCAGTCCGATCCGGATTGGTCGATTCGGGGCAACAAAGTGGGCTCGCATTGGGCAGGAGCTCAAATTGTGGCCGATCGACCGCGAAGTTTCATCAAGGACTATCATGGGGGTTGGCCATGGCAAGCAACACGCCGTGCGTGCTATCTATCGACGAACGCCTGTCCCGACCTGGTTTCGACCATGCAATCCGATCCAAACATCTGCCTGTTCCGCCTGTCTGCCCTCGGTGATGTCGTCCATGCCCTGGCATTGATCCGCCGGCTGCAGGATGGTTTGACTGGCGCCCGCTTGAGTTGGGTCATTGGCAAATTCGAGCAGAAGCTGGTGGGTGATGTGGCGGGGGTAGAGTTTCTGCCTATCGACAAGAAGCGGGGCTTGCCGGCTCGTGCCGAATTGCGTGCGGCTTTGGCCGGGCGGCACTTCGACGCGCTGCTGCTGGCCCAGGTGGCGCTGCGAGCGGGTTTGTTTGCGTCGGTGATTCCGGCGCGTCGGCGGATCGGCTACGACTGGCCGCGATCCAAGGAGTTGCATAGCCTGTTCATCAATGAACGGATCAAAGCCTCGGGCGGCTTCCAGCATGTGCACGAGTTGCTCCAAGGGTTCGCCGATGTCCTGGGTGTTCCGCAAACCCCCACACGCTGGGATCTGCCGGTCCCTGCCGAGGCACACGAGTTTGCGGCCCAACATTTGCCGGGTAGTCAGCCGACCTTGATCATCAGTGCGTGCAGCAGTCATCGCCTGCGGAATTGGCATGCGCGGGGTTATGCCGCCGTAGCGGATCATGCGATTCGTCGTCACGGCTTGCGTGTGGCCTTGTGTGGTGGTCCGAGTGCCATCGAACGTGAAATGGCCGACGACATCAAGGCCGAGTGTGGCGAACCATTGATCGATCTGGTCGGGAAGGACACGCTGAAACGGGCATTGGCTCTGATGCAGCGTTCGATCGGCGTATTGACGCCGGACTCAGGTCCGATGCACATGGCCAATGCGCTGGGTGTGCCGGTGCTTGGGTTGCATGCGGCTACGGACAGCCGGCGCAGTGGTCCGTATCGTGCTCTGCGTTACACCGTCGATGCTTTTCCGCAGGCCTGTGACCGATTCCTGAAGCGTCCACATGCGGAAACGCCCTGGGGCACGAAGATCGAAAAGCCCGGTGTGATGGACCTGATCGAAGTGGATGCGGTGCTGGAAAAGCTGGACCTGCTGATGGCGGATCGGGCGAATGGCCTTCAGGGATGATTGCCGGGCAACCGACCTTTTGGGCTGGCCATAACCTGGAACCTTTGCGCGTCCTTGCTTCAACTTCCGTCATTCCCGCGAAAGCGGGAATCCACGGGATTGCGGCATCAAGTGGATTCCCGCTTTCGCGGGAATGACGGGGAAGGGTGTTTCACCGAAACGGCCGATCAACTGCCTTCGATATCCTGATCACGCGCGGTTGCTGCACGTTGCAGCCGGTCGCGCACTGCGCCCATGATGCATCGGCGGGTGGTGCCTCAATGAGGATCCGGTCCGCGCCTTCGATGTCGAGCATGCGCAACGCGGCATACAGATGCCGCGCATAACCTTCCGCATCGGCGGGTAATCCAAGGCCTTGCATCGACGAGGGCAGGGGGCCGATCGACAACACGCGTGCGGTTTCGTCGTCGGCGTGGAGTTCACGATATCGGGCGGGCAGGCGGGACCGGTCGACCAGTTCCGTGCTGGTACGTGGCGCATAGTGCGAGGCCAGTGAGCCCGAGACACGCGGCGAGGCGCCAGCAGCGGGCTCCGTTGTGGTGAAAACATCCGGTCCCAGTATCGCCTCGATCTCCGCTGGGGCAATCCGGCCGGGGCGAAGGATTCGTGGCTTTGGCCCGGACAGATCCACGATCGTCGATTCGATGCCGACCTGGCAAGGTCCGCCGTCCAGCACCACCGGCACGGCATCACCAAATTCGTCGCGAACATGCTGCGCCGTAGTCGGGCTGACGTGGCCAAAACGGTTGGCAGACGGCGCGGCCAGTCCACCGCCAAACGCGCGCAGGACTGCCTGCGCCCAAGGATGGGATGGCACCCGCACACCAACCGTGTCCTGACCGCCGGTGACCAGATCGGACACGTCCGGCTTGCGCTTCAGGATCAGGGTCATCGGGCCTGGCCAGAACGCATCAGCGAGCCTGAGTGCGGCAGCCGGGATGTCGACAGCCCAGTGTTCCAGTTGACTTACATCGGCCACGTGCACGATCAGCGGGTGATCGGCGGGCCGACCCTTGGTCGCAAAGATACGGGCGAGGGCTTGTGTATTCCGCGCGTCACCGGCGAGACCATAAACAGTCTCGGTCGGCAAGCCGACGAGGTCGCCGCGTTTGAGCGCGGCAACCGCTTCGTCGATTTCGTCGGCGCGGATCGGCAGCATCAGAAATGCGGTTTGTCCGGGCTGGCCTGGAATCGTTCGACCGACTTCATGATTTCGGCTTCTGCTTCGGCCGGGCCACTCCAGCCATCCACCTTTCCACTTGCCCTTCTCGAGGTCCTTGTAGTGCTCGAAGAAGTGCTGGATGCGATCCTTGGTCAGATCGGGCAGATCGTCGATTGTCTTGACGTTGTCGTAGGCCGGAAACACCTTGCTGACCGGTACGGCGATGATCTTGGTGTCTTCACCCGCTTCATCGATCATGTTCAGCATGCCGATCGGCCGCACGCGGATCACACAGCCCGGTACCAAAGGCAGCGGCATCACCACCAGGACGTCGGCTGGATCGCCATCTCCCGAAAGTGTGTGCGGGATATAGCCGTAGTTGCACGGATACCGCATGGGCGTGGTCAGGACGCGGTCGACAAAAATGGCGCCGGATGCCTTGTCGACTTCGTACTTCACCGGTTCGGCATTCATCGGAATTTCGATGATGACGTTGACGTCGTGCGGCACGTCCTTGCCGGTGGTGACCAGATCGAGTCCCATGGTGTTGCTCCAGAATATAAAGTTGATGAGCCCGAGTGTAATCAGGACTGGAAAGCAATTACTCAATCCCAGGCCAGGGCCGGGTCGAGGAAGAACATGCGCTTCCAGCTTTC
Source organism: Ahniella sp. (assembly GCA_016712105.1). Classification (GTDB taxonomy): domain Bacteria; phylum Pseudomonadota; class Gammaproteobacteria; order Xanthomonadales; family Ahniellaceae; genus Ahniella. The sequence goes on from JADJRU010000006.1 coordinate 11,748, forward strand.
GCGCGCCGGACGCCAATGCCAGGGCAGCGGCAACAGGCTCAGTTTCGTGTAATGGAGGTGTGGTGCCTTGCCGCGTGCGTTGCCGGAATCGCCGACCGTCCCCACGACATCACCGCGTGAGACAAAAAAACCGGCCGATTCATCGATGGTGTCGAGATGCGCGAAGTAGTGCAGACGCCATTTCGGTCCGAGCACCAAAACCACGTTCCCGCCGCGTTTCAGCGTGCCCCGGTAGACCACAATCCTTCCACAGGGCTCACTGCGGCGCGACCGCGCGGCGCAAAAACGTCGATGCCCTTGTGGGTGCCGGATTCGCCCCACGGGAAATACCAAAAGGATTCCGGATTGAAGTCATTGCGCGTGGCGCGCTCGACCGGCATCAATGCCGATTCCGGCCACAGACAAGGCAACAACACGACGAGAAGGCAAGCCAGGAGGAAACGACGGAATCGCCCGGGCTTCATTGGCCGCGCACCACGCTGCCAGTGAGGAACTGCACCGTGCGCGTGATGTGCAGTACATCGATCTGTTCATCGGATTGAGGAAGCGGTGCAAACGGAGCGCCGGTTTCGACGATACGAATCGCCGCCTGGTCGAGGAATTCATGGCCACTGGGTGTGATCATTTCCACCGATTCGAGTGTGCCGTCGCGGCGCACGGCAGCAGTGACGACCACTTGCCCGGTGATTTTCCGGCGCGCCGCTTCTTCAGGGAAGTTCAGGGCGCCGATTCGCTCGATTTTGGCGACCCAGGCGCGCATGTAGGACGCATAGGCGTACTCGCGGGTGTTTGCCGAGATGAACTTGCGTCGTGGGCGCTTTGCGTATTGCTCGCGTTGGCGATCCACTTCCGCAGCCAGTTGCGCCATTTCGAGGCTTCGTTCAATCAATTCCTGTGCAGTCAGTGCGTCGAGTTTGGGTACCTCGCGCTGTTGTTCGGTGATCGGCTTGACCTGGAAGTCGGCATTCTTGCCGCCGGTGAGCACGGCTCGGGGTGTCGCTTCCTGCGGTTTCGGTGCGCCGGCCTTTTGTGGCAGCGGCGCCAGACCCGGACGTGCCTTGGGGATCGGGCTGGTTTCCGGTTGTCGCGGTCGACTGCTCTTTTCCGATTCGCCGCCGCCTTTTTGGTTGGCGTTGGCCAGGAAGTCGGCGTCCTTGGGTTTCTGGGCGCTCGACGCTTGCACCAGGATCACGTCCAGACTCGGCATCGAGTCGGCCGGTTGCTCGTACGTGAAGGAGATGCCGAGGATCAGCACGGCATGGACGATCACCGAGAACAGCATGGTGACGCGCAGGCGTTCCTCGGCGCTGATCGATTGGCTCATCGGCCGATCCGTTGGTCGATGTGGTCGAACAGGAGGCTGGCGATGTTGCAATCGGTCTGGTCGTGGATTTCCCCGGATGCAGGTCGGGCTGGTGACATTGATTTCGGTCAGATACGTTTACCGATCACGTCCAATCCGACGAAGATAAGCCCCAATCGCCGAAGTTCAGGGGCCACAGCCGCCGCAATCTCGCGCTCGCGGGCGCCGATTGGCTGCGCTACGCCCTTGCCGCCGCGGGCCAGATTGCCGCGAAAGTCGTCGCCTTGCGGGATTCGGGCCAGGCAATAAGGGGCCGGCTCACCATCAATCAGGAGCACTCGTTTGTCGCCCGAGCTGATTTCCGGGAGATAACGCTGTGCCAGGGCGTAGTTCCGTCCCGCGCCAATCAGGGTTTCCAGGATCACGTTGATGTTCGGGTCGCCGGCGCGGACCCTGAAAATGGATCGGCCGGCCATGCCGTCGATCGGTTTCAGCACCACATCTCCTTGTTCCGCAATGAATTCCTTCAAGTCGGAAGGGTCGCGCGACAACAGGCTGGGCGGGCACAATTCCGGGAAATGCAGCGCAAACAGCTTTTCGTTGCACTGGAGCAGGGCCGCGGGGTCATTGACCAGCGGGCGCTTTCCGGCCGGGAACCGCGCCCACAACAATTCGTGCATGAAGGTCTCGTCGACCGGCGGATCCTTGCGCAACAGCAGCACATCGAGATCGGCGACCGGGCTGCGCACAGGCGGCCCGAGCGTGAACCAGTCATGCTTCGAATCCCTGACGTCGAGTTCGCGCCAATGCGCGAATGCGCCGCCCGAGGCCCAGCCCAGCCCGGATTCGGTGGTGTAACGCAATGCAAATCCGCGAAGCTTTGCTTCCAACAGCATCGCGAAGGTGGAATCCTTGTACGGTCGGATCTGTTCGATGGGGTCCATCAGGACGCCGAGGACGGGTTTCATGATTGATTCTGGCGCATTGGCAAATGTCAACAAGCATAGCGCCTTTGAATGCGACATTCTGTTGTTGTAGCGCGCACTTAGAGTATTTACTTGACAGGTTTCTCGACGTTGGTTAAGAAGCTAAAAGCGCGTTCAAAGGCCGGTTTTCAGCCCATCGGGCGGGATGCCAGAACTGGATTCCGGCAACGAACATCGACCCAAACACCCATGGGGGTCAAATGGAAGACCAAGCAAAGAAGGTTCATTGTCCGGATTGAAGGTCATGGTCATCGACGATTCGAAGACCATTCGCCGGACTGCAGAGACATTGTTGAAGAAGGAAGGTTGTGACGTGGTCACGGCGACTGACGGCTTTGAAGCACTGGCCAAGATCTCCGATGAGCGTCCGCAGATCATCTTCGTCGACATCATGATGCCGCGTCTGGACGGCTATCACACCTGTGCCCTGATCAAGAACAATCAGATGTTCAAGAACGTGCCGGTCATCATGCTGTCCTCGAAGGACGGCCTGTTCGACAAGGCGCGTGGCCGCATCGTCGGGTCCGAGCAATACCTGACCAAGCCCTTCACGCGCGAAGAATTGCTCGGCGCAATCCGCAAGCACGTCAACGTGTGAGGGCAGGCATGAACAGCGCACACTCCGACTGCAAGGGAAGGGCCGCATGAACGAGTCCGAGGCGATGCTTTCGCCATTCGGAAACCTTGCTCGATTACGAGAACCGCAGCCTGTCGCATGTCGCCGGCCTCCCGGAGCAGATCGACGCGCCCGGCCTCTGGCGCGGCATCGCGTTCCGGCCAGGCGACGACTGCTGGCTTCGAGCACTCACGGAAGTCACGGAAATCCTGTCGTTCCCGGTCCTGACCGGTGCCTGGCGCCAAGCCATGGCTGATGGGCGTGGCAAACGTGCGCGGCAACCTGGTGTCGGTCATCGACATCAAGTGTTTCGTCGAAGGCGAGCGATCGACCCACAACGAAAAGAGCCGCGTGCTGGTCATCCGCCAGCAAGGCAGCCTCGTCGGTCTGCTGGTCGACGAAATCCTCGTGCAGCCCGCATTCGTCGATGCGAACCTGCGCGAAGGCGAAGTCGAAGAAGACGAGCGTTATCGGCGCTACATCGATCGTTTCTACGAGACGAACAATGTGGTCTCAGGCATTTTCAGCATGGCGGCGCTGACGCGTACACCAGAATTTATTCAGGCGGCTGTATGAACGGCAGCCATGGCGACAGTTTGATCGAAGGGGCGAGGTAACAGTTATGAGTGCAACATCCAGTGGTGCGAGCCGTTTTTCCGGGCCCCTGTTCTGGGGTATCGGCGCTTTGGGGTTCCTGGGTTTGCTGGGCGCCAACCTGGCATGGCAGGCCAAGTTGGACAGAGAGGAGCGAAACGCCATCCGTCTGACCACCGACCTGCAGGTGCTGTCGCAGCAGATCTCCAAGTTCGCGACGGAAGCCGCTTCAGGTAACCAAGCCTTCCAGGAACTGAAATTGCCCGAACCAGCATCCAGAGCACTCGACGCCATGGAGAAGGGCAGCGCGAAGGAAGGGGTGCCGTCCTACATCGGCACAGGCACGGTGGGCACGCCGCTCAAGAAGGTGATCGAAGCATGGGAGACGATCGCCAAGGCCGCCGACACGATTGATGCCGCATCCAGCCTGGTGCTTGACGTGGCCGACACGGCAGCCGACTTCTCGGAAAACGTCCGCGCGTTGTCCTCGAAGATGGACGAACTGGTGTCAGTGCTGGTGGATAACGGAGCGCCCGGCGACACCGTGTATCTCGCCACTCGCCAGATTCTGCTTGCCGACCGCATGTTGCGCCGCGTATCCGACATTCAGAAGGGTGGCGACGAAGCCATCTCGGCAGCCGACCAGTTCGGTCGTGACGCCCGCGTGTTCGGCCAGGTGCTCGACGGACTGATGAACGGCAACTCGGAAGTGGGCATTCGTGCACTGACCGACCCGCGCGCCCGCGAGATCCTGAGCGAAGTGCAGGATCTGTATTCGGGAATCGGCGAGAACGTCGACAAGATTTCCGGCGCATCCACCGACCTGTTCGAGGTCACCGAAGCTGCCGACACGATCTTCCTTGGATCGACCGACCTGCTCGACCGCAACAAGCGCCTCGCCGGTTCGTTCGGCGAAGGTCTGCGTACATTCGGTGGCAACATCCTCAACGTGATCTTCGGCGGCGCCGCACTGTTCGCCGCCTTGATCGCCGGCTTGTTGCAGTACCTGACCACACGCCGCCAGCTGCAGAGCACCGCCGATCTGAACCAGCGTAACCAGGAAGCCATTCTGCGACTGCTGGACGAAATGGGATCGCTCGCAGAAGGCGACCTGACGGTGAAGGCCACGGTGACGGAAGACATCACCGGCGCCATCGCAGACTCGGTCAACTTCGCCGTGGAAGCCTTGCGCTCCCTGGTTGCGACGATTAACGAAACCGCCGTGCAGGTTGCTGCCGCCGCCCAGGAAACGCAGGCGACCGCCATGCACCTCGCGGAAGCTGCCGAGCACCAGGCGCAACAGATCACCTCGGCTCGGCCGCGATCAACGAAATGTCGTCTCGATCGACGAAGTGTCCAAGAACTCCGCCGAATCGGCCGACGTGGCGCAACGATCGGTGGCCATCGCCGGCAAGGGTGCCGCAATCGTGCGGCAGACGATTCAGGGCATGGACAACATCCGTGACCAGATTCAGGAAACCTCGAAGCGAATCAAACGACTGGGTGAGTCCTCGCAGGAAATCGGATCCATCGTCGAACTGATTAACGACATCGCCGACCAGACGAACATTCTGGCTCTGAACGCCGCCATTCAAGCAGCATCCGCTGGTGAGGCCGGTCGCGGATTCGCGGTCGTCGCCGACGAAGTGCAGCGACTCGCCGAACGCGCGTCGGGCGCCACGAAGCGAATCGAAACGCTGGTCCAGACGATTCAGTCCGACACCAACGAAGCGGTCAGCTCGATGGAACAGACCACGTCCGAAGTGGTGGCGGGTGCCCGCCTCGCAGAAGACGCCGGCTTGGCACTGGGCGAAATCGAAAAAAGGTCTCGAACGACCTTGCCGACCTGATTCAGAACATCTCCGAAGCAGCCCGACAGCAGTCTGCCGCCGCTACCAACATCTCGGCCACCATGAACGTCATTCAGGAAATCACCACGCAGACCTCCGCGGGTGCCTCCCAGACGGCCGAATCGATTGGAAACCTGGCTCAGCTCGCTGCCGACCTGCGTCGTTCCGTCGCCGACTTCAAGCTGCCGTCCTGAGTGAATTGAATTGATCGCACCGACGACCAATGTCCGAAAGCCCTTCGCACCCATGCCAAGCATGGGTGACGAGGAGTTTTCGCGTTGGGTGGACCTCCTGGATCGGCGCACCGGAGTGGTCGTGCCGCCTGGACGCAAGACCTTTCTGGTCACCGGCGTGCGAACGCGCATGCGCGAGACCGGCTATGACAACTTCGAGCGGTACTTCAATGAAGTGCTGAACGGTGCCCGCGGTGCCATTGAATGGAGCACCCTGGTCGACCGCCTGACCGTCCATGAGACCCGGTTTTTCCGCCACCAGCCATCGCTGCAGATGATTGCCGGTGAGTGGCTGCCGGGGTTCCTGAAAGAACACCCGGACAACCAGGCGATGCATGCCTGGAGTGTCGGTTGCTCAACCGGGGAAGAGGCTTATTCACTGGCCATGGTGCTGGATTCGGCATTGCGGCAACTGGGTGCCAACTGCGCCTACTTTGGGGTCACGGCAACCGACATCAGCAATGCAGCGTTGGCGATTGGCCGCTCCGGCCTGTACCCGCGCGAGCGCTGGGTGGAGATCCCCGAAGACCTCCAGAAGGCGTATTGCGAACTCGTCGGTAGCGACAGCTTCGCGATCAATGAAACGCTGAGGAAGCGCGTCGGCTTTCGCCCTGTTCAACATCATGGATGTTGCCCGCGCGCCGCTCAAAAGCTCGATCTGATTTACTGTCAAAACGTGTTGATCTACTTTGCCCGCGATCGGCGCAAGCAGCTGCTGTCTGCGCTCGCCGATCTGCTCAAGCCCGGCGGTATGCTGGTGCTTGGCGCCGGGGAAGTGATCGGCTTTACCCATCCTTCGCTGACACGGATCGGCAATCGCCAGACGTTGGCGTTTCGTCGTTCAGGGTGAGAACGCCTATGCGCATGCAACAAGAAATCGACTTCACCACGCTCAACTGGGTCAAACAGGAGCTGGATGAAACCCTGGAAACAGGCCCGACAGGCGCTGGAAGCCTATGTCGAGGATCCTGCCGACTCGAGCCTCATGCGTTTCTGCGCCACGTACCTGCACCAGGTGCAAGGCACCTTGCGCATGGTCGAGTTGTACGCCCCGGCGATGGTGGCCGAGGAACTGGAGCGGGTCGCGCAAGCCTTGCTCGAAGACCAGATCCGCCAGACGGACGACGCCTACGACGTGCTGATGCGCGGCATCGTGCAGCTGCCGGATTACCTTGAGCGACTGCAAAGTGGCCACAAGGACATTCCGATCGTCCTGCTGCCACTGCTCAACGACCTGCGCGCCTGTCGCGGCGAAAAGCTGCTCAGCGAAGGCGTGTTGTTCTCGCCGGACCTGGCTCTGCCGATGCCGGCCAGCGCCGCGGGTCCGGATCGACCTCTGCCGGACTCTGAAATGAAAAGTGTGGCGGCCCGCCAACGCGCGAACTACCAGATTGCACTCGTAGTGGCTCCGCGACCAGTCATCGAAATGTCGCCGTCAGCGGCTTGATCAACTCACTCGAAGGCCTGCGCAGCATCACCTGGGGCGAAGACTCCCGGCGTTTTGGTGGATCGCCGCCGGTTTGCTCGAAGGATTCGCGCCGGTGCGGTCGATGCCAATCAGGCAGTCAAATTGCTGTTCGGCCGTGTCGACCGGGAAATCAAACGGCTCGCCGATGGCGGCGAACTGGCGTTCCGCACCAATCCGCCGCGCGACCTGACCAAGAACTTGCTCTATTACGCAGCCCATGCCAAATCGACCGAAGGTCGATTGGGTGAACTCAAGCGTACGTTCAACCTGGATACCCTGCTGCCGAGCGAAAGGAGCTGGAACACGCGCGCGGTTCGCTGAGTGGTCGCAATCGTGCGCTGCTCGACACGGTGTCGACGGCGATCAAGGAAGATCTCATGCGCGTCAAGGATGCGCTTGATCTTCTCTCGCACGGCCAACGCCAATCCGGCTGACCTGGCGAACCAATTGGACACGCTCGATCGAGTCGGCGACACCCTGGGCATGCTCGGTTTGGGTGTGCCGCGTCGGGTGGTGATCGAGCAGCGTGATCCGCTCCGCAAGGTTGTCCACGGTGGCAAACAGGCGGAAGAAGGTACTCTGCTTGATGTCGCCGGGGCGCTGTTGTTCGTCGAAGCGTCGCTCGATGACAACATCGAACGGCTCGGCGGCGGCGACGAAGGCCGACACCAGCTCGAAATTGCCTGCCGCAGCCGAATTGCCGCAGACCGAAGTGGCGCAAGATCCTCGAAGCGTTGATGAAGGAAGTCCAGACCAACCTGACGCAGGCGAAGCAGGACATCGTCGCGTTCATCGAGTCCGGTTGGCAGCACGAGCGCGCCGAACAGATTCCGCGATTGATCGAAGAAATCTCCGGGGCCATGCGCATGATCAATCTCGATCAGGCCGGGGCCTCCCTTGATGCCATCGGCCGATTCATCGATGTCGAAGTCCTGCAGCGCAAACGCGTGCCGAACTCCGACCAGGTGGATCGTTTGGCCGACGCCGTCGCCAGTATCGAGTACTACCTGAGGCGACCAGCGCCCAGCGTCATGGACGCGAAAAGATCCTGGAAGTCACTCGCGAAAGTCTGGAAGCACTGGGCTACTGGCCGATTCCGGCGAGCGATGCGAACCGTGCCTCTGCTCCGGTCGAGGCTCGTCGACTACACCTGTTGCGGTAGCGGCTGTCGCAGCCGAAGCGATCGCTGTGCCCTCTGCCTTCGAGTGCGTGGGCAGCGGCAGAACCTGTGTCCGAATTGTCCCCTGCCATCGACTTGACGCCAGGCCGGAAGCGGCGCCTTCCGTGGTTCCGGAGCCGCCGTGAGAGTTCGGCTCGGTAGCCGAAGCACCTGCAGCGCCAGAAGTCGAACCCGAACCCGAGTTCGATTACGAGTGGGTCGAAATCGAAGAGGAAATCATCGAGGAAGCGCCTGTCCTGACCGGTGCTTCGGCATTCCAGGCCGTGCCTTCGAACGACATCGACGAAGACATTCGCGAAGCATTCCTCGAAGAAGTCCAGGAAGAAGTCGAAAATCTCAGCCGCAACCTGCCCGATTGAAGTCAATCCTGGTGATTTCGAACGACTTGAAGCCCATTCGCCGATCCTTCCACCATGAAGGGCAGCGGCCGATTGGTCGGCGCGCTGGCACTTGGCGAGATCGGCTGGAAAATCGAGAACATGCTGAACCGGATTCTCGATAAGACGATCCAGCCGACCCCGGCCGTGATGGCTTGTCTTGACCATGCGGTCGGCGCATTGCCGGCATTGCTGTCCGCGCTGCGCGGCGAACAGGGCCAGGGCGTCGATATTCCCGGCATCATGGCGATCTCCGAGCGCCTTGCCGCGGGCGAGAAGCCTGGTTGCAGAAGCCGGAGCCGGTTCGCCGCATCGAGAAGAAGCTCGTACGGATTGCCACGCCGCGTCCGGAAGCCGGTCCCGGTGGTTTGTGGTTCCGCCGCCCGAATTGGTCGAACCAGATGTTGTCGCGCCAGATGTTGTCGAAGTGCCGGCTGTCGAGCCGGAACTCGCAGAAGCGGTGTTCGAAGAAACCGCTGCTGCGCCTGTTGAGCTGAACATCGAAGAACCTGTGGACTCGTCGGGCATCGTCGATGCCGGTGAAGTCATGGCAGCAGAGGAACCCGCATTCGAGCCATCGACGCCGAATCTGGACGACGATGCATTCGATCGATCCATTCTGGAGCCATCGACCGCCGAACTCGAAGCTGCACCGCTTGCACCGCAAGCGCCAGAAAGCGATTGGGCGGCTGCTGTGCCGGCCCATTCCTGCCGCGGCGGGCGATACGTTCGGACACCAGCTGAGCCTGCGGTCGAAGCCGCCGGTAGTGATGGCGACGGCTCCGGAAGAAGCGACGACCTTAATCGTGCAACCGAACCGATGTCGGCAGAGCCCGAACGTTGGCAGAACCCGATGCGCTGGCAGAATCCCGATGGTATTTCGTTCGAACCATTCGGTGATGAATCCGACGAAGTCACGCTGACCGGCGAGCCGATCGACATGACAGACGTCGACGACTTCGAGTCCATCGACTTCTGTGTCGGAACATCAGCAGCCCGAGTCACGCAACCAGACGCGCCGAATTTTGATTTTGCGGATGAGCCCATCACGGCTGTCGACATGTAGAGCGGCTTTGATTTCAGTGGAGTCCGAGAGATTCCGTCTTCAGCGCTCGTTCTTGGCCCGTCGAGGCAGTGGCCCCCGCGTCGCCAGCATTCGAGCGCCAGCAGCTGAGCGTCGTACCTGGACGCCAGCAGCGGGCGCCGACCTAAGGCGCCAGTACCTGAAGCATGGGTATCGGCCAGCGCCGATTTGGCCGGCGTCGATCCGATGATGCTCGAGATCCTGCGCACGGAAGTGTCCGGACATCTCGGACTGATCCGAGAGTTCCTCACTCAGTCCGAGCAACAACCTGGTCAGCCCGCCAGTGAGTCGCTGCTGCGTGCCGTGCATACCATGCATGGTGCGATCGCGATGGTGGACCTGCCGAGCGTGACGCCCTTGCTGGCGCCGCTCGAGGGCTACATCAAACGTCTGCGTGGTCAGGGCCAAGCCCCGACCGCTGAAGGTCTTGCGGTGATCGGCGCCACTGCCGATGCGGTGGAAGCTCGATCAATGGCGCCACGTCGCCGGTGGATCTGGGCGAACTGGCCGATGCGCTCAATGCCCGCGCAACGACTTGCCCGAGCCGGAAAGTGTCTTGCGCGTGTTCAATGTTTCCGTTGACGAGGATGAGGACACCAAGTCGGTCGACGCCGGCTGCGGCGGAATCCTTGAACGAAGTATCGCCTGCCGAGCCTGCGACCGCCTAATCCGGGTTCGCCGAAGTGGGGCTGTCAGGCATTGAATCGGAAGTCCCCGGCGCTCGAGGTTGCGGATACGGATTCGGACCGCGTCAGAGACGCCTTGATTACTTGCCGCACGAGCAGCCGGCCGCACCGATCGGAAGAGATCGATCTCCGAAGTGGCTGAGACCGAACTCGGTGCGAAGATCAGCAGTCCGAATTCACGGCAGAACTGACGTCGGAAGAATTGCCGAGTTCGAGGGCGCCCTGCCGATCCGGCGACGTCCCCGAACCCGGAAACTGGGTTGACGCAACCGGTTGAAGACACTTCGGCTGAGAACCGGTCGCAGAAACTCCGCCATGGTCGATACTTCGCCAGACCGGTTCGACTTCGCCGTCTGGGCTCGACTGGTTCGACGCTGCGTCGCTGTTCAGTGATGCAGGTTCGCCCCTGGACGCGCCGGCAGTGGCGACCCCAGCCGAACTGATCAGGTCCGAGGAGCCGGAGCGTTACGGTGACGAAGAGCCGATCCGAGCATCGAAGAACCGACCCAGGACGACGAACTCGTCGCAAGGCCGGGAGCCATGCCGGTGCAGGTATTCGAATCCGAAAATGCGGGTCTGCAGTACGCCCCGATCGGTGACGATCTTAATCCGGAAGGCCCGCTGGTTCTGGCCGACATGGACGAAGACCTGCTCGAAATCTTCGTTCAGGAAGGTTCGGATATCCTCGATGCTTCCGACACCACGATGGCGCGCTTGCGCGAGACCCGGACGAACGCGAAATCGTGGTTGGGCTAGCGTGAACTGCACACCTCAAGGGTGGTTCCCGGATGGCTGACGCCTGTTGCCAGATCGGCGACCTCAGCCACGCCATGGAGTCCTGTTCGAAATGGTTGCCGATGGCCGACGGTCTGTTGACCGCGTCAGCCTCGAATCCCTGGAGCGTGGTTTCCCGATCTCTGCTGGCATGGTGCAGCGCGTGGCGAAGCGTCAGGCGATCGCGATGCCCGAAAACGCCATT
>JADJRU010000007.1 GCA_016712105.1 Ahniella sp.
GGACTGCCATGACCAAGCCGAACAGGAGGAAGAACCAGTCGATTTGACCACGGTGAAAATACTGAAACACCCCGAAGCCGCCAAAGAGCAAAGCCAACGCTCCCCACATGATGGGAACAAGCGGAACGCGCTGTTTGGTAACGCCGATTCCGTAGATGCGAAGCGCGCGTCGGTTCATCTCATCGAGCTGAGACGCGTCTGTCGCGCACCGTTCCGAGCACACCACCGCGAACTCCAAGTCGCGAGCGCACGAACGGCAGATGGCGCCGACCACAGCCTTTACGGGTGGCGACAGCTGCTTGATTGGGTGAGCAAAAAACGTTCCATGAGCTAAGCCCTAACGCCGTGTTAAGCCGCCGCCGCGCAGCAGGCTCGGATGATACGCGAAACTTGTTCGGCGGTCGGCTTGAACACATAGTTAGACCTCACCGCCGCGAAAATGCGCTGCTAACCGCTCAACCAGCTTCGTCTCCGTTCCGAGGATGCGATCGACCGCTTCGATGCGCGCAAGTGCAGCGGCAACCTCAAATGACTCTCCGTTGAAAACCGCTAGCGCATCATTGTGAAGTGCATATGCCAGATGCGCGGCGGTGCGAACCGGCAACTCGGCAGAGTTGTCGCTTCCGAGGTAGGGCGCGAGAAGAAGGCGCACTTCGTAAAGCGCTGCAGCAACGAGTTGTTCCGGCTTGAGAGTGTTCGACATGGGTGCCAGTGAGGTCTAACTAGACATGGGCGAAGGAGATGGGCGACGTGGTTGTCGTCCATTTCGGGATTGTAGGCGGTAGGTCATTGATTTCCCAAGTGATGCTTGTTTGGTTGCTGAAATGGGCGGCCTAAAAAATGCCGGATGTTTTTCACGCGCCGCATCGGAGGTTACCGTCGGCATCCTTGGTCTGCCAAGTATCTGACCCTGGTCAAACCGCTGAATAGTTCATCAATTACGCGGGCGCCCCGGTCTGGCTCGGCCACACACTAGGCACATGGTCCTGACGGAACAACCCAAGCTTCTGGATCGGCTTCGAGGCCGCGATCCGGACGAAACATTATTCGATTCGCACTGAAACGACCTACGTGGACTGGGTCCGTCGCTTTATCCTGTTTCATGGCAAGCGGCATCCTGCTGAGCTTGGTGCGCCGGAGGTTACGGCGTTCCTCAGCCATTTGGCTGTTCGCCTCAACGTGGCGGCATCCACGCAAAACCAGGCACGAAGTGCGTTGCTGTTTCTGTATCGCGAGGTGCTGGGTGTTCGCCTGCCGTGGCTGGATGAGGTGATCCCGGCCAAAGTGTCACAACGTTTGCCCGTGGTGCTGACTGAACGGGAAGTTCGTGATCTGCTGCATCACACACATGGCACGCCGGGACTGGTCTGCGCTCTGCTCTACGGCACTGGCTTGCGCCTGCTGGAGGCCCTGCGATTGCGCGTGAAGGATATCGATCTGGCTCGCCGCGAGATCGTTGTCCGCTCCGGCAAGGGCAACAAGGATCGAGTGACCATGATCTGCGACTTCAACGTCAGATGGAAGCAGCCCGGGCGATTCATGAGCGCGATTTGGCCGACGGTTTCGGCGCAACCATCCTGCCGAATGCGCTGGCGAGGAAGTACCCGAAGGCTGCGCGTTCCTGGGGCTGGCAGTGGATTTTTCCCGGCGCTCAGCGGTCGACCGATCCACGCTCCGGCGCGGTCGCGAGGCATCACATTTTCCCGGAGACCATTCAGAGACATGTGCGTGAGGCTTCTCGTCTGGCTGGCATCAACAAGCCCTGCACTCCGCACGTGCTTCGACACTGCTTCGCAACGCACTTGCTTCAGGCCGGTTACGACATTCGAACCGTGCAGGAATTGCTGGGCCATTCCGACGTGGCGACGACCATGATCTACACCCATGTCCTGAATCGCGGTGGCAAGGCGGTGTTGAGCCCATTGGATCGGCTGTGAATGGCAAGCTAGCCGACCCCGTTGGCAGGGCCGCCCAAGCTTTTCCCCAGACAAGGACATTACTCAGTGAGTCACTGGTGAGTCGTCATTCGGGTTGGCACCCATCCATCAATAATGTCTCCTAGAGTGGACATTTTGGTTCATTTGTCTATTATAAGACGCATATGAACGGAATGGATCGACCGAGGAGCGCTCTCGAACTGGCAGAACTGGGTGCCGCAGTCCGCGCCCGGCGCAAATCGTTGCGAGTCAGCAGCACCGCCTTGGCTGAGGCTTCGGGGATTTCCCGGGTGACGGTACACCGCATTGAATTGGGTGTGCCGACGGTGGCTATCGGCGCTTGGAAACGAGTGGCTGATGCATTGGGAATGACCCTGTTGGTGAAGCTTGAACAGGCCGCGAAGTCGGACGGTCCCGTGCCCATCGTTCCCTCGATTCCGGCACGCATCTCACTCGCCGATTATCCGCAACTCCACGAGCTTGCCTGGCACGCGCGGGGCGTGGGTGCCCTGAGCCCCGCCGAGGCTTTCGACATCTATGAGCGAAACAAGCGCCACCTTGACGCGGAACAGCTCGACCCGCGCGAGCGCTCGCTGATCGACGCTCTGCGCATTGCGTTTGGCGCGGCAGATGATGTTTGAGCGACCTCATCACCAGCGGATTGCCCACATACTGGACGCCCTGGATGGTTCACTGCTGACTCATCTGGGTTGCTATTTCGGCGGAGGGACATGCATCTCCTTGCGATTCGGAGAATTTCGTGAGTCTGTGGACATCGACTTTCTGACTGATGACGCCGACGGCTATCGGGAGTTGAGACAAAGGCTGTCCAGCACGGACGGCCTGAACGCTTTGCTGCGCGCAGGGGCTCGCCTCTTGAGAACACGCGGCGACATGCGCATCGATCAGTATGGAATTCGAACGCGGATTGAAATGGATGGCGCAGCAATTCGTTTCGAAGTGGTTCGCGAAGCGCGCATCACATTGGAGGCGCCCGGCGACAAAGACGCGGTGTGCGGTATCCCGACATTGACCATTGGCGATCTTGCTACATCAAAGTTGCTGGCAAACTCCGATCGCCATGCCGACGACGGCGTCTTCAGCCGCGACTTGATCGACATCGCCATGATGCAGTTGCGTCTGCCGATTCTCCGATCTGCCCTGGAAAAGGCCAGTGGTGCATACGGTAAAGCCGTGGCGCGTGATCTGGAACTCGCCATCTCACGAATGCAGCTTCGCCAAGGCTGGCTTGATCGTTGCATGCATGCCATGGATATTCGGGTTCCCAAGGCACTACTGTGGCAACGCATCCGTGCCTTGCGTCGAGTCCTTGTGCCGGCACAAGTGCGAGACTAGCGACCAGGCTTTCGGCTCCATTCGGCGTACGCGAAAGCTGGCTGCTTGCATGACCTTGTCTCAAGTATCCGGGCTTTCACCTTGCTCAGCGCCAACTGCAGTCAAACACGGCGCAGAAACTTCAGGATCCAGTCCTGCAGTTTGCCGTAGGGCGGTGCGAACAGGCCGATGGTGTTGAAGCGGGCCTGGTAGACCGTTCCCGTGGCCTTGGAGTAGGTGCGGAAACTGGTTTCGCCGTGGTAGGCGCCCATGCCGCTGTCGCCGACACCACCCACTGGCAAGTTGCTGTCGCCGAAATGCAGCAGGATGTCGTTGACGGTCACGCCACCGGCGACGATCTGGTCGAGGATCGAGTCCCGACGCGCGGTATTGCGGTCGAACAGGTAGAACGCCAATGGCCGCGGGCGCGATTTGATGATCGCGAGCGTGTCGTCGATGCGCGTATATGGCACAACGATCATCAGGGGCCCGAAGATTTCTTCCTGCATGATCTTGGTCTGATCGGGCGCGCCGATCACCAGCGTCAGCGGCATCACACGACGTTCGCGCGATTCGAACTTGTGCATCGGCTCGATGCGCGCACCGGCGGCAGCGGCTTCGTCCCGCCACGCCACGAGGCGTTGCCACTGCCGTTCGTTGATCACGGCGGTGTAGTCGCGGGTGTTGGCAAAATCCGGGTAGTTGCGTGCAAAGCGCGCGCGCAATGCGGCGATGAAGGGTTCCAGCCGCGCCGCATCGATGAAGACGTAGTCGGGTGCGATACAGGTCTGTCCGGCATTCAGGCACTTGCCGGCAACAATCCGTTCGGCGACGTGTTCGATGGGATATTCAGGTGTGATCAGCACCGGTGACTTGCCGCCTAGTTCCAGCGTGCATGGCGTCAACGTCGGGACGCAGGCCTGCATGACCTTGCGGCCGATCTCCGTCGAGCCCGTGAACACCATGTGGTCGAACGCCAACTGGGTCATGGCCGTGGCGGTGGTCGCGCCGCCGAGCACCGTGACGACCTTGTCGGCCGGAAACACGGCGGCCAGCAACTCAGCCAGCGCATGCCCTGTCTTGGGTGTGTGCTCGGACGGTTTGACCATCACACGATTGCCGGCGGCGATGGCACCGATCAGCGGATTCAGCGCGAGTTGGACCGGGTAGTTCCAGGGCGCGATCACACCGATGACACCCAAAGGCTGGAATCGGATCTCGGTACGGGCAGGCTTCAGCGCCATACCGACTGGTGGTCGCTCCGGGCGCATGTTCGCGCGCAGGTTCTTGATCTGGTAATCGAGCTCCTTGAGCACCATCAAACCATCGGCGAGTTCCGACTCGTGCCGGGAGCGCTGACCGAAATCCGCCTCCATGGCGTCCAGAAGCTGCGGCAGCTTCTCCTTGAACGCATCACGCAGGCGCTTCAGGTCCGACAGCCGTTCGTCGTAACCCGGCACAGGGCCACGCGACGCCGCATGCAGGCGGCCGAAGCTTTCCTGCAGTTCGCTGCGGGTGGATTCCGACTTGATGACTTGCAGATTGGCGGCCATGACGCACCTTAATTGACGATGTCCGATTGTGCCGTGAAATGACTGGAGCGTGGGTTCGGTCCGTGCTTTGGGCGGCACTTCGCGCCAGGCTGGCCCTCATCCGGTCCGGCGGACCACCTTCTCCCGTCGAACCTTCGCGCCAGACTTGCCCTCATCCGGCCTTCGGCCACCTTCTCCCGTTTCACGGGAGAAGGGAAAATCGGCTCTGAACTTCACGCCAGGCCGGCCCTCATCCGGCCGTCAAGGCACCTTCTCCCGTTTCACCGTGCGAGGGGGATGACGCGCGAAGGGGCCGAGCTCCGGGATGATGGGCGGATGGACCGGGAATAATGGGCTTCTGAACGCTCGCCCCACACACCCATTCCGTCATTCCCGCGAAAGCGGGAATCCACTCGGATGCCACACGATCCAGACCGGGTCGCAACGAGTGGGTCCCCGCTTGCGCGGGGATGACGAGCAGAGGGTAAGAACCGAAAAAGCGACAAGCAGCTTGGCAGCCGCCGTTCACGGGTGAAGGGTCGTTTTTGTGGTGCTTATTTCTTCTCGGGCTTCACGACGCGCACGTGCAGTTCCTGCAACTGCGCCTGCGGGACGACGGACGGCGCCGAGGTCATGAGGTCGGTTGCCGACGCAGTCTTCGGGAACGCGATCACGTCACGGATGGATTCCGTGCCGACCATCAGCGCCGAGATGCGGTCGATGCCGAAAGCGATGCCACCGTGCGGCGGGGCGCCGTACTTCAGCGCGTCGAGCAGGAAGCCGAACTTCAGTTCGGCTTCCTCGGCGCTGATGCCGAGCAGGTCGAACACGGCGCTCTGCATGTCCGGGCGATGGATGCGGATGGAGCCGCCGCCGATCTCGTTGCCGTTCAGCACGCAGTCGTAACCACGGCTGACCGACGTGAGGGCGTTGGCCTTCAGATCGGCGATGTCGTCGATCTTCGGTGCCGTGAACGGGTGGTGCAGCGCGACGTAGCGCTTGGCTTCGTCGTCGTACTCGAACATCGGGAAGTCCGTGACCCACAGCGGGGCCCAGCGATTCGCGACCAGACCCATGTCCTTGGCCACCTTCAGGCGCAGCGCGCCCATGAAGTCGGAAACCGTCTTGTACGGACCGGCACCGAAGAACAATACGTCACCCTGCTGCGCACCGACTGCCTTGAAGATGCCGTCGATCGCCTGGTCGTCGAGGAACTTCACGATCGGCGACGTCAGGCCTTCGCGGCCCTTCGCCAGATCGTCGATGCGAATCCAGGCCAGGCCCTTCGCGCCGTACTTGGCGACGTAGAGACCGAGGTCGTCGAGCTGCTTGCGTGTCAGATCGGAACCACCCGGCACGCGCAGGCACGCCACGCGACCGCTCGGGTCCTTGGCCGGACCGGAGAACACTTTGAATTCGACGTGTGCGACGGCATCGGCCACGTCAACGAGTTCGAGGTCAATCCGCAGATCGGGCTTGTCGGAACCATAACGGCGCATGGCTTCGGCATAAGTCAAACGCGGGAACGGGTTTGCCAGTTCGACGTCGACCACGGTACGGAACAGGTGACGGATCATCTCCTCGACCGTGTTCTGGACATCGTGTTCTTCGACGAACGCGAACTCCATATCGAGCTGCGTGAACTCCGGCTGGCGGTCGGCGCGCAGGTCTTCGTCACGGAAGCAGCGGGCGATCTGGTAGTAACGATCCATGCCAGCCATCATCAGCAGCTGCTTGAACAGCTGCGGCGACTGCGGCAGCGCGTAGAACTCGCCCGGATGCATGCGGCTCGGCACCAGGAAGTCGCGCGCGCCTTCCGGCGTGGCCTTGGTGAGGATCGGGGTTTCGATGTCCTGGAACGCACGGGCGTCGAGGAAGCGGCGAATCTCCTGCGTCAGCTTCGTGCGCACACGCAGCGCTTTCTGCATGAACGGCCGGCGGATATCGAGGTAACGATACTTGAGGCGCACATCTTCGCCCGGGGTGTCGTCCATCATGAACGGCAGCGGCGCGGCGGCATTGAGTACCTCGACGATTTCCGCGAGCACTTCGATCTTGCCGGTACGCAGACGTTCGTTGATCTGCGAGACCGGCCGGGCGCGGACCTTGCCGGTGATCCGCAGGCAGTATTCGTAGCGGACGCCTTCCGCGACCTTGAAGCCGGCTTCGTTGTCCGGCTCGATGACGGTCTGCACGAGACCCTCGTGGTCACGCAGGTCGATGAAGATCACCCCGCCGTGATCGCGACGGGTATTTGCCCAGCCGCACAACGTGACGGTTTGCCCCACCAGGGTTTCATCGACAAGACCACAAAAATGACTGCGCATCGGACACTCCACTTGCGAAACGGGACCGGACCGGGGCCGCTTGGGGCCTCGGAGCGGAAAAATAGCCCGGCATGCTAAAACGGCGGCCCTAGACCGCGCAAATCACGGATTTGTCCCATGGCGACCGACCCCCAGCAGGCCGAACGGGAATTGGCGGAGTGGAAGGCACTCACTAGCCGCTATCCGTTGGCCCATCCGGCCGCTCTGGCGATGCCGCTGTTGAGTGCACTCGCGGCCAATGGAACCTTGTGCTGGCTGGTGTCGATCCGCGCCTTGAGCCCGTTCGAACTGGTGCTGCTGGTGGCGATCGAGTCGATCCTGTACCTCCTGATCGCCTGGCTGCAGCACCTGCCCGTCCCCAAATCCGCGCACCTGAAACACCAGTCCATGAGCTGGGGTGCCCGGCTGGGCATGAGTCTGTTCGCACTGATCTGGCTCGGCTGCGTGTACGGCATGGTGCTGCTCGTGTGGCTTGGTCAACTCGGCGAAGCCAAGGCGCTGATTGCCGATCCGATCGGTTTTCTGGGACGCAGTAACATCTGGATTCCGCTTGCCATTGCCGTGGCCGGCGCCTCGGTCGACGCCGCACTCGATTGGCGCCACTGGCGGCGCCACGGTGGCGCATTCGTATCGACTCCGGCGATGACGGGCGCAGCACGGTGGCTGACCCTGTTTCTCGGCGGATTTCCGTTTCTCATGCCGATGTTCCTGATCCTGATCGCCATCAACCAGCTGATCGAGTTCGTCCAGAAACACACCGGCAAGGACAGTCTGTGGCCGATGCTGCTGGTCCCGGTAATGATGCTGTCGGTATTCGGCACCATGGGCTGGCTGCTCTCGGCCGGCGTTTCGGGCTTCGCGATCGGTTATGTCGTGGCCAAACTGGCCTCCGAGTGCCTGATCGTGTTCACGCCGTGGATCGGCAAGATCGCACAGAAAGAAGCTGCCGAGGGCGGGGCAAAGAAGGGACGGAAGGGTGTGTTGCCCGGCTGAACAGGTGGATGTCATCCGCGCACAAAACTTCAGGGCGCGCACCGGCAAACCGTTGACCCGTCAGAGCCACATTCGTAGCCTGAATTGCCGGCGTGTGCTGGCTTTCAGAACCTTGGGGGTTCATCGATGCATGTCGTCTTCCCATTCTCCCTGTTCATGTCCCGTCTGGTGCGCCGGGCGCCGTTTCTGGCGGTCATCTTGTCTGCGGTGCTCCTCCCTGTCGCGGCCGCCGAGCTGCTGAACAATGAGTCGATCAAGGACATGGCACGGATGGGCCTGCGCGACGACATTGTGTTGGCCAAGATCAAGGCCGGTCCAACCCGATTCGATACCCGGACAGAGGCGCTGGAAGACCTTCAGAAAGCGAACATTTCGAGCGCGGTGATCTCGGCGATGATCGAATCCGGATCAACTCCGGCACAACCACCGGCCGTGGCTCCGTCCCCGTTCGCGTTGCCCGGCCACGCCACAACTTCGGGGTCCGAGAGTCAGTTCTATGTGGGTCCGGATGACCAGCTCCACCGGATCGAGGCCGTCAGGGTCACGCGCGAATTCTCCCGTCGAAAAGCCTGGATTCCCTATTACGGGGCCTTCGCTCAGCCCGAAGTGTTCGTGTTTCTGTCCGGCTCGACCTCGCAGAATGCCGTCGACGGGGCCGGTCAGATGTTCCGCACGTCACTTGATCCCCTGCACCTGCGCTTGGTCCATCTGGGCCTGCACAAACGCCGCAAGGACCGCTTCATCGTGTTCCAGGGTTCGCACAGCGATCGTGAGATCCAGTTCGATACGACACGCGACAACACTGGCCTCTACGTGTTGTCGCCCCGCCAGGCGTTGCCGGCTGGCGAATATGCGTTTCTCTACAACCCGAATTCCTCGGCGGGCGGGTTCTGGTCGCTGTTCGCGCAGGAATCCGGTACGGCATTCGCTTTCGATTTCTCCGCGCGCTGATTGCCGCGCCGCAACAAGGCCGGATGTCCGGTTGCCGCGGCCCGACAGGCGGGAAAAAGTCTTCAATGAACTGTTGCGGGAAGCAGCAACTCGGTACCCTTGAGCCATGGCCAACGCCCGCACCCGTTTCGACAACATCATGGATTACATGATCCGCGCCAATGAAGTGGTTGGTGCGCCGCTGTTCGGGCGGCCGGCCGGGCTCTACCGCGGCGAGGCATTTGTCGTCTTCCATGGTGATGGCCTTGGGGTCCGGCTTCGTGGCCGTGCGCGGTTGCAGGCCTTGGCGCTGGCCGGCACCAAATTCTGGGATCCGATGGGTCGCGATGTACCCAACATGGACTGGGTGAGTATTCCGATCGCCCATTTCCTGCGCTGGGACCGTTTTGCCATTGATGCCCTGCATCAGGTCAAGGCTGGCCCGCCGCGTCCCGTTGCCGCGAAGGTTGAAGGTCCGCCACCCAAACCGCCAGCAGCAACCCGCTGGGCCGACAACATCAAATCGCTGCTGGCCAAAATCGAATCCCTGAGCTTGACGCCGCAAGCTGCACAAGCCGAAAAGCCGCGCAGTCGCCTGGACTTCTGAGCAGCGCAGCAACGAAGCAGCCGTCAACGCGCCGTTGAAACACTGCGCCTTCCGTTGCACCGAGTTTCCGTGGCACAGTCCCGGCATCCTGAGAACCCGATGCGGTGTTTCAGGGTAAAGCCCCATTCTTCGCACCGGACGCTCACCCATGCCCACGCTCGACACCCAAGCCATCATCGCCACGTTTGCGATCTACATGGGCATCTGCCTGCTGCTTGGGTTCATCGCGTGGCGACGCACGACGAACCTGAAAGATTTCATCCTGGGCGGTCGATCTCTTGGGCCTTGGACCACCGCGCTGTCGGCACAAGCTACGGACATGTCAGGTTGGCTGCTCCTGGGCCTGCCGGGATTTGCGTATCTGGCAGGTTACGAATCGGCCTGGCTAGTCGGTGGACTGGTGGTGGGTACCTGGCTCAACTGGCGATTCATTGCACAGCCTTTGCGCGAACGAACCGAAGCGCTGGGCGACGCGCTGACGCTGCCCACCTACTTCGAGCGTGCGTTCGAAGATCAGCGCGGCTTGCTGCGGCCGCTGACGGCATTCTTCGTGCTGGTGTTCTTCATCCTGTATGCAAGCTCGCAGTTTGTTGCCGCGGGCCGCCTGTTCGAGTCGTTGTTTGAATTGCCCTACGCCTGGGCTGTGTTCTGGGGGCACGATCGTCATGCTCGCCTACATTTCTGGGTGGATTCCTGGCGGTATCCTGGTCCGACGTGCTGCAGGGGACGCTGATGTTTTTTGCGCTGCTCGCCGTGGCACTGATGGGCCTCAACCTGGTGGGCGGACTCGACGGCATGCATGCCACGATGAACGCGGTGAATGCCGAATTGCTGAATCCGTTCACCGCTGCAAGCGGGCAGGCGCTGGGCTGGATCGGCATCGTGTCGTCGCTGGCCTGGGGCCTTGGGTATTGCGGCCAACCCCATATCCTGGCGCGCTTCATGGCGATTCGGGATCCCAAGGCCATGACAGTTGCCCGGCGCGTCGCGATGACTTGGCAAGTCACCGTACTGATCGCCGCCATGGTGGTCGGCTTCACGGCATTGGGCGCACTCAAGCAACCGCTGTCCGGCACGGAAGCTGAAAAAGCCTTCATCCACATGAGCGTTCAGTTCTTTCCACCCTGGATCGCCGGCATCTGCCTGGCCGGTGTCCTGGCGGCGATCATGAGCACTGCTTCGGCCCAATTGCTGCTGTCGTCGGCTGCATTTGCCGAAGACTTCTATCGCGGCCTGATTCGGAAGAATGCCGGTGCTGGCGAACTGCTGTGGGTGGGCCGATTGGCCGTACTCGGCGTGGCAGCCGTGGCGTTCGTGGTCGCGCTGGATCCGAGCAGCACCGTTTTGTCGCGAGTCGGCGACGCCTGGGCCGGTTTGGGCGCGACGTTCGGACCGGCCATTGTGTTGTCGCTGTACTGGCGAGGCATGACGCGCGCCGGCGCCTACGCAGGCATTCTGGTGGGTGGCCTCACGGTCGTCGGATGGTTGTCGCTCGCCCACCTCGGCGGCATCTTTGCGCTGTACGCCATGGTGCCCGGATTCTTCGCCTCGATGGCAGCGATCGTGGGCGTAAGCCTGATCACGAAGAAGCGTTGATTCGATGCCTCCCGGCCGGCCGTCAGTGAACCTGAAACGGCCTCAGTTTGTTGATGAATCTTTCCTTGACCATACCGGGCTTCCCACCGGTACCTTCTGGGACCCCCGCTCCACCGCCATGAGGATCACCATGCGCCAACTTGCTCCACACCCCGCGTCCTCGCGGACAACACGCTCGCTGATCGGGCTGTTGCTGACGTGTCTGTCGCCCCTTCTGGTCGCGGCAGTTGTTGAACCAGACCTGCTCGACGGGCTCAAACCACGCAGCATCGGCCCTGCCGGCATGAGTGGTCGCGTCGCGGCAATCGACGTCTCGCCGCACGACACCAATTTGATCTATGTCGGAGCGGCCACGGGTGGCGTGTGGAAATCCACGAACGGCGGCTCACATTGGGAGCCGGTATTCGATCGCGAGGATGTGCATGCGATCGGTGCCGTTGCCGTATCGCCGGTCAATCCGAACATGATCTGGGTCGGTACCGGCGAAGGTAATGTGCGCAACTCGGCGTCCGTCGGGCGCGGCGTCTATCGCTCACTCGACGCCGGCAAGACTTGGCAACACCTGGGCCTCGGCAAGAGCGAACGCATTCATCGCATCATTCCGCATCCGCGTGACGCCGATACCGTGTTCGTTGCGGCGATGGGTCAGGCCTGGGGCGAAAACAGCGAACGCGGTGTCTACCGCACACGCGACGGCGGCAAGACCTGGCAACGGGTGCTTTATGGCGACGAGCGCAGTGGCGCGGCCGAACTGGTCATGGACCCGACCAACCCCGACAAGCTGTTCGCGAACCTGTGGGAATACCGCCGCTGGCCGTGGTTCTTCAAGTCTGGCGGCCCGGGCAGCGGCCTGTACATGAGCGTGGACGGTGGCGACACCTGGCGCAAGGCCACTGAAAAGGATGGTCTGCCGAAAGGTGAGCTCGGCCGCATGGGACTGGCTGTCGCGCCCAGCGACCCGCGGATCGTCTACGCACTCGTCGAAGCAAAAGACAACGTGTTGTTGCGGTCCACCGACGGCGGCTACAAGTGGGAAACGGTCAACGAGGAAATCGGGGTGTCGGGCCGGCCGTTCTACTACGCCGACATCCGCGTTGACCCGCAACATCCTGACCGTGTCTACCGACTGGCGACATTCACCGATGTCTCCGACGACGGCGGCAAAACCTTCAGCAACCTGATCGGTCTGGCACATCTGCATCCAGACAACCACGCACTGTGGATCAACCCGAAAAACGGTGCGCACATGATCAACGGCAACGACGGCGGCGTCGGCATCAGCCATGACCGCGGCGAGTCCTGGCGCTTTGTCACGAACCTGCCGCTGGCTCAGTTCTATCACGTGCGTTATGACCTGGAGACCCCGTACAACGTGTATGGCGGTCTGCAGGACAATGGTTCCTGGCGTGGCCCTTCCGCCGTGTGGCAACAGGGGCCCATTCGCAATTCGCATTGGACGGAAGTGGGCTTCGGCGACGGCTTCGACACGCTTCCCGACCCGGAGAACGCACGGCGCGGTTATGCGATGAGCCAGGACGGTTACCTGCTTCGCTGGAACCTCGACACCGGTGAACGCTTCATGATCCGCCCGGCTGCACCGGACGCGAACACGCGTCTGCGGTTCAACTGGAATGCAGGCCTCGCACAGGATCCCTTCGACGCCGGCACGATCTATTTCGGCAGCCAGTTCGTGCATCGCTCGACCGACCGCGGCAACACCTGGTCGATCATCAGCCCGGACCTGACCAGCAACAACCCGGACAAACAGAAGGGTCACGAAAGTGGCGGACTGACCTCCGACGTTACGGCGGCAGAAAACCACACCACGATCGTGAGCATCGAGCCAAGCAAGCTGGAACGCGGCGTGCTCTGGGTCGGTACCGATGATGGCCGCGTGCAAGTCACTCGCGACGGCGGTGCCACCTGGACGAACGTCGTGTCCGGCGCGAAGGGTGTGCCGGCCGACACCTGGGTGCCGCACATCACTTTGTCGGCGCATGAGAAGGGCACTGCGTTCGTGGTGTTCGACAACCACCGTCGCAGTGACTGGACACCCTACCTGTTCCGTGTCGACGACTACGGCAAACGCTGGACCTCACTGGCAACCAAGGACGTCGACGGTTATGCGCTGATCCTGCTCCAGGATCCGGTGGAGCCGAACCTGCTGTTCCTGGGCACCGAGTTCGGTCTGTACGTCTCGCTGGACGCCGGCGCACACTGGCAGAAGTGGACACGCGGCCTGCCGACTTCGTCGGTCATGGATCTGGCGATCCATCCGCGTGAGCACGATCTGATCATCGGCACCCATGGCCGCTCGATCTATATCCTCGACGACATCCGCCCACTGCGCGAACTGGCCCGCCTGGACAAGACCCCAACCAGCCACCTCTTCGCCATCGCGCCGGCGATCCAGTATCAGGAAAAGCAGAACATGATCGACTCGATCAACTCGCAATCCGAGTTTCGTGGCGAGAATCGTGCCTATGGCTCGCTGATCAGCTTCTGGCTGGATGCACCACAACTGCCGCATCCGGACGAGGAAATCGAACGTGTGCGCACGCAGCCTGAACCGGCCAAGGATGAAAAACCAAAGCCCACCAAGGCCACGCTGGAGTTCCGTGATGCCCAAGGCACCCTCGTGAACCGCATGGAGATCGAAGCGAAGAAGGGCCTGAACCGCATCAATTGGGATCTGAGCCGCACCACATTCCGCTCGCCGCAACCGCCCAGCCCATGGGGTGGTGGCCATGGCGCACCCGTTGTTCCGGGCGACTACACGGTCACCTTGACCTTTGACGGCCAACGCCATGACCAGAAGGCAACTGTATTGCCCGATCCGCGTCTGGGCCTGTCCGCCGCCGACTACGCCACCAAGGCCGTCAGTTGGGCAGAACTGGGCAAGACGCAGGAAGCGATCACTGACGCCGTGCGCCAACTGCAGGATCTGCGTACGGAACTCGATCGAGTGGCCTCTCTGGCGAAGACCCATGTGGATCGCCGCAAGGAACTGCAGCCGGGCATCGAGATCGACGAGAAGGATCCGCATCAGGCACTCGGCAAGTCAATCGAAGAGTTCAAGACCAAGATGCTGGAAAACGAGAAACAACTCTGGCAGCCGCCCGAAGCGACTAAAGGCTACATCGCCGACCGCGACGCACAGGCCATGCTGGGCACCGCAGAGTGGTTCTTCAGTTCCAGCTTTGGCCCGGTCACGCCGACACAACAGGCCTACCTGGTGGCTGCGCAAAATAGGACGACGGAAGCGGTCAAAGGTGCCGACAAACTGTACGCCGAGTCGCTGCCGGAGTTGCGGAAGCAGATCGAAGCGCTGGGTTACGTGCTGCAACCGCAGGCGACACCCATGGCCCCTGCGGCCAAGTAGGAACAGAAGCCAACGATGCGGCAACCGCAGGGTTGCCGCATCACTGGTTCAGGACAAGGCACCGCCGCAGCTGGAACCCTGGCCGGCGGTACAGCCATAACAGTGATCCGCCACGCCGATACGGCGCGGAACCTGGATATCAAGCAGATCCCGCAAATGCGAAGGGCTGTCGCGCCCACCCAGCGGTAGTTTCAACATCTGGTTGAAGTCGCAGTCATACAGGTCACCCTGGTAGTCGACACTGACGAGGAACCGGCACATCACGCCGCCCAGGTTTTCGTCTCGATGGGCGCCTTGGAGCGTGTCCATGTATTCGTCGAACTTGCCTTTGGAGATCAACCACGACCCGAAGCGCTGGATCGGCATGTTGGCAAGCGCGAACAGTTCGTTGAACACGATGCCGAAATTCTCGCCGAGCAGGCGTTTGTAGTCGGCCTGCAGCTTCTGCTGCTCCGGCGGCAGGAACGCGCCGTTCGGGTTGTAGACCAGGTTGAGCACGAGGCCGGTTCCTGGCTGGCCGTACCCCAGTACATTCAGTTTTTTCAGCGCGCGTATCGACGACTCGAATACCCCTTCACCGCGTTGCTCGTCGACATTCGCCTGGCTGTAACACGGCAACGAGGCCACCAGATCCACACGATGGCTGGCCAGGAACTCGGCAACCCACTCGTAACCCGGTTCTTCGATGATGGTCGGATTGAGCCGATCCATCACGGTGATGCCTTTTGCCACTGCCGATTCAACCAGCCAACGAAAGTGCGGATTCATTTCCGGAGTGCCGCCGGTCAGGTCAAAGATGCGCACGCCGCGTCGCTCGGCCACGGTCAGTGCCAGCTCCATGACTTCCCGGCTCATCAGCTCCTTGCGGCGAGGACCGGCATTAACGTGGCAATGGATACAACTGATGTTGCACAGATACCCGAGATTCAACTGCAGCGTGTCGATACGCTCGCGCTGAAGCGCAGGAAAGGCGCGCTTTTGAAGTTGGGGCCAGACGTCATGCATGAGCGTGTTCCTTGGTGCGTAGTTCTGAAAACAGTGCGGTTTGAAGTTCTGTTGGCGCTTGCCGGATTCCGGATCAATCAGGGCTTCGGATCTTCAGTCGAAGCTGAAGGCATGAGGGTCGGTGCGGGGTCGCGAAAAGGTTGCCACAGCAACGAAAGGATCCGCTGATCGCGCGGTGCGCGAAACTCCGGCAGGCCAATCATCATGGTCGTGTGTCCGTCGCGCGGTTGTTCCTTGGCAGTGCCGAACAGACGGTCCCAGACGCTGAGAATATTGCCGAAATTGGCATTCGACTCGTCCATGTGAACGGCATGATGAACCCGATGCCAGTCGGGCGTCACGATGATCCAGCGTAATGCGCGGTCGAGCCAGATCGGCACGGCCACGTTGGCATGGGTCCACAACGAGAATCCCAGCAGCATGGCTTCGTAGGTGGCCACCGCCACGGGCGATACGCCCAACAGCACAATCACCGCCAGCTTGTAGGCGAACGAGGGCAGAATCTCGAATGGGTGGAACCGGACACCGAGACTGACATCGAAGCCGGTGTCACTGTGATGGACCCGATGTGCGCGCCACAACCAGGGCACGAGGTGGAACCAGCGATGCTGCCAATAGATGGCGAGGTCGAGCAGTATCAGACTCAGGACGAACTCGAACGGGGCCGGCCAATCTGCGCGATGTAAGACGCCCCAAGTCGTGGCAGCCGCCATGACCACAGCTCCGGCCGGAACGATGATCCGCAATGTGATGGTGGACAGGGTGATCAGCCCAACGTTACGGGCCCACCTTATCCATCCACCTTCCACCTGACGCCGCGGCCAGATGCGTTCGAGCAGCAAGAGGCCAAGGAGCAGTCCCACGAACACTCCCGCTTTCACGAGGTCTGCCGATCCAGTCATCGATTCATTCATGGGCACACCCCGTCGTTCACCAGCACGTGCCGCATCAAGGTCCGCAACCGGCATTGGGCATCGGTCGGCATGGCCAGACGATCCAGCGCGTCGACAACGGGTTCGATGTCTTCGTAAACATCCACATCGTGTAATGTTTCCAGTGCCAGACAATCGATGGCGGTATCGAGGCCCGACAGGAACTTTTCAGCGGTGGTCGGTGCACTGTAGACCACGTCTGTCCAGGCACGCTCCGGCAACAATCGATTGCTGCCGAACAACCAGAAGCCCCCATCCTCGGAACGCCCCATCACGGCACGCGCGCCTGCTTCCTGCAGCCACAGCGATGCCCGAACGAGGCACGAGGCATCCAGTTGCGGCGTGTCGGCGCCCAGCAGGATGGCCGCGCCATGACGATCCAGCAGTTGCTTGTGAACCTCGCGCATGCGCTCGCCCAAACCACCCTCGCCCTGACCAAGCTTCGGCAGCGTTTTCCAGTGATCACCATCAAACGCCGGACGTTCCGCCACGGCCCAATAGGCCCGCATGGCCGACTGGGCTTCAGCCTGGCTCGCCACGGACGCCACTGCTTCGGCCGACGCCAGGTGAAACACCTCGGCACATCGTTGCCCAATCCTGGGCCACAGGCGTGTCTTGACCGGCGACAGGCCCGGCGTTTTCACGAAGATGGCCAGTCCGACCGAACTCATCGCTGCCCTTTGCGAGAAAACTCGCGCGCTTGCCGACCGGTGGCACGCAAGTGTTCGATCGTCGTGCGGAACCAACCCTGCCTGGAATACTTGCGGGCACTGGTGAACAAATCTGCGCGCACGGGTTGAATCGCGGCTCCTGCATGGCGCGCACGCCAGACCAGATCGTGGTCCTCTCCGACCGTTACCGCCGCATCGAATCCATGGAGCTGATCGAACAGCACTCGCGAGACCAGAAACCCTGGTCTCCGAATGGCATGCCGAGCAGGCGACTGCGAATCCATGCACCGAAGGTGTTGATGGCCATCCATGCCGGACCGTCATTCAGGAACCGAAGGTCGAAGTATCCCAACGCTCGGTCAGGGCCAGCGATATGTTGTGTCACCGCCGACAGCGCCGAATCACCGAGCACCGAATCAGCATGAAGGAACCACAACCACCGGGTCGTCGACACTCGCGCACCCGCGTTCAACTGGAGCGCACGGCCTCGGGGCGCAAGGATCACCTGCACACGCGGATCCGTCAGCTCGGGACGAGGTTCAGCCGGAGCCAGTTGTTCCGGGAACACCATCACGATGTCGCGCGCCGGCCATGCTGCCAGTTGCGGCAGAAGCTTCCGCCAGGATTCGTCGTTCGGTCCGACCGGAATCACGATGGCCAGATCAAGCGTCATCAACTGATGCGCCGGGTGTGATCATGCGACACGGGCAAGTCCTCTTTTGTTGCGCGGGTATCAGGACATCCTATGGACAGGTACGGACCTATGGCAATCAGGCCAACCCAAACCTGTACCCACCCGGGCAGGCTTCGTAAGGATCGGACCGAATCAATCAAACGATCTCTCACGCCTTGCCTCGTTGCCACGTGAAGAACTTCCTCGCCATGCGCAGTAGCGCCCGGGGGTGCGTGGTTTCCGCATGCGCCGGCCACGTACTTGTTCGCTTCCGCCATCGTCGGATAAATGTGGATCGTGCCGAGCAGCTTGTTGAGACCAATGCCATGTTTCATGGCCAACACGAATTCAGCCAGCAGGTCACCCGCATGCTGCCCGACGATCGTCGCGCCGAGAATCCGGTCCTTTCCGGGCACCGTGAGCACCTTGACGAAACCATGCGCCTCCGAGTCGGCGATCGCTCGATCCAGATCATCAATGCCATAACGCGTCACCTCATGGGCAATCCCGCGTTGGGTCGCTTCGTCTTCCGACAACCCGACACGCGCCACTTCCGGGTCCGTGAACGTTGCCCAGGGAATCACGCGATAGTCGACCTTGAAGCTCCAGAACGGTGCCAGCAAGGCGTTCACCGCGGCATACCAGGCCTGGTGTGAGGCCACATGAGTAAACTGGAATGGCCCCGTTGCGTCGCCGCAGACATGGATGTTCGGGAAGTTCGTGCGCATCAGGGCATCCGCTTCGATGGTTCCGCGATCTGTGATCCGCACACCCAGTTCCTCCAGGCCAAAACCTTCGGTATTTGCGCGACGGCCCAGTGCCAGCAGAATCCGGTCGAACGGGAAGCTGACTTCTCGATCCTCGTGCTCGCAGACCAGCAGATTCTGGCCATCAAGTCGCTCGATTCGCAGCGCCTTGTGGGCGACTGCCACCTGGATGCCTTCAGCCTCGAAACGCGTCGCAACTTCTGCGGCGGCATCCGCATCTTCCCGCGGCAACAGTCGGGCTGCCATTTCGACCTGAACGACCTTCGATCCGAATCGCGCAAACGCCTGCGACAGTTCACATCCGATCGGTCCGCCACCCAGAACCACAATGCGTTCTGGCAATTCGCTTAATGCCCACAGGGTGTCGGATGTCAGGTACGGGACTTGTTCGAGTCCGGGAAGGTCCGGCACCAGCGGGCGGGCACCACTGGCAATAATCAGGCTGCGTGCGGAGATTCGACGCCCGTCGACCTCAACTTCCCATGGCGACACCAGCTTCGCTTCACCGAGGATGACTTCAACGCCCAGGCCACGATATCGCTCGACCGAATCATGCGGGGCCACTTGGGTCACCACCGATTGGACACGCGCCATGACCGTCGCAAAATCAAAATCGAGTTCGGTGTCGACCACGCCATAACGGCTTCCGTGTCGCGCCTCGGCAATCAGCCGGGCGGAGCGAATGAGTGCCTTGGACGGGACACAACCAGTGTTCAGGCAATCCCCGCCCATACGATGACGCTCGACCAGCGCGACGCGGGCATGGACGGCTGATCCGATATAGGCGCTGACCAGGCCCGCGGATCCGGCGCCAATGACCAGCAGGTTGTAATCGAAGCCGGCGGGCTTTTGATGACCACGATAGATCCGACGTGTCGCCAACCATCCACTGACAACACGCATCAGCCAGGGTAATAACCCCAGTGCAGCAAACGCCGCGATCAGGCCGGGCGACAGGATGTCTCCGGGTGATTCGATGCGCGCCAGTTGGGTTCCGGCAAACACGTAGGCAATCGTTCCGGGCAACATGCCGACCTGACTGATCCAATAGAACGTTCTCGCCCGCATGGTGGTCAGGCCGGCCATCAGGTTCACCAGAAAGAACGGCACGGCCGGAACCAGACGCAACGTGAACAGATAAAGCGCGCCATCACGCTTGATGCCTGCGTTGAACCCGGCCAGACGATCCCCGTATCGGGCCTGCAAGGCTTCTCGAAACAGGAATCGCGACGTCAGGAATGCCAGCGTCGCCCCCACGCTGCTCCCGAACGACACCAGCACGGTGCCTTCGATCCAGCCGAACCGCGCGCCGCCGGCCAAGGTCAGGATCACCGCCCCGGGCAGGGATGTCCCGGTGACGACGATGTAGACCACCAGAAACGCGGTCGCCGCCATGAGCGGATGTGCGTCGGTCCAATCGCGCAACTGGGCCTGGCTTACCTTGAGTGACGCGAGGCTAAGCTGCCCCAACCAACCACTTCGCCAGGCGACGACGACCAGCGCCAGCAACAAGAGGGCGATCGTCCATTTCAGGGCGGCTGATTGGTGCTTCGTCATGACTTGGCTGCCTGGTTTGTCGTTGCGTTCAAGTACTGCAAAAAATGCTCGTGCTCGAACCCGACGCGTCGTTTGGAAGGAACGTCACACGACTTGTCCGGGGAAGAGTCCCACGGATCCGCATCACTCCCAATGCGTCCATACGTCAGTTTAGTGATCACTTTTGATGCGCGTCAGCCCGCTGGCGAACAGACGACTCATCTGGAGGACCGCCAGAGGCGGAATTGGCTTTCACGCGTCGATCCGTTCGAGCAGCGGCATGGACCGTGCGGCAGGCATGCGTTGCAGGCTCGGCGGAGAAGCGTATCCTTGCGCCATGAACCTGCGCCCGATTGTCCATGTTGTCGCCGCCGCACTGGTAACAGCCATGCCAATGGGCGCTTTGGCCCAGAGCTTTTGCACACAAGTCCTGGCGCAACCGACACCCAATCCCATCGTGCTCGGCAATGGCAACCCGGCCAGCGTGACTACCGCGATGATCCAGGCCGCGCTGAACCAGGCGGCCCAATCACGTTTAATATCGGCGCCGCCCCGACAACCATCGTGGTGGATCAGACGCTCGTCGTCAGCCGTGAAGTGGTGCTGGATGGGGGCAGCGTGGTGCGCCTTTCCGGTGGTGACGCACGACGGATCCTGCGTGTGCAGAACACGAACCCGGCGATGAACGCGCCGGTGTTTCCGGTCACGCTGCAGAACATCGAACTGATCGATGCCAGCGTCACCGATGGCCGAGGTGCGGCAATCTTCGCGGACTTCAACAGCACGTTTCCACACAAGATCGACTTGCGCTTGGTCAACTGCCGAATTGCCGGCAGTGACGCGCCCCTCGACGGCACCAGCCAGGATGACGGCGGCGGCGCACTGTACGCACTGTTGCTGAATCGCATCGACATCGGCAACTGCGTCTTCGACAACAACACCGGCAGCAATGGTGGTGCCGTGTATTCCCTTGGCACTCGTTCCCTGAACATCGTCGACAGCCGATTCCAGAACAACCGCGCCATTGGTACGGGCGGCAACCCTGGAAACGGCGGTAATGCCGGCGCACTCGGTGTGGACGGGGCCGAACGTACGGTGGATGTGTGCCGAACGGAGTTCCAGGCCAACGAAAGCAACGCATTCGGTGCCGGGTTCTTTTCAGTGATGAACGACACCCAGAGTCGCAGCCGCTTCGAGGATGTGCTGTTCCGCGCGAATCGCCAATTGTCGGCGAGCCAGCATACCGGTGGCGCTTACGTTCAGAACGGCCCGTTTGCTTTTGAGCGCGTGGCGTTCATCGACAACGAGGCCAACGGTTTCGGCGGATTGTTCATTGCCGGCACCGCCAGTGGCGTGATGCGAAACAGTACGTTCAACGGCAACATCGCGCGGACTGGCCTCGGTGCCGCCATGTCACTGACCACCAGCGCGCCGATCCACATCGTCAACAGCACCATCTCGAACAACGTATCGACGGCGGCGTTCGCGGGCGGCATCGCGATCGGCGCGCCGAACCAGTTGCGGTTGACGAACGTCGTGCTCGCGAACAATTCCGGCGGCAATATTTTCGTCAACTGGAACATCAACAATCCGGCCCAGTTCGATGGCGGCGGCAATCTGCAATGGCCGATGTCGCGACCTGGAGGCGGTGGCGCCGAAACACCGGCGACCGCCACCACACAGTTTGGCGACCCGCTACTGGAACCGCTCGCCTCGAACGGTGGTGCCACGCCCACTCGCGGCTTGCCGGCAAACAGCCCGGCACGCAACAGCGGAGTCAGCGGTGCCGATGTGCCGGCCGTTGATCAACGCGTGTTCCCTCGTGATGCCCAGGTGGATCGTGGTGCGTTCGAGTTTGGCGCGGAAGGATTGTTGTTCCGGGATGGTTTCGAATAGTCAGCGTTTGCCGGACTGATCCCGGATCCAGGCTTCGATCTCGTTGCGCAGGACCGGCAAAGGCACCGATCCGAGGCCAAGAATCCGATCGTGGAATCCGCGCAAGTCGAACTTGTCGCCGAGTGCACGCTCGGCTTCACCGCGCAGCTTGCGAATCTCGATCTCGCCGAGTTTGTAACTGAGTGCCTGACCCGGCCAACTGATGTAACGATCGACCTCGGTGTTCACTTCGTGCAAGCTGAGTGCCGTGTGCTCACCGAGGTAGGTGCGCGCCTGCTCGCGAGTCCAACCCTTGGCGTGGACACCCGTGTCCACAACGAGACGGCATGCGCGCCACATTTCATAGGTCAGGCGGCCAAAGTGCTCGTAGGGCGTCTCGTAAATGCCCATCTCCTTGCCCAGGTATTCCGTGTACAGCGCCCAGCCCTCGCCGTAGGCCGAGATGTAGCTGTAGCGTCGGAATGGCGGGAGTGAATCCGCCTCCGAAGCAATCGCGCCTTGCAGGTGGTGCCCCGGCACAGCTTCATGCAGGGTCAAGGCTGGCAACGCATACAAGGGCCGCGCCTCAAGCTTGAAGGTATTCACCCAATAGGTTCCGGATTGCTGTGCGTCCATCGAACCGGGCACATAACGGCCGGCGGTATAGAACGGCGCGATGCTGGCCGGGACAGGCTCGACCCCATAGGGCTGACGCGGCAGATGTCCGAAATAACGCGGCAGCAGACCATCAACCCGTTTGGCGATGTAGGACGCCCGCTCCAGCAAGGCCCTGGGCGACGAGGCGTAGAACTGCGGGTCGGTGCGCAGGAACGCAATGAATGCCGCAAGATCACCATCGAATCCGGCATCCTGTTTCACGACCTCCATCTCGGCAAGGATCCGCGCGACCTCCGCGAGGCCGATATCGTGAATGGCTTCCGGAGCCAGGTCGAGAGTGGTGTAGATCTTGATCTGGTGCTGATAGAACGATTCACCGTCGGGCAGCGCATAGGCTCCCAGCGTTTTCCGTGCGGCGGGAATGTAGGTGTCTGCGAGATAGCTGTGCAGGCTTTGGTAGGCAGGTTGCACTTGTTTCGAGATCACCTCCCGCGCCAGGCCACTCAGGCGTTCGCGTTCGCTGTCCGGCCACGTCGACGGCAAAGCTCGGAATGGCTGGAAGTAAGGTGTGGCGTCTGCGGCTTGCTCTGCGAGGTCCTTGATCGGTTGTTCGCGGCCGTCCAGCACGATCTGCTGAACGGTCATGCCGGTGCGCAGGCCCTCGTCGAGCAGGACCCGATGTTGTTCGAAGAATCGCGGCAGGTCGGCCAATCGAGCGAGGTAGGCTTCTGCTTCGGCCACGGTTCGGAGGCGCTGAGCGCTCATCCCCTGTGCCAAGTCACCCCAGAAACTGGAGTCGCTGTTCATCGGCAGCAGCCAGACGCGCGACTCGATGCCGGCGATCAACTCCTCGAGTTGTGCCCGATACACTGCGGCATCCACACGATGCTTCGGACTGAGCGCACGCGCATCGATTTTCTCAAGCTGACGATGGACGTCCTGCCAGTATTTGAGCCGGCGCGACTGCGACCGTGAATCGACTTCCCCCAGAGTCCTGACTTCCGCCGGGTCGGCGACGCTGGCCGCGAGCAGGGGAAACTCAGCCTGTCGCCAGATCCATTCCCGTTCGTACAACTCGACGAATCGGCGATCGGCCCGGCTGCCGGCCGCAGCCTGAAGCGAACCCGGCATCAACGCCAGCAAGAGAATCATCATGATCCAGGGTCGGGCAATTCGATTCATGGCAGTGGTCCGTTTCCATCGATTGTGGAGGGAACCCCTGAATCATTCAGAGGTTCCTTTGGCAAACCGCGACGTTATTGCGGCGCTCGAACCGCTGCAACCACCGAAGCTGCCAGAATGGTGTCGTGTACAGTCGTCGACGGACATCGTGAATCTTACTTTCTGGCCCTTTGCCTTGGACATCGCGCTCGCCCTGGCCCTGTTTTTTGGCTGGGTGTTCGCGCTTCAGGTCATTCGAGAGCGCCGCACGCCCGCAGCAACGCTGGCATGGGTGACGGTGCTGGTGCTGTTTCCGATCCTCGGGGTGCTCATCTATCTGCTGGTCGGCACGCGCAAGCGAGAGCTCAAACACGTCCGCCTGCGTGGTCTCACAGCGACCGGCACGGCCATGCTGCACTTCGAGCAGGCCCATGTCCTCGACCGCATGCTCCGCCGGCTGTCGATTCCGCCTGCATCAATCGGGAACGACATCGAGATTGCGTGGCGTCCGGAAGCGGCGATGGAAGGGTTGTTGAAGGTGATCGATGGCGCCCGTGACCGGCTGTGGTTGCTGATGTACATCTTCGAGGATGACGACAGCGGCTTCCGGGTCATGGAAGCACTCCAGCGTGCCGCCGAACGCGGGGTGACCGTACGGGTGATGGTCGACGATCTGGGGTCCTACGGTCGCATCGACTCCAGCCGCCGGGCGCTTGAAGCGGCCGGCGGCCAGATCATCCGGTTCAAGCCGGTCTGGTATGCGCTGTGGAAACGAATGGTCAACCTGCGAAACCACCGGAAGATTCTCGTCGCTGACGGCGAGAGAGCCTGGACCGGTGGTCGCAACATCGGCGATCATTACCTGCGCACAGGGAAATCCGAGTGGCTGGATCTGTCTGCGGTGGTCACAGGTCCGGCCGCGTTGGCACTGGAAGAAATCTGCCGGAATGACTGGAGTTTCACGACTGGCGCGGAACTGCCCCTGTCACCTGTGGTGGTGCCGTCCGCAGAAGGCCCGGCCACCTTGCAGGTCTTGCCCTCGGGTCCCGAGTATCGCGAGGATCTCTGGCACGCGGCGCTGGTGAAGGGATGTTTTGAGGCGCATACCCGCTTGTGGATTGCCACACCGTACTTCGTGCCTGACGAAACGGTCATGAACGCGATTGTCACAGCCGCACGTTCCGGTATCGATGTTCGAATCCTAATTCCGCATCGTTCCGACAACCTGGTTGTCGACATGGTCGGACGCAGCTACTTGCGCGAAGTCCAGCGCACTGGCGCCAAGGTGTTCCGTTACAAGCTCGGGATGATGCATGCCAAGGCAGTGCTCGTGGATGAACAACTGGCACTGCTCGGCTCGGCGAACGTCGATGCGCGGAGCTTTTTCCTGAACTATGAATCCACGCTGGTGGGCTACGACGAAGCCACGACCCGCCCGATATCGGCGTTCTTCGAGTATGGTTTTGCGCGCGCGAACAAGGGCGTGCGCCCGGTGTCACGGGTCACCGAGTCGCTGACGTCCATCGCCCGACTGTTCTCGCCGATGTTGTGAAGGCGCCGCTTTCAGGCGATTTGGGGGCTGCCGGAGAATCCGCCGCATTTCTGCGTATGACCCGGTATCCCCTTAATCAACCGGAGACCGGACATGCCCAAGACGCTGAAACATTCCCTGCTGTATACGGCCCTGACTTTTGCCCTCGCCGGCTGCGGCGGTGGTCACGCTGATGGCGCATCCGGCAGTGGGCTGGTGGCGGCCAATGAGTCGGTGCAGAGCAAACTGTCCGAGCAGCAACTGATCGACGAAGTGGCCAGCACTTTGCAGGCCTGTTCGTATGATGGCAAACCGGTCACGGTCAGCGCGCAGATGATGACCGCGGGCGCCGCAGGCGCCGGCACCGATGTCGTCCGCGAGATCATGAAATACACCGGGCTGCCGCAGAACTTCGAAGTGATCCCATCGGGCCAGGTGCCCAACGCCGCAGCCGTCATCCTGGTGGGGCCGGACAACCTGCCCAAGCGCGTCATCGCCTACAACGAAAAGTTCATGGGCGAAGTCCGCAGTGCCACCGCAAACAACGACTGGGCACCGATCAGCATCATGGCCCACGAAATTGGCCATCACCTGAGCGGCCACACGATTCAGCCCGGTGGCAGCCAGCCACCGACCGAACTCGAGGCCGACAAGTTCTCGGGCTTCGTCCTGTACAAAATGGGTGCGGTGCTTGCCGACGCCACGAAGGCCATGAATACGCTGGTGCCGGAGCAGGATGGCCCGACACATCCGGGCCGCGGCAAGCGGGTCAATGCCATCCAGGAAGGCTGGCAACAAGCCTGCGCGCAGCAGTCCGAAGACTGCAGCGGTGACACGGCCGTTGCCGCAGCAACGCCTGCCGTTGTGGCTGATGCACCACGTCCACCTGCGGTCAGCCCCGCAACACCTGCCGGGGATCAGGACGACCTCGGGTTCCCGACGTTCCCGTCCTCGGGTGCTGATGGGGTTGACCCTGCAGCCAACACGGTTGCCGGGACCTACAAGCCGGATGTCCTGCCGGCGCCTGATGCGAGCGCCACGCCCAGCAAGTTCGGCAAGTTCGTGATCGACGAATTGGGAGTGCTGGATCCGGCCACGCGCAACGCGTTCGAGAAGCAGATGTACGACCTCGCCGCCGAGCATCAGGTGGAAATCGTCACGATCGTCGCCAAGAGCCTGCACGGCAAGAGCGCGGAGGAATATGCCTACGCGATGATGCGTCAACTGCGCGTCGGCAAACTGGATGTCGGCAACGGTGCGGTGCTGGTCGTGGCGCCGAACGAGAAACAGGCCGGCGTCGCCATGGGTCCGGGCATCATGCTGGAGTTGCGCGATTATGTGGAATTGGAGAAAGAACGCCTGATGGGTTTCATCGACATCGGCGTGCCTTATTGCAAGGGTGCCTGTAATGCCGATCAGACGGAATTGGCATTGGGTGCCGCCGCGCATGTCGCTTCAAGCGTGAGTCACTGGGACTTCGGCATCCGTTATCAGGGCCTCGCCGACCTGATGGCGAAGTTCGAAGAGATCGAGACCTCCCGCATGAACGGTGCGTCGATCGAGCCCGAGCAGGATCCGACCTGGCGCCAGGTCACGCGGATCAGCGGCAAGCTGGTGTCACGTAATCCGGCAGCAGGTGATCAGGCCAAGTGGATCAACGATGCCCACGTCGAGAATGTCGGCCCGGCGATGCATGTGGTGTCCGACGACGGCCGCAACCTGCTCGTGTACGCCGATACACACACCGAACAGCTGATGACCGGCAAACTCGTCGAAGGCCAGAAGTACGTGTTCATCGCCCGCGAAGCATCCCTCAGCATGAACCCGGAAGACACTCTGTCGTTCGACTTGCTGAGCTTTGACCTAGCGCAGTAAGGCGGCACGGCGTTGCCTGGGCAACGCCGCTGCCATCACTCGAAACCGTTGGCAAAGATGTTCGGCGACGGGGGCGCGAATTCATAGGCGCCCTTGTCGCAGAGTGCCGAACCATCCGCGTTGCCATCGAGGGCGCGCGGAAAGCCCGGGCCGCGCTGGTCATTTGCCAGAATCTGCCCGTTCTCGTCGAAACAACCACTGGGGTTGCCGGCATCCAGGAGTGGGCTGCCGGCATCGAAGGCGCGGATGTCCGCTGTCCCTCCCAGGTTCGTGAGCGGCAAGAACGTCGCCGGAGTATTGCGGATGTTTCCGGTCCCGCCGTTGAAACATTCGTTCGACGTGACGTGATTGAACGTTCCGGTCGCCGTGGCGAAGTTGCAGTTGGTGAATCCGTTTGCGGCAGTATTGTTGGCCAGCACGCTGTTGAACAATTGCGGCAGGTTGCCGCTGTCCTGGATGAAGATGCCGCCTCCCTGACTGCTGGCATCTGCGGCGTTCTGGGTGATCGTGGTGTTGAACAGACGCAGCGTGTTGACGTCCTGGTGATAGTGGATGCCACCGCCATTCGCGCCTGCAGTGTTGCCGGTGATCGTGGTGTTGACCACCACGAGTTCACCAGCCGAACCGATCGCCCCGCCATTGCCGCCCCGGTTTCCGGCAAACAGACTGTTGCGGACTTCCGAGATCACGTTCGAAAAGAAGTAGATGCCGCCCCCAAACGCCGAGTTTTGATTGTTCCGGAAGTCGCAGTCGTCGACATAGGTCATCATGCCAGTTGCCACCGCTCCACCTTGGGTCGACGTCGCGTTTTCCCTGAGACTGACCCGATTCAGGCTCAACACGGAACTTGAGCCGTTCGCGTAGATGCCACCGCCAGGGGAGAAACTGCTGCCAAGACCGTTCACGATAGAGAGATCGCTGATTTGAACGGTCATGGCTTGCAGATTGCCCGGGTTGATGTCAACCAAACGGTCAATGTCGCCGCCGTCGATCACGGTCTGCGAGCGACCCGCGCCGTAGATCCCCATCCCCTGACGCACATCCAGATCGCCGGTCGCATTCTGGTCGTCACTTGCACCCTGGATACCGAGTGAGTAGATCCCCGCCGGAATGATCACGGCGCCCGGCGACGCATTGGACGCACCGATTGCCTCGCGGATCGAGCAATCGGAAGGGCTGCAGTTGCCGTCGGCGGTGTCGACCACCTTGGTCACCGTGTACTGGATGGAAGCAGTGACTTGCAGGGACAGGGTGCGTGCGGTGGCACTGGCTGTCTGCTGTGCCACTTCGATGAAGTGGGTCGTGTTGGGCGCAAGACGCACACCCGCCAGTTGTGCAAGAGTCGCTGATCCAGGTACACCTTGATTGTTGCAGCCGCCGGCGATCGGCTTCAGGTTGTCGGCAGTCCCGGTATAGATCGACAGAATCGTGTCGTAGTTCGACGTGGCCGTCGTCAGTGTCACGTACTCGGTCGTGGCGCCGGTCGTATGTCGATACCAGACTGTGTTGCCGCCTGTGGCACGAGGTACGCGGCACTTCAGTACCGGGTCACCTGCCGCGGTGGTCGCGGTGCCAATGCCCGTTTCCAAATCGGAAAACGGCAAGGTTGTGATGACCTCGGCGTTGGCGATCAGGTCGTTCGCGGGCTGTGCCGCCGCCGTCCCGGCCATCGCGGCCAGCAAGAAAGCCAGGAAAACAGGGCTCACGGCCCGGGCAATGTGGTGCAGGTTCATGTGGCAGCTCCGGTTTCTTGGCCACCGCCAATTGGCGGCCTTGTCTGCTGATACGGAACCCCATGACAAAACCCGCCAAGGCAAAATTGGCCGGCACCTTCCAGCCTGCTATGTTTTGTCCACACCCCACTTCAGGCGAGGAAAGTCATGGCGTTTCTGCGTGGTTTGCTGGCGGTCATCGCTGGCCTGTTTCTTGGCAGCCTCGTCAACATGGGCTTGGTCATGATCGGCGGCAAGGTGATCGCGCCGCCTGCCGGCGCCGATGTGTCCACGGTCGAAGGCCTGACGGCATCCATGCACCTGTTCGAGCCGAAACATTTCCTGTTTCCATTCCTGGCTCATGCGTTGGGCACCCTGGCGGGCGCACTCGTTGCCGCCAGGATTGCCGGCCGCAAGTTCCTGTGCGCCATGATTATTGGCTGTGTGTTTGTTCTGGGCGGCATCGTGAACGTGATGATGTTGCCCGCGCCCTTGTGGTTCGAGGTGACTGATCTCGTGCTGGCCTACTTCCCGATGGCCTGGCTCGGCCACCGCCTCGTGGCCGGGAAAACCGTACGTCAGGCATAAAAAAGCCCGGATCAACGCATCCCTGCGTCGACCCGGGCTCACACCACGTCTGGTGAGTTCGTTACGCGGCGCGACGCATGGGTGTTGCGCCTGCCATCAGATGACCGAACAGGTCTTTCGGATCGGCCAGATCCGGGATCAGCGCGATGCGCTCGCCCAGCCCGAGTTCTGCCGCGCAGTCGCGCAGCAGGCGGAGTGCGGAGTAGTCCTCCAGCGCAAAGCCGACTGAGTCGAACACAGTGACCTGAGTCGCCGAGGTGCGGCCGGTCGCGTTGCCGGACAGTACCTGCCACAACTCGGTCACGGCGAAGTCGGCCGGCATCTGTTGCAGATCGCCCTCGATGCGCGTCTGCGGCTCGAATTCGACGAACACCGAGGCTTGTTCCAGCACACCACGGTGCAGTTCGGTCTTGCCCGGGCAATCTCCGCCCACGCCATTGATATGCATGCCCGGCTCGATCATGTCGGGCGTCAGGATGGTGGCATTGGTTTTGTCGGCCGTGACGGTGGTGACGATGTCGGCGCCCCGCACCGCTTCGGCCGTCGAGCCACAGCGCACGATCCGCAAACCAGGCATGCCGGCGAGATTGGCGACGAGTTTGTCGGTTGCAGCGGCGTCGACGTCGTACACACGCAGCTCGGAGATGCCGAGCACGTGATGGAACGCCAAGGCCTGGAACTCGCCCTGCGCACCGTTGCCGATCAAGGCCATGACGCGCGAATCAGGGCGCGCCAGCGCGCGCTGCCAGAACCGATGCACCGGCGGTGCGGATGGCCGTGGTGAGGGTCAGCTCGGCGAGCAAGGTCGGGCGACCCGTCGCCACTTCCGCCAGCACGCCGAATGCCATCACGGTCGGCAAACCCTCGCGGGTGTTTTTCGGGTGGCCATTCACGTACTTGAAGCTGTAATCGCGGGCATCGGCAACCGGCATCAGTTCGATCACACCGACGTCCGAATGCGCCGCCACGCGCGCGCACTTGTCGAAGTCCTGCCAGCGGCGGAAGTCAGCCTCGAGATAACTGACCATACGAGACAACACGTTCGGCAAGCCAAGCGTGCCAACGATACGGCTGATGTCGCGAGTGGTGAGCAAAGTGGTCATGGTCGCCTCCGAGGCTTTGGGGTCGCGGGCCACTGTGGCGCGCGTCGATGAGCCATTGTGCCGAGATGTTTGTCAGCGCAAAACAGCAACTTTGCGCACGAAAGTGTCAATCATGTAGCATTTCGGCAACTTTTATTGGCGTTTTGATCAAATGGACGTTCTGGACCAGCAGCTGATTGCGAAACTCCGCCACAACGCCCGCGCGTCGATCGCTGAATTGGCCCAGGCGCTCAAGGTCTCGCGCGGCACCATCACCAACCGTCTGGCGAAACTGGAGCGGGACGGCGTGATCGTCGGCTACACGGTGCGTTTGCGTCCCGACGCCGCACCGAATGAAATCCACGCGTGGACCGGCATTGCCGTCGAGGGCAACCAGCAAGCGGTAATCCGCCTGCTGCTGGGTGAACCCGGACTGGCGGCACTGCATGACACCAATGGACGATGGGACCTGCTCGCCGAGTTGCGGGTCGGAAATCTGGGCGAACTCGCCAGCACACTCGAGCGGATCCGCAAGATCAAGGGCATCAGTGCGACCGAAACCAGCATTCACCTGCAAAGCTTCCGGAGCTGATTGGCCCGCATGACCGCCATCGGCCGGGCCGCCGATGTTCAAGGCGGGGATCCGGCTTGAGGCCGCTTCCGCATCATGCAGGCCCCCTGCACGCAATCGAATTGTTTACAGACACACCGGACCTTCAGCACATGAACTCGACAATCCGGGAACTACGCTCGAGGGTTCCTGATACTGGAATCCTGTCCATGACCCGATCCACTCTTCGCCCGTGCCTGTTGGCGCTTGCCCTGTTTGGCGCCGTTGGCGCCCAAGCCACCTCGATCCTTGCCTCCAGGGCATCAGCAGCGAAGAGGCCAAAGCCGACAGCGAAGCACAGAAGATTCGCGACCTGTACGCCAGTTACATGGACGTTGCCGCACGCAACAAGGCCGGCATCGCGCCGATCCAGCCGCTGCTCGACCAACTGGCAGACGTCGATAGCCGCAAGGAATTGACCGAAGCTTTTGGCCGCTCCAATCTGGACGGAACAATTTCGCCGATCGGGAGCGTGATCTCGCCGGACCGCAAAAAACCGGAGCGCCACCTGTTGAGCGTGGGTGTGGTCGGCCTTGGTTTGCCCGACCGTGATTTTTACTTCAACGAAGCCCAGCGCTTCCAGGACATCCGCAACGCCTACCGGAAGCACATCGCGCGGATGCTCACGCTGGGCGGATTCGACCGGGCCGACGAACGCGCCGACGCCATTCTGGCGCTCGAGACGAAGATCACCAGCACCCACTGGGAACGCGCACAGCTCCGGGATCGCGACAAAACCTACAATCTGGTGTCGTTTGACCAACTGAAACGTGACTACTCCGGGTACGACTGGCGTCGCCACCTGCTGGCCAGCGGCATCAAGCCGCCGGCCGAAGTGAACATCAATACCCCGAGTTCGCTCGAACCGCTGATCAAACTTGTCAACGAAGTACCTGTCGCCACCTGGCGTGATTACCTGGCGTTTCATGCCATCGACAACCATGCCGACCTGCTGAGCGAGGAGATCGACCAGGCCAGCTTCGCGTTCAACGGCGAAGTGTTGCTCGGACTCAAGGGTCAACGCGAACTTTGGAAGCGCGCCGTCGATCAGGTGGGTGGCGGGTTTGCGTTGGGTGACGCCATCGGCAAACGGTATGTCGCTGCCCACTTCAAGCCTGAAGCCAAGCTGGCCATGCAGCGACTCGTCGAAAACCTGCGCAGCGCCTTGCGCCAGAACATCGAAAAACTCGACTGGATGGGCGAGGCGACCAAGGCAGAAGCCTTCCAGAAGCACGCCACATTAAACCCGAAAATCGGTTATCCGGATCAATGGCGGGATTACAGCAAACTCAAGATTGTGCACGATGACCTGATCAAGAACGCCCGTGCGCTCCGCCAGTTCTATGTGGATGAGCAGAACGCGCGCCTCAAGAAGCCAACCGATCGCAACGAGTGGCGCATGACGCCGCACACGGTGAACGCGTATTACAACCCGACCTTCAACGAGATCGTGTTCCCGGCCGCCATTCTGCAGCCCCCGTTTTTCGATTTGAACGCCGACCC
Organism: Ahniella sp.; assembly: GCA_016712105.1. Lineage (GTDB taxonomy): Bacteria > Pseudomonadota > Gammaproteobacteria > Xanthomonadales > Ahniellaceae > Ahniella. The sequence continues at coordinate 32,779 of JADJRU010000007.1, forward strand.
AGCGGTCAACTACGGCGCGATCGGCGCCGTGATCGGCCATGAAATGGGCCACGGCTTCGACGACCAGGGGTCCAAATCGGATTTTGCGGGCATTCAGCGCAACTGGTGGACAGCCGAAGACCGCGAGCGCTTCGAAACGCGGACCAAGGCGCTGGGCGATCAGTACAGCAAGTACTGTCCGCTCGACGGGCATTGCGTGAACGGGCAGTTGTCGATGGGCGAGAACATCGGCGATCTGGGTGGGCTGTCGATGGCCTACACGGCGTATCAGGTCTCACTGAACGGCCAGGCCGCCCCCGAACTGGACGGCCTGTCCGGTGATCAGCGCTTCTTCCTCGCATGGGCACAGGTTTGGAAATCGAAGTACCGCGACGAAGCCATGATCAATCAGGTGCGTGTCGGACCCCACTCGCCGCCCCGTTACCGCATCAACGGTCCGCTGCGAAATCTCAACGAGTGGTACCAGGCCTTCGACGTGAAGCCGGGTGACCAGCTTTATCTCGAACCGAGTGCTCGTGTGCGTATTTGGTGACAGTGGGTCCGCGTGAATCGACGACGATCGATCCAGCGGATCTTCGAGGCATTGCCAGAGCCGCTCCCGCAGGGGTCGGCTACCGGAACTTGCCGGGCGTGTCGGTTGAACATGAGGAGACTTCCGCGAGGTACTCGCGTTCGGTCTCGGCACGCTCATTGAGCCGGTAACATTGGTCGATCACCGAGCAGTAGCAGATGTCGAACGCAATCCGCTGCCGATTTGCGGCGAACAGATCGTAGTCGGCCTGTTCTTCGAACTGGATCATCGCCACGTCTTCGTTGGCGGCGAGTACCCGCCGCACAAAATAGCTTTGTGTCGAATTGGGCGTCCGATCTTCACCACTCAAGGCCTTGAATATTTGCTGGAAACCCTCGACCTCGAGGTCATCCAGGTACACCTTGGCATCCAGGACCCGTGCAGGTCCGACGCCACGGTTCGACAACGAAAACGAACGCAAGCTGTTCGACTGCCAGAGCTGCAGCAGAGGCCACGTCTGGGCGCGCACCTGGGCATGCTGGAGGTAAGCCGTGTAGGCGCTGACAGCCAACGCCAGGACACCCACCAGCACGGCGATTACCGCAGTCACGCGATCCCACTCGATGCGATTGGGGCCTGGTGGCACGTCGGACTTGCGGGCAACGGGTCGCTTCATAATGGAGTCCTCATGATGCTCGAATCGCGGAACATATCGTATGCGACCATGAATCGGGACAGTTACAACGCCATTGCACAGGAATGGGACTCAGCACGCCAAGTGATCGGCACGCTGGAAGCGAAGTATCTGGCCGTGCTGCTTCAAGACTTGCCATCCGACGCAGCGGTACTGGATCTCGGCTGCGGCTCGGGCCATCCATTGGGTACAGCCATCGTTTCCAGAGGACACCAGCTCACAGGCGTGGATCAGGCGGCAAACCTGCTCGCGTTGGCACGACGACGACTTCCGCAATCACGTTGGATCGAGTCGCGAATCGAGGACTACTGCCCCGAGCCTGCCGTGGCCGCGATCCTTTGCTGGGATGTGTTGTTCCATATCCCGCGCGAACGCCACGAAGCCTTGGTCAAGCGGTGGTTTGAGGCCTTGCACAACGATGGGCGGTTGATGCTGTCTTTTGGCGGATCGGAGCATCCGGCATTTGTCGACGAGATGTTCGGCAAGCCCTTTTTCTACGACTCCTGGGCGCCGGAACCGATGCAGGCCTTGCTCTCGAAGACTGGATTCACGATCTTGATGGGTGAGTACACGAGCGTTCCCGACGGCGGTCGCGACAAGGGCCGATATGTGGTGGTGTCGGTGAAATCGCCTGCGGCATCCGGAGATGCCCGGACCCCCGGGTGATCAAATCAACCGAAGACTGATCGCCTTGAGCACAGCGCGGGTTCGGTCGCGTGTTTCGAGTTTTGCAAGGATGTCGCTGACGTAGTTCTTGACCGTGCCCTCCGCAAGGGACAGCGTACGCGCGATTTCCTTGTTCGAATAACCTCCGGCCAGGAGCCGCATGATGCCGATCTCCCGTTCAGTCAACTGCACCGTGCCGAGTGCCGCGGGTTGCGATTCCGCAGGCCCCTGTGACCAATGCGCCGGTGACTTCGGCTCGCGGTAGTTGACCTGCGCACGCACGGGATCGATGGCCATCGGCTGCAACAAGACTTCGCCGCGCAGGACTCGATGAATGGCCTGTTCCAGGTCTTCCGGAGAGGCGTCCTTCAGCAGAAAACCCTGTGCGCCCACCTGCGCTGCCGCGAGCAGCAGATCGGGGTCGTCAAAAGTGGTCAGCAGGATGACCGGCGTCAGGTCACCGCGAGCGCGAAGGGCTCGGATCAACTCGATCCCGTTGCCGTCGGCCATACGAATGTCGGAGACGATCAGGTCGACCGGCTGATCCGCGAGTTTCTGCAGCGCCTGATTGCCGGATTCAGCCTCGAATCCAAGCTCGATGCCAGGCAGTGTGACCAAAAGGGATGCCAACCCGCGGCGAACCAGCGCCTGGTCGTCGATCAAGGCGATACGCGCTCGAGTCATGTCATGGGCACCCAGGCATGGATCTGGAATCCGCGCGCCAGATCATGGCGCACGGACACATCACCACCGACCTCACGGAACCGTTCGTGCATCCCCTGCAGCCCGTTGCCCGCTTTGCCAGCCGAAACGGCCCGACCATCATCGCGAATGTCGACCTCGATCCGGTCATCGATCCGTTTGAGGGTGATCCAGAGCGTCTGCGCATCACCATGTCGGGCCGCATTGGTCAGGGCTTCCTGCACAGCACGGACAATTGCGTCCGCCTTCGCAACCGTATCGACTCGGGCATCTTCGGCAATCTCGATGATCGCGCGCGGCCGCGGGAACGGCGCCACGAGTTCTTCGATGGCCGCCCGCAGGTCCATACCGTCCTGTTCGCGCATCTGCTGCACCACCGCGCGCATGTCGTTCAACAACTCGTCGGCCAATTGACCGGACATCTGCACGGCCTCGTCATGGGCCAGCTCGGGCCGGCGCGCCAGACTGCGCAATTGAAGCTTGAGCGCGGTCAGTTTGTGCCCTGCGACGTCATGCAGTTCCCGTGCAATCCGCAGACGCTCCTGATCACGGGCACTTTCAGCCAGAAGACTGCGTGTGGCGAGCAGGTGGGCGTTGACTTCGCGCAACGCCATGCTGGTCGACTCGGAGCGGGAGGCATACCGGGTGATGATGATCGCGAACAACTGGAAGCCGGCATAACTGAACCCGGCAATCACGGCGCTGGACAGGCCCCAGTTTTGCCAATGAATCAGGAACAGCCCGAGGTTCACGACACCGAAGATCCACCACAATGTGCGGGCCTGTGTCCGTGTGACCAACTCGCTCATGACGATGATCAGCAGGATCGGCCCGGAGCCAGAACGCGACATGGCCGCCACCAGGAGTGCCAGTGCCGCTTGCGCCAGAACCAGCAGCAGATGGGTCCGGGCCGGCCAAAGTTTGCCGGCTGCGGTCTGGCTGGCCATCAGCAGCATGAACCCAACCGCAGCAGCCACCGCCATGGTTCGCGTGGTTTCGGGATCCCACGCACCGACCTGGCGACCGGGTTCGATGACCGTCATCGCCAGGACCGCCAGCCAGGTGACAACTGCGGCAATCAGACTGGGTTCGGTCAAGCGTTGACGGAGGGTGTCAGGTTCGGACATGGAAGACTCGGGGGGCTTACCCCATGCTGCGCTGGATGCCCCCGGTGTGCAAGATGCAGGTGACTTCCAGCAGGTCCGCAATACCATTGCGACATCTGGTTTGCTGGAACGACCTTCATGAATGGTTTCGCCCGCCTCTTGTCCTGCTGTTTGCTGCTTGTTGTGCCATCGATCCACGCTTCCAAGGCACCTGATCGCGTGCCACCGCCCGACCCGTCTGAAATGGTTGGGCCACGGGAGCCCCGAATCGGGCTGGTGCTGGGCGGGGGCGGTGCCCGCGGCGCGGCGCATATTGGCGTCCTCAAGGTTCTCGAGCGCGAACGCGTGCCTATCCATGCGATTGCCGGCACGAGCATGGGTGCGATCGTGGGCAGCCTCTACGCCGCCGGCTACTCGGCCGACCAGATCGAGGCGCTGCTGGGGTCACTGAACTACAAGGAGTTCCTTTCCGACGAGCCCGCTCGCGAGAATCTGCCGATGCGCCGGAAGGAACAGGATTTCCGCGATTTGCTGGATTTCGAGCTGGGATTCCGTGATGGGAAGATCCAGTTTCCCCGCGGGTTCCTGCAAGGCCAGAAGTTTCTCAACCTCATGCGACGCATGATGCTGCCGGTGTGGGAAGTGAACCACTTCGACCACTTGCCGATTCCGTTCAGGGCTGTCGGCACCGACATTGGCCGCGGTCAGCGTGTGGTGTTCGAGGAGGGCGATCTTGCGCTCGCGGTCCGAGCCAGCATGGCCGTGCCCGGCGCGTTTGCGCCGATCCGGGTGGACGGCAAGCTGATGGTGGATGGTGGCCTGGTCGACAACGTTCCGATCGAAGTCGTGCGCGCCATGAATGTCGATCGCGTGATCGTTGTCGATGTCAGTGGCCCGTTGATGAAGTAGTCCGAACTGAACTCCCCGTTCTCGGTGTCGCTGCAGATGGTGACCGTCCTGATGCAACAACGGACCGATCAGGCTTTGGCCACCTTGGCGCCGCAGGATCTGCTGATCCAGCCCGCACTGGGTGAGTTCAGCTCAACTGCATTCGACAGGGCACCTGAAGCCATTGCCATCGGCGAACAGTCGACCGAGGCGCTTCGTTCGCAACTGACGCGGTTTTCCCTGGATGAGCCACGATATCGCGCGCTCCGGGCACAGCAAAAACAGCCCGGAGTTCGGTCGTCCGTTGATTGGGTGGATCGAAGTCAACGACTCACGTACGCGCACCCCAGGCCAGGTGTCCCGGCTCCTGGCCGACCAGGAGGGCACAACCCTCGACGTGGCGGCCATCGAGAACCGCTTGGACAAGGCGTACGGTGCCGGCAGTTACGAGCGAATCCTGTATCGGATCGGCCGAAAGGACGAGATGCTCGGTTTGCAGGTGACGCCTGTCGACAAAGGCTGGGGCCCGAACTACATCGGCTTCGGCTTGCAGATCAATGACGACTTCAATGGGCGTTCGGATTACCAGATCGCGGCCGAAACAACGTTTACTGGCCTGAACCGCTGGGGCGCGGAAGCACGGCTGCGAATGGACCTCGGACGGATCGCCGGATTCAGCGGCGAGTGGTACCAACCCTTTGGCAAGTCCGGTCAGTTGTATCTGTTACCGGGGGCCCGATTGAGTGCCCGTAACCAGCCCGTCCGGGAAGGTTTGGACACGACGGCAGAGTTTCGTTTTGAACAGAGCAAAATCGGGATCGAGGGTGGTTGGCACGTCAACAACCAACTCACCGTGTTCGCCGAACTGGAGCGCGGCGTCACCGAAGCGCGCGAATTGATCGGCGACACGCAGCAGATTTCCGAGTTTCGCCTTCATTTCGGCAGTGTCGGCGTGGGTGCCCGGTATGACTCGCTCGATGATGCGTTCTTCCCGTCGCGCGGCGCACGAGGTTCGTTCAACGCCACGGCCTTCCGTGAAACATTGGGTACTGCCAACGATGGCGAGGTTTTGGCATTCGAGTGGAATCAGGCGTTCTCCCGCGGCCGGTACCACGGAGTTCTCGGTTTATCCGGACAAACCGAGATCGGGGACCCGGATGCACTGGAGAGCCTGGCCACACTCGGCGGCCTGGCGCAGTTGTCGGGTTATGGGGAGCGCGAACTGGTCGGTCGCCATTCTGCGCTCGGCCGGGCGGTGTTCTATCGGCGGTTGGGAGACATGACCCGTCTGGTGTCGGTGCCGTCCTATCTCGGATTCAGCCTCGAATCGGGCAACGTCTGGGCCACACGCGACGACATTTCGGTCGACTCGCTGATTCTGGCCGGGTCGGTCTTCGTGGGCGTTTCAACGCCGCTGGGACCGGTTTTCCTCGGCTACGGCTACGCCGAGACCGGCGCCAGTTCGTATTACCTCAACTTTGGTTCACTTTTCGGCGGGCGGCGCTGAGCCTCTGATCGGCGACAGCGGCGAACACCCACAAGAACATGGGGTCCGGCCGAATCGGGACACAAGTGCTTGTGTCTGTTGATGTTTTCCTGCTGATGCGGGCTCTTGGTAGCCAAGGCTTTGTTTTTTCACGACTTCGGTTTATCATCGGGAGGCCGCGATCGCCCTCGCGGCAGACGATTACAAAAAATCCAATAAAGCTAAGAGGTAAAAGCGACATGCGCAGCGGCACTTGGCTCCTCAGCCTTGCCCTACTCTCGTCCGCTTCCATCACGGAGGCGGCGCCGTTGGCGTATGGCGTCTCTTTCGACACGCTTTATCAGTTGGATCTGGCAACTGGCAACGCCACGCGCCTCGGCACAATCGGGTTCAACGACGTCGAGGGTCTGGCCATCTCGGCCGATGGAACCCTGTATGGCGTATCCGATGCCAACAAGACCCTGATCATGATCGACAAGCGCACGGGTCGTGGTGCTGCGGTCGGTGGCCTCAATGGCAATCTGGGGCTCAGCGGTCAGGGCTCCGGCCAATTCGATGCCATGGATTTTGGCCTCACGTTTTCCTGCGACGGCAAACTCTGGCTGTCGTCCGACGCGACCCGCAAATTCTGGGAAGTGGATCCCGGTACCGGTGCGACCCGGTTTGTCGGCAATCTTGGCGTACAGATCACGGCACTCGGCGCTCGCGGCGACGGTGTCTACGGATTTGGCTCCAATGGCGACGAAAGCCTGTACGGCATCGACCTGGCTTCGGGTCAAGCGCGCGTGATTGGCCCGATGCACAACGGTTCGACGGTTGCCGATGGCGGCCTCGACGCCGACGAGGAAGGCAATCTGTGGGGCGTGCTTGATTACCGTCCACCGCAGGACAACAAGCCGAGCGACATCGTGCGGATCGACCATCGCACCGGTCTCAGCACCAAAATCAGCACAACGCTGACAGAAATGGAAGGTTTGGCGATGGCGCCCATTCGTGCCTGTGGCGCCGATCCCGATCCACGCGGGCCTGCCCCGGTGTCCATTCCCAGCCTGCAGGATCTCGGCCTTGCGCTGCTCGGCAGCCTGATGGCGCTGCTCGGCTTTCTTGCGCTGGATCGCCGGCGTCTCTGATTGGCTCGTTGGGTCCCGGCCCTGACAAAGTAAGCCCATCACCCCGTGCTAACAGCCGGTTCAGCCAAACTCAGACATGCTGGGCCTATCCCTGATTGTGGAGTTTCCGAATGTTTCGAGCCTTGATCCTTGCCCTCGTCCTGGTTGTTCCATTTGCAACCGACGCAGCTGACCCCAAGAACCTCAAGCGCGCTCAAGACGCAACCCGCGTACTGAACGAAATCATGATGGCGCCGGACAAGCGAATCCCGAATCGGCTGATCGATGAAGCCGAGGCCATTGCGGTGATCCCCGATGTCGTCAAGGCGGGCCTGGTTCTGGGGGGCGTTACGGCAAAGGGTTCCTGTCCGTCCGAGCTCCCGACCGCACATGGTCGAACCCGAGTTTCATCTCCATTTCAGGGGGCAGCATTGGCTTTCAGGCCGGCGTGCAGTCCACCGACGTGATCCTGGTGTTCCGCACCCGCCGTGGCGTCGAGTCGATCGTCAATGGCAAGTTCACGCTGGGTGCCGACGCAGCAGTTGCCGCCGGGCCGGTCGGGCGCAGTGCCCAGGCTGCCACCGATGATCAGCTCAAGGCAGAGATCTACAGCTACTCGCGCAGCCGCGGTTTGTTTGCCGGTGTGGCGCTCGACGGCTCGGTGCTGTCCATCGACCACGACGCCAACCAGGACATCTACGGCAAGAAGGCCCGACCACGCCGCATCTTCGAAGGCCGCATCAACACGGACGTGGCCGCCGAAGTGGTCGATTTCCGTGATCGCCTGGAAGAATATGCAGCCTCCGCAGAGGCTGCGCGCTCTGGGCAGTAGGCCCTTCAGCGGCGAGAGGTGCTTGCCGCAACGTGGTCAGATCGAGCCTGAGGCAGTCGCAGAGTGTCAACTGGCCGCCAGTCTGGTGTGGCGGCAGCGCTCAGGATGACAAGGTTCCACCCTGCAGGAACCGCAGCACGGCATCAGCCACTGGTGTTGAGAACACCAGGCCGGTATGAGAGGCCGGCAACACCAGATGGTCAGTGATGCCGGGCAGGTGGGTTTCTGCAACGCGGACGGTGCCGTCGCTGTCATCGGCAAAACCGCCGAGCATCTGAGCGAGGCCAAACGGCATTCGGCCAGCGATCACGCCAACTTCGCGGGCCCCGGTCCAGGCCGGCAGGCCGGCACAAAGGCGCTCGGCACTTTCGCCCAAAGTCCACGATGCCACGCCGGCAACCCGACGCGCCGCCTCGGACCCGAGAAGTGGTGAGCCGAGACACACCGTTCTGCCGGGTCGGTGGCTGTTCCGGGTGGCAAGCAAAGCTACCAGGCCCCCGAGACTATGCCCGACCAGATGAATGTGATCACCCGGCAGGGTAACGAGCATGTCGGCGAGCCTTTCTGCGGAGCGATCGGCGCCCTGCTGCAGCGACGCGTAGTCGAACACGATGGTGTTGAACCCTGCTTCCCGCACTCGGCGAGCGATGAGGCCCATGGCAAAGCCACGCATCCATATGCCGTGCAGCAAAATCACGACATCGCCTTGTTTCGCTGCGCCGGTCTTCAACTGGAAACCTTCGATTGGGCAACCCGGCACCTGCAGACCCTTGGGCTGATCCGGGCCTGCAGGGAATAGACCAGGTTCAGACCGTTGCCGCCATCTTGAAGATAGGCAGGTACATGGCGATGACCATGCTGCCCACCATGCCACCGATGACGACCATGATGAACGGCTCGAGCAGACTGCTCAATGCGTCCACGGCATTGTTCACTTCGCGCTCGTAGAACTCTGCGACCTTCGTCAACATCGTATCCAGCGAACCGGCTTCCTCGCCGATCGCAGTCATTTGCAGGACCATTGGTGGAAACAAATTGACCTGACGCATTGCCACGTTGAGTTGATAACCGACAGCGACGTCTTCTTTCACACGCTTGGTCGCTTCATTGTAGATGACGCTGCCGGTGGCACCGCCCACGGTTTCAAGCGCCTCGACCAGGGGCACGCCCGACTTGAAGGTCAAGGCCAGTGTTCGTGCAAACCGCGAAATCGCAGACTGGTGGAGAATCTGGCCGATGACGGGCAATTTCAACATGCTCCGGTCGATGAAATGGGCGAACGCCGGCGACCGCTTGTAGGACTCGATGGCTGCAAAACCCGCGGCAAAGGCAACACCCCGATGAGCCACCAATAGGCAACCATGAATTCCGAAGCATGGACATACAACATGGTGAACGCCGGCAACTCGGTTCCGAAACCTTCGAACACCGTTTTGAACTGGGGAATCACGAAAATCAGCAGAATCGCACTGACGATAATCGCCACGGCAATGACCGCCGCAGGATAGAAAAGGGCCTTCTTGATCTTGCCCTTGATCGCTTCGATGTTTTCCTTGTACGTCGCGACGGTATCGAGCACCGTATCCAACACACCCGCCTGCTCACCCGCACGCACCAGATTGCGGAACAACTCGTCGAATTGCACGGCGTACTTGCTGAGTGCTTCGAACAGACTCGAACCACCCTCCAGTTCATTCTTGATTCCGATCAGCATTTCGGTCATTGCGGCATTCTTCTGTCCGCTGGCAATGATGTCGAACGATTGCACCATCGGCACGCCCGATTGCATCATCGTAGCCAACTGGCGGGCGAGGATCGAAATTTCCTTGGCCGTGATTTTTCCGCGTCGCGAGAAGAAACCCACCTTCTTCTGCGTCACCGCCGTCGGCGTGAGTCCCAATCGGCGCAGTTCGGCTTTGACGAGGTTCTCGTTCTTCCCCATCATTTCGCCCTTCATCACCTTCCCGCGCTTGTCCTTGCCGGTCCAGTAGAAGGTCTGAAGTTGTTCCAGACGCGGGCCACCCGGCTTGGCACCGGGCTTGGCACCAGTCGGACGGGTCGTGGGGCGAGGAGCTGATGCAGTAGCCATGGCTTAGTCCTTGGTCACACGGTTGATTTCAGCGAGACTGGTGAAGCCGTTCTTGCATTTCAACAGTGCAGATTGGCGCAGATCGTTGATGCCGTTGCGCTTGGCGATTTCGGCAATCTGAATGGCGTTGCCGCCACTCAGGATTACCTTCTGGATTTCTTCGGTCATCGGCATGACCTGATAGATGCCGACACGGCCCTTGTAGCCGTCATTGCAGCCGGAACACCCTACCGCTTCGTAGATCGTGAGCGAGTCCACTTCGTCTTCCTTGAAACCTTCGGCCAGCAGCGCTTCGCGCGGAATCCGAATCGGGCGCTTGCAATCATGTAAGCGCCGACCGAGTCGCTGTGCCGTGATCAAAGTCACGGAAGAGGTGATATTGAACGGCGCGATACCCATGTTCATCAGGCGAGCGACCGTTTGCGGCGCGTCATTGGTATGCAACGTGGACAACACGAAGTGACCGGTCTGGGCTGCCTTGATGGCGATCTCCGCGGTTTCCAGGTCACGGATTTCGCCTACCATGATGATGTCTGGATCCTGCCGCAAGAATGAACGCAGGGCTGCCGCGAACGTCATGCCCTTCTTGGCATTCTGTTGCACCTGATTGATGCCGTGAACGCGGATTTCAACCGGATCTTCTGCGGTGGAAATGTTGACCGCATCGGTATTCAGGATATTGAGTGCGGTATACAGCGATACCGTCTTGCCGGAGCCAGTGGGACCCGTCACCAGCACCATGCCATAAGGGCGGTGGATGGCGCTGAGGAAGTGGTTCTTCTGCTCTTCTTCGTAACCGAGTTTGTCGATACCCAGCTTTGCTGCCGAAGCGTCGAGGATACGCAGCACCGCCTTTTCCCCAAACAACGTGGGGCAAGTACTGACTCGAAAGTCCATCGACCTCGCTTTGGTAATGTTGAGTTTGATGCGGCCATCCTGAGGCAGGCGGCGTTCGGCGATGTCCAGGCCGGACATGACCTTGATTCGCGCGGCGATTCGAGGTGCCAGCTTCACCGGTGCATTCGCGACCGGCCGAAGGATCCCGTCAAGGCGGAAACGCACGCGCAACGAGGTTTCGTAGGGTTCGAAATGAACATCCGACGCACCGCGCTTGATCGCATCGAGCAGACACTTGTTGACGAACTTGACGATGGGTGTGTCATCGGCGCCACCAGCGTCGGTGCCCGTCGTGGCTTCTTCCAGGTCGTCACCCTCACCGAGTTCCATCCCTTCGATGCCTTCGTCATCATCCCCACCCATCTGCTGGTTGAGTTGATCAACCCCCGCCAAGGCGGTATCAATTGCCTTGTCGAGAAAATCCTCAGGCACGACGATCGGATCGACCGGCATGTTGGCCTGGAATTTGATGTCATCCAGTGCACGCAGGTTGGTTGGATCGGAAATGCCAACAAACAAGCGATTGCCACGCTTGAACAGCGGCATCGCGCGGTGTTGCTGGATCAGCTTCTCGTCGACCAGCTTGATCGGGGCCTGACGAAGGTCCAACGCTCGCACGTCGAACAGTGGAATGCCGAACTCCGTGGCAGCCGCCCCAGCAACCTGGATGGCTGGCGCTACCGCGTTCTGTACGAGATAACTGACCAGCGGAATCTTCTGCTTGTTCGACGCATCAACGGCCTTCCGCGCGTCTTCCTCGCCGATGACCCCATCGATCACCAGACGTCGCACGATGCCGGGCAGGCCGGTGAGTTGTGCCGGGTTGATGGGATTGGCCATAACGTACCCTTAAAAGTCTTTGGCAGGAATGTACCGCAAATCCCTGCTGGATCGGAAGTTTTTGTGTCAAGTGCGCGCTTTGGCTCCACCTCAGTCGACGAGCACTCCGGGCGCATCCAGCACCAACTGCACCATCGCCCGGACCCCGGTATCCAGCGCCCCCTCGTCCACCTCGAAGCGGGGTGAGTGGTTCGGCGCAGCCTTCGCGAGGTCGGCACCGGGCTTGATGGCGCCGACAAAGAAGTACATGCCCGGCAGGTTTTCGGTGAAACGCGGGAAATCTTCGGCGACCATGTTGGGCGGGATGGTCTTGACCCGGTCGGCGCCGACCGCTCGTTCGAGGCTCGGGCGCATGGCCCGGGTCAGCGTCGGATCGTTGTAGGTCACCAGGTTGACGGCCTCGGGCATCGGGATCTTGTGCTCGATTTCCGCACCCTGCGCGGCAGCCACGTGTTCGGCGGTCCGGATCAGGCGGTCGAACAGATCCTGTCGCATGACCGGGTCGAATGTGCGGATGGTGCCTTCAAGCTCGACGCGATCGGGAATGATGTTCCAGCGAAGTCCACCATGCACCATGCCGAAGCTCAGCACGGCCGGGAGCTCGGAGATGTTCAATTGGCGGCTGACGATACTCTGCGACTGGCTGACGATGTTGGCCGCCGTAAGCACCGGGTCGACGCCGCGCCAGGGCTGGGCACCATGGGTCTGCTGGCCCTTCACGGTGATGCTGAATCGGTCGGAACCGGCCAGGATGGGGCCTTCGCGCACACCGATCTGATCGGAATGCAGGGTGTAGAACACGTGCAGACCGAAGATCGCGTCGGGCTGGCGCCCTTCGAACACCCCTTCCTTCATCATCAGATCGGCACCGCCTTCTTCACCGGGCGGGGGGCCTTCTTCGGCCGGCTGGAACACGAACAGCACTTCGCCAGCCAGATCGTCCCGCATCGCGGACAACACCCTTGCCGTGCCCAGCAGGATCGCGGTGTGGGCATCATGTCCGCAGGCGTGCATCACGCCGACCTCCGTCCCATTGAACTGGGTCCGCACTGTCGAGGCGAACGGCAGATCGACCTCTTCGACCACCGGCAGTGCATCCATATCGGCACGCAACGCAATCCGTGGCCCCGGCTTGCCGCCCTTCAAGGTGCCGATCACCCCGGTCTTCGCCACACCGGTCTGGACGTCGATCCCGAGGCGCTTGAGTTCCGCCGCGACAATGCCGGCAGTCCGCGTTTCGCGGTTGCCGAGCTCCGGGTTCTGGTGGAAATCGCGACGGAAACCGATGACCGGGTCGCGAGCTTCGGCAAACAGGGCATCAAGCTTGGCCGGTTCAGCCTGGGCGACCGGCAGGACAAACAACAGGGGCAGGGCTTTGCGAAACATGGTTCGTTCCTCGGGGATCATCGGGACAAGACTCGCGCCGACGCGGCACGGAAATCAAGCGCCCAGTATCAGAGCATGGCACCAAGAGTTCTACAGCATGAGGCGTTGCCGGTAGAAATCGCCTCGACGGATCACCTGATCGAGCATTCAAGCCGCCCCGATCCGGGACTTCCAAGGAACCGCCATGCGTCTGCCTGCCCTGTTGTTGCTCGCTGCTTCCGTCACCCACGCACAGGCGTCACCGGGTGAAGCATCAGCTGCCGTCTCCGAAGCGAGTGTCGGCGGCTCATCCTTGCTGGTGGAGGGTGTGGGCAATCTTGTGAGTGCTGGCGGTGAACTCGTACTCGGCGCCGTCACACTCGGAGCCGGAACGGCCAGTGTCACGATTGCGGTCGCTGGGTCGGCCACCCAGGCGGTGGTGCTTGTACCGATCGAAATCGGTCGTGCCGTCACCGGGTCGGTGGGCGCCTCGGTCGAACAACGGCCGTGTCCCGGTGGCTCACTGCTGCGTGTGGACGGCCACGACCTGGCGTTCGTCCCTGACGCCGGAACACGCAGCCGCATGCACACTGAGCAGGTGCGCTGATGTGGGGCCGTGACCTGAAGTGGCCGATGCTGCTGCTCGGGCTCTGGGGGCTGCTGGCGCCGATTGTGCGGGCCGGACAACCCTGCGTTGAGACCCCGCTGACGGCGCGCCAACTTTCGGAAGCAGCCGCGACCGCCGAGCGTGTCGAGGCCGCACTTGGAAACGGCCGACCGGCCCGATCGCTCTGCTGGCCCGCGTTGGCAATGACCTGTCGGAACACGGCCTGCATTTCAGCCATGCCGGACTGGTATTGCGCGACCATCCATCCGGCCGTTGGCGCATCTGGCACCTGCTGAATCGTTGCGGGACCGACGATGCCGGATTACATGTGGAAGGACTGTTCCACTATTTCGCCGGACATCTCACTCGCCAGGACGCAAAGATCGTATTCCTCGAGCCTCGACTGGAGCAGGAACTCCTGTCGACCCTTGCCGATGGGCGCGCCCAACGCCTGTTTGATCCACGCTACAACGTGCTGGCCCGACCCGGGTCGCCACGCACCCAAAACAGCACGGCCTATTTGCTCGAATGGTTGGCTACGGCCGAACACGGCCTGACGTCGGGTCACCGTGCCGACGCCTGGCGCGAGCTGGCTCCGGAGTTTTCTCCTGACCGCATCCATGTAGCGTGGGGCAAACGCGTATTGGCCGGCGTGGCCATGCAGAATGTCGATTTCACGGATCACTCGGTTGCCACGCGCCTGCGCGGTGATTACCCGGTTGTCACCGTGCGCTCGATTCTTCGTTACCTGCAACAGCGTCAATTGGCGACCGGCGCGGTACTGGTCCGGAAGGGCCGCACCGAGGAGGTGCCGGTGTCGCAGGACCGACCCGTCCTGCACTGATTCCCTCGGCCTCGGCATCGTTCGTTGAATCATCACGAAAGCAGGGTATGCTTCATCGGTTTTTAGACCGGCTTTCCACGATCTGTATGGTTCCGATTATCCGATCAATCAGGGGTACCGCGAATGCGCGTTGAGCAATCCACCGTGCGTGATCGATTGCTGCTGTTTGTGCCGGGCGAAACCTTGCGCCTGGCCGAAGAAGGGTTGGCGCACGGCCGCATCGAGAACCTGAATGCCATCGAGCGCCAGCATCGCATGCTCGTCGATGCCGACTGGCGCGCCGACGGCAAGCCGATCCATGTGCGCCTGGAGCTGTCGGAGTGGCTGGAGCACGCACAGATCCGTGGCCAGTGCAGCTGTGGCCAGCGCGTGCCATGTGAACATCTGGTTGCCGTGGTCATGCTGCTGGAGAACGAGAGCGCTGCCACCGACCCTGAAGCCCATGCCGCCGACTCGAAGCCGATGTCGCCGGCCCTCAAGGCGTGGATCGAAAACCAGAAACAACCCATGCCGGCCGGTCTTCAGGACAACGGCCGCGCACCCTTGGTGTTTCTATGGGCGATGGAAGACAGCAGCCTGTCGGGCTCCGACCTGGTCATCGAGCCTGCCCGTTTTGACGCGCATGCAGCCAAATCCGGTACGGATGGCCAACGCACTGCGCCGGTGCTGTCGCGGTTCAATCCCGCAGAAGCCCGGGTCGAAGATCTGCCCGAACATGAATTCAATTGGGTCTCGCAACTGGCACTGGCACGCACGGTGATCCGTCGCGCCGAACAGTGGTATGTCGCCACTCGGCTGCGCCCGGCCGAGTCGTTGTGGCAGATGCTCGAGCAGTCGCATTGTTATTGGGAACGGCTCAGTCCGAAACGACTGCACCGGGGCGAACCTTGTGGGCTCTCCTGGTCCTGGCAGATCGACGAATTCGGCGTCCAGCGACTTGGCGCACAGGTGCCGGGTGTGGAGCGTATGCGTCTGTTGCGCACCGCAATCGGTTACGCAGTCATCGATATCGCCCGAGCGGAAGTCCGAGCGGTCCTCGGTGATGCGGTCGAGATCGCTCGCCTGCTGGAAACCCCGTCAGTAGGTCCGGACGAACTCGATGCCTTCCTTGAAGCGTTTGCCCAGACCGACCTCGCCGCGATCGTGCCGGCACCTCGCACCTTGCGTATCGAATCCGCAACCGAACTCGAACCCGAAGCAGTGCTGCGCCTCGTCGGCGTGCCCGTACCCGCCTGGGCCCAGGCGAAGCTGGGCGGCAAACTCGGCATGGCCGTTCTCGAATTCAACTATGGCCCACACCGCGTCGAGCCAGGCTTCGGCGTGGAGACGGAGCGTTATCGCGACGGCGTGTTGTACCGGATCGAACGAAACTACGCACTGGAAGAAGCGGCAGCGGAACGAGTGCAGGAAGCCGGCCTGAAAGACGCCATCACGATCTGGCCGCGGCAATTGCCGGAGCCGGATTCGTTTGGTGACTTCCACTATCTGCTGGAACTGAACTATCACATCGCAACACCCGAACAATGGGTCAGCGTGATTCCGCGCCTTGAGGAATCCGGATTCCTGCTTGAGTACGACGTAAGTTTCCCGAACCAGGTCTTGCCGCTGGCCGAAGACTGGTGGGCGGAAATTGATCATCGCGAATCGGCGTGGTTCGAACTCCGGATCGGCGTGACCATCAACCAGGAAAGGATCGATCTGTTGCCGGCCTTGAAGCGGCTTGCCGTGGATCCGCAATTTCCGCGCAAGGCGCGCGACCGCGAGCCGCCAGAGGCCGAGTGGCTGGTGCCGATCGACGCACACCGTCGCGTGCGCATGCCGCTGGGACGTCTGCGTCACCTGCTCGACAGCCTGCGCGCGAGCCTCGTCGAGGATGAGGACGAGGGCGAGTTGCGGATGCACCGCTCGGAAATCAACAACCTCAAGGAGCTGGTTGATTCGGACGAGATTGGCCTGAAGCTCGATCCGAAGCGTCGGGCCCAACTCCGCGAAATGTCGATGGCTCGCACGACGGTGGATCCGCCTGAACATTTTGGTGCGCAACTGCGCAACTACCAGCATGACGGCCTGAACTGGCTGGGGTTCCTGGGCGAAGCCGGTATTGGCGGCATCCTCGCCGACGATATGGGTCTCGGCAAGACGGTGCAGGTACTGGCCCATCTGGCCGTGGAAAAACAGGCGGGGCGTTTGACGAAGCCTGTGCTGATCATCGTGCCGACCTCGCTGCTCGGTAACTGGTTCCGCGAGGCCCAGCGTCTCGCACCGGAATTGACCGTGCTGATCCTGCATGGGCCCGATCGCGAGTCCGGCTTCAAGCGCATCAAACAGCACGACCTGATCCTGTCGAGTTATCCGCTGTTGCCGCGAGACATCGATCACCTTCAGCGCGAGAAGTTCATGCTGGTCGTGCTCGACGAAGCGCAGGCCATCAAGAACCCGCGCTCATTGGCGGCGCGTGCCGTTCGCGACCTCAACTGCAACCGTCGATTGGCCATGACCGGCACACCTCTGGAGAACCACCTCGGTGAACTCTGGGCGATCCTCGATGCGGTCGAGCCGGGTGTACTGGGCAGTGAGCGGCACTTCCTCAAACATTACCGGCAACCGATCGAGAAGTTCGGAGATGCCGATCAGCAGGAACGCCTGAACCGTCGTGTTGCGCCGCTGATCCTGCGCCGACGCAAGGAAGATGTGGCGCGCGACTTGCCCGCCAAGACCACGCAGGTCCAGACGATCACGCTGGATGGCTAACAGCGGGCCCTGTACGAATCCCTGCGCGCCCGCGAATACATGCGGGTGCGTGAGGCGGTCGGCATGAAGGGCATGGGCCAGAGTGGCGTGGTGGGGCTCGACGCCTTGCTGAAGCTTCGCCAGGTCTGCTGCGATCCGCGTCTCGTCAAGCTGGAACAGGCACAGCATGTGACCTACTCGGCGAAACTCGAGCACTTGGCCGACATGCTCGAACAGTTGGTGCAGGAAGGCCGCCGTGTCCTGGTGTTCTCGCAGTTCGCCGAAATGCTCGCGTTGATCAGTGAGTTGCTGACCGGCATGGAGCTTTCGCACCTGCTGCTCACGGGCCAGACCCAGAATCGAACCGAACTGGTCGACCGTTTCCAACTGGGTGAAACCCCGATCTTCCTGATCAGCCTCAAGGCCGGTGGCGTGGGCCTCAACCTGACTGCCGCCGATACCGTCATCCATTACGACCCGTGGTGGAATCCGGCCGCCGAAGACCAGGCTACGGATCGGGCACACCGGATTGGCCAGGACAAGCCGGTGTTCGTCTACAAGCTCATCTGTGCGGGGACGGTCGAAGAACGGATCCAAACCCTGCAGGCGCGCAAGGCGGAACTCGCCACCGCGTTGCTGGAAGGCGGCACCAGCACGGTGATCAAGTTCGACGAAGAAGATCTCGAAGAGCTGTTCGGGCCGGGTTGACCGGCACCCAAGGAGGCTCTGAACAAGTCCATCCTGGACTTCTTCAGAGGTTCCCTAAGGCAACCGCATCCCCGCCCGTTGCGCAAGGATCGCGGCGATGACGTCGGGCGCATACTCGAACGAGTCGTAGAACAGGCGGTCTTCGGGAAGACCTCGCGCGAAGAAGGCTGCCTTGGCCACCTCGATCATGCCCGGCGGGCCGCTCATGTAGAGATCCGTGCCGGACAGGTCGGCGAAGTCGGCGAGCACGGCCTCGTGGACCGGCCCACCGGCCCCTGTTTCGGACAGGATCGGGTGATACGAGAAATTCGGATGGTGTGCCGCCCAAGCCCGCGGCAACACATCGAGGTAGAGATCGGCAGCCGTTCGTGCGCCCCAGTAGAAGGCCATCGGGCGCGCGGATCCCAGCGCCATGAAGTGTTCGATGATCGCCTTGATCGGCGCAAAACCCGTGCCGCCGGCCATGAAGATCATCGGCCGGTCGGAGTCTTCGCGCGGCACAAACGTGCCGAGCGGTGCTTCGATTCGCAGTACAGCGCCAACTGCCAGATCGGTGAACACGTGCTCGGTGAATCCGCCACCTGACACTCGCCGCACGTGCAACTCGATCGCGTGGTCAGCGAGTTCGTGTTCGGGCGCATTCGCGATCGAAAACGACCGCCGTTTGCCCTCCGGCAACAACACGTCGAGATACTGACCGGCAAGCCAGCGCAATGGCTGCTCCCGCGGTGGCTTGAGCCGCAACATCATCACATCCGGCGCAACCAGCGACTTCTCCACCAGCTTGACGGCCTGCACACGCCGCGGCATGTCGGCGACGGTCGGTACTTCGCGGGCGGCAATTCGCAGGTCGCTGGCCGCGACGGCCTGGCACAGCAGGATCGCACCCGGTTCCGTCGAGCGCGCCAATGCGGTCGGCGGCTGGTGCGGATATTGGACTTCACCCTCGAGCAACCGCGCCTTGCAGGATCCGCAGACCCCGCCGAGACAGGAATACGGCAAGGCAAGGCCCTGCGAACGCGCCGCTTCGAGCAAGGTGGTGTCGCCAGAGGAACTGAACGTGTGCCCGGAGGGCTCGATGCGCACTTGATGGGTCATCGCCCTATTCAAGCCGCTGGTGCCATGGGGCGCAAGTCTATGTTTTGTGTACGGGGGCTTCGCTTTTGTGTACGCGCTAGTGGTCAGGGCTTTTCCGCCCTCACTGGTCCGCGAATGCTGCGCCGCAATGTTCGCCGTTTCGCGCAAGGGCGGGCGTGGCCACGCCGCCTGACCCAATTGATGCAGCAGTCCGCGGGTATTCAGGGCCTCGTGGAACGCCGCCATCTTGCCCGTGGGGGGGTGTTCGATCAGGGTATACACCGGTGCGCCAACCGCCACGGCCTCACTGATCATGTTGACCGAATCGGGCGTCACCACAAGCCGGTCGGCGACCGCCAGAAAACCGGCATACGGGTTCTCGCCAGCGCTGCCGGCTTGCCAAAGCCTGTGCCGCCGCCCATCGAGCAACTTCTGGATGATTGGCAGTGCCGATGCTGGGGTCCGACGCGAGGTGGTCACCAGCACGCTTCCGAAAACCTGTTGCGGCAGGTGGTCAATCCGCGCAAACAAGTGCTTCAGCGAGGCTTCGTTCAGCGGCAGCATCGGCGAGTCACCCCCCACCAGAACCGCGCAGATGGGCCTTGGCATCGCCAGCAGATCCGGGAACCGGCGCCGGGCGTCGGCAAGCCAGAGATCATCGATATCGTGCATGGCCGTCACACTGACCAGAACATTGGGGCCACTCAAACCATCATGTTCGGGGCAGACGATCAGGTCGAAGTCGTCGCGGCCACTGCGCGGGTCGAGGATCTGGACCGTAAACGTGGCCGGCCACCGGCGTTTCAGCCCGCGCAGCATCCAGGATGCCTGCCGACCACATCCGATGATCAGGTCGGGTGGTGCCTCATCCAGTTTTGTCCCGAACAGAGTGCGCAGGTGTCCATCGCTGCCGGGCAACCGGTGCGGCGCAAGCCAGCGCCAGGGCGGGCGGGGCTCAATCCGCAACGCCGTCACCGGACCGCCGATGGCATGCGCCAGTGCTTCCGCCTGCCGGGCATTGCCGGCCCGGCCATCACTCAGCGCCCAGATCCGGGGTTCACGCACCATCGACATGACCTGCGGGCGCCTCGGCCAAACTGCAAGGACGCCTTGCAGCAATGCGCATAGGCAGCGCGCGCTGCTTGCACGACACTATCTGCCTACGATCACTGATCCGGAGTCCGCTCATGCGCCACATGCCTTTGTCACAAGATGCCCTGAACCAACTGTTTTTGGAAGCCCGCACGCACAACGCCAACCCGAACCCGTGGCTGGACCGTGACGTACCCGACGAACTGCTGGAGCAGGTCTGGAACCTCGCGCGTATGGGCCCGACTGCGGCAAACAACTCGCCGGCGCGGATCGTGTTCGTGAAATCGAAGGAAGCCAAGGCCAAACTCGACGCCTGCATGGATGATGGCAACAAACCCAAAACGCTGGCTGCACCCGCCACGGCGATCATCGGCATGGACCTGGCGTTTTACGATCATCTTGCCAAGTTGTACCCGGTGGCGCCTGGCGCCAAGTCCTGGTTCGACTGGATGAATGATGAGCAGATCCTGCCGGTGGCGCTGCGTAACGCGAGTCTGCAGGGCGCTTACCTGATGATCGCGGCACGCGCACTGGGTCTCGACTGCGGCCCGATGTCCGGATTCGATGCCGCGAAGGTGGATGCAGCCTTTTTTGCCGGCACCAAGGTCCGAAGCAACTTCATCGTCAACCTCGGTTATGGCGACGATGCCAAGTTGTATCCGCGTAGTCCGCGACTGTCGTTCGCAGAAGCCTGCACAATCGCCTGAGGTCACCATGCTTACCCTTCGTCCGGCAACCGAACGCGGCCGTGCCCGTTTTGATTGGCTCGATTCGCAGCACACGTTTTCGTTTGGGCACTATTACGACCCCAAACACATGGGTTTCGGCCCGCTGCGGGTGATCAACGAGGATGTGGTGCAGGCGGGCAAGGGCTTCGCGCGCCATGGGCACAGCAACATGGAGATCATCAGTTATGTGATCGCCGGCGCATTGGAGCACCGCGACAGCCTGGGGACCGGGTCGGTCATCCGGCCAGGCGACGTGCAACGCATGCGCGCCGGAACGGGCATCGAACACAGCGAGTTCAACGGCTCCAGCACCGAGACCGTGCACTTCCTGCAAATCTGGGTCCAGCCTGATCGGCTGGGCCTCGAACCGGGTTATGCGCAACTTGCGTTTCCGCACGAGGCACGACAGAACCAACTGACCCTGCTGGCTTCCGGTTTCGGCGAAACCGATGTCATCGAAGTTCGGCAATCGATGCGTCTGTATTCCGGGCTGTTTGACGCCGGGCAATCCTTGACGCAACCTTTGGATCCGGCCCGGGGACACTGGCTGCAGGTCATCCGCGGTCGGATTCAGGTGAACGGCACGACCCTGAACGCCGGCGATGGAGCGACGCTCGTCAGCGAATCGACCCTGTCACTGGATGTGATCGACAGCACCGAGTTCCTGCTGTTCGATCTGCCCGCTTGATCTGATCACTTCTGGCAGCTTGGGCAGTAGAAGCTGGAGCGGTTCGACTGGACCACCTGTTTGATGGGCTTGCCGCAGACGCGGCAAGGCTCTTCTGCGCGACCATAGACGGAGAGCTCCTGTTCGAAATATCCAGGTTCGCCATCCGGCTTCAGGAAGTCCCGCAGGGTCGTCCCGCCACGCGTGATGGCGTAGGCGAGGATCCGGCGGATCGCCATGGCAACGGCGCCATAGGCAGCGCGGGACACCTTGCCTGCGGCACGAGTCGGGCGGATCCCGGCTTCGAACAGCGCTTCGGCAACGTAGATATTGCCAACACCGACAACGACGGATTGGTCCATCAGGAACGCCTTCACCGGCGCCGATCGACCGCGGCTCAATGAATAGAGGTAGTCCCCGTCGAACGTATCACCCAGCGGCTCCGGACCCAGCGCCGCGAGCAATTCATGCGTTTCATCAGCCGCCTGCCAGAGCAGACAGCCGAAACGACGCGGATCGTTGTAACGCAGCACCTGCCCGCTGCCGAGCGCGAGGTCGTAGTGATCATGTTTGCCGGCGCCGAAACCCGGCGTCAGGACACGCAAACTCCCGGACATGCCGAGATGGATCAGCATTGAGCCGGGCTCGGTGTCGATCAGCAGGTACTTGGCTCGACGTCGGACGGCCTCTATTTCCCGACCCGGCAAGGTTCGCACCAGATGGTCAGGGATAGGCCAGCGCAAGTCGGGCCGGCGCAGCAGCAGAGACTCGATGCGTTGACCGAGAACGTGCGGCTCAATGCCACGCCGGGTGGTTTCGACTTCGGGTAATTCGGGCATGGTTCATTGTGCCGGAACGGGCGAGCGTTGTTCCGATTTCGTCCATTGGGCTTGAGTCTTGTGGATTATTCGAAGCCGTCGCTGAACATCGCCGGGGGAAGCAGACCGGCCAGTTCCGCAAGGACCGCCGCATTGGTTTTCAGGATCGCGCCACCCATGGCCTGCGCGTTCGGGCCCATGTTCGCGGGCGTGTCGGTGCTGCGGTGGTAGTGCCCGTAGATGTCCCAGTCATCCTCGATCGCGAGCAGCGTTTGCACCCCGGCATTGAGGTAGGGCATGTGGTCGGAACCGAACGGGTTTGTACTGTAGACAACGTTCAACTGCGGGACATAGGTACTCGCGGCGGCGCCGAACCGTTGCATATAGGACAGGAACTCGGGTTCGCTTTCATAAAGCGCCTGCAACTGGGTATCGGCGCTGTAGCCGATCATGTCCATGATCACGACCGCCTGAACCCGCGCGAGATGGTTGTTTGTGGTCAGGGACTGGACATGCGCCGCACTGCCGAGCAACCCCTGCTCTTCGCCGGCGTAACACATGAACAGCAGGCTTCGTCCGGGCTGCCGTGGCACGAGTACCCGCGCCAACTCCAGGACACCGGCACAGCCAGATGCGTTGTCTTCGGCACCGGGCGTTCCGGTGGTGCTGTTTGCGTTGCCGTTGCGTGAGTCGTAATGGGCACCGACGATGATCCACTCGTTGGGCGTGACGGTTCCAGTCCACATTCCCAAGACGTTCTGGCGCGTGATCGAGCCGCCCGGGCTGTTCATCGTGAAGTTGGGCGTACTGACCGTCAGACCTTCGGCCTGCATCCGTCCGGCGATCCAATCGCGCGCGGCAAACAGGGTGGTCGTGGCATAACTCGACCGGTCGTAACCCGGCGAGCGCAGTGACATCGCCGAACCACCTCGCCGGGTCGACTGCATCCACGACCTGCTGGATCTGTGGATCGACGGCACCGCGTACGGCTTCGTCCAACCGATACTGACGGGCCAGAACCACATTCGGCTTGAACGGCCGGATTGTCAGATGGGCATCGGTTTCCGGCAGCGCAGCGTCCGGATCGACCTCGCGAAGTTGCCACCGACCGCTGCTGGCAAGTTCACGGCCAAAGTCGATCGGTTCGGCGCAGCCGCGTCCGGCCATGACGAGGTTCCGCTTTTCGATTCCGTCGAAAGATCGCAGGGTCGGCAAACCGTGATGCTCGGACAATCGAGCATGCGGCCCTGCCACCACCAGTTCGTCGCCCATCTCGAGCCACCATCCCGAACGTGCCGCTTCGAGTTTCGCCTGCTCGACCAGGTCGGGTCGCGCGGAGCCGATGTCGAGGACGACAACCGGCTCGGATGCAGCCATTGCAGCCAGCAACAGCAAGTCGGGAATCAGCAAGGAACACGCTCCGGTAAGTCAGTTTCGGCGGACTCGACGTAATCTTGTCAAACATTGCAATACTATCGGACTCGCGGTTGGACGCAGCGGTCATTCGTTGGGTCCCCGATAGATGTGTGTGGGTCGATCGGGGCTTCCCGAGTTTGGCCCGCCGTGTTGCCGTGCCGGCTTTTCCAACAGTTTGAGGCTTGAATGCGCAAGATTTCGTTGATCCAAACCTGTATTGCACTCGCGTGCGGTCTGATGAGTCTTTCCGTCTCGGCCCGCGAATCCCTTTGGCAGGATGTCCAGGGTTCCGAGATCGCCGCCCGTGGCGAACGCTGGGTCCAACCAGCCGAGGCACGCAATGTCGCGCTGGATGTCGGCGCGTTGCAGGCATTCCTCGGTGAGATCCCGGGCGAAGGGAGTGTGGCGATCCGGCAGAGTCCAGCCGTATTGTCCTTGCCGATGCCGAATGGCGAGTATGCGCGCTTTGCGCTCGTCCAATCGTCAGTCATGGAGCCTGCGCTGGCCGCGAAGTTTCCGGAGATCAGGACGTTTCTTGGACAAGGAATCGATGACGCCACCGCGAGCCTGCGCCTTGATGTCAATCCGAAGGGATTACATGCCCAAGTGTTGTCGGCCAACGGCGAGTTCTACATCGATCCGTATCAAGTCGATGACAACCGCCATCATGTCGTCTACTCGCGCCGCGGGTTTGGCGATTCCGGCAAGGACTACCGTTGTGGCACCGATGGTGCCGACCTGGATCAGGTGAATCTGTTGCGCGAAGAACTGGCGGGGAGTGGCGTGCTGCCGAACAACCCGGCAGGAACTTCCTTGCGCACCTACCGCGTGGCCATCGTGGCGACCTCGTCCTATACCAACGCGTTTGGCGGCACCGTCGCAGACGGCGTGGCAGGACTCACCACGCTGGTCAATCGACTGAACGGAGTTTATGAACGCGAATTCGCATTGCGCCTGACTCTGGTCGGGAACAACGATCAGATCGTCTATACGAATGCGAACGTCGGTCCGATCGGTACGTCCCCGACGGGGCCGGATCCGATCATCCAGACAACGATCGACACCGTGATCGGTTCGGCAAACTATGACCTGGGTCATGCCGTCGGTGGTGCGGGCGGCGGCGGCGCCATCACACCACTCGGGAACGTCTGCGGAAACTCGAAGGCACGCGGTTTCACCTCACTGAACCCACCGCGTGGCGACATCTTCGACATCGACTTCGTCGCACATGAGCTCGGGCACCAACTGGGTGGCAGCCATACCTGGAACGGTTGCGGCGGTGGCGGGCAATGGACGGCGACTTCGGCGATGGAGCCCGGCAGCGGTACGACCATCATGGCCTACGCGGGAATCTGTCCCGACAACCTGTTGCCGAACAGTGATGCGTATTTCCATGCACGGAGCTTCACGCAGATCTGGCAGATCCTCAACAACGGCGGCCCGGGCAATGGCAACACGGTCTGTGGATCGGTCGCTGCCACCGGCAACGATCCGCCAAACCTGACTGCTCCGGCAAACATGACGATCCCCGAACGGACGCCATTCCAGTTGACGGCCACGGGCAGCGACCCGAACGTCGGCGACGTGGTCACGTACAACTGGGAACAGGTCGACACGGGCGCGCAGGGTTCACCGAGCAGTACCGGCGACAATGGCACGGCCCCTCTGTTCCGTTCCTTCCCGGCGTCGACGTCCGCAACGCGAATTTTCCCGTCGCTGCAGTACATCCTCGACAACCAGAATCAGCCACCTGCAACGATCACGCTGCCGCCCGCCGGTGGCACGTATCTGCCTGCGGAGATCTTGCCGAACCCGGCCTCGGGCACTCGCCTGATGAACTTCCGCGTGACTGCACGCGACGGTCGTGCTGGTGGCGGTGGCCTGCGGCATTCGGCCAACGTGGTCGTGACGGCCGTGGCCGATGCCGGTCCGTTCCTGATCGGCAATGTGACCGGCACTCAAGCCGGCGGCGGTAGCCTGGGTGTCACCTGGGCCGTAGCCGGCACCAATCTGGCGCCGATCAACACCAGCTCGGTCGATCTGCTGGTGTCACTGGATGGCGGCTATTCGTTCACCACCGTGCTTGCCGCGACGCCCAATGACGGCGCCGAAACCATCACGTTGCCGAATGTCGACACAAGCCGCGCTCGAATCAAGGTGCAGGCGGCGAACGGCACCGGCATTGGCCCGGCAAACACCTACTTCGACATCACCGACAGCAACTTCGCCATCTCGGCAGGCGGAACGCCGGTCACGGTCACAGTGTCCACCGCACCGGCGAACCTGATCACCGCGCAGCAAGGATCACCTGCCGGTCCATCGCGGGACATCGCGACGATCAGCGGCGGCGTCGCGCCGTTCACCGTTTCGGCCAGTACCTACCCGGCAAATCCCGAACTGAACATTCAGAACGTGCAGGTGTCGGGTAACACGATCTCGGCCACGGCTTCGGCCAGTTGCCTGATTGCGGCGCCGAACCTGCCGAGTTTCCGGACCTATCCGGCCGTCATTCAGGTCGTCGACAGTGGCGGGCGGGCGGCTTCGGCGGTGTTCCCGATCAACGTGTCGAACAACAGCATTCCGACCTTGGGCACTTATGCCAACGTGACGCTGGCGCCGGGCGCGTCGAACACACAGGACCCCACGGCACTGCCAGCTGACGCCAACGCGAATCTGACTACCGTGACTGTCAGCCCGACTGTGCTTCCCGGCGGCGGGACAGTCACCGTTGCTCCGGATGGCGAAGTTGTGGTCACCACAACAGGATCGACCACACTGGGTAATCACGTCATTACGGTTTCGGTGATTGACAGCTGGTGCCCGCACCTCGAAGTCGTTCACGGTTTCAGTGGTCAGTCCTGATCCATCACTGAACTTTGGCCTTGCCACGGTCACCAGCGAAAACGGCATCATCGAGCCTCAAGAGTGCAACACCCTGGATGTTGCGATCAGCAACGCCGGTGGGGCCACTGCAAACGTCGTCAACGCCGTACTCAGCAGCTCGACGCCCGGCGTGACGATCGCCCAGGCGAATTCCGGGTATCCAGCGATTCCGTCCGGGGAAAGTCGCACGAACGACACAGATTATGAGGTCGGGACGGACGGAACGATCGCGTGTGGCGCTGTGGCTTCGTTTACCCATACGGTGACCTACCAGGGTGCGGGCGCTCCGACCGTGTTGAACTTCAATCTGCCGATTGGGCAACCAGCCGCAACGAACTATACGTTCGCGAGCGAAACGGGTGCTTCCGCCCCCGTGGGTGTCACGTTCGTCGCCGGTAGCCAGGATGACGACTCGATTGTTACGGTGACCTTGCCGGCCAGCTTCAATTTCAGCATCTACGGCACACCGCTGACACAACTGCGCGCAGACACCAACGGTGTACTGATCTTCAACGCGGGATCAGCCACATCGACCGCGACGAATGGTGGGTTGCCCGTCAGCGCCTATTCGGCACCGGCCTTGTTCGCACTATGGGACGACCTCGACATGAGCACGACGGTTGTCTCGGGAGGCGGCATCTACACGCAGGTCAACGGTACCGCGCCAAACCGGACCTTCGACATTCAATGGCGGGCCCGGCGTTGGCAGAACGGCGCCGCAACGCCGACCATACCGAGCATGGACTTCACCGTGCGTCTGCACGAAACAAACAACCGCATTGAACTGTTCTACGCGACGGTCACGGGGAATGGTGGTGGCGGCTCGGGTGCTTCGGCCACGATCGGTGTGCAGGGCGCCGGAACCGGTTCCGTGTTCACCTTGTTCTCCAACGGTACCGCATCGGTTTCGATCGGCAGCAAGATCACAGCGACGCGTGCGCCGGCAATCTGCACGGTCGGCCCTGGTACATGTGGAGCACTCCCGAACAACGTGTTTGCGAACGGCTTCGAATGAGTCGTTGTGTTCGTTGAAGGCTAGTTCCGGAAGGGGCGCTGAGGCGCCCCTTCTTTTGTTCTGCGGGCAGGCCTTGCGTCGAACGAAGGATTACTGAAGTCGCATCCCTGCAAGCCGACGCGATGCCGAAGCTCATGATGGTGGGGTCCTGATCGCCCCGTTCGGTGTGCTGGATCGCGCATCAGACTGGGTGCGAACGCTCTCGAAAATCCGAAGACTTGGGCTCATCCACCGAATCACCCTGAAGCGGTCATTTCGAAAGCCGAGAAGCGGATGCCGGGATTCTCGTTCTCGCTGCGGGCGTGGTCGCAAGTACGAGATTGCCGCGGCCCACGAGCGGGCCTCGCAATGACGAATTGTTTGGCGTGTTTTGGCGATGCAGACGACTGGATTCATCGCCGAAAGAACCAGGACTTGCTTTGTGTTCGGTCAGCGCCGTCACGAGCTCCTGAAGTTCGGGGGCGTCTCGTCTTCCGACATGAGGTGCGCACAATCGATGTCGCGAACAACGAGGCCCGCAGTACAGTCGTTCCACATTCGCTCGCCAAGAGCCGGTTCGTCGACCGATTCGACAACACCATGCCACACCACGGCCGATCAGGGTCTCGCTGGTCACGCCCGGTTCGCTTCCATCTGCCTCGCAGCGGTCATCGCACTGAGTGCATGACCTCAGGATCTGGCACGGTTGCGATGAACGACAGAATTTCCCGATCCGTCCATTTCTGATCTGGGCAGCCTCGTTCGCATTCAGTGTGAAAGATCGAGGCACCGATCAATTTTTGACTCCATCCCGGATGGCCTGACAAAAGCCGTTCTCCGGTCTCAGGCTGCACATCCGTTCGAGCATCGCCCAACCCGGGCGTGCTTTCTCACCCAAGTCCATCCAATCGGATGGACACCATCATCCCCCGCGAGGCCCCAGCCTCGCGCTGGTGCCTCCTTTCGCCCTGGAGGCACCATGAAGATCGATGTGTTGATGTTGTTGCGCCTGCCCGCATACGCCGAAGCCGTGTTGTCGACGTGGACCGATGCCGAGTTGTACCAGTTTGAAAGGAAGCTGCTGGTGGCCGTCCGCGATCCCCGTCTGGCGCCCCTCGTCGATCCCCTGAGCCGCCTGTTGCGGCAGATCGAGGAAGAGTTCCAGGTGCGGTTCGAAATCGAGCAGATGCTGTAAGTCGTTCCGGTGGCGCACAGGTGTGCGCCACCGGTGTTTTCCCGATGGACTTTGCAGGCTCTTGTTTCGGGTCTCGGCAGATCAGCGCTCAGACTTGAATCTGTCGGCAAAGTACGGAGGTCGTCCACCCGCGGGTTATCCACCCGCCCGGGTGGTCACCCGCTCCGAATCAGGAGCGCTCCATGCCCGATCCAGTTGATCCATCCTGCCCTGCCTGCCGCCACTGCCATCAGGAATCGGCAATGCTTGCTTCGGACCCACCGGTATCAACGCCAAAGCCCTCCCTCTTGTCCCGGCTGCTTCGGGGCTGGCGGTTGCGCCCATCACATCCGTCGCAGATCTGGAGGCTTCTGCGTCTTGCGTATCGACCATTGCCGACATCACTGACTATGGAGCCTGAGTCGTGTCTGCCTGCAGAAGAACCACCGTCCTGCCCCCACTGCGGGGCGTTGCCGGATGATTCAAGAGCCAGAGAGTCGCGGCGCGCAGAGTTGGTCAAGGCCATGTCGGCCGGCGGAATTGCCGGTACGGTCGTGGCACTGAGTCTCGCCACGATCCTGTCAGTTCTGAGCCTGACGTTCCATGCTTTGGTCCCTTCGCGGTTCCACTACCTGGAAGCCGAGCAACTGCAAGCAATTCGTGTGTTTCTCGGGGCGATTCTGGTGTCGGGCCTGTTATCCGACTATGCCCGTCGACTGATGAACCGCTGACTTCTATCGGCTGTTGAGAACCTGCCTGAGCGTGCTCGCCATGGATGACGACTTCGCCCCCGGCCCTTGCGGTCGGGGGCTGTTTTGATCCGACGTCGAATCTGAATCGCCCAAAAAAGAACGGGCCCGAAGGCCCGTTCCTGTCCAGCTGATCGAGCTGAGTCTTACTCGAAACCGTCCTGGAAAATCGCCGTCGTCGAAACCGTCACGTTGACGTTGTGCGTCGCCGAGTTGTTCGCGGTGGTGATGTCACCCGGAAGGACTGCACTCACTGCAGCGGTGTTCGCCAAGTTCCCGCTGAATGCCGGGTTGACGGTGCCGTTGATCGTGTAGACCAACGAGTTGGCGCCGCCCGAAGCGATGCTGTTGGAGGTGAAACTCACGTTGTTGCCGGTTGTGCCGTTGGTTCCGCACATTGCCGAGCCATTGCCGACACAGTTGACGGTGACACCGGTGATGTCTGCCGGCACGACATCCGCGAGCGTGAAGCTCGTGGCGGCATCCGGACCTGCGTTGGTGACCGTGACCGTGTATGCGATCGGCTGACCTTGAACCTGGCTCGCCGGGCCAGCAATGGCGACTGCGAGATTGGCGTCCGGGCCGGCCGGCGTAACCGACGGAATCAGACAGAACTCAAGCAGGTTGCCTGTGTCCTGACCGGCTCGGTCAGCAACATTTAGCGTCCACGTCGCACCCAGATCCTGAGTATCAAAGCCACTCAGTGCCTGAGTCGGAATGAACGAACCGGTATAGGACGGTGCGCAGGCGCCGACGCCGGTGCTGGCTTCGTCGTCAAACGTGGTGTCCATGTTGTCCGTTTGGCAACCGGTGCCGCCAACGCGAAGACCGAGGTTCACCGTGGTCGGTGCACCAGCGGTCGGCGTACGCGTCAGGCGAATCTCGAGGTCACCCACCCACGTGTGCGTCAAACGGACCTTGACGTTCAGATCGTTGATGAGACCTGCAGGACCCGGAATGACGATCGGGGCATTCACACCCGTGGCGTTGTTGTCCGGAATCGAGACATTCGGCAACACACAGATCTGATTGGCCGTCGTGAACGAACGAACCGCCGTAAACGCCCCGGTGCCGCAAGGGGAAACCGCTTGCACGCGCCAGAAGTAAGTGGTGTTCGCAGTCAGCAATACGGCAGGCGTAAAGCTCGTTGTGGTCGGGTTGCCCGTGGCGATGATGTTCGTGAAGCCACTGTCCGTCGCCACCTGAATCGTGTACGAGGTGGCACCGGACACGGCGGCCCAAGTGAACGTGGGTGCCGTCGATACGCCGGTCGCCAAATCAGCCGGGGCTGTCAGGCTGGGTGCACCAGGAGTTCCGGACGCCACAGTGACGTTGAAGGTGGCCGTGCGGACGATCGGCGAACCGCCACCGTTGGTGGCCGAGACCGTGACCGGGTAGACACCGGGCGTCGCGCCGCCGGCTGTGGTCAGGCTCAACTGCGTCGGCGCGCCTGGTGCGGCAATCGGAGTAACCGGATTGGGCGCGAACACGGCTGACGGGAATACCGCGGCATTGAGGCCCGGAGTGCTCAGCGTGACCGAACCCGAGAAGCCGGCCAGCGCCGTCAGCGTGAAGTTCTGCGGCGTGACCGGGGAGCCGGCGCACACGGCGGTACTCGCCCCACCCGACATGACGTAGGTCGGGCCTGCGCCAATGTTCTGCACGTCGCCGAAGAACGAACGCTGGGTCGCGGTCGGCCCAACAAGACGGTTGTCGGTCCAGGTCATGCCCACAGTGCCGTTGCCGGCGGCAACGGACAGGCCGTTATAGTCGCCCCACTCCTGACCGTCGGTAATGTTCTGCGACGTGCCGGCACTGACGCGCGTTTCCTCGATCCAGGTCGTGCCGCCATCCGGCGAGTAGACGTAGTACCAGTCAACTTTGTCACGCAGGCCAGCACCGGAATTGCGCGTGTCGTAGAAGCCGACATGCACATTGCCGAAATCATCGACGTCGAGCCAAGGATGGTAACGGTCGACCGTGGCGAGATCGTTGATTGGGTGCGGTGTCGTGGCCTGCCACGTTGCGCCTTGGTCATCCGAAAACGCGACGCGTACCCAACCATGAATTCCGGCAGCGCCACCGCACGTGGTGCTGGCCGTGCTTTCGTCGGTCATCGCGACATAGATGCGACCGTTACGCGGTCCGCCACTGCGATCGGCATCGGCTGCGGCATAGATGAAGGCGCGACGGGTTTCCATCGACGGAATCGAAAAATCGAAATCGCCGCAGAGGTCATAGGCCTGGTTGCTGAGACCGGCGGCGGCGCCGTTCAGGTCGACAAAGGAAACGCCACCGTCATCCGAGCGAAGCACCCGCATTTCGGCGGAACCGTTCGTGACTGACGGCCAGAAGTAATAGACGCGTCCAGCGTGGTCGGTCGTGATGTCACTGCCGATTCCGCGCTCTTCCGCAGTGAGCGACACCGTCGTCGCGTAGTTGATCGCCGCGCAGGTCGTGAACGGCGTGCCTGCCGGTTCATTGGACCGGGCAAACTGCATGACATTGCCCTGATGCCATGTCACATAGATTCGGCCAAAGAACGGCGAGCCCGGATGACGGTCGACATGAATGAATTCCTTGTCGGCACTGGCGGTCGAGACCGTGCGCACCTGACCCCAGGAAGCGCCATTGTCTTCGGAGCAGTAAACCTGCGTGCTCAGACCACCGGTTGTCCCGAGCGTCGCTGACAGAACCAGGGAGTTGGCACCGTTCGGGATCCAGTCCATGGCCGGATCACAGCAGGTCGCCGGCAGCGCGCCGGTGTTCGTCCAGGTCAGGCCACCGTCGAGCGAACGCGACATACGCTGCCCACCCGTGCCGTTCGAGCCGGCAACCAGGATCAGCGGGTTAAAGGGGTGATATTCCACCGAGGTTTCATTGTCGCTGGCGGTGCCATCAAACGGCCGCTCGCCAATGATCGGCACGGCCTTCTGTACCATTGCGTTGTAGACCGGATCGGTCGCAAAGGCGATCGGCGGCGGCGGATTGGCCGGATCCGGATGTGAGTAGATGCCAAGACCGCGCCGCTTCAGCACGCCGTTCTGCAGCAACCCACCGTACCGGTGCGCAAATTCCTTGTTCGTTTCACGAGGGTAGTATCGGTCGAGCGGGAAACCCTGCTCGGCCATCTCCCGGCGCTTCTGAATCTTGAAGAAAGCCGGCACACCATGAAGGTAGCGGTCCTTGTCGATGTTCGGAATCACCGAAAGGTCCGAGCTGCGCAAGTTGTAGTTGCGGTCGTCCCATGGGCCGAGCTTCAGCAGGCTGTTGTAGTCCAGCGTCGAATCAACGCCGCGGGCATTGTCGATCGTGATCGGTTCTTCCTTGCTCACCGCGTCTGCGGCCAACACCACCGGAGCGGAGAAAGCCGCCGCCAGCGCAAACAGTACTGCCGAAAATTTCTGATACGTCATGTCACATCCCCACACAGAAGCGCGCAGTTATAACAGCGTGAAGGTTTATTTGCATTCTGCAAACGCATATTTGACGTCATCCCTGGCGCAGGCCAATGGCCTGCCGGACCGCAGTCCGCGTCGTCCAACCTGACCAAACAAGCACAAAACGTACCGGAATCAGAGGCGGCCAGAATGGTGAGCCCCTACAAAAAACGCCCCGGAATCAATGGTTCATGAATTCCGAGGCGCATTCGAGTTTTGCCGAGCCGAAAATCAGGCCCGGCGGACCAGGCAGCGGTCAGTCGAGCACGTTCACGGTGACCGTGGCCGTTGCCGTGCCGCCACGACCGTCGCTCACGGTGTAGGTAAACGTATCCAGGCCACAGAAGCCGACATTGGCGCGGTAGTGCAGGACACCCGGCACGCCACTGAACGTGACGACACCGTTTGCCGGCTGCGTGAAGGACAACACGGTCAGGACATCACCGTCCGGATCACTGTCGTTCGCAAGCACGTCGATGGCATTGAAGATCAGGCCCAGCCCCGTGGTGCTGTCGTCGGTCGCGATCGGCGACCGGTTCGCCGGCAACGCACTGACGGTGACCGACACGGTCGCCGTGGCGGTCGAACCATTACTGTCACGCACAGTGTAGTTGAACGTGTCGACGCCGGAGAATCCTGCATTCGGTGTGTAGGTCACACTGCCATTGGCACTGAAGGTCACCGAACCGTTGGCAGGTGTGGCGGTGGACACCAGACTCAGCGGGTCGTTCTGCGGGTCGCTGTCATTGGCCAGAACATTCAGCGTGACCGGGGTTGCCGATGGAGTGCTCGCACTGTCGTTGACCGCGACGGGCGGATTGTCCTGCACTGCCACCGTCACGGCAGCCGTGGCAGTTCCGTTGCGGCCATCGCTGATCGTATAGGTGAACGTGTCGGTACCGACGAAGTTCGCATTTGGCGTGTACCGGATCGTGGTGCCGGTGATGACCGCGGTGCCATTGGCGGGTGTGCCGACCGTACCGATGCTCAGGCTGTCGCCGTCCGGATCCGTGTCGTTCGCCAGCACATTGATGGAAGCGGCAGTACCACGCCCCGTCGTCGCGACGTCATTCGCGGCGGCCGGGCCGCGATTGAGGAAGACGCGCGGGTCGAGCGTGCGGGTTTCGCTGACTTCTTCGATTCGATAGACGTCGACGGTGCGCTTGTGCGCGGACGGGTTGCGCAGAGCGCGCTCGACCCACGCCGCCGGGACCTGCACGGGCGTCTTCTTCCACTCGACGATTTCTTCGCTGACCGTCTTCGACGGCTGCTGTTCAAGCTTCTCTTCGATCGTCAGGAAACTCACTTCGACGCGACGATTGCGGCTTCGCTCGTCGCGCGTGTTCGGGAACTTCGGCGAAGATTCGCCCTTCCCACTGGAAATCATCTCCGCCTCGGCAACCCCCTGACCCATCAGGAACGTGCGTACCGACTCGGCGCGACGCTCGGACAAGGATTGGTTGTAGGCGTCCGCACCGAGATCGCAAGTGTGGCCGACGATATCGATCGGGCCGACGCGACGATCCGAATTCATGGCGCCGACGAGATCGGTCAGTGCGTTGCGCCCGGCTTCGGTCAACACGGCACGATCCAGCTCGAAGAACGCATCGGCATTCATGCGCAGTTCGTTGCGGATGACCACCGGCTCGCTCGGGATCTGTTTCTCGACGGTGCGTTTGACTTCTTCCGTGGTGAACGGTTCACGCACGCGGAAGTTATGACGCTCACCGAGTTCGTAACGCCAGGTCAACATCGCACGGGTGTCGTTGCGGTCGGTCTCGAAGTCGCCATTCTTGTCCAGATATTCCGCATCCAGCGCCAGGCTGTGCCGGCTGTCGTTGAAGAATTTCTCGACGCCGAACGACACGGTGGTCTGGTCGGAATCAAAATCACCACGCTCGTGATCGAGGCCGCCCTGCACACGCAGCAGCGAAGGCTCGAAGAATCGGCCGACACGTGCACCGACGCCTTCGTCATAGGGTTTCTCGAACACCTCGGTGAGCGTGTTGACGGTTTCCCTCTGCAGGAACGGACGACCAGCGTCGGTGCCCGTGAGCAAGTTGATGTCGGTGACGAGAGAGCTGTCGACAAACCGTTGGCCGGTCAAGCCACCCTGCAGATACAGACTGCCGAACCAGCTTTCGCGCTCCATGCCAACACCAACGGCCAGCTTGCGATCGTCGAACGCATTCTGGTCGACGGCCACAAAGGCCTTCGCCACCGTGACGCCATCGGCCTTGCCGAACGTATCTTCGCGGGTCTTGCCACCCCACAACCAGTGGTATCCAGCGCTGACGCCACCCGCGCCGGCGTGGCCCAGCCAGCCTTCGACGAACCAAAGTCGCGCGCCGTTGTCGGCAAAGAAACCACGGGCTTCGCCACCCAGATCACCGTCGTCGTTCACGCTCAAACCCACCCAGCCATTGCTGGCGACGTAGGTCAGCGGCACGGCCGCTTCGGCTGCCGGAGCAGGTTCTGTGGGATCAGTCGACTGGGCAAAAAGCGGACCGGACAGGGCGCCAAGAATGGCAAGGCTCAACAAGGAACGACGCATGGGCTTCCCCAATCAGGATAGATGAATGGCGCAGAGTGTAGCGGGGATAGGCCGTCATTCGGTGCGACACGACACACAGCGTCGACTTGAACGCTCAAGGCCGATCAGGCAAAAGTATGGGCCAGACTGCGAGTTTCGCCCATGATTGAGCCTCATTTTGTCCTTGGCATCCGTTGCCGCGATGCGGTTGGCATTGTTGCCGCCGTCGCCTCGGCGCTCGCATCGGCCGATGCGTTCATCACCGAAAGCTCGCACTACGGTGACGAAGAGACGGGTCTGTTCTTCATGCGGACGGTATTTCGCCCGACCGGCCCACGGTTTCGCAATCGCGCCGATTTCCTGACCGCACTGGCACCGGCCGCGCAGCGATTCGACATGGATCTGGCGCTCCATCCCCGAGCAGAACGCATGAAAGTGCTGATCGCGGTGAGCAAACCCGGGCATTGTCTGAACCACCTGCTGCACCAATGGCAGTCCGGCGAATTGCCGATCGATGTGGTCGGTGTAGTGTCCAATCATGCCGACCATCAACGCCTCGTCGAGTGGCATGGCATTCCGTTCCACTATCTGCCGATGACAGACGACAAGGCGACTCAAGAGCACCGCCTGTTCGAAGTCTTTGAATCAACCAGCGCAGAACTGCTGGTGCTCGCGCGATACATGCAAGTCTTGTCGGATGACCTGTGCCAGAAACTGGCGGGTCGGTGCATCAACATCCACCACTCGTTCCTGCCGAGCTTCAAGGGCGCGCGCCCGTACCACCAGGCCCACGCCCGTGGCGTCAAGGTTGTGGGCGCGACCGCCCATTACGTGACACGTGATCTGGACGAAGGTCCGATCATCGAACAGGAAACCGAACGGGTGGCACACAACCAATCGGCGCAGAGCCTGGCCCGGATCGGCAAGGATATTGAAGCCGTGGTGCTCGCACGCGCCGTTCGCTGGCATGCGGAACATCGAGTCATGCAAAACGGCTTGCGCACCGTCGTGTTCAGCTGATCCGCGCTATTTGCCTGCAGCTTTGCGGGCAATGCGCACGTCATCCAAGCGCTTTCCGATCGCCTTCGATCGCGGATCATCCGGACCAAACTGTCGCTTGAGCTCTTCGAGTGCTGCGCCAATATGTTGCTCGGCTTCGTCGAACCGCCCGGCACGGCCGAGCGCAACACCATAGTTCGCCTCGATCGCCGCCAGATGCCAGTGGCCGGCGGGCAGGTGCATTCGTGCTCGCGGCAGCAGCAACTCGTAGCCTGATACCGAACGATCGAGCTCGCCGAGATCGCGCAGGTAGGAGAGGTGGTTACTCTCCAGCATGATGGTTTCCGGGTGATTCACCCCGTTGACCTTGCCATACAGAATGACGGCTTGGCTGAGCAGCGATTCGGCCCGCTCCAGATTGCCGCGGTCCCGCACCACGAGGGCCAGGGTGCCCAGCGTTTTGGCAGTCTCGGGGGCCGTGTTGCCCAGAACACGCTGGCGGCGTTCGTAAATGTCCTCAAGCTCACGCTCGGCCTCTTCCAGCCGTCCGGCAGCGCGCAATGCCAAGGCGTAGTTTGTCCGCATCGTCAGCACGTTCGGATTGTCGGCCCCTGAAGCGGCAGTCCGACGGGGCACCAGATTTTCGAAGAGTTTGATGGCGTCGGCCGTTTTGCCGGCATCGGCCAGAATCATCGCCACATGTGCCCATTGCCTGAGCGCCTCGGGATGCTCGGGGCCCATGACGGCCTCGCCAGCCTGCGCTGCCTGCCGGTAACGGCGTTCCGCGACGTCGTATTTGCCCTCTCGCGCCGCCAGATCGGCTTGTTTCGACAACACGGAGATGACCATGGGATGGGTCGGTCCCCATCGTGTCAATTCAGCCTGATAGACCTGCTCGAGCAAGGCATTCGCTTCCTGCCACTCGCCCTTCCGACCCAACACGTCGGCAAGATTGGCCCTTGCGCCACTGAGCGCTCCGCTGCCCTCACCATGTTTGGCCATCGAACGGGAAACATTCCGCCGCGCCAAGGCCACTGCCGTTTCGATATCACCCAGTGAGTAGGTGACTTCGACCTGAGC
The DNA here is from genome assembly GCA_016712105.1 of Ahniella sp. Classification (GTDB taxonomy): domain Bacteria; phylum Pseudomonadota; class Gammaproteobacteria; order Xanthomonadales; family Ahniellaceae; genus Ahniella. The sequence continues at coordinate 70,503 of JADJRU010000007.1, forward strand.
GCGACGCGCTTCATTCTCGAGATCATCGGTCAACCCGGTGTCGGGCCCGACTTGTGCAAACAGCCTCTCGAAGTCCGCACGCGCGCCCTTGTATTCGCCGAGTTCGGTTTTCAGGATCGCCAGCTCCAACTCGGCTTGCAGCATTTTGGGGCTGCCCTCCGGAAACTCCGCAGCACGCGCATCGATCACGGCTTGCTCCAGCTTTGCGCGCGCTTCGTCGGTTTCGCCCAAGCGCCGCAGCGTTCGGCCCAGCAATACCGCCACCTCGGAACGCAGGCCCGGGTCATCGGCAAAACTGCCGGCGAGCTTGGCGCCCGCTTCCCTCAATGCGTCGACCACCTTGATCGATCGGGCGGCCTCCGGTTGGTCTCGCAGTTTCCAGGGGTCGGGTGCGGCGATCATGTCTTCGAGGAAGTCCATGCTGGCGACCGCACGCGCGCGTTCCGATTCGGCCACGACCAGCGCCTGCTCGGCGCGGGTGCGCTGCGCGCGAGCTTCGATGGTCATGGCCGTCGTCCCGATGATGCCAAACACCAGTGACATCAGAACCGCCACACTCGCCGCCACGACCAGCCGATTGCGCGCGACGAATTTCTGGATGCGATAGACACGGCTTGGCGGGCTGGCCAGGACGGGCTCACCATTGATATGGCGTCGAATGTCGGCCGCGAACTCGCCGACCGACCCGTAACGGCGGTCCCGCTCGCGTTCGAGCGACTTCAGGATGATCCAGTCGAGGTCACCGCGAAGTTTGCGCGCCTGGGTCGGATAGTCTCCGGCCATCGCGCGTTTCCATTCCGCTACCGGCTGTTTGCCGAGGTCGAGCGTGACTTTGCTCGGCGCAACCACCACGGCTTCACGCAGCAGCTTCGCCAGGTCACCATGCATGGCGCGCTGGATCTGCTCGGCCGGAATCGGCAATTCGTCGGTGAGCATCTTGTACAACACGACACCCAATGCATACACGTCGGTCCGGGTGTCGACGGCACTGGGATCACCGGCCGCCTGTTCGGGACTCATGTACGCCGGTGTGCCGATCGGCACGCCGATCTGGGTCGTGCCAACGTCGCCCCGACCTGCGCTGTCGATGCTCTTGGCGATACCGAAGTCGATCACCTTGACCAGCAATTGCCCCTGGTAATCGGCAACCAGCAGGTTGCTGGGCTTGATGTCCCGGTGGATCACGCCTTTCTGATGCGCGTGCTGGACACCCTCGCAAACTTGCAGGAAAAGGTCCAGCCGGTGTTCCAGATCGGTCCCGCGCCGGTTGCAGAACTCCACCAGCGGCACACCCGGGACATACTCCATCGCGAAGTACAGACGGCCATCGGGCGTCGTGCCGACATCCAGCATCTGCGAGATGTTGGGGTGGCTCATCCGCGCCAGAAGATCCCCTTCCGACCGGAAACGGGCCAGCAGGTCTTCGCTGTCCATGCCGGCCCGCAGGAGTTTCAGCGCCACCTGGCGGCGGACGGGCTCCTTCTGGTCTGCCAGGAACACGGCGCCCATGCCGCCGGAACCGAGTTCCGCGACAATCTTGTAGGGTCCGTACTGTCGGCCAATTTGATTCGCCGACTGCGAGGCGTCCGCGGCGGCCATTTCGGCCCCGCCGGTGGATGGCGCCGACGTGACCGCCTGCGCGACCGGATTGATCGACGTAGCGCCCGCATCCGCGGTTGGAACGCGGGTCGGCAAATCGGATAACGGTTCGTGGTCACCACTCATGGCTGGATCATCGCCTCGACCGTCGTCATCGGCAAGCCTGCCGTCAGTATCGGCCCGTCACCGTTTCGTGGGGGGCCCCCACCTCGTCCTTGCCCAGGCGTTTGCGTTTCAGCGGTGTGAACTCCAGCGGCTCGGGCGGGACACGGTGGTCGGGCAACTGGTCGAGCAGGTGCGCGATCATGTTGAGGCGGGCCCGACGCTGATCATTGGCATCGACCACGAACCAGGGTGAGCGCTTGGTGTGGGTCGCCTTGAAGAACGTATCGCGGGCCGCGGTGTAGTCGTCGTAACGCGCCCGGGCGGCCAGGTCGATCGGCGAGATCTTCCAGCGCTTGAGCGGGTCGTCCATCCGTTCGGCAAAACGTTCTTCCTGCATCACCTGATCCACCGAGAACCAGTACTTGAACAGCAGGATCCCGTCTTCGATCAGCATTTGCTCGAACACGGGCGCCTGCTTCAGGAATCGGCGGTGCTCGGCTTCCGTGCAGAATCCCATGACGTGTTCAACACCGCCGCGGTTGTACCAACTGCGATCGAGCAGCACGATTTCACCAGCCGCTGGCAGGTGTGAGACATACCGTTGGAAATACCACTGGCTGCGTTCACGCTCGGTCGGCTTCGGCAATGCCACCACCCGGCAGCCGCGCGGATTCAAGGTGTCGGCGAACACTGAAATCGCGCCACCTTTCCCGGCCGTATCACGCCCTTCGAACACGATCACGACCCGCTGCCCGGTCGCCTGCACCCAGCGTTGCATCTCGCACAGCTCAACGCGTAGCGGCTGCAGCAGTTCTTCGTAGTCTTTCTTCTTCAGGTTGGCCATGGCTTGTCCTCAAGTTGTCTTGAACGGATTACGTTCCGGTGCTTCATCGTGTTCGATGCCGGCCAACAGGCCGCGCACCATCTTGTTGACCAGTGGTTGCGTATGGCGCGCGAACACCACCATACGTTCCGGCTTGGCGCCGAGCGCAGCCTTGGGCTCAAGTGCCGTGCGCCCGAGCGACATGCGCTTTCCGCCCATGTTGATGGCCTCGCCGACCGCGGCATGCAGCAATCGCAGATAGATCGGCACGTCGGCAGCGGCGTGTTTGTCGAAACCGATGTGGTACGCGAACACGGTGCCATCGGTGTCGCGCAACATGACGACAAAACCGACCAGGCGTTCGTCGAGCCACAGCCCGACCACGCGCACGCGTTTCCCGAGCGCTTGCGGCAGCGCTCGCCAGTACGACTCCGGCAGCGTGAACGGACGGATGTCCTGGGCCTCGTGCACAGCCAGATACAACTCGTGCAGGCGCTTGGCCGACGCGGCGGGATTGGCAATCACGCCAATCCGGAACCGGTCGGTCTCGAATGGCTTGAGGATCCGGCTCTGGGCGTTCTTGCGGTACTTCGACGCCAGACTGGCCAGGTAGTCGCTGTAACTGGTCCACGCGGGATCCAGCGCCAGCATCATGTTCGGCTCCGTCTCAAGCTCCCGATAACCAAAGTCGAGCAGCGATTGTGCTTCGGTCGCATCGGAACCGACCAGATCCTTCACCATCTGGAAATCGGCACCCCCTTCGAGCTTTTCAGCGCGGCGAAACCGATAGATTGCTTCCGAGGCACCGTGCCAGAACTCATCAAGCGGCAGGGACGGGTGCCGCACAAATGCATGCTGGCCATAACTCAGCATGTTGCCGAGCACCAGCAGTTTCCGATCGTTCAACGGTCGGGTCGCCAGATCACGCGCGCCGCGTTTGATCCGCGCGGCCAGACTTGGCGTATCGGCCGTGATGGCTTGCATGCGCGCCGCCTCCAGATGCAGCTTCTGCATGACCAGCAGCGCAGCCGGCTGTCCGCGACGCGACAGCAGCGCATAACGGGGCTGCATCTGCGGCGGGGCGTTCGCCTCCAGCATGGCCAGGTAATCCCGCGAGAAAAACACGCTGCCCTGATTCGCCAATGTGTCCCACCACTCCGGGTTGAACGCGCCAATGCGTTCGCTCAGCGTGAACTCGAGTTCGGACGGGGTTTGCCGCTTGCGCAAGCGCTTCAAGCCGGGAAACAGGGATTCACGCAGGCTCATGGTCGGGACTCCGCTCCATCAACAGGGCTTGCAGGCGCGCCAGCGCAAGGCCGCGATGGCTACGTTGGTTCTTGTCCGTGGCTGGCAGTTCGGCCGCACTGAGTCCGGTGGCCGGATCCAGGAATATCGGGTCGTATCCGAAACCGCCGTTGCCGCGCGGCGACATCAGGATGCTGCCTTGCCATCTTCCTTCAGCGATCAGCGGCTCCGGATCGTCGGGCGAACGCAACAGAACGATCACCGAGTAGAAACAGGCCCGCCGCTGATCCGGGTGCAGGTCGCGCATTTCGGCCAGAAGTTTGGCGATGTTGGCGGCACTGTCGCCATGGATACCGGCGTAGTGGGCGGTGATCAACCCGGGCGCCCCACCCAGCGCCGGGACGATCAAGCCGGAATCGTCCGCCAGTGCCGGCAGGCCGCTGGCTGCCGCGGCATGGCGAGCCTTGATCAGCGCATTTTCGACAAACGTCAGCCCGGTTTCTTCGACCGAACCAATGCCCAGTTCCGACTGCGCCACCAGTTCGACCGGCAAAGCCGCCAGCACGGCGCGCATTTCCTTGAGCTTGCCGGTGTTGCCGGTGGCGAGCACCCAGCGCATCAGCGTGCCAAGGCCTCGCGCTGCAATTCGATCAGCCGGGCAATCCCCGACTCGGCGAGATTCAGCAGCGCATCCAGCTCACTTCGCCGGAAGGCATGGCCTTCGGCCGTACCCTGGACTTCAATGAAGGCGCCGGCATCGTTCATGACCACATTCATGTCGGTCTCGCAGGCCGAATCGTCCTGGTAATCGAGATCCAGAACGGGTAGTCCATCAAAAATGCCCACGCTGACGGCCGCAACATGGCCATGGATTGGTTCCTTGTCGATCAGGTTCCGGCCACGCAAGTGGCGGACCGCATCGACCAATGCCACGTAGGCACCAGTGATGGCAGCCGTGCGGGTGCCGCCATCGGCCTGCAGCACATCACAGTCCAGCGTGATCGTGCGTTCGCCCAGCGCCCGGCGATCCACCACGGCGCGCAGCGCACGAGCGATCAAACGCTGGATCTCCATCGTGCGGCCACCTTGTTTGCCACTGGCCGCCTCACGGTTGTTGCGGGTGTTCGTCGACCGCGGCAGCATGCCGTATTCGGCCGTGACCCAACCTTCGCCCTTGCCGCGCAGGAAGCCGGGTGCCTTCTCTTCCACGCTGGCGGTACACAACACGTGAGTGTCGCCAAAACGCACCAGAACGCTGCCTTCAGCGTGTTTTGTGTAGTGGCGTTCGATGGACACCGGACGCAGTTGATCGGCAGCGCGGCCACTTGGTCTTGCTTTCATGGTGGAATCTTTTGGCAATTGGCGGGTCCAAACTCTAACATTGCCCACCCGAATCACCAGCAGGCCCGACCATGATCCGCAGCATGACCGCATTTGCCAGCGCCGAAGGCACCAGTTGCCGGGGGCGGGTCCTGATCGAGATGCGCTCGGTCAACCACCGCTTCCTTGAAATGGGCTTGCGTTGCCCCGAAGATCTTCGTGCGCTCGAGCCCAAGTTGCGCGAGCGCCTTGAAAAGCGGCTCAGTCGCGGCAAGGTCGACATCAGCATTCGTGTGCGCGATGGTTTGGGTGAGGCGAACCTGAGCCTCAACAAGGCCACAGTGCGCGCCCTGTTCACACTCGAGCGTGAACTGCTGATGTTGCAGCGCGAAACTTCCGCCGGCGCCGAACCGCCCCGGTCGGCCTCGACCTTCGAGATCCTCAATTTCCCGGGGGTCATTGCCGAACCGGAAATTGACCAGGGCGCTTTTTTTGAAGAAGTGCTCGCGGTATTCAATCGGGCTCTTGCCGACTTTGTCGACACTCGTCAGCGCGAGGGTGAACGCCTCCGGACGCTGCTGATCGAGCGGCTCGACGCCATCCAACGAATCGTCACCGATGTGCGAGCCTGGTTGCCGGATATCCGGACCGCCCTGCGCACGAAGCTTGAAACCCGATTGGCCGAGATCAAAACCACGGTGGACTCGTCCCGGGTTGAACAGGAGTTGGTGCTCAGCCTCCAGAAAATCGACGTCGACGAAGAACTGGATCGCCTGGAGTCCCATCTCGTTGAAGCCCGTTCGCGCATGGACAGCGGTGAGCCAGTCGGTCGCCGTCTGGATTTCCTGCTGCAGGAGTTCAACCGCGAGTCCAATACCCTGGGCTCAAAATCGGTTGACACCCGGACCAGCCAATCATCGGTCGAACTGAAAGTCCTGATCGAACAGTTGCGCGAACAAATCCAGAACATCGAGTGAGGTGACCCATGCCCGGCAATCTGTTCATCGTTGCTGCACCGTCCGGCGCCGGCAAGTCCAGCCTCGTGAATGCGCTGTTGAAGCGCGAACCCGGCATCAAGCTGTCGGTGTCCTACACGTCCCGGGGCCCGCGGCCCGGTGAGGTGGACGGAGTGCACTACCACTTCGTCACCAAGGAGAAGTTTCTCGACATGGTCGAGCGCGGCGATTTTCTCGAACACGCGCTGGTTCACGGTGACTTGAAGGGCACCGCGAAGTCGGCTGTCGAAGGACGCCTTGCCGCCGGTGAGGACGTGTTGCTGGAGATCGACTACCAAGGCGCCCGGATCGTCCGCGCCTTGCTACCGAAGACGATCAGCATCTTCATCCTGCCGCCGTCGCGGGACGAACTGGAGCAGCGACTGCGTCGGCGCGCCCAGGATTCCGAGGAGGTGATCCTGCGGCGAATGAAGGGCTCACACGATGAAATGGCCCATGCCCACGAATTCGACTACATCGTCATCAACGATCGTTTCGATGTGGCGCGGGAACAGTTGGTCACCATCGTGCACGCGTCGCGTCTGCGTCGGGATTCACAGCTGCTTCGTCACGAAATCTTGCTGCGACAGCTGCTGAGCTGACCATCATGCGCCGAATGCTTGTTGTTCTGTTGCCCCTGCTGGCTGCTTGCGCCAGCTTGCCCGCCGAGCGTGGTTACTCCGAAGCGACTACCGAGGTGTCCACGCGCATTGGACACGCCCCGCCGTCCGACTTGCTGAGTCTCGAGCCCACGCGACCAGCGGTCCCCGAAGGTGAAATCGGAATCGGTCAGGCGCTCGACCTGGCCCTTCGCCACAACCCTGAGCTTCGCCGTGAATACGCAGCACTGGGCATCAGTCGCGCGGAACTCGAAGCGGCGACTCGCGTGCACAACCCGGTGTTCTCGATTGCGCGACTTGGTATTGAATCGGGCACCGAGATTGCACGCAGTGTGGCTCTGGCTTTCACGGATTTGCTGACCATGCCGGACCGTCGCTCGATGGCCGAACTCGGGCAACAACGTGCCGAGGCCGAGGTGGCACAAGCGATCCTGAAGATGGCGCATCAAGTCGAGCAAGCCTGGTACGAGTTGATCAGCGCCGAACAACATGCGGCGCTGGCGCAATTGATCCGCCAGGCAAACCGGCAGCGCGCCGAGTTGGCCGACCGAATGGTCACTGCAGGGACGCTGCCCGCCTCACACGCGGCTGAATACCGGGCGACGGCGGCAGAGACCGCGATTGCTGCCACCCGAGCCGAAGCCGAGCGGCTCGAGGCGCGACTCGAACTCGCCAACTTGCTGGTCTTGCCGATTGAGGCCAACTGGTCGGTGCCGATGCACCTGCCCGAACCCAAAGCAGTGCAGTTCAGTGATGAGGAGTTGTTGGCACAAGCACGCGCAGAGCGCCTCGACCTCAAAGCATTGGACCGCGCGGTTGCCGAACACGAACGATCCCTTGCTTCCGTAAAGCGCTGGCGTTTTGTCGGTGATGTCGAACTGGAGTACGAACACGAACAGGCCGACGGCGAAGCCGACAAACAGGGCCCTGGCCTGACGCTTGCGCTGCCGATCTTCGATCAAGGCCAGGCTGAACTCGAACGTGCGAAGGCCGCTCTCGCCGGTGCCCGCGCTGAACGCGATGCAGCCTGGTATGCACTTGGCAACGAGCTGTACGCGGCGCGTGCGGGTTTGCACAGCGCTGCGGAAGTGGCGAGGGTGTATCAGCGTGTCTTGCTGCCGAGTCAGGAGCGGGTCGTCGACGGTCATCAGCAGGAGCTGAACTTCATGCTGAAGGGCCCGTTCGAGTTGTTGTCGGTGCGCGCCGAACAGTACGCCGCCCATGGTGAATATCTGGAAGCAGTCCGCGATTACTGGCTGGCTCGTGCGCAACTGCGCATGCTGGCCGGCGGCCGATTGCCCGACGCCCCGTTGTACGAGGCTGGTCAACCGGAAGTGGGCATCGATCAGTTCCTGCCCAAAGCCGGTGCACCGGATCCGCACGCACATCATTAGAACCGAGCATTCGAATCATGAAAGCCACTCGTCGCAACCTGTTCAAGATGCTCGGCGCGTTGACGCCCATGGCGGTGCTTGGCGGCAAGGCGCTCGCTGCAGACTCGGGTACTGGCCAAGGCCACCCACCCGGGCGTGTCCGCACACTCAACGGCTGGACCTTGCCCCATCGTATGGTCGATGGCGTCAAGGAATTCCATCTTGTCGGCGAAGAAGTGGATCACGAGTTTGGTCCAGGCGGTGAAGGGCAAAGCACACGCGCAAAACTCTGGGGCTACAACGGCAGCAGTCCAGGCCCCACGATCGAAGCCAATGAGGGCGACCGGGTACGTATTTTCGTCACCAACCGTCTGGGAGAACACACCAGCGTGCATTGGCATGGCATCAATCTGCCAAGCGGCATGGACGGTGTGGGCGGTTTGACGCAACCCCATATCAAGCCGGGCGAAACCTACGCCTACGAGTTCACGCTGCGCCAGCACGGCACACACATGTACCACCCGCATGCCGACGAAATGGTGCAGATGGCGATGGGCATGATGGGGTTCTTCATCATCCATCCGCGAGAGGAAGTGCAACCGATCCATCGCGACTATGCGGTGTTGCTGCACAACTTCGCACTGCATCCGGGCACGTCGCGACCGGACCCTTCGGTGATGCAGGACTTCGACCTGTGGACGATGAACAGCAAGGTGTTTCCGGCAATCGAACCGATTGTTGCCGCCACCGGGGAACGGGTACGCATCCGGGTGGCGAACCTGTCGATGTGGAACCACCCGATCCATATGCACGGCCCGAAATTCCTGGTCACCGGCGGCGATGGCGGACGCTGGCCGCAGCCCCTGTGGCGTTCGGAAGTTACGGAGATCGTCGGTGTCGGCCAGATCCGCGACCTCGAATTCGTTGCTGAACCGGGTGACTGGGCATTCCATTGCCACATGTCGCACCACACGATGAATGCGATGGGTCACGAAGTGCCGAACATGATTGGCGTCGATCAGTCGGGTGTTGAATCGGAAATTCGCAAGCTGCTGCCGGGTTACATGGCGATGGGCGAACACGGCATGGCCGAGCATCAGGAACACACGGATTCCGGCCATATGCCCGGGCCGCCGAACACCTTGCCGATGATGATGGGCAAGGGTCCGTTCGGAAATCTCGAGATGGGCGGCATGTTCACGGTCATCAAGGTTCGCGACGGTTTGAAGCCCGGGAGCTTCGAGGATCCGGGTTGGTACCCGCATCCGCGCGGCACGGTCGCACAGCGGGTCAGCGCAGATCCCGGTTTTGGCTCGCCGATTCGACGCGCCGAAGGCAACCAGGCACCACCGAATGCTCGCCTGTCGGGTGGCCACAAACATCCGAAACAGTCGTGAGGGCTTCGGCGGCTGTCTGGTTTCTCCTTGCAGCGCTGACCGCGCCGGTCCATGCCGGACTGTCGATCACTCCGCTGGAGTTTCCAGGGCAGGCGCAGCCTTCGATCGCCACGGTTCGCGATGGGTTTGTACTCACCTCGATCGATCGTCGTGACGGAATTGCCGAGCTGCGCTTTACCTTGCTCGATCACCAGGGCAAGACCCAATCCGAAGGTTCCATTGCCCGCGGCAAGGACTGGTTCGTGAACTGGGCGGATTTCCCGAGCCTGGTGGAAACCGACGGCGTGGACTGGGTCACGTTCTTCCTGCAGCAAAGTGACGCGACGAAACCGTATGCCTACGATGTGCGACTCACGCGCAGCAAGGATCATGGAAAGACGTGGTCGACACCATGGACCGTCCACACCGATGGCACGACCACCGAACACGGATTCGTGACGTTGTTGCCGGCATCCGGCAACAACGTGGTTGTCGCCTGGCTCGATGGTCGTCATGGCGCGTCAGCCAATCACGATGATGGCCACCACGGCGCACGAACATCGCTGCAAGCGGCGATGGTCAACGACAGGCAGCAAGTGACCCAACAATGGGAGCTCGACACACTGACGTGTGATTGCTGCAACACCGACGGCCGTCGTATCGGTGACGAACACTGGCTGGTCTACCGCAACCGCACGGAAGGCGAGATCCGCGACATGTTGTCCATGCGGTTTGACGGACGCGCCTGGTCGGAGCCCATGCCGCTGCCTGCCGACAACTGGCTGATGCCCGCTTGTCCGGTGAATGGTCCGGCGCTGGCCAGCCTCGGTGGTGATCCGCTGGCGTTCTGGCCGACGATGCGCGACGGCAAAGCCGTCGTTCGACTTGCACGGCTGGATGGCACTTGGCAGACCCTGGGTGAACTGGAATCCCATGAAAGTCTGCAGGGCCAGGTGGATGCCGTGGCGTTCGGTCGCCACGAAGCGCTGGTGTCGTGGATCGGCCAGCGCGGCTCCGCCACTGTTTTGAAGGTTGGACGAGTCGATCACGCGGGCAGGATTGCCGAAACCCACGAAATCACTGAGATCGCTCCCGGTCGGAATACCGGCATGCCGCGTATGGCCGCCCGCGGACGCACGCCGTGCTGGTCTGGACCGAGGCAGGAGAGGGTGCAATGAGGATTCGCGGAGTGTTGATCCGACCGGAGTGAGGTCGACCGGAGAAAACTCCCTCGTTTCGCGTATGACCCCCTGAGACCGGCATGGTGCCGGCAACAGGAGTGTCCCATGAAGCGTTTGATGTCCCTGCTGGTTCTGACCAGCCTGATGTGTGTCGCTGTACAGGCCAATGCCGGCAGCACGGTGTTCGAAGATGACTTCTCCGACAACGGCAGCGGCTGGCCGGATACACAGGTCGCCGACCACAATGCCAAGGGAATGATGCTGTACGACGGCAGCGGTGGATACCAGATGACCCCGCTGGATGACGCCACCTACGGCATCGTGCCGGCGCCCCGTCAGGCGCTTGGAGCAGACAGCGTGATCGAGGCGAACCTGTTCCTGTATACCGGCGTCGGCAAGGGCACCGGCGGCTTGGTGTGTCGCCAGTCCGACCAGGACAACTTCTACGCGTTCATGGTGTCGGGCGCGCACGGCTACGCCATCCTGAAAGTCGAAGGCGGCAAGGGCGAGACCCTGGGCACCGGACGCTTCGAGGGCATGATGCCGAACATCGCCGATGTACGGATCGGCGCACGCTGCCAGGGCAAAACCCTCACGTTGAGTATCGACGGCGAAGTGGTGCTTGAGGTCCAGGACGGCAGCCACACTGCAGGCAAATCCGGCCTCATCGTGCTCGGTGAACGGACCGCCGGCACCAGTGCGGTGTTCGACAACTTCGTGCTGTCCACACCCTGATTGCGCTGCAACGTGAGCCAGTAGAAACCCGATGCCGAACCTGAAGTCGTTCGCAGAAAAAGCCCGCTTTGGCGCCTTGCACGTTCGGCGCCTGGCGGGTTTTGGCCCGAAGCCGCCGGTCCACGATGCAGAACAGGCTGAACGCGCGGCTTCGGTTCGCCTGGCCACACCCGACACCACACACTTCAGTCAAGCCTATTGTCTGAATTGTGGTGCGGTACTGGTGACACCCCATTGTGGTGACTGCGGCCAAGCCAGGGCACGACGCTTCGATCTGATGGCCGTTGGCTCACTCGCGTGGGCCAGCGCCCGACAATTCGAGATGAGTCTCGTGCAGGGCTTTCTTGCGGTGCTCAAGGCGCCCGGCACGGTCGCACGCGAATTTGTGCTCGGCGCCCGCAAACGCCATGTGCATCCATTGACTCTGTTGCTGACTGCGATCGGCTTGATGTTGCTGGTGGCGACACAGAGTCGATACCTCGACACCCGGGATGCACAGCTGACAAAAGCCATGGAGCTGGTTCGTGCTTATGGCAACTGGTCGTTCTCGCTCGGCATCGTCGCCATTCTTGCAGCCACTCAATCGGTATTACGTTGGCGCCAGCCGTTCAACATCACTGAACATCTGGTGTTGGGGGTCTACACGCACTTTCTGATCATCTGCGCGAGCGCGCTCAACTTGCTGCCTACGCTGATCTGGCGTGACGCCGCCTTCCTCGCGGCCCACAAGGCCAGTTCCGCCTGGTACATGGATGGTGTCGAAGCCTTGTTGCTGATGATCACCTGCCAGCAGTTCTTCCTGCTCGAATGGCGAAAACACTGGTGGCGGCTGGTGCTTGCCGCCGCGGTGTTCGTGATCGTCAAGACCGCCTTGTTGCGGCTCTATGCGGTGGCCATCGTCAAGCTCGTACTTGCTCAATTGGCTTGAGCAATTTTCCGAGTGGAGTCAACGCGGCGCTTGCGATCTCGCTCAGTTCAGAGAACATTCGGCAGATGCACTTGGGCCATAGACCAAAATGCACAGCATGTTTGTGGCTGTTCGAACTTGCTCGCATGTAACGTTCACTACGACAGCCGTCGTTGCGAGCAAAGTGACATGGCAAGCTGGTTCTTGGCTCAGGCACGAATCCAGTTTGGGACGTTTCGAGCGAGCCGGTTGCGGATCCACAGGCCTGGGTTACTAGCCAGGACGTTGTTCATGAGGGAGTTCTTCGCTGTCGTGCTCGCAGTACTGGCTTCGGCGCTGACATCGGCGCTGGCATTGGCAGGGCCATTTTTCCTGGAGGCACTCGTTTCCGATCGCAGTCCGGATAGGCGTGTGCTCGTGTTGTTTACTGTGACCTTTTATGTTTCGCTCGGGTTCTCGGGTTCGTTGGGCCTCCTCGCGGCTTTTGTGCTGCTTCGTTTGCGCAGGTTCCGCATTTTTCCCATGGCGCTCTCCGGGGCTTTCATCGGTATCGTACCGATAGCGCTTGTGACGGGTCTCCATTGGCCCCACAGCTTTCTCTTATTGGCCATTGCTGGCCTACTGGGTGGAATTGGTGCTTCGGCATACTTTCTGGTCTACAGAGGCATCAGCCATCACCCTTCAATCAGATCGTCGCAACGATCCGGTCCGAATTGATTCTGTCCGCTGGGCAACACACTCCATTCGTCTCACTTTCGGGCAAGTGACATGATTCCTCTCGCACCGGCCGTGAACCGGGCCAAACGGAAATTGACAGGCCTGGATCCTCTTTTGTCCAATGGCGACCAGGTGGCTGTCATCGCCGTAAGTCCCGAGGGCATCTTCCGGTACAGATGGCACGGCACTGACAAGTTCGATCCTGATTCCATGGACAAAGGCTCTTCAGAGCTTGCGGAGTTGCCGATCCTTGACCTGTCGCGCACTGACCTTTGGCGTCTGAACGAGGCGATCTCGCGCAACACCCGATTCGCGATGTCATCCCGGAAGTCCGATGGGAAAGACGGTGTGAGCAATTACTTCGCCGCGGCACTGAGCACTGTGCATCGGCGTGGTCGCCGGACGAGGGAACCCTGGGTGGCTACATCACCGCCATCGTGGACGAGCTGTCACTTGATCAACCCGCGGCAACCAACGTTACAGGGGCGATCGATTCACTGGAGTCGTTCGAGGCAACTCACTGAAGTACGCAGTCCAGGAATTGTGGCGCCTTGCCCTGAGCTTGCTTGCTCTCTATTCTGAGACGCACGGGTTTTTTCGCGCCCGCAATCCCCTATTCACTCTGCGTCAGGTGCCAATGTCCATGAAGATCGTCATCCTGTACGCATCACTTCTGTCCCTGCTCTACCTGGCACTCACGTTTCGGACCATCCTGCTTCGCCGCAAGCTTCGCGCCGCGCTGGGTGATGCCGGCGACAAGTCTCTTCAGCGTGCCATTCGTGCCCATGCCAATTTTGCGGAGTACGTGCCGTTGGCGCTCGTTCTGCTGGTCCTCGTTGAGGGTTCTGGCGCGAGCGGGTTGATGGTTCACTCGCTGGGCGCTGCGCTGCTGCTGGGCCGCCTGCTGCATGCCCTGGGCATCAGTCGCGTGCGCGAGCCACTGCCGCTGCGAATGGTTGGTATGGTGCTCACCACAACATGTCTTCTGGTCAGTGGCGCCTATCTGCTGGTCGCCTTTCTGCGTGGTGTGGGCACCTGACTTTCCAGGTTGATCGACAGTGTTGAACGACCAGGCAGATCGAATGGATGTTTCCGCCGTCAAGGAGCATTGCAGTCTGTTTCCCGGCGCGTCATCCAAACTGTACGGGCCGCCAAGCAACGTGCTCGTTTATTACTCTGGTGGCAGGAAGTTCGCGTACTTCAAGACCAGCGAGCCCGAGCAGTGGCGATTCAGCATTCGCACCACGCCCGAGCGCTTTCTGGAACTGACAGACGTGCCCGGCATCAAACCCGCTCGCTACATGGCCCGATTCCACTGGGTCACCATCGTGGATGTTGGTTCCGTTCCCGCCGATTATCTTCAGGAATTGATTGAGTGGTCGTACCGAAGGGCAGTCACCCGGCCCCGGAAACCCGTTCGCCGTCGTGCTTGAGGCAGTTCAGGCCTATGCCCCCGCCGCCCGCATCAGGAGTGGCAGCGCCTTTGTGCAGTCAACTAGCTGGCGCCGTCCATGCGCTACGCGCAGCCGGGGTGGGCGACTGGCTTCCAAAAGGAAGATGGCACTGATTCATCTCATTCTGCTCGTTTTCCCAGCTTTTGTTTGATGGCACAGCTACAGTGCATTGTATTGGCGGCGGAGAAGCCCATGGGTGTCACGACTGTTCGACTTCAGCCAGATGTCGAGGAAGGCCTCGATGCGGTGTCGATCAAATTGCAACGCACAAAGAGTTGGCTGATCAACCAGGCGCTCAGGGAGTACATCGGGCCCGGGCATGAAGCAGAGCTTCGTTGGCGCGAAACGCTCGAAGCCATAGATTCCGTCGAAGCTGGACGGGTCCTTTCGGGTAAGTCGGTACACGACTGGCTTCGCTCCTGGGGCACTGCGGAGGAGCAGAAGACGCCGAAAGGCAATCAATGAAGCTCGTCTCTTCCGAGCGTGTGGTTGCTGACCTTCTCCGACTTCGCCAGTTCATTGCCGAGCACACTCCCTTACAGCGGCTCGAATCGCGCAAGACCTGATCGAGCGGGTGGAACATCTGCGACGATTTCCAGAGATGGGACGGCGGGTTGAGCAGGCACCCGACCCGAGTACTGTCCGTGAAGTGGTTTTCGGCAAATACGTGGTGAGGTACCTGTTCCATCGCGATACCCTTGCGGTGCTGCGTGTCTGGCATCACTTGGAGTCCCGTGCAGGGACTGACCCGCACGGATCCTGAACCCACCAGAGACCGCGGGGCCACTCCGCCCCGTTCCGATTACCTGGCCCGCAATCGAAACCGATCGCGATAGTCGGCCGGTGTGATGGACGTTTCTCGCTTGAACAACTTGCGGAAACTCGGCACATCGCGGTAACCGCAGCGTTCGACAATTTCCTCGAAGCTGAAGTGACTGGCCTCCAGCAAGGCCTTGGCCCGCTCGACACGCAGATGCTGCATGTAACTCAGCGGACTCATGCCATGGTGCGCCTGAAAATGGCGCAGCAGACTGCGTTCGCTGACGTTGCAGATTTCGGCGAGTTCGCCGACGGAAATTTCGCGATGTAATTCCTTGTCGAGAAACTTCTGCGCCTTTTCAGTCATGCCATTGCGCGGCTTTTCCAGCAATGCCTGACTGATATACGGCGCCTGGCTCTGGCGGTCGGCGTCCATGACCATGAGGCGACTGACCTGCTGGGCAAGATCGTTGCCGCCGCCTTGCGCGATCATGTGGCTGATCAGCGAGAAGATCGCCGTCGCCGCACCAGTCGTGTAGAAGTCGCCGTCCTGAACAAGCATTTCGCTTGCTTCGAGTTCGATGTCGGGGAACTGCCGACGGAATGCTGTGGCCAGCCACCAGCTTGTGGTGGCTCGTCGACCCGCGAGCAGGCCGGTTTGCGCAAGCAGAAACGTTCCTGTGCACGTGCCGGCGAGTTTGACGCCACGCAGGTGCAGGGATCGCAACAGTTCAACCTCGGGGCCGGAGTCGGCCAGACGTTTGCCGATCTCGTCGGCCTGGCCGATGCCAATCCCCGGCACCATGACGTAATCGAGCGCACGATCTGGTGACACCAAACCGGAAATGGTCAGCCCGGTCGAGGTATGAACCTCTTTTTGCCCGCGCGCACCGATCATTACGGCCTCGAACTTCGGTGCCCGGTTGCCATCCCGAATCGCCGCCACGGTCTGAGCGATTCGGAAGGCATCAATCGGCGCCGAGGCGCAAGACATCATGATGCCGTCGATGGCCAGGATGCCGAGGCGGATTCGCCTCGGCTCGGTTGCATTCACGGATGCCAGGTCGGGCGCCATGATCAGCGTCCCACGTACAGCGCGCCGACGTTCGTTGCCAAAAACTGCCAGGCGCTCGCCGGGACATTGAACCGCGTCTTGTCGGCATTGGCTGCACCACACACACCGATGGCGACTTCCGCCACCTGGCCTGCAGCCAGCGCGGTACCGGACGGTGCACGCAGGACCAGTTCACCATCCTGGCCGTGGCCGACGTACCACACGCCATTCGCCAGTTCGGCGCCTTCACACTGGGCTGGCACCGGCACGATCGAATCACCACCGATCAGCGGCATGAATCGCAGCGACTTCAGGCCGGGATCAAACTTGGCGGCATAGTGACTGGCGGCCACGTAGGCCGGAGCACCGTCGGAATCAAGCAACGCGGCCTCGGCCAACGCAACCTGCGTCGGGGCCTGCGCAAAACCGGCTCCGGCAAACATCAAGGCAAGGGCCAGCACGGAACGGGTCAAAGTACGCATGGGAATCTCCTTTCGATCCGGGAACCATTTCCCGGTGAGGCCACTATCCCGGAGTCGAGCCTAACAAAAGAGTGGCGCTTCGGCGTAAGACATGGCGAAAAACGCCATTCCGGCCGGAATGGCGAAATCCGCCATATGGCTGGCGGAAATGCGCGGTCCGCCGGCATGATCGCCAGATCGGTGGCTGAAACAAGGCGCCCCAGGGTGGTGCCCGGCCGATATTCCCGGCGGAGGTTCCCAACGCTTAAAGAGTTCATTGTCGTGTAGACGTCCGATCTAATTGACTCTAGATCCGTCGAAAAGTGAGTCAAACATGGCTGCTGGGCATCAGATCATCTTCGCGGATGACCCCGCGCATCAGCCACGATTCGAAACGCAGTTCCGGGGTCACACCCAAGCTGTTTTGTGGGGGTATGCGACCCGAGTAATCTGGCGGCATCACCAGCTTCTCGTAGTTCTCGGCGCAGCGAAATCGCAGATCGGGGGAAAATCGGAACCCGACCAGGATTCCAGCGCGTCGGCATAGGCAGTCTTGCCGGGAAGAAGACCATTGGCGATGGAGTCTTGTCGCCAGGGTGCCTGAAACGGACTGGGATCGAGCAAACGGTCAAAGCGAAGACGCCCCAGAAGTTCTTGGTCGGTCTTGAGCAAGGAGCGTTCGTATGAAGTTTGGGTCATTCTTCCGTGCGTATCGACCTCGTATGCCCTGACACTTAAGCTGCAGACCGCGGCCAGTAAGAACAGTGTCCGTTTCATGTCATTGCTCCGCGCTTTGGTGCGTCTGCGGTTCAAGCCATTTGCAGAAGGTGATCCGCTCATCAACTCGGAGGGCGCGATCTTCAGTGCCAGCAGATCGGTACTCAGACAAGTAGTCCGGAATCACAGTTTTGGCCTCTTCGTATGCTTTGTTTGAATCAGGCAATAGCCAAAGCGATTGATTTACAAATTTCCGGGACCTAGTTTGCGCATAACCGGCTGGCACCGTGTCCCACTGCGGATCGCAGAGATAGTCATAGGCGTGCATCGCGCGCTCGTGATCAAGCAAATCGAGCAAGCGCTGATCGTCAAAACCGATCTTGACCGCACCCTCTTTTGGACAAATCGCACCGACACCTTCTGCAGCGGCGTGCTCTGGCAAGGTCCGCCGCTTCACCCAATACTCTTGACGGCCACCCGGTTTGAACGGGAGTTGGTTCATCTTGTCCTTGATGCGTTCGGTTGAATAGGTCTTCTTGAACCAAGTTGTCGTCGACAGGCCTCCGAGGTCGACGTACTCATACCCCAGTGAGCGCAGGCGCTCGAACCAAGCCGGATAAGCGTTGCGTTCATGCTTTTGAACCGCGACTTCCGCAATCACCAGATTTTCATCCGAGGGATGGAGCTTGAACTGCAGCGGCTGATAGTCGCGTTTGAACATCATCGCCGGTTGTGCATAGACCCATCCCTTTTTCGGCGCGGTGCTTTGGAACACGCCATGGGCATCGGTGCGTCCCAACACAGCACCGACACAAGGCCGAATTCCGCGGTCGGTCACGTCGCCATACCAAAGAGAATTGATCCATACCCCTTCAACGCCCTTGCCACTGTCTGGGTCGATGATTTCCCAGCGCAAGGTCTGCTGCTGCTCGCTGCAAGCAGCGAGTGCGGGGACCAACAAGAGAAATAGCCAAAGAAAAAGCGCTCGCATGATCACAGTCCTGAAATTCGCCATACGCCTAGGGGGTCTCAAAACGTCGCGCTACTCAAAATCGGGGTCGTCGCAGGTACTAAACGAGTTGCGTGAGTGGAATGAGGAACAATGGACTGAAGAGCAAGCTCGACGCTCTCTCGACGGTAAGTCAAAGGCGCGGCAATAGGTTAGCGACGGAACACGTCCACTGTTGCTGATTTGATGGACCTGCCGACCCCGTCGGTGGCGAACTGAGCCCATGTCAGTCAGTCCAATAGGAGGATCGTCATGTCTGCAACATCGACACTGGCTTGCCAGATCGCGCCGTTGTTGTGTCAACCCCAGTTTCTGGCCAGATCGCTTTGTCGATGATTGAAGCGACCGTCTCGGGCAATCATCCCTGTTCGGGAAAAGCAGACTGGTGGCACTGAATCGCCTGCAAATGCTTTCAGTTTGGAGCTCTTTCGGCGAGAACTCTGAACCGCCTGAATAAACAAGTGCCTGAAACTCCGCCCATTGAGCGCTACTGGCGAGATTTTCTGATCCCGACAATGAACGCCAGATTGGTGGCTGAAACCAGACGCCCCCGGCTGGTTTCGTCCGTCCAGGGTGTCGGCAATGATCGTTTGGCGGGCCGGTGCCCGGCCGATATTCCCGGCGCAGGTTCCCAACACTTCAATAGTTTGTTCTCGATTACAAGTCCGATAAAATTGACTTTAGACGGATCGAAGGGTAAATGTATTTGACATGCCCAGACGGACTCCACCAACACATCCTCTAGCCCTGCGGCGACTGAACGCGCTGGGGGACCGGCTCCGTGCGGCCCGGCTTCGGCGAAAAATGAGTCAAACGATGCTGGCCGAACGTGTTGGGGTCACCCGGCAAACGATCATCAAGCTGGAAGACGGAAATCCGGCTACCAGCCTGGCTACGGTGCTTCGCGTCCTTTCAGTCTTGGGCATGGGTGCGGACATCGATCGGCTCGCAGCAGACGACACACTGGGGCGCGATCTGCAGGACAACGCGTTGACTCGTGCGCCACCATCGAGCTCTGCGTTGCCGACGCGCGCATCCAAGTCATGACCACCCTTGAAGTCTGGTTGGACGACGACAGTCTCGGCACGATGGCACGGGTCGGCCTGCTGACCCGAAACTCCGGCCGCACCGGTGATGCCGTTCGCTTCGACTATGACCCGGTATGGCTCAACGCTGCACACAGCTTCGAACTGGACCACGATCTGGCCATGGTGGGCGGCGCGCACTATGCGCCGGCGGGAGCGGACCAACTCACCGGCGCCTTCCAGGACTGCTCACCGGATCGTTGGGGCAAGATGCTCATGGAACGACGCGAGGCCATCGACGCCCGCGAGCAGGACCGCCGCGTCCGGTCCTTGCGCGCTTGGGACTTCCTGCTCGGCGTGAACGACGAGTCCCGGATGGGGGCCTTACGACTGAAGGATCCGGAATCCAATCGGTTCCTGGATGCTCACGGACTGGCAGCACCGCCCCTGACCGACCTGCGCGAGTTGGAAGATGCTGCCGACAAGGTGGAGCGAGGCGACGACGAAGACGTAGCCAAGTGGATTCGGCAACTGATCTCGCCCGGGGCCTCTCTGGGCGGCGCCCGTCCCAAGGCGGGTTTTCGTGATGTCGACGGTAGCTTGTGGCTGGCCAAATTTCCTTCGCGGGAAGACCGGCGTGACGTGGGGCTGTGGGAATTCCTTGGATATCGGCTGTCGATTCACGCGGGCATCAACATGCCCGAAGCGCGTGTGCTGCGTCTGTCCGAACGGGGACATACCTTCGCCGTCCGCCGCTTTGACCGCTCCTCGGGCTCGCGCCGGCACTACGCGTCGGCCATGACCCGATTGGCCCGGGAAGACAGCGAAGGCGCGAGCTACCTGGACCTGGTCGAAGCCATCGAGCACAGCGGCGCAAGTACGCAGATCGGCGGGCAACTCGAGCAACTGTTTCGTCGCGCCCTGTTCAACGTACTGTTCGGCAATCGTGATGATCACCTGCGGAACCATGGATTCCTTCGACACGGGAACGGCTGGGTGCTTTCACCAGCCTTCGATGTGAATCCCATTCCCGAAAAGAACGAACACGTCCTGAGTTTGAACGGTGCGGACGCGACGCCTGACTCGGCCTTGCTGATGGCGACGCGGGACTTCTACCGACTCAGCGCGGCGAAAGCTGGCCAAGTCGAACTGGAAGTGCGCATGGCGATCCGCAGCTGGGAAGCGGTGGCCAGAACGATCGGTCTGCGCAACGCCGAAATCAACTTGATGCGCGGCGTCATTGATCCGGACCGATAGGGGACGTCCAAAGCCCAGTTCCATCGAGAAACTGGATCGATGCCCCCAGAACATAACCCGTCCGGGCAGTGGCCCGGACGAATTCTGATGCGCAGATCAGGGTTTGCGATAACGATCGCGCAAGGCGGTCTGATGCGACTCCTGCGACTGCACTCGGCCTTCGATCCAGACCTGTTCGGCAAGGCTCGTCACTTCCAGCGGGTCACCCGACCACAACACCAGGTCGGCGAACTGACCCACGGCAATTTCGCCACGGTCGTTGACGCCGAACGTTCGAGCCGGATTCACCGTGATCGCGCGCAACCCGGCTTCCCAGTCGAGTCCGTGAGCGACAGCGTTGCCCGCTGCCTGGCGCACTTTGCGGGCGTTGTGGGCGGCGTCGCCGCTCAGGTGAAAGACGATCGGGACACCCGCCTCATGCAGCCACTTGGCCGAGTGAAGCGAGGCACCAATCGAGTCGAAATCACCCGGCAGGTTATTCAGCGGATCGAGCACGACCGGCACATTCGCCGCAGCCAACATCTCGCGTTTTTTCCACGCCTCGACGCCACCGATGATGATCGGCTTGAGGCCGTATTCGCGTGCGAAGGCCACTGCACGATCGATGTCGACCGCTCGGTTGACCGAAAACGCCACGCGGCCGCCACGACTGAATTGCGCCAAGGTCGCCCGGCCGGCACTGGTCAACAGACCGCCGTCTGCAGCGGGTGCCTTCGCTTCGTCGAAGGCCTGCCGCAGGATCATCATCTGGGCTGCACGCGAGTTGCCGGTCAGCGGTGATGCGCCGGAACCAAGCGCGACGAACAACACCTTGGAGCCGGGCAACAGCGCAGCACGACCATCCAGCACCGCCAGGCCACCAAGCCCGGAGAACAGGCTGCCGCCAGGTAGCGAGCTGGGGCTGACCATGTTGAACGTGACACCTTCGACCCTTTGGACCGGAATCACCACCGAGTCCGGATTGTAGGCATCACCCATGCTGAACTCGGGACGATGTTCCATGTCTCCCGCCGGCATCGTCGCCGCCGGTGTGTACGCGTGGTCGACCGTACCTTGCTCCAGCGACACGTCTTCGACACCGAGGCCGTTGACGCCGCCAAACAAGCCCGGAGTCAGTGGCTTGCCGCCAGCGTCAACGACCTGGGCAGTGCCGGCATCCAGCTTGCTGCCAACCGCCGCGATGCGACCGTCACGGATCAGCACATCGGCCGACTCCAGGGTTCCCGTGGCGCTGGCGGTATGCACCCGCGCATTGCGGATCAAGGTGTCGGCAAAGACCTGGCCGGGCACCATGGCAAACAACAATGCAGCGGCGATACCGGCTGAGAGGAAATGTTTACGGGCAATCATGGCTGCACCTTTGCGCCGAGCAGGAAGTCGGACACATGTTGTTGGCTCGGGTTGGCTCGCGAAAAGACTTCGGCGCCGTCGATGTAGACCGCTTCCGTCAGCGCGTACACGCTGAACGGATCGCGGTTCCAAAGCACGAGGTCGGCACGTTTGCCCACTTCCACCGTGCCCGTTTGATCGAGGATCCCCATCGCTTTGGCCGGGTTCAGCGTCAACCAGCGGATGGCATGTTCGGGCGTGATGCCGTACCCCATGGCATTGCCGCGGGTCATGGCTTTCGCAGCTTCCTGATTGAGGCGCTGAATGCCTTCACTGGAATCGGAATGGACAATCGCGCAGCCATTCTTGACGCGATCGACGATCGCAATGTTTTCCTGCACGCCTTCGAACGCTTCCAGCTTGAAGCCCCACCAGTCGGCCCACATGGCCGCACAGGTGCCGTTCTCGGCGAGCAGATCGGCAACCTGATAAGCCTCGGTGGCGTGATGGAACGCGGTGATCTTGAAGCCGAATTCCTTGGCCAGATCCAGCTGGATCGCCATTTCATCACTGCGGTAACAGTGGTTCTGCACGAGGATCTCGCCCTTCAGCACACCGGCGAGCGTTTCCAGCTTCAGGTCTCGCTTCGGCATTTTGGGTGGCTGGGCCGCCGGTTTGTCTTTGCTGCGACTCTTGGGTTTGTCCTGGGCGGACTGCTCGAAAGTCGCCAGATCCTTTTCGTAACGTTCCCACTCGTCGAGATAACTGCGTGCATCGGCAAACGCCTGTCGATAACCCGCGACGTTGCCCATCCGCGTACCCGGCGCACGGCCCTTGGTGCCATAGAGCCGCTTCGGGTTTTCACCACACGCCATTTTCAAGCCATGCGGCGCACCCGGAAACTTCATGGCCTGGTAAGTCGTTGCAGGCACGTTGCGGACCGCCACGGCACGTCCGCCAATCAGATTGGCTGAGCCCGGCAGGATCAGCAGGCTGGTGACGCCTGCGGCACGTGCCGCATCAAACCCGGTGTCCTCGGGCATGATGCTGTGTTCGGCCCACACACCGGCCGTGACCGGGTCACTCATCTCATTGCCGTCCTGGTGGCCTTGCAGGCCGGGGCTGGCGTACACGCCCAGATGCGAGTGGATATCGATGATGCCGGGCGTGAGCACGCGGCCACGACCGTCGATTTCGGTCACACCTTCCTGCTTCGGCAAATCGGCGCCGATGGCGGCAATGCGGCCATCCCGCACCAGTACGTCACCTGCCTCCAGCTTGCTGCCATCACCGACCAGCACCGTGGCATCGCGGATCAGCATGGGTTGCGCCGGCAAGGGCTGATAAGTCGAGGGATACGGCTCGCTGGCCGCAGCCACCGCGCTGATCGCCACCAAGGGTAAAAGCAGATGTCGACGTGGCATGGGGTACTCCGTTGGGTAAACCCCGACTATGCCAGATGAGATTTCAAACAGGCGTCATAACGAATGACACAGAATGCGAACCGGCGGCGCTCACGTGACCCGGCTACTAGATCAGGCGCACCTCGGCCGAATCGAGTTCGTATCGGACTTGGGTGCCATCCAACACCGTCCGGGCATACCAGAACACGTTGATATCGGAGCTCACCGGGTTCCAGCCCAGGTGTTTCCATCGCTCATCGCTGCCGCGCTGCAGCAAGGCCACCTCGGAACGGCCTTCAAACCGGCGGGCGTAGATGCGCAGGGCTGATCCCAGATGATCGCGGAGTTCGTCGATTTCCAGTGGCTGGGCCCCGAGCAGGTCGACGATCGCGCCGATCGGGACCAGGAGATGCCCCTCGGTATCGTCGATCTGAGAGCCAAGACTCGGCGCTTCCGTCCGGTGCGGCGCCAAGGGCGATCCGATCGCACGGTCCGTGGCACGCCGGGTATCGGACTGGATCGACAGGATGTGCGAAGTCGGGACCTCGAACTTGTCATGCAACATGGCCTACCTCTTGGTCAGTGCGCCGGACCTTAGGCCACCGGAGTCCGGGCAAACTGCGTTGCGAGCGCAGATCCCGCCGCTTGCAACCGACAGGCAAGCACCTGCACCATCCGGACAAATGCCTCGCCCATCGATCCTGCCGACGGTGACCACCCGACTTGCCGCGATGCTGCTGGTCCTGGTGGCGCTTGTGCTGCAAGGCGACCCCGTCGCGGCCGAGCCGTTACCCGAACGCCATCCCGTTCCGACCCGGGTCTGGTTGCCAGGCCCGGATCTTGAGCACCCGCAGAACTGGGCGGTCGCGATCGATGCCGATGGCACGGTGATCGTTGCGACCGGCACAGGCGTGCTGCGATTCGACGGGGCGTATTGGCACAACCTGATGCCGACCGGCGCACCGGCCTGGATCTACGACGTGGACGTTCACCAGCGTCGGATCGTGGCGGGTACGGCAGATCTGTTCGGATGGTATGAACCGGACGCCAAGGGCAATCCCTCGTTCCGCGCGCTGAGCCGCGAGGCCGGTCTGGACCATTTCGGCATGATCGGCCGAAGCAAGGCCAGCCGCGACGGCCATTTCTACGCCACGCGCACCACCGTCTACTGGCAACCGCCGGAAGGCCCGCTGGTGACGTTTTCGGATCGGCAAGTCGGCAATCTGCTCCGCGCCGCGGACACGATCTTCCTGCAGGAACCGGATGGGCTGAAGCGATTCGATGTGTCCAGCCGACAGTTTGTGGTTGACCCGGTTTGGTCGGTGCCAAGCGACATCCAGATCGTTCAGATCAACAGTACGGATGGCCGCACTGGCTTGCTGGCGAGCTTCAATCAGGGTCTTTGGCGATCGGACGGACAGGGCGTCAGCCGATGGCCCAGTGCGATGGATGGGCTGTCTGCAGATCATCGGCTGACGGCGATGCTCACCTTGCCGGACGGGCGCATCGTGCTGGGTACACGAGCCCACGGCTTGCTGGTGCTGGAACCGGATGGCGCGCTCGAGCGCCGTATCGACCGCGACGATGGCCTGCCCGGCAACCGCATTACCGGCTTGGCACTCGAAGCCGATGGCGGCCTCTGGGTCAGCATGGAAGGAGGCTTGGCTCGGCTCGATCTGATGAGTCCGATCACGCGATACGGCCGCGAGCAGGGCGTGTCGACGGTCATGGAGAGTGTGCGCCGACATCGCGGAGAACTGTTTGCCGGTGGGTCCGAAGGGCTGTACCGGCTGCAGGCACGAGAGCACCGCAGCGCGCGATTCGAGCGTGTGCCGGGGCCACCCAATGCAGTCGCCTTGTGGCCGCATGAGCCCAGCGGCGATTTGCTCGTGGGTGCCGACAACGGCCTCTGGCGCCTGCGTGCCGGTGCCACCGAGGCCGAGAAGTTGTTCGATTCATCGCGGATCCACCAACTGCTCGCCGACGAGGTCCATCCTGACGCAGTCGTTGCACTCTCGACCGGCATTCAGCGTTACCGCCACGACCAGGGTGCCTGGCGCGCAGAAGGCGACCTGCCGGAACTCGCAAAACTCCGCCCCAACATGGCGCGTGCCGCATTCGAAGCGGGCGGCACCTTGTGGGCCGGCACCATCGTCGGCGATCTCTACCGGATTGACCCGGCAACGGATTGGACATCCTCGCGCGTCGAGATCATGCCCCCGGAGGCTGGATTGCCCAAGGGCAGTTGGGCCCATCCGTTTCGTGTGGGCGACCGCGTCCTGTTTGGCATCAGTGATGGCCTGTGGTCGCTGCACGGCCCACCCTGGCAAGCACACGAGCTGGCCAGCGACGTTCATCTTCGTCGACTGGTCGCCGACCCGCGGCCCGGCCAATTCTGGACCGCCTCGGGTCTGCTCACGCTTGACGGAGACCGGGTCGTGGCACGCGAAACCACGCTGCTTCGCCTGCTCAACCGGCCAACCCCAAACGAGTTTCTGATCGAAGGCGAGACGGTGTGGATTGCGGCGAACGAAGGCATCCTGCGTGTGCCGCGCGCCACGCCGACGCCACTGAAACGTCGTGTCCGGTTTGCCGGCGCTGTACTCGGCCCGCCGGTGCCAGCGGAGCACCTGATGGCCAGCCCGTATCCCGACCGCCTCGAGTTGCCGATGGATCTCGACAGCGTTCGCCTGCGTTTTGCACTCGTGGACACTCGGCTGGGAGACCCGATCCAGTTCCGGCATCGCCTGCTGCCGGGTAACGGTACCTGGTCCGCCTGGAGCGACGAAGCGTTCAAGGACTTCACACAATTGCCGTTCGGCGAATCGCGGTTCGAAGTCGAAGCGGAAGATCGTGGTGGCGCTGCGGCCGAACCGCTGCGCCTGATTCTCCATCGGCCCGTCCCTTGGTACCTGACCGCCTGGGCACGCGTGCTCTACGTGCTGGTGGCTCTGGCTGCGCTGTTCTTGGCCGTCGCCGCTGGACGGCGCTGGCGGGTCAAGGCGCTCGAACAACGCGCAAGGGAACTGGGACAGCAGGTCGAAGAGCGCACCGAGACCATTCGCCGCCAGCGCGACGAGATCGCCGAACAGAGTGCTGCGCGCACGCGCTTTTTTGCGAATGTCTCGCACGAGTTCCGCACACCCCTCACTTTGCTTGTCGGGCCATTGCAGGCCCTGCGCGAGCGCGCCATCGAGCGCGCCGACAACGAATCCGCGCACTGGGCCGATACGGCACTCCGAAATGGCGCCCGCCTGCAGCAACTCGTCGATGAAGTCCTCGATCTGCATCGCCTCGAAGCCGGGCAGATCAAGCTGCATCGGCAAGTCATCGACGCCCTGGCGTTCGCCACGCAGATCGTCGCGGAGTTTGCCGACCTCGCCACACAACGTGGTATCGGGCTCGGCATCGAGAGTTCTGGCCCAGGCCCTTGGATCGTGTCGGTCGATGTGGTGCAAATCCGTCGATGTCTGTCGAACCTGATCGGCAACGCGTTGAAGTTTTCGTCCGCAGGGCGTTTGGTGCGGGTGCTGCTGGCGAACACTGAAGGGGGCATCCAGGTGTTGGTCGAAGATCAGGGGCCGGGCATTCCGGCAGCAGACCAACCTCTGGTTTTTGAGCGCTACTTCCAGTCGGCGCACCATCAATCCATGGCCCGGGGAGGGACTGGCATTGGTTTGGCCCTGGTCCGCGAACTGGTCGAACTGCATGGCGGGACCGTGGGTGTGGCCAGCACACTCGGTGCCGGGACGCGCATCTGGTTCACGCTGCCACACGCCCCTGAGGATGCGATCGTCGAGACTTTGCCGGGGCCGGAACATTCGCCATTGCCCGGAGTCGCCTCGCCGACCGTCGAGGCATCCGTGCGCCATGTTCTGGGCAGTGGCAAGTCATTGCTGATCGTCGATGACAATACGGAACTCCGGGCGTTCCTCCGCTCCCGACTGGACCAGAACTTCCGCGTGATCGAAGCGTCGGATGGCCTCGAAGGTTTGGCACTGGCGCGTTCCGAGACACCCGACCTGATTGTCACCGACCTGATGATGCCTGGCATGGATGGCCATGAACTGGTTGCCGCATTACGCGCCGATGCCGAGACCGCTTTCATCCCGGTGCTGATGCTCAGTGCTCGGGGCCAGAAACGCGACATCGTTGGCGGGCTGGCAGCCGGTGCCGATGATTACCTCGCGAAACCCTTCGACACCGGCGAGCTGATTGCACGCATTACGTCCCTGCTGGCGGCCCAACATCGACTGGCGCGGCGGCTGCGCGAACAGGCGAGTCCCATCGCCGCAGAAGAGCCCGTCCGCCGGCATACCTTCGCAGATCGGTTTGCGGCGATGCTCGAAACCCACCTCGGCGACACCGAATTCAACGTCGAGCAATTGGCCGAACGGCTGCACATGGACCGCAGCACGCTGTTCCGGAAATGCCAGGACACGTTTTCGCAATCGCCG
Organism: Ahniella sp.; assembly: GCA_016712105.1. GTDB lineage: Bacteria > Pseudomonadota > Gammaproteobacteria > Xanthomonadales > Ahniellaceae > Ahniella. Next base: position 98,424 of record JADJRU010000007.1, read on the forward strand.
GCCGACCTCTTGCGGCAACGCCGACTGGAGCGCGCTCGCGAACTGCTGACTCAGCAACAAGGATCGGTGAGTGAAGTGGCGTATGCCGTCGGCTTCGATTCCCTGTCGCACTTCTCGCGCAGTTTCAAGGCAGCATTCGGTGTGCCCCCGAGCGCCCTGGCCCGGCGTTGAGTCCGGGCAATCCTCTGCAGTATTTGGCACACTTGCCGCCCTCTGTGTAACACCCCTCGGTGACAATGCTTCGAACGGCTTCACGGCACTGTTGTCTGTTGGCACGAAACCCGACCCCGCGCAGACCGCGCACAGGAGAACACGATGGAACTTGGTGCGTTTTCGATCAGCCTCGCAGTAAAGGACATCGCCGCTTCCAGAGCCTTTTACGAGAAGCTGGGCTTCAGCGTCTTCGGAGGCAAGCAGGAACAGAACTGGCTGATCATGAAGAGTGGCACGACTTTGATCGGGCTCTTCCAGGGCATGTTCGAGCGGAACATGCTGACGTTCAACCCCGGTTGGGACGCAGAGGCCAAACCCGTTCCGGGATTCACTGATGTCCGGTGGATCCAGCAGCACCTGATCGATCAGCAATTGACGCTGGGAGAAAAAGCCGACCCGTCCACGACCGGTCCGGCCTACATCACCCTGACCGATCCAGACGGCAACCCCATCCTCATTGACCAACACCTCTGAGGCGCTCGCCTGACCGACCCGAGCATCCGAATGCACATTGCCCGTTTGCAGTTCGCTGACGCCCCGCAATACCGAGCGTTGATGCTTGAGGCCTATGCGTTGGCTCCGGACGCCTTTACCTCTTCTGCGGAAGATCGGGCCCTCGAGCCCGAGTCTTTCTGGGTCAAGCGACTCTCTGACCCGGCAGGATTGAGCTTGGCCTTCGGCGCATTCGACGATCAAGGGCTGGTCGGAACGGTGGCACTGAAGTTCTCGGACAAGCCCAAAACCCGCCACAAGGACAGCGTGATCGGCATGTATGTAGGGCCCGGGGCACGAGGAAAAGGCATCGGGTCTGCATTGCTCGGTGCCGCGATCCAGGAAGCCCAAAGCAGGGCCGATGTTCTTGTGCTCACGCTCACGGTCACCGAGGGCAATACATCCGCCACGAATCTGTATCGCGCCGCGGGTTTCGAGGTCTTTGGTATCCAGCCCATGGCGATCCGCACACCCGGTGGCTTCCTGTCCAAGGTGCACATGTGGCGGCGAGTCAGCCACGCGTAAGGCGCAGATTTCGCTGATGAAGGGCCTTGGTCATCCCGGATCGACCATCACCTTGGACGGGTCTATCGAGTTCTGGATCCTTCGGGATTCTTTGACCTTTGTGATCAAAACGCTGTGGCAGTCCGTGCCGTCACCCTGACTGGGGGGGATGATCCGTCACATCCGTTTATGGCGCCGATGAACTGTGCGGGCCGAATCCGTCCGGTTGACTAAGGCTTCTTTTGGCCCAATCACAAGCGTGGCTTTGAAAGCAAGCGGCAACGCTGACTATGATCGGCGGTCCTGAGTGCCCTTCACTGGAAGCCGAATACTCCATGCTGTCGATCGAACACCGTATTGCCGAAGAAATCGGCGCCCGTCCGCTGCAAGTGTCCGCGGCCATCCAATTGCTTGATTCCGGCGCGACCGTGCCGTTCATCGCGCGATATCGCAAGGAAGTGACTGAAGGTCTCGACGACACGCAGTTGCGTACGCTCGAAGAGCGCCTCGGTTATCTGCGTGAACTGGAGGATCGTCGTCGCGTGATTCTCGAGAGCATCGAGTCGCAAGGGAAGATGACCGACGTATTGCGTGGCGACCTGCTCGCAGCCGACAGCAAGGCTCGCCTCGAAGACTTGTACCTGCCGTACAAGCCGAAGCGGCGTACCAAGGCCCAGATTGCGCGCGAGGCAGGCCTTGAGCCACTCGCCGATGAGCTGTTCCAGGATCGGACACTGGACCCGTCGCAACACGCGCTCGGTTTCGTTGATGCCGAAAAGGGCGTGGCCGATGCCAAGGCTGCACTGGAAGGTGCGCGCCATATCCTGATGGAGCGTTGGTCGGAAGAACCCGCGCTGGTCGGCAACCTGCGCGACTGGATGTGGGATCAGGGCCAGTTGCGTGCCAAGGTCATCGACGGCAAACAGACGGAAGGCGCGAAGTTCCGCGACTATTTTGATCATGTCGAGGCGATGAAGAACGCACCTTCGCATCGCCTGCTGGCGATGATGCGCGGTCGCAACGAAGGTTTCCTCGATCTCGAGCTGGTGCCGGTTGCCCAAACCATCGCCCGTCATGCCGCCAGCGAGACGCCGTTCGAGGAAATCGCCGCGGCCGGACACAAACTCGCCGAAGGCCGCGTTGCTGCCCATCTGAAGATCGACGACCGTGGCCGACCAGCCGATACGTTCCTGATCGACTGTGCGCGCATGACCTGGCGCGTGAAGCTGCATGTCCATCTGACCCTGGATCTGTTCGGCAAACTGCGCGAGTCGGCCGAAGAAGAAGCCATTCGCGTGTTTGCCGCGAACCTGAAGGATCTGCTGATGGCCGCGCCGGCCGGACCCAAAGTGGTACTCGGCCTGGATCCGGGCCTGCGCACCGGCGTCAAGATCGCCGCGGTGGATGCCACCGGCAAGGTCCTCACCACCGGCGTCATCTACCCGCATGCCCCGATGAACCGCTGGGACGAGGCCATCTCCCAACTCGGCGCCGGCTGCAAGACACTCGGTGTACAACTGGTGTCGATCGGCAACGGCACGGCCAGTCGCGAGACCGACGAACTCGTCGCCGCGCTGATGAAAAAACACCCGGACCTGAAGCTTGCCAAGATCGTCGTCAGTGAAGCGGGCGCTTCGGTGTACTCGGCATCCGAAGTGGCGGCGAAGGAGTTTCCGGACATGGACGTGTCGCTGCGTGGTGCCGTGTCGATCGCACGCCGTCTGCAGGATCCGCTCGCCGAACTCGTCAAGATCGATCCCAAGGCCATTGGCGTTGGGCAGTACCAGCACGACGTCAACCAGATCAAGTTGGCGCGTTCCCTGGATGCCGTGGTCGAGGACTGCGTGAATGCCGTCGGCGTGGATCTGAATACCGCTTCGGCAGCGCTTCTGGCACGCGTGTCCGGTCTGAGCAGCAGCGTTGCCGAAAACATCGTCAAGTACCGCGACCAGCACGGTGCGTTTCGCACGCGCCAGGAACTGACCAAGGTGCCGCGATTGGGTGACAAGGCATTCGAACAGGCCGCCGGCTTCCTGCGTATTCCGAGTGGCGACAATCCGCTCGACGCTTCCGGTGTCCATCCCGAGGCCTATCCGGTCGTTGAACGGATTCTGGCCAAGTCCGGCCGCGATATCCGCGCGCTGATCGGGGACACGAGTGCGCTGAAGAAACTGAATCCGGCCGATTTCACCGACGAAAAATTCGGTTTGCCGACGGTGACCGACATCCTGCGCGAGTTGGAAAAGCCCGGCCGCGATCCGCGACCGGAGTTCAGCACTCCGACGTTTGCCGAGGGTGTCCATGAATTGAACCATCTGAAGCCGGGTATGGTGCTCGAGGGCCGGATCAGCAACGTGGCGGCCTTTGGTGCGTTCGTCGACATCGGTGTGCACCAGGATGGCCTGGTTCATGTCTCCGCCTTGTCGACCAAATACGTGAAGGATCCGCGCGAAGTGGTCAAGACCGGCGACATCGTGAAGGTGAAAGTCATCGAAGTGGATTTGCTGCGCAAGCGGGTCGCGCTGACGATGCGCATGGATGACCCGATCGGTGAAGCCAAGCCTGGTGGCCAACGTGACGACACACGTGGGGTTCCGAAGCAGCGTGAGTTCGGGCCGAAACCGGTAACGGGTGCCCAACGACCTCCTGCCGGCGGCGCACTCGCTGATGCGTTCTCGCGTGCCAAGCGACAATAGCCGCGGCGTTACATGCCCCGTAGCCGGCCGGCAAATGCCTGACTGACCGGAAACCACTCATCGAGCTCGCGCAACCGCAAACGCCAGTTGCCGAGCTCGTCTTTCTGGGCGCGATCAATCGCAGTGACACGCACAATCAGGCTGCGGTGCACTTGCCAGAACAACTCGGCATCCAGCTGGTCAATCAGATCCTTCAAGGACAGGCGGATCACCGCTTCGCCGTGTTTGGAAAGCACGCGGGTGTACTTGTCGCGGGCATGGAATCCGAAGATGTCTTCGATGCCGACCAAGCGCACGACATCTCCCACACTGGCGCTGATCCATTTGATCGGCGGCTTGGCGGTACGGGCCTTCAGGGATTCCAGAGCGGCCAGCAGGGGCTCGATCGGCGGCCGCTGTTGATCCAGGCCGGCACGCACACGTTCAATGGTTCGCGCCAGCCGGTCTTCGGTGATCGGCTTCATCACATAGTCGATCGCGCCCGCCTCGAACGCGGATACCGCATGCTGGTCGTAGGCGGTCGTGAACACGATGCGGGTCCGTGCGGGCAGCGCTCTGGCGACGCGCAAACCATCGACACCGGGGAGCCGGATGTCGAGGAACGCAACATCCGGCGCGGCTTGCGCAATGGCTTCGAGCGCCGCGATGCCGTCTTCGGAGACCGTGACGTTCAGCTCCGGCCACAGATGCACGAGCATCGCCGCAAGGGCTTCGCGCTGCGGTGCTTCGTCTTCGACCAGCAAGGCGGTTGGGATCATGGCGCGGATCGTGGCACGGTGATGCTGGCGACCGTGCCGCCTTCTGCCTGTGATTGCAAGTCGAGGCGCGCGCGGTCACCAAAACGCGTGCGCAGATGCTCACGAACGTTCTCGAGGCCAACACCACCGCCCAACGTCGAGGCTGACAGGCCGACTCCATCATCAGTCACGCGAACGGTCACATCCGTGGTGCCAGCAAGAACATCAACGCGGATGCTTACGGCACCGGGCTTTGGCTCCACGCCATGTTTGATGGCGTTTTCGACGAGCGACAACAGCAACAGCGGCGGGAACGGCATCTTGCGCAGATCATCCGGGCAGTCGATCGACACGGTCAATCGCTGACCCATGCGCAGCTGCATCAGTCGGAGGAAATGCCCTGCCAGGTCCAATTGTTCGCCCAGAAGACTCTCTGGCTGGGCAGCCCCTGCGCGAAGCTTCGGAATGGTTGCGCGAAGGTAATCGATCAGTGCGTCGAGCAGGGCTTCGGCTTCGGCCGGCGACGCCCGCAGCGCTACCCTTACCGCGGCCAGCGTGTTGAACAGGAAGTGCGGCTCGACCTGGGACTGCAGCAGGCTGAGCTTCACTTCACTTTCCGCCCGCGCTTCGCGCACGGCCTTGAGTGCTTCGGTGTCACGCCACGCTTTCACCCGAGCCGGCTCGCGCCAATAGGCAATCAGTGCGATGCCGCCACCGAACAGGCCATAGATGAAGGCACCCGTGACCAGCCGCATGACGATGGAGGCCGGCGTGTTATGCATCTTCTTCGCTTGTTCGATCTGTTGCTTGTTGACGAGTGGTGACTCCTGGACCTTCGCCTCCATTCGTCTTTTCATGTCGGACGACACCAGGGAGTCGGTGAATCCGGATGCGAAGATCCCGAGCATCAAGGCTGCGACGACTGCGATGCGCTCGATCCGGAAGGGCCATCGCCGATAACGAACGATCGTCGCGAACAGCGGCCCGAGGAGGGAAAACGACATGAAGCCGATGAAGAACAGCAGCGCGATCAGTGCCGCGGTGCCGGCATCATTCACCAGCATGAGGTTCGACACTCCGACGAGCATCGAGAATCCGCCGAGCACGATCAGGAACAGGATGCTTCGGCCGATCAGCCAGTGTCGGCTGAAAGCCGGGTATCGCGTGTACTCGTAGAACCGCGGCTTGTCGCCACGGATCCGCTCACCGGGCAAAGGCTGATCGAGTCCGTCCGGCAACGTGGTGTCATGACGCTCGCTCATTTCCGGACAGCCCTCGTGTCGTGGCCACCCTGACGAAGGACCAGGGCTTTGATCGTCCCGTCGTCATTCCGTTCGAATCGAATCTCGATGCCGAACGCGCGGGCCGTGAACACATCGGCCGCTTCCGGAACCAGCGCAAAGGCACCCTGGCCCGTTGCCTGGGCGTGCAGGACCTTGTCCTGAACGAAAACCTTCAACGTGAATCCCGGTGCCAGCGGATAGTCGCCTTCGTAGGCTGAAAGTGCTTCCGGATCGATTTCCAGTGTTTGTGCGGCAGCGCTGACACGCGTAATCGGCAAAACGCCACCGCCCTGGCGCAGCATCATCGAGTACTGACCGTCTTCAGCACGTTTGGGCGTCAACACCAGATCGAAGTCCTGAGCAAAGAAGTCACCTTGGCTGTCATGGGCCAGCGCAAACTCCGACTGCCCTTGAGCCTGAACATACAACACCCCTTTTGCGGTGCGAACCTTCATCGGCAGGGCACCTTGGATGAGCCAGTCACCCGACAAGGCTTCGAGCAGGGCTGCATCCGGCGTGGCATCACGTCGCGGTTTCAGCGTGATCGGATCGGAACCGAGCAGCGTGAGGGCAACGTCACCGAGGCCGCCTCGATCTGTCAAGGACGTATCACTGAGGATCACGACACCCTTGCCGGTTTTGGGTTGGAAGACGGTCAGCGCCGAAAAACCGCCAGTGCCGCCTTCATGCATGTACAGGTCTCCCTCCGGCGAGCGTCGGACCAGCCAGCCCCAGGCCATCACATTGCCGGAATCCGAGACGATCTCCTGCGTTCGCGCAAGGCGCTTGGCAAGCGACGGAACCGAGTCCGGCTTCAATTGCGCCTGCAGGTAATTCACCATGTCCGTCAGCGACGCGCGAACGCCACCGACGCCACTCATGGCCTCGGGGAGATGCCATGCAGACGTGGATTTGCCGCTGCCCAGATGGCCTTCGGCCGTGCGGACCCCCTTGGGTGCCTTGCCGAGGTGGGCCTGTGTCATCCCCAAGGGCACAAACAGGCTCCTGGTCATGTAGGAGCCGTAATCGTCACCGCTTGCGCGCGACACGATGACCGACAACACCATGGCCCCGAAATTCGAGTAAGCCCATTGGGTCCCGGGCTTCGCAGTGAGCGTCACGTCAGCCAGTGAGCCCAGCAGCTGCTTCTCGGCGAGATCGGCATAAGGATCGTCAGCGCGTTTCGGCGCGAACTGTGAAGGCAAGGCCGGCAAACCGGAGGTATGGCTAAGCAGGTGGCGGATGCGGATCGGCTCACCCTCGAATTCCGGCACCCGGGTGCCTTTCGGGAGATGTTCGGCGATCGGATCATCGAGCCCCAGTTTTCCTTCCTCAACCAGCCCGGCAAGCAACAGACCATTCATGGTCTTGCTGATCGAGCCGATCTCGAAGGTGGTTTCGGCATCAGGGCGCCGCTGGTCATCATTGCAGTGAATGGCGGTCTCCACCGTCTCGGTGATCAGTGCCGCGGCCACACAAGCCCCGCTTCGATCGCCGTCGAAACGCGCCTTCAGCGCCTCTTCCAGTCGGCTGTTTGCACCGGCGCTGGCGTGGACCAGGGCGCCCAGGGCGAATGCGGCAAGGAAAATCAGGGGTTTCATGGTCTGCTCCATTCCAGTGGTCGATGGGACCATGCTGCATCAGTTCCTTGCTGCCCGAAGGAGTTTGCGACGAAACCCCGTTGTGCGGTGACGAACGCCGGCTCGGCGCGGATGATGCCTTCAGTCCGAAGGTGGGTCGAGGAGCTTTCAGCTTCCCGCAATGTGAATGTGCGACCATGTCGGGTCTTGATTCCCTCTTATCCTGATCGCTCCATGCGCGTGCTCGGCATTGAAACTTCCTGCGATGAAACCGGCATTGCCGTCTACGACACCGATCGTGGCCTGCTGGCGCACCGGCTGTATACGCAGATCGACTTGCATCAGGCCTACGGCGGCGTTGTGCCCGAAATCGCGTCGCGCGAACACGTTCTGAAGATCGTGCCCTTGCTGCGCGAGACCATGGCGGCGGCTTCGCTTCGGCTCGACGAACTCGACGGCATCGCCTATACCGCGGGCCCCGGGCTGGTCGGCGCTTTGCTGGTGGGGGCTGCGCTCGCACGCGGTGTGGCTTGGTCTCTGGATCTGCCGTCGGTCGGCGTGCACCACATGGAAGGCCACCTGCTGGCACCGATGCTGAAGCCGATCCACCCGAACCGCCGTTCGTGGCGCTGCTGGTGTCGGGCGGGCATACCCAACTGATCGACGTCCGCGCGATCGGCGACTATCACCTGATGGGTGACACCCTCGACGATGCAGCTGGCGAAGCGTTCGACAAGACCGCGAAGATGCTCGGCTTGCCTTATCCGGGCGGGCCTCACCTGGCGAAGCTGGCCGAATCCGGGCGCGCCGGCGTGTTCGGGTTTTCGCGGCCGATGTGTGATCGTCCGGGCCTCGACTTCAGCTTTTCCGGTTTGAAGACACAGGTTCTGCTGGCCTGGCGAAAGAGTGACCAAAGCGCTCAGACCATGGCCGATCTGGCACACGGATTCGAGGACGCCGTGACCGACACCATCGCGATCAAGTGTCTGCGCGCGATGCAGGCCACCGGTGCCAAAACCTTGGTGGTGGCAGGCGGTGTCGGCGCGAATCGGCAACTGCGCGCCCGCTTGGGTGCTGCTGCCCAGAAACACCGGTTCCGCGTTGCATTTCCGCGTCACGAGTTCTGCACGGACAACGGCGCCATGATCGCCTTCGCCGGTGCCTTGCGGCTCAAGGCCGGCAAGACTGATGACAATACCCTTGCCGTGGTGCCGCGCTGGCCCCTGGATCAACTGGAGCGGCTCTGATGGATATCGTGTTCGTGGACGGGCTCAACATCGATGCCCTGATCGGGATCTACGACTGGGAACGCCGTGCCAAACAGCCAGTCGTGCTCGATCTCGAGATGGCGTTCGACAATCGGATCCCGGCCAGTACCGACCAGATCACCGACACCCTCGACTACAAGGCCGTGTCGAAGCGTCTCATCCAGTTCGTGGGCCAAAGCGAGTTTGGCCTGGTCGAAACCTTGGCCGAGCGCTGCGCCGAAATCATCCTGACTGAGTTTCCGGTGTCCTGGCTCAAGCTGCGGCTGACAAAGCCGGGTGCCGTGCGCGGTGCGCGCGGGGTGGGTGTCCAGATCGAACGCGGTCGCCGTCCACAATGATTCCGGTTTATTTGAGCCTCGGCTCCAACCAGGAGCCGGAATTGCACCTGCGCGCCGCCGTGGCAGCCCTGCGCTCGACGTTCGGCACCGTAGTGCTGTCGCCCTTTTATGCGACGCCAGCGATCGGTTTTGACGGCCCGACGTTCCTGAATGCGGCGGCGCTGATCCATACCGACTGGGACGCACCAAGGCTGGACGCCTGGCTGCACGCACTGGAAGACGCCCAAGGGCGTCGGCGCGACGTACCCAGGTTCTCCAGTCGCACCCTCGACATCGACATTGTTCTGTATGGGGACGCCTGCATCGACGGCCCCGGCCACCTGAAAGTGCCAAGACCTGAACTGCATCACGCTTTTGTATTGAAGCCCCTGTTCGACCTGGCGCCTGACTTGCGTGTGCCCGGCCGGGGTGAGAGCCTGCGCGACCTGTGGCAGGCTCATCCCGAATTCGGGGCGACTCCCTGGTCGACGCCGGTGCCCTTCGAGGCCGGTCCGGCCGGCCTTGGGAGCCCGATTTGACGGCTTTTCTGCCCGCGCCGAAAACCCCGCTAGACCCCGCCGAAAAGTTTTCACTCCACGCGCCGAGCAGCGATTTCCACCAAGCACGTTTTCTACCCTTTCCCCCGAACGCTGGCGGCATTTCTGGCGCGAGGCCACGGAGAAAGGCTTTCCCTCGCCTCCTTTTTCGCCAGGCCGGGACCGGCCCGGGGACCGCGCCGTCGCGGGGCTCCCCCGCCCGCACCGGGGCGGGGGGGCGGGCGGCCCGGGCCTGGGGCCTGGCGACCGACTTGGATCGCGAAGGTGAGGCGATCAGCTGGCACATCAGCGAGATCCTGCGCGAGCGTGGCCTGCTCGAAGGCCGCAAGGTCCATCGTGTGGTGTTTTCCGAGATCACGCCGAAGGCGATCAACGAGGCCGTCGCGCACCCGCGCAAGCTGCAGAACGACCTGGTCAACGCCCAGCAGGCGCGCCGTGCGCTCGATTACCTGGTGGGCTTCAATCTCTCGCCGGTGCTGTGGCGCAAGGTGCAGCGCGGCCTCTCGGCCGGGCGCGTGCAGTCGCCAGCCTTGCGCCTGATCTGCCAGCGCGAGGAAGAAATCGAAGCCTTCATGCGCCAGGAATACTGGTCGATCGCCGCGCAGTGCGCGCATCCGACCCAGGCGTTCGACGCCCGGCTGCTGCGTTACGACGGACTAAGGTCGAACAGTTCACGTTCCGCGACGGCGATGCCGCCGAAGCGGCGCGCGCCGAACTGGTGCGTGCCGCAGGCGGCATGCTCAAGGTCGCCGAAGTCACTCGCAAGCAGCGCCAGCGCCGTCCGTCGCCGCCCTTCATCACCTCGACCCTGCAGCAGGAAGCGGCACGCAAGCTCGGCTTCGGCACCTCGCGCACCATGCGCCTGGCCCAGGGGCTGTACGAAGGTGTGCAGATCGGCGACGAGGGCCTGGTGGGCCTGATCACCTACATGCGTACCGATGCGGTGCATCTCGCCAACGACGCGATTGCCGAGCTGCGCGACGTCATCGCGCAACGTTATGGCAAGCAGGCGCTGCCGGACACGCCGAACGTCTACAAGACCAAGTCCAAGAATGCGCAGGAAGCGCACGAGGCGATCCGCCCGACCTCGGCCTTGCATACGCCCGAGTCGATGGCGAAATACCTGAATCCGGACCAGATGAAGCTGTACGAACTGATCTGGAAGCGCACCGTCGCCTGCCAGATGGCGCCGGCGCTGATGGAAACCGTGGCGGTCGATCTGGCCGCCGGTGCGAAACATGCGTTCCGCGCCACCGGCACCACGGTGATCGAACCCGGCTTCCTGGCCGTGTACGAAGAAGGCCGCGACCAGAAGACCGAGGAAGACGACGATGAAGGTCGCCGCCTGCCGTTGATGAAGGAAGGCGACCTCATTCCGCTATCGCAGGTGCTGGCCGACCAGCATTTCACCGAGCCGCCGCCGCGCTATTCCGAAGCTTCACTGGTCAAGGCGCTGGAGGAATACGGCATCGGCCGTCCGTCGACTTACGCCAGCATCATCCAGACCCTGCTCGGGCGCGAATACGTGATGCTCGACAATCGTCGCTTCCGACCAGCCGACGTCGGTCGCGTCGTGGCCAAGTTCCTGTCCAACCATTTCGCCCAATATGTCGACTACGAATTCACCGCGCGCCTGGAAGACGAACTCGACGCGGTCCGCGCGGCGAAGAAGAATGGGTGCCGTTGCTGCGCAAGTTCTGGGCGCCGTTCAAGGCCCTGGTCGCGGACAAGATGGAAACCGTCTCGCTCGACGAGGCCAAGCAGAACCGCGTGCTCGGCAATGACCCGGTCACCGGCAAACCGATCTCGGTGCGCCTCGGCCGCTTCGGGCCGTTCGCGCAGATCGGCACCAAGGAAGAGGGCGACGAGAAGCCGAAGTACGCCTCATTGCGTCCAGGCCAGAGCCTGCACACGATTTCGTTGCCGGATGCGATCGAACTGTTCAAACTGCCGCGTGATCTGGGTGCGGCGCCGGACGGCGTCGAAGTCTCGGCCGCCATCGGTCGCTTTGGCCCGTTCGTCAAACACGGCAAGACCTATGCCTCGATCAAGGCACCGGACGACCCCTACACGATCGATCTGGCGCGTGCGCTGGAAGTGATCGCCGAGAAGGAGCTGGCCGCCGCCAACCGCATCATCCAGACGTTTGACGAAGGGCGGGTGCAGGTGCTGAACGGACGTTTTGGTCCGTACATCACCGATGGCGCCAAGAACGCCAACGTACCGAAAGACCGCGATCCCGCAACGCTGACGCTGGTCGAATGCGACACCCTGCTCACCGAGAAGGGCAAACCGGTTCGCCAGAAGGGTGGCTTCAAGCGCGGTGCGGCGAAAAAAGCTGCCGCCAAGAAAGCGGCTGCCAAAGCCGAAGCGCCTGCGAAGAAATCTGCCGTGAAAAAGGCACCGGCCAAAAAAGCGGCAGCGAAAAAGCCGGCTGCGAAGAAGGCAGCTGCCAAAAAGGCTCCGGCCAAAAAGGCTGCTGTAAAGAAGGCTGCGGCGAAGAAGCCCGCCGCCAAAAAGGCGGCTGTGAAAAAGGCGGCAGCGCGGGTTTTGGCGGTCGCTTGACCCGCCGACCATTGTTGCGATCAGGACTCTCGCCAAACACAACGCAAGAAATTCTTCTCCCGCTTTGCGGGAGAAGATGCCCGAAGGGCAGATGAGGGAAATCTGGCGACGAACATTGTCTTCGCGCCAATCTTGCCCTCATCCGGTCCTGCGGACCACCTTCTCCCGTGAAACGGGAGAAGGAAGGATCGAGGCAACATTTCACCCACGAGCGAACTGGACGGCAACGCGTCAGCTTGCCTCGTCCTCGCGACGAATCAGGTCGAACGCCTTTCAGGCGCCAAGGCCGCATGGAGCACGAGGCTTACACCTGTTCGCTCACTGGCCACCAGCGATGTATCGCGGGCCAACAACAGGTCGAACTCCCGCGCCAAGTCCTCCAGCCGCTGTTTCATCAACGCTGCCGTCGGCGCCGACACGGATCCGGCAAGCAACAACAGCTTCTCGTCATCATCGACGAATGGCTGGGCAAAGAACTCGGGCAACAACTGGCGAGCAAACAGCTGCTCGATCGGACCCCCGGCACGCCAGCGGAAGTTGCGTGCCGTGCGCAGACGGACTTTGTTCATCGGCTGCAGTTCGATGATTCCGAGGCGATCGAGCCGCGTCAGCAACAAGGTCCATTCCGGCTTGCTGAACTTGTAACGACTGAGCACGTCGTCTTCGCTGAAGCGGTTGATCGCCAGATACAAGGCCAGAAACAGCCGTGGATCGGCGACCAATGCTTCTTCCTGCTCTTCACTCAGCTCCGAGACTGGCGGCTTTTCGGACCGCGAGAATTCCAGCAACTCCTGCAGATCGCAACCGATCGCCACGCAGATCGCTTCGAGTTTTTCGAGCGTCATGTCGGCTTGCGAGAACCAGCGCTTCACCGATGCTTCGCTGATGTCGATCCGGCCGGCCACATCGGCATAGGTCAGACCACGCGCCTTGATCAGCCGCTTCAGTGAATCGACCAGTTCCAGGCGCAGGGTCATGACTGCAGCACCTTATTTGAGCGCCGCATCAACAGAAGCTTGCGCAATCGGGTGATAACCCGGACGCGCCACGGCATAAACTTCCTTGGCCCAACGTTTGCCTTCGGTTGTCTTGGCGAGTTCGGCCCACAACGGCATCATCAACTTGCGACGACCGATTCCGATCAGGTGCGCGCGCATCGGTTCACGAATCGGCTCATAGCCTGCACGAATTCCGGCGAGGAACCAGCGCATCGCGATCTCGGCATTTTTCGTCTGCGACAGCTGATAACTCGCATCGAGTTCGGCCAGGCGTGCGGCACTGAGGTCCACCGGCAGTTCATTCAGGAAGTGCAGCCATTGCTGCGTGATCCACGACTTCGCGTCCAGATCGGCAGCCGCTCGTTTGCCGGCCACAAAATCCGTGCGTGCCGCGTCGACAACATCGAACAATGGTGCTGCCGTGAGCGTTGCCGTGGTCGGCACGCCCGGCTGGTACAACCAGGTGTCCACTTCAGCGCGCGGAAACTTGCTGTCGGCAACATCGAACACGCGCGAAACCGAAGAACTTGAGGAATTCTTCCGTGCCGACGCTCTGAAACGCATGGGCGTCAAACCATTCGCGCAGCAGCGGATCGAATACCTCGCGACCCAGTCGTTTTTCCATCGAGCGCAGTAACCATTGGCCCTTGTCGTACGGCACACCACTCAGGCCTTCATCCGGATCGCGGCCTTTCAACGACACCACCAGATGCTGGTCGGCCGATGCCAGTTCCTTCAGTTCCGCCATGAGTTCGCGCTGGCTGATCACCTGCTCCATCTTGGCCTGGTCCAGCCCGAACACGGATTCAGTGATGCGATTTTCGACATAGCTGGTAAAGCCCTCGTTCAACCAGATGTGCTCCCAGCTTTCATTGGTCACCAGATTGCCGGACCAGGAATGTGCGAGTTCATGGGCAATCAGGCTCACCAGCGATTTGTCACCGGCGATGACGGTGGGGGTGATGAAACTCAGGCGTGGATTTTCCATGCCACCAAACGGGAACGAGGGCGGCAGGATCAGCAGGTCATAACGGCCCCAACGATACGGTCCGTACAATTTTTCGGTTGCTGCGATCATCGCTTCGGTGTCTTCGAACTCTTTGGCGGCAGCGGCCAGCCGACCGGGTTCGGTGTACACACCGGAGCGCGGTCCGATCGACTGGAACGCAATATCGCCGGCAGCAATCGCGAACAGGTACGACGGGATCGGCTGCGGCATGGTGAAGCGGTAGCCGCCCACACCCGTCGCGGCGGGATCGTTGTCGGCGCTCATCAGCACGCGGATGCCCTCGGGCGCCGTGACATGCGCGCTGTAGGTAAACCGGACTGCCGGGGTGTCCTGAAGCGGCACGAACGAACGCGCATGGGCCGCTTGCGCTTGCGAGAACATGAAGGGCTTCTTCTTGCCGAGTGTTTGCTCGGGCGCCAACCATTGCAGGCCCGAAGCGTTCGGTGAGGTCTGGTAGTACACGCGCACTTTTTCCGGCGCCCCGTTCAACTGGATCCGCAGTCCTTGACCAAACATCGGGTTGCGCGCGCCCAAACGGAAGGAGGCCCGCTTCCATTCGCCTTCGGCATTCTTGGCGAGCACTCGCTGGATGTTGAGATCCCGCGTATCGAGGTCGAGTCGGCCAGCGTCGGCCTTCCGCCAATCGAGGCTCAGGTCGGCGAAGCCCGACAGACGCTTGCTGTCGAAGTCGACATCGAGATCCAGATACACATGTTTGATGCGGACTTCGTCGAGACGGGCAACGGAGTGGTGATCGCGGGTCGGCTCGGCCACGGCCGGAGCAGTGACCACAAGAGCAAGCAGGGCTAGGGCAACAAAACGCATCGGCAAGGTTCCTCGGCACAATTTCAGGATCAGCCCCGCCGGAGCGGGGCATGGGGGGACAGTCATTGTCCCGGCAAATCGCGGTTCGGACTACTTCTGCGCTTTCAGCAGGTCGCGGATTTCGGTCAACAATTTTTCCTCGTTGCTCGGTGCGGGCGGAGCGGCAGGCGCGGCGGCCTCGGCTCGCTTGAGGCGATTCATCACCTTGATCACGAGAAAAATGACGAAAGCAACGATGATGAAATCGATGATCGACTGGATAAACGCACCGTAACCAAGCAGCACGGCCGGCACCACGGTGCCGTCCGGGTTCGTCTTCTCGCCCATGGCGAACGCCAATTCGTTGAAGTTCTGGCCGGATGTCAGGAATCCGATGATCGGCATGATGATGCGATCCACCAGTGCGGCCACGATCTTGCCGAATGCGGCGCCGATGACCACGCCGATGGCGAGATCCATGACGTTGCCGCGCATCGCAAATTCCTTGAATTCCTTGACCATGCTCATGTTGTTGCTCCAATCGGGGAAAGGGTACGGGTGGGACTTCAGAATCAGTAACGGGTTTCGACCAGACGGCCCTGGCCGTCGGCATCGAGGGTGACTTCAAACCAGCGATCGTATTCCTGCTCGCCGATGGGTGCGACCACCACGCCGGTGAACGCATTGACCAGAATCGGCACCGTGTTGCTGTGGCCGACCACCAGCACTTTGCCACCTGGCGCTGCCAGGATCGTTGCGCGCAGGGCCTTCGCATCGGCTTCGAAGTCTTTCGAAAGGGTAGTGACCTGGACACTGCGACCGGCAACGCGGGCACACGGTTCGGCGGTTTGTTGGGTACGCTGGTACTGGGTGGCGTGGGCGGCACGCAGGCCGTCCCGGCAGAAGCGGTTCGCGATCGATTCGGCACGGATCCGACCCGCCTCGGTGAGACCCGGGTCGTCGCTGTCTGCGGCCTTTTCGGCATGGCGCAGGATGACAACCGTCGTGGTGATCGGTTCCGGCTGGATCGATGTGCCGGAACATGCCGCCAAAGCGGCTGCAAGGCCCACGGAAAAGACGAATCGCTTACTGGTCATCCGGGTGCTCCGTTCATGGCCCACAACACTTCATCGAGACTTGCCTCGGCGGACGCGACGAATCGCCGCAGATCGACACGTCCGGCGACCACCGCACTCCTTCGGCCCGCAAGCGTCGGGATTGGTCGCGATACCCGGGGCTACCGGCCGGAAACGCGATCCGGCCGTCGGCTCGGACGACGCGAAACCAGGGCAGATCGGCATCTTCGCCCGAAGCCAGCGCCCGCGCAACGAGCCGTGCCCGACCCGGCCAGCCGGCGCGCGCGGCGACCGCACCATAGGTCGACACCGTTCCGGCCGGAATGGCGCGTACGGCAGCGCGGATGTCGGCAAGAGCGGGATTCGGCGGCGTCATCCCGCTACGATAACCCCAACCGTTGGAGAAAATTCATGCGCAACTTCGAAGAAATCCGCGAGCACGTCGCCAGCCAGTTCGAACTGAGCTTCGACGAGCCGTATCAGCTCAGTTTTGAATACCTCACGGCCGACGGTCGAACGCAGGGCATGTTTTTGGGTGAACTCGAGGCCGAGGCCGGGCGGCGCTACCTGCGGGTATCCACCCCCGTGGCCCCGCTCAGCACGTCTGACGCAGCGCGTGCGCTCGAGTTCAACTGGGCCCAGCGTGTGGGTTATCTGGCGCTGTTCGAACTCGACGGTGAGGCGTTTTTGCACCTGTGCGAAAACCGTCCGTATACGAGCCTCGATGAAGCCGAGGTGGACTCCATCATTCGCGAGGTGGCTACGTTGGCCGACCGCCTGGAACAATTGCTCCGGCGTGGCGAGGACGTGGTCTGACTGTCGCACTGATCCTGGTCGCCCACGACAGCGGTCCGCTGCTGGCCGAAGTGATCGAGGCCGCTGCGCGGGCTCGGGCGGTCCGGGAAATCCGGCTGATCGACAACGCTTCAGGGGACGGGATACCCGAACAGGTTGCCCGGAAGTTTGCGGCTGACCCGCGATTCCACTTCGAGAAACTGCCGACCAACACGGGATTTGGCGCTGCCTGCAATCGGGCGGCCGCTGCGTGTACGGCACCCTGGCTCCTGATCCTGAATCCGGACTGCCGATTGGCCCCCGAAACCCTGGACACCCTGCTCGAACGCGCCGACGACGCTCGATCACCCGGCGTGATCGGCATTCGGACGATCAGCCCAATCGGCAAGATTGAACGCGCCGTGCATCGCCTGATGCCGAGCACCACGCGGATGCTGCTGCGACAGCGCAACGCGTCCCTTGACCTGTCCTTGCCCTGGCAGGAAGTCGAAGCGGGTTCTGGCGCCCTGATGCTGATCCCACGTGCGCTGTTCAAGCACATCGGCGGGTTCGACACCGGGTTTTTCCTGCATGCCGAAGACCTGGACCTCATGGCCCGTGCCCGGGCGGCCGGCGCGCACAATGCACTCGCTGGTGACTTGTCGGCAGTACGCACGAGCAGGGCACGTCGAGCCGCAAACGCCCGTGGTTCGTGTCCTGGCACAAACACCGCAGCATGATGCGGTTTCTATTCAAGCATCCTCGGCACATCGGCGATCGACTGCTATGGCCGGTCATGGCGTTCGCATTGATGTGCCATGCCCTGTATGACGCAGTGCGCATTTTGCTGAAGCGCTGAGCACGGCGCGTGGCCGAAGCGCGTATGATCCCGTCGACTTGAGTCTTGGAGGAATCCGATGTCGATGCTGCGTGTTGTTCTGCTCGCCCTGCTCGCCTGCGTAGCCGGCCCCGCTTTCTCGGCTTTCCACTTGATGAAAATCGTCGAAGTGTTTCCGGGTACCGCGCTCCGACCGGACGCCCAATACGTGGTGCTGCAGATGTACAACAGCGGCCAGAATCAGGTGATGGGCCACAATGTGCAGGTGTTTGATGCCGCTGGGAACCAAACGAACAGCTTTGCGTTCCTCGGCAATGTCCCGAATGGCTCGAACCAAGCCAGGATCTTCATCGCAACCGCCGACGCCGCAACCTTCTTCGCCCTCACTGCGGATCTGGTCATGCTGCCGGTGCTGCCGCGTGCAGGCGGCAAGGTGTGTTTCGACAGCATCGACTGTGTCGCCTGGGGCAACTACACCGGGCCTGCCGGCACCGGCGACGCCGGCATCAACACGCCGTTCAACCGCCCGGGTCAGGTCGGCACGATCGGAACTGGCGGCCTCGTAAGCGGGCGATCGGCACTGCGCAGCCTGGGCGGCGATGGTGTGCTGCAGAACAGCGACGACACGAACAACTCGTCGGTCGATTTCAGCATCGGACTTCCCGCACCGCGCAACAACGCCGCCGGGCTTGGAGTCGTACCAGCCAACAACTGTGGGAACGGCACGGTCGAAGGCCTCGAGCAATGTGACGACAACAACCAGAACAACGGCGACGCCTGTTCTGCAGATTGCCTGTTCGTGAACCCTTTCGTGTTCAGCGACGGCTTCGAATAGCGCAAAAGCCGGCGGATGGGGATAAGCTTTCGGCACGGCAATCCAGCCGACTTGGGAGCGTGTGATGGACGTGAAACGTCATGCTGGCGTTTGGGCTTTGGGCTCAACGCTTACTTTGCTTGTTGCTTGCCAGCCCGCCGAGCAGCCGCCTGCGGCCAGTCCGGCACCTGTAGCCACAACGCCATCGGCACCCGCCGAACCGGGTTTTCCGCCGTTCCCGTCCGGCTTTGATTGGCCAGCCGATCCCGGCATCTTGTCGTCCTACATCGCCGCAGGGGACACCCCGGCCTTGCGCCAGCATTCCTGGTGGTTGTGGGCCGGCATCAATTCCCTGGACAACTCAGGCCGACCGATCTGGTGGGATTGGCCCACGTCGACACAGGCTTACCCGTACCAACCGGCTCCCGGTGTCATCAACAAACCCACCAGCGTTGGCGATGCCGACGCCGGCAAACACGGCATGAAGGCGCGCAACGCGCTGAATACACCGATCAACCTGCCCGGCCCGATCTACTTGCCGCCGAACGTGAGCACGGGCACCTGCCAGGCCGGCCAGTTCGGCGAAACCGGTTTGCCGGATGGCCCGCGGTTTCCAGTCGAACGGCGACATCATGGTGGCGGGTGTGATCTACAACGGCGATGCGTTCGACTGGATCCAGGAAGCCGAGTTGTACAACGGCGACTTGCTGAGCCAGCAATGGGGCCAGGGCAAAGGCCAGCCGGACGTGGCGCCATTCCCATCGACGTCCTTTGTGCTGAAGAACATGTACTGGCCGGTCCGCGGCGACGACTTCACTGCACTCCCGGTCTGGCACAACCAGTACCCGCCCGACTTCGGCGACTACGCGGGATACGAGACGTGGAACTCGGTGGTGATCATCGACCCGCGCAACAAGAGCCCGCAGCCAGGGCTCACCGGCGTCACGCAATACCTCTACAACGTACTCGATGCCTCGGGGAACCCGATCGATCCGAAACTCGGCACCGGCCAGATTTACCCGGTCGAAGCGTTCTATCACCAGCTCATCGACGACACCTTGCTGGGCAGCATGGATGCGCGTGATCGCGCCATCCTCGATGCTTCGGCATGCTGGCTGTACAACCGGCCGTTCAAGGCGGGTGATTACCTGGTCACCGTGGCCATGCACATGATCACGAAAGAGATTCCGCAGTGGACCCTGCAAAGCGCCTGGTGGTCCGACAAGCCGGACACCGGCCCGTTTGCCGCCGATCGCCCGGACATCCCGGTGGCCCAGGCACCCGGCCCGTGGCGCAACTATCTGCTCACCGTGGAATACGGCGTCGAATCCGCACCGGGTGTGTTGCCCACCTCGTTCAACCCGTACATCGAGCTGGCCGCAGGCCACCCGGTTTCCACGAACTGCCGCAATTGCCACATCCGGGCCGCCTGGCCGCGCGGCGGGTACTTCAACCCAGACCCGGTGCCGACCAATTCCTACCTCGCCCCCGGTGGCCCCGATGCGCTGGCCGACATCCAACTCGACAATCCCGTGTTCACCGGCCTGATGCGCACCGATTTCCAATGGGCACTGGCCGATCGTGCGGGCGCGCCGCCTCAGGAACAGGCGCCGGCAGCCGAATCAGACAAGGCACCTCAGTAACCAGCCACACGCGTTTCCATGGCGATGAGCCTCATCCGAGGCTCATCGCCGTGCGAGATGGATGATCAAACAATCGGTTCAGGCGAAACCCGCCGTCAACGTCGTGTGCTCAAATCACGCTCTCAAGGTTCCGACTTCAACGACTCCAGCATCTCCTTGATGGCTGCAGCAATCGTGTCCGGCCGATCAAGCTGGATGTCGTGAGATGTGTTCGTGACCTCGACCGACTTGCTCCGCGACGAACCGACCAAGATTCTTTTGTGCGTGAGGCTTCTGGCCTCTTCGATGACCTTGCGAACCTCGGGGGGCACGTCTTCGTTTTGCTCGCCGGCGCGCAACAAGACCAGCGGGATCGCGCCATAGGTTTCATCCTCGGGGACCGGCGCCGAGAACAATGTTTCGTTGTGCGCGAGCTCGGCTCGAAGCGTGCGCCAGTAAGCAGGCTTGGCCTTGTTGTCTGCCATCGCCTTGGCCACGACGTCGCCCATCCACGGTGGTGGTGCACGCAGGCAGCGTTCCTGGAGCACGGCACGATTACCCGCTGCAGCAGCCTCTTCGCACAGGGCCAGAATCTTTTCGCGATGCGCCACCTGTTCGGTGATTTCCTGCTGCCAGTCCTGCGGCATTTTTCCGTCTGCGCCTTGCTCAGGCGGATCGACCAGCACAATGCCCGCAACCTCATCCGGATGAAGCTGAGCGTATCTGCGCACAATATTGCTGCCCAGCGAGTGACCCACCAGCACGACAGGGGCCGCAATGTCCGCCTGTTTCATCAATGCATGGAGATCAGCAACGGCTGCTGCCAGATCGCGGGGGAGCGAACCTTCATCACTGAAGCCGTATCCGGCACGGTCGTACGAACAGACTCGGGTCAAACGGGCAATCTGCGGTTGTGCCCGGTACCAGGTACTGGACTCGGTATTCCCGCCCGCTTCCAGAATCACCGTGGGCTCACCTTCGCCGCTGCAGCGCAGATTCATCGCCCGGCCATCGGCAAGTTTCACCAGGTTGTCCGGCTTGGCGTAAGCATCGGCAATCAAGTTTTCGTCGGTAGTGATTTCTTCAGCAAGGACAGTCGAACCGGCAAACCAGGTGGCGAGGATCGATGCGAACAGAATGGATTTCATGGATTGTTTCCACAATTGGGATCGATGGATCGAAGTTGTTTCCTGGGCAAGCGGCCGCGCCGACGGTGCACCAGACCTCGTTAGGCGCATGTTTCGGCAGAGCAACCCGGTCACACCCCAACCTGATCGTTTCGAATCCGATCAATCCCTTCGCGATACGTCGTCACGGCGAACTCCGGGAACCGGCGCTTGAACTTGCTCGAATCGAACAGGTTGTCCTGCTGATACCGCGGGAGCAGTTCCCGGATTTCCCTGACTGGCGGCGAAAAAAGGCCCGCAACGGCAAATGCCCACTTGCTGATCACTTTGTACGACACCGGTTTGCCGAACGCCTCACAGGCCATGGTGACGAACTGTTTGTAGGTCGGCCGGTCGTCACAGCAGGGCAGATGCCAAGTCTGCTCATAGGCATCGGGTGTGTTGCCCAGAACGGCCAGGCCCCGACTGGCGTCGGGCGTCCAGATCAATGTGCGCAACGTGTCGTCACGCATCGGAACACGCGGCGACCTTCCGGCCTTGAGTCGGTCGATCACCAACGCGTTCGTGAAGCTCTGGGTTTTGCCCGAACCATAGAACTCCGGTGCGCGAGCAATGATTACCGGGATTTCGCCACGCGCCATTTCAGCCAAGACCATGTTGGTCATGCGCGCACGAACAAGACCCTTGCGTCCGACCGGCGCAAAGGCCGTGTCCTCCGTCAGCAACCGGTTGTCCTGTGGATACATGTAGGTGTTGTCGAAGTACGCAAACTTCGCGCCCGCGGCCCGGCAGGCATCCAGCGCATTTTTCAGCATCGGCGGGAACTGCCGCTCCCACAACACAGTGTCCGGCGGCAGGCCGGCAGTGAAGTAGACAATGCTGCTGCCCTCGACCGCCTTGGCAGTCTGCCTGGCATCAAGCAGATCGGCGGACACGACCGCATCGGTGTCGTTCACTTTGCGAGGATGACGACTGACCAGTCGCAAATCGCGGCTGTAACAGCGCTGCAACTCACGCGCCAGTTCCACGGCAATCTGGCCGTTTGCGCCCAGTATCGTTTGCATCAAGGTTCCTTGCGTATCTACACACTCACCGCATTCAGTGTGAGGCCTGTCTTCTTGGCGACTTCGATCTTATCTTCCGCCGTGACAGCGGCATATCGGTCCTGGCCTCATCCGCATTGGTGACCGGTAAAGCCTTGCAGCGCGCCTTGGCGCTGCGCCACGCTCACCGCACATGATGGCAATCTGGCGGCGGGCCAATTCCGTCGCCAATCTGTCGTAAGGCCTTCGGGCCGCTTATCCGGCCGCACCTTCGCGCCAATCTGTTCCTGCTGGCCGGGATGAATCTGGGGCCGGTCGCTGAGCCAATCCTGGTCCTGCTGGGCACCGTCACCAGCTGCGGCCTCTTGCACCATCTGGTCATTCGCCACTCGCGCATTCTGCGGCCGCTGTTCGAACTGAAGGCGGCACAAAAGCCGTCCAAGCCTGCCGCAGCAACAGCCCCCGCCCAATCCTGATTCTGGAACAAACCATCTGTCGTCTCTCGGCGCAGCATGATCCCGACCTCGATTGCTTGCATGCCAAGGAAACACTGTTGGCGCGAACGGTTCAGCGCCGCCACTTCCACACAACGCCATCTTCGACATGGTCCACCGCACCCAGGCAGGCGCTGAAATGCTTAAAAAAACAGGGGTAAAACGCGGGTAGGCCTTGCGTCCGAGAATCTAGATTGGGGTCGTCCAACGCACTGGAGTTGACGATGAACCATCCGCCCCGATCGCAATCCGCCGCCGAATTCCCTCGGTACTGCCTTCGGCATGGGCGATGGCAATTGTTTCTGCCTGATCTGTCGCCTGACGCGGGCCAAGCGGCCGCAAAGACCACGGCAGAGCACCCGGGAACTCGGCATCGGGAGCAACACCTCAACCGAATTTGTTGGAAGGGATGACCCAAATGTCAAAATCGTGCCAAAATGTGTCCTGTCGTGCCCGCGTGTCGGTGCACAGACAGTTTGCGGTGGCTATGGGGTCACTTCTTGGGGGATTCGCTGTACGCGAATCCGGAAACTTGACGGAAAGCGAATGATGCGTGTTTTTTTGGATTTCTGTACTGCTTTGGGCAGTCACGGCCCCGGCTGGCGCCAATGAGGCTCCTTTGCTGCCGCCGGATCAGAACGTCACTCCAGCCGCTACGGCCCAACCTCACGAACCACTGCTCCATCTGCCGGCGAACTTGCGTGCCAGCATCGAATCAGGAGCGACCGGTGATTGGTCAGCGAGAGCCGGGGAATCCCTGCGCGACGTACTGACCCGATGGACGGCTTCGGCCGACTGGGTCCTGTTATGGGCCACAGACTCCGAACGTAACGTCGTCCTCGATTCAAACTTGGCCTTCCCCGCCGGCACCACCCTTCGTGATGCCGTAAGGACCACGTTCCGGGCTCTGTCCCGCGGCTCGGCGGGCGTCAAGGCCTGCGAGTACCAAAACCGGACTCTGCGCATCGTGGCGTTGGGAGCTCGCTGTGAATAAGCCAGGTTTTTGCCTGATCGTGATGACCGCCGCCATCACACCGCTTGCTGGCTGCACGCTGACGCAAGGCCAGCAGTATGCCGGGCGTGTCCATGCCGATATCCGTGACCAGACCGAAATGGCTGCGCGACACCTCAGCAGACCAAACTCCGAAGAGTCGTTTTACGAAGTCATCGAAGACGTGTGGGTAGGCTCTCGACCAGCCACGTCACCGTTGGGCGACATACCGGCTGTCCTGCAGGCAGCGGTTGACCGCAGTGGCCACGCGGCATTGACGCTGCCCGAAGTTGCCGCCTGGCTCAACAGGCACTATGGCGTTGAGGTGAATCTGGCTGACGACGTCCTCCGCATGCCGGAATTTGACCATCCACTGGTGTTGCCGCATCAAGGCAGTGTGGCGAGCTTCCTCGATTTGTTGGCCGCACGTGCCGGCGTCTCGTGGCGATGGTCGGGCACCCGCGTTGAATTGTTCGTGCGCGAAACGCGTTCGTACGCATTCGACGCTTTGCCGTTCAGCACGGCCATCGACAACACGATCAGCAACGTCAATACGTCCGGCAATTCAGGGTCGGGCGCTACGGCCGGAGCCAGTGCTGCGACCGGCATCACCACAAGTTCCGGCCAGACCACGGCACTGAATGCCAAAGTAGATCCATTCGATGCGCTCGTGCGTGACATCGAAGCCATGGTCGACCGGAAGAATGGTTCGGTGATCGCGAACCGCTTCCTGGCCACGGTGTCCGTGACCGACACCCCTCAGGTGCACGAGCGCGTCGGGGCTTACATCAAGTCGGCCAACGTGATGGCCACCCGACAGGTTCAGTTCTCGGTCAAGGTGTTGTCAGTGGAGCTCGATGCCAGCGACAGTTATGGCATCAACTGGAATCTGGTGTATCGGAATCTGGATAGCCGATTCGGGATCAGTACGGAATTGTTGTCGAATGGCACCAACGCAACCAACTCCGCAACGATCAGCCTGCTCAATCCGAACAGTCGATTCGATGGCTCCCAAGTCCTGCTCGAAGCACTGAGTGAACAAGGTGAAGTAAGCGTCGAGCAGAGCGCGAACCTGATTACGCTGAACGGCCGGCCGGCGCCCATTCAGGTCACAGAAGACACTGCGTATCTGCCAAGCGTCACGGCACTGCAGGTTCCCAACGCGGGCGCCACAACCTCCTTCCAGGGTGCAACCGTGACCACCGGATTCGCAATGCGCCTCACGCCGCTGGTGCGCGCAAACGACGAGGTGATCGTACAACTGGAGCTCAACCTCTCGAACCTGCGCAACCTTCGTCAGATTTCGCCTGGACTCGGTCTTACCGCAGAACAGCCGGAAGTGGACCGAAGACAGATCGCACCCCAGGTCCTGTTGCGTTCGGGCGCCACCATGGTGCTTTCCGGCTTCGAACAGACTCGCGCTACCGGCAACCAGCGTGGCATGGGATCACCGCGTTTCCAGGCGCTCGGCGGCGGCACCCGCAGCAGCAGCCGCAAGTCGACGATGGTCGTTCTGATCACGCCAGTCGTGATCTGACGGGGCACCCATGATCGAAATTGTGGTCAGCCTCGGAGGACGTGATTACAGGGCCGTTGGGGGCCTGACGTGGGTCAACCTGAGCACCCTTGAGCCAGGCAGTATTGGTCGCGAAGCGCCCTCCGCCGGATCAGCGAAGTTGCCTCTGCGCGCCCTTCGCAAAGTGTTGGGCCAGCGAAACATTCGAGTCGGTGTGTGCCTGCAGGATGCGGCCGAGCCTGCCAACTGGATGCTTGGTTATCTGCCCCGTCCGCCGCGAGAAGCCTACTCGGCGATGGTCTGGATGGCCTTGTCGAATCCGCGCGAACGGATCCTGTATGTCCAGCAACAGGAATCGGGCGTGACGTGGGTCGCTGCAACCGACCAAGGTCGTATCGGACTATCAACGGAAGTCGATGCGCTGGTCACCGGCGATCAGGCATTACGAACTGCCATCGACGGACTCCTCGAACACTGGACGTCCGAAGAAGTCCCGTTCCGGGTGGTACTCAACCTGCGTAATCGCATCACCACCCCAATGCTGGAACGCGCCATCCAGCGTGGCATGGCCAGTACCGGAACCCTTGCCGATCTGGTGTGCGTTCCGCCGCCATCCGCGGCACGGCTTCAACGTCTTTTACCCTTGCCGCTGGGAAACGCATTGATTCTGGCCGCGGCCGGTATCGCCAGCCTGTACCTGGCCGGCGATTGGTACCTTCAGTCCCGGCAGCGGCAGGCAGACCTCGATGAGGCGCAGCGACAACTGCTTGATGCTGCCGGCATACGCGTCGATGCGACGCACCAGCAGCAACGCGACGTCATCGCCCAGGAAGCCGCTGTGCTTCAGGCGCTTGAGGCCGACACAGCAACCGTATCTCCGCAGGATGTCGTGATCGCTTGCGCGAACCTCGTGTCCAGACTGATCAAGACCGCGACGGGATGGCAACTCACCGAACTGGATTGTGCTGCCGATGGCCGATCTGCCACGGCGAACTATCGACTGCCTCTGTCGGCGGGCCAAACAGGCGGCAACAATTCAACACTGTCGACCTTGGGCACGGATGCGAGTCTTCGGTACTTCGCTGACTACCAAAAGGCAACGGCGACCATTGCGCTCGACTCCGGCAAGGCCCGATCAGCGCTGACGCGCGATCGCCTGCCAGCGACCGATCACTGGATACGCACGCTTGGCGAGCGGATGCAGAACCTTCGAAGCGCTGCACCCGGCTTGCTTGCCACGATCACGCCGGCAGAGACCCGCAGCGTCACCTATCAGATTCCCTCAGACCCTGCCGTGGAACGGACCACCGGGCCGCAATCCGCCACGGTCGCTGCCGAACGCAGCTATCTCGAGGGACGAGTGGTGCTCGGTGGTGTGGGGCCGTCGCTTCTGGCCGGCATCAATCTGCGCGAACGCAACCTGAGTCTTCAGAAACTCACGATCAGCCCCGATGGCACATCCTGGAACTGGAATGTCGAACTCAAATATGTCTGTCGTCCTTGAACGCTCAATAACACGCGGGCTGCTGTGTCTTCTGGCATTCGCCTGCTCTCCCACCTGGGCGGAGACCGAAACACTGCCAGTCACTGACGAGCCCATCGAACCCAGTTTGTTCCTGCAGCAGCAGATGCAACTGCAGCAACTGAACAGCCAGGTGGAACATGAACTGCAGCGCATCCAATCGGAAGTTCGGATTGAATCCGCGCGCCGGGAATTGGAACAGGTGCGTGAGGGCCAGATGCCCGAATTGTTGGGCACGTTTCGCATCGATGGGCGTTCGTTCGCGGAGTTTTCCGCGCGTCATGGCGTGATCGAACTCACCACCGGCGAATATCTGGTGGGCGACTGGCGGATCGCCGAGATCCATGTCGATCGCATTCGGCTATGCCGCGGCCAATCTCGGCAGTGCCGTGTGCTGACTCCGACTCAGCCATCGCCTACGGCAACGGCCCGCCCTTCCAAATGACGTGCGAGCGCCTTCATTTCGAGCAGATTCAGGACATCCTTCGTGTCCTGTCCGGTCCGGGAGGAAAGCTGGCCTTGTCGCCGGCTCAGCGTTCGGTCGGTGCGGTGTTCGAGACACGGCGTCATGAGCTGGTGCTGGCGTGGACGGGCGATGACCCGCGTACCCGCATCACCATAGAACGCGAAGCGGCAGCAGCGGGCCTGCAGGTATCACGGCGCATGCTCGCGAACAGCGAGTTGCTTCGTGTCATTTACGACAATGCCGGGCGGAACCATGTCCGCGGCGGGCAACTGGATGAAACCGACAAGGGTGAACCGCGGCGCCTGATCGACCAGATCGTCAGTCGTGCGCTGAATCTGGGCGCCAGCGACATCCATATGCAGGTCGAGGAAACCCATGCCACCGTCGCGTTCCGCGTCCACGGTGACATGGTGCCCTTTGGCGAAAGGCTGACCCGTCGGCTCGGCGATCAGCTGGCCATCACACTCTGGAACATGAAGGACGCCTCGTCCGCTGCCGATGAGTTTCGTCGTGCGACTTACCAGCAATGCCGGATCGAGGGTGACTTTCAGTTCGGCAGTCCAGCGGGTGCTGAAACCGTACGGGCACAACTGCGGTTCCAGAGCGCACCCATGAAGGGTGATGCGTTCAAAGTCGTCATGCGCCTGCAGTCCCGCGCCCATGGCATCGTCCATCGTGATCTCCAGGGCTGCGGCTACACCCCGGAACAACGCGTCGCGCTGGAAATGGCTGCCATGGCATCGGATGGACTCGTGCTGGTGTCCGGCCCGGTGAATTCCGGCAAGACCGTGACACTTGGCGCACTGGGTCAGTTCCAGGTGGCGGTCTACGGCCAGCGCAAGGTGATTGCAACAGTCGAAGACCCCATTGAACTCTCGATACCGGGTGCCTGCCAGCATCCGGTGGTGGGGACCGACGGTCGTGGTTTCGACGATGCGGTCCTGAGCGCACTCCGACAAGACGTCAACACCGTCATTCTGGGCGAAATCCGAACTGCGAGTACCGCGGCGATCTGCAGGAAAGCCGCAGAAACCGGGCACCTCATCATGTCGTCGGTTCATGCCACGGATGCCTGGACGACGCTCACGCGTACCGTCAAGTTGGGAATCGAGATGGACAAGCTCGGTGAGCCCGGCTTCCTGCGCGCCATCTGCAATCAGCGCCTGCTTCCGTCCTTGTGTTCGCATTGTGCATTGGGCGCGGATCAGAAAGCGGGAACGCCTCTGTTTGCGCTGCAACTGGAGCGCATGCGTCGGACGCTGGCTTCGGCCGTGGCATGGGATCACCTTCGCTTCAAGAACCATGAAGGATGCGCTCGTTGTCAGGGTGGCGCCACCGGGTTGCGTCTGGTTTCGGAGATTCTGGTTCCGGATGACACCCTGTGTGTGTTGCTTCAGGGTGGTGAGCTTCGCGAGGCAAGAGAGTACTGGTGTTCCGGGGAGTTATCGGTCTCGATGGGACTGCCTGCGACGAATGCCTATGCGTCGGCATTTGCGCTGATGTGTTCCGGCCACGCCTGTCCGTTTGATGTCGAACACCGCTTCGGACCACTTCACATGCCAAGACTGCCGGAACGCAAGGCCACACTCGCGGTGGTGGCCCGATGATCGCCGGCGTGTTCGAGGACTGGTCCGACACGCTGCGTGGATGGTTGGACTTGCCCGCGCGTCGTGCGGCCTTGGCGGCTTGGCGTCATCGTCGTCGCCATTTCAGCGCGTCTCGCCGTGTGTTGTTTTACGACAAGCTGCATGATTTCTGCGCCCAAGGTCGACGGGTATCGTTGCGGGAAGCATTGGTCGAACTGCACCAACGGGCAGTCGAAGACGGCGACCGCAAACAAGATGTCCTGGGTCGGATTCTCAACGAGCTGAAACACAACCCAACGCTGACCACACTGGCGCTGAAGCCGTACCTGCCGCCCTCTGAGTTCACCATGCTGTTTGCCGCCGACGAGGCTGGCCGGATTGCGGAGGGTCTGGCGAACGCGCGGGACGCCGCGCGTCAGGTCAGCGAAATCGTGGGTGAATTGCGCGCCGCGCTCGCCGGACCGGCGGCGTCGCTGCTCATGCTGATGGGCGTGGTCTATGCGCTGCCCGGCATGGTGGTCGAGGTACTGCTGGATCTGGTGCCGCGGGATCGCTGGCCGGATTTTTCGCGGCCGATGCTCTGGCTCAGCGAGTATGTGCCCAGTCATGGTCACTGGCTTTTGCTGGCCGTGATCGTGGTGGGTTGGCGGGTGGCTGTCGTTCTGCCCACCTGGGTTGGCTCCACGCGGACCCGGCTCGACCAGCACATGATGCCGTGGAGCTTGTATCGCAGTTACCAGGGTGCGACGACCATGATTGCGCTGTCCGGACTCAAGCGTTCCGGCCGTGGTCTCCGACATGCGCTCGAAGGCATCGTGCACGAGTCCACACCCTGGCTGCGGCAACATCTCGAAGAAATGATCCTGCGCCTATCCATGCAAGGCGCGACGGTGGTGCAGGCGATGGACACAGGCCTGCTCGACCGCGATGTCATGCGCAATCTTCGGGACTACGCACGCGCCGACGCCGAAACCAAGGCACTGGAGTTGCTTGGCGCTGACTGCGTCAAGCAGTTGCGATCGCGTATCTCTTGGTTATCGACGTGGGCGCGTTTCGGCACGATGACCGCGCTGGTTCTGGTTTTTCTGTACATCAACCGCGCGGTCTATGCGGTGACGCTGTCCGCACAGGATTACGTCCAGGAGCTTCAGAACGGCATTCCCTGAGGGAAAGCCCGAAAAACGCCGCGCTTTGCGCGGGCAGCATCCCGCGTTTCAACTTTAACGTTGTCCCACCCGCCCACCAGGCATCCACCCGCAAGAGGAAATCATGCGCACCATCAAGCCCGTCCCGTTCAAGAACCAGGTCGCCGGCAACAGCATCCTGGAGTTCAATCTGTACAACGTCCTGATTCTGCTCGGTGCCGCCGGGCTGCTGGCCGCCTTCGTGTGGAGTCAGACCGCCGGCAAAGTGTCCGACTCAAAGGACTTGCTCAGCCAGATTCAGGTTGGCGTCAAAAGCGAATTCCCGAATGGTGGCCCCTACACGGGCCTCGCTTCCGCCACCTTGGCCGGCAATCTCTCGCTGCCTGCCAACCGGCTCAATGGCAACAACATCAAGAATCCGCTGGGCCTGGGCAACGTGACCTTGGCTGCGAGTACGTATCCGAGTGGGAATGCCGATGGGGCCTATGCCATCTCCTTTCCGGTGGACACCGGCTCATGTTCGAAGATCGTTTCGGGTACTGAAGGTCAGTTCGAACGGATTGTTGTCGGCAGCACGACCATCAAGGACCGCGCGGCCGGTACCGCATTCACGAAGTCGGCGACCGACACCGCTTGCCAAGCTTCGGCGACGGTCACTGCCGTGTTCACGAACCAATAGTGACTGAGTGTGCAGGGCCATGGACGGCCCTGCTTTTCCACGGACGGATTGATGGATGGAGCGACCGGATGACGATTCCCAACGCACAACGTGGCAGCGGCATGCTCGAGTTTTCCTTGGCACTGGCGCTGACGGCATCGATCGGCGCCGGGCTGTTCTCTGTCGCCGGTTTGTTGGAACAACGGCGCCAGGCCGGTCAAACCTTGGACCTGATCCATCGCGCAAGCGCATTGGCACGCCGTCAATTGCCCCTGCAACCCGATGGTTACGCCAGCCTGAGCACTGCTTCGATTGCGGGCCTGGTACCCGCGAATCGGGTGATCTGGTCCGGGGGTGAAGTGGCCGGGCTGCGAACGCCGTTGAACCGGCCCTTGAGGGCATTGGGGAACGGCCCGTTCGCATTCTGGATCCGCCTGTCCGAGTTGACACGGCAAGAGTGTCGAACCCTTCTGCCGCAGACATGGCGAGACTATTCGCGGATCAAGCTCAATGACGCAGTCGTCAAATCTCAAACCCATGCTTCGTTTCCACAGCCCTTGCTGGATCAATGTGCCGCCCGCGGCAACGTACTCGACGTGGAAGGCAGCTGATGCGCGGGTACACATTGCAGGAACTGATGCTGGTGATGCTGCTTGGCGTGTTGATCACGGCGAGCGGCATGCCGCTGGTCCGTCGGGCCATGACCGAACTGGAAGACAAGGATCTGGTTCAGTTGTTGTCCATCGTCATCAGTCTCGTTCATCGCGACTTCGAGCAGTCCACTTCTTATGCCGGCGTGTCGACTGCGAACCTCGTTTCGCGCGTTCCGTCACAATGGGTGCTTGATCCGAGCACACTGCGCCATCCGCTGGGCGGGACACTTACCGTCTCCGTTGACGCTGCAGACTCCGGGCGTTTTGTCCTGTCGTTGGCGGTGCAGCGCGAAGACACCTGCGAACGCGCCGTGATGTCGAGTTGGCCCCTGTTCGATCTGATCCGCGTTGATGGAGTCAACATCAAGACCCAGGCGATGCAGGTGCCACCGGGTGCCACACAACTTGCTGCCGCGTGTTCCCCTGGCGCGCATCAGATTCAACTTGTCGGCGAGTGAACGATGACTTCTTCTGCAGCCACGCACTGGCCACCGATCGAGATCCCGTCAGCGATCCGTGACATCCATCTGAAGCAGGACGCCAGTGGCGCTCTGGACCTCGCCGACAGTTCGATCGGTGTCGCCGATCGTCGGCAGTTGCCGGGCGTCACGTATGCCGCACTGCTCGATCAGATTCGCCATCGCCTGCTTGATTGTCCAGTGCCGGCGAGTTTGCGCATCCAGCTCGGCACGGACCTCTCTTTTCGGGCCGAACGATACCGCTGCCGCGACGGTGTCATGACCGCTTTGCGCCGAATGCCGGTCGCGGTGCCCGATCTAAGTGAGCTGTCGTTGCCACACCTGTGGGCAGATCTGTTCCGCACCGAAGAGCTGTGCCAGGGTGGCCTGATTCTCGTGGTCGCACCTACCGGTTCAGGTAAAAGCGTCACGCTGGCGTCGATTGGCGCCAGTCGATTGCGTCGCTTTGGTGGTTACATGACCACGATCGAGGACCCGATCGAAATGCCGCTGCACGGTTGGTTCGGTCGCGGAAAATGTGTTCAGACCGAAATTGATCCGGGAGCCGATCCGGCGCTGGCCTATGTCTCCGCAATCCGTACGGCGCTGCGTGCGTATCCCACAAGTCCGGATGGCGGCACGATTTTGCTGTTCGGTGAAGTTCGTGACCAGGCATCGGCAGCGGAAGTGCTGCGTGCCGCGAACCAGGGGCATCTGGTTCTGACCACTTTGCATGGTTCGACGATCGAATCGGCTTTACGTCGGCTGATTGCCATGGCCACTCGCGATCTCGGCCAAGCGCAAGCGCAAGATCTCGCGGCTTCCGCACTGCGCCTGATCGTGACGCAGTCCCTGCATATCGATCCGCAAGGACAAGGATGGGCCGCAGGCAAGATCAGCGGCAGCCTGTTGTACAGCTCGGGGAGAAATCTCCCGTAGCAGGCAACATCCGCGACAACGATCTGGGTGGGCTCGCCGAACAGCTGGACCAGCAGGCCCTGTTCCTGCGCCGCGCGGATCCACCGGGACTGACGGAATTCCTTCGGCGGTTTCGTCGCTGATTCAGGAGACTACCCATGCAACCCTCGCAGACTTTGCTTCAACGTGCCTTGGCCGTTTTTTCGCTGATCAGTTTGGGATGGGTCGGGCTCGTGTTTGGCTCGGTGGACACCGAAGGCCTTCGGCAAAGTTCGGTGCAGTTGTTGTTTGCGAGCCTGTTCGCTCGCGCCCTCTGCTTCGGCGAGTGGGTGTCGGTGTTGGCGAGCGCGGCCCTACTGGCCTGTGCAACGTCCATCACGATCTGGTGACCCTCGCGGATGAGCCGTGTTTTCCGATCGCCCAAAAAAAATCAGATGATCCGTGGATCATCTGATGGGACCGGCTAAGCCGGAGGGGGAAGCGGGGCGCTATCTTGTTTTGGCTATCGTGTTGTTATTGTGGTCCAACGCATGGACAAAGAATAGCTTAGCCCGCACTGCTAATGCAATACCTTAGGTAAAATCACTAAGTTGTTGATTTTATTGAAAACGACCTGATCAGGTCGCAAAACACTGCGCAATTGTAGCCTGAATGGCGGCCGCGGCTGCGGCCGGATCGGCTGCCTGGCGGATCGGGCGACCGACGACGATGTAATCGGCACCACTCTGGAAGGCCTCGGCTACATCCACCGTGCGCTTCTGGTCATCGACATTGCCGACCGGACGAATGCCCGGGCAGACCACGATCAGTTTGCCGTCCACGCCTGCGCGCAATGCCGGCACTTCGAGTCCGGACGACACCACACCGTCGCAGCCCACGGCCAGCGCAGCTTTCGCACGCGACAACACCAGGTCTTCGGCCGCACACTGGAAGCCGAGGCTGGCCAGGTCGCGGTCGTCGAGGCTGGTCAGCGCGGTCACGCCGAGCAACTTGATGTTGCCTTTCACCGCTGCGGCCGCTTCCAGCATCGCGTTGTTGCCGTGGATCGTGCAGAAGTCGACCGGATAACGCGTGAGACCTTTGACTGCCGAAGCGACCGTGGCCGGCACGTCGAAGAACTTGAGGTCGACGAACACCTTCTTGCCGCGCGCAGCCAACTCGCCGATGACGGTGAAATAGTCACCACTGGTCAGCAGTTCCATGCCGATCTTGTAGAACGTGACGGAATCACCCAGTCGGTCGACCCAGGCCAGGGCTTCGTCGCGTGTGGGCACGTCGAGCGCGAAGATCAGCCGGTCGGCCACGGGGATGTCGGAATTTCGGGTCAGGCTCATTGCGGTGTGCGCTCGCTTTCAAAGGATTCTTGGACGGTGCCGGTCTCGGCATCAGGCAGTTGCGGATCAGCCCAGCTTTCCAGGTTGCGCTCGCGGTCGGACCCAGGCGTTTGGCCATCGGCCCGAAAGCCTTGCATCACGGCCAGCCAGCTGCCGTAGACCGGGTTCGGCAGCATGAACCAGGTTCGGCCCCAGTGGCTGTCGGCGCCTTCTTTTGTGGCCAGGGCGCGCCTTTGTTCGGGGCGCTGGTGCACGTGGTCGACGAAGTCGCCGAGGTTGTCGCCGAACATCATCGCCACACGAAACTGGCTGGCCACACATTGCCGGCGCGGCCCTTTCTCGCGGCTGCCGTCGTCATTGGTGCCGCCAAAATTGCGGAACACCACGTTCGCACCATCGGCGCGAACCGGAAACCCTTCACGGCGCAAGGTCTCGACGACCGGCGTACGCTGATTCTCGCGGCGATTCGTCACGTAGAACACCGTGGCGCCTTTTGCTTCGGCGTCGCGCAACAGGCGAACGGCGGCCGGATAACCACGCGCCTTCTGTTCAGCGCCCCAACAGTCGAAATACCCTTCGTCGAACTGGATGAATCGTTTCGCCAGGCCGCGTGCGTTGAACGCGTCGTTGTCGACGATCGTCTCATCGATATCCACGATGATGGCCGGTGGCTTGCGTTCGCTCGGGTGGTCCAACTCACTCGTTGCCAGAGCATGGCCCGGAGCTGCCAGTGCCTGATCGAGCTGCATGCCGGCGGCACCGTAGATGCTGGAGATGACCGCCTCGGATTCATAGGCTGACTGCATCCACAACACGGCATAGGCCTCGTTGGCGGGCAGAAAGCCGTCCTGTGGCGGCAAGTAGCTGCAACTCGGCGTTTTGAATTCGACCGGCACCCATTGTGCGTCGATACAAGAAACCACCGCGGCGACCCGCGCATCCAGATCACCTGCGTCATTCGCGGTCATCGGTTCGGATCGTCGACCGTTCTGGCATGCCGCCAGCAAGACCAGCGACGACAACAACACAAGGTGGCGCATGGGCGGCATCAGGATTCGGGAATGCGCCAGTTTAGCAGGCGCCCGACTCCGTTCGATCTTGCCCTCAGGGCGCCGCTGGGGGACACTCACGAATCATCGACGCGCAGTACCAGCCACAATCCGGGGAGCCCACCATGTCGGATCAGTTCACGGTTGTCACCAAACAAGGTTTCGGTAGCCGGTTTGGCAATTCCATCAAAGGCATGATCTTCGGATTCGTGTTTTTCGTCGGGTCCTTTCCGCTGTTGTGGATCAACGAAGGCCGTGCCGTGTCGGTTGCCAAATCACTGGCCGAAGGCGCAAAGTCGGTGGTCAGTGTGGTTGCCGAATCACTGGATGTCGACAACGAGGGCAAACTCGTACACCTGAACGGATTGGTGGAAGCCGATACCGACCCGGTTGATCCGATCTCCGGCGTCACAGTGCAAGCGCTGGGCCTGAAGCGTGAAGTAGAGATGTATCAGTGGATCGAGAATGAAAAGCGCGAAAGTGTCCAGAAAACCGGCGGTGGCACGGAACAACGCATCACTTACAGTTATCGCACCGATTGGGACGACGAGAGAATCGACTCCGATTCTTTTCATCGAACCGAGGGCCACGAGAACCCTGGCGATTGGCCGTTGCGCAGCGAGAGTTTCCGCAGTGACAATGCGACTGTTGGTGCATTCACGCTGG
Organism: Ahniella sp.; assembly: GCA_016712105.1. GTDB lineage: Bacteria > Pseudomonadota > Gammaproteobacteria > Xanthomonadales > Ahniellaceae > Ahniella. Next base: position 134,197 of record JADJRU010000007.1, read on the forward strand.
GCGCCGGCGCGCGCCAAGAGCTGAGCGGCTGGTCGAGCCTCAATGTGGGTCTGGCCATCGAATTCCCGGATTCCTTCGGCGAGTTCCAACGGGTCAGCGATACCGAGTATTACCTCGGCGAAAATCCGAAAGATCCGCAAGTCGGCGACATGCGCGTGCGCTTCAACTTCCAGCCCGAAGCGACATACAGTGTGGTTGCCCGGCAATCGGGTGACGTGCTCGATACTTACGAAACCAGCAACGGCCGCACGATCCTGCTCGTCGAGCGTGGCGAAAAGACCGCAGCCGAGATGTTCAAGGCCGCCCAGGATCGCAACAGCACGCTCACCTGGATCCTGCGTGGCGTCGGTGCGTTTGTCATGTGGATCGGCCTGATCACGATCTTCGCGCCACTGAGCCGACTGTTCGACATCCTGCCGTTCCTCGGCAACCTGGCATCGAAGGGCATTGCGCTGATCAGCGCGGTGATGTCGGTGTTCCTGTCCTTGATGACCATCGGCTTCGCCTGGATTTTCTATCGGCCGCTGCTCGGCGGAACACTGGTGGTGTTGGCCGTCGCACTGGTCTGGTGGATGCGTCGCGGCAAAAAGCCTGCCATGGCCAGCACGAACATGGGGCCACCTTCAGCACCGTCGGGTCCGCCGATGGCACCGCCACCACCGCCACCGGCCGCTTGAGGATCGGACATGTCCGCAAAAACCCTGAAGGAGTTTCTCGCCGAAACCGGCGACACCGAAAGCAACCAACCCTGGGAGCTCGAGAATGAACGCATCCTCGAGGTGAAGCTTTACAACCAGCGTGTCTGGATGAAGGCCGGTGGCATGGTGGCCTATCGGGGTGCCATGAAGTTCGAACGCGAAGGTGCGTTCGAACATGGTGCGTCGCGGTTCTTCAAGGAGTTTCTGACCGGCGAGGGCGCCAAGCTCACCAAGTGCACCGGCAGCGGCCGGCTGTATCTGGCCGAAGGCGGCAAGCGCATCACGCTGATCAAACTCGATGGGGATTCGATCACCGTGAATGGCAGCGACCTGCTGGCGTTCGAAGACGGCATCCAATGGGATATCCGCATGACGCGGAAACTCTCCGGCATGGTGGCCGGCGGCTTGTTCAACCTGCAGCTTCAGGGCAAAGGGCTGGTGGCCATCACCACTCACGGCCGCCCGCTGACGTTGCGCGTGAAACCCGATAGTTCGGTGTACACCGATCCAAACGCCACGGTGGCGTGGTCATCCAATCTCGAGCCCGAGTTCAAGACCGATATCAGTTTCAAGACACTGATTGGCCGCACCAGCGGCGAGTCGGTCCAGATGGCATTCAAGGGTGACGGCTTTGTGGTGGTCCAGCCCTACGAGGAACAGCCGTTTCAAGCCAAGCGCTGATCCCGTTCCGGCACAAATGGAACTTTGGCGGACTCGCAGCGTCTGAGGCACCCCGGTCGGGTTTGCTTCAGACCTGCCCACATCCCTTCTTCAAAAGTCGGAGCGGATCCACTTGAGTGTCGACGTCCACACAAAGGTTCCGCTGTTCGACGTGCGCGCCCTCACGCGAGTGTTCGGGCACGGCGAGAGTGCTGTTCACGCGCTGCGCGGCATCGATCTGGAGTTGGCCGAAGGCGAAGTGGTGATCCTGCTTGGCCCCTCAGGTTCGGGCAAATCCACCCTGCTGAATATCCTCGGCGGGCTTGATGCCCCGACACAGGGTTCGGTGAAGTTTGCCGGACGTGCGCTGCATGACATGGACGAGCGCGAACTCACTGACTATCGGCGCACGTGGGTCGGTTTCATCTTCCAGTTCTACAACCTCATTCCCAGCCTCACGGCGCGCGAGAACATCGAACTCGTGACGGACATCGCGGTGAATCCACTGCCTGTGGACGAGGCGCTTGCGATGGTCGGTCTCTCCCATCGGGGCGAGCATTTTCCGGCGCAATTGTCGGGCGGTGAACAACAGCGCGTGGCCATTGCACGCGCACTGGCGAAACGTCCGCGAATGCTGTTCTGCGATGAGCCAACCGGAGCGCTGGACCTGAAGACGGGTGTGCTCACCCTGGAAGCACTGATGCAAGCGAACCACGCATTCGGCACCACGCTGATGATCGTCACCCACAACGCAGACATTGCGCGTCTGGGTGATCGCGTCATCCACTTTGCCGACGGTCGGATCCGCGAGATCGTGCACAACCCGGTTCGAGCGAAGCCAGCGGATCTGCATTGGTAGTCCCATGCGACCGCTGACGCGCAAACTGTTCCGAGACCTCTGGCGCATGCGCGCGCAGTCGCTGGCCGTGGTGTCGTTGTTGGCGATCGGAATCGGCTTGCTGGTGTCGTCGCTGGGGATGAAAACATCGCTCGCCGATTCGCGCGACCGGTATTACCTCGACAAACGCTTGTCCGATCTGCAGGTGCAACTGGTTCGCGCACCGTTGCGTCTGGTCGATCGGATTCAGGCACTGCCGGGCGTTCAGGACATCGAGGCGCGTGTCGCCGCGCCGGCACTGCTGGAATTGCCAGGCATCACGGAACAGATGACGGCGCGCCTGATGTCGATCGACGAGGCCGAGCAGACGCGCGTGAACCGTCCGTGGCTCATTCGTGGACGCTGGCCCGACCAGGACAGCGGTCGGCGCGAAGTGGTGTTGAACGAGGCTTTTGCCGACGCGCATCAGCTGCAGCCCGGAAGCCACCTGGACGCAACGATCCGCGGTGGTCGTGAACGACTGGAGATCGTCGGCATCGCCAATTCACCCGAGTTTGTGTTCGTCAGTCCGCCGGGCCAGCTGTTCCCGCAGCCGGATCGTTATGCACTGATCTGGATGCCGCGTCGCGCGCTGGAGCAAGCGGCGGATCTCGATGGGGCATTCAACGACCTGGTGCTCCGGGTATCCGCCGATGCCGATATCGCCATGCTGAAGCGATCATTGAAGGATCTGCTCGGCCGCTACGGCGCGCAGCCCGCTCAAGGGCGGGACCGCATTCCCTCGGCGCGGTTCCTCGATCAGGAACTGGACCAGCTGGCGACCATGGCAACCTTGATTCCACCGGCATTCCTGGCCGTGGCGGCGTTCCTGCTGAACGTGGCACTGACTCGATTGGTGGAAGCCGAGCGCTCGAACATCGGCTTGCTCAAGGCGTTCGGATTCCGCGCCTGGGAAGTGGCGATGGGTTATCTCGGCATGGCACTGGTGCTCGTGCTGTTGGGTTTGCTCACCGGCGCGGTGTTGGCTCAAGCCCTCGGACAGATGATGGCTTCTCTGTACCTCACGGTCTATCGCCTGCCCGACTTGCCGTTCGCCACGAGCGTTTCCGCATGGGCGATTGCGGCTGGCGTCGCCGCGCTGGCAGGTGCCGCCGGCTGCATCAACGCCATTCGCCGGGTGTTGCGCTTGAGTGCCGCGCAAGCGCTGATGCCGCCCCCGCCGCCGGCGTTCAAACACGGATGGCGCGGCGCCGAAGCGTTTTCCCGTCAGTTCGACACGCTCACTCGTGTGGTGCTGCGGCGGATCATCGGCTTCCCTAGACGTTCTCTGACGACCATTTTTGGCGTGGTGTGTGCACTCTCCCTGCTGATTCTGGCGCGCCAGTTTCCGATCGCAATCGACCAGTTGCTCGCAATCACGTTCGAAGGCACCCGCCGTCAGGATTTCAGTCTCACTCTGATCGAAGCGCAGGGTCTGGACGACTGGCAAGCCCTCAAGCGTCTTCCGGGTGTGCTGGAAGCCGAACCATTCCGCACGGTGCCGGCGGTGTTCCGGTTTGGCAGCCGCGAAGCCGACGAAGCTCTGGTCGGCTTGGTCAAGGGCGCCAGTCTGGAGCGACTGGTCGACTACAACGGGGTACCGTTTGCCGTGCGCGACGACGGGTTGGTCATCACACGCGGGCTGGCGTCACAACTTGGTGCGACGGTCGGTGACCGGATCGAAGTCGAGATCACGCGCGGCCAACAAGTGCGTCTGCAGTTGCCGGTGCTCGCGGTGGTAACCGTTGCGGTGGGCAACAATGCCTATCTCGACCTCGACGTGCTTGGGCAATTCCTTCGTGAACCCGGCCGAATCGGCGGCGTGCATGTCCGCATTGATTCGCTGGATCGGGAGGCGTTCCACGAAGCCGTTCGCGGTACACCCGGTATTGCCGGTGTCAGCGATCTGGCGCGGGCACGCGATTCGCTGCAGCGCACGTTCAAGGAAGGTGCCGGCGTGATGACTGGCATCTTCGTGACGTTTGCCGTGCTGATGGCCGTGGGGATCGCCTTCGCAACCAGTTCGGTCACGCTCGCCGAACAGCGACGTGATCTGGCGACACTGCAGGTGCTCGGGTTCAGCCGCCGTGAGGTGTCCTACGTTCTGCTGGCCGAAATCGGTGCACTCACGCTGATCGCGCTACCGCTGGGCGTGTTGCTCGGCCATTGGTTTGCGATGCAGTTCCTGCAAGCCATGGCCACTGATCTGTTCACGTTCCCGGCACGATTCGAGTCGGGTGCTTATGCCACAGCCGCTGCCATCGTGCTGGCGTCGATTATCGCCGCGGCGCTGCTGGTCCGGCGCGAGGTGGATGCCATCAATCTGGTCGAAAGCCTGAAGTCCCGGGAGTGATCCACACCATGAATGCCCGTCAACGCACCCTGCTCTTCGGCACCGTCATTGCCGTCACCGCGCTGTCGCTGTTCACCTGGGCCTGGTGGCCCAAAGCGCGCCCGGTACGCATGGTCGAAGTGGAGCGCCAGGCACTGGAAGTCCAGCGGATTGACCAGGGCTTTGCCCGCGTCCGCGAGTTGTATGTGATCAGCGCACCCGTGCCTGGCACCTTGTCCCGGATCGAACTGGAACCGGGTGATGCAGTCAGTGCGGGCGATGTGATCGCCAGACTGTCGCCACTCGCGAGTACACCCCTTGATCCACGTGCTTCGGCGATGGCCGATGCAGCGGTCGACACTGCGCGTGCCCAGGTGAATCAGGCCGAAGCGGCAGCCAGTTCAGCACGCGACCTCCGCGCCCGCAGTGAACGGATGCTGGAACAGAAGCTGATTCCCGAACGCGAACTCACCGCCGTTCGGGCGGCCGAACGAGAGGCCGAAGCAAGACTGGCGGCTACCCGCGCCAGCCTGCGCCAAGCCCAGGTCAACGCAAGTTGGAACACACGTGCCGGGGATCATGTACTCGAACTGACCGCACCCATTGATGGCGTGGTGCTGAAACGTTGGCAGGAGAGTGCCGGCTCTGTCGCCACGGGCACGCCCCTGCTCGAACTCGGTGACACCCGGCAATTGGAAGTGGTTGCCGAATTCCTGTCCCAGGAGGCAGCCGACATGGAAGTGGGCGCCAAAGCGTCGATCGAGGCTTGGGGTGGCCCGCCGCTGGCAGCCGAGGTCAGTCGGATCGAACCGCTCGGTGAACTCAGGATTTCTGCGCTGGGCGTGGAGGAACGCCGCGTGCGCGTGATCCTTCAGTTGAAGGAACCCGCTGCGAAGCTGGGTCATGGGTTTCAGGTGGACGCACGCATCACGGTACTGGCCTTGCCGGATGTGTTGGTGGTGCCTTTGGAAGCGCTGCAGCGCCGAGGGACCGATTGGCAGGTCTGGGTGGTCGAGCAAGAGCGTGCGAAAGCAGTGACAGTGGACGTCGGTGCGAATGACGGCCGCTTCCGCGAGATCCGCTCGGGGCTCAGCGCAGGTCAGCAGGTGGTGCTGAATGCACCGGCAGTGTTGGTTACCGGCGATCGGGTGAGTGGGCCTTGAGATCCCCTACGGGAATCGTGCAAACCAAGTCTCCCGGAATTTGTCATTGCGAGGAGCGCAGCGACGCGGCAATCTCGTATTTGCCTCACACTCGATCGCAAGCTCAAGTTTGCCGCGCCCTTCGGGCTCGCGCTGACAGCAATAGCGGAGAAAGCGGGGAAATTGCGTCGGCTTTCGCGGGCCGAAAGCAGAGCAAACGGCGGATGCTGTCCACCATGGAGGCCCATCATGGTGCGCAAATTATGGTTGGTGCAGTGGTTCGTGTTGTTATCCGTTGCAGGATCAAGCAGTGCAGGCGCAGCGCAACTCGACGCAACCGAAGCGTTCGTGTTGCGACTCGACAGTTTCGATTACGCCATGGTGCCCGGGGTTCTGGAGTTTGCCGCCTCGGGATCCATCACCTTGCTGGCGCCGAACCAGCTTCAGCAGTGTCGTCGGGCCAATGGCGCGTCACAACCCGCCAGCAGTCATCGGCTGATTTACGACTCCCTCGGACGGTTCGTCTATCTCGCGGATCCGTTCATTCGCGTCGACGGTCGGGTGGCGCAACTCAGTTCTACGTCCGGCGACATGGTCTGTGCGGGCGGGTTAGCTGTCGATCGGCTGTTTGCCGGGTCGTTCGAATGACCCATCGTGTCATCTGCACCTTTGGTCGCGAAGGACTGTCGTTGCTGCTGACCGACGGTGAAGTCATGCTGGCACTCGGCGACGTGATGCTGGGTCATCTGGTCGAGTCGCCGTCGGCTCCGTTGCCGCTTACGGCAGGACCTGCAAACCCAGAAACACCAGATCCGGTTTGAGTTCGGCGTGATCAGTCAGCATGCCGGCGAGCACTTCGGCACCTCCGCCGTGTACCCAGAGCCTTGGTGTGCCGGCACATTGCGCCTGCGCCGTGCGCATCGCGCGTTCCGCAAAACCGGCAGCGGCATGCCAGGCGCCACTTTGCAGTGCGTTCTCGGTGTTGGTCGCGAAGTCTTCGACCTTGCCCTCGCGCAACCAATGTACGCGCGCCGCACTGGCGAGCACGGCAGCGCGCATGGTTTCCGGGCCCGGCGCAATCCAGCCACCATGATGCAGCCCGGTGGCATCCACAAAGTCCGCAGTGAGGGCCGTGCCACAGCCGATGATCACCGTGTCCGCCAGATCACGCGCCGCTACCAGCGAGGTCAGCATCCGATCCACACCCAGCCGGCTGGGATCGGCGTATCGCGTGCGCAGGGCACCACCATGTTGTGCCGTCGTGATGCGTTCGATCCGCAGATCCGGCCAGACCTTGGCGATCGTGGCCAAAGCGCCCTGCGTGACCATTTCGTGGGCCACTGCGGCCAAGCGCAAGCGGTCCGGGCGCTGCAGGTCATGTAATCCGCGCTCGAACATGCCGCGCCAGTCACCATCACCATGCCCCACGGCGAATGCGCGCATGATCTGCCCGTTGGTGACTTCAGCGTATTTCAGTCGGGAATTGCCGACATCGATGAGCAATTCATTCATGTTTGCGCACACTCACTTCTCCAGCTTCGAATGCTCGCACAGTCATGCCCTGATCCACGAGCAATCGACCCGATTCGTCGACACCCGATGCCACACCTTCCACGTCGCCGACCCGGACGCGGGAGCCATTCAAGGCATCCAGCGCCGCAAACCGGGACAGGAAAGGTATAAAACCCAGTGCATCGAAGGTCTGCAGGTCGGCCAACAAAGTCTTCAGCAGTGTTCCTGCCCAGGCTGAACGATCACCGGCCAGTCCGAGTTCGCGCAGATCGACCACGGCTTGACCGGCAGCGGCACGCGCCGAGTCTCCGAGCCGCACGTTCAGTCCGAACCCGATCACGACACGACAATGCCGAACCGACGGCGGCAGCAGTTCAATCAGGATTCCGCCAAGTTTTCGCCCATCAACCTGCAGGTCATTTGGCCACTTCAGCGTGACCGGCGCACCCAGATCGCGAAGGGATTCGGCCAGAGACACCCCCACCGCCAGGCTCAGCCCACTGAGATCACGCAAAGCGCGGTTCAATCGGACGCTGACCGACACCAACAAGGATCCGCCAGCGTCGGATTGCCAGCTGCGATCAAATCGACCGCGGCCCGCTGATTGGTGTTCAGCCAGCAGCACGAAGGTGCTCGCATCGGGATCTCCGCGACGCAGCAGATCCTGGTTCGTCGAGCCTGTGTGCTCGACGACTGCCAGTTCGAGGGCAGGCACATCGGTGAGCGCGGCCCGGATCAGGGCCACATCCAGAGCAGGTTCGGAGAGCATGTGCGGATTCTCGCATGGGACAGGACCCGCCCGGTTTGCGCGGCTGGGCACAAGCGGGCAAGATGCCGCACTTTCCCAAGATTCCGATCCGCCATGGCCAAGACGCCCCGCCCGCAAGCCCTCGCCACCCGCGCCATCCACGCCGGCCAGTTTCCGGATCCGTCGACCGGTGCGGTGATGACACCCATTTACGCCACCTCGACGTACATCCAGAAAAGTCCGGGTGTTCATCAGGGCTTCGAGTATTCGCGCTCGCACAATCCAACCCGTTTTGCGTGGGAACGATGTGTGGCCGATCTGGAAGGCGGGCAGCGTGGTTTTGCGTTTGCGTCCGGTCTGGCGGCCACATCGACGATCCTGGAGCTGCTGGATTCAGGCAGCCATGTGATCGCGATGGATGATCTTTATGGCGGCACCTACCGCTTGTTCGAGCGCGTGCGCCGCCGCAGTGCCGGGCTGGACTTCAGCTTCATCGACCTCAACGATGGGGACGCGCTCAAGAAGGCACTGAAACCCAACACCAAGTTGATCTGGGTGGAAACCCCGACGAACCCGATGCTGAAGCTGGTCGACCTGACCAAGGTCTCGGCGTTCGCGAAGAAACATGGCCTGATCCTGGTGGTCGACAACACGTTCTGTTCGCCGGCCGTGCAGCGTCCGATCGAATACGGCGCGCACATCGTCATGCACTCGGCCACGAAATATCTGAACGGTCACTCCGACATGGTCGGTGGTGTCGCCGTCGTCGGTGATCACCCCGAATTGCTGGAGAAAATGGCGTTCCTGCAGAACGCCGTCGGCGCCGTACAGGGGCCGTTTGATTCGTTCCTTGCCCTCCGTGGCGTCAAGACACTGGCACTGCGTATGCGTGCCCATGGCGCCAACGCCATGGAACTGGCGAAATGGCTGGAAGTTCACCCGCAGATTGAACGCTGTATCTATCCGGGTTTGAAGTCACACCCGCAACACGCGCTGGCAAAGCGCCAGATGGACAACTTCGGCGGCATGATTTCGATCGTCGTGAAGGGTGGCCTGAAGAAGGCACGCCGCATGATGGAACGCTGCGAGTTGTTCGGCCTGGCCGAGTCGCTCGGCGGTGTGGAGAGCCTGATCAACCACCCGGCGATCATGACGCACGCATCGGTGCCCGCCGACAAGCGCAAGGCACTCGGTATCAGCGACGCGCTCGTGCGCCTCTCGGTTGGCATCGAAGACGTGTCCGACCTGCGTGCCGAGCTGGAACACGCCCTGGGCTGACGGTGTATCTGCCGCGCCACTTCGAGGAAACGGATCGCGGGCGACTTCGCGAACTGGTCGTCCGGAATCCTCTGGTGCACATCGTGCAGGCGGTGGACGGCACCCTTCAGGCGAACCCCGTGCCGATGCTGCTGGTCGACGATGCCGATGGCACCTGGCGGCTCCAGGGCCACGTCGCGCGCGCGAATCCGATGTGGCGTGCAGAAGTTCCGGTCCTCGCCATCATCGCCGGACCCGACCAGTACATCAGCCCGTCCTGGTATGCGACCAAGGCCGAACACGGCCGTGTAGTGCCCACCTGGAACTACGCCACGTGGCACGCGCATGGTCAACTGACGGCATTCGAAAGCCGCGAATGGCTGCTCGATCTGCTGCATCGATTGACCACGACGCACGAATCCCGCCTGCCCAAACCCTGGGCAATCGACGATGCGCCTACCGATTACATCGATGGCTTACTGAACGCGATTGTCGGCATCGAGATCAGGATCGAGCGAATCGAAGCCAAGTTCAAGCTCAGCCAGAATCACCCGGCGGCCAATCGGCAGGGTGTTCTCGATGGATTGGCCGGTGGCGGCGAGGACGATGGTGGCGCCTTGCGACACCAGATGGCGTCCGTCGTCGACCCGCCCGTCTGATCGGCGCCGTACATTAAAACGAGTTCATCCATCGCCATCGAGGCACTTCGGAATGGCGATTGAATCGCCATATCGCATTGATTGATTGGATATTTTTCCGGGCGCTGCCGAGATGGATCGTTTCGACTCTTGGTGCGTCTGCGTGCCAAGACATCCCGAACACATGCATATGTGATCTGATTGAGTCACAGTTCACAGAATTGGCGGGCTTAAAGGGGAACAGGGTGAATAATCGATTCGTACGGGCAATGACCGCATTTGCGGCGTTGATGGTCTTCAGTGTCGGCGCGTGGGCGCAAGACGTTCTGTGGCGGGATATCCTGCAGAACGCTTCGGAGACGACCAACGCTCGTCACACCGCCTTGCTGGACAACGGCGACATCATCGTCGGCGGTTTGAATGGCGCCAGTTCGGCCACTCGTGACTTCATGGTCTATCGCATCCGCGGCAGCGACGGTGTCGTGGTCTGGTCGCGCCGCCTCGACGGAGGCGGTACCGGCGAAACCGTCAATGACCTGATCGCCGATCCGGTCACGGGGATGTGTATTTCTGCGGACGTTCGACCGTGACGGGCCAGCAACTCAACTGGTATGTGATGAAGTTGAATGGCAGCAACGGCAGCAACGGCTGGGCCGGCGCACACACCTACAATCACACTCAGAACGGTAATGACGAGCCCCGTGCATTGAGCTTTGTGCAGGATGGCGCAGCGCGCAATATCGTGGTCGTCGGGCAGATCACGACAACACTTGGCAACGGCGGGCGAGTAGTCAAGCTGAACGCTTCCACGGGCGCCTTGATGTGGCAATCGAACCAGGAGAGCGCGTTTCAGGAATATTCGAACGTCTTCACCAGCGCGGACGGCGACATCTTCGCAGTCGGATACACCAACGGCTTCAACGGAGCGTTGGCCACTAAATATAACGTCGGCGGTACGCAGGTATGGTCGGTCACTTCGGTTGGACCAGGCGCTGCAAGTTTCACGAACTGGGGAAATGGCCGCATCGATGCGGCTTCGGGCGATCTGATCGTTTCGGGTTTGGCGCAGGGAAGCGGAAACAACAACGACATCGCAGTTGCCCGATTCCGCGACACCGATGGGGTCCGGCTCTGGCAGACCCTGATCAACAGCCCGATCAACGGGTCCGATAACGGCAATGCCATTGACGTCGACACCACGCACGCCTACATCGGCACCGGATCCTACGCGTCGGCCGCTTCCGCGACTGACATCTTCCTGGCACGACTCAATCTCAGCAATGGTTTGTATGACGCAGGCAATGGCGGCTGGACCGCAACCTTTACCGGAGATGACGCTACAACGTTCGAGTCGTTGTCGAACCTGCGGGTCGTTGGCGGCACCGTCTATGCCGCCGGTTCGACGCGCTTCCCTTACGCCCGCGGGCCGCACGCTGACCACGTTGAAGTTGAACGCCGTGACAGGCGTCGTGATCAATCGGACTGATTTCCGTGATCGACTCGGCGCCCAGTTGGTTGGCTTCAAGGCCATGCAGGTTGCCAGCAATGGCGACATGTTCATAGCGGGCGACAGCGCGGTCTCGACAGGTTTTGCCGAAATCGGCCGCTTCGGCTCCGCCGGCGCCACTTCGGACGCCAACCTGAGCGCACTCAGCATCAGCGCTGGCACTTTGGCGCCGGCGTTTTCAGCAGGCCAGCAGAGTTACACGGCCAGTGTCGGCAATGGCGTCACACAAATGACGGTGACACCGACCGTGGCTCAATCCGGCGCGACGGTGAGGGTGAATGGCACCTTGGTGACGTCCGGCACCGCCAGCGCAGCGATCAACCTGATCACGGGGCTCAACGACATCAGCGTCGTAGTGACGGCGCAGGATGGCGTGACCACCAAGAGTTATCTGATTACCGTGACGCGCGATGTTTGCCCGACGTGTCCGGCACCCTGGGTGTCGGTTGAGGCGGTCGGCACAGTCGATGCACCCTTTGTGTCGATGGCGCGCAACAGCAGCGACCAGGTCTTCGGAATCTGGATCAAGGGCAGCCAGGCGAACGCGGAATACAAGCTCATCCGGTATGACAATCCGGGGCCAAGTGCGACCTGGACAACAGTCGGCAGTTTCACGCGGGCGCAGATTCCGACCGTGGACACCGTCAGTGGCCAGGTATCTCTGGCGATCGACGGCACGGGTCGCTTTCATGTCGCGCTACGAGGATCGATTGGCAGCGGCTCAACCAGCGAACGTGGCGTCTGGTACGCAACCAGCCCCACTGGCGCGAGCGGCAGCTGGTCCTTTACCAAGCTCGAGACCTTTACCGATCCGAACGGTTTCAAGAATACGGCGGACGCGCAGATCAAGACCGACCCAAGCAACCGACCGCATATCGTGTACGTGTATTCCGACGCGAATGGCGCCCGCATCGAGAAATTGCGCCTGCTCAGCTTCAATGGCACGGCATGGGCGGGCACTGATGTCTATTCCAACACAGGCAGCAACGAGGTCAGCGACCCGGATCTCGATATCGATTCGGCCGGCAGGATCCATATCGTGTTCGAGGCGGAAACCAACGGAGCCGGCACCGACGGCAGCCTGATGTACGTCAACAATGTGTCCGGCGCTTTTCCGGCGCCGACGGTTCTGGCCGCGGGAGCGACCAGTCAGGATCAGGGTCGTTCGATCAGCATGTTGCTGGACGCTGCCGACAAGGTTCATGTCGTTCGCAGCAACTACCTGAATCAACTGTTCTATCACCACAATGTCGGCGGCTCGTTTACGTCAACGCAGATCAACGGCAACCTCGTCGGTCGTGTCGAGGCGGATTCGCTCAGTCTCAACGACTTCGGGGATCTGTTTCTGGCGCACTTCGACACCACGCGCGTGGAGCTTCGTTATGCCTATCTGCCCGGCGCCACCGGCAGCAGTTGGTTCACCGGCTTGCTCTATCGCGGCAATGCAGCCACTGCCAATGTTTTTGCGGGGGCGCTGACCAACTACCGTTATGGGCTGGCGCTTTTCGATCACAGGCCGACCGGACCGAGCGGCAATCAGCAACTCTGGGCCGCCACGCAGGAAATGCCACGACCTGAGATCGTGGTCGAGCAACCCGCAGGCACCGATATTGCCGATGGCGGCAGCAAGAGCTTCGGCAACGTCAATCTCGGGCAACACCAGCCTGACGTTCACGATCCGGAACACCGGTCAGGCAGCGCTCAGCGTCGGAGCAATCAACATTGATGGCGCACAATCGACCGAATTCGTGGTGACCACGCCGCCGTCGAGTTCGGTTGCGGCGGGCAGCAACACAACGTTTGTGCTTCGCTTCACGCCCACCGCGACGGGAACGCGCAACGCCGCGATCCATATCGTCAACGGCGATACCAACGAGAATCCCTTCGACATCTCGGTCAGCGGGGTCGGCATCAATACTGCCCCGACCATCACCGCATCCGGAGCGTTGGCGCGGCAGGCCGGCAGCACGGCTGGTGCTGCGACCGTCGCAACCGTGGCCGACGCCGAAAGTGCTGCCGGGAGTCTGACCGTCACGGCAACGACAGTGCCCAGTGGCATCAGCGTCACCAGCATCACCAACACCAGCGGTACCGTCTCGGCAGTCGTCAACGCCAGTTGTTCGGCAAGCACGGGCGCCAATACCGTTGTGTTCCGGGTTACTGATCCGTTTGCTCTCACCAACACCGCCAATCTGACGGTCAACGTCAGCGCGAATACGGCGCCGGCTCTGGCTTACACCAATCAGTCGGCGACACCGGGTGGCAGTCTGAGCGTGACGCCGAGTGTCGCCCCGAGCGATACCGGCAGTGTCACCAGCGTCAGCGTGCAGAGTGCCGGCACCTATACCGGAACGATCAGCGTGAATTCCGCCGGCGTCGTGTCCTTGTCGAACATCGCACCCTCCGGCAATCACACGATCACCATCCGCGCGACCGACAATTGCGGCGTCAACACGGACGCCAGCTTCGTCCTCGCCGTGAACTCGGTTCCGGTGGTCACTCCAGCAACAGGGCTGACACGCCAGCAGGGAAGCCCGGCGGGCAACGCAGTTCTTGGCACCGTGTTTGATCAGGAGACCGCTGCGGGTTCGATCACCACTTCGCTCGTTGGGGTACCTGCCGGTCTGTCTGTCGGCACGCTCAGCAACGTCAACGGCTCTATCAGCGCCAATCTGGCGGCTGCATGCACCGCAACGCTTGGGGCAAACAGCTTCAGCCTGTCGGCGACCGATGGTGCCGGCAGCACCAGCAATGCCAGCGTCGTCGTTCAGGTCAGCGCCAACAGCGCGCCAACACTGGCGTACGGGAGTCAGATCGTCGCGCCAGGTGCGAGTCTCGCGATCACACCCGCCACCGCATTGGCCGATAACGGCAGCGTCGGCGTCGTGATCTCGAACCAGGGGACTTACACCGGGACGATCTCGATCGACGCAGCGGGTCTGATCAGCATCAGTAATGCCGCGCCAGCCGGTGCCCACACCATCACGGTGCGTGCCACGGACAACTGCGGCGCGCAGACCGACGCGAGTTTTGAGCTGCTGGTCAACACGCCGCCCACCATCACCGCGGCTGCCCCCAGCGTGCGCCAAGGTAGCCCGCCAAGCGCACAGGCTCTTGCCACGGTCGCCGACGGCGAATCGGCCGCTTCGGCACTCAACGTGACTGCAACGCTGGTTCCCGCCGGTCTGACTTTGGGGTCGATCAGCAATACCAACGGCAACATTGCGGCGCCGCTCAGTGCATCCTGTGGCGCAAGCGTAGGCACCAACGTGGTCACGCTTCAGGTAAGCGACGGTCGGCAGAGCAACAGCACAAGCATGAATGTCGACGTGCTCGCGAACACCGCGCCTTCGTTCTCCTACGCCGATCAGTCCTCGTTGTTGAATGCGGCATTGACCGTAACGCCCAGTGTTGCGCTCACCGATAACGGCAACATTGCCGGTGTGGTGGTTCAGAACGCCGGAACCTATACCGGCACCATCAGCGTCGACAGTGCCGGGTTGGTATCACTCTCGAATGTTGCACCTTCCGGCAGCCATACGATCACGATTCGGGCTACGGACAACTGTGGCATCAGCACCGACAGCAGTTTCACGCTGGCGGTCAACGCGGCACCGACCGTGAACGCGGCTGTGGGTTTGACGCGGCAGCAGGGAAGCCCGGCCAGCGTCAGCACCTTGGGGACTGTTGCCGACCTGGAGACCGCAGCCGCCAATTTGGTCGTGGCCACGAGCGGAGTGCCGAGCGGGCTCAATATCGGCACGCTGACGAACAACAATGGCACGATCTCAGCGCTGCTCGACGCTGGCTGCAGTGCAACGGTCGGTGCCAACAGCTTCGTACTGACTGCAACCGATGCGGCCGGAACGAGCTCGCCGGCGAACGTCGGTGTCCAGGTTGTGGCGAACAGCTTCCCCAGTCTCGCTTACCCGAACCGAATCGTCGCGCCGGGCGGCAGTCTCGTGATCACGCCAAGCGTGGCGCTGACCGACAACGGAAGTACCACCGTGTCCGTGCTGAATGCCGGTACCTACACAGGCACGATCGCCGTCGATGCCTCGGGTGTGGTCAGCATCAGCAATGCTGCACCGGCTGGCGCCCACAACATCACGATTCGCGCGACCGACAATTGCGGTGCCAATACCGATGTCCAGTTCGAATTGTTGGTCAATACACCGCCGACGATCACCGCCGCGACGCCCAGCCTGCGTCAGGGCAGTGCGAACGCATTGACCACACTGGCGAGTGTTGCCGACGGTGAGTCGGCCGCGGGGACATTGAGTGTGAACGCCACATCGGTCGCGAGCGGACTCAATCTGTCGGCGCTGGCCAACAACAACGGCACAGTGCAGGCCCAGATGAG
The DNA here is from genome assembly GCA_016712105.1 of Ahniella sp. Taxonomy (GTDB): domain Bacteria; phylum Pseudomonadota; class Gammaproteobacteria; order Xanthomonadales; family Ahniellaceae; genus Ahniella. The sequence continues at coordinate 149,931 of JADJRU010000007.1, forward strand.
TGCCAGCTGCAGTGCAAGGCTCGGCGCCAACCCGGTTCATCTGACCGTCAGTGACGGTCGCCAGGGTAATGAGCTCGATGTCAGCGTTGACGTGCTCCCCAATACGGAACCCACAGTGTCATACACCACGGCCACACTTGGATTGAACGGCAGCACGACCGTCATCCCCAGTGCCGCATTGGCGGACAATGGAAGTGTGTCGAGTGTCGTTCTGCAGTCAGTCGGCACCTACACCGGTCTGGCGAGTATCGATACCCAAGGCCGGATCAACCTGGCCAATGCGTCGCCAGTGGGCACACATCGGCTTGCGGTGCGCCTGGTGGACAACTGCGGCCTGCCCGCCACGGTCGAGTTTGACGTGATCGTCAACCGCACATCGACCAGTCTGGCTTTGGGCTCCAGTCTGTCACCCAGCCGATTCGGGCAAACGGTGACACTGAGCGCGGAGTTGAGCGGGTTCGCACCGACCGGTGCCATCGAGTTCCTGGCCGATGATGCAGTGATCGGCACGGCTGCTCTGGTCGGCAGCGGCGATGTAGTCAGTGCGAGTCTGGTGACCAGCACGCTTTCGGTTGGCAACCCGGTGCTGAAGGCACGATACGCCGGCGATGGAAACAATGCGGCGAGCGAGTTCACTCTGTTCACCCAGCAGGTGTTGCCGGCGGCGACACGTTTGAACCTGGCATCTGACGCCAATCCGGGCACCACAGGCCCGCGTACGATCAGTGTCAGCTTGCAGGTCGAAGCCCCCGGAGGTGGTGTGCCCACAGGCTCAGTCAATCTGAGTTCGGGATCCAGCAACTGCGTGGCGACGCTTGTTGGCGGGACCGGAAGTTGTGCGCTCCAGTTCACGACCAAGGGCTACAAGACCATCAATTCAACGTTTGTGCCCAACAACAGCAACCATCTCAGCAGTACCAGCAGCCTGGCGATCGTCATCACCGACAGCTCCAGCAGCAGCGATCTGCGCGTTCGCATCGGCAATGGTCAGGAGATCATCACTGCCGGCAGCACTCTGAACTATCAGGTGACGATCGACAATCTGGGGCCGGATGCCGCAGTGGGCCGGGTTCAGGTGCCGATATCGCCCAGTTTGATCGGAGCCAGCTTCCAGTGTTTGCGAGCCGGGCCAGCCCAGTGCGGCCCCGTGTCCGGCACAGGCAATATCGACACCGAGGTGAGCTTGGGCGCCGGCGGCGTGCTCGTCTACACGATCACGGCAAGTGCGCCGGTCAATCCGGAAGCACCGATCACCCAATCGGCATCAATTGGGGTCATCGCACCGAACAGCGATCCGGTCTCCGCCAACAACACCGCCACCGACACCGACCCCATGGGTCTTTTCCTGAATGGTCTCGAGGACGTCAACCCCAATGAGTAACTTTACGTCCCGGAGCTCGCTGCTCTCTCTCGCACTCACGATCCTTGCCGGCACAGCGGCGGCCGAAACATCGGGTGTCGTCAGTGCGTTGTCGATCAACGACGTCAGCCTGACGGAAGGCACCGGTGGCGTCAGCACACTGAGCTTCACTGTTGCGATCCTGCCAGCGCCGGCAGTCAATACCCAGGTGTCCTTTGCGACCAGCGCCGGCACCGCCAATGCCGGCAGCGACTTCACAAGCCAGGCTGGCGTACTGACCTTTACGCCGATGACCACCAGTCAGACCGTCAACGTCAATCTCAGCACCGACATCACGGTCGAGGCCGATGAGTCGTTCAGCGTTACGCTGTCGAGTCCAACCAATGGCGCCGTACTCGACGACGCTTTGGGCATTGGCACCATCCTCAACGATGATCAGACCACGCTGAGCATCGGCGATGTGGCTGTTGATGAAGGTGACGCTGGGGTCACGACGATGAGTTTCCTGGTGCAGATGAGCAATCCTGTGCAAGGTGGACTCGGTATTGCGTTTCAGAGCGCAGACGGCAACAACGGCAACGCGACGCTGAACGCCACAGTCGCCGACAATGACTACAGCGCGGCGGTCGGGCAGATCAGTTTCGCCAGTGGGAGCGTGGCACCTCAGTTCGTCAACATCGACGTCAATGGCGACAACAAGGTCGAACCCGACCAAGGGTTGCGACTTCTCCTCGGTCCTGCCGTTTTGCCATCCGGGGTCGATGCAGCTGATGTAATCCTGCCTGCTGCCGCGAACGGACTGATCCAGGACGACGATGGCACCGTGATCAGCGTCGCCGACGCCGCAGTGACGGAAGGTGATGCCGGCGGCGTCACGCTGGATTTCACGGTCAGCCTGTCCAACCCAAGCAAGACCCCGGTGTCAGTGCAGTATCAAACCAGTGCCGGCAGCGCGGCTGCCGGTTTGGACTACAGCACGAGCAACGGGACTCTGATCATTCCCGCCTCGGCGGTTGCGGCGACCATTTCGGTTCCGGTGCTGTCGGAGACCCAGGTTGAGGCCAATGAAGACTTGAGCCTGACACTCAGCCTGCCTGTTGGCGGTTTCCTTGGGGACAATGTGGCAGTGGGTCAAATCAACAACGACGACACGGCCACAGTGACGGTCAATGCGCCTGCTGTGGCGGAGGGCAATGGCGGCAATACGGCGCTCAATTTCCAGCTGACACTGAGCAACCCCGTGCAAGGGACGGTGGCACTGATCGTCGACAGCGCAGACGGCAACGACGCCAATCCGTTCAACAACGCGACATTGTCGGACAACGACTACCTGGCACTGACTTCACAAGCAGTGAGCTTTGGGCCCGGCAGCACTCTTGCCAACGTGAGCGTCAATTTGGTTGGCGATCTTGATGTCGAGCCCAATCAGCAGCTGCGGTTGCTGCTCGGCAATCTGAGTGCTAGCGGCGTACCGGCCGGAACGGTGACGCTTGCGTCGGCGACCGCCACCGGCATCGCACTGAACGACGACGGCAGCAACCTCACCATCGCCGACGCCACAGTCGTTGAGGGCACCGGCACCAATACAACACTCTCGTTCGCCTTGAGTCTGAGTGCACCAAGCAAGAGCCCGGTCGATGTCAGCTATCAAACCGTTGCCCAGAGCGCGGATAGCGGCACTGATTTTGTCGCCGCTTCCGGCGTTGTCACCATTCCCGCGAACAGCTTGAACGCCACCCTCAATGTGTCGGTGATCGCCGACAACATTGTCGAATCTGCCGAGACGATGATGGTCCAATTGTCGAATCCGAGTGGGATCACCTTGCTCGATGCGGAAGCCACCGGCACCATCAACAATGACGACAGCACCCAACTTCGTCTTGAAGATGGCAGCGCTGTGGAACCCAATATCGGCAGCGCGCCGCTGGTATTGACCGCCAGGCTCAGCAATCCGGTGCAGGGACCCGTCACCGCTGATTTCCAAAGCAGCGACGGCACGGCAACCAACGGTCTCGATTACACGGCGGTCAGCGGTCAAGTGACGTTCCCACCCTTGGCGACCAGCGCAACCATCACCGTGCCGATGGTGGGTGATACCGGTACCGAAGGCTCCGAGACCGTAATCGTGACACTCACGAACGTTCAGCCCGCGCCACCCGACGTTGTTCTGGCCGACGCAGTCGGCACAGGTGTGATTATGGACAACGACACACCGCTGACGATTCCGTTGGCCGGACGACCGGCCCTGCTGGTCCTCGCACTGGCGCTGTTTGGACTCGCACTCGTGAGATTGCGCCGGTTTTGACGACGGTAGGCCCATCGCCCTTCGGGGCGATGGCGTTGGGGCCGGAGGTCCGATCCCGCCGCGGCCGGGCCCCCGGGCGGGGGAGAAAAAGAGAGAAAACCGCACCCCCCGAAGGCCGGGGGCCCCGGAGGACAGGGCCACGACGAAAAAAACCGGGGCCCCGGCCCGGCAAACCCGGGGGGAAAAAAAAAAAGGAACGGGAGAAAGGATCCCGGATTTTCGGGCTTTTCGGCGGGCGAGAGAGGAAACCAGAAACACCAGAAGAAGGAACGGGTTCACAGGGGCGGGGAACAATTGGAGAAAATTCCGAGGGGCCCGGGCCAAAGGAATCCCGGGCCGGGGGTTGGGAACGGGAACCCGCGGAAGGAAGGGAGGGCAAAACGGGGGGCGGGAGGCCGGCCCAAACCAAAAAAGGGCCGAAAAACCACGATTGAGCCCGGGGACTGGGGGCGGGGGGCACAACCAGAAAATTTGGGAGCACGGCGTGAGCCAGGGAAGCGAAAACAAGGAGATTGGCGGAAAGGGGGGGTTGGGGGCGGACGGGGGAGCGAACAAAGAAAAGGGGAGGGGCCGACGGACCCCCGCGGCCGGGTAAGAAAACAAGAACGGGGGGTTCGACGGGGCCCCCCGGCCCCGAAAGGGGGGGGGGCCCAAAACCACCCCCCCCCAAGGACCGGCGAGGTTTGTCCGGCCCCCGGGGGGAAAAGGGAGAAGGGGGGGGGGGCCCGCAACCGGGGGGGCGGCGCACCGGGGGCCGCGGGGCCGGGTTTTCTTTTGGCGAGGCCCTTATCATGGGGCATGACTGCCGCTTCGATGTTCCGACCAGCACCATGGTTCCTGCCCGCGTTGGCGATCGCCGCATTGTTCTGGGTCACGCATCCGGGTTATCTGAGCTTTGATTCGGCGGTTGCGTTCTGGTCGGCACGACAGGATCGTTATGTCGATATCTCGGGTGTGCTGCTGCCTAAACTCTGGCATTGGATGCTGGGCTTCAGCGAGGGCACGACCGGGATCCGCGTGCTGTTGGGGACACTGCTGAGTGTCGGTTTTGGTTGGCTGGGATCTGAGCTTTGGCGCACGGCTTCGGCATCACGTCGATGGGTTGCGGCGCTGGTGTTGCCGCTGTGTCCGGTGTTTCTGATTGTCGCGCCCCATATCTGGAGTGACGTGCTGTTGCTGGCCTGCCTGTTGTGGGCGAGTGCCTCGGCTGCATCGCTGAATCGGGTCGTTGGCCCGAAGGCACGCGCGGCACTTGTTGCCATCTTGCTGCTGAGTTGTCTTGCCGCGACGCTCACGCGGCACAATGCCCTGCTCGCCTTGCCGCCGATCCTTTGGTGGGGGCTGATGCCGTTGGTCCGGAGTGGGTTCTGGAGAACGGCCGCTTGTGGATTTGTCCTGGCCTTGTTGGCACTGACGGCCGGCACAATTCGGGATCACACGGTGACCACGCGGCTGGACACCTGGGCCGTGACATTCCTGTATGACCTGCAAGCGGTGAGTATCGCGACACGTACAGACGATTCACCGTCCTTGATCCCGCCTCAGTTGACGGGCCCTGGCCTGAAAGTGGCCGAACTCCGGGCAGCCTGGCACCCTTATTCCGCGACGCGCCTGTTCTCCGGAACTCAATCGGGTGTGTCCGATCCGACCGTTGCGCCGTTGACGCCTGAGCAATCGTCCGCATTACGTTCGGCCTGGATTCTGATCTTGGATGAGCCGGCCTATTGGCAACAACGCTGGCGTTTGACGGAGGCACTTTGGGGCACCTACCGTGAGCCGATGTTACGGGGCCAAGCGGAACATCCGGGGCAATCGGTGATGGCGGACAATCCTGTGCTCGAAGTGCCGCAGCGGGCTGCTGCTCCGATCTGGCGGACCGTGGTCGACAAACTGTTCCGGGTCGGCGCAGCAGCGCCTGTGCTTTATGTCGGGCTGGCCATTCTATCGATGCTGGTGTGGCGGCCGTCCGGTGCCCGCATGGCTCTGATGGCCAGCGCGTTTCTGTATGCCGCACCCTACGCCTGGATCGCTCCTTCGGCCGAGTTGCGCTACCTGTTGTGGCCCTGCGTCGCGGCGTGGATCGTGTTTTGGCTGGGCGTGCTGACGCGGCGTGTTGATCCGGCAAATGCGGACGTAGGCTGAAGGTACCGAACGCGCCCGATTCCCGGTCGCGCTAACATTGGCGGATCGTCCTCTGGAGCCTGCCATGGAAGCCCCTCGCCGCGTTGAACATCAGATGACCGACAAGGGTTATGTGCCGGTCTACACGACCACCGTGGTCGAACAGCCCTGGGACCAGTACACCGCCGATGATCACCGCACCTGGTCAATTCTGTTCCAGCGTCAGCAGGAGATACTGAAGGGCCGCGCTTGCCGCGAGTTTCTGGAGAACCAGAGTGCGATGGGCATGAGTGACGCCCGGATTCCCAAGTTCGAAGAACTCAACCAACATCTGATCAAGGCAACCGGTTGGCGGTTGGTTGCGGTCGAAGGCCTGCTGCCCGAATTGACGTTTTTCCAGCATCTGATGAATCGCGAGTTCCCGGTGACCTGGTGGATCCGCCGTCCGGACCAGATCGATTACATCGCCGAACCAGACCTGTTCCATGACCTGTTCGGGCATGTGCCGCTGCTGATGAACCCGGTGTTTGCGAACTACATGCAGGCCTATGGGGCCGGCGGTGTGCGTGCCTCGACGTTCGGCAACGAGCCACTCGCCAACCTGACTCGGCTGTATTGGTACACCGTCGAGTTCGGACTGATCCGCAGTGAAGAGGGCTTGCGCATTTATGGCGCCGGTATCCTGTCTTCGAAGGGCGAGTCGATCCACAGCCTCGAATCCGCCGCACCGAATCGCATCGGCTTTGACGTCGAGCGCGTGATGCGCACGCGTTACCGCATCGACACGTTCCAGAAAACGTATTTTGTGATCGACAGTTTTGAACAGTTGTTCCGCGCCACCGTCGACCCGGATTTCGGCCCGATCTATTACCACTTGAAAGGTGCCGATTCCGTACCTGCGGGAGCAGTGCTGGATACCGACCAGGTTGACCAACGTGGTTCCGGCGAAGGCTGGCTGACCGACGGAGACGTTTGAGCCATGCGCGCGCGTGCTCTGTTGCCTGTTTGTCTGATTGGTCTCACTTTTTCGTCGCTTGCGGCGTCCGCTGAAAGTCTGGTGTGTACCGGCATGGAGCACTCTGTGATGCCGTTCCGTGCCGCCACGCAGGCTATCGAGGACGACCTGTCCGATGCCGAACCGGTCGACCCGGCCGAGTGGCGCGAACAGACCCTGCCACCGCCAAGGCCCGAGCAACGCGGGTCTGGCCCAGTTTGGGTGTCCGTCGGACCCGCACCCACACGAAGTGCGCAGGTCGACGTGCCGCCCGACAATCTGGTGAGTGGCGCGGTGAATGCGGTGGCGCCGCACCCGACCGATTCAAACATCCTGTATGCCGCGACCGTGAACGGCGGAATCTGGAAAACCACGAATGCGCAGGCCGCGAACCCGACCTGGGTGGCACAGACCGATTCGTTGCCGTCGCAATCGACTACATCGATTGAATACGACCTGTCGGACGGGACACGAAACACGCTGATCGCCGGTATCGGTCGCCTGAGCAACTTCGCTCAGCGTGGTGACGACGAACTCGGCGTGTACCGCACCACCAATGGCGGCACCACCTGGACCCTGCTCGGCGGCAACACCCTGCTTGGCCGCAAGGTGCTGGCCGTGGCAGCACGGGGCAGCGTGCTGATGGCCGCCACGACGGCCGGGTTGTTTCGAAGTGTCGATACAGGTGCCGTTTGGACCTTGGTCTCCGGTACGGGTGGTCTGCCCACCGGCGCCAATTCCGATCTGATTGGCGACCCGACGAACACGAGCCGCTTCTACCTGACAGTCCGCGGCGCGACCCCTACCGTTCAACGCAGTATCGACAACGGCGCCACCTGGACGAACGCGACCACTGGCGTCACCGGGCTCAGTTCGTCGACCAGCAACATGCGGCTGGCTGTGGGCCCCGGTGGTGTCCTGTTTCTGGCAGTCGTGAATGGCGGTGCTCTCGCCGGCGTGTTCCGTTCGGTGGACTTTGGAGCGAACTGGACGGCGATGGATGTCCCGGCCGTACATCCGGGCGGCCAGGGCGGCGTCAACACTGCCATTGCCGCGGATCCAACCGACTCGAACATCGTGTATGTCGCGGGCGACCGCATTACGGTCGGTCCATTCACGGGCAATGTTCATCGCGGCAACGCAAGTCTGGCGTTGGGCGCCCAGTTCACCTCCATCGTCGATGGCAACGCCAACAGTACCGCGCCGCATGCGGACAGCCGCGACTTGGCTTTTGATGCCGCTGGCACCTTGCTCGGCACCGATGACGGTGGCGTCTACCGCCGCCTGGCCCCGCGCACGAATACCGGCGCCTGGACTTCGGTCATCGGCAATCTGGCCGTCATGGAGATCCACGACCTCGACCACGATGGCGTGTCCGACATCCTGATTGCCGGGACACAGGACAACGGCACTCACATCCAGCAGACCAACGTGAATCCGATCTGGCGATTCATCAATGGTGGCGACGGCGGGGATGTGCTGGCCGATGACCGGACCAGTGTTACCTCCAGCTTTCGTTACCTGTCTTCCCAGAACTTTGGTGGGCCAACCCGCCAAACCTACAGCGCCGTGAATGCATTGCTTGCCAATGTTGGGGTACCCGGGATCGCTGATGCGCAATTCGTGACGCCGATCGAATTGAACGTGGCGAACTCTGGCCGTCTGCTGATCGGTGGTTCGGGCACGACGTACGAGGTGAACAACGCCAACGCTGCTTCAGGCCTGACCTTGACGACGATCGGCGCACCGGGCGCCAACCGCAACGCAATGGCTTACGGTATTCGCAGCGACGCAGGCCTGGCCTATATCGGCAGCGGCAGTGCTGTGTTCAAGCGGACGGGCGGTGGCGCGTTTGCCGCGACGACTGCACTGGGAGCCGGGGCCGCGACCGTAACCGACGTGTCTGTCGACCCTGACGATGGCAATCTGGTCTTTGCGGTGGACGACAATCAGGTCTTCCGCAGCACGACTGGCGGCACCAGCTGGACCGACATCACCGGGAATTTGCTCACGATCAGCTCCGCTGATTTTCGGACAGCGGAATTTGTCGAGTCACCCGGGGGCGACCTGATTGCCGTGGGGACTCGCTCAGGCGTCTACTTGACGACCCCGAATTCCAGCACGTGGACCTTGTTGGGTGAAGCATTGCCGAATGTCCTGGTGTTCGATCTTCGCTACGTGCCGAGTCAGAACGCGTTGTATGCGGGCACGCTGGGTCGTGGAGCCTGGCGCCTGGCCCTGCCGGGCACAGTGGACAACCTGTTTGCGAACGGTTTTGAATGATCGCAGTGGCTGTGTCCTCATCCGGCCGTCAAGCCACCTTCTCCAGCAAAGCGTTCATCAAAAAAGCACGTGTCATTGCGAGCCCGAAGGGCGCGGCAATCTCGTGCTTGCGATCAAGTCCGAGGCAAGAATGAGATTGCCACAGCCCGCTTCGCTGTCTTCGCAATGACGGGCGTTGGGAATTCGGGTCGGGATTGATTGCTCCGCCGAACCTTCGCACCAGACTTGCCCTCATCCGGCCGTCAAGCCACCTTCTCCAGCAAAGTGTTCATCAAAAACCGCGTGTCATTGCGAGCCCGAAGGGCGCGGCAATCTCGTGCTTGCGATCAAGTCCGAGGCAAGAATGAGATTGCCACAGCCCGCTTCGCGGTCTTCGCAATGACGGGCGTTGGGAATTCGGGCCGGGATTGATTGCTCCGCCGAACCTTCGCACCAGACTTGCCCTCATCCGGCCGTCAAGCCACCTTCTCTCGCCGAAGCTTCGCGCCAATCTCTCCCTCATCCGGCCTTCGGCCACCTTCTCCCGTTTTACGGGAGAAGGGGTTTAGGTGGGCAGTGACAACGTGAACCGCATCTCGCCTTGCGCATCGATGCCTTGGCTTTGCCAACCGCATGCGCGATAGAACCGTTCGGCGGGTCCCCGGATCGGTACTGAGCTGCAGTTCCTTCAGACCCTGTTCGCCTAGCCAACCGAGCAGTACGTCAAACAGTCTGCGCCCGATGCCCAGACCTTCGAAATCGGGATCCACAAACAGCGCCCAGATGTTGCCGGTCGTGGCATGGCCGATCGAGAAACCGACCACTTCGCCGTCGACCAGCGCAACAAACCCACGGCCTGTGGATTCGATCGCTTCGATCACTTCGCTGTCGGCGATCGTGCGCGACACGAGGCGGTTCTCCCGGACCGCTGCGCGAACACGCTGGATGCCGGGCACATGGTCCCGCGTCGCTTGATGAATGTTGATCTTGGTCATGCGTAGGCGTACGAGTAGGCGATGGTCTGCTGCAGGACGCCGGCGAGCGGATACCCGAGCAGACTGGCCAACAATACCCGTAACCAGGCGGTCCAGCCGCCGGACATGAAACGACCCTGGACGATGATCTGGGTGCCCATGAGCAACACGTTGGTCGCCAGCATCTGATCTGCGATCGTGATCTTCGACCATGCGAGGATCAGTGTCAGGGGAATATCCAGCGCGATGCCGAGTGAGATCGCATATAGGGAGACAGCCCAGAATTCGGCAACGGATTTGCCACGGCGGGGGAACATCAGTCTGAGGCTCACCGCAATCGGCAAGCAGAACACCAGCATCCAATAGGGCATGAGCATGTACGCGCTTTCGTAGAAACTGGCGAATCTGGCCTTGGCTTCCGCATCGTCTATTTTGCTGAAGGTTGCCATGGTGGTACGGAATTCGTTCCAGAACGAATCGCCGAGAATCTGGATCGCCATAACCGACGCGGTCGCGCAGATCAGGAGCAACGCAAACGGATGCATGAAATGTTTGCGGCGTCCGTCCAGCCAGCCCTGGATGGTGGCTTGCGGACGAAGCGCCACACCCACGAGTGTTCGCACAAAGCCGCTTTCGATATCGACGATCCGGGCCGCCAGATCGCGCAGCAAGCCGACCATCGTGAGTCGACCAGAGGGCTGGCGCAGCCCACATTGTGAGCAGAACGGGCCCGTCAAGGGTTGACTGCAATTACTGCAGGTTGCGGTGTTCATCCGGTGATGTCCTGCTACGACGTCAGGGACAGTTCGTAGACGTAAAAGGATTGGTCGCGAATCCAGCCACTGGATTCGTAGAGCGCTTGTCCTGCCAGGTTGTCGATGGCCGTCTGCAACAACAATTCCTTGGCACCCAACGCTCGCCCATAACGCGCCGCGGCGTCGAGCAGCGCTCGTCCCACACCCTGCTGCCGGCAGTCGGGCGCCACAAACAGATCGTTGAGGATGAACAACCGCTTCATGCTGACCGACGAAAAGCTCGGGTAGAGCTGCGTGAATCCGGCAGCACGGCCATCGATTGTGGCGAGGAAGATCGTCGATTGCCCATGCTCGAAGCGATCGCGCAGGAATCGGCGGGCGCCATCCAGATCGGAGGCTTGCTGATAGAACTGCCTGTAGCCGTCGAACAGACCAGCGACGATCTCGAGGTCATCCAGGTTGGCTTCACGGACAGACAGGGCACTCATGGTTCAGATCCGGTGTGTGGGTCAAGTACGCTGCAAATGCGATCCCGCTCTCGGAGGACCGCCTGCTGCTGGAAACGTTCGAGGTAAGCGCGACTGACTGCGGCAATACGTTCGGCCTGATCTCCATCCGTCAGCAGGATCAGCTGGAAGCTCGGTTCCTGCCAGGTCTTGCCGTCGTCGCCGCGCCACTGGCCATGGGCATCAAGCCACGTGAACCCGGCCGGAAACCGCAGTGTGACCTCCTCGTCGAGGAATTGCTGCCACGCTGTCTGATCGACGGTTTGGCCATCGGCGCGAGACCGGCCGAGATACAGCACCCAACGCTCCTGCACCCGCTCGGTCGCGGAACAGACCGTGAGGCCAAGCCGCTCGGCATCGTGGACACGCACGCGAATGCAGCCGGTCGACACGATCGAAACGGTCAAGAGCAGAATGAGTCGAACCGGATTCATGTCGTCACCTCGACTTGGGGCAGCAAACGCCGGAACAGATGGGCCCGTCGACCTTTGCGCAGATCGATGAGTTCCGCTTCCACGATGATCTCGTGGCAAAAATCCGGCAGGCGCAGGATTCTGGTGTCGTGTTTGCTGAGCACCATATCGGCCGACCGGAACACGACCTGCCAACGCATACGGCTGTCAGGCGCCAGAACGACCAGTTGGCGCAACAGGAACGGCACGTCACCGGTGGACAACTCCAACTGACGTCCGTCAAACCGCGATCCCAGGCTGCGACGGAGCAGGATCCGCCGGAAAAACGGGACGCTGGTGATCGAACCGGTGAGCAACCCCCAGATCATCACCCAGAACTTCAGCAGCAGTGCGATCAGGAATTCCACAAGCGATCAATCCGTCAACGGAACGCTGAGCGTATCCGGCTCATTTCCCGCGCCGCAACGCCGATGCATGGGCAAGCGCTGACGCGGCCACAAAAAAGCGGGCCCCGGGCCCGCTCTTTCCGCCGATCAAGGCCGGTCAATCAGCTGAATGAAACGGCCTGCACCGGCAAACGTTCGAAAGCTTCGATCGCTGCGCGCATGACCTCGTCCTCGTCAACACTGCTGAAATGGCCGCTTGATCGCGACAGATCTCGCATCGGTACAGCGGTAATCGACAGGTTGCGGGCGGTTTCGTCACCCTGAACGCCCATGCCCAGACCCTGTTTGACCAGATTCAGCATCCCGTCGCTGATGGCCCAAGAGCGCTCGCGGGCGATGGTCTTGATGCGTTCGGCCACGTCGGCCTCGATTCCACGCAATACAAAGTCTGGCATGACGACACCTGCAACAGGAAGTTTGCAATTATATGTCACACGCAACAAATTGAAACCGCGAATCACGTCTCGTCGGTATACCGCCTGTCCATGATTTATCGCCGCTTGTCGGTCCTCCAGACCAAAACAGCACAGGCGAGGACCGCGGGAACCCCGATCAACGCGGTTCCGATGAAAAACCAGGCATAAGCGTCCATCAGGCTGCCGTGGACTTTGAGCGATTCAACCGCAGCTCCGGAGAATCCTTTCAGGGTCTTGCCGAGCAGGGCATAGAACGAACTGAGCAACGCATATTGGGTGGCGGTGTAGCCAAAACTGGTCAGGCTGGACATATAGGTGACCAGGGCGGTCCCGGCGAAACCTGCCGAGAAATTATCGATGGCCATGGCGCTGGCGAACACCGCGAGATCCGGACCCGTCCAAGCCATCCATGCAAATGCGAGATTGGACGCCGGGCCGAGCACCGCCCCGATCAACAGGGCCGTCACGCTGCCGAACCGGATGGCCGACAGACCCGCCGCAGCAATGCCAATGAACGTCGCGATCAAACCCACGGAGGCCCGGATCTCACCGATCAGCGCCTTGTCCATCTTCAAGTCGACATAGAGCGGGTTCGCCATCGGCCCCATCACAAAATCGGCCAGGCGATACAAGGAAATGGTCACCAGCATCAGGACGGCCATGGCGCGGTGTTGGCGCAGGAAGGCCACGAATGGCCCGACCAGACCATCGATCAGCCGAACCAGAATGGCCGGCATGCGGGTGACTCCCGGCAACTTGTCGACCACCGGTCGGACTTGACGCATGGGCTCGGTCGCCCGCCAGGTCGCCCACATGCCAATACCCATCAGCAGCGCCATGACCTGGTACGAGAGCGGCCAGCCCAGATCAGCGGCGACCACCAGGATCAGCGCGTCCGTAAGCAGCAAGGCAGTGCGGTAACCCAACTGGCTGGCGGCAGTCAGAAGTCCCAATTGGTCGGGGTCATCGGCACTTTCGATGCGCAGCGCATCGATGGCGATGTCCTGCGTCGCGGAGGCGATGGCGGCCACCAGGATGAGCGTGCCAAACGCAACCAATTGGCTGACCGGCGACAACAGACTGGTGCCGAACAGGGCGAGCGCCAACAAGATCTGAGTGAACGCGATCCAGCCGCGCCGTCGCCCAAGCCAGGCACCGAACAGGGGCGCGTTGAACTGGTCGACCAGCGGCGACCACAGCACTTTGGCCGAATAGGCTATCCCGACCCAGGACAGGAAACCGATCGTCGAGAGCTCAAGACCCGCCTCGCGCAACCAGAATCCGAGCGTGTTGCCAACCAGCATGAACGGCAGACCGGAGGCAAAACCGAGCATCAGCAGCGTCAGGACTTTGGGCTGTCCCAGACTGCGGAAGACTGCCGCGGCGCCGACGGGGGCTTTGGTTTCAGGGGTTTTGGTCTCGGGGACCTTGGACTCAGCGGCCATAGTCCACCCGGTACGGCGCATGATCGGAGAATTTCGGCTCGGGATGGATCGCGCTCGAAACCAAGCGACTGGCCAAACCCGGGCTGACCACCTGATAGTCGATGCGCCAACCGACGTTCTTGGCTCGGGCCTGTCCGCGTTGGGACCACCAGGTGTAGTCCTGACCTTCGGGATTCAGGCGGCGGTAACTGTCCACCCAGCCGTGCTGGTGGAACAGCAGGTCCAGCCAGGCGCGCTCTTCCGGCAGGCAACCGGACGTTTTCTGGTTGCTCTTCCAGTTGCGGATGTCGCGTGCGGTATGGACGATGTTCCAGTCACCGCACAGCACGTAGTCGCGGCCGTTGTGCAGCCACTCGTGGAAGATCGGAGTGAGGAACTTCAGCACTTCGAATTTGAACTGCTGGCGCTCTTCAGCCGACGAACCGGACGGCAGATACAGGGACACCACACTGAGGTTGCCGAAACGCGCCTCGAGATACCGGCCTTCCTGGTCAAACGCTTCCCAGCCCAGCTGGTCGATCACTTCATCAGGCTGTTCGCGGCTGTATACCGCCACGCCGGAGTAACCCTTTTTCTGGGCGTTGTTGAAATGGCGGTGGTAACCCTGGGGCTTGAACAGCGCGTCGTCGAGCTGGTCGGTCTGCGCCTTGGTTTCCTGCACACACAGGAAATCGATGTGTTCGGCGCCAAACCAGTCGAAAAAACCCTTGGCGGCGGCCGAACGGATGCCGTTGGCGTTGAAGCTGACAATACGCATGAACGGCCCGCTGGATGGGAAAGCGCCATCTTAGCGACCGCGGCCGGGGTAGACCCAGCCCCTGCTGATCAGCCGTCGAAATTGCCGTTGAACATCAGGTCTTTGCCCGGGTTGCCCTGCTCGAACTCGCCACCGAACATCTGATCGGATGGCTCGAAGGCCGCCACGAACAAGTCATCGGAAGCCGGGGTGGACACCATGGCCGGCATCTGCGTACTTTCGGGGGCACGAATGTTCAGCGCACCAATCGCCACCGCCGTAATGGCGGCCGCTGCGAAGGCCGCCGGGAATCCGGCGCCTTGCCACCAGGCGACCAGACGATCACCAAGGGAGCCACGCTGGACGCGGGCGACGTCGTTGGCCAGCTCGGCACACAGGGATTCACTGGCCAGCGCCAGTTTGAGTGCCCGGATGGCGGACGGATCGTTCAGGCGGGCAAGCAGGGCGGTTTCCCCGGCCAGAATTCGGCCGAGTTCATGGCTGTTCAAGTTGTGGTTGAGCTCAGTCATCGATTTGTTCGCCTCCGCGCGCACGCAGTTTTTCTTTCAGTTCTTCGATGCCGCGATAGGACAATTGCTGGGCCGAAGCGACACTCACACCGAGCAGGCGGGCGATTTCGTCGGCCGTGAAGCCTTGGATCGCGAGCTTCACCGGCCAACGCCGGCGCTCGGGCAAACTGTCGATCTCGGCCAACAAGCGCTTGCGCCACTCATCGGCTCGTGCCTCCAGCTCCGGGTTGGATGCTGGCTGCTGGGTGGGGTCGACGACCGATTCATCGGTATCGTCGAGGTTTTCCATCGGACGGTTTTCGGAACGCCTGAGCGCATCGACCACCGTCGTCACCACCACCCTCTGTATATAAGACGCAGGGAACTCGACTTTTTTGTCACTTTCCAGCGTTCGCCACAGTTTGATGCGGACTTCCTGCTCGATATCGTCCGGATCCAGACCCTGGCCCCGCCCACAATGCTGGTCCACCAACACCCGCAACCGGGTGCCGAAGCGGGCCAACAGCGCCTGCAGTTCCTTGTGCTTCGGATCGGTCATCGGTACCGGCTTGGTCGGGTCAATGGGCAAGCTTATTGGCCCAATCCGTCCGAGCCAAGCCGCCCCTTGCCGCACCGCACCGAAGCCGATCACAATCGGCGTTCTGGTCCCCCGCCCCCCGGTCGGGGCTGTGGCCCGGCTCGCCAGCATCCTGACGAGCCGGGACCTGACCACTGCATTGGATTGGGAGCGTCTGTGTCCGGCATTTTGGTAGTGGAGCGATCAACGACCTTGAAGCATCTCCTGCAGCGTACGTTGCAGGCGGCTCAGGTTGCCAGTTGGGCTGAGCTCGAGAGCTACGCCGACACCCTGGACCACCTGCAGCGCGCGCGATCAGGGCCAGCCGTATGCCATGGTCATCCTGGGCGCACCGGCGCGGATGACCCGGGAATTCGACGACCTGCTCATCTATCTGCGAAATCCACGCGAACTCAAGGTGCCGCTGCTGCTTCTGGCGCATGAACGGACAGCCGACGTAGCCGGGTTCCTGCTGGCCCGTCCGGACACCCAGTTCCTGTTGTGGAGCAATTTTTCGCGGATTCCGGCGCTGATCCGCCAGGCAGTTGGCGCTCATTCCGCCGCAAAGGCACCTGCCGACGTCCGCGGAGGCGACCGGCCCAAAGCCGAAATTTCGCTGGGTGAACCCGCGCCACAAGCACCACGTCAGGCTCCCGCGCCAGCAAGCCCCCCGTCAAGACCGGCCCCGGTTGCCCGTCCAACACCGGCGCCCGTAGCGGCCCCGGCAACGGTCGAAACGCCCATTAAGGCCTCGACCGGCCACTACGATCTGTTCGTGCTCGATTACTTCCTGCCCGACGGTAACGGCGACGAACTCTGCCGCCGCTTGCGCGAGGTGCCGAAGTATCGCGAAACACCGATCGCCATGATCACCAGCACCTATCGCGAAGACATCATCCGCAAGTCGCTGGATGCCGGCGCGCTGGAGTGCACGTTCAAGAACGAAGCGAAGGAACTGTTCCTGGCACGGATCGGCAGCCTCGCTCGCCAGATCACCATGCGCAAGCAGATGCTGGGCGAGAAGCAGCGCCTCGGCGACATTCTGGGATCAGTCGGGGATGGTGTTTACGGTGTCGATGCGAGCGGGCGCCTGAGTTTCATCAACCCGACGGCACTGCGCCTGCTTGGGCATGACGACGAGACGGCTCTGATCGGCATGAACGCCCACGAGGCCATTCACCATTCCGACGACAGCGGCGGCAATTTGCCGGAAGCCGATTCGCGACTGGCGCAGGCCTATCGCAGTGGTGAGTCACTCAATCGTATCGAAGCTCTGTTTTTCGACCGCGACCACCGACCCGTGCCAGTCGAGTGCTCCGTTCACGTGCTGATGCTGCATGGCCAGCGCGATGGCACGGTCGTGGTGTTCCGTGACATCTCCGAGCGCAAGAGCGCCGACCGCCTGAAGTGGGAGCTCAGCCACGATCCGCTGACCGGTCTGCACAATGCGCGCCACTTCAACCAGGCGCTCAGCAGCGAACTGGCCAAACGTCGTGAGCAGGGTGGTTACTCCGCGGTGTTGTACATCGACATCGATCGCTTTACGCACATTGTCGACAGTGCCGGCGGGGATGCAGCCGACCAGTTGCTGATCGAATATGGCCAGTTGATCGGCAAACGCCTGCGCGACGGCGATGTGCTGTCGCGGCTCGAAGCAGATCGCCTGGCACTGCTGCTGACGAACGTCCAGCTCGACAACCTGTTTACGGTTGCCGACAGCTTCCGCGAACTCGCGCGCCAGACCAACTACCGCATGAATCGTACGCGCCGCCATGCGACCGCTTCGGTCGGTGTCGCGGTGTTGTCGCGTGACACACCCTCATCCGAATATGTCGTCGAGCATGCGCGTGTGGCCTGCAAGAGCGCCAAACACCGCGGACGCGATCAGACTCAGATTTACGTTGGCGAACATGACGTGCGCGTTGCGCGCGAACTGGAGGCCGGCTGGATCTCCCGCTTCCGCGACGCTCTCGACGAGAATCGTTTCGAGTTTGCGGCGCAACCGATCGTGCCGATTCTCGATGTGGCCGAAGCAACGGAAGAACCGGACGGCGCCTGGCGGCTCGGCAATCGCCAGCACGAAATACTGTTCGAGTTGCTGATCCGCATGCGCGAACGCAAGGGCGAATACGTGTCTCCGGCGGTGTTCGTACCGCTGGCCGAGCGCGTCGGCATGATGTCGAAGATCGATCTCTGGGGCGTGCGCCATGTGCTCCGGCGTCCTCGCCGAGAAGAACGCGTTCGCCGGTGGCAAGATTGCGTTCAGCATCAATCTGTCGAACCAGACCCTCGCCGACACTGAAACGATGAATGCCATCGCCGACGTGATCCGCACCAGTGGTGTCCCGCCCAAAGCGCTGGTCTTCGAGATCACCGAAACCAGCGAAATGACGTCGATGCATCTGGTGCGCAAGCACATGAACCTGCTGCGTGGCCTGGGGATGCCGGTTTGCGCTGGACGACTTCGGCACCGGCTTCTCGTCGTTCACGCATCTGCGCCATTTGCCGGTCGACTTCGTGAAGATCGAAGGCAGTTTCGTCGAAGGCATGGCCGACAACGATCTCGATCACACCATGGTGGCAAGTATCGTGAATCTGGCGAAGTCGATGAAACTCGCCGTGATTGGTGAACACGTGGACTCCGAAGCAACCTTGGCAAGTCTGCGTGCTTCCGGTGCCGAGTTTGCGCAAGGCCATCTGCTGGGAGCGCCGAGGAAACTTCTCGATCTGGATTTCAACGCGCTGTAGGCGTGGGGACCCCTCCGTTCTCGTGAAGGGCGCCTGGAAGCCGATGAGGGGCAGATTGGCCCGAAGATCGATCGCCAGGTATCTCGCGACCAGTCCGAGGAAATTGCCGCGTCGCGCGCTCCTCTCGATGACGACTCCCACAGGTCCCGATCCTTGTTGCATCGCAGGTTCCTGATGACGAACCAGCGCCAAGCCTTCATCTGCGGCGGGAATCAGTCGCCGCCGCCTGGGGCTTCAGCCGCGGGATGCCGGGAGTGGACGGCCTTCCGGCGAACGCCCGATGCTTGATGCATCGCGGCTGAAGCTAGGACTGCCCTGGACGAAGCAGGCTTCCGGATACGAGAACTGCAAGACAGGACCGGGCGGTTTCAGCTCCCAAAGCACGGAATTCATCGGGCAAAACACGGGTGACGCCCTTGAAGTCGCGGCCACCATCAACGCATGTCGTCAAGGATCGGAACATGCGTCCAATTGCCCGTTTCACCGTGTTTTTGCTTAGTCTGGCCCTGCTGGTCACGGCCGTCGCCGCTACTGCGGCGCCCAGCGTGTTGCTGCGCAAACCGAACGGTCAGCAAGTGGTGTTGCCCCTGACGGCAAACCCGATCGAAGTGGACGCACGGACCGGTGAGATCATCGCAACGCCCGCTGCCAAGTCCGGTGTCGTGGGCGATGGCTGGTGCCCCGACCAGATGACCAGCGCGCCGGTCTTCAGTTGGCCGGCGTTGAGCCTGCGGCTGTCCAATGGCCAGCTGTACCGGATTCCGCTGGCTTCGGGCACAAGCCCCAGTTGGGGCGCATTGACTACAGTGTGGCAAGTGCACACAAAGGCCAGTCAGGGCGTGCCGGGCGATGGGTGGTGTCCGCCGATCGCCGCAGCACCGCAGTTCACAGTGCCGTTGATCGCGCAGCCCACCTCGGTGGTGGCCGGAAACGAGACCACGTTGCGCTGGACCAGCGTCGGCGCCAACACGTGCAGCACGAGCGGCAGTGTCTACCCACAGGGTGTTACTCAGGTCGATGGCTGGGGACCGGCCATGCCAACCGAGAACGGCGGCACTCGGCTTCGACCGCTGACGGCCGGGGCGTACCGGTTCCGGCTGACCTGCCAAAAACGGCAACGGCGCGATCTCGTCCGAAGTATCGGTAACCGTCTCGGCAACCGACCCCGTTGGCTCATGCACGGGCGCCCATGCCCCACCGGTCGGCCTCAGTCGACAATCAAACTTCGTGCTCGATGATCTCGACCTGTGGGCGGCATCCAATACCGATTGGTTGCGTTTTTCGCAGATAGACCTCACGCAATGGCAACCGCCACTTCCCGGCCATACAGATGCTTCGGGACAAGTTCGGAGTTTCCTTGGTCGCTTCGGTCGAACGGGTGGTGACACGGGCACCGCCGAAATCAATCGCGGCCAATACGTATCGTTTCGAATCGACACCACTGGCCACGCCAACCGCGCCGGACAATTGAGTTGGGAACAACCAGGCTCAGCCGGGGCACCTTTGCTGGTCACACTCTCGCCGTGTCCGGGCGACTTCTTCCCGACAGACAGCCGCTGCAAGAGCAACGGCTCGGCCGCGAGTGGCCTGGGCTGGACGTCCGGCGTTCCGGCTTCAAACTACTGCCCGCTGACGGTGGGAACAGTCTGGTATCTCAACGTCGTGTTCGGCTCACCCAGCCATCCCGGCCAAACCACCTGCCCCTTCGCACAATGCCGGTGGCTGTTCACCCAATCCTGGCAAGCCGGTTGCGCCACGCCCTGATGATCACTCTTGCGAACTCCCCGGTGCTCCTGCTGAACTTCGAAGGTCAGTAACTTGGGAGCGGGGGGAACAATGATCAGAGCTGGTTTCTTGTTGACGATGTTCGCTCTCTCGACGACAGTCTCGTCCGCAGCAGAGCAAGTGTTGTCCACGGAACACTGCATCGATCTCGTCAGCAGGCAGTTCGAAATCGATTCGCTGCCGATCGAGCTGCTCGCAGAACTCGAAGGCGGCTGGCCCGGTGCCATACGCCAGAATGACAACGGCACCGAAGATCTGGGTCCATGCAAGTGAACTCGATCCACCTGGCCGAGTTCAGCACACTGGGCATCAGCCGCGAAGACCTGCGCGACAACCGCGGTTGTCGCAACGTTTTCGTCGCAGTGGTGCTGTACCTAAGGCATCTGAAAGCCAGCAACGGCAACCCGGCCAGGGCGATTGCCCGATACCACTCGAAGACGCCCGAACATGCAGCCAGGTATCTCGGTCGTGCGGCCGGCATCATCCAACAGCGATCCCAAGCTGAGGCGAGACCGGAATCCGGCAGGACTTTGGGCTCAAAAGAGCGGTTGAGGACGAAATGATCCTGAGGGTCAACAGGTCGACCACATCCAGCCAACACCGACGGCGAGCCGTGCCAATCGAGCAAAAGACTCCGGTCCAGGTCGAACCGCGTGCCTTTGCGCAACCAGTGGCAAGAACACCGACCTCACATTACGATCGCCAGCAAAGCATCCCAGCCAAAGTCATCCGCGTTTATTTGACTGCCCATCCAGGACCCGACCGTTCAACTTGGAGCAAGATCAATGCCCTATAAAAGTCACCAGTCGGGTTATGCGACTCCCGCGTCGCACATATCGAGTGGAAGGCCATGAATTCTTACGGCCGGCTGTTAACAACGATCGTGCTGGCGTTTTCGGCGCAGCGGCGGCTCAAGACGTCGAGAAGTTAAAAGCCGCCTACCTCGCAGACCCCAAGGTCGCAAGACATGAGGTCGGCATCCATGCCGGCGTGGTGGTCCGAGCATGTGCCCTTTCAAGCTTTGCGTCCGCGGGGCCTCCCTGGCCCATGCAAGGTCAAGGCCGACAAGAAATGGAGTTCAAGTGTTCCGCCGCCGAAGATCATCAGTGCGCAGTGTGACGCATCAGACGAAAGCACTATCGAACTGTTGTTTCGGAACACAACTCAGTTCAAGACTTCAGAACCAATCATGTTCCGCGTTACATTCGAGAAAGGAAAGGCAGTCGAAATCTTACAAGGGGGCTTTAGTGACAAGTAGCCTTCCAACCAGGTCTTGCGACCGACGCATTCGCGCTGCGCGCCAATGCACGGCTGAACTCGCGCGTTAGGCCAGATGATCTTCGCGCAAGCTACCGACAATCAATCCCTCCTGGTCTTCCCAAACGCTGACGCCGCTATCGCCTACTGCGAGGGCATTGACGTGGCAGAGGACGGATGGCGCTTTTGGGCGTCCTTCGGAGAGCCTCTTGAGGCAGTCTTCTCAACTCCGGCATCTAGGGGAAGGTTTCTGGTCAGTAGCGGCGTCTACACGCTGGTTCCTGGTTCCGACACCGAAGCCTTGCCATTGCAGCAGTCAATTGCCGGCATCC
Source organism: Ahniella sp. (assembly GCA_016712105.1). Taxonomy (GTDB): domain Bacteria; phylum Pseudomonadota; class Gammaproteobacteria; order Xanthomonadales; family Ahniellaceae; genus Ahniella. The sequence continues at coordinate 171,872 of JADJRU010000007.1, forward strand.
GCATACTCGAGCCAAACCCATTTTTCGATACCGTTGCTTCTGTCCAGAACTACCTTTCACAAAGCGGCTCCGTCAAGCATGGTGGCGCCTAACTGTTCATTCAAGCCGCCGCCTTCGGCGCGGCTCAACTAAGGCGTTAGGATTACCATGCCGTTTCTTTGTACATCTTGCGGCAAAAAGCATGACTCACTTCCTGAGCCTGCCTATCAACGTCCTGATGACGTATGGGCACTGTCTGCCGACGAAAGGGCACTGCGGGTTACGGGTGGAAATGATCTCTGTTCGTTGGCTGGCGAAGGGCCGAGAACCGGTCAGGTACTTCATTCGCGGCACCGTTCGATTGGCGGTTCCCGAAATCGAAGATCACTGGTCCGTTGGGGTCTGGGCTGAAGTTGCCGAGTCAAGCCCATCGTTACCGTGAACTCTACGATTCAGACGCATCGGGTGAGCCTCGCTTTATCGGGGCCATCGCCAACGCAGCAAAGGGCTTTGAGGACGCACTCGGGTCGCAGGTATCAGTTCAGCTTGGCAATGAAACGCAACGGCCGACCTTCTGGCTTGCACGTGGTTGCAAATCGTCTCTCGGGCAGCTGCAGCAATCAGGCATCACGCTTGAACTTATTCATTCTGTCCTTGGTGGGTTCGAGTAGCAACCTGACTATGCGATCAATCGGACCGCGGGGAAATGCCTCGATGTTTCCTGATACGTTGTCGGCCAGTGGCCGCTTAACCCGGCTTTGGTCGAATACCATGCTCACCGCACCCGACGAGTTTAGGGATCAAGAATGCGAAAGCTCGTCTGGCTTGTAGCCCTTGCCATTCCGCCTTGGATTGCCTCGGACCTTGAAGCTCCAAAGTGGGTGTTGCTTATTTCAGTGGCAACCTTTTTTCTGCTTGCGATGAACATGGGCAATCATGAGGAGGACCTGCTCGGCGACGCATCGCCGATTTCCGCAGGTTCAGTCTCCTCGTCGTTGCCATTGGCGGCGTCACCTTTGGTTTCTGGTCTATTCCATGTGGCGAGTCTTCTTCCCTAGTGCATGAGCGCCGCAACAATGCGAACGTTGTTTGGCGGCCATTCTTGCCTATGCGATGTAGCGGCTCTCAAGCGGCCTCAACCCATTAACGAAGTCGCATCGGTTCCGCATCTGGCGCGTCACTTTCTAAAGGTTTGCGTTGGCGGAGACGTACGACCAAATACAGGCAGGCTCAACTGCATGCCCAATTTATTGGGTGGTTGCAGAACGGGGCGTATATCTGGAATGGTATGACCCGATGACAAACGAATTCGGTCTCGGGCAGTCGGCACGCGACGGTGACGGCTTTGTTTCCATCGGCGTACGCGGTGACCTTGTGGGAGTCTTCTGTGCAATGTGAGCGCCTAACCATTCATTCCACCGGACGCTGCGCGACAGGCCGCGCAGCGCCGATCAATCTTGACATCCGGCATCATGAGAAGACTCTATGGAGATCCTGTTCTCGTTCGCATTCTTTCTCGGATCAGCTCAAGCTGCCGACTTGAACGACGCTGTTCAACAGGCTGTCGAAAGAGACTTTGATTCTGAACCGTTCTCCGTTTGGTCCATGGCGATGGGCGATCTGAACAGGGACGGGCTGTCTGATGCTGCGCTCATTCTCGTTGGAAGGCAGACCGATTTCGGACGTCCCGAACGATTCGTCGTGTACCTTGGCACCGCTCAGGGGCGTTTTGACCAACTTTCGCGATCAGCACAGTTCTGTGAGGTTCGCGACTTCTATGAGCTCGAAATTCGCGAGGGCTCCGTGTTCGTGAACATGGGCCATACGGTAGGCGAACCAATCAGGAGTACCACCCTGCAGTTTCGTCTTGAACAGGGGGTGAGTGATTTGCGACTCATTGGCGAAGAGTATTTGGAGGAATACAGTTTGATTGACAGTGTATTCCGGGGAAGCATCAACTATCTCACCGGCAAAGCCGTCTACAGCCGCGCGAATGACCTCGGTCGAAAGGAGGTTACTCGGAGACTTCGTCTTCCGGCCATCCATCTTCGCGGTTTTGACTGCTCCCATTGGCGCAGCCTGGGTTCCGAGGTCGTGATCGATGAGTCTCTCATGGTGAAGGAATAGGCGCTTCGTGTTGGCGTCTGCCGATGCATTCAAGCGGATCGCAGCCGCTCAACGCTGTGCTGGGGACTTTGCAGCATGCCTGCCGAATTTGGTGCGTGCTCGTAAGGACAACTCGGGTCGTATGCACGATATTGCGAGTCGACTCTGGACGAATCCACAGCTTGGACCAAACAATGTGCCATCTGCCACGCGCTTGGACTCGCTCGCGGAAGTAGGCAAGATCGAGATGACTTTCTCGACAACCCGGTCAAGAATCATGAAGCTGACTTTGCTGGTGTTTTCTCTGCCTTTGCACTGCGTGCTCCGCTCAAACGCATCGGCTGGTTGTCTCTGACCACGGTTTTCATTTCAACAGCCAACGTTCTGATTCAGCAGGCGGCCTTTCGTCAGTATTTCGACCGCGTGTCACTGACAAAGTTTGCCTGACCGACTAGTGTTGATCAATTCAGGCGATCGAGGACACTTCATGCACCTGCGAAATCTGTTGGCGCTGTGCTTACTGCTGATCTGTGCCGGTAATGTGTCTGCCGCATGCTCGGATACGCTGCGCGGAAACTCTTCGAAATTTGCCATCACCATCACTGATGGCGGCTGCGAATTCGAGGCGGCCATGATTTTTGCCGCGCCTTACAAAGAGGTGGAAGGCGGACTTGAAAGCCTTGAGCCGCTTCCGGCTGTTCCCTTCGAGGCAGAATGCGAGTTTGAACAAGGTGTGGAAATTCGCTGCAAGTCGGGTGGCACCACCCCGCTTGCGGGCACGCGATACAAAGCGACTGAGGACACCAACCCGATTTGTGGCGGTGACCGAGGACTCAGATACACGTGTGTTGATGGCTGTAAAGGCGGAGCACCGCCATATCTGTATTGGGAACCCTACGAATGTTAGGCCTTTGAACAGACGGTCATCGAAGTTCGTCGTATCATCCGCCGACAACGTGGCGGTGGCCTGACACATTGTTGAGGACCAAGGGTGAAATGGTGACACAGCGACAGTTTTGGTGGACTCTTGCCTTTGTCATCACCTCGAGCGGCTGTGCTGTCACTGAAAACCGCTCTGTAGAGGTACGCCCGGAGCATCTTCGCTGCCAAGTCGATTCAGATTGCACGGAAGTATCACTCGCCTGCTCGTCTTGCGGCAGCGTTGTCGCTACTGAATTCGCCGCAGCACTGTTGACGGAAGTCCAGCGTCTCTGCCGCAACTATCGTGGCCCCGTGGTCGACTGCCATCCCTCCACGGGCGGGGGTGTCTAATCCGGTCAATGCACATACGCTCCACTTCCCTGGCAGGTTCTGGACTGATGGTGCAAAACATATCGTCATCTGCGGTCCAACGACCCAACTTCAAGGCGCCTTCCCTTTGTAGACCTGACCGGCTTGAGCAAGACAGGGCACCCATTCGGGCGGGGGCAACTGGCTGTCGGCATTTGCCTTGTTTGCGTATGCCGCAGGGTTTTCGTTTGCCTACATCAGCCTGCCCGCGGCGACCGGCGCTTTGCTGCTCTTTGGCGCAGTCCAGGCGACGATGATCGGCTATGGCATGTGGACGGGGGAAAGACTACTCAATTGCAGCTTGCCGGACTGGCACTCGCGCTCGGTGGATTGGTGGGCCTGTTGATGCCGGGTCTTTCAGCACCGCCACTGTATGGATCGGCGCTGATGTTGATCGCAGGAATTTCTTGGGGCATTTACTCGTTGCGTGGGAGAGTTGCAGGCGATCCGGCCCAAGTGACCGCAGGAATTTCATGCGCGCTGTGCTGATCGCAGCAGTAATGAGCATGTTGATGTGGAACAGTGCGTCTTGGGATACCGCGGGATTCTGGTACGCCGTCTTGTCGGGCGCCCTGGCGTCGGGATTGGGTTATGCGCTGTGGTATGCGGTATTGCCAGAGTTGAAGGCCACGAAAGCGGCAACCGTCCAACTGAGCGTTCCGGGTCATAGCGGCGGTCGGCGGCACCGTCTTTCTGGGCGAGCCCATCACCTTGCGCTTGGCATTCGCCTCGGTCGCGATTCTGGGTGGCATCGCGCTTGTAGTGCTGGCGAAACGGCAAAGATCGGTTGCCGGTGATTCCGTTCATCGTTGATGCGGAACCCTTTGCGGCACAATCTGCTGAGACACCGTCATTCCTCCAGGAGCACGTGTACATAGCAAATAGTTGGGCGGTATGGGCAGTCAACATTTGGACTTCCATGAAAAGACTTGTGTATTGCTGATCATCCTTGCCTTACTCGGCGCCTGCTCGCGCAGAGACTGCGACTTCTGTGGTCGCTGGAGATCGCACGCCGATCGTACTCTTCAGGAAATGGAGAAGAGTCCTTCGCTGTCGCCTGAACAGCAAGCGTTCTTCCGAAACAATTTCTTTGGTCGCCTTACCGTCGAAATCCGGGAGTCGGATTCGCGAACGTATTTCGATGATGAGAATCCAGAGCATGTCGCCTGGGAACCGTTCGAGATCATGTCAAGGAGTGGCAACACTTACGTCGTGCGCTACATGGTTGACGACAAGTCACTCATTCGAACGGTGGTCCGCGACGGCAGCTGCTATCGAGTCGAACAAACGGAGCTTGGGTTCGGCGAATGGTTCTGCAAGATCCAATAGGTTTATCGGCATGCCACCCATTGATGTGCTCAAGCCTTCCGTCGAGAACGTTACCCGCACAGATAGAACGATACTGGTCGTGGGCCTGTTTCAACCCTCGGCGTCGACTGGATGCTCTCGGATATGCTGCCGCCCAAGCTCAACTGGCGAATCCGAATGAATCGAACTCTTGCTGGCCTATTGGTGATGATCTCGCCCTTGCTGCTCTCGGCTTGTGATGCTTTGACCTACGTCGGCGTTTCGGTGGAAGGGCAGGCGATCTGCACGCTGACGATTGTCAAGGCCGGCAATGTCACAATGGCAGACGAACCGCTGGTAGAAGGCTTCAAGTTCAGTGTTGTAATGAACAAGAGCCTGAGGGGACAAACTGGTCAAGCTTCATGTCCAAGTGTGACAATGGCGTTGACTCATCTCGATCGTTCAAGCTTGGTGAGATTGCCGGGAGAAGGGTGGTTTTTGAGCGAAGCGGATCGTCCGGATTGTGGATTTGGCGTCGGAGAAATAGGGATGTTTCTTCCAGACTCTGCGTGCGAAGCCGATTTAGAGGTACGCATTCGAGTCGTTCACTTCGATGTGGCGGACGGTTGGCAAGGTTTACACCTTGGGCGCCACCCAAACAACGAGCCACTCGACGCCACCGCCAGTTGCCTCTTCCCGATAGTTGACCGCTGCAGTCCGGTGTCCAAATCAAGGAACGCTGATGCAAACCGCACTTACCGCCGCCGCAATGCTTTCGGTCGTCACGGGCTTGGTCCATTCCGTGCTGGGTGAGCGCCTCATATTCCGGCACCTTCGTCGCGGCACTTTGGTTCCGCAGCTCAGTGCACCGCCTCTGCGTGCCGAAACATCCGGATCATCTGGGCCTCATGGCATTTGGCTTCAGTCTTCGGCTGGGCGCTGGCGGCTGTCTTGTTCGGCTTGGCCCAATCACCGAAAGCACCCATCCGCGGATTGGCGGTCCAGGGCAATCGTTGCTGCAAACGCGGGTGGATCGCTCCTTGTGCTGGTGGGGACGCGCGGCCGGCATCCGGGCTGGATTGCACGGTGCGCCATCGCCATCCTGGCCTGGGTTGGCACGCACGGTGTCTGGCAAATGCTCCAGCGCTTCGATGCGGGGCAGCACATTTCAATACATGTTCATGGACATTGACGCATGGGTCGAACTGCAGTCCAGGGCCGAAATGCAACATGATTGAGGTCGTGATCCTTCCCGGGCTCGATGGCACTGGCAAGCTCCTTGAGCGATTCTGCAGTGCCCTTGCCAGTCATGGCATACGTGCCCGCGCCTTGGCATATCCGACCGATCGTCCTTTGGGCTACCTCGAACTCGAAGCCTTGGTTCGCGCGCAGCTTCCGATTCTGCTGCATTGTTCTGTTGGGCGAGTCTTTTCGGGTCCTGTTGCCATCCGTATTGCTAGTGATCCGCCCAATGAAGGGCTAAGAGGGCTCGTATCGGCCATGTCTACAACGTTTGCGCGGTCGCCTGTTTTTGGTCTTTCGAGGCTGACTGCATTGGTTCAGTTCGCTCCGGTCCGTCCACCATGACCTTACTGTCGTGGATTCTTCTGGGTCGGTGGGCCACGCCGGGTCTGCAATTCACTCTGGCTGAAGCATTGGATGGAGTCCGCCCGGACGTGATCCGTGCGCGAGCCGCAGCTGCTCTTCGGGTTGATGTTTCTGACCGGGTTTCGTCTGTGCGCGTTTCCGGTTCTGCAATTGGTCGCGCTTCAAGACCGCCTGTTGGCGCCCTCAGCACCACGCGCACTGGCTGCCAAGCTGGCGGACTGCAATACCGTCAAGCTCCTGGCCCGCATCTGTTACTTCAGACGGCGACTGAGCGCTGTGCGAAGAAGTCGCTGAATTCGCGCGAGGATTGCAGGCGTGAGGTGCCATCACAATCGCTTCTGGGTATGCGTGAGTGCCACACCCATCGCAGCCGTGATCAGCGCGAGCAGGCCCGGGGCTACTCCGATCGGCACGACCGCGGGCCACAACATAGACAGCAGCAACACGAGCGAAACAGCTTTGATCACCCACAGTGCCAGACGGTGGACGAGCGGTGATGCGTACGCAAATCCAGTCTGACGAATTTTGCGGCGCACCCAGCCGTCGATCAAACATGCTATGCCAGTATGGGGAGAATCACCGGCAAGCAGAACACCAGTACCGAGAGCCTCCGGAACACCAGCTGCACGTATTCGAAGAACTGATCCTGGCGTCGTCCTGCGCCGTTGATGCCATCGTCCCAGGGACCGTTCGCAAATTCGCCGGATCGTGCGCGGGACGCGGGCGTTCCCGTAAACGCCTCGCGGCACCACTTTCCGGACACCGGTGTCGTCGATCAGGTTTGATGCCATCGGCTCGCGCGCTGGACAATCTGTTCGGCATGACCAGCGCCAAACGATCGCAAAGAGCGCATTGGATTCCTGTTCGCCCGCTTGGGATACCCATGGGTCGCGCACCTTCAAAGTCATCCGGACAAGCCAGCAAGACCAAGAACATCAAGCCTGGCAAGCGGGCGCGGTCGTTCACGATCCGCCTGTCGAGTAGTCCTTCGATTCAGAGGATTCAGCGTTGTTCGATGTCGCCGCTGATCGTCCGCAAGTGCGGTCCGAGACCGGCCAGTGCCTCAGCCGGCAGCAATTGACCGAGCCAGTGCAGGCGCAAGGACACCGGATTTCGGTCGGCCGCTTCACCCTCGGGTTCAACGAGTTCAAACACCGCTCGCGGATGGGATACCAGCCACTCGCCGAGCGGCGGACCATGGAGCACATCCCAATCATGCACGCCCTCGCGGGCACGCACTTCGATGAGTGCCGGCAGGGCCTCGAACAGTCCCGCGAGGTAGGCGACCTGCAGCTGGGGGGTTCTGCGGATCGGCCAGACGCTGCAATTGTTCCTGATAGCGCCGGAAGGCCCTCCGGCGACACACAGGCTCAGCGAAAGGAGTAACCGGAGGGTGCAGCACTCGATCGGTGAGCAACCAGGCAACCGAGGTGGTCACCGACTTGGCAAGCGGCCATGCCAACCAGACCGAATTCGCCAGTCGCGCGGTTTCGGTGTTGCGCAGAATGTCCGCCAGGAGTTCGTCGGCAAGACGAGGCGTGCGGCTTCGATCTGAAATTCCCATACCGGAATGGTACACGGTGAACCGATGTCGCTTCACGCATTGCTGCCATCAACGGACTCCGGTTTGGACGCGCTGAGATCCAATAGGCTGGTCGTCAACTTGTAGACCTGACCGCCCGCGATCTGCGCAAAACACTCGAGATCCGGTAGGGCGCCCAGAAGGTTCGGGTCGACCAGCGGTGCTCGTTGTTCGGTCAGCGATTCACTGGCCTGGCCGTTGAACACAATCGGTGCGAGGGGCGCATTACCCGCCGACTGTGTGTGCGTCAGGGTACGCAGCAGTACCTCGGGCATTTGCTCCGCTACGTATTGTTGTGTCCCGGCGTCCCGAACACGCAAACAGATCAGATTGTTGATGTTGCCGAGGATTTGCCTGGCCTTCGCTTCGCTGCCTGAAGCAGCGACGAAGTCGGCGAACGTCTGGGTAAGCAGCGTCATGGAAAATCCGGCGCCACGACCTTTGTTGAGCAACGCGATGGCAGGTTCGTTCAAACATTCGGCGGCTTCATCGATGTAGCAACTGATCGGTACCGGTCGATTGGGCCGTTGATACAAGGTGCCGGCGAGGCTGGCCAAGTCTGCCAAGAGCAATCGTCCAGCGCGGCACCCACCAATGGATCGGAAAGACTGTCCAGGCCGATATACAGGACCCGGCGCTCGGCGATCAGACTCTCGAAGTCGACAATCGGGCGGCGATCGTGGGTGTCTTCTGCAGTCGGCGACAGCAACTCACCCAGAGCCCGGAACACAGCATATGCAGCACCGGCAACAATCCGGCCAACAGTTTTGCGCATGCGTTCGATCGTGTTCCAGCAACGCGAGCAATCCATCGACGGCATCCGATGTCATCTCCGGATGTTCTCTCTGAATCGCCCGCCAGCTCTGCACCAGATCCCGCAGTGCCGGCGAGATCTGCGTTGGTCCGCCAGATCTGCCAAGAGCTGGTCCTGCGACCACACGATCCTGCCAGTCAGCACCTAGGCTCTTGGCAAGATGGTGGGTCACCAGCCGTTGCAGCAATCCATCGACACCGCCTTCGACATGGCGTAACAGTGCTTTCAGCGTCGGCCGTTCACCCATTGCCAGCAGGGCATCGATGATGATTTTCAGGGTCTTTTGGCTGAATCCGGAAAACACGTCGGGCCCGGGTCCACCACCCATGAGTCCGGCGACACGTGATGCCAGTTCTGCGCCGCTCTGGAAATGCCCTAAGGGATCGATGCGCACCGATTCTGCGGGTCTGGCCCGGTCCAGTTGACAGAATCGTTGTGGCTGCCCTTGAAACGCACAAACTTGCCGAACCGTGTTCTGCAGAACGCGATCACCCTTGGGATCGAAGATCAGCACGGCTTCGTTGCGAAGTATGGCTTGTGCGATCAGGTTCTCGAGCATGCGGGTCTTGCCGGAACCGGTGGTTCCGACGATCAGCGTATGGCCCCGCGCGAAGTCGACCGGCAACCACACCGCCGACTCATCAGTGCCGAGTCCGTGAATCCAGGGAAGGCCCTTCAGCGATCTGTGTGGCGCCCCGTGGTCGATCAGGTGCCCTCGACGGCGCAGTTCCAAAGCCATCTGGGCGTGTTCTGGTCCCCAGGCAAATCCTTGTCCGAGCCAGATTGCATCTGGACGTTCGTGGACTCGTGCGGCCAACTCGCGAAGGCTGCCAAAGCGCAGCGGCGAGCCGAGCAATCGCCGGTGCCGCGCACGTAATCGCAGCGCCGAAGGCAGGTCACGCAGTCCGCACAACAAGCAGAACACCACACCACCGAACAAGACTCCGGGCGCAGGCACCAGCACGATCCAGATCGCAAGACCGGTTGCCGCGAAGCCCCAGCCGAGGATGGACCACCACTCCCAGGCTGGGCGAAACGGATCTTCGAATCCGGCAACAGCCACGATCGAGGCTCAGTGGCCACGGACCGGATCAACGGCTGACAAGCGTTGCAGACCCGCTTGCGCCAGTGCCGATCCGCGCGCCGCGGCGAGTTCGTACCACGCCAGCGCTTTCTGTCGATCGGCCACCACACCGACGCCGTAGTGATAGGCCGCCGCAAGGGTTTCGGCGGCACCGGCACTGCCGGCGTTGGCCGCCTGCGCCAAGAACCTGATCCCTGTTTCGGGTTCGGCTCGGCCACCAAGTCCACGCAGGAGCATCAAGCCCAGATTGTTCCGGGCGCCGACGTGTCCGGCTTTGCCGCTGCGCCAAACTGTTTGCGTGCGCGTACGGGATCACCGGCACGCAGAGCATCCAATCCTCCTTGAAAGCTGGCTGCACCCGAATTGTCCACAGCCGATGACGGTTCACTCGAATCACCAGCGACAGCATCGGTCACCACTGGTCACGTTTCCGCAGTTCATCACGCAGCGTTCTCGTTTCACCGAGCAGTTCATCGATGTGTGTTTGCATGGTTGCCATCCTTGCGCCCAAGTCCGCCATGGCCGGTTCGGTCGCTGCGGGCGGTGACGCGCGCGTCATGGGCGCCGCCAGCTTGGGTGTCAGGCGATTTGTCAGGTCGTCGCTGATCTGGATGTTGTGTCGCCGGGCGAGTTCCAGATCGCGTTGCGCTTCCTGTGGAACATCCGGAAGGATTTGACCTTGCTCCAATCGTTCGAAGTACGCCGCAAGCGCTATTGCGTGACCCGCCTGGGCCGCCAATCGAAGATGCCGAACGGCATTTCCGTCGATCGATTGCTCGCTCGCCATTCCGAACAAACGCCAGTGGGCTTCACTGTCGCCGGTCTGTGCCAGCTGCATGAGCCAGTCTTTCGCACGCTCCGGCGCCAACTCAAGGCCGCGGCCGGCCTGTTGGCGATCGGCCAATGCCCACATGGCGGGCATGACCGGCCTTTGCTGCGTACACAAGCAATCCTTCACCGTCGGCTTTCACCGAGAGCCGGTGCGGCTCCGGCATGTCGTCATGTTCGGCACGATCGAGCAAGGCTTCGCCCAGTCTCATGGCCGCGGCAGGATCTCCGGCCAAAGCCGCTCGGCGCAGTTGAGCTGCCTCCAAGTCGGGGGACGGCGGCATGGTTGAACCCGAACCATGGGCTGCACCGAAAGTCACCAGGCAACCCAGTGCCAGAGACAGGGCCGGAGCCAGCAAGGTGGATTTGATGGTCATGGGTGCTCCGGAACTGGGCGCGGCGAATGGCCACACTGTGCCGGCTGCGGATCGGGCGAGACCCGCGTAAACACCCCGAATTTGCGCGTTTTCGGTGTTTCAGGCCATGAAGATCAACGCGGCGTCAAGGAAAGCCGATGGGTGCGATTCAGCAAAACCACGCGGTGGCCGCTACAATGCGCGCCGCTTTTTCTCTCTCCGTCGAGGGGCGCTGCAAGTCCGGATGCAAGGTCCGGGGATCAGGCTCGACGGGATTCCTGTCCAACGGCGCCCGCTGCAAACAATGGAGTTACACCATGAACGCAGTCGTTCAGACGTTGCCGTTTTCGGACTACAAGGTCCGTGACATGAGCCTGGCCGACTGGGGCCGCAAGGAAATGGAGATCGCCGAGCACGAGATGCCGGGCCTGATGTCGATCCGCAAGCATGCCAGGTCGCAGCCGCTCAAGGGCGTGCGCATCACCGGCTCGCTGCACATGACGATCCAGACCGCGGTGCTGATCGAGACGCTCAAGGACCTCGGCGCCGACGTGCGCTGGGCCTCGTGCAACATCTTCTCGACCCAGGACCACGCCGCGGCCGCCATCGCCGCCGCCGGCACGCCGGTGTTCGCCTGGAAGGGCGAGACGCTGGAGGAATACTGGGACTGCACGCTCGACGCGCTCACCTTCCCCGGAATGAAGGGCGGCTTCCCGGCCCGCAGCTGGTCGTCGATGACGGCGGCGACGTCACCCTGCTGATCCACAAGGGCTACGAGCTCGATAAGGGCGACAAGTGGGTCGACTCCAAGAGCGGTTCGCACGAGGAGCAGGTCATCAAGAACCTCCTCAAGCGCGTCGCGAAAGAACGCCCCGGTTTCTGGACCAATGTGGTCAAGGACTGGAAGGGCGTCTCGGAAGAGACCACCACCGGCGTGCACCGCCTGTACCAGATGCTCGAACAGGGCAAGCTGCTGGTCCCGGCGATCAACGTCAACGACTCGGTCACCAAGTCGAAGTTCGACAACCTCTACGGCTGCCGCGAGTCGCTGGCCGACGGCCTCAAGCGCGCGATGGACGTGATGCTGGCCGGCAAGGTCGCCGTCGTCTGCGGCTACGGCGACGTCGGCAAGGGCTCGGCCCATTCCCTGCGCGGCTTCGGCGCCCGCGTCATCGTCACCGAGATCGATCCCATCAACGCCCTGCAGGCCGCGATGGAAGGCTTCGAGGTCAACACCATCGAGTCCACGCTGGGCCGTGCCGACATCTACGTCACCACCACCGGCAACAAGGACGTCATCACCATCGAGCACATGAGCAAGATGAAGGACCAGGCCATCGTCTGCAACATCGGCCACTTCGACAACGAGATCCAGGTCGATGCGCTGTACAACTCGGGCGCGACGCGCACCAACATCAAGCCGCAGGTCGACAAGTACACGTTCGGTAACGGCAACGCGATCTTCCTGCTCGCCGAAGGCCGCCTGGTGAACCTCGGCTGCGCCACCGGCCACCCGAGCTTCGTGATGTCGAACTCGTTCTCCAACCAGACGCTCGCGCAGATCGACCTGTGGGCGAACAAGGACACCTACGAGAAGAAGGTCTACATCCTGCCGAAGAAGCTCGACGAGGAAGTCGCGCGCCTGCATCTGGAGAAGATCGGCGTCAAGCTGACCGTGCTGACCGACGACCAGGCCGCCTACCTCGGCGTCGACAAGAACGGCCCGTACAAGCCCGAGCACTACCGCTACTGGCTTTACCGTCGATGTGCCTGGGAATCGTGACCAGCGCCAAAAAATGGTGCCTTCGCCAAGATGGGGCTTCGGCGAGTGCCAGGTTGATCTGCACCATCGGGCTATCGTCGAGTACAGCCAACATTCGATAACCCTCAACGATGTCGGACCAGGGTGTTTCGCCCAACTCAAGACGGCGGGCATGATTTGCATGGATGGCCGCGCGCCATTGATAGGGTCCGGGTTTTCTGAGCGAACTCGCCCGACCTCAGATAATCAGCACCCTCGTCGAATGAGCTTCGATTGCTCGGGCCGCAGTTCCTAGCCCGTCCAGGAGCACCATGTGCGCCAGATTCATCCAGTCGCGCCGACTCCGCGACTCTCGCAAAAACACATCAAGGCCGCGAGGCCGAGGACTCCGGTGTTCGTCCGGCATCAACTCGATGCAAGGTCAGGGTCAACCGTACCGCGTCGCGCGCAAGGGATCCGGTGGCCGCGACCGCCAACCGATGGCTCGGTATTAACTCTGATCGAACAGAACTTCCAACGCTGCCAGGATGGGCGGCAGCCGGTGGCCAATGAATCAGTTCTGTATTGGCGAACTGGACACCCTTGTTCGAGTCTAGCTTGCGCAAAGCGATGGAGACGCCGTGTGGTGGTCTCGATATCAAGCAAGAACGCCTGAGCGATGTTAGCCGTTGGCACCAGGGCGCAATACCGGAGGATCAGCAAAGCCTGGGTGTCGACGCTCAGGCTCGGATGCGCACACAGGAAGAACATGGCGTGACGCTGGTCGGGCTCGATAGCGGACTCGTCGTTGCTTCCACGGCTTCATCTATGTGCAGGATCGGCGCGAACCGCTTTTGTATGGCACGGTGTTTCTGCCGGTCCAGTTCCACCCGAACCGCAACCTGGTAGAGCCATGTTTTCCGGCTGGCCGGCCAGTCTCCACCGGGCCATACACGTATGGCTTGTTCGAACGCTTGGCCAGTGCATCTTCGGCTCGATCGAAATGCCTGAAACCAGCCACGAGCAACCCTAGCACGCGCGCAGCGCACTGACGATGCAAATTGATCGATCCGGTTCCGTGATTCCATGGCAGATATCGCGACAGGACAGTCCTGCGCTAGACAAATGAACTTATTCGGGAATGGTCGGACGGACTTCGATCGAGCCATCACCGGTCATGGGAATCTTCTTTGCCCATGCCGAGAGCGTCGTCCAGCGTGTGACCTCGATCAGATAGAAGCCGCCCAACAAGCCCGCGCGTCTCGGCCCAAGAAATGTCGTGCATCGAAACCTTGCCGTTCCCCGTGCGCATCGTGGTCGCCGTGGCACTGGGCAACAAACCGGCACCGCCGCGCATCACTCCGGTGGCGGACATCTGCTCGACTAGCGCGCCGTGTGCCGCCGCGATCGCCTGAAACGCGGCGCTTTCCTCGCCACCTGCGTAGTTCGCTTCGTCCTCGAAAATCATCAGCATGTATTGCATGGGATTACTCCATCGGGTTCGTTGGCAATTCCAACATGGGCATGACGATCGATGTTATGCCAACAGGACATGCGTTCTGCCGGGGTTCAAGAGTTGCTGTGGATCGGCCTGTCCCGGAACACCGGGCATGCATCAGACGCGGATGACGCGGGTTTCCCAGGAGCGTGCCGCTGCGGTTTAATGGGGCGGCCCAAGCAGCTTCGGGATTGGCGGGATCAGCGGCCATGCCGGTGTAGTCGCCCCATCTCTGGTCCTTCTCCTGCCGCGAGGCCCTTGCCGGCGGCGGCCAGTCGGACGGCGCCGAAGCCGCCGTCCGGATCCGTCCTGCCGTTCGGCCACTGCAATGGACAGCGGCAAGTCGGGCCCGACCGCCGTGCAGCACAGCTTGAGGGTCCTCTTGATTCGGCTGAAGGCTCGGATAGGCCAAGGAAAGCGCCTCGTCACCCAGCACACCCTGCTGTCGCACCTTCCCGGAGGCGGTATCAATCTGAACCCATTGCACAGCGGCTCGGCCACTCTGGGCGCTGGTGAAACACGCATGGACCAATCCGGATCGACAGACAGCATCACCGAGACGTACGTCACCACTGTCGATCGCCGAAGCATCAGGCTGCTCGCCCTCCGGTGGCCAGCGATACGACAGGACCGTCACGGCGCGATTGTCGAGCGAGGGTTGACCGCGTCGATCCCAACTGATCGTCCACAGCACCAGTTTGCGACTGACTCCGCTGTCCTTGATTTGCGTGCTGACCAGATGTTGCTGCGACGACTCATCGAAGTTCCGACACGGAAAGATCGTGAACGAGCCAGCTTCCGAGGCATCCAGTCCATACACATCAAACCATCACGGGCTGCGGCGGTCTTCGAACCGCGATCAGCACCATCGACTGTCTTGGCGCGCCCTCATCACTTCGCGCGACTGCGATCACGAAGAACCGCTCGCTGTGCGGATCAAACACGGCGCGTGGGTCGAACGCAGCGAGGCCACCGCGGACACTGCCAAAGAACGCGTTCAAGGTTTCGGCACCGAGGCGCTTGCCGGATCGATTGAAGATGGCCACCTCACCATTGACGGCCGCGACCAGATCAGTCTCGCCGACTGCCAACGCACAATCAGCCGGAAACCATCCGGTATCGCCGATCCGCCCCAGCGCTTTGCCTGTGCCGGCCGAAGGCAGGGCATGAAGCGCCCACGCTGGGTCGCCTTGGCTGGCGCCCGATGGATCGCGCCGCGGCGGCGTAATGCCGCCACGGCCGAAGCGGCAATGGGGTATCGCGTCGCGATCGGGCGTTTGGGCTTGGACGGTTCGGGTGCGCCCGCCATCAGGGCCATGACGGACCGTGCCTGGCAAGGCTGACAACTCCCACAGCCAGGGGCTGCATCGAGAACGACGTCGCCCGGAACGAGCGAATGCTGGCAATCATGGTCTTCCCTCCAAGTATCGATCCAGCTCAATCACTTCGACGCAGCATCAGTCCTTGCCGCGCTTCACTACCGGCTTCTTCAACGCCCGTTCCTTCACCAGCGGCAAGGGAACTGCGATTCGGCGAGGCCTGCGGCGTTGCCGGCGTCCGCCGGCTTGCGTGTTCCAGCCGTCCGCACCAAGGCTCACCGCGCACGACGCGAGTTGCGTGAGGGTTTTGCGCCGAGATTTGGCTCGGGCACGTGCCCCGCTCCCAGGTGGTGTTCGGCCCCACGGACCTCAACCCCCGGCACCCCATGCATATCCGGCAGTTTGTGCGCGATCCTTGGCAGTCGATGCAGGTTTTTCGCCGCTGATCAGGTAGCGCTCGTGAATGGAACCGGCACGCGGGCTTTGGCGTGTGAGGTCCATCGAGTCGTAGTTGTGGCAGTTCCGGCATTCGAGTGAGTCCTTGGCCTTCAGGCGCGCCCATTCGTGTTCGGCCAGTTCACGACGTGTCGCCATGAACTTCTCACGCGTGGCGATGGTGCCGAATACCTTGCCCCAGACTTCCTTGGATGCCTGCATCTTGCGCGCGATCTTGTCAGTCCAGTTGTGCGGCACGTGGCAGTCCGGGCAAGTGGCACGTACGCCGGACCGGTTGGTGTAGTGGATGGTGGTCTTGAGTTCCTCGAACACGTTGTCCTTCATTTCATGGCAGGACGTGCAGAACGTTTCGGTGTTGGTGGCTTCGAGTGTGGTGTTGAAGCCACCCCAAAAAACGATTCCGGCAATGAAGCCGCCCAAGGTCAGGAACATCAGGCTGAAGTGCCTGCTCGGCGAGTTGAGCAGTTTCAGATCGAACGCAGGCGGTCCTTGATCATGGCTTACTCCGCTGGGGCCGCGGTCGGAACGAGGATGTCGTCGGCGCCCAGAAAGCTGTTGTCGACGAGTGTCGGCGCATCCGTCTGCACCACGTGGCATTGCACACAGAAGTACCGGCGGGCCGAAATTTCGGCGAGCACCTGGCCGTCGCGGTCCATGTAATGCGTGACACTCACCGGCGGCGCCTGGAAGTTCTGGGCGTTCGCCTGACCATGGCACAACATGCAGCGATTGCTGTTCTGGTCGACCTGGTAACTGTCGATCGCATGCGGAATCGTCGGTGGCTGCATCGGGTAGGCGCGGCCGCGCTTGATGTCGCTGTTTTCGACACGCGCCAGCGGCAGGGACTCCGGCTCCATGTTCAGTGCCGCGCCACGTCGCATGGCATCAATCGAGTTCGAGAGTTCGGTCACCTTCGGGGTAGCCACGGTGATCGTGGGTGGCGGCTGCAACACCTGCTCATCGGCACGATCGAACCCGCGGCCGACCACGATGCCGACCCCCAATGCCACCAATGCCAAAACAACCATTCCGGTTTTCACGGCTCAGACCTCACGACCTTGACCGCACACTTCTTGAAGTCGGTCTGTTTGGAAATGGGATCGGTGGCGTCGAGCGTGACTTTATTGATCAAGATCGACGCGTCGAACCAAGGGACGAAGATCAAGCCGCGCGGCGGTTTGTTGCGGCCACGGGTTTCGATACGCGCGCGGATTTCGCCCCGACGCGACACCACTCGCGCTTCCTGGCCGCGCCGCAACTCACGGGCCCTGGCATCATCCGGATGCATGAAGATCACTGCCTGCGGCACGGCCTTGTAGAGCTCCTGGCACGCGCATGGTCATCGAGCCGGAATGCCAGTGCTCGAGCACGCGCCCGGTCGACAACCACAGATCGAACTCGGTATCCGGCTCTTCGGCGGCGGGCTGATAAGGCAAGGCCCAGAGTACGGCCTTCCCATCCGGGAACCCATAGAACTCGAATCCCTTGCCGGGTTTGACGTACGGGTCGGCACCCTCTCGATAACGCCACTTGGTTTCCTTGCCATCGACCACAGGCCAACGTAGCCCGCGGGTCTGGTGGTAGAGGTCGAACGGCCCCAGATCGTGGGCGTGACCACGACCAAACCTGGGCGTATTCCTCGAACAGGCCTTCTGCACGCAGAAGCCGAACGTCTTGCTTTCCTGGTTCTGATAACCCGCTTCGATGTCGGTGACCGGGAACTTGTCGACCACGCCGTTCTTGAACAACACCTCGAACAGGGTCTTGCCTCGGTACTCCGGTTTCTGGGCCAGCAGTTCCTCCGGCCAACACTCGTCCACGGTGAACCGGTCGGCGAATTCCATGAGCTGCCACAAGTCCGACCGCGCTTCACCGGGTGCATCCACCAACTGGTGCCAGAACTGCGTGCGGCGTTCGGCATTGCCGTAGGCGCCTTCCTTCTCCACCCACATCGCCGCGGGCAGGATCAGGTCCGCCGCCTGCGCCGTCACCGTGGGATAGGCATCGGAGACGACGATGAAGTTGTCGGGATTCCGGTACCCCGGAATGCCTTCTTCCATGGCGTTCGCCGCAGCCTGGATGTTGTTGTTGACCTGCACCCAGTAGGCATTGAGCTTGCTGTCTTTCAGCGCCCGGTTCTGGGCAACGGCGTGCAGGCCGGGTTTGTCGACGATGGTGCCGGGCGGCAGCTGCCAGATCTCCTCGGCCTTCGCACGATGTGCCGGATTCATCACCACCATGTCGGCCGGAAGGCGATGACTGAACGTGCCGACTTCGCGCGCCGTGCCACAGGCGGACGGCTGGCCGGTCAGCGAGAACGGCGAATTTCCGGGTGTAGCGATTTTTCCGGTCAGCAGATGGATGTTGTAGACCATGTTGTTCGCCCACACTCCTCGTGTGTGCTGGTTGAACCCCATCGTCCAGAACGACATCACCCGTTTTGCCGGATCGGCATACAGCTCGGCGAGTTGTTTGAGCCAGGTCTTGTCGGCGCCGCTCATCTTCGCGGCATAGTCCAGCGTGTACGGCTTCACGAACGCGGCAAAGGCCGCGAAGTCGATCAACTCACCCTTGTTCGGATCGGCGGCGTCTTTGGCACCGGCTTCTTTCGGATGATCCGGACGCAGCCCGTAACCGATGTCGGTCGCACCCTTCTTGAAGTTGCAGTGGCGGTCGATGAAGTCCTGGTTGACGCGCCCGGTCTCGATGATGTGGTTCGCGATGTAGTTCAGGATGACGAGATCGGTCTGGGGCTTGAAGATGATCGGCACATCGGCGAGATCAAAACTGCGGTGCTCGAACGTCGACAGCACGGCGACCTTGACGCCGGGATGGGAGAGCTTGCGGTCGGTGAGACGCGTCCACAGGATCGGATGCATCTCGGCCATGTTCGAGCCCCACAGGACGAAGGCATCGGCCGCTTCGATGTCGTCGTAACAACCCATCGGTTCGTCCATGCCAAATGTGCGCATGAACCCCATGACCGCGCTGGCCATACAGTGGCGCGCGTTCGGGTCGATGTTGTTGGAGCGGAAGCCAGCCTTGAACAGTTTGTTCGCGGCATACCCTTCCCAGATCGTCCACTGGCCCGAGCCAAACATGCCGACTGCGGTCGGGCCTTTTTCCTTCAGCACTTTCTTGAACTGTGCGGCCATCACATCAAACGCTTCGTCCCAGCCGACCGGCGTGAACTCACCGTTCTTGTCGTATTGGCCGTCCTTCTTGCGCAACAGCGGCGTGGTCAGCCGGTCAGTGCCGTACATGATCTTGGACAGGAAATAACCCTTGACGCAGTTCAACCCGCGGTTGACCTCGGAGTGGATGTCTCCATGGGTGGCGACGATCCGGTTCTGCTTCACCGCGACATTGATGCCGCAGCCGGTGCCGCAGAAGCGACACGGCGCCTTGTCCCACTTGAGTTCGGTCTCCGTGCGGTCGGTGACAATGTTGCTGGCGTTGGCGAGCAAGGGAACACCGGCCACGGTGGCCGCGGCTGTCGCGGCGCTGTGTTTCAGGAAGTCGCGTCGGGTCTGGCTCATGGTGTGGTCTCCAGGCTCGTGTTCGGTGATACGTCGTCGGTGTCGATCCGGTGCTCGACGAGCACGGCGGACAGCACCTTCGGATGGGATCGGACGGCTTCGAAGCGGTCGGCCAGTTCGCGTTCGTGCTCACCTTCCACCAGCACGATCAGCACGTCTGGCGCCGAACCGGCGATTTCGACACCCGGCACGGCCGCCAGCGTGGCCTCAACCGACGGCCGGTCTGCCGCATGGCAGCGGACAATCAAACTCGCGACCTGCCAGCGCATCAGGGTGCCCCCGGCGGGCCGGCAAACATCTGAAAGATCCAGACCACAAATCCCCAGCCAGCGACCAGGCCAACGGCCACAATCGGCGCCAGGAACACCGTCAGAAAAAGGAATGCCTTGAGCTCGCGCTTCTGCTCGGGGGAGTAGGCCAACATGGACTCGGTCCGGTTTGGGCAGCCTCAAGTTAACCGGATTCCCGGCCATTTCCTTGACGAAGGTCAATTGCGCATTGACTTCCCGCCCCGGGTTGCCAACCATCGAGGTCATATCCGACCGGAACACGCAGAGTCCATGAGCCAGAACCAGCCGCCCGCCGCCGAACACCCCGCTGGCCCGTTCCAGGGCATTCCCGAGCGCAACACCGCCGACAACATGCTGCGTACCGCGCAGCAGCACCACGTGCAGCTGAGTTCGCTGGCCGACACCAAGGCCAACATCATCATCACCGTGTCGTCGATCGTCATGAGCCTGGCGCTGGGCCGCCTGAACGATCCCAAGCTGATGGCGAGTGCCGCAACCCTGCTGGTGTTCACGCTGCTCGCGCTGATCCTCGCCATTCTGGCGGTGTTGCCCAAGTTCCGACGGTTCAAACAGCCCGATGGGCCGCTGCCGCCGAATTTTAACCTGCTGTTCTTCGGCAACTTCTCGGGCCTGAGCCAGGATCGCTTCGAACGCGAGATCGCCAGTCAGCTGGCGAATGACGGGCGCATCTATCGGGCCGTCACCCGCGACATCTATGCACTGGGCTCCTACCTCGCGATCTACAAGTACCCCTACCTGCGGTGGAGCTACCTGTTCTTCCTCACCGGCTTTTTTGCGGCGGCGATGGTTCAGGGTGGAGTGATGCTGCTGCACTGAGGGCAAAGCCGCGAAATCCGCGGCCAATTCGCGGGAGCCCATTCGGGAGCGAGACCTAGCATGACGACACCCCATTCACGGAGGCCGTCATGTCCGATCACCGAATTCCGACCCTTGTCGACTTGCCCACACAGTTTCTGTTCCTGCGCGCCGACGAAGCCGCACCCGCCTTGTGCCTGATCGGCGCGGGCGTTGCGTTCAATTTCCTGATCCTGAGCCTTCTGGCATCGATTGTGCTGGTATGGGTCACGCGCAAGTACCGAAACGCTCGTCCCGACGGCTATCTGTTGCATCGACTCTGGTGGCTGGGCTTTGGCGGTGCGGGCGGACGGTTCGCGCGGCACTGGTCGGTTCGCGCGATTTATCCAGCCTGAGGTCCGGTCATGGATACCCAAGTCTGGCTGGCGCGTGTTCACCACAACCTGAAGGAAGCGACCTGGCAACAACTGGTGTTGTGCCTGTCGCTGGCGCTGAACCTGGTTCTGGCGTTTTCCGCGCTCAGCCGGGAGATCGTCATTCATTTGCCTCCGGTTGCCTCGGCCGATCACCTCATGATCGCCGATGCCGAAACCAATCAGGAAACCAAAAATTGCGCACGGGCTTTATCTGGCCGGGCTGCTCGGCAACGTCTCCGCGAACAACGCCGGTTTCATTGAATCGACCGTCAGCCGGTTCGTCACGCCCAAAGCCTTTCGGAGTTATCTGACCGAATTGCAGCAACAGGCGATCAAAGTCCGCGACGAACAACTGACCACTCATTTTCAGGCGATGGAAGCCGAATACGACCCAGGCACCGATCTGGTGTCGGTCTCGGGCTTGCTGGTCACCCGTGGGGTCACCGATGTCGAGCAGCGTGACTACCGCACGTTCCAATTCCGTTTCGTCACGCGCCAACACCAGACCTTGCTTGATGAGCTGCGTATCAAGGACGAAAACACCCGCCTGACTGCGGGCCACTGATTACCGAGACCCATCATGAACCTGAAATGGTGCCTGCTGTTGATTTCCCCGAGCCTTTGGGCCGCAGATTTGTCGCCTCCGTCGCTGCCGATCCGAGCGCTCGAACCAAACCAGACGACCGAGCCAACTCCGAACCCTGATGTTCTGGCACTGGCCGATATCGAGCGATTGGTTGCAGCGGAACGGACGCGTCTCGGGACACTGCCGCAAGTGTCTCCGGTCGGACCGGCAGCCGAGTCGCCAGCACCTGCACTGCCACCTGGCCAAATAGCCGTGACCGAAGGTGTGACGCTGGCCTTTCCGGTGGGTATGGGCCAGATCAATCGGATACGAACGCCTTTTCGCGAGTTCAGGGTGCTGCACCAATCGACAGCGACGGTAAAGAAACAAGGCCACTCGCTTTACGTGACGCCGCTGGATGGGCAGCCCTTTGCCGTGTATGTCGAAGACAAGGATCCACCTCATCGAACCATCGGCGTGCTGTTGCGTCCCCATGGTTCGTTACCACCGGTGCAGGTTCAACTGACCTTGTCGGGTACTCCGACGTCTACGACGACACAAAGTGCCGGACCGGTCGAGACACATTTCGCCCGGTTACGCCAAACATTGCGGACAGTCGCCCAAGGCCTGGTGCCGCAAGGGTTCTTCGAGCGGATGCCGCGTTCCGATGATCCAGAGTTCGGCTGTGCCATTCCGGGTTTCCGGATGCAGCCTGATCGTGTTGTCGAGGGATCGGAACTGCTGGTGCTCATCACCCATGTAACAAACCAGTCGATCGAGACACTGGAGATCGATGAATCGGTGTGTGTCGCGCCCGGTCTGTTGGCTGTCGCCACTTTTCCGGATGCAGTCGTCGCTGCGGGTGGGCACACCACATTGATGCAGGTCTATCGACATGAGCGAGTGAGGTCGGTTGTGTCGACCGGTGCGCCATGAATGACCTGGTCGGGTTTGCCTGGCGCCAGCGATCCCCTCAGCAGAAGCGGCTGCTGCTCATCGTCGTTGTTTTGGTAAGCGCTGGCGGGATCGCCTATCTATTCGCTCCGCCGGATCGTCCGGTCAGCACACCGACACCAAAATCCCTGGGCAACGTGCTGACGTCTGCCGATCCCAGGGAGCTTGGACTGTCGGCCATTGCAAACGAGCTGAAACTTCTCAAGAGTCAGGTGGAACAAAGCCAACGAATCGTCGAACCGGTGTCGCCGGCCGACCGGACTTCGCCGGAATTGGATCAATTGCGCTCGGAACTCGCAGCACTCCGCGCGGAGTTGCTTGAGGTGCGCGCGCGTCCGGCGGCGTCGCCGGCACCGGCGCCGATCGGCATGCCCGCAGCCAATGTTGTGCCGGCGAACTTCCAGGTCATTGAAGACGACAACGACCCGGAGCCGGCGGCTACCCCCACTGTGGCGCCGGCTCATTATTTGCCGGCAGGAACCCTGGTGACCGGGCGCTTGCTGTATGGCCTGGACGCCAGCACGGCATCTGCGGCGATCCGCAATCCACAACCGGTCGTGGTCAGGCTGCAGCACGAGGCGATCCTGCCCAATCGAGTGCGCTTCGACGTGCGCGAATGTTTCATGACCGCGGCCGGATATGGCGAACTGTCATCGGAACGCGTGATGTTGCGCAGCGAAAACCTGTCGTGTGTGCGCGCCGATGGTCAAGTTATCGACGTCAAGCTTGAGGCAGTGGCAGTGGGCGAAGACGGCAAGGTCGGTTTACGCGGTCGTCTGGTCAGCAAACAAGGCCGGGCGATTGGTCTCGCCGCACTCGCCGGGCTTGCGGAAGGTGCCAGCCAGGCTTTGGGTCAGGACACTACGTTCATTGCTCCAGGCGGCTCCAGCGGTGTGCTGCCTGAAGCGGGTAACCGGGGCGTGTCGTCGTCTCTCGATCGCGTTGCTGAGTTCTATCTCGACAAGGCCGACCGACTCTCGCCCATCCTCGAAGTGTCGAGCGCTCGCGAAGTCACGTTTGCGTTGGTGACCGGCGTGCACCTGAACCTTGCAACACAGAGCGGGAGCCGATGAGCATCCTGTCCTCAAGAGCGAACGTTGCGCGGCGAGTTGGCCGGTACACACTCGTCGGCGCCAGTGAATCGAGCGTGGATGGGCCCCTGTATCGGGCGTTGGATGGCGATACCGTGGTTCGGCTGCAGTTCCTCGCGAATCCCGAACCGGATCGGGTGCAGGACCCGGAGAAAGCCTGTCTGCATCCTTGCCTGGAGCCGGTGCTGGGCTCGGGACAATTTGCCGGGCTGGACTATCTGGTCTTGCCCGAAGACACGGGGCGGCGCTGGCAGTACGCGATCGCTATCCAGCCAGGTGATTGGTGGCATCAGATCGAAATGATCCTAGAGGTTGCCAGTGCGGTGGCGTCGATGCATGCGCGCGATCTTCTCCACCTTCGATTGGACGCCAGCCATGTTCGTGATCATGGTTCGCATCTCACGGTGCATCATGCCGGAACCGCGCGAGACCTGCGTGGCAGAGCGTCTCT
Organism: Ahniella sp.; assembly: GCA_016712105.1. Taxonomy (GTDB): domain Bacteria; phylum Pseudomonadota; class Gammaproteobacteria; order Xanthomonadales; family Ahniellaceae; genus Ahniella. The sequence continues at coordinate 195,942 of JADJRU010000007.1, forward strand.
GCCCTGTCTGGGTCCGACGTACGGGATCGCCCACCCCGCCCCCGAACAATGTCTGTTCGGTGCTGGACTCACCCGGCAGACTGACGTCTATCAGTTAGGCGTGCTGCTTGCTCCCTTGTGCGGAATTCAAGCCGGCCGCGATGGATGGACACGCCGGATCGGAAACTGTCCTTCGCAGCGGATCCCTGAGTCCATCGCCGAAGTCTGCACCACGGCACTGCGCAGGGCGGATTCCAAATG
>JADJRU010000008.1 GCA_016712105.1 Ahniella sp.
AACAGGTACGCGAACACACGCGTCTTGCGCGGAGCGATGGCGCTGTCGATCAGATCGCGTGCGACCGAAATCTCGGCCTCCGCCCGTTCGAAGTTGTCGACCGTGAAGAAGTCGCCGCGAGCCATGCCGGCGAGGCCGGGTTTCTGGACCGCAGCGTGATTGTGGTCGAAGCTGTGGTTCTCGATACCGATCAGGCCGGATCGGAGCGCCGGTTGCCACCAGGAATCGCGCATCCAGTCCTTTCCGACCAGGCAGCCACGATCGATGTGCTGCGCGGGATTCGCGATCGGCAATGACAAAACACGTGAGATGCAGGTTCGGTTGGGCTGCGCGCCCGAATTCCGCGTGAAAATCGACCAGGATGTTGTAGAAGCTGCGCTGGATGCCATGGGCCGGATGCTCCAGGTCGAAATAGTCGAAATCCGATCCGTCGTCACAGGTCAGGACCACACAGTCCTCCAGGTCACGCACGGCGCGTCCGGTCCAGGTGTCGATGACCCAGTCCAGAGGCACGATTCGTTTTCCGAGTCGCGTGAGCAGGCGGATGTCTTCGGCCAAGGGCCACATGGTCGTTGCTGGCGTAGTCGTTGCCGCTGATGTTGACGGCGTGATAAGTGACACTGGGACGCGCGTTTCCTTCCGGTTTTGCTGAGGTTTGTGTCGAATTTCGGGCGATTCCCGGTCGATCGGGGCACGAAACAGGCGAGCAAGGCTACAATAGACGGCTCCATTTCATGTCAATCCGTACCCGGGAGTTGTCCATGCCTGCCGTCGCCCTGAATCCTTACGATTTGTTCGATGTACGTTCCCTGCTGACCGAGGAAGAGCGTGCGGTTCAGGATGCCGTCGCCCGGTTCACCGACGAACGTGTGTTGCCGATCATCGGCGACTGCTTCGACAAAGGTGTGTTCCCGCGCGAGTTGATTCCGGAAATGGCCGAGATGGGCCTGCTGGGTTCGAGCCTGCCGACCGAATACGGCTGCGCCGGCATGAATTCGGTGAGCTATGGCCTGGTGTGCCAGGAACTCGAACGTGGTGATTCCGGCATTCGCAGCTTCGCGTCCGTGCAGAGTTCGCTGTGTATGTACCCGATCTACGCCTACGGCACGGAAGAACAGCGTCGCCGCTGGTTGCCCGACATGGCGGCTGGCAAGGTCATCGGCTGTTTCGGTCTGACCGAACCGCATGGTGGCTCCGATCCGTCGAACATGAAGACTCATGCCAAGCGGGACGGCAGCGACTGGTTGATCAACGGCGCCAAGATGTGGATCACGAACGGCAACCTCGCCGACATCGCGATTGTCTGGGCGATGACCGAAGACGGTATCCAGGGCTTCATCGTCGAGAAGGATTTCCCGGGCTTCAAGGCTCAGGAAGTGCATCGCAAGATGAGCCTGCGCGCCTCCGTCACGTCGGGCCTGTTCTTCGACAACGTGCGTGTGCCGGAAGCGAATCGCTTGCCGAACGTGCGTGGTCTGAAGGGCCCGCTCGGTTGCCTCACTCAGGCTCGCTTCGGCATCACCTGGGGCCCGATCGGCGCCGCCATCGCATGCCTGCAGGAAGCTACGGAATATTCTAAGACCCGCATTCTGTTCAACCGCCCGATCGCGGCCACCCAGGCCGTGCAGCTGAAACTCGCCGACATGGCGCGCCGCATCACGCTGGCGCAACTGCTGTCGCTGCAGCTCGGTCGCCTGAAAGACGCCGGCAACATGCAGCCCACGCAGGTCTCGCTCGCCAAGTGGAGCAACGTCCGCATGGCGCTCGACATCGCGCGCGAAGCCCGCGACATCCTCGGCGGCGCCGGCATCACCACCGAATACCCGCCGATCCGCCATGCTCTCAACCTCGAATCGGTCATCACCTACGAAGGCACCGAAACCGTGCACCAGCTCGTCGTTGGCCGTGAGCTCACGGGTATCAACGCGTTCTGAAGAGATGCGGATGTGTCGGCTGGGCTGACGAAGGAAGCCCAGCTGTTTGCGACAAAGCCTGAAGCAAGCCGCCCACGCTTCTTTCGGATTCGAGAGCTCGGCTTCGATCGGGTTGCCGGGACTTCAGGCAAGCTGGGCTTCGCTTTGCTCAGCCCAGCGTGCGCGCCAGCGCCGTCACGGCCACGCTCAGGCCCAAGGGTCCATCATGGTGATGCCGCAGCCTTCGAAATCGCGCACATTGCGGGTTGCCAATCGCGCCCCGCGCGATCGCGCAATGCCGGCGATCATTGCGTCGAATTGACTGATCGGGCGACCTTGGGTGCGTCGCTCAACAGTGATCGCAGCAAACGCATCAGCGGCATTGGCGTCGAAGCTCAGAATGCGACCGGCCATGTCCTGGTCGAAGATGGCGCGCACGTGGTCATTCAGCAGTCGCCGGCGTTGACCTTCCGGCAGTGACCACACTCCCAGCAACATTTCACCTCGGGAAATTGTCGTGGTGAACAACCCGGTGCGTGGCTGGTCTTGAAGCCATGCAACAACAGCAGGTGCAGGAATCGGCCTGATCAGTTCGGACAGAACGTTCGTGTCGAGTACGATCATTCGCTGAAATCAGGCGGATCCCGCATGGGGTCGCGCGGGCCCGATTCGAGGTTGACGCCACCCAGCGGCTCGATCCGGTTCCGAATCGCCACATAGAGGTCGGCGCCGCTTTCTTCCCGAACACCAGTGACCAGTGCGGCAGTCAAGATGCGGCGGGCTTCTTCTTCCATCGACACACCGTGCATCGCCGCCCGGACCCGAAGGCGGCCCTTGAGTGCATCGTCGAGATTGCGGATGGTCATGGTAGCCATGGATCGCCCTTGAATATGCATGCAATGATAGCATTGCATGCACTTTGTGCCGGCCGCCTCACCGCCAGATCCGGGCGTCCAACTGGGCAGGAAAATCAATTACTTGGGATACTCGCTCTTGAAAAAAGTCACCTTGTTGCTGTTGGTTGTCGCGGCGGTTGCTATCGCTGCCTATTCCTTGCGGTTGCCGGGTTCAATTGACTCAGTATCCCCGTCTGGGGATTCAGGTCGGGCCGAGAAGGAAACGGCCATCGGAACGAGTTCCGGCCCGGGCCCAGCAGAGAGCGATGCCAAGCGCTCGTCGGAAGCTCCGGTCGACCACTTGGTCCAAAGTGACCAGAGCGTGATCGATGCCTACGCTTGTCCGGAGCCATGCCCTTATCCGGAGTACCAACGAGCTCAATCACCAAGGGAAGCTGCTTGGATGGCTCGAATGGGATATCCGACGATCGAGGAATTGCGCCTGGCGGAAGGTCTCTCCGGCGAGGCCTTGCTTGAGCTTGGTCGGGAGCGATCGTCGTCGGCGTTGATGATCCTGGGCCTCGAGAAGAAAGTCGCCGAACAGTCGGGTATGACGGCCATCTTGCAGGCGCACGAGCTGTCCATCATGGCGAGTCAGACCGGTTCGGCCTATGGATTGGTCGCCGAGGCCCGTGCACGGATTGCCTTGTATCGCCGGGAGCCGGAGTCCGCGCGTGCGGCCAATCAACTCGGACAAGCGGCAGTCTTGATCCGGATGGCAGCCATGCTCGGTGACCATCAGGCGACATTGTTGGGTGATGACATTCCCGTCCATGAACGCCTGGGCATTTCCTGGTCCCATGCCGAACGAACTGCCAGCCTGAGGTTTCAGCGCATGGAGCGCGTTCCGACCTTTCAATTGCGCCGGTCGATGGCGACACCCAGACCATTTCCGGAAGCGCTGATCTGCGAGGGTGTCGCACCGCCGTTCCAGTGTTGAAACAAGAATCGTCGGCTGGGCCTACTCGAACATCGCGTGCACATGCGCTCGCGTGCACTCGTATAGCGCGGTGAGGCTGTAGCCACCTTCGAGCATCGACAACATGCGGCCTTTTACGGATGGCAACGCGAGCAGTTCGCGCGTGATCCAGGCGTAGTCTTCGGCGACCAGGTTGAGGTTGGCCAATGGGTCGAGGCGGTGGCCGTCGAAGCCCGCGGAGACGAGGATCAGTTCTGGTTGGAACGCACGCAGCGCGGGCAGGGCGCGTTCGCGGTACATCTCGCGGAAATGCATGGAGCTGGTGCCGGGCGGCAGTTCGATGTTGACGACGTTGCCGACGCCTTCTTCGCTGGTACGGCCGGTGCCGGGATAAAGCGGCGATTGGTGCGAGGAGACATACATCACGCGCGGTTCGGTCGCGAAAATATCCTGCGTGCCATTGCCGTGGTGCACGTCGCAGTCGACGATGGCGAGACGCTGGATTCCGCGTGCCAGTGCAGCCCGCGCGGCGACAGCGATATTGTTGAACAGGCAGAAGCCCATTGCCTCCCGACGCGTGGCGTGGTGCCCCCGGAGGTCGCACGGCTGCGAAGACTCGCAGGTATCGACCACTGAGCAAGGCATCGATTCCGGCCACCCCTGCACCGGCCGCCAGTTCGGCCGCACGTAAAGAGCCGGCGGACATCACGGTGTCGGCGTCAACTCGCGCGAGGCCAGAAGTGGGCGCTGTGGCATACACCCGCGAGATCATCGCGGGGTCGTGCGTGGCATCCAGCAGCGCACGCGAAACGGGCTGGGCCTGTTCGCGCGGAATGTCGCGGAATTCAGGCTCGGATAACGCTTGCCAGACAGCCTGCAAACGCGCCGGCGCTTCCGGATGGGCCGGGCCGGGCTCGTGCCCGAGCAGATCCGGGTGCGTGATGATGAGTCCGGCGGTCACGTCGTGTCAGCGTTTCCGCCGTTCGTGACGCCACAGGACTTCGCCATGGCCACTGCTGCGCGCCAGCACACGCGCCAGCACAAACAACAAGTCGGACAGGCGATTCAGATAACGAACGGTTTCCGGGCGAACGGCATCATGGTGCGACAAGGTGACCACTTCGCGTTCGGCGCGGCGTGCGATCGTCCGCGCCAGATGACAGTGGGCAGCAGCCGAACCACCGCCGGGCAGGATGAAGTCCTTCAGCGCGGGCAGGTCGGCATTAAAACCGTCCAGGCGTTGTTCGAGTCGCGTGATGTCGGCATCACTGACCATCGTCGAACCCGGAATACACAACTCGCCGCCGAGATCGAACAACTCGTGCTGGATCTCGGTCAGGCAATCGTGCAGTTCAGCCGACAGGTCGTGCGCGAGCACAATGCCAATGGCGCTGTTGAGTTCATCGACGGTGCCGTAGGCCGTGACGCGCGGAGTCTTTCGACACCCGCGTGCCGTCACCGAGACCGGTGCTGCCGTCATCCCCTGTGCGCGTGTAGATACGGGTGAGGCGATTGCCCATGCCTCAGGCCGATTGCGCGGACAAGGACGGGAACCGCTGGCGCAGCAGCGCGAAGCCACCAAACAGCACCGTGCTGTAGAACAAGGCACCCGCGAGCTGGTTGTCGAGGAACGGAATGCCAGCCACGTAACAGGCGATCAAACCAGCGCCCGTCATCGGGTACATGCTGCCTTCGAGCCAGACAAAACCGTTCGTCACGACGAAGAACGCGAGTACACCGACGACCGATGCACCGAGCACCTTGCCGGCCTTCGGGCTCTTGCCAAGCAGCATGCCGAACAGGGTGATCAGCACGATCATGCCGTAGACCACCGGCATGCCGGAATGGAAGCCGAGGAACCAGTCGGACAGCAGCATGGCGGCGATCGGCACCAACAGCGCCAGGCTGCGGCGCGCGAACATGGCGCCCGAGAACAGCGCCAAGGCTTCGATCGGGCTGAAGTTCATGGGGTGCGGCAGCAGGCGTGACAACGCAGCGGCAACCACCAGGGCGACAAGGACCGACATACGGGGCGACAACGACTTTTCAAACGACATGGGCAATTCCACGGCAAACGGGCAGACGCCCATTCTATGGGTGACGCCCCCGGAAACCAAATGCTTTGCGATTTGATCGGAAGCAAGGCCATTCACGCACCCAAGGTTAGAATCCGCCCATGAATGAATCGGTAGATGTAGTCATCGTGGGTTCCGGGCTCGTAGGCGCCAGCCTGTCCATTGCCTTGGCCGGCAGCGGCCGGAAGGTGCTGCAGATCGAGGCCAGTCCCGAGCAGGCCTTGGTCGAACGGTGGGACGAGCGCCATTTTGTGCTGGCCGAAGCCAGCCGGCTGGCGCTGGAGCGTATTGGCGTGTGGCCACGGATTTCCGTGAAGACCCCGATCACACGGATCCTCGGTCACCGCGCAGGCGAATTCGGCCGGCTTGAGTTCCGCGCCGACCAGTATCAGGTGCCGGCGCTGGGTTATACGGTCCCTGCTTCACGCCTGCACGCCGCGCTGCGCGACGGGCTCGCCGCCGCGGCCGGACTGGAACGCTGGCAGCCTGCGCGGGTCACAGGAATGCGGCAAACGAACGATGGCGTGCTGCTGGACGTCGAACGTGAAGGCGTTTCACAGACGGTTCGCACGGCACTGGTGGCCGCTGCCGACGGCGCACAATCCAGTCTTCGTGCGCTGGCGGGTATCGGTGCGCGTGAAATCGACTATCGGCAGACAGCGGTGGTCGCAGCCTTGCGTCCGGCGGCTGCCGAACCGGGCCTGGCGTATGAGCGACTGACTGCCAGTGGCCCGATGGCCATCTTGCCGGTGGATTCACAGCGGCTCGGATTGATCTACACCTTGCCGGCCGATGAAGCGCCGATCCTTCAGCAATTGAGTGATGCAGCGTTTCTCGAGCGATTGAGGCTCGATCTGCGTGATCGCCTCGGACGCATGACGGGCGTGGGCGCCCGCCAACTGTGGCCACTCAAACTGACCTTGGCGGACCGATTGATCGGCGAACGCTTCGTGCTGATCGGCAATGCCGCCCAATCGATTCATACGCTGGGTGCGCAGGGATTCAATCTGGGACTTCGCGATGCGATGGCGCTCGCCAAAGTCCTGTGTGCCGACCAGGACGACGCCGGCGCTGCGAAGCGCCTGGACCTTTATGCCAGGGGACGCGCGGAAGATCGCGACCAGACAGTTCGGATGAGCCATGGCCTTGTGCGGATGACGGCCTCCGATACGCTCCCGCACCAATTGTTCCGCTTCGCCGCGATGACGGCTTTGACGCACGTGCCGGCCTTGCGCCAACGCCTGGCGCTCGGCGCGATGGGGTTCCGATGAGTGCGATGACCTCGCGGATCCGCAACGACGTATTGATCAGCGGCGGCGGCATTGCCGGCTGTGTGCTGGGACTTCTGTTGGCCAACGCCGGGTTCGTGGTGAGTCTGGTCGAATCGCGGTTGCCGCCAGAGACCTCGCCCGAGTTGGATCTGCGGGTTGTGGCCTTGTCGCCCGCCGCGATCCGTCTGCTCACCCATTTGGGTATCTGGCCGCTGCCGCCGGGCAAGGTTGCTCCGTATTCGCACATGGAAGTGACTGGCAGCGCGACGGTGTCATCGTTGGAGTTCACGGCACGCGAGATTGCCGCGAACGAACTTGGGTTCATTGTCGAAATGCGCGCTTTGCACGACGCCTTGTTTCGGCGATTGAGGGAACGTGCGACCGTGATCGCCCCCGATCGGATCGACTCGTTGCGTGTGTTGCCGGATGGCATCGAACTCGCGCTGGCCGCAGGTGGAATCCAGAGAGCAAAACTGCTGGTGATTGCCGAAGGCGAACATTCCGCGCTGCGTGAACAACTCGGAATCCGCACGCATGGCCGCGACTACGAAAGTTCCGGTGTCGTCTGTCACCTGCGCACGGAACAACCGAACCCAGGTATTGCGTTCCAGCGGTTTGGACCCGGCGGTCCTCTGGCGTTCCTGCCGTTGGCGGACGGCCGGTCGAGCCTCGTTTGGACACGACCCGCCAGCAAAGTCCCGGGTTTGTTGGCGCTGGATGATTCAGCATTCGCCGAGCGATTGGATCACGCGAGTGGCCGACGATTCGGGCGGGTGCTCGAGGTGTCGACGCGTCAGGCGTTCCCGCTGCGCCTGGCCTTGGCCGATTCGGTCATCACCTCACGAACCGTGTTGTTGGGTGATGCCGCTCATCGGGTCCATCCTTTGGCTGGTCTGGGCCTGAACCTCGGCCTGCAGGATGCTGCGGCATTGGTGGAGGTTCTCGACGCTGCCCGTTTGCGCGGTCGCGACCTGGGCGGCGAGGGCACCTTGAAGCGTTACCAGGCCTGGCGACAAAGTGATGCCGAATGGACGGCCGCGCTGGTGGATGCAATCGAGCGTGGATTCCGCGGTGGGGATGAATCGAGATTGCCGTCGCTGCTGCAGCGTGGGCTCGGCTGGATCAATGCGGCGCCGCCGTTGAAACAGCTGCTGGCTCAGGCTGCGTGCGGGCAGTTGGGGCGGGTGCCCTCCGTGATGCGGGTGACGGCGGGCGGTTGACCACAGCAGCCCGTGCCCCTTGACGCCGTCATTCCCGCGCAAGCGGGAATCCAGTTGATCGCCTCAAGTCCAGAAGTGTTGCCCGTGCCCCTTGACGCCGTCATTCCCGCGCAAGCGGGAATCCAGTTGATCGCCTCAAGTCCAGAAGTGTTGTCCGTGCCCCTTGACGCCGTCATTCCCGCGCAAGCGGGAATCCAGTTGATCGCCTCAAGTCCAGAAGTGTTGTGCGTGCCCCTTGACGCCGTCATTCCCGCGCAAGCGGGAATCCAGTTGATCGCCTCAAGTCCAGAAGTGTTGTCCGTGCCCCTTGACGCCGTCATTCCCGCGCAAGCGGGAATCCAGTTGATCGCCTCAAGTCCATGAAGAGTTGTCGCATTGAGTGGTTTCCCGCTTGCGCGGGAATGACGGTGGTGTGGGGCAACACAGGGATTTGGTTCCAGCCGCGATCCCGTGTGCCCACCAACCCGCAGAATGCTGCACTGCACATGCACAAAATCATCACGTGGGATAAAGTGGCAGGCTGTCCTTGACTCTGGAACCTGACATGGCGCGTCGACTCTTCTCAGTTCAAAAGCTGGCGCTTGCCGCGTCCGTTCTGCTCGCCGCATCTTCCGCGCACGCAGACGTCTTCATCAACGAGATTCATTACGACGATGCGGATACGCCCACCATGGGCGACACGAACGAGATGATCGAAGTCGTCGCCACGGGCGGCGAGGACCTCACCCAGTATTCGTTGGTGCTTTATAACGGTTCCAATCCTGCGGCAGCGGTCACCTACGACACCGACGTGTTGCCGGCCGGCACCCAGGTCAACTGCGCAGGCGGTGGCAGCGCCCGCATCGCGAACATCATTTATCCCTTGAATGGCGTGCAGAATGGCACCGCCGACGCGATCGCGTTGGTGAGCGGCGCGACGGTCATTCAGTTCTTGAGCTACGAGGGCGTCGCCATTGCATCCAATGGTCCCGCCATGGGCATGCAGAGTGTTGATATCGGTGTCGCGGAAGCCGGCTCCACGGTTGAGGGAACCTCGCTGCAGCTCGGCGGCGGACCAAGCAGCACCTACGCCGGCTTCACCTGGAACCCCAGCGCGACGGCAACGCCTGGTGGTTGCAACAACAACCAGACGTTTGGTCCGGCTGTCGACAACCCGCCCACCGTCAGCACGACAACGCCGGCTTCCGGCGCCACGAATGTCGGCGTCACCACGAACATCGTCGTCAACTTCAGCGAACCAGTTGCGGTGACCGATCCGTGGATCAACCTCACCTGCAGCAGCCTGAACCTCAGTGCCGGCACGATCACGTCGAGCAACGGCGGGGCGACATGGACCCTTGACCCGACCGACAATCCGGATCCGGGCAGCAACTGCACGGTCACGGTGACCGGTGCCAACGTCGCCGATCTCGATGGCACCGTCAACACGCTTGGCCCGAACTTTCAGTGGTCGTTCCAGACCGCACCTGACATCGTGCCAACGATCGTCTCGACGTTCCCGACGAACAACGCAGTAAACGTGCCGATCGGCAGCACACTGACGGTGACGTTCTCCGAGCCGGTGACGGCACCGGGCTGCTGCGTTCACGCTGACCTGCACGACGATCTGGGTACGGTGCCGTTCTCGATTGCCAACACCGGACAGACCACGTACCAACTGGATCCGACTGGTAACCTGCCATTGAGCGACGATTGCACCCTCAGCATCGACGGCCCGCAGATCATCGATGTCGATGGTTCGCCGGATGCCGTGGCCGGCGAAATTCGCGTCAATTTTGAAACCGGTGCCGGTGCCAGTGCTTACTACGATACCGTCGACACCAGCAGCTGCCGGGCCTTGCGCTCGACGCTGCATGGCGTGATCGATGACCACGCTGCGGTGGTTTATTCGGACGGTGATGGTTCGTTCACGCCCGGCGTCCCTAGTACGTATGACGTCTACGAAATCATCAATGATGGTGACGAGGACCCGGCGAATCCGAACAACATTCTCGACATCTATCGCAACGAGAGTTATCCGAAGCACGACAGCGGTGCGGTCAACTACAACCGTGAACACGTCTGGCCCAACAGTCAAGGCTTCAACGACGTGTTGACCCTCGACGGGTTTCCGAATCCGCCGTACACCGACACCCACATGTTGATGGCGTCGAATACCGACTATAACGCCCGACGCGGCAGTCGTGCTTTCGGCACCTGCACGAGTTGCACTGCCGATCCGACAATCTTCAATGCCGGCAACAATGTCGGCGGCAATCCAGGTCTCACGGACGACGATAATTTCTACAGCGCGGCGGATGGCGGCAACGGCCGGTATCAGGTCTGGAACTACCGACGAGGTGACCTGGCACGTGCGATGTTCTACATGGACATTCGCTATGAAGGTGGCCGCAACAGCAAGAACTTCCAGCGCGAACCGGACTTGATCCTGACCGACAATTCGGCGTTGATCACAGTTACGCCGAGCGGCGCGTTCGTGGCGGTCGGTTATTCCGGCCTGCTGTCGGAACTGATCAATTGGCACAACGGTGACAGTACGATCACTGCACCCGAGGTCCTGCGCAACGAAGTGGTTGCCAACGTGCAGGGCAACCGCAGCCCGTTTGTCGATCATCCGGAGTGGGTGGCGATTGCATTCGCCTCACCTTGCCTTGGCCCGGATCTGGTCGCGGTCGATGATGAATTCTTCGGATCCGAAGACACCACGTTGAACCGCAATGGCGCCAACGACATTGGCGTGCTCAATGACGACAAAGTCTATGTCGGCGCCACGGCACTCACTGCGAGCCTCGTCAATGGCACGGTGAGCCACGGCTCGGCCACGGTCAATGCAAAAACGGTCAGTTCAGCTACTCACCGCCGGCGAATTTCTGCGGCAAGGCGACGTTCCAGTACATCGACAAACGGCACTGTGTCCGATACTGCAATCGCCAACATCGACGTGGCTTGCGTGAACGACCCGCCGACTGCCGTGGGCACGATCGCGAACCAGAACTTTGGTGTGGGCAATGTCGTCAACATCACAACCGCAACGGCATTCGCCGATGTCGATGGGGATGATCTGGGCTTTGCGATGACCGGTGCACCGGCCTCGCTGACGATCAACGCACTGACTGGCGCGATTACCGGCACGACAACTGCAGGTGATGCGGGCGCCGGGACGATGATGTACACCGTGACTGTCACTGGATCCGAACCGAGCCCGCTGACGGGTCAGGCGACCCAGCAGTTCACGATCACCGTGACCAACGGTGTGTCGCCCAACATTTTTGCGAACGGCTTCGAATAAGGAATGGCCGCAGCAGCATCGTCGACTGGCGATGCTGCATCAGGCATTCAGCAATCACTCGAACCCGTTTCCGAACATCTGGTCGAACTCCACCGCACCACGATCGATTCTTGCGCCCTGAACCCGGGGCTGGTTCTGCAGATCGTTTGCGCCGGCGCCTGTGGGCACGAAGGTCGAGCCGCTGTCGCGCAGCGGCGAATTCGCGGCGAGCACGGTGTACCAGCTGTTGTTGAACGTGATGCGCGGATCACCCTGGGTGCGGTTGGCGTTTGCTGCCGGCGTCCCGCGCAGGATGCCGATGTGGTTGTTGCTGAGCACGCCGACACCACTGGCGACCGCCAGGTCCGAACTGTTCGACGAGGTGTTGTCGAAGAACACGTTGTTGTAGGCGTTGATGATGCCGGCGCCGAACAGACTGACGCCGCCCACTGCGCCCGCGGCATTGGGTTCGCTGTCGGTGTTGTCGATCACCGTGTTGTTGTTCACATTGATCTCGCCGCCTGCACCGGCGTTCGCAATCAATGAGGCGCCACTGAATGAGCGGTTCTGCGAGATCTGGCTGTTGCGCAGCGTCAGGTTGCCGCCATTCAACTCCAGTCGGACGATGCCGCTGGAGTCACCGTCGCTGCCACTGTTGCGCACGCGCACGCGGTCCAGCATCACCAGTGGTGTTGCGGCGCCTGGGCTGGTCACGCGAAGCCCGCTGAAGTTGAAGCTGGTGTTGGTATACCCACGCAGGATTTCGATATCGGAAACGGTGATCGCGGCGACGGAGTTGGCCGTCAACTGGATGTCGAGTCCCGATCCGCCCAATTCGGCATCCAATTGGCTGGGTGGACTCGGGAACTTAGTCGTGCAGGCCGCATTCCAGCCGCCCGTCAGGATCAGATCGTTGTCCGCATCGCTGGCCGCTTCCAGGTACACCCAGCGGGTCTGTCCATTGCCCAGACCAGGGCGAGTCTTGAAACCCACGGATACCCGGATTTCGTCGTCTGTATTGTTGCTGTCGGCGGTATTGAGCGCAGTCGCCAGTTGGTCGCCGGTCGTCGCGCAGAACATGGCGGCGTTGCTCGCGCCAGAGGTCAGCAACATGCCCAGAACGGTGGCGAACAGGGCAGGGCGGGAACGATCGAATGTCATGGGCGGATGTCCGTTCATGGAGGTGTTGCCCATAAAAACGGGAATTCGCCGAGAACCGGACATCAGCGTTGTTGTGCCGGGGATCAGGTGCCGAAAGACTCCCGATCGCGAGTGGTCCAGACGAGCACCCCTTCTCCCGCGCAAGCGGGAGAAGGTGGCCGAAGGCCGGATGAGGGACAGATTGGCCCCGAACGGAAACGGGAGAAGGTGGCCGAAGGCCGGATGGCCGTCTGGCGCGAAATTTGTTTATCGCCAGATTTCCCTCATCTGCCTGTCGGCATCTTCTCCCGCAAAGCGGGAGAAGAGTTTCTTCGATCTTTCAATGGCAAATCATGCACCAACGACGTCTTTGAAATCGAGAACGCAAGTCATTCTGGGTGGCCGGCAAAAACGGGCGTCCAAACGCTCGTGTCACACCCAGTCCGTCATTCCCGCGAAAGCGGGAAACCACTCGGATACCCCACGACCCAAACCTGGTCGCAACGAGTGGATCCCCGCTTGCCGCGGGGATGACGAGCGGAGGGGGTAACCGAAACACCGATAAGTGGCTTGACAGCCACCGCAAGCGGGAGAAGCTGGCCGAAGGCCTGATGACGCTCCCACAGTGAGACACCGCCGCGACGGGTGCGTTCCTCAGGTCATCAACCTGCAGGAACTGCGACGGAGTTTCGGACTGGCCATAGCCCTCCCCGATGTTCGGGGAGGGTTGAGAGGGGTTTAGGCCAACACGCCGCGGTTTCAGTCGAGATCAGGGTCTGCTTCGGCGTCGGCTCGAAAACGCGACCACGTCCAGCCGGGCGCCTGCACCGTGGTGTCCAACGCGGCAGCTCCAGTTTGCTGGATCGTTGTGGGTGCGTTTGCGCGAGGACATTGCCGGCCACGGTAGTCGAGATAATGAACCGGTGTCGCCAGATAAGGCCGCGCGCCGGGGATCATCCGGTCGAGTAATCGCTGCGCCATCAATGCCGTGGTGGCAGGGCCGGGATGGTAACCATCGACATCGAACCACTTCAGGTCCGGAAACTTCTTGGCCAGTTTCAGCAAGTCGCCGAGTGAGACGTGCCCGATGGCCAGTTCCCGGGCCAGCTTGGCCTCGTTTGCAGCCAGTTTCTTCCCGGAAGCCGCACGCAGGGAATAGGTACCCAGCAACAGGACTTGGGCGCCCTGGATGGCTGCGGCCTCGACCAGTTGCCGGTGGGCCTCATGCGCACGATCACAGTGATAATCGAATTTCGCCAGTTCAACGCCACAGTTCAGGCCGCCGCCCCATTCCTGAAGAACGAGCCCGTAGTTGCCGCGAGCGCGTTCGGCCTGCACGAGGCCGAGCTCCTGCTGCTGATTGATCCGGCCGCCAGGGCCGGTGACCATTTCGACCTGTACGTCACGGCCGGTTGCGGCTTCACCCAGGGCGTCCAGGTGCGCCGCAAGATCGTTGTGGTAGATCAGGCTGTTGCCGACCAGCAACACCCGCAGAGGCGGCTCCACCGTCCCCGCAAATGCTGGTGCGGCCAGCAGCAGGGCCAGCCACAACGCAGGCCAAAGCCTGCGTCGTGGGGTCGAGCTCGATTGCCAGAACCAGCCGGTCATTGTTTGCCGAACACGATGCGACCGTTGAACACATCGACCGTGATCGTGTCGTTGGCGACAAACTCGCTGCTCAGGATCTTTGTCGCCAGCGGGTTCTCCAGTTGCGTCTGGATGGCCCGCTTGAGTGGCCTTGCGCCGTACACCGGATCAAAGCCGACTTCGCCGAGCAGATCGAGTGCCGAGTCGCTGATCGAGATGCGGATCTGGCGTTCGCCGAGCCGTTTGGCCAGGTGTTGTGTCTGGATACGCGCAATGTTTCGGATGTGTTCCCGGCCCAGCGGATGGAAGACCACGAGTTCGTCGAGGCGGTTGATGAATTCTGGCCGGAAGTGACTCTGGACCACTTCCAGAACTGCGGTCCGCATGCCTTGGTAGTCGTTGCGTGCCGCGTACTCCTGGATCATCTGCGAGCCCAGGTTCGAGGTCATCACGATCACTGTATTGCGGAAGTCCACCGTACGGCCCTGACCATCGGTCAGACGGCCGTCGTCGAGTACTTGCAGGAGCACGTTGAACACATCCGGATGTGCCTTTTCGACTTCGTCGAGCAGGATCACGCTGTACGGGCGGCGACGGACGGCTTCGGTGAGATACCCACCTTCGTCATAACCGACATAACCCGGCGGCGCACCGATCAATCGGCTCACGGAATGTTTCTCCATGAACTCGCTCATGTCGATGCGTACCATCGCGTCGGTGGAATCGAACATGAAATCGGCCAGCGCCTTGCAGAGTTCGGTCTTGCCGACACCGGTCGGGCCGAGGAACAGGAACGAACCATTGGGCCGGTTCGGATCGGACA
Source organism: Ahniella sp. (assembly GCA_016712105.1). Lineage (GTDB taxonomy): Bacteria > Pseudomonadota > Gammaproteobacteria > Xanthomonadales > Ahniellaceae > Ahniella. The sequence continues at coordinate 15,113 of JADJRU010000008.1, forward strand.
AACCTGCCCGTGAGCGACGGATCGCATCGGCCACGGCCCGTACCGCTTCGTCCTGACCGACGACACGTTTGTGCAGTTCGTCTTCCATACGCAGCAGCTTGTCGCGTTCGCCTTCCAGCATCTTGCTCACCGGAATGCCGGTCCAGCGTGATACGACTTCGGCAATTTCGTCGGCCGTCACTTTCTGCTGCAGCAGCTTGAACCCGACGGTTTCGGCAGCATGCGCGGCCTCGAGCTGCTTCTCCAACTGCGGAATGCGGCCGTACTGGATTTCCGACAGTTTCGCGAAATCCTGGCTGCGCAACGCCGCGTCCATTTCCGTCTTGGCGCGTTCGATCTCTTCCTTGATCTTGGTCGTGCCCTGGACCGCGGCTTTTTCCGACTTCCAGATTTCTTCCAGGTCGGAGAACTCGCGCTCGAGTTTGGCGATGTCGGTCTCGAGATCAGCCAGACGCTGCAAGGACTCGGCGTCCTTTTCTTTCTTGAGTGCCTCACGCTGGATCTTCAGCTGGATCAAGCGACGCTCGAGGCGATCGAGTTCCTCGGGTTTCGAGTCGATCTCCATGCGGATGCGCGAGGCCGCTTCGTCCATCAGGTCGATGGCCTTGTCCGGCAGCTGGCGATCGGCGATGTACCGGTTCGACAGCGTGGCAGCCGCCACGATCGCCGGATCGGTGATCTCGACGCCATGGTGTACGGCGTAACGTTCCTTCAGCCCACGCAAGATGGCGATGGTGTCCTCGACACTTGGCTCACCCACGAAGACTTTCTGGAATCGGCGTTCCAGAGCCGCGTCTTTCTCGATGTACTTACGATACTCGTCGAGTGTGGTCGCGCCGACACAATGCAATTCCCCGCGCGCAAGTGCCGGCTTCAGCATGTTGCCGGCATCCATCGCACCTTCGGCCTTGCCGGCCCCAACCATCGTATGCAGCTCGTCGATGAACAGGATGACCTGGCCTTCCTGTTTCGACAGGTCGCTCAAGACGGCCTTCAGACGTTCCTCGAACTCGCCGCGGAATTTGGCGCCGGCAATCAGCGCGCCCATATCGAGCGCCAGCAACTTCTTGCCGCGCAGGCCCTCGGGCACTTCGCCCTTGATGATCCGTTGCGCCAGCCCTTCGGCAATCGCGGTTTTGCCCACGCCGGGTTCGCCGATCAGCACCGGGTTGTTCTTCGTACGGCGCTGCAGGACCTGGATGACACGACGGATTTCCTCGTCGCGCCCAATCACCGGATCCAGCTTGCCCTGTTCGGCGCGTTCGGTGTAATCGACCGTGTACTTCGACAACGCCTGGCGATGCTCTTCGGCGTTCTGGTCCTTCACATTTTCGCCGCCGCGCATTTCCTCGATCGCCGAAGACAAACGCTCGGCGCTGACGCCGGCCTTGCGCAACAGATCACCGAGCTCATGACGGTCCTGTGCCAAAGCGAGCAGGAACAACTCGCTGGCGATGAACTGGTCCCCTTGTTGCTGGGCCAGTTTGTCGGTGATGTTGAGCAGGCGGTTCAGGTCATTGGAGATATTGAGGTTGCCCTCCTGGCCCTTGACCTTGGGCAGGGCATCGAGCAACTGCGACAGTTTCGTGCGCAGCGCTGGCACGTTGGCGGAAAGCTTGTTGAGCAGGGGGCGGGCACTGCCACCTTGCTGGTCCAGCAGGGCAGTCAGCAGATGTACCGGCTCCAGCATGTTGTGATCGCGGCCGACAGCCAGGGACTGGGCGTCCTGCAGGGCCTGCTGGAAGTTCGACGTGAGTTTGTCCATGCGCATGGTTGATCCCCGAAAGTGGTCGGTCGTATTGACCGTGATGGCCCCTTTGTGGGGCTTTTCAGGCGGTTTTCAATGGTTTGGGTCCGAAAGGGAGGGCGTCGGCGACGAAACAATGATTCGTGGCATAGTTCCGGCATGCATGTCGCTGACACCTTGTTCGAGCAAGCGCCCGTGGTCGTTCCGGCCACGCTGGTTCAGACCGTCGTCTCGGCTTACGGGCAGAGTCCGCGCGCCTACCATGGCGCGGACCATATCGTCGAAGTGTTGGCACAGTGGCGATCGGTTGCGGCGGGTCCGGGTTGGCAACAACCGAGGGAAACCTGGCTGGCCCTGTTGTTCCATGATGCCGTCTACGAAGCCGGACGGCGTGACAACGAAGCGATGAGTGCGGCGCTGGCGCGGCACGAGCTTGAAGCACATCTGGAAAAGCTCGGGATCGATATCGAGCGGGTCTGTACCCTGATCGAGCTCACCGCGCGTCACGGCCGGCTGGGTTTGGCCGATGTCGATTCAGATGCCGCGTTGATGCTCGATTGCGACATGGCCATTCTGGGTGCCAGCGAGGAACGTTTTGATGCCTACGATGCCGCGATTGCCGAGGAGTACCGTGACGTCCTGCCGGCCTGGATGTTCCGCTTCAACCGACGTCGGTTCCTGAAACACCTGTTGGGCCTGGACCGGATCTTTCTAAGTGATTTCTTTCACGAGCGACTGGATGCCCCAGCGAGGGCCAACCTCAGACGTGCGATTGGCAGAGGGCGCACGGCGCTTGCTGCCGGAGCAGGGCGGTAAACCGTTCGGAGTGCAGGCTGGACTGACGAAGGAAGCCCAGCTTCGTGAAAGCTGTCCAAAAAAACTGGGCCAGGCTTCTTTCGGCCTCGAGAGCTCGGCTTCCCTCGGTTCACTTCAATTCTTCCCAAGCTGGGCTTCGCTTCGCTCAGCCCAGCCTACGCGCTCCGTTTGCCTCGGTGGGCGATCAATGCCCGCCGGTGGCGTCGATGCCCTTGAGCTCGGTGATGAGCTTGCTGGCGGCTTCCTGGCCGTCGGCGTAGAGCATGCGCGTGTTGTCCTGGAAGAACAGCGCGTTCTCGACGCCGGCAAAACCCTTGCCCTTGCCGCGTTTGATGACGATGGTCTGTTTCGCGAGCGAGACATCGAGAATCGGCATGCCGTAGAGGGCCGAGGTCTTGTCCGTCTTCGCGACTGGATTGACGACGTCGTTTGCGCCGATGACGATGGCGACGTCGCAGGTCGGGAACTCGGGGTTGATCTCTTCCATGTCGACGATGAGGTCGTACGGCACGCCGGCTTCGGCGAGCAGCACGTTCATGTGGCCGGGCATGCGACCGGCGACCGGATGGATCGCGAACTTCACGCTCTTGTCGCGGGCGATCAGCTGTTTGCACAGTTCCCAGATCTTGTGCTGCGCCTGCGCCACCGCCATGCCGTAACCGGGCACGATGATGACGCGGTCAGCCATGTACAGCAGGGACGCGGCATCGGCCGCTTCGATCGGCTTCTGGGTGCCGGTGATTTCGGCGCCGCTTTCGCCGCCGCCGAAGTTCGAGAACAGCACGTTGCTGATCGGCCGGTTCATGGCCTTGGCCATCAGTTGCGTGAGCAACATACCGGCTGCGCCCACCACCATACCGGCAATGATCAGGGCTTCGTTCTCCAGCACGTAACCTTCAAACGCCACGGCCAGGCCGGTCAGCGCGTTGAACAGCGAGATGACGACGGGCATGTCGGCGCCGCCGATCGGCAGGGTCATCAGTACACCGAACAGCAGTGCAGCCGCGAAGAACGCGATGATGATGCTCTGGTCGAGTTTGAAGAACAGCGCGGCACCGAGCGCGACCGCTGCGACGAACATCAGCATGTTGACCGCCTGCTGTCCGCCGAAGCGGAAGGTCTTGTCCATGCGGCCGTCGAGTTTGGCCCAGGCGATGAACGAGCCGGTCAGAGAGATCGAGCCGATCAAGGCACCGACCACAGCCAGACCGAGCGTGATCTTGTCCGGAGCGCCGCCCTTGCCGTGGAACTTCAGCAACTCCATGGCGCCGATCGCGGCGGCCGAACCGCCGCCCATGCCGTTGAACAATGCAACCATCTGCGGCATGTCGGTAATGGCGACTTTTTTACCCCACAACCAGTTCGGCACGACACCGACGACAATCGCGCCAATGATCAGCCAGAGATTGTGGGTACCGGTGACCGCAAACGTCGCGACCGTGGCCAACACCATGCCGATACCGGCCTGGATGATGCCCTTGCGCGCCGTGACCGGCGACGCCATCCGCTTGATGCCGAGAATGAACAGCACCGCCGCCAGGAAGTAGCTCGCCTTGGCGACGAGTTCGAGAATTTCTTTGGTTTCCATGCCGGCCCCGCTCAGCTCTTGCTCGATTTGAACATTTGCAGCATGCGCTCGGTGACGACGTAGCCACCCGCGGCATTGCCCGCACCCAATGCAACCGCGATGAAGCCGATCGCTTTTTCGAGATCCGTCTCAGCGTGCGCGAGCACGACCATCGCCCCGACCAGGACAATGCCGTGCACGAAGTTGGAACCGGACATCAGCGGCGTATGCAGGATCACCGGCACGCGCGAAATGATCTCGTGGCCGGTGAACGCCGCGAGCATGAAAATGTACAGCGCTACAAAACCATCCATTGCCGCTCCCCTTATGCGCTCTCGACGGCTTTACGCGTCGCTTCGTGTTTGATCTGGCCGTCAAAGGTCAGGCAGGTATTGGCGATCAGGTCGTCTTCCCAGTCCAGATTCAGTTGCCCGTCCTTGATCATCAGGCTGACGAAATTGAACAGGTTGCGCGCGTACATTTCGCTGGCGTGCACTGCGCCCATGCTGGGCATGTTGACCGGTCCGATGACCTGGACACCGTTGTCGGTCCAAACCGTCTTGCCGGGTTCGGTGACTTCACAGTTGCCACCGGTTTCGGCCGCCAGATCGACGAGCACGGCGCCGGCTTTCATGCCCTCGACCATGCTGCGCGTGATGATGCGTGGCGCCTTGCGGCCCGGTACGGCAGCCGTGGTGACGACCACATCGATCCCGCGAAGGTGTTCACCGAGGCGTTTCTGCTGCTCGGCCTGTTCTTCCGGCGTCAGGGCGCGGGCATAACCACCCGTGCCGGCGGCGGAGACACCGAGATCGAGATATTTGGCGCCCAGGGATTCAATCTGTTCCTTGACCTCGGGTCGCACGTCGAACCCTTCAACCTGTGCACCGAGACGCTTCGCGGTGGCGATCGCCTGCAGCCCGGCGACGCCGGCGCCGACAATCAGCACTTTCGATGGACGGATCGTGCCGGCTGCGGTGGTCAGCATCGGGAAGAACTTCGGGGACGCCTGCGCGGCGATCAGGACGGCCTTGTAGCCCGCCATGCCGGCCTGCGAGGACAGGATGTCCATCGCCTGCGCACGTGTGGTGCGGGGCAACAGTTCCATCGCGAAGCTGGTGATCTTGCCGTCGCGAAGCAACTTGACGCGTTCGACCGACGCATGCGGCTGCAGGATCGAAATCAGCACCGTGCCCGGTTTGAGCTTCCGGATGGTGTCGTCATCCAGTGGCTGTACGGCCAGCACGATGTCGCTGCCGGCCAGTGCATCGGCCACACATTCGGCATCCTTGAACGACACATCCGGAAACGCGGCAGACACGCCGGCTCCGGTCTCGATGCGCGGCTGTGTGCCAAGCGCCTTCAGCTTTTTGGCGATTTCCGGTGTCATGGCCACGCGTTTCTCGTTGGCCATTGTTTCCTTTACCGCGCTGATCGTGATTCCCATGGGCTCTCCCGCAAGCTCCTCAGTCACCGGATGCTAACCCGTTCCTGAACAGACCGCCAAATGTTTTGAAGGCCGGTTTCGCCGGGCCGGCCAATGTCCCCCGCTGCGCTTGGGCTATCCTTGGCGCGAGTCTTCGCAAACCTGACCCATCATGCCCATCGAAGTGGTTGTTGTCGGATCCTATGTTCAGGACCATTGCTGGAATACCCGCACCTTTCCGCGGGTCGGTGAATCGCGTATCGGCACGTTTTCGACCGGGCCGGGCGGCAAGGGCTTCAATCAAGCCGTTGCCTGCCAGCGGCAGGGTGTGCGGACCGCGTTCCTCGGCGCCATCGGCAAGGACCTGCTGGGCGATACCGCCCGCCGGTTCGCCGATGATGAGTCCCTGACCGCGTTCTGGGATGTCCACCCGGACGTGGCGACCGCCGCGTCCAGCATCGTGGTTGACGGTCGAGGGGACAACCTCATCTGCGTGGCCCTGGGCGCCAACGAACGACTGAGCGCCGCCTTCGGGCGCCAGCAGGAAAAGCTGATCCGCCAGGCCAAGGTACTGGTCTGCCAGTTGGAGAACAATCTGGAAGCCACCCGCGAGGCGCTGTTGATCGCCCGCGAGCACAAGGTCCTGTCGATCCTCAACACGGCGCCGATCAATGAAGCGCTGACGCTCGACCTGTTGCATCTGGCTGACGTGATCACGCCGAACGAAACCGAATTCACTTTTCTGGTGCGGCACTTGCTGAAGCGCGAGGTACCGCCTGGCTTCTTTGACATGGCCGACGGGTTGATGCACCTGCTGTGCCGTGAGCTTGGCGTCCAGACTGTCGTGATGACCCTCGGCGAGCATGGCTGTTTTGTGTCACACGACACCGTGCAGCGGCGCGGCGACGGTGACCTCTGTTATCGCCTGCCAGCCGAGTCCGTGACCGTGCGCGACACGACCGGGGCGGGAGATGCGTTCTCGGGCGGCCTGGCAGCCGGTCTCGTGCAGCAGGCGTTCGCGAAGCCCTTCAAGGGCGCTGTGCGCCACGCCAATCGGGTTGCCGCACTGTCAACCGAAAACCCCGGTACGGCACCTGCCATGCCGAGCTTCGACGCCGTACGCGAGCGGTTCGGCGCGTGAGGATCGGTCCCTACATCGTCGAACCTGCTTTGGCGCTGGCGCCGATGGCCGGCGTGACCGACAAGCCGTTCCGGCAACTGTGCAAGCGCCTTGGTGCTGGGCTGGCAGTGTCGGAGATGACACACAGTGATCCGCGTTTGTGGCAGACACGCAAGTCGCGGACCCGCATGGACCATGTCGGCGAGCCGGCACCGATTGCCGTGCAGATCGCCGGTTACGATCCGGCCATGCTGGCCGAGGCGGCACGATTCAACGTGGCTCATGGCGCCCAGATCATTGATATCAACATGGGTTGCCCGGCGAAGAAGGTCTGCAACGTCTGGTCGGGTTCGGCCCTGATGCAGGATGAAGCCCTCGTGGCATCGATCCTGAAAGCGGTGGTCGGTGCGGTTGATGTTCCGGTCACCTTGAAGATGCGTACTGGCTGGAACCATGCGAACCGGAATGCGCCGGTGATTGCACGGATCGCCGAGCAGGCCGGCATCGCGGCGCTGATCGTGCACGGACGGACCCGCGTCGACATGTATGAAGGCGAGGCCGAATACGACACGATTGCGGCCATCAAGGCAGCCGTGTCGATTCCGGTTGCCGCGAACGGTGATGTCGACAGCCCGGCCAAGGCGGTCGAGGTTTTACGGAAGACCGGGGCCGACGCGTTATGGATTGGTCGTGCCGCGCAGGGCAATCCGTGGATCTTTCGGGAGATTGCCCATTACCTGACGACCGGCGCCGAACTGCCGCGTCCCGACCGCACGGAACGCGCGCAGACGCTGCTTGGGCATGTTCGCGCGTTGCACGAGTTCTATGGCGAATTGCAGGGTCTGCGAATTGCCCGCAAACATATCGGTTGGTATCTGAAGGCCGAAGCCGGCACCGAAGGATTCCGCCGACAGGTGAATGCCGTCGAGATAGCCTCCCGCCAACTGGAACTGCTCGAACAACATTTTTCCGAACCGGCCGAACTGGCCACCGCCGCCTGAGGAGGCCGCCCATGTCCCAGCAACTGATCGAGCGTTTCTATCAGGCTTTCCGCGAGCTGGATGCCGATACGATGGCAGCGAGTTACGCCGAACATGCGCGCTTTCAGGATGGAGCCTTCACCTTGCAGGGTCGGCGCGAGATCGGCGGCATGTGGCGCATGTTGTGTGAGGCTGTCCGCGCCAAAGGGAAAGACGTCTGGCGGCTGGACTATTCAGGCATTCGCGCCGACAGTGCCAAGGGTGTTGCCCATTGGGAGCCGCATTACCGCTTCAGCGCCACCGGCCGCATGGTGCACAACATCATCGATGCCGAGTTCGAGTTCGAGAACGGCCTCATTGTCGCGCACCGCGACCATTTCGACTTCAATCGCTGGGCGCGCCAGGCGATCGGCCCGCTGCCGGTGTTGCTGCTGGGCTGGACACCGTATTTGCAGAATAGCGTGCGCAAAAAAGCGGCCGAGAACCTGCAGCGTTTCCTGGATCGGAAGTCGGACTGAGCGCGCTCACGGATTCCCGCTGACGCGGGACGCCGCGCCTGTCCACTTCAGCCGTCAGCGTTGATCGCGGCGGCCAGTTCTTCCTTGATGCGGTCAGCGTCGTCGTTGGCCACCTGGCACGTCCCGGCTGCGGCATGGCCGCCACCGCGGTACTTCAGGCACAAGTCACCGACATTGGTTCTGGAGCTGCGGTCGGTGATCGACTTGCCGATGGCAAAGACGGTGTTCGACTGCTTGACGCCCCACATGACATGCATGGAAATGTTGCACTGGGGGAACAACGCGTAAATCAGGAAGCGGTTCGTCGCGAAAATGATGTCCTCGTCGCGCAGGTCGAGCACGACCAGATTGCCATGCACCCGCGCACATTTGCGGATCTGCGATTCGGCGAGTTGCCGATGCTGCAGGTACAACTCGCTGCGCTCGATGACGTCGGGCAGCGCCAGGATCTGCTCGATGGTGTGGTCGCGACAACAGTCGATCAGTTGCATCATCAACTGGTAGTTGGAGACGCGGAAATTCTTGAAGCGGCCAAGGCCGGTGCGTGCGTCCATCAGGAAATTGAGCAGCACCCAGTCGCGCGCATCGAGGATTTCCTCGATGGTGTACTGCGCCGAGTCGGCACGGTCCACTTCGCGCATCATGTCTTCGGAGATGCGCGGGAATGCCTCGCGACCGCCGAAGTGGTCGTAGACGATGCGCGCCGCCGACGGTGAGTCGGGGTCGATGATGTGGTTGATCGGTTTGGTGTCGAGCCGAGTCGTTTCGCTCAGGTGGTGGTCGAATGCCAGATGGCAGCCGGGGACATACGGCAGGTTGGTGATGATGTCGCGCCCAGTGATCGGGATGCGGTTGTCCTGCATGTCCTTTGGGTGCACAAAATCGATTTCATCGATCATGTCCAGTTCTTTCAGGAGCACAGCACACACCAGCCCGTCGAAATCGCTGCGGGTGACCAATCGGTACTTCGTGTTCTCGCTCATGCGTTCCAGCCCCATGCCATCGTCCCGAGTCTAACCCGCACATTTCCCGGCTAGCAATGAGCCGTGCATGCGGGGCCACAATTCGACCGAAAATCGGCTATTTTGCGCGCTTCGTCGTTTTTGCTGGCCAGGATTCATGCCCTATACCCCGATTGTTGCCACGCTTGGCTATGTTTTGTCCCCCGACCGACAGCGCGTGCTGTTGGTGCACCGCAATGCACGCTCCCATGACGAACACCTGGGCAAATACAACGGTTTGGGCGGGAAACTGGAACCGCTGGAAGACGTGGTCGCCGGCATGCGCCGGGAAATCTGGGAGGAAGCCACCCTTCAGTGTACGGCCATGAGCCTGCGGGGCACCGTGTCGTGGCCGGGTTTCGGCAAAAACGGGGAGGACTGGCTGGGCTTCATTTTCCTGATCACCGAATTCGAAGGCGAAGCACCCGCCAGCAACGAAGAAGGTGATCTGGAGTGGCAACCGGTCGCGGGAATCTTCGACTTGCCGATGTGGGAAGGGGATCGGTTCTTCCTGCCGCTGGTCTTCGACGACGACCCGCGCGCATTCCACGGCGTGATGCCGTATGCAAATGGCTTGCCGACCAGCTGGAGCTACAGCCGCATTTAGGCTGGGCTGACCGAGGAGTGTAGGCTGGGCTTCGCTTTGCTCAGCCCAGCCTACGCCCCCTCCGCGGTTACTCGAAGCTGTCGCGGAAGATCTGAGGGCTGAACCCCGGCGCACTTTCGATGCTGGTGACACTGATGGATTGATGGCTGCTCGCGGAAAAGGTCCCGTTGCCACTGCCATCCAGGCTCAGCACTGGATTGCTCACCCCAGTCAGGTTCACGTTCATGGTGTCACCAATGCTCTGGGCACCGCCGTTGACGCGGATGTTGCGGGTGGGCCCAGTGGGCGCAGGGGTGACATTGAACGTATCGTTTTCGGTCAGCGCACTCAGTTGTACGGTGGTGAGGTCCGTAACGCCGATGAGACTGCCCAGGATCAGGGTATCGTCACCGCTAGCTGGAGCGAGCACCAAAGTTTCGATCGTGCCGACATCCAGGCTGTACGAGGGTAAAGAGGCATTCGCCACGTTGACCCGCGCACCATTCGCACTGACTTGCATGACGTCTGGGCCGCTGAGTGACCCGTTGACCTGAAGCAGATCACCATCACTGCCGCCATCGATCACATCGCTGGCATCTCCGCTGTTGTAGGTTATTGCGTCTGCGCCACCATCACCGTTGAATGAGTCATTCCCGGGTCCACCCAGCAGGGTGTCATCACCGGCATTTCCACTGAGTGTGTTGAGGGCGAAACTGCCAACGAGGCTGTCCGCTCCCGAACCGCCCGAGACGTTCTCGATACTGGCAATACCACCCGTTCCGGATGCCCAGCCGGTGATGAGCGGCACATTGCCGGTGGACTGGAGATTGGTCCGAATGACACCGTTCTCGGGGGCAATGCCGAACTCGAGGTAGATCAATCCACCGAGCAAGGCGGCTTCCTGCAAGGGTGGCAAAGAGACACCCGTGACGTTGTAGTCAAACCCGCCCGGGGTGTCTGTGCGGGTACCAAGATTGGTCAGCAGCACAACCAGAGGACCGCTCTCGCCTACCGCGCCTCGACGCATCATGATCGAGGTGACCTGCAGGCCAGCCAGGCCAGTCACGCCCACATTCAGATCAAAAGTGTTCGTCGCAGGATCGTAGAAAAGATTGGCGACTGAGTTGCCAATGGAGACAAAGTTGCCCAGCGGCACTCTTTGTGTGCTGTCGAGCACGCCGCCCAGCACATTGCTGGTCATGCCCAGGTTGACCCTGACGCCGGTCGTGAATGCCGCGTAGCTCAGGGTGTCATTGTCGCCCCCGCCATCGATCGTGCCGCCGTTCAGCGAAACGCCGTCTGCAAGCTCGATCGTGTCGTCGCCGGCATCGGTGGCAAAACTGGGCGTGGTATTCGGCGACGTGCTGTTGACGGTGATCCGGTTCGCGCCGGAACCGCTGATGAGTAGCAGGGACGCCACGCTGCTGTAGCGCGCACCGCCAAAACCTGCCGGTGTGCTCCGCGTCACCTCGGTGCTGGAGATGGCATAGTCCGCCACGACAGTGGCGCCGCTGCCATCGACCAGCATGCTGTCTACTCCAGGTCCGCCGTTCAACTGGACCTGGGCACTGATGGTGTCAACAAGCCCGGAACCCCGGGCGCATTGCTGGTGCCGAGGTTGAACACGTCTGCGCCTGATCCGCCATTCAGGGCCAGCGGAATGCTGATCGACAGGACATTGAAGGTGTCGGTGCCGTCGCCACCATCAAGCGTCAACGACATTTGATTGGCCGTTGGCTGATTGAAGATCTCCGAGCCATTGAGACGGACGACGGTGGTGATGCTGTTGCCGGTAATCTCGAAAACATCTCCACCCGTTGTGCCCATCAGGGTGACCGGCTGCGCCTCGAAGGCGCCGACATCACTGCTGTCGTATGCATTAAAAGAGGCTGGTTCATCGCTGGGCCGGACGCTTCCGCGCTGATCATGGATGCTGCTGGCAAGACCGGCATCGATTGCAGCACTCCCGATCAGCAAGGCGCGTGTGCGTGTCGGGCCACCATTGGCCTGAAGCGGGCCGAGATTCGGAGCAGCGTTCACCTGGTCGGTCGATCGGTTGAGCAGGGGCTCACTCGTGGCGGACAAGTTGAAGCCCTGGGAGGTGAAACTCGCCGACGCGCCACTATTGCTGATACTGCTGCCGCCGCTGCTGAACAATGTGTTCCGCGCGCTGCTGTTTGCGGCCCCTGAACTTGATGCCGTAGTGATCAGGGCGGCCGATCCGCTATTGCCGGCAAGGGTTGTGCTATCGAGCTCCAGAACGCTTGTGCCGGCACCCCGCGCGACGTTTGCGACGGCGCTGCCGGCAAGACCCGCATTGCCGCTGAACGTGGAGGTGTGAATCCGCATGCGGGAGTTGCTGCCCAGGTACGCGATCGCACCATGGTTGCCCGCCGCCGAATTGTTCGCGAACGTGCTCGACTGAATGACCGCATCGGCGTCGGCAATCAGCATGGCCCCGCCATCACGGCTGGCCTGGTTGCCACGCACTTCCAACTCGCTCAAGTGCACTTCGGATTGGTACACCTCCAGCGCAGGGCCATCGACACTGCGGAAGTCGGCCAGGCTCAAACGACTCATGCCCAGATGCCCGGGTGCGGTATAGCTGAAGAGTTGGACGGCACTACCCCCACTCAAGGTGATGCGATCGGCGCCGGTCCCGAGCAGATTGATCGAGCCACCCGAAATCGGGTTCGGCAGACGGCTGCCGAGCGTGATGGTGCTCGGAAACGTAGGCAAATCAAACAGGATGTCATCCAGCCCGATGCCATTCGTATTCGCGTCCTGTACCGCTTGCCTCAGGCTGCCAGGACCAGCATTGCCGGTGTTCGTGACATAGAGTGCCTGAACCTCCACGGCGCCGACGTCACTCTGGTCACCACCCGATGCACTGGGGATGCTGGTGATGTCGAACAGTGGACGCCGACGGACATCGGCGCTAAAGCGCAGCCCCTTGTCCAATGCCGGACTGCCGGCCAAGGGGACATGGGTTGGGACTGTCCCGACAAAATTGGCCAAGGGGCTCAAGCGCAGGTCCAAGGGTGCTGCGAGTGTGCCGACCTGATCGTTGAAGTCGAACGCAGAACTGGCGCTCGCGCCAACGACGTTGTAACCGGCACTGGAGACCGTGGCGCCGCTATCGATGTTGACTTGGCCCGCATACAACGAGTTCCTTGTCACCAGCCGTCCAAACAAGGAGAGTGCGATTCCGTCGGCAGCAGCGATGGTGCTGTCGATCACGGTGATGTCGGAATCCCCATCGTCACCCAGGCAAACCACGGCGCACTTAGACAGTGTCGAGCGAAACAGCTGCAGCTGAGCGCCGGAACGTGCCGCAAGCACCACGTTCGTCGGCATATCGTTCGCAGTGCTGCCGATGAATTCGGCCGATGCGAAGCTGTCGACCAGCCAACCACCAACACCCTGGGAGGCCTCACCACTTCGCAGAACGGAATCGACGATGGAAACCTGCGACCCAGTGCCACTGAAGACAATGCCGCCTGAATAGTTTTCGGGGAGCCCGGCACCATTGCCATCGCTCAAGGTCAAGCCTGTGAGACTGACGCGCAGGTCCGGTTGTACCGCAATCACTCGGCTTCCGCGGTTGGCATTGATCGTGAGTTTCTTCGCACCGGGGCCATGGATGGCGACGTTCTTCTCGATGCTCAGTTGTCCACTGGTGAGCGCAATTCTTGCTGCCGGCGGCATGGCAAAGGCGAACAGGATGTCGGTGACCTGGGGGGCGGCCGGCGCGTCCAGCAGGGCTTGTCGCAGACTGCCGGCGCCACTGTCATCGAGATTGGTCACCAGGATCGGTGAAAGTTCCGCCGCGCCGATGTCGCCGTGATTGCCGCCGGTCGCGGCCGGAACATCGGCCAGATCCACCAGGGCAATACCGCGGGCGTCTCGATGGACACGTTTGCCTTTGTCGAGCAACGGGCTGCCGGACAGCGGCACATGCACCGGCAATCGGCCGCCATGTCGACTCAATGGGCTCAGCACGGGATCCAGTGGCGCTGCCGTGGTTCCAGCTTGATCGCCGGGCTGGTTGAACGCGACGCTGCCCGGGTCACCAATCAGATTGTGGCCGAGCGACTGGAAGGTACCGAAGATGTCCTGGCCCTGAGGGAACACCGACGTCGCCCGGTTGCCGGCGATCACCGTATTCTGCAGTTGCGCGAATCCGCTGACGCCGCCGACCCAGCCGGCCTGATTGTCCGTGATCGTGCAGTCGATCAAGGTCACGGGCGAAAAATTCGCCAACACCGTTGCCGATGAGAAACCACGAGCGGCATTGCCTGATACGGTTACCCGTCGCAAGAGCGCAGGCCCCGGGAGAATCAGCGTTCCCGAGCCAGTGCTGGTAATGGAATGAATGCTGCTGTCATTCATTTCCGCGATGCCGCCAGATTGCGCGTTCAACTCGATTCCGTCGGACAGGAACGCAAATTCGACACCATGAAAGAGCGAATTGCCTGAAACAGCAACAAACGTGGACTCGCTGATGCGGACGCCAGTCAGCGTGCGAGAGCCGCCCTGGAAGTGAGCATTCGAATATCTGCCTTGTCCACTGATGGTCAGCAGATGCGCACCCGGCCCAACCAACGCAAAAACCAGTCCGTTGGTGTTCAGGTTCGATTGCAGGACGATCCGCCTTGGCGAATCGAACAAGGGTCGGGCGAATTCAATTCGATCAACGGATGTAATCCCTGGGCCCGAAGCCTCAATGGCTTCGCGCAGGGAACAGTCGGCGTTGCACACCCCATCTGAAGTATCGCTGAGTCTGGTCACCAAACGGGTGTTGCCCGTTGTGCTCAGCGTGATCGACGCACTGACAACGTTGCCACTGTCCCCCCCCCAACCGTCTCGGAAACGCAGGATCCAGGTGCCGTTGGGCGGCCGGCGCTGAAACACACCGAGTATCGAGGTGGTCGGTGGCGGATTGGTCACGCCAAAGCCACCAGTGACTACCGTCCGCACAACCGAGCTTGGGATGTCGACGTTGGCCAATCCCACGGTCGTCCACCAGTTGTCCGTCACCGTATCGTCGAAGGTATACACATTGCCGGCAACCAGATTGGCTGCGCTGCCGCTTGAGGTGTTGGTCGTAGCACCGGTGCGCGCGAACAGCAGATGCTCTTGTCCGTGCGGGGAAATCAAGGTGACTTCGAGGTCGCCCACATAGGGGTGTGAGGCACTGAAGGCGACACTCAGCGTGTCGATCGTGCCGTTGGCGACACCAGTGACCACAATGGGCACATCCAGCGGCGCGCCGTAGTTGTTCGGCCCTTGTCCGGCACCATCAGGGATCGGCCCGACCGAGGTGCCGGGAAACGTATGGGCCGTGGCGACCGTGCAGCCAATCAGGCACACAGACCAAAAGCAAAGATGGCGAAAAAAACGATCAAGTCCTGAACGCATGCGATCCCCGCTGATGGCTGCCTTGTGGCGCTTGACGGAGCTTAGCAGTCGACGCTCCGGAGACGGCCTCGAATCGATCGGTGGGGCGAAGGATTTCTTGGACTCAAGGCGGGTGTGACCGTGTTTCGCATGGCGGGCATCAGGCCGTGCCGATTGCGCGTTGTTCAACAGCCTCTTGTGGTTCAGGCAAGATGGTGAGCTTCGCTTTGTTTGGCGCCAGCGCGACCTTGTCGCGAGCCCACTCAATCGTCGGCTAGCACTACGATTCGGTCTTCGGGTGCAAAGACGATCCGTTCGGACTTCTTCGGATTCACCTTGACGCCGTAGCCCTGGTCCTTGTCGTTGGCGTGCTTGATGAGGCGGTAACCGATGGCGGTTTCGCCTCGTTGGGCGGCACTGGCAATGATCGTGTGGAAATCGACCTGGATACCGGTCGCGACATAGTCGCCGATCGGCCGCACGTAGATTTCCGCGCCTTCGGCCGAGAACAGGATCCGGAACACCTTGTCGAGATCCCGGTTCTCGGCGAGCTGCGCCAGCATCAGGCTGACCAGCTTGTCGCTGACGATGAAGTCGTCGGCTTTGGCCACTTGTGCCAGGGCACGATTACGCAAGTCCATCATTTCGCTGACGATGCTCATGTCGACGTTTCGACGGTCGGCGATGGCCCGGAGGTGCAGCAGGGTGATCAGCGTTTGCGCATCGGCTTCCTGGATCGGCAGATGTGAGTAGCTCATCAGGATGATGTGGTCGAACTGTTCCGGATTCAGCGCTTCGAGCACGCCGCGATTCGTGATGTCACTTTCCGAAAAGCGCACGCGCAGTTTGCCGAGGGTCTTGCTGAGTGCCGCCAGTTCATCGCGAGCCCCGTCGCGTTGACAGACGGCAACCAGTTCGGAGCCGGGCGCCACATAGTTGTCCAGTTCACGCACGATCGCCAGGGCTTTTTCGTTCCAGCCCAGGATCAGTGTACGTTCCGGTAGCGGTTCGGACTTGCTGCCCGGTCGAATCGCGGACTGGTCGAACGATGCCGGAGCGCCGCTGCTCGCAACGACCGTGTCATCGTCTTCGCTGATGGCAATGACCTCATCCGACAGGTCGAGGCGCGTTTCCATGGGCGGATTGATGAGCACTTCCCCGCTGGCGCGCTTGATGCCGATCAGGGCCGACTCCTCGAAACGCGAGAGTGCCTCACGATACGTGGCGCCCGCGAGCTCAGGGACGTTGCGGAAATAAATCTCGGCCCCGTCGAAATCAAGCAATTCGGTGTACACCACACTCAGGCCAGACTGCCGGCAGGTCTGTGCGGTGACGCGGGCGATGAGATCTTCACCCTGCACGAAGATGGCTTCGTCTCCGCCTACCAGTGCAGCCGCTTCCAGATTCCGGTCTTCGCGGATTTCGGCGACGATGTGATACGGATCGGCTTTGCGGTTCGGGTTGTTGGTGATCGCCAGGACCGACTTGATCACGTGAATGTCGGGATTGTCGGATTCCGGTGCGAGGACCACGATCGATCGGGCAGCGTGCGGCGCGACCACAGCGAGATCGTCGAGATCGAGAGGGTCGCCGCTGCGGCAGATCACCAGCGTGTTGCCGGTGGACGGAAACTTCGATCGGATCTCGTCTTCCATCTCGACCTTGTCGCGGTCGGCCAGAATGACGATCCGTGGCTTTTTCTGGTTGCTGTTGGCGATGATCAATTCGCCGATGATCGAGTGGATCTTGCTCGACCAGCCGAGAATCAGCGTGTAGTTTTCTCGAGCACACGCGAGCGACCCTTGCGCAGTTCGTCGAGTTTGGCTTCCATGCCGGAAGTGATCGTACCGATCAGGATACTGACGAGGAAAATGCCGGCGACGGTGACAACGAGCATCAACACGCGCAAAGCCCAACCGGAATCGCCGGCCAGATTGCCGGCGTCGATCGCATGCATGGCGCCTTGCCAGGCGGCCTCGATCAGGGAATAGGTCGACGACGGGTCGCTTGGGTCTTGCCTGATCTTGAACAGCGTGAGCAAGGCGGCCGCGATGACCACGACCACGGTGGACGCGAGTGCCAGCCACCCGATGATGGCGATCGTGCCCTTGGACAGGGTGTTCTCGAAACGGTAACGCAGCTTGTCACGCCACGTGATTGCTTGGTTCGGCATGGATTCTTCCCGTTTTCTTGATCATCCGGATGCTAACGACCCGGCGAGGTCGTGCCAACCATTGCGCTCGGTCAGAGCAGGAATGCGGTGCCAAGGCCGAGGAACGCCAGAAAACCGATGCAGTCGGTCACCGTCGTGAGCACGACCCCGCCAGCCAGTGCCGGATCAATGTCCAGGCGTCGAAGCAGCAGCGGAATGCCGACGCCTGACAAGGCCGCGGCGAGGAGGTTGATGGCAATTGCAGCGCCGATCACGAGCGCCAGTCGAACATCCCCGAACCAGAGTCCGGCCGACAATCCCACCACGATCGCAAAAATCACGCCGTTGAAGGCACCGACCAGCATTTCCTTGGACAACAAGGCCATGGCATTACTGGAGCCAACCTGGCCCAGAGCCATGCCGCGAACGATCAGCGTCAGCGTCTGGGTGCCGGCAATGCCGCCCATGCTGGCCACCACCGGCATCAGGATCGCCAGGGCGACGACCTGCTCCAGTGCAATCTCGAAGCGACCGATCACCCAGGACGCGAGGAACGCGGTCAGCAGGTTGATGCCCAGCCAGAGGGCACGCTTGCGCGCGGCACGGCGCACGGGTGCGAACAGGTCTTCCTCCTCATCGAGGCCGGCCATGCTCATGACGTTGTGGTCGGCCTGGGCGCGGATGATGTCGACGACGTCATCGATGGTGATGCGGCCCAACAGTACGTTGTTGGTGTCGACGACCGGCGCCGAGATCCAGTCGTGGTCGGCGAAGTGTTTCGCGACACTTTCGGAATCCATGGTGGCGACCACGGCCGCCTGCGAGTCGTCGATCAGTTCGTTGATCGGCGTATCGAGTGCGCAAGTGAGCACTCGCGTCACGGCGACTCGGCCCAGGTACTGGTTGCGACGGCTGACGACGTAGAAGTGATCGGTGTGGTCCGGCATTTCGCCGCGCAGGCGCAGGTATCGCAGCACGACGTCGATGGTGACATCCGGGCGTACCGTGATGACATCCGGGTTGAGCAGTCGGCCGGCAGTGTCCTCGGGGAACGACAGCGCGTGTTCCAGTCGCTCGCGGTCGGATCGGTCCAGAGCCTTCAGTACGTTCTCGGTGACGGTATCCGGCAAATCCTCGAACAGATCGGCCAGATCGTCGATGTCCAGCGATTCGGCTGCCGCGACGATTTCTTCGTCGTCCATGTCCTTCAGCAGGCTTTCGCGGACTTCCTCGTTGCAATGGACCAGCACTTCACCATCGTCTTCCGAATCGACCAGACCCCACAACATCAGGCGTTTGCCGGGCGGCAAAGCTTCGAGCAGGCTGCCGATTTCGGCGGGCGTGAGTGTGTTGACGAGGCGTCGCACCGGACCCAGGCGACCGGAGTCCAGGGCCTGCGACAGCGTTTTCATCTGGCGCGCGGTTTTGTCCAGGGCGGCAAGATCGGCCATGGTGGGGACTCCGGATCGGGTTGCGCCGGGTCACGGCGCCGTGGGCTGCGAAGGAGGGCGGCGATTCTGCTGCAGCCTCGTGCCTATTATCGGCGCTTGTCGCCTCGCAATAAAGTGGTCAGAAGCGCCGGATGCAGCAAGATCACCGACAAACCGACGAGACCGGGCATGAATGCGGCACGGATGGCACCCTCGAACGGTGCCGCGTCGCGGCCTTGCGACAACCACCAGGCTTGCAGCACGAGTGTCAGGCATTGGGCCAGGAGCAATTGTGGCCAGCGCCTCTGGTGCATCAACCAGAGGAACGCGGGTGCCGTGAGGATCGCCGCGGCCAGTGCGAACAACAACGCCGACAGAACCGGTGCCAGCGCCAAAGCCGGGGATAACGGCCCAAGCCAGAGGTGCAGCAACCAGTCGCTGACAGGCGCTGCCAGGAGGCAAGGCACGGCCAACAGGGCATGTGCTTGCCACACCGCCCGCATGGCGGCCGGCGCGGACTCGGGGCGACTCAGGCGCGGCAATAGGCTGCGCTGGATCGGCATCTGCAGACTGAGATAAGCGGCGAGGGGGGTTCCGATCAGGACGTAAGTGCCGAAATCGGCCGAGTCGATCTGGACGCCGAGCCACAGTCGATCGAATTGTGTGCTCAGCAAGGCCAGCGCCGCCGAGGCGAGCGCCCAGGGCAACAGGGTCAGGGATTGCCCCGTTCCAGCCGCATGGCCCGAATCGGGCGGGTATTGGCGCAAAAGGATTCGTCGATTGGTCTGCCATTCGAGACCGGCTCCGAGCACAAGGCCAAACAGGAACACCTCGGCCGATGCAGCGCCTGCGGCGATGAACAGCGATGCAAACGCGTGGCGGACCAACAGGAATGCAGCGGAACGGCCACTGGCGAGCGCCTGCTGGCCACGGCCGTTCCAGATTGCCAGAGCGACTGCGTTCTGGATCTGCAACAGATACAGCGCCAGCATCAACAACAGCGCGGAGGGTGTCAGCGGCGCGGTCAAGCCAAAGTGGCGGCCGATCGCCAACAGCAGCAACATGGCCATCGCCAACAACAGGGCGGCATTCCGGCAGCGCGCGTGGGCATGCAGATAGAGGAAGCCGATGAATCCCGGTTCCGTGCGGGCTCCGGCGGCCTGGAGCAACAAGGGTGACAACGCGAGGTCCAGACCAAACAGGAGCGCGTGCAGCGACAGGCAGAACGCCACGATGGGCCATTGATCGGGGCCGAGTGTCCGGACCTGCCACGGCAACACCAGCAGCATCCAGGCCAGCACTGCGAGGTAATACCCATAACCGGGGAGGATTTCGCGGCCAAGCAGGCGGCGATCGAACAGGCTCATCGGTGGGTCCGCCCGCGTGCCGCCAAAGTGGCACGAAGGCCTTCGGCGTGGTCGTAGGGCGCGCGAAAGCCCGCGTCGAACAAGGTTTCGGCCGACAGCGAGGTGTTGGCGCAGAACTTCTGCACGCGCGCAGCGCTGAGTTCGAATCGAAGGCCGCCGGTTCGTGCCAGCAGATCGCAGGCAGATCCGATGCCCAGCGCCACAAGTTTTGGCACGCGCCAGATGGCGTCCGGGTCGTGATGCAGACGGGTGCGGATCAGCCGTGTGAGCGCGTCCATGTCGAGGTTGGGGAGATCGGCCACATTGTGGATCCGCAACCCGGGCTGTACGGCCAGATCGAACAAGGTCGCAGCGACCAGATTGCCGACATAACAGATCGACTTGGTGTTGCGACCGGAACCCACCAACACGAGCCGCTTGCGGTCGACCGCATCAATCAACCGACGCATGTTGCCATGATGGCCTGGGCCATACACCACGCAGGGTCGAAGAATACGCAGTGCACGATCCGTCGGCGAACGCTCGAACCAGTCGCGCAGCAGCCTTTCGGCTGACAGTTTGCTCTGGCCGTAGGGCGTCCGCGGTTCGACGTTCGGCCCCGACTCGATCGTGCTGCCGTGGCCATACACCGATGCCGAACTGAACAACAACACGCGAGTGACCGCTGCGGTCTCCAACGCTTCAACGAGATGACGGGCACCGGTGACATTGGTCTCGGCATACCGGGACTCGGGTACGACATCGTCGGCATGTTCGGCAGCCAGGTGGATGACCAGGTCCATGCCAGCCACCGCTCGCTTGAGCGCCGAGGCATCACGAACGTCCCCGCGCACATCGGTTCCGGGAAATGCAGTGGCTTCGGTGTGATCGAAATTGAACAGTTCGTGCCCGGCCTCGAACAAGGCACGCGCCAGATGCCCGCCGATGAATCCGCTACCACCGGTGAGCAGGATCTTCATGCCGACGATCCGGACAAGGCATTGCGATAGTGGGTGATCAGTGCCGGGCCAAGCACAGCCGGATCATGGAATCGGCGCAGATGGTTTCGGCCCTCGTCGATCAGGTGCCGGCGTAATTCCGTGTCTCCAGCGAGTGTGATCAATGCATCCGCAAACGACGCCGGATCGTCAGCCAACAACAGATGCTGGCGATCGGAGACGGCCAAACCTCGTGCAGCAATACGTGTGGCGACAACCGGAATCCCGCGCGCCCAGGATTCGAGAATGCGCATGCGCACGCCCGATCCTGCAAAAAGCGGAATCGCCGCGATGGCTCGCTGTGGGAACAGGGTGCGGGCGTCGTCCGGAATGGGGGCGACTTGAATGTTGTCTGGCCACGATGGGTCGAGCGCCGGCGCGAACACGCGCATCGGCAATCCCGGGGCACGACGCGCCAACTCCGGCGCCAGTTTTCGGACGGCCCAATCGAAAGCCTGGCGGTTTGGTCCCCAGCCACGACTGCCGGGCAGCACCACCAACGGTGCAGTTGGATCGGGGTCTTCGCCGGCCGGCAGTTCGGCATCAAACGGCACCGGCCAACATGCCACGCTTGCTGCAGTCCTTGCCGGGAGCAGATCGCGCAAGTCCATGGCATCACATTCCGTGATGGCCAGTGTCGACGCGGCGTGGTGCATCAGTCGACGTTCGTGTTTGCGCAGTCGCGCTGATTCGATCTTCATCAGCGGACGTTGCCAGACATTGCCGGGCCACTGTTGCCACAACGCCGACTCGACATTCTGCATCCGCAACACCACGGGTTTTGGCCAGGGTGGCGCACCGAGTACGGCAATCGCCTGGAGTGCCTCGACATGGATGAGGTCGGGTGCGAACGAATCGATCAAGTCACGCACCACACGGCGACTTTGGGTGTGGGCGTGACGACGCAGACCCACGGCGTCACCCGACAGCACTGATTCGAATCCGGCGCGCCACCACGGCAAAGGTTCACCGGGGTAGAGGTCCAAACCTGCCTGGGGTGCCATGGCTGCGCGCCACGGCACCAGGTGCTGCAGGTCCGAAGGTGAGCCCGGGGCGAGCACATGAACCGTTGCCCCGGCGGCGTACAACGCACGAATCGTTTGCCACAAAGCCAGACGGCCGCCATCGGAGGGCGGCCATGGACACTTGCTGGCAAGGATCAGGACGCGCATCCGGAATCATGGTTTGGCGGGGCCGGCAGTGTATCGACAACACTGGGGTGCTGGGCCAGAATGATCGTTTCCGCAGCGGCTCTTGATCCATGCGCGTGCTGTTCGTGACCCATCGTTTTCCCGGTGCCGCGTTTCGTGGTGATCAGGTGCGTGCACGCGCCCAGATCCGGGAGCTGTCGCAACGCCACAACATCACGTTGTTGACGTTCCAGCGATTGCCCGAAACCCATCAGGCACTGGCGGCGATGCGCGACCTGGGTGTCGAAGTGATCATGGTTCCGCGCGACCGGCTGGCGATGTTGCTGCGTGCGGCATGGGCCATGTTCAGTGGCCGGGCCATACAACTCGCGCTGTTCGATGCCCCTGCGCTACGGGAACAATTTGCCGCGACGCTGTGTGCGCTGCCCCGATTCGATCTGGTGCATCTGCAATTGATCCGGTTGGAACGTCTGATCGAGGAGGCCCATTCGGTGCCGGTGGTGCTGGATCTGGTCGATGCGTTGTCGGTGAACATGAGTTCACGCGCCGAATCGGCGCGATGGCCGGTTCCGCGCCTGTACTGTGAAGAGGGTCGTCGTCTGGCGCGACACGAAGAACTTGCCGTCAAACGGGTCGCAGGTTCCGTGATCAGCGCGAACACCGATGCGATCGCACTCGGGTCGCCTGATCGATTGGTGGTGGCACCGAATGGCGTGGATCTCGACGAGTTTTCCGAAGGCCCGGATGCAGCCGTGCGTGAGCACCTGATTTTTCATGGCAACTGGGCCTACGGGCCGAATCAGAGCGGCCTTCGGTGGTTGCTGCGAACGGTGATGCCGCGTGTCTGGCAGACAAGGCCCGATGTACGTCTGCGTTTGGCAGGCGCGAATCCGGAACGAATCAGGTCCTTGCTCGGTGATGCGCGGATCGACTTGCTGGGGCAGGTGCCGAGCCCGGCCGCAGCGCTGCAGAGGGCAGCAGTGTCGGTGGCACCGGTTCATGCCGGGAGTGGTCAATCGCTGAAGATCCTGGAGGCCATGGCCTGCGGCACGCCGGTCGTGACCACCCGTCGCGCAGCAACGGCGATTGCCGGTGACGGCACGTGCCCATGTTTGGCTGCCGATGATCCCGATACTTTTGCCGAGGCCATCTTGAGGCTGCTCGATGACGTTCCGGATCGTCGTCGGTTGGCCGCCGCTTCAAGGGGCTTCGTCGAATCGACATTCAGTTGGGCACACAGTAATGCCGTACTCGAATCGGTCTGGAACCAAGCGGCTTCAGCGATGCGGAAGTGAAGCCGGCAAAGGCAGAGGCGCTTCGGCGCGACCGTCACGCAACTCGGATTCAAATTCATCAAGATCCCGCTGAAGTTCCGCGCGCAGACTGGCCGGAAGGCTTGATGCGGCCGCAGGGGCCGCCCACAAGACGCGCCGAAACGCTTGTCTCGCTGATACCTCATCACCGAGTGCAGAACACACGCGTCCGTAGTTGAGCAGATGCTCCGGACGTTCGCCGTGAATCAGAGCCGATTCAAGAGCCTGCCGAGCCTGGTCGGTGTCACCGAGCAGCAGGGAGGAAACGCCCACATACAGCACGGCACGCGGGTCATTCGGCGAAACGTTGTGAGCTTTGGTCGCGTTGACCTGGACCGAACGCACCTGTGCCAAGGCCGCGTCGCCACGGACTCGGCCGGTCAGCACGTCGTCCAGTTGGCGCCCCAGGCCGGCCAGATCGTGCTCGGCTTGCCACCGTGGCCATTCCGGCCAGAGCATTGCCACGGCAAAACTCAGCGCGATCATGATCCGCAACAGACGAGTCATGCTTGCTTGTCTCCCGGTGTGATCAGCAAGCGCAAGCTTCGTGCTGCGGCGAAAATCAGCAGGCATGCAGTGAGTGGTACATGCAGCGGAAACCACGCCAGCGACAGTGTGGTGCCGGCCACCAGAACGCCCAACAATGCCAGCGTTTCCGGATCAGTGTTATCACGGGCCAATCGAGCCATTCGCACCATGAGTGTGAGCACGAACACAATCGCCAGCAGGGCTGCGGGCGCGCCGAATTCGGCAGCGAACTGCAAGGTGTCCTGATGAGCAAGGACATGGGCATTGGCATTCGGCGGCAGATTGAAGCGTGTGTGCCAACGCAGTTCAGCGCGCAGTCGATACTCTTGCGAGAGGCGCGCGTAACTTCCCGGACCGTGGCCGGTGAGCGGCTCCGTGATCAGCATCTCCAGCGCCGCTGCATGGGCGCCTAGCCGATAGGTGGTGAGTCTTTCGAGGCGTTCGACCCGCGTTTCGGACTGGGTCGTCAGAGTGGTGTCGACACTGGCGCGGTCCCGCGCCCATCCATACAGACCCAAGCTGGCCAGTGCGCCCAGGACAAACAAGCCGACCAGAATGGTGCCGCGCAGGCGGGCATGGATCGTGATCATCAGCACGGCAGCAACCATCATGGCGGCGGCACTGGTGACCTGACGATTCAGGAAAATTGTGGCCAGACAGATCAGGAGCCCGATGGCGGCCCAGCCACGCTTCGGGCGCGACGTGTTGACAAGGGCCCAAGCAAGGCATGCACTGCCGGCCAGGCAGGCCGCCATCGCGACCGACCCTTCGTTGCCGAGCAAAGCGCCGGAATCGAAGCGCCCGCCCGTTCGCAGGACCGACCACGGCAGCGTCAAACCGGCATGCTGAAACACTGAAATCAAGGCATTGACGAACACGGCGACGGCCGACCACCGCCACAATCGCGGAACAGCCACGCCGCCGACTGGAAGTGTCGCAACAAACAGCCCAAGTGCCAGAAACGCTGCGGCAATGCGCCAGAATGGCGCGTCGAACGGATGGGCCAGACTGGAGGCGAAACACGCCGCAGCGAGCAGCGCGCCGGTCATCAGAAGACGACGTGGCCACTTGGCTGCAGGCAAAGACGGCACCAGTCGCCAGCCCAGCACCAACGCGGTTGCCACGATGGTGCCGCCAATCATGATGGCGACACGTTTGGCTGCATCGAACGAGGCGTCGGCTCCGGGGTCGACGAACCATGCGCTACCGAACAGCGCGATCGCCATGCCAGTCCAGGCGACGAGTGTCAGCATCCGACCCAGGGGCTGATCGGCGTCGTCAGAGGTTTTCACTTGCGGCAAGGCGTGTCGGATCACGGTTGTGTGTGCCTCGTTCCTTCAGGCTTTGCCGACGCGTGCCTCAACGACGGGATTTCCGCGGCGTCACGTGGAACCCGGCAAATCCGCCTTGTCCGGGGCAGGCGCTTTGCACCGTGGGGTCGTCTTCACCGGCATAACTCACCAGCAACTCAAGACCGGGTTTGCCATCCAGGTCGGCCAATGCTGCATCGAACGTCTGGCATCCGGCGGAGATGCTCGCAGGCCAGGACGAATCGAACCGCAAGCCTTTGGCGTTCGCCAAGTGGATCTCCACCATACCGGTCTCGGTGATGGCCATCAGGTCTGTTTGGCCATCTTCATTGAGGTCATGCCGGAGGATCTTCCGCCACGCATCCCGGCTTGTATGGGCGGCGACCCGACGCGGCGTCGTCGCGCCACCGGCCGTCCAGTCCATTTGGAACAGCTCGGTACAGACAGGCTCCGGATTGGTGGACGTACTGCCGAACCAAAGCTTGCCCGGCTTCCCGGCAGTCGCTGCATCGATCTGGACGGCCGTCACGACGGCTCGGGAAGGCAGTCCGGGCAACGTGACTGACTGCGGTGTGCCACCGAAACCATAGTGAAGCAGTCTCTGCGCACCGACATCGCGAGATCCGGTCAATGCTTCGGGTTGACCATCACCATCGAGGTCGGCCACTGCGAGCGCATCGCCGAAGCCTTGCGCCGTGGTCTCTCGTCCCAGCAATTGCCAGGACCGATTGCGGTTGAGGTACACCCGCAACGCGTCGGGTTCCAGGCGATCCCCACCAAACAGGGTGCGGCCCTCATTTTGTGCGATCAGATCCAGTCGCCCGTCGCGGTTCCAGTCCGCGAACGCCAGGGCTCGCGACGCAAAGATGGGTTCTTGCGGGTTGTCCGATGGCAGCGCGAAATCGAGGCCTTCCGCCCAAGGCGCAAAGTGCCCGCGGGTTTCATTGATCAGCACGGTCAGGCCACGCAGATGGCTTCCGAGGGCAAGGTCCGGCAATCCGTCCGCGTTCACGTCGCCGATGATCAGATCACCGTAGTCGTAGGGCAGGGGAGGGAAGTGAGTGTCCGACCACAGACGAAACTGGCCGGTGCCGGTGCCCAGCCAAATCGCCGGTTCCGCACGACCCTTTCGCGCCGGGCCATGAGCCAGATCCAGGATGCCATCGTCGTTAAAATCCGCCAGATCGAATCCGTCCCGCCACTGGCCTTTGGTCGGCAAGTCCGTAGCAAGGGTGTCAGGGTGACTTGTTTTGTCGCCCGGGCTTGGTCGATCGCACAAACCTCGCCCGTCGTTTGACGGACAGGGTGCTGCATGCACCCGTTCAGACTCAGCATCGAAAGGGCTGTCAGCCCGATCATTTGGATCAAAGTGGGGCGCATCGAACGTTCTGCTCCTGGAAACAAAAAGGCCCCGAATGTTCGGGGCCTTTTCGGTTGGTTCACTGCCGAATCAGCCTTGATTGGCCTGGCGACGCCGTTGGAAACCGATGCCTGCGAGCAGCACCAGCAACACCATCAGTGCCAGCCCGAACGGACCCGCGACAGGAATAGAGCGAACGCTCGTGCCGGCGACCTGATTCGGCGCAAACTCGACATCGTCCGCTGCACTGGAGCAACCGGGGTCGGCCGGGAAATCGACGAGCAGATCATCGTCATTGTCGATGCCGTCCGAACAGGCCGGATTCACCACACCCAGCAGTTCGCTGGCATCCAAAGCACTTGCGCATCCCGGGTCGGCCGGGAAATCACTGACGCCATCCTGATCATTGTCGACGCCATCGGAACACGCCGGAGCTTCGCTTCCATCATTGATGCTGATGCAGTTCGGCGAGTTCGGGAAATCGGTCAGGCCATCACTGTCATTGTCGATCCCGTCGCTGCACTGGTCGCCCGATTCGAATTGTCCGGAAGCGGAGCTGCAGCCCGGATCGGCCGGGAAGTCGATGAATCCGTCGCCATCGTTTTCAAACGTGTCGTTGCACTCCGGGCGTTCGTTGGTGCTGGCTGGTGAGGCACAACCCGGGTCGGCCGGAAAGTCGATCAACATGTCGCCATCATTGTCGTTGCCATCGTCGCACTGCGTGCCTTCGATTGGGCTACTGGCTGACAGGCAACCCAAGTCATTCGGGAAGTCGGTGTCGCCATCCATGTCGTTGTCGAGGCCGTCGCTGCACTGCGGGCTCTCGGTGTTCGAGGTGGCGGACGAACAGCCTGGGTCGTTCGGAAAATCGATCCGACCGTCGGAGTCGTTATCCAGGCCGTCACTACATGCCGCATTGGTCTCGTTGTTGTCGAACTGGTTGAAACAGCCTGGGTCGGCAGGGAAGTCGATCAAACCGTCGCTGTCGTTGTCGCGGAGGTCACTGCAAACACCGAGGCCTTCAATCGCGTCGCCCGGCGAAAAACATCCCGGATCCGCACCAAAATCGATCAGGCCGTTCGGGCTGTTGTCGATGCCGTCGCCGCACTCAAAATTGAAGAGCTCCTCGGAGATATCCGCCGCACTCGCACATTCCAGATCGGCCGGAAAGTCGATTTGACCATCCATGTCGTTGTCTTGTCCGTCGCTGCACTCCGTGGACTCGAAAACGGCGAACCGCGATGCACAGCCGGGGTCCGCGGGAAAATCGATCAGCGTGTCGCCATCGTTGTCGATGCCGTCGTTGCAGATCGACGCGGTTTCGGAAGCTGAAGTCGCCGTGGCGCAATCCGGATCAGCCGGGAAATCGGTTCGGCCATCCGAGTCGTTGTCGAGACCGTCATTACATTGGGGGAACGTGACCGGCAGACTGCCATTGTTGCTGTTCAGCGGCTGTGCGTTGCTTTGAGCTTCTTCGCGCGTCGTCGTCAGCGAACTGACGCTGGTGAACACGTGGCTGACCCAGGCCTGATTGGTCGGGAACAGCGAGCTGGTGAACCCGAGTTCGTAAGCCAACATCCCCTGGTCATAAGGAAGACCGGTGATCGGAACGACTTGGGTGGCGCGTGTCGGTGAGATTGCGGAGCGATCGGAGTAGACCTGTTCCTGATGATTGAACATCACGACTTTCCCACCCGTGATCGGTGCTGGCGGGCTGCCGCAAGCGAACGGATTGACCCGGCCCGGGTCACGCCAGATCAACGCTCGGGTACTGACCGGTGCATTGGGATTCGACAGGCTCTGGTCGACAAAACGCGCCATGAAGTTGGAGGGTAACGGTTCGCGGTTGTCGGAGGCGGAGCCGGAGACCAGGCGCCCATAGAACGTGTAGTTGCCAGGCGTGGAGGTCAGCGGATCGGTATCGCTGGCTTCGATGTGCACCGCGGTTTCGCCGAAAGACCGAGCCTCTCGAGTGTTGGTGACACCGTATTCGCCGAACAGCACATTCTGGTTGCCCGCAATGCCCAGGCCACCCGAGATGAAGTAGCCGACAGCGTTCGGGAAAAACTGGCTGGTGCAAACATTGGCGACATCGACCGTGGCATAACCACGCGCCTGGCCGGAGTTCGATGCGGCACAGAGCCCGCCGAACAGGCTGGATGCCCGTCCCGAGTGAGCGTTCTGGAGCCCGGTCAGGGTTGCGGCGTCCAAGGGCGCAGGGGGCAGTGACGAGCCGCATAGTGGAATCGCACCGGGGCTCGATTGCGGCAAGGTCCCGTTGATGAACAGGTCCCCGAGGTCAACTTCCACGACACCTCGCGAGGGCAGTCGGACATCGAACGAGTAGGTTGGCACGCCGTAGTCGGTCCACAGCGTGACGTGCGCCAACTGCTCGGTTGACGCGCTGTTGCCGATCGTGAAGTGGGTGCGCGCACCCGTTCCGTTCAGATCGACTTCGAAGTGCGGAATCAGCAAGGTTGCGGCAGGCACATTGTCGGCGCTGCCGATGGCTGCGTGGGCGCTCCCGGCCAACAGGCCAAGACCCAAGCCAAGGGACATCAGGACATTACGAATCGGATTCATGGGATCTCCTTGAGTCCGCTTAAGGCAGGATCGGATTGGCAGGGCCAAGCGCGGGATTGCCGAGCTGAATGCCGCCAGTGGAATAACCGTAGGGAGCGCCGGTCGAAGCATCGGCAGGTACTTGGCGGAAGTTCAGCCAGGACTGTCGGATCGAGTCGTCACCCAGGTTGAGATTCACGAATACCCAGCCAAGGCCCGCATTGAGTCCCAGACTGTTGCCTGAAACCGTACCGGCCGCGCCTGCAAACAGGTTGCCAGTGGGTTGACCGGTCAAGGTGCCGGTCGCATCGAACACCGACACCAGGCGTTGATCGGTCGCCGCGCCAGTGGGCGCACTGCCACAAGTGAACGGTTGGATCCGGCCATCGCTGGTGGTTCGTGGTGCGCGCCAGTAGTCGATGCTGGTCCGGCCCTGACTGAAGCGCCCGGCCCATGCGGTCGGCAGCGGTTCACGGTTGTCAGCGGAACCTGGCTCACCGTAGAACGTCAGTGCACCGCCTGTGGTGAGTGGACTGATGCCGCTTGCTTCGATGCCGACAGCCGGTTCGGCCAGCATACGGCGGTTGTTGGCGTCGAAAATGACGTATTCGCCCACCATGACGTTCTGGTTGGTTGCGCGGCCAGCGCCACCGCTAAAGAAGTAACCGAAATCACCAGGCCCGTCGGACCCGCAGGAGTTCACGGCATCGATCGTGATGTACCCGCGCGCGATGCCATCGCCGTAGTTGCGGCTGCCGCACAGGTTGCTGCCAAAGTACTGAGGGGCGCTGCCGCCGGTGTGTGCGGCAATCAATTCAGGGCCCAGACGGCCGCTTTGACCGTCGGGCAGGAATGGGCCGCACGACGCAAAATTGATGTCCTGCGAGAATGGACCCTGAGGCGATATGCCGTTTCCGGGGTCTTGACCGGCACTCGCAGTGCGCGCGTCAAAACGCTGCACGAACAGATTGCGCAAATTCAAGGTTTCCTGATCGTATCCGGTCAGGTAAACGTTGAATTGGTGCGTGGGCAGGCCGTAGTCCGTCCACAGGACCACATTGCCCAGAATGGCCGTGGCACTGGTGTTCTGGATCGTGATGAAGGTGTTGTTGCCCTGATCGTTCTGGGTATCCACTTCGAAGTGTGGGAAGAACAATGTCGCCCCAGGCGCCGGATCGATCGTGCCGATTGCCCCCTGCGCCAACGTGCAAAAGCCCAACAACAAAGCACCGCCAAGTGCTCGGATCATGATTTTGTCTCCCGCGAAACGAATCAGCCATCACCACGGATCGGTGTTTTGGCCCCGGGGCGATTTGTACCACAAGCACATTCCGGAAGTGAGGCAGACCTGGTGTCGCCGGAACGCTTGATCTGTATGTCGCGCACGGGAAGGGCAAGCGGATCCAGTCCCAAAAACGGCACTGCCCCGGTTGGACGGGGCAGCGGTTTGAGGTGATCGGTCTCGGCGGTGAGGTGGGTGCTATTTGCAGCGCACGAGAATGGCGGTGACGTTGTCGGATCCGCCACCATCGAGCGCGGCCAGAATGAGGTGGTCGACACTTTCCTGTGCCGACAGTTCGGCACGGCCGAGAATGCGGGCGATGTGCTCGTCTTCGACTTCCTCGGTCAGCCCGTCACTGCAGATGAGCACCTGGGTGCCAGGCTTGAGCTCACCGATGATGGTTTCGACGCGCAGGCTCTGCGGGTCGGTGACCCCCAGTGCCTGAGTCACGACATTGCGGTGCGGATGCGTGCGCGCTTGCTCGGGGCTGATCGCACCTTGTTCGATCAATTCCCGGACATACGAGTGATCCTGAGACATTTGTTTAAGTTGGCCATCAGCGAACTGGTAGACGCGACTGTCACCCACCCAGCCCACCTCGTATTCCTCGCCCTTGACCCGGATGGCGGCAATGGTCGTGCCCATTGGCAGCGCCTGCGGGCGGCGTGTCGAGTGTTTGATGATTTCTTCGTCGGCGAGCTGAATCGCACGAACGAGCAACTCGCCGTTGCGGATTTCGCGCACCAGCGTATCGCGGGCGAGGGCAGAGGCGACCTCGCCGTTTTCGTGACCACCCATGCCGTCGGCAACGAGATACAAGCCAAGCTCGCTGTCGGCGTAGTAGGTGTCCTCGTTGTGCTCACGACGCAGGCCTACATGCGTACAGTGGCCGAACTCGATCGAATTGTGCATGCGTTTGGCTATTCTTTAATTGTCTTGACGATATCGCTGTTTGCCACTTTTGCAAATGGGTCAGAACTCGATGCGCATTCCGGCGGAGAGGGAGTCGGACGTGGTGCGTTCCTGGCCCATGACCCGCTCGTAGTAAAGGAACGCGGATTTGCCGTTGGCGAACACGCCGGACAGACCAAGGCCGAAGTTCAGGTAGTCGGTGTCGATGGCATCGTTTTCGATGATGATCGCGGTTCGCGTCGGGTCGAATGCAAAACGCGACACGATCTCGCCTGGATCATCCTCGAACTCCTTGACCCACTCCATTTGGACGTAGGGCACCAGGACTCCCCAGGTGGTGCTGGTCGTGTAGCTGACCTTGCCGCCGAACACGCCTTGCATCGACTTGATCTCGCGGCCCTCGACCGACAGTGCCAAGCCGGCTCCGAGGCCATTGGGATTGGACATCTGCTCCGTGTAGCCGTCGAAGTCGATACGCGTGTAATTCAGGCGCGCATAGGGCCCAAAAGCCCAGGCGTTGCGGTTCCAGTCCTTGCCGAATGACACCGAGACGCTGGTCTGATTGCCATCAGGGGAGGCCGATGCGATCTGGTTCACTTGCGTCCGGCCACCATTCGCGCCGGGAATCGAGTAGCTGATCCGGCGTTCGATGTCGAACTGGGTCTGACCGATGCTGAGCACGGTATCGAGGTAGAAACTCTGCGGGTGGTACCAACTCACGTAGCCGGAAAGGCTGGTGCCGGACGTGTCGGTCCCGCCGCGGTTCCCGCGGACATCGCTGTTGTTTCGGTTCAACCCGAGCGCAGCGCCAAGCACGAACGCGTCGTTCAGACGGTAGTCGACGCCGGCGGTGATGCCATAGGTGCGGAAGTCGAATCCGGGATCTTCCTCGAACGGATCCCGTTTGCCGCGACCGATCGTGCCCGACGCGAAGAAGCCCCAGCGAGAGAACTGAGCGCCTGCTTCCGGTTCTTCCGCGGCATTCATGCCGAGGATGTTGCCGGGCAGGTAACCCATCTGCAGCGCACCGTCACTGGTGATGAATGCCAGATTGTTCTGGAAGCCGTTGCCGGCGCTGCCGTTGCGCAGGGCGGTCATGCGGTTGTTGAGGTTGTCGAACTGGCCATTCGCGATCGCCAGGGCCACCTGGTTCTGGTTGCCGCCTTCCTCGACTTGCAGTTCATTCAGGGCATTGCTGACTTCCCCGGGCGCATTGTCCGAGTTGGCCACCAGTTCCGAACAACGTTGCAGCAGGTCCTGTTGCAGCGGCGTTGGATTGGCGATCTGCGACAGTGCTACACACGAGTTGTCGATCACCGCCGCAATCTCACGAACCGCCGGGGGCAGGTTGTCGGTATTCGCCAGACTGGCTGTGAGCGTGAACAGTTTCGGCTCCAAGCCCGGGAAGTCTGCCGCTTTGGCGCGGACCTGGAACTGACCCGGCAAGTTGACGCGGGCGATCGTCTGCGCGCGACCTTGGTCGTTCGTCAGGACTTCCGAAGGATCGACCGTCACGCCGTTCGCCGTGGGTTCGAACACAATGCGCACGTCCCGCACTGTTTGGCCGCTGGCATTGACGACTCGCACGACCAGCGGCGCTGAGGGTTCGCCCGGGGCCAGATTCTGGCCTTCGCCCGACACGATCTCGATGCCGCTCGCCGGCACCTCGCCGGTCGCGCTGAAGAGGAACTCGCCGACACCCAGGACATTCGCCTTGACGTCATTACAGCCAGGGGCTGGGCCGAGCGTGAAGCGGTTCGACGATCTGCCCTGCGCATCCGTGGTGGTGGATCCCGACTGGAGTGTGCCGCCGCCGCAAGTGACGGTCCACAAAACCGGTACGCCAGCCAAACCCTTCGCCGTGGGCTCGCCAGGTGGCTGGCTGATCTGAACGACCAGCGGTTCGGGCAAGAGCTCACCCGGACGTCCGGATTGATTGTTGCCACCGCCCGAAGACAGTCCCGGCGAGAACGCCGTGGCCGAAGCGGTGGCCGTGGCTGCGCCGCCGAGCGCCGAGGCGGTAATCAGGACCGGGCCGGCGCTGCTGCCGTAACGCAGGCGTACGAACACCTTGCCGTTGCCGTCGGTGATGGCATGGTCAACGTTCAGCGAGCCTGCGCCAACGATCGAGAAGTCGACGCGTTCACCGCTGATGGCAAGGTCGTCCTGGCTGAGTTGGAACATGAAGTCTTCATCGGCCAGTGAACCGACCGAGCCCGTCTGTGGCGTCGCATTCAACAAGCGTAGGACCGTGATCGGCGTGTTGAGCGTGAAGTCGGCCGTGGCCGCTGCACCGCCATTCGGGTTGGTGACCGTCGCGCGGACAAATGCCAGGCCGGAGTTCAGCGGCGTGTAGACGTTTTCAGTCTCGCCCAAGGCGTTCGTGACGGTTTGTGAGGTGTTCAACTGCCCCGGCCCGACATGCGCCCAGGTCACATTGAAGTTCGTCAACGGCACACCACCGTCGGTCACCCGAATGCGGATGGGCTGGCTCGGTTGATTGAGACGCAAGGTCTGAAGGTCGCCACTGACTTTTTCGATGCGGTAGTTGGTCAGCGGCAGCGTGGCCGTCGCCGCAAATCGGGTCGCCTGGAAACCCTGACCAGCCACTTCGATTTCAACCGGACCGGCCGTGTTGCCCATGATCGCCTGAGCCTGGGCGGTGCCGTTCGTGATGGTCGTGCTGAGCAGCCCGTTGGTCGCCCCCACCAGTGTTGCCGTACCGCGCACGACTCGCCACGCGAGGGTTCCGGTGCCGGTCGTGTTGATGACCAAAGGTGCGGCCAAGCGGGTATTGATCGCCGCCGACTGATTGTCGCCGGATACCTTGGTGATGAGTGTCGCCGTCGGGCTGGCGTTGACCGTCAGCGCGAACTGCGCCGGCGTGAGGCCGGGGAATTCAACCTGTACCAAGGCACTGCCGGCAGCGATGCCAGCCGAGGCAGGAACGGTCGCGCGACCGCTGCCATCAGGGAGAATCGACAGAGACCGGACCGGACTGCCGCCATCATTCAAGAACACATCGCCCGAAACCACCGAATACAGGAAGGCATCCGTGGGGCTTGCGGGCAAGAAACCTGCCGGCAAGGCGGCAACCAGCGGTTCGGCGAACGGTGCCCCGGCTACAGCTGATTGCTGAGTGCCGGAGACGACTTCAACATCGCTGGGTGGCGGCGGCGCGGCGGTCTGGATCGCCAGATCCCATTGTTGCGGCACAAATCCGACGCCATCGATCCGAACCGTGACCGGACCTTCGGTCGTACCCGCGAGCAGCGGGATGGAGTAGCTGGACGTGCCGATCAAGAACGGCACGAGTACGGATGTCGACGAACCCCCCGGTCCGCGCGGGATGGCCGGGAAGGTGGCATCACCCTGCAGGATGTCGAGGGTGATCAGGATCGCGCCCTCGGGTGCACGGATCGAGTTGACCGTCACGTCGAAGTCCAGGTTCGAGAACGATTGTCCGGGTTCGATGGTCTGGTTGTTACCCCCGGTAATCGTGATCGTGCCGGTGTTGGGCTCCGGGAAGTTGATCAGATGCCAGGTGATGATGGGCGCCGTGAATGGACCGCTGTCCACTTCAGCGGTCAGCGTATATTGCGAATTGAGCGTGGTGGTGCCGGCATAAACTTCGATCTCGGCGACACCGATCGTATCGGAAGTGATGACCGTCGATGTGCCCACGATACTGCCGTTGACGGCGATCTGGCCGTCGCCATTAACCGTGAAGCGGATCGGGACGCCCGGAACCGGCACGTTGCCATTGCCGAAATCTTGCACGGCCGTGATCTGGAATGGACCGAACAACTGCCCGGCAATCGCGCCGTAGGGGCTGCCAGAGTTTTCGCTGGTCGGGACGGCTTGGAAACTCTCGATGGCCGCGCCTGCATCCACGGTCAGATTGAGGTCGATATTCTGGCCTGGTGCGAAATCAGGTGCGCTTGCGCGCACGACCAGCGGGCCCGGTACCGTCCCGGCGATCACAGCCGTTTCGGCGATGCCCGCACCGTTGGTGGTGACGAACACTTCAGTGGGTGGTGGCGGCCGGCCATCAGGGCCAGGAGGCGCGACCGGCGGGCCGAAGCCACCATCTCCCGAAACGACATTGAAGCGAACCAAGGCGTTCGGCAAGGGGGATCCGTTGTTGGTGACGAGGATCCGCCAGTTGCCCAAGAAGGTCTCGGTGGGTGCCGCAGTTGCTGCGG
The DNA here is from genome assembly GCA_016712105.1 of Ahniella sp. Taxonomy (GTDB): domain Bacteria; phylum Pseudomonadota; class Gammaproteobacteria; order Xanthomonadales; family Ahniellaceae; genus Ahniella. The sequence goes on from JADJRU010000008.1 coordinate 50,823, forward strand.
GTGAAGCACCCTGTTGGGTCACTGAAGGCGCGGTTGGCGCGTCGACGGTGATGTTGAAGGTTCGATCCGCCATGAACGTCCCGCAGCCGCCCGGATCATTGGCATAGGCGCGGACCGTGTAGTTCTGGGACGAGCCACCCGACGAACCTGCCTTAAATTTCACCTGAGTGAAACTGTCGTATTGGAATTGGCCAGCGCTGATCTCCGTCCACGGCGCGATCTCATCGAACTGGTTGCTCTGGCTTTGAATGAACTCGACTGTTGCAGGATTTCCGTCGATGCGCCAAGCGGCGTTGACCGGTGTTGGAGCCATCGCGGCAGGCAGCGTTTCGCCAATCGCAAACTCGGCGATCTGACCCTCGACCCAGCCCGCCTGCGGCGGCGTCAGAGTGGCGGGCGGTGGGCAGGTCAATGTCGGTGCAACGCCGTTGACTGTGAGATTCACCGTATCCGTCTGGCCGGTGAATTCGGCCGCGGAGAAGCTGATCGTTGCCGGGCCCGGCGTGGCGCCAGCGAGCACCTCGAAATTGACGATTCCTGAGGGATCACTGAAAAAGTATCCACCAGGGCCGAACGAACCGACACCGACCGGGCGAAGTGTGATGTCGCCGGACGTGACGGTGGCCACGATCACAACGTCAAGCAAAGGTGAGCCGTTTTCGGTGACCTGAACGGCCACCGGGGCCGGGAAACCCTGGCCTGTATTCGCGACTTGACCGTCGCCGGTCGAGACGGCAAGTGTTGGCGATACGGCCGGGTTCACGTTGACCGTGAACGCAGTCGGTGGAGGCGTCGGGCCGCAGCCGTTCGGGTCCTGCAGGGTCACGTTGACTGTATACGGGGAGCCCGAAGACGAATTTGGAAGCGCTTGCACCGCATTGGAGTGGTGGTACTCGAATCCCATGGGCGAGATCGGCACCCAGGGAACGACAAAAGTGAAGTTCTGGCCGCCCGGACCAAACAGTCGCAAGCCTGCGCCGCCTAGAATTTCGTAGTTCACGTTGAGATCGGGTAGCGGTATCGACGCGGAGGGATCGACCTGTCCGACGCCGATTGGTGCCAGCTGGCCCTCAACGATGGTTACCGTGGTCGGAAACTCGGCCGGCGGTGGGCAGGCGAGTGGCGGACCTGCCTGGACCGAGCCGGAACCCGAACTCAAGCCGATCGCGGCCAGAGCCATCCCGAGGAGGATTACCCGAGGACTCGCCGACCAGCGGCCCCTGTGTCCCGACAAAAAAACGCGTTCCGAGGACATACGATCTCCCTTTAACATCCGCATGGCTATACTGTGAGCGTACTACAGGGCCGGATGCGGCGGGTAGCGCGCACCGGCGGTCCCAATCGACGGAGATGCGACATGAAAGCAAAGTTTGAACGGCCACTGTTCAGGCAATCGGCCCTGGCACTTGGCATTGCCTCGGTGATGATGTTGTCGGCGCTTCCGACCAGTGCACCGCAGGCAAAGGCGAAAGTGCGGAATGCCGAAGACCTGATGGTCGTCGACTGCCTGCTGCCAGGCCAGGTGCGCAAACTGGGGGCGATGGCGAGTTTCATGACTGCACGCCGCCCCATCCGCACCACTCAATCCGACTGCGAGATCCGCGGCGGCGAATATGTGGCGTTTGATCGGGCGAACTATCAGACCGCGTTGAAGGTCTGGATGCAGCAAGCCGAAACCGGCGATGCCGAAGCCCAGAACTACGTCGGCGAGATCTACGCCAAGGGCCTGGGAATCGAACCCGATTATGTCCAGGCTGCTGCCTGGTACCAGAAGGCTGCAGCACAAGGCCTGACGCGCGCGAAAATCACCCTCGGTTTCCCGTATGAGCAAGGGCCGGGTGTCGAGAAGGATCCCCAGAAAGCGCTGAATCTGTATCGGGAAGGTTCCGGCATTACCGGCGACGAACTGATCTTCACGTCGACGATGGCAGCAGCCATCAGTGAAAAAGACAAACAAATCAGCGGGTTGCAGCAGAATCTGGATGCCGAGAAGGCGGCCAACGACAAACTGCGACTGCAACTGGATTCGGCGAAGAAAGAAATCGAAAGTCGCCGCCAGAGTATGCAGATGCAGCAGTCCGAGCTTGAATCCGCGAAGGCGCAACTGAGCGAGGCACAGCAGCGTATTGCGCCGCAGTCGCCCGACATCGCGCTGATCTCGCAGGCTCTGGCGCAGGCTGAGGAACGGTTGACCGCCGAACGGGCAGCACTCGAAAAGGAGCGGGTCGACTACAGCTCGCAGCGCCAGAATGATCAACTGCAACTCGCCAAACTGCGGGCGCAGGAAGCCGATCTGGGCAAAAGAGGTGCCACCGATCCGGCTGCGAAGGCGGAGTTGGACAAAGTCCGCGCGACGCTGTCCGATCTCACGCTGAAGCTCGACAGTTCGTCGCAGCGTGCCGCCGAACTCGAAAAATTGCTGAAGACCAATTCCGAGCGCATGACGCAGGAAACGCTGCGTTACGAGGGCGATCGCAAGAAGATGGAGTTGGCGCTCGCGGCATCGAAGGAAGACCGCGAACTGCTGCTGTTGCTCGAACAGCAGTTGTCCGAGAAACAGCGCGAGGTGTCGCGTCAGCGCGGTGCGATCACCGCTCTTGAGCGTCAGGTCCAGGTGGGTTCGGATTCTCTGGCCAGCGGTGGCAACGTGCTCGCCGGTGGCCCGGTCGTCGAGATCATCGAACCGGCGATCACGCTCACGCGAGGCAAACCTGCCGCGATCTCCCGTCGCAAGGAAGGCTCCGAGATCGTCGGCCGGGTGGTGTCCAAGACGCCGGTCTCCGAAGTGTCGATCAATGGCCAGATGGTGAAAGTTGCCCCGAACGGCATGTTCCGCGCCCAAGTGGCGGTTCCAGAGGCAGGCGCGCCGATTCAGGTTGCTGCGGTCGACAAGGCGGGCGGCAAGGCGTCGCTGGAATTCACGCTGATGCCGGCGGCGAATGCGACGGCCCAGTCGTCCGTGGGTACCCGCAAGATGCCGGCCGGCGTCAAAGTCGGCAAACAATACGCCATCCTGATCGGAAACAACGAATACGGCCAGTACCCAGCCCTGGAAAGCGCCATCAATGACGCGAACCAGATCGGCGGCGTGCTGAAGGGCCGATATGGTTTCCAGACCACGGTTCTGAACAACGCCAGCCGATTCGACATCCTGTCCGCGTTCAACGATGCGCGGGAGCAACTCAAGCCGGAAGACAGCCTGCTGGTCTATTTCGCCGGTCACGGTGAAGTCGACAACGCCAGCAAACAAGGTTATTGGGTGCCGGTGGATGGTCAGAGCGGCAATGCCAAATCCTGGCTGTCCAATCGTGCGATTTCGGACATTCTCAATACGGTGGCCGCGCGCCACATCATGGTGGTGGCCGATTCCTGCTACTCGGGCGCCATGACCCGCTCGTCGCTGCCAACGATCAATCCGGGTGCAGCCGACTCGGCCTGGTCCGACTGGATCACGAAAGTCTCGAACAGCCGTTCCCGTACGGCACTGACGTCGGGTGGTCTGCAGCCGGTGGCCGACAGCGGTCGCGGCCAGAACTCCTACTTCGCGACGGCCGTGCTCGGTGCCCTCGAGGCGAACAGCAACATTCTGGAAGGCCAGAACCTGTTCCGCGGCGTGGCCTCGTCGATGGCGCTGGCAGCGGTCGAGAGTTCGATCGTGCAAGTGCCGGAATACGCGCCGATCCAGTTTGCCGGGCATGAAGCCGGCGAGTTCCTGTTTGTGCCGCGTGGCGGTCTGGCGGACGTCACGGAAAGCAAGCCTGAAGAAGTGCTGGTGGATGCCGAACCGGTGGTGCCGATGGTGGCACCGGTCGTCGCCATCCGCTGATTCAGTGCGGGAAACATCCGGGGCAGGCTTCGGCCTGCCCCTTTTTGCGCCGGAAGTGTCAGCCCACGGCCACGGGTAGCGACATGGACAGCGCGAGTGCCATCAGCGGTCCGGGAATGACGATCCGGGCGATCTGAATCAGCAACAGCAGCACCATCGGCGAAATGTCGAAGGGTCCGATGGGCGGTATGTAGCGCTTGAAAGGCGCAAGCAGTGGCTTGGTGACGAAGTTCAGGATGTCCATTGGTGCGCTGCGGCTGCCGGGCGCAAGCCACGAGACCAGAACGCGGACGAGCACCAGCCAGAACAGGGTCATGAACACAAAATCCAGCATGAGCCCGAGGCCAAACACCAGCAATGCCATCGGTGCAACGCTGCCGCCACCGAGGAGCAACATCAGCCAGCCCTCGATCGTGGCGAGCAACCAAAGCACCAAAAGCCCACCCAAATGCCAACCACGCACCACCGGCAGGACCTTCTGCAAGGGCATGAACAGCGGGTTCGTGAGCTTGAAGATGGACTGGCTGGCAGGGTGATGGAACGGCGCCCGGAATGCCTGCATCAGCAACCGCAACAAGACGACGAACATCAGCAAGCCAAACACGAACTGGATGACCAGACTGCCGGCCGAACCCATGACACCCATGTCAGCCTCCCGACTGTGCTGAAAGTTCGCGGCCCCGTTCGGTCGCCCGAGTGATGGCCGCATGGGTCAGTACGCGAAAACCGCCAGCCTCGAACGTTTCGATCGCGGCCTGGGTTGTGCCATTCGGTGACGTGACTCGCCGGCGCAATTCTGCGGGTGACTCGTGGGCCCCGGCGGCCATCCGTGCCGCACCCAAAGCGGTGCTCAGCACCAATTCCCTGGCAACCGGGGCCGTTAGCCCTTGTTTGATGCCGGCTTCGATCATGGCTTCCATCAACAGAAAGAAATACGCAGGTCCGCTGCCTGACACCGCAGTGACGGCGTCCATCAACGTTTCGTCCTCGATCCAGACGGTGGCGCCCACTGCAGTCATGACGTCCACGGCCTGTTGGCGCTGGACCGCATCGACCTGCGCATTCGCGAACAATCCGGTGATGCCGGCGCTGATCAAGGCGGGTGTATTGGGCATGGCGCGAACGACCGCTGCTTCGGCCCCAGCCATTGCCGGAAGTTGCCGAGGCTGATGCCCGCGGCAATCGACACCAGCACGGGGCGTTGTGCCGCGATCTGCGCCGCCAGTTCCCGGCACACAGTCGCCATGACCTGGGGTTTGACCGCCAGCACGATCAGGCTGGCGCCGTCTGCGGCAGCCAGATTGTCACTGCCAGTCACTACGCCGAAATCGTCGAGCAAGGCTTGGCGGAGTTCAGGCACCGGTTCGGCGACGCGGATCGAACCCGGGGACTGGCCGTTGCGGATCATGCCGCCGATGAGGCTGCGCGCCATATTGCCGCCCCCGATGAATGCCACTGTGTTCATGAAAAAGCCTTCGTCATGGGGAAATCCGGGCGCCGAAAAGAGCCGATCCTACTCGAATCAGGCTCGCGCCTTCGGCGATCGCCAATTCGAAGTCGTCACTCATGCCCATCGACAGGGTGTCGACACTGGCGTGTTGTGCACGCAATGAATCGAACAGACCGGCCATCCGCCGAAATGCCGATCCGAGCGTGTTGGCGTCGCCCGGGGCCGGGATCGCCATCAGGCCGCGCAGGCGCAGTTCGGGAAAGCGAAGGATGGACACCGCGAGGGCGGAAACCGCTTCGGGGCGGCAACCGGATTTGCTGGCTTCGTCGTCGATGTTGACCTGGATCAGGACGTTCAAGGGCGGGCGGTTGCCGCGATGTTGCGCCAGCAGGGGCACAATCTTCTCCCGGTCAACACTCTGGACCCAGTCGAATGTGGCTGCAGCGGCGGCACACTTGTTGGACTGGAGTGGTCCGATCAAGTGCCAGGTCAGCGGCAGATCGGCCAATTCCGCTTGTTTGGCCTGTGCTTCCTGGACGTAGTTTTCACCAAATTCGGTCTGACCTTGGGCGGCCAGTTCGCGAATGGCCGAAGCCGGTTTCAATTTGCTCACGGCCAGCAGGCGCACCGGCCGACCGGCCGCGGCGCGGGTCATTCGAGCTTTGATGTCGGCCAGTCTTGCTGCTTTTTCTTCCGTATCCATTGCTGTTCCGTGTGCGTCCCATGGTTCGTTGCTGATGATCCGAATTGACGCGAGCAGTCAATGGCTTGCGGGTCAATCAGGACCGTGATCGATCCAGATTGGCGGGGTCAACCGGACAATAGATATGGCTATACTCGAGCCATCGCAAGTCCACAAACGATCAGGGTGCCTGCATGGATATCGCCGAGCTGCTCGCTTTTTCGGTCAAGAACAAGGCCTCCGACCTGCATTTGTCGGCTGGACTGCCGCCCATGATTCGGGTTGATGGTGACGTACGCCGAATCAACATCCCGGCGCTGGACCACAAAGCGGTCCATTCGCTGGTCTACGACATCATGTCCGACAAGCAGCGGCGCGACTACGAAGAATTCCTGGAAACCGACTTCTCCTTCGAAATTCCGGGTCTGGCGCGGTTCCGCGTCAACGCCTTCAACCAGAATCGTGGCGCCGGTGCGGTCTTCCGTACCATTCCGAGCCAGATTCTGACGCTCGAAGAGCTCGGTGCGCCGAAAATCTTCAAGGACCTGGTGGATCAGGCGCAGGGTTTGGTGTTGGTGACCGGGCCGACTGGTTCCGGCAAGTCGACCACACTCGCGGCCATGGTCGACCACATCAACAAGAACGAATACGGCCATATCCTCACCATCGAGGATCCGATCGAGTTCGTGCATACCTCGCAGAAGTGCCTGATGAACCAGCGCGAAGTGCATCGCGACACGCATGGCTTCAATGAAGCCCTCCGTTCGGCACTGCGCGAAGATCCCGATTACATCCTCGTCGGCGAAATGCGTGATATGGAAACCATCCGCCTGGCGCTGACCGCCGCGGAAACCGGACATCTGGTGTTCGGGACTTTGCACACATCATCGGCTGCCAAGACAGTCGATCGCATCATCGACGTCTTCCCGGCTGGCGAAAAGCCGATGGTTCGGTCGATGCTGTCGGAGTCGCTGCGTGCGGTGATTTCCCAGTCATTGCTGAAGAAAGTCGGTGGCGGGCGTATCGCCGCGCACGAAATCATGGTGGGCATCCCGGCAATCCGAAACCTGATCCGGGAAGACAAGGTGGCCCAGATGTACTCAACCATCCAGACCGGCCAACAATACGGCATGCAAACCCTTGACCAGTGTCTCCAGGATCTGGTCAAGCGTGGCCTGATTACGCGCACCCAGGCGTCCGGTTACGCCAAGGACAAGCGACTGTTCGAGTAAGGTCGGAGCGGGCGGCGGAGGCTTGCCTGGCTCGGTCGGGTCTCCCGAGTGCGAGCGGGTTGCACCGTTCACGCACTCAGGTGCGCTTCAGCGAAAGGGCGCCCCGCGGGCGCTACAATGCTTTATTGCATTTTCTTAACAACGCTATTTTCACAATCGTCGGGACTATAGACCCGACGCAATGACGTTGGGCGTTTCAACAACCAACGGAGTGACCATCATGAAATCCAGAATCATCGCGGGCATCGCACTCGCGTTATTCGGGCTAGGCGCAGCAGCGCTCGAACCCGGAAAGGGCTTTGGCGCAGCGCCAAGGGCCAGTGGCGTCTTGCCCAAACAAGCCGGGCCGATTCTGCTTGACCGCAATCCGCTAGCCCGTTCGCTGACCGACGCGGTCGAGGCGAACAAGATCATCGCCGGATCCGGCAATGGTGCCGCGGATGACCGCTTCGGTCGTTCGCTTTCCATGGCAGGCAACCTGCTGGCCATCGGTTCGCCGACCGATGATTCCGGCATCCTCGCTGATGCCGGCTCGGTCTACGTGTTCCAGTACACCGGCTCTGCGTGGGTGTTTCAGGCCAAGATCAATCCGCCGGTACCCGAACAGAATGGTGCGTTCGGTGCGGCGGTCGCGATCATCGAAGACCGGTTGGCGATCGGCTCGCCGCTCGCGACCACGGCCGATGGCGCCACCAGCGGTGCGGTGTACATTTACCGTCTGAATGGCAACACCTGGGCACTGGAGCAGAACATCGATCCGGCTGCCCGGTCGGCGAACGACAACTTCGGGTCGTCATTGGCCATCGATTCGACCAATCTGGTCGCCGGTGCGCGGACCGGTGATGCCTCTGCTGCCTCGGCTGGCTCGGTTTGGGTCTTTACGCGAAGCGGCACGATCTGGTCGGAGCAGCAGCGCTTGACGGCAAACGATGGCGCGACCGCCGACAACTTTGGTTTGTCGGTGGCCTTGTCCGGGAATTCCGTCATCGTTGGCGCCAATCTGGCTCGGATCAGTGCACTCGAAGCGGCCGGTGCGGCGTATGTGTTTACCCGTTCGGGTTCGATCTGGACCCAACAGCAGAAACTCGTGGCACCCGTGGCTGGCGAACTCGACGAGTTCGGCGTCGACGTGGATCTCGAAGGTGATACGGCCATCGTGGGGCATCGCAACGAGGACGGCACGTTCGCAAATTCCGGTGCTGCGCGGATTTATACCCGTGCGGCCGGCGTCTGGACGCTGACGACCACGCTGACCGCATCCGACGCCGCCGACAACGATTTCTTCGGCTTGACCGTCGCGCTGGACGGGCCGTTTGCATTGGTCGGCGCGTACACCGAAGACCGGACAGGCCTGATCGATGCGGGTGCCGCCTACATCTATGAGCGCAGCCAGGGTGGGGTGTGGTCGCAGAAAGACAAGTTCATTGCCAGTGATGCGGCGAACATCGACCAATTCGGTTTTGAAGTGGCCCTGGCACCCGGCCTCGGCCTCGTCGGCGCACCACTCGACGACAACTCGGATGGTATTGATGCTGGCGCCGTGTATACGTTCGTCAACGGCACGCCCACCACCACGGCGCTCGTCACCAACCTGTCGAGCCTGACCTACGGCGAGACACTGTCCTTGCTCGCAACCGTCACCCCGACCGCAACAGGCACGGTCAATTTCAACAACGGGGTCAGCCTGCTCGGGGCCGATGTGCTGGATGGTGCCAGTCAGGGCAATCTGAATCTGGTTCCAAACGCCGGCAGTTACGCGGTTTCGGCAGCCTACCTGGGTGACGGCACCAATCTCGCCAGTACCTCGAACGTGGCGAACGTCTCGGTGTCGCGCGCAGCGACCAATCTGGCATTGAATGGATCCCATGTAACCCGCGAGTATGGGCAAACCGTCTCGTTCACTGCCACCTTGACCGAGTCGGCCGTCGGTGGCGTGTCGCCGGGGGGCAACATCGTGTTCAACAACAACGGCAACTTCCTGGCGTCGGTGCCCCTTTCCGGTGGCCAGGCCGTGTTGTCCAGGAACAACTTGCCGGTGGGCAGTTACAACATCACTGCGGTGTATGCCGGCGATACCAACTTCCTGGGCGCGTCGTCCGCTTCGGTGCCTTACTCGGTGACGGTTGCGAACGTCAGCATCAGCGTGACCAGTTCGCCGAATCCTGCGCCGCGCAATACCAACCAGACCTTCACCGCAACATTCACCGGCGGCATTCCAACCGGCAACGTGGCGCTTCAGGCTTTGCCTCAGCCAACGGGCAGTCCGATCGCCCTGGGCAGCCCCGCCATCGTGTCCGGCGTCGCCAGTATCCAGTCGAGCGTGTTGCCGTTGGGCAGCTACATCATCCGCGCGATTTATGTCGGCGATGCGAACCATGCGTTCAACCAGAGCGACTCGGTCCAGACGCACGTGGTGACGGCCGCCGCCGACCTGTCGATCGTCAAGTCGAACGGCATCACCTTCATCAATGAAGGCTCCCAGGTGACCTACACGATCACGGTCAGCAATCCCGCAGGCGGTGATCCCGTTGTCGACGCACGCGTCAATGACAACGTGAACGCTGCGTTTTTTGATGACTCCATTCTGGAAACCAGTTGGACCTGCGCGGCTGGCGCGGGCGCCAACTGCGATACCTTGAGCGGCAATGGCGACATCGTCAATCTGTTGGTCGATCTGGATCCGGGCAGCTCGGTCGTGATTACGCTGACCACCCGCTGTCGCGCGGAAGGTAACGAGTTCACCGTCACCAACACGGCAACGGTTTCGGCGCCGGTTGGGCTGACCGACACGAATCCGGCGAACAACAGTTCTACCGACGCGGACCAGAGCGGCATGTTCCGGGATGGTTTCGAAGGCTGAAGCCGTCCAAAAAAGTGCTGCGAGACGACGTGACAAGAAGCCCGGGGTGACCCGGGCTTTTTATTGGGTCGAAACATTACTTGGCATTTGAAAATGTCTGTTCGAGCCACCAGATTGCGTAATGGTGAGGAAGGCTTTTGACAAGCCGCGACAATCGCCGCCCTTCAGCAGGAGCAGATCATGGGAATGATGCATTTACCGCCGCCGGGCAAGGCTTTGCCCGGTCGAGACACCGCCATGTCGATTCTCAATCGACACGCTGTGAATGGGCGGCCCATCGCGGGCGCTTTTGTCGGCATGCAGAAGGTCTTGTTGGGCCTTGGTTGTTTCTGGGGTGCCGAGCGAAAGTTCTGGAGTCTTCCAGGTGTCTATACGACAGCAGTGGGTTATGCCGGTGGTGCCACTCGAAACCCGACGTACCGGGAAGTCTGTTCCGGATTGACGGGGCATGCCGAAGTGGTTCTGGTCGTGTTTGATCAGGGACAAACCGATCTGGGTGCCTTGCTGAAGGTGTTCTTCGAGGCGCACGATCCGACACAAGGGATGCGTCAGGGCAACGACCTCGGCACCCAGTACCGTTCGGCAATCTATGTGGACAGCGACGCTGATCAGCAGGTGGCCGAGCGGATGCGCTTGTCGTACCAACATGCCCTCGAGCAGGCTGGCCGGCCTTCGGTGACTACCGAGATCGCGCGTCAGCAGCCGTTCTATTACGCCGAAGACGAGCACCAGCAGTATCTGCACAAGAATCCGAATGGCTATTGCGGCTTGCGCGGTACGGGCGTCGTGTGTCCGATCTGATGCGTCAGAGCATTGATCGCGTCAGGTTCCGTCTCACAGCCCTTTGCCGATTCGCTCGGCACCGACCACATAGTCGACGGCGTCGACGTTCGAGCGATCATCGACAAAACGGGTGTAATCGGGGTAACCCTGGCCGGCATCGAATGTGGTCTTGCGCGCCAGCGTACGAACGCTGAGCAGACACAGTTCCTGCCAGCGATCGTCGTACTTGACGCGCATGGTGTAGGCGACCTGGCGTTCACGACCGAGTGCCAGCCCCGTGCACAGATGCGCCTGATCACCTCCGGCGCCATAACTGGCTACCCAAGCCACCTGGGCGGCCTCTTCGTCGACCCAGGGTGCCACCGGGAAGCCGAGGAAGGACAACAGTTTGCCGGACGCCTTGCCTTCCTCGGATGCAATGCTGAAAGCACGTTCCTTCCAGCGGTCGAGCTGATCGGCAGACGCCACGTCGCCGAGTGGGACATGGCCCTTGTCCAGTGACCGGACTTCGATCCACCAGGCATTGAACCGATCGTCGATCGGGGCGTCGTCGTGGACCACCCAGCCGATCACATCATCGTCGAGTGATTCCTTACTCGAGGCCAAGGCCAGTGCCAGCGGCTGGCGGTCGACAAACCCCATACGCTCGGGCAGTTCGATGCTTGCGTCGTTGCCGGCCAGCGCGACGGTGCCGCGACGCCTCGGCAGGTTGCCCATGGCGAGTTTCCAGGCCTGCTGTTCGGTGGCGGAGTAGGACGGCACACTGCGGAACGTCGACGGGGTCTTCGGAGCGGGGGCTGAAACCCCCTGTTCCGAATCACTGACCCCGTCATCGACGAAATCCGAATCGCTGGTATCGAGGTCTTCGGATTCTGTCGATGCAGTCGCTTCGCCGGTGAGCGCTTCCATTTCTGCCCGGAACTCCGGATCTTCGGCCATTTGGCGCTGGATTTCCGGGTCTTCGAGCATTGCCGCAGCCATCTCGGGATCGACAAAATCGGCCAGCGTCGGTTGCACCGTCACGGCGATGACGGACGTGAGGATACCGGCGAAGAACGGAAACTTGACCCCGTCTTCGTCGCTCCAGTGGATGATCACGTAGACGACCGAGACCACCGGAATGAACAACGAACCCAGTCCCCAGATTGCACCTGCCGCGGACCAGATCCGGACGACCATCCAGATGTGGAACACGAGTGTCAGAACGATCATCAGCATGTAGAGCATTGGGTTTCCTCAGAGCACGGACATGGCGCTGACCTGCGCCTTCTTGATCGGCATGACCGTACTGCCGGCGCCATACATCCGCACGCTCAGCGTCAATTCGCCGTTGCGGACGCCAGCCAGCTCACCATCGTACGTTCGGCCAGTCACCGTGCGCACCCTGATCCGTCGCCCGACCACTTTCGGCAACTGCTCGAAGGTCAGTACATCGCCGCGGACAAACGTCGGCTCCGGCGGCGGTTCCGGTGCAGCCGGTTCCGCATTCGTTGCCGGATCGGCCGGGTTCGAGTCGGCAAGGGTGTCGTCTTCGAGCGGGACCGCCACGGATTCGACGTCGGGCAGGGCGGCTTCGCCGAGGTTCCCCGGCGCCATCGTGCCGGTATCCCGCCCAAACAGGTTTGGCACATCCGGCCGCCGGTTCGCGGCATTCAGTTCGGCGACCAGCACATCGATCCGTGCTTCATCGGCGCGGGTGTCGGCGGCACAGGCATCAAAAGCCAGCAGGCAGGCCAGAACAGCAAGAATTCGGATCGGCATGGGGTCTGCTTGTGTCCAGAAGTAGTGTTGTTGCATCCAGGGCGGAACTTTTCTGCCCCAAGGGCACAGCCGTAGTCTAGCCAGAACGGTGCCAAGCACCATGGCGATTGCGTCGATCCGGTCACAGGCTGGCACATGGTCGACAGGTACCGGTCAATGCGGCGACAATGCCGGCCAGTCTGTTGGAGAACAGCATGTCAAAGCGTTGTCCGGTTCCGGCGCGCTGACCATCACACGGAGAAAGTCATGGCAGAGACGACCATCAAGGCGCCCGAGGGCGGCGCCCGGATCACCATCGAAAACGGACGCTTGAGCGTTCCCGAAAACCCCATCATCCCGTTCATCGAGGGTGACGGCACCGGTGCCGACATCTGGCGCGCGTCCGTGCGCGTGTTCGATGCCGCCGTCGCCAAGGCCTATGCGGGCAAACGAAAAATCCACTGGATGGAAGTGTATGCCGGTGAGAAGTCGAACAACCTGCTTGGCACGTGGCTGCCCGATGCAACCGTCGACGCCTGTCGTGAATACCTGGTGTCCATCAAGGGCCCGTTGACCACGCCGGTCGGTGGCGGTATCCGATCGCTGAACGTGGCGCTGCGCCAGATGCTCGACCTGTTCGTGTGCCTGCGCCCCGTGCGCTGGTTCAAGGGCGTGCCCTCGCCGGTCAAGATGCCGGAAAAGGTGGACATGGTGATCTTCCGCGAGAACACCGAGGACATCTACGCCGGCATCGAGTACGCCGCGGGTAGTGACGCCGCGCAGAAGTTGCTCGACTTCATCCAGCAGCTCGACCCGAAGGCCTTCGACAAGATCCGTTTCGGCACGAAGGCCAAGTCGGATGCCTGGCAGAAGGCGCTGGAAGGTATTGGCTCGCCACCCCGCGAAGTGGGCGTCAATGTGGGCATCGGCATCAAGCCGGTGTCGTACCTCGGCACCGAGCGATTGATTCACAGTGCGATCAGTTACGCGATCGAGAACAAGCGCAAGTCGGTGACCCTGGTGCACAAGGGCAACATCATGAAGTACACCGAAGGTGCGTTCCGCAACTGGTGTTACGAAGTGGCCGAAAAATTCTTCGGCGACAAGGTCTATACCTGGGAACAGTGGGAGCGCACCAAGTCGGAGCAAGGCGAAGCGGCGGCCAACGCCGAACAGAAAGCCGCGCTCGCTTCGGGCAAGGTCCTGATCAAGGACTCGATCGCCGACATCACGCTGCAGCAGGTGCTCACGCGCCCTGATGAGTTCGACGTGATCGCCACGCTGAACCTCAATGGCGACTACCTCAGCGACGCGCTTGCTGCACAGGTCGGCGGCATCGGCATCGCACCGGGCGGCAACATCAATGGTGTCACCGGTCACGCGGTGTTCGAAGCGACGCACGGCACGGCACCGAAGTACGCCGGGCTCGACAAGGTCAATCCCGGCTCGGTCATCCTGTCCGGCGAGATGATGCTGCGCTACATGGGTTGGACGGAAGCCGCCGACGCCATCATCCGGGGCATGGATGCGGCCATCGCAGGCAAGCGGGTCACCTATGACTTCGCCCGTCTGATGGACGGTGCGACCGAGATCAAGTGTTCAGAGTTCGCTGACGAAGTGATAAAGGGGCTGTAACCGGCTGTCGGACTGCGATCTGATGATGCGCGCCGAGGATGGCGCGCATCATCACTCTGCGGTCATGAAGCCGTCGTATGTTGCGCTGATCGGGTCGGCGCGTCGCATTTTTCGATGCCCTTGCGTTAAACCGCACGGCTTTGGTGTTCCGCGCTAATCTGCATCCATCCCATCTGTCCTGCGACGACGCCATGAGCGAACCCGAGATCACCAAACCGAAACCGCGCCATCCCGGCATTTACCTGCTGCCGAACCTGTTCACCACGCTCGGCATGCTCGGCGGCTTCTACGCGATCATTTCGGCTTTCAGCGGTCGTTATGTCGAAGCGGCGATCGCCGTGTTCATTGCGGGTCTGCTCGACGGCATCGACGGTCGTGTTGCGCGTCTGACGAACACCCAGAGCGACTTCGGCGTGCAATACGACTCGCTGGCCGATCTGGTCAGCTTCGGTCTCGCACCCGCGCTGGTCATGTACTCGTGGTCTTTGTCCACGCTGAAATCCTATGGCCCGGTGGTCGGCAAGATCGGCTGGGCCGTGGCGTTCGTTTATGCCGCGTGTGCGGCGATGCGACTGGCGCGGTTCAACACGCAGGTCGGCGTCATCGACAAACGGTATTTCCAGGGTTTGGCCAGTCCGGCGGCTGCCGGACTGATGATGAGTTACGTCTGGACCATGAACGACCATGCCGTGTCCGGCGCCACCCTGGCGTTTGTATCCCTCGGCGTGACGCTGTGCGCGGCGTTGCTGATGATCAGCAAGCTCCGCTACTTCAGTTTCAAGGCGAAGCCGGAAAGCGAGCGGATGCCGTTCCTGATGGCGCCGCTGTTGATGGGGGTGATCGTGGCGTTGATCATCGATACCCCGCGCGTGCTGTTCGGCATCGCAATCGTGTATGTCCTGTCCGGGCCTCTCCTCACGATCTGGGGCCTCCGCAATCGTCGCAGCAAGGTGGCCGGCGGGTGAATTCGGTTGCCTGTCCGCGCCCGGCTGAGTCGGCGCGCACCGCGCGTCCGGATCCGCTGGCGCTGATCGCCGAACTCAGCCAGTCGCTGGCCTTGAGCCTGAATCTTGAGGCGACGCTCAAACTGGCGATCAGCCGGATTGTCGGTGCGCTCGACGTCGAGGCCGCCTCGGTGTTCATGGCCGATGAAGAGAGTGGGGTGCTTCGGTGCCTGGCGGCGTTTGGTCCGGTCGACATCGTTGGCCTCGAATTGCCGGCGAATCAGGGCATCGTCGGGCGCACGTTCCAGAGCCGCAGTTGCCAGATGGTCGACAACACGGCCGAAGACCCGGATTTCACCGGGGCGATCGACAAGGTCACCGGCTTTCGTACTCGCTCGATGATCTCGACGCCGCTGCTCACCGCACAGGGCGCCATCGGCGTGCTGCAGGCCGTGAACAAGCGCGACTTGCAACGCTTCGATCTGGAAGACCGCAATCTCCTTCGGGCACTGGCGTCGCCGCTCGCGCTGGCTGCCGCGAATGCTTCGCTGGCGGCTTCGCTGGTCGAGCAATCACGCATCAAACGCGAGTTGGAACTGGCGCGCCGCATGCAGCGGAATCTGCTGCCCCGTCGGCGCCGCGGTGATTTTCCGATCCTGGCGCTGCATCGGCCTGCCCGCGAGATTTCGGGCGACTTCTACGAGTATTTCGAACTGGCCGATGGCCGCATCGCGTTTGCCATGGGTGATGTCGCCGGCAAAGGCCTTGATGCCGCCTTCCTGATGGTGCGGTGTGCAAGTCTGTTGCGTTGGACCGGCAAGGAAGGCCAAAGGCCTTCCGAATGGTTGGCGCGCGTCAATCGTGAGCTCTGTGATGGCGTTCAGCACGGCAGTTTTGTCTGCGCCCTGGCGGGTATTCATGATCCCCGCACCGGTGAGACCTGTTGGGCCAATGCCGGGTTGCCGTCGGTGTTGCGGATGGATGCCGATGGCGTTCAGCGATTCCGTGCCGAAGGCCCGCCATTGGGCATTCTTCCCGAGATGGATTTTCCCGAGCAGCACACTTGCCTGGCGGGCGCGAGTCTGTACCTGTTTTCGGATGGGGTGACCGATGCGCGACGGCCGGATGGCAGCATGCTCGGCATGGAAGGTGCCGAAGCCTTGTTGCAGGCAGGTCATGAGATTCGCAGGCCACAATCCCGGCTGCGGGTCATTGCGTCGCGTCTACGCCAACTGGAGCTGGGCGACGACACCACCTTGATGCTGATCGAGGGGCCATGAGCGCGCCAGCCTTGTTGCGCTATCGTTTTGCCGCGCGCGCCGAGGCCTTGGCGACCATGCGGCATACCTTGCAAGACGCCCTTCGGGCGCGCGCGATTCATGAAACCGAGATCGCCCGATTGGTGCTGGCCGTTGACGAGGCATCCAGCAACATCATTCGCCACGCTTACCGCGACTGCACGCCTGGCGAAATCGAGCTGACCGTGACGCGGGCGCGGGGTAGCCTGCGATTCCGTCTGCGTGATTTTGCGCCGCCGGTCGATAGCCGTTGTGTCCGACCCCGTAATCTCGATGAGTGCCGCCCCGGCGGTCTCGGCATCAATTTGATCGACGACATCATGGACCTGTGGCGGTTGCGCGCGTTGCGTCGCCGTTGCGGTAATGTGCTGGTGATGTTCAAGCGGCTGAAAGCCAGGAGCGGACGTGGAAAGAGGGATCGCTGAGTCGCGTCAGGGCGACTGGCTGGTGTTGTCGGTGAGTGGCGAGGTCGATCTGTCGTGGTCGCAGACGCTGCGCACCGCGGTGCTCAAGGCCTTGCCGGGAACCCCTGCACTGGCTGTGCGGCTTGACCAGGTCGCCTACATCGATTCCTCCGGTATCGCCGCGCTGGTCGAAGGGTTCCAGCAGGCACGGTCGCGTAATCAGCCGTTCGTGTTGCTGGCGCCCAGTCCGAGTGTCCGTGCGGTCCTGGAACTGGCGCGACTCGATCGCGTGTTCCAGATTCGCGAGCAGTTGGACTGACCCATGGTGTCCGCTGCACTCGATCGACTCGGACGACGCACGGTTTCGACCGTCGCCGGGTTCGGTTACGGCGCCATGGTGCTGGTCGAGAGTCTGTTCTTTCTGGTGTTTGGGCGGGCGCGCGGTCAGCGGGTTCGTTGGTCGGCGATTGCCGAGCAGATGCGTGTCGTCGGCATTGATGCCATCCCCATCGTGTGTTTGCTGAGCCTCACCGTCGGGGTGATGCTGGCGATCCAGTTCATTGCGGCCTTGCGCGAGTTCGGTGCCGAAACCGGTGTGATCATCGCCATCGCCAAGTCGATCACACGCGAGTTCGGCGTGTTGATCACCGGCATCCTGATTGCCGGTCGTTCCGGTTCGGCGTTTGCGGCGAGGATCGGATCGATGAACGTGTCGCAGGAAGTTGATGCGCTGGCGGTGATGGGCGTGGATCCGGTGCGTTATCTGGCGGCGCCGGCACTGGCTGCGATGCTGGTCATGATGCCGTGTCTGACCTTGCTCGCCGACGTCGTGGCGATCGTTGGCTCGGGTCTGTATGCCGGCCCGATGCTGGACATGAGCCTGTACAACTATCTGCAGCAAACCCTCGAATTGATCAAGCCGCGTGACCTGCTGGAAGGGCTCGGCAAGAGTGTGGTGTTTGCCGTGCTGATCACCCTGGTCGGCGTGTGCACCGGTTTCTCCGTGCAGGGTGGTGCCGAGGGCGTGGGTCGCGCAACCACACGTGCCGTGGTCTGGTCGATTACCGCCATCATCCTCGCCGACATGGCTTTCAGTTTTTCCTGAATCGCTGACCCCATGGCCGCGACCACCGCCGACACCGTCATCGAAGTCCAGGGCTTGGAAGCCTGGTACGGGCGTCGGCGCATTCTGAAAGGGGTGGACTTCAGTGTTCGGCGCGGCGAGATCCGCGTGATCATGGGCGGTTCGGGTTCCGGCAAGAGTACGCTGCTGCGCCACCTGATCGGCCTGAACCGGCCACTTGCCGGCACCGTCAACATGCTCGGCATCGATCTGGCGCATGCCGGCACCGAAGAGCTCCTGCAGTTGCGCCGTCAGATCGGCGTATCGTTTCAGGGCGGCGCGCTGATCACCTCGCTGGATGTCGAAGACAATGTGTCGTTGCCCTTGCGCGAACACACGCAACTCGACGAGAACACCGTCCGCATCATGGCCCGACTCAAACTGGAAATCGTCAACCTCGGCGGCTTCCAGAATCTCATGCCGTCCCAGTTGTCAGGCGGCATGATCAAACGTGCCGCCTTGGCGCGGGCGATCGTGATGGATCCAAAGCTGCTGTTCTTCGATGAGCCCTCGGCGGGGCTCGATCCGGTCGTGTCAGCGGAACTCGACGAGTTGATCCTGAAATTGCGCGATGCGCTGCGGATGACGATCGTCGTCGTCACGCATGAACTGGAAAGCGCGTTCCGTATTGCCGACACGATCACGGTCCTCGATCACGGTGACATCCTGGTCACCGGCACCGTGGCCGAAGTGCGCAACAGCCAGAACGAACGCGTGCAGGATCTGTTGCATCGCCGCCCGCGTGATCTGGTGGTGGACCCGGACGAATACCTGAAGCGACTGACCGAAGAAGACGATTGAGTGGGTGAGTGGATCAGTAGGGTTCGCACGACACTGTGTCGGTGATCGCAAACCCTTCCGCGGAGACGCCCGAGCCCCGTTGCCCGTCCAGAAAACCGCCGCTGAAACGGATCGATGCCGAGCCCTCATCGTATTGCCAGTTGCCGCCGCGATCGTCATCGAGGTCGGCATAACTGCCGTCCGATGAGAGCACGAAGCCCATTCCGGCCATGAGTTGCGAGCCAGTGCCGTAACAGGCGTATTCGCCCAGCGCGAGTGATCCGCCCTCGGGTGGTGGCGGCATGGCGACCGCTGCGGCCCGCTGACCGGCCAGGCTGGTCACCGGAACCGCGGCTTGGCCTTCGGCCGGATTGTTCCGGCACTCGTTGTCGGTCACCGTCATGCGCCCTTGTACGACCCAGTCGCCCATGGCGTTCGGCACCATCTCGAAGATCCAGTTGTCCATGCGCCCGACACAGGTTTGGCCGTAGTAACCGTTCGAGGGGTATCCCGGGCCGTAGTCGTGGACAGTGGCCGTCACAGAGAAAGAATGCCTAGGTCCGTTGCTTTTGCCCACGCGGACGTTCTCGAACAGCACGGTCCGTTCCGTCATTCCGCCGGGGCGCAGTGCCTGAAGCTGAGCATCGAGTGCGGCCTTGAACTGTTCGGGTGTTGGCCCTTCGCCGCCTTGTGAGGAACAGGCGGCCAGTAACAAGGCCCCTGCGGTCAGACACAGTCGATTTCCGTTCATGGACACCCCGGTTGGTGGTTACAGAGTTTGTATCACGCGACAGCCACCCGGACTGTAACCGAGAGATGACCGGGATCGGAGGTGTTCGGGAGTGCCTTGATCCACTCAGGAAAACACCACGATCCCGATGTCCTGGTTACACTCAGGCCATGCAGGATATCCACCTTACTCGCGAATTGATCATGGGCTTGAGCGTCGCGCTCGGCGCAGGCTTGCTGATCGGCGTCGAGCGCGAGCAGCGCAAGTCGGAACATCCGCTCGCGGTCGCGGGCGTGCGCACGTTTGCGCTGATTGCGCTGTCGGGCGCGATCACCAGCCAGATCAGTGTGGCGCTGTTGTGTGTCGGCGCGGTGTTTGTCGGTCTGGCGGCGCTGGTCAGTTACATGCAAGTCAAGTCCGATGATCCGGGGCTGACTACCGAAATCGCCATGTTCGTGGTGTATGTGCTCGGTGCGCTGGCAATGGCCGCACCGGTCCTCACCGCGGCACTGGCGGTGGTGGTCGGCTTGTTGCTTGCCCTCAAGACCCACTTGCATGTGCTGTCGCGTGAAATCCTGAGTGCGCAGGAACTGCGCGACGGATTGCTGCTGGTGGCATCGGCGTTGATCGTGTTGCCCTTGATGCCGGATCGGGCGATTGATCCGAGGCAAGTCCTGAACCCCTACAAGGTCTGGCGTGGTCGTGCTGGTCATGGCGGTCAACGCGCTGGGTTATGTGGCGCAGCGGATGCTGGGCGCTCGTTCTGGGTTGCCGCTGTCCGGGTTTGCCAGCGGGTTCGTGTCGTCAACTGCGACCATCGGCGGCATGGGCCAGCGCGCTGCGGCGCATCCCGAACAACAGTCTTCATGTGTGGCCGCGGCAGCCCTGTCCAACGTCGCCACGATGGCGCAGATGGCGCTCGTGCTGGCGGCCTTGTCGCCGACCTTGTTGAGCCACTTGTTGGTGCCTCTGATCGCGGCGGGCATCGCGACGGCACTGGTCGGGGGGCTCAGCACCTTTCGCGCCTGGCGCGAACCACAATCGGAAGCGCCGGGTTTGCGCGGGCGGCCCTTCGAGCCGAAACAGGCGCTCTTGTTCGCAGCGCTGGTCACCGGAATTCTGCTCTTTTCAGCGATTCTCGGCAGCACGTTCGGAAGCGGCGGTGTGCTGGTCGCGGCCGGTATCGCCGGGTTTGCCGATGTCCATGCCGCCGCGGCGTCGGTCGCGCAGATGTTCTCCGCGAATCAGGTCGGTATCGATCAGGCCGAGTGGGCCGTGGTGCTCGGTATCGTCTGCAATACCGCCAGCAAAGTGTTGGTGGCCTTCGCGACCGGTGGCCGTCGGTTTGCCTGGCAACTGATGCCCAGCCTGGTGGCGCTGCTGGCCGGTTTTACTCTGACCGTGTGGTTGTGGCAGCCGGCTCTGCCTTAGCCGGCTTTGCGGTAAAGCGGTCCCAGATTGCCCGCCACTGCGCCCGTCGCTCGTTCGGCAGGACAGGCGCATCCACCAGTCTTGCAGCGACCGAGGCATCCGGAAAGACCGAGCGGTCCGCGCGCAAGCTTTCATCGAGCATCGCGGTCGACTCCACATTGGTATTGGCGTAACGCAACGCATTGCTGATTTTGGCGATCACTTCGGGTTTCAGCAGGTGGTTGATCAGTTTGTGGGCATTACGCGGATGCGGTGCGTTGGCAGGAATCGCCATCACGTCCACCCAGCGCACCGCACCCTCACTCGGAATCACGTATTCGACGATCCGACCGGATTCGGCAGCCACGGCGCGGGCGCGCGCCAGATCGCCGGAATATCCCAGCACCACACAGGCCCGGCCCTCGGCGACTTCATCGTCGAATTCGTCGGCATTGATGACCCGCACATGCGGGCGGATGGCCATCAGCATCCGCTCGGCTTCGGCGAGGTCGTCGTCGGTTGCGGCCAGGGTCGAGCGATGGGCGGCGATCAGCGCCGAACTCATCACGTCCGTCATGTCTTCCACGACCACGACGCCACAGGCAGCCAGTTGAGCCACCTGCACCGGATCAAACAGCAGGTTCCAACTGTCGAGTTCGGCCTGCTCGCCGAGAATCGCGCGGACCTTTGTCCGTTTCGACTGCCAAACCTGTGGTGCCCCACAGGTAAGGCACCAGATACCGGTTGCCCGGATCCACTTCGGTCAGTCCGTGGATGATCTGGGCATCGATCTGACCGAGTCCGTCGAGCTGCCCCTTGTCGAGTTTCAGCAGGCGTTGATCGGCCACGAACCGCGCCGCCCAGGGCCGCGCCGACGGAAAGACAAGATCGTAATGGTGTTCGTCGAGGCGGGCGGCGAGTGTCTCGTTCCCGTCATAGGTGTCGTAGACGACCTTGATGCCGGTTTCACGCTCGAAGGAATGCAGGGCTTCCGGGTCGATGTACTCGACCCAGTTGTAGACCGACAGGATGGGTTCTTCCTCGGCGACCACGGCCGACGGCGCGGGCGTCGGCTCCGATTGAGTGCAGCCCGTCAGGAACCCGGGCACGATCAAACAGGCCAGCAGTGGGGCCAGGGAACCGGTACGCACGGACATGAGCTTCATGGTACCCCTCGATCCAGACTGGCGATGCCGCACGGAGCGGCTCTGGCAATCGTCGGTATTGCCGGCGCACATGTCAATCGTACGAAAGACCGGGTTCAACCCGTTGCCGAAAGTTTTTGCGGATGACGTGCAAATTTCACGGTGCTCGTCGTACAGTCGGGTCATGCCTGTACTCTGGAAGCCACTGACCCGCCTGCTGGCCTGGACCTTGGCCTACTACCTGGCCGCGCTGGTTGCGGTCTGGTTTGCGCCGCAGGGGCCCGACGCCGTGAGCCTGATCTGGCCCGCCGCCGGAATCGGCTTCTCGGCGCTGATGGTGCACGGCAATCGGTACTGGCCGATCATTGCGCTGCCGCTGGTGCCCTTGCATTTGTGGAACCTGCCCACCCCCTGGACATTTGTGCCGTTCTCGATGGCCGCCAATGTCCTGCCCACTGTCCTCGCTGTCTGGATGATCCGCCGCACCAAGGCAGGGCCGCTGGACTTTCGCCTCATTACCGGGTTCAACATGCTCGGCGCCAGTCTTGTGCTGGTGCTGACCAGCGCACTGATCGGTGCCACCGGGATGTGGTTCAGCGGCATGATTCCTCTGGCGCAATTCGGCGCGCGTGCTGCGGCATGGGCCATGGCCGACCTGGTCGGCATGGTCGCGGTGGCGCCAGCCCTGATGACTCTGCTGCGGATCAAGGAGTTTCCCGCACTTGGAGGCAGGCATAGGGGTCGAACCACGCCGGTCCGAATATCTGTTGTGGGCCGCTGCCCTGACCGGCAGCCTCTCGGTGTTCTGGTTCTCGGGCAGCATGCAAAGCCACTTCGCGCTGGCGGTGGCGTGCCTGCCACTGTCCCTGGTTGTGTGGGCCGCCCTTCGGTTTCACCCGGCGCTGGCTTTGACGGCGAATGCCATTTTTTCGATCGGGCTGGCCACCATCGCGGCACTCGGTCTCGGCGGCTTTCAGGCACCCAAGAGCCTGGCCGAAACGGCAGCGCTGACTTGTTTCCTCATCATTGCGGCGGTGGTGCCGCAAATCCTCACGGCAGCGAACTATCAATTGCGCGTGGCCTCGCACCGGCAAGTCAAGCGGTCGCGCCACGACCCGATGACCCGACTGCCGAACCGGCTGGCCTTCGAGCATGGGCTCAGGGCCAGACTCCGCGGGCCCGAAGGACGTGCGGTGTTGCTGTATGTCGATCTCGACCAGTTCAAGGTCATCAATGACTCCCTCAGCCACGCCGCGGGTGATGCCTTTGTGCTGGGTGCGGCGGGTGTCCTCCAGTCGCGGCTCAAGCCGGGGCAATTTCTCGCGCGGATCGGCGGAGATGAATTTGCATTGATTGTCGAGGATGACGGCCACGTGCCGGCATTCGCCGAGGGTCTGGTGGAGGCCGTTGCGGCCTTGCGCCTGCCTTGGCAGGACCAGGTCATGACGACAACAGCGAGTATCGGCGCCGCGCCGTTCGAGGCCGATGGATCGGATTTCGGCGAAGTGCTCGCGCGGGGTGATGCCGCGTGCCAATCGGCAAAAGATCAAGGTGGCAACCGATTACATTGGTCTGAGGCCACCGACGAGGGCGTGATCGAAAAGCGCAATGCGATGCGCTGGGCGGTGCGGCTGGCCTCTGCCATCGACGAGGACCGTTTCCAGTTGCACTGCCAGAGTATCGTGCCACTGAGAGCCGATCATGGCCTGCGGCGCTTCGAAGTGCTGTTGCGGATGCGCGAGGAAGGCGCGAGCGGGTTGCTGATGCCTGGCCAGTTCGTGCCGGCCGCCGAACGATTCAACCTGGGTCCACGACTCGATCGTTACGTCCTCGACCGTACTCTGCGCTGGTTCGAGGCCAGCCCATCGGTGCTCGCCGAAGTCCAGCATGTCAGCGTCAACCTGTCGGCAGCAACTTTGACCGATGAGGGTTTCCCGGATTTTGTGCGACGACGCCTCGCCGATTCGGTATTAAAAGCCGAATGCCTGTGTTTCGAGATCACCGAAACCAGTGCCGTGCGTGACCTCGCAAAGGCGGCACGCATGATCGACCGTGTGCGCGAACTCGGCGCCCGGTTTGCGTTAGATGACTTCGGTACCGGCTTCTGTTCGTTTGCGTATCTCGCGTCCCTGCGGGTCGACTACTTCAAGATCGACGGCAGTTTTGTGCGTGACCTCGGGCACTCGCCGTTGGCGCTATCGATCGTGCGATCCATCGTCGACATCGGCAAGGTTACCAACACGCTGACAGTCGCCGAGTGTGTCGAAACCACCGCATTGCGCGCGAAACTGGGTGCACTGGGCGTCGACTTCGCGCAGGGATACGCGATCGATCGCCCGCGCGAGATCAGCGAATACTTCTCGGCTCCGCCACCGGATTCTGTGGCGCTGGTGGGCTGAACCGCGCGAGGCAATATGTTCTTCTCCCGCTTTGCGGGAGAAGATGCCCGAAGGGCAGATGAGGGAAATCTGGCGACAAGACTTTCGAGGCCAATCTGCCCCTCATCCGGTCCTGCGGACCACCTTCTCCCGTTTCTCGGGAGAAGGCAAAGGCGAAGTGATTACTCGAGTTCCGCCTTGGCCGCTGCAATATCCAGCGCATCCATCGCTTCGCGAGGCTTGAGTTTCACGGCTTTCTCGTAACAAGCCATCGCGTCTTTTTCCTTCTTGTCGCCATACAGCAGCAACAGCGCGTTGCCCTGTTCGATGTGCACGATCGGCACGTCGGGGGCGAGTTTCAGGGCTTGTTTCAAGTGTTCTTCGGCAATCGCCGGCTTGGCGCCATAGGTGAGCGACGCCAGCATGCCACCGACCTTGTTGACGATTTCGGCGTGGTACAGCGCCATGGCGGTGTGTGCATCGGCGTGTTTGGGCTGGATGGCCAGCGTGGCCTCCAGCGATACTTTGACCTTCCCGGCGAGCCCTTGTGTCAACGCTTTTGCGATGGAGATCTGCTGGCTGTAGCGGCCGAGCGCAAACGCGTGGAAATAGTGTGAGTTGGCTTCTTTCGGCAGCGCTTCGATCGCTGCTTCGGCGAGGCCTACGGCAGTCTCGAATCGTTTCAGGCGATCCTTGTCGTCCTTCACCAGATGAGCCGCATGGATCCCCATGGCCTTGCACGCTACGCTGGCGCCGAGCGGGCCGAGCGCTTCACCGGCCTCGAATGCGTCCTGGAAATCGCCGCGGTGGTAGGCGCGCCAGGCCTCCTGAAGACTCGTTGCGATCTTGCCGGCATCGGCGGCCTTGCCGAGTTTGCTGTTGGCCTTCAACAGTTTGGTGATGCGCGCTTCATCGGGAAACGGCTCCTGATCACCCACATGCAACTTGGCCCAGGCTTTTTCCAGTTTGTCACCGCTGTAGTCGAACGCCTTGTCGCCCAGCGTGAATGCCGCCCACTTCTTGCCTGCCATGTTCGCGCTCCGCACAGTCCAGATATGGCGCCGAGCATCATCGATTCGGGCGGCGCTGGCAAGGGCCGGGCAGGGCTCAATACCGCAGTTTCACCCAAACCAGGGCAGCAAAGTACGCCACGCCACTGGCCAGCATCTGTTGTGGGTTGTCCACCCACAGACCACTGCCCGGAATCGCTGCCTGAGCGCGCACTTCGTCGGTGATCATCAACGCCGGCATCGGAATCACCGAGCCAAGCACCACCGCCGCAATGAACAGACCTGTCGACATCGCCCAGACGAATTGTCCATATGTTTGTGTTTCGCCACGGTGTGACCACAAGGCGATGATCTTGCCGAGCAACAACCACAAGAATGCAAAGACCGGCCACCAAGCCTCGAAGATCAACGAAAACGCGCCGGCCAGCCCCATGTAAAGCATGCCGAGGCCAACCATCGCGACGCTTCGCTTCATGCGGCTCATCGACTTCTGTTCGCTGATGCCCATCATGAAGGCGCTGGAATGGATACAGATGAACTCGAACAGCATCACCAGCATCATGGTCTTGATCCAGTGTGCTCCGATGATGGAAGGCGCCAGCCACGCCGCCAGGAACAAACCTGCATTGACGGCATCCGGCACGGCGCTCAACGCGCGCCCCGCGAAATGGGCCGGGCCCTGCATGATCAGTTGCCCGGGACGGTTGGCGTGACCGAAGCGGGTTCGGTCAGTTGAGCAGCGTCAATAGGGGCCCAGACCCAAGTGGCATCCCCTGCTGCGATCGGAACACCCAGTGCATCGGTGCGATGTTGTGCGTCCGTCGCAGCCCAGGCCGGCAGTCCGGCCGAACGATCGAACACGAACCCTTCCGGGCTGGTGCCCAGCGGCAGGGTCAGTTCGATCTGGGCTTCATTGGCGTACACGGCCCAGACCAGAAATTTCTGTTGGGCATCCCGGTTGTATTTCGCACCCGGACTGATCGCGACGCCGTTGATGCGCACGGCACTGCGCGGCAGGCTGGCCGGGTGGACAAAACCGACCATGGCGGCCTCTCGCCGGGACTGCAGGGACAGTCGCCAGATCACCTGCCGGTCTTGTTCCCGACGTTCGATCACGCTCAGTACCGGAACCGGGCCGACCGATGGGGTCCCATCGTCAGGCAGACGGGTCGGTACGCGGCGTTCACTCCACGGAAACGGCTGTCCGAGCGACGTTGGGCGTGCCTGGGCACCCAGCAAGTGGTGACTGTCGTGGGCCAGCGAACTTTCATACGTCAACAAGGGGCGGTCCGGGCCTTGCACCACGTTGATCGAAACCGGCATCGGCGTGTGCGCGTCGAACGGCGGCCGGTTCAGGTCGATCGTGAGTTTCACCAGCACCAGTGCGACCAATGCGGTCAAAGTCTTGGGTCCGGCCCAGTGGCGATACGTGTCCGCCGACAGCCAGGGCAGCAGCACCAGTGCCGCAAGCGGGCTGACGACGAACATCAGACCACTGCCGAGTGACTCGTACAGCGACATCATCAAGGGACCGAACGTGACCAGCAGGCAGGCGGCCAACAGGCCGGCCGCCCAACGTTCGCCACGTGGCCACGCTGCCAGCAGCGCCGCGCCGAGCAGCAAGGGCAGCAGCAGCATGTAGACCGCACCGGGAAGCAATTCCTGCAGCAGTACGCTGCCTGCGAGCAAGATCAGCAGCAAGCCGCTCAATAAGGTGATTGTCGGCATTTCACGCACATGCCGGATCTGGCCGATCAACGCCAGCCCGAAGGCGCCGAGCAGTGCGAACTGCCAACTGGTCCATTCCAGATTGGCTTGCCAGCGTGCCGGCATCCAGCCAGTGGCATTGAACACGGTATGGACCAGCCATGCAGCCAGCGCAATGACCACCACGGCGCCCATTTGCCAGGTGGCGGCACTCAAGGTCGCCGAAAAAATGGGACGCGTGCTGTCCAGTCGCCAACGCCAAACACCGACGAGCGCCGCAGCGAGCAGGATCAGGGGCCAACTGAACACCGAGGGCCAGAACAGCATGAATTGCCCGAACACGTCGAAGTAGACCGCATCGCCGTCGGCCAACAATGGGCCGTCGAATGCGACGAACGCACGAGCCAGTGCCAGCGCGCTGTCGCCCTGGTCCTGCACGCTGCCGAGGCTGAGGTGCGCAAGATCATCCATCGGCGTGTGGTAACGCTGCGCGCCGCCAATGAATGCCATGCCGATACCCTGGCCGCCTTCGGCACGGAACACACTGAGGTCGGTGTCGTTCGGCAGGAGTTTGTAAATCTCGAAATACAAGGACGATGTTGATGGGTGCGGCAAGTGTTTGGCCATCAAGCCGGCAAATGTGGCATTGCCATCGGAGGTTTCGAACAGTCGGCTCAGGCCACCGGTTCCGCGCGCTTCCATGTTGATGAACGCGCGCACGAGTTTCGCTTCCGGTTCCTGCATGAACGCGCGGGCGCCGAGAAGCCCGGCTTCTTCGCCATCATCGATCAGCAGCAACACATCGTGTTCGAGGGGCGGGCCGTTCTTGAGTGCGCGACCGATCTCCAGGATCGCGGCGACCGATGCCGCGGCATCGCCCGCACCGGGGCCGGCGAACACCGAGTCGTAATGCGAGGCGAGGACAACCAGTTGATCGGATCGTTTGCCCGGGATCCGCGCGTGAATGTTGTACGGCATGCCGCAGACACCGTAGGGCGCACAGACAAAACGGCTGCGGACTTCGGCTGGAATGCCGAGCGCATTGAGTTCGCTGACAATACGATTGCGCACGCGTTCGTTTGCGTCGCTGCCCAGTGGATGCGGCTTCTGATCGGCCAACATCCGCGTCAGCAACACCTGTGCCCGCCCGGCCGAGAATTGGTCAGCCGGTGTTTCCGACGTGGTGGGTGTGGGCAATCGGCCACTGGCCAGCAGGCCCATCAATGCCAGACCCATCAGCACCAGGGCAAACAACGCGGCCGGTGTGGACCGTTCGCCGCCAACGCGAAGTTCCTGGGCCGAACTCACAGCCATTTCGCCTTGCGCAGGATCGCAAACGTCACACCCACAACGCTCAGGGTGAGTCCGAAGAATGCGTAATAGCTGTATTCGCCTGGCAGTTCGGGCATGTGTTCGAAGTTCATGCCATACCAACTGGCCATCAGGGTCGGGATACCCAGCAATCCGGCCCAGCCCGCGAGGCGCTTCACGACTTCCCCTTGTCCGACCGTGACCATCGCCAGGTTGACGCTCATGGCCGCAGTCAGCATTTCGCTCATCGTGTCGCTGGCTTCCTTGACGCGCATGCTGTGGTCGAAGACGTCGCGGAAATACGGGCGCACCTCGTCCTTGATCAGCGTCGGATGGAATCGCACCAATTGGTTCGTGATGTCCTGGATCGGCGACACCGCCAGGCGCAGCGTGACCAGTTGTTTCTTCAGGTCATACAGCCGCTCGATCGTTTCGCGTTTGTAACTGCCGTCGAAGATGTCCTGCTCGAGTTCGGCCAGTTCGGTTTCGAACTCGCGCACGATCGGCATGAAGTTGTCGACGATGAAGTCCATGACCGCATAAAGGCCATAACTCGGCCCATAACCCAGCAGGTCGGGTTCCTTTTCGCAGCGGCCGCGCGCTGCTGCGTAAGACAAGGACGCGCCATGGCGAACGGTGACCAGATAACGCTGGCCGACAAAAATGTGGGTTTCGCCGAACTCGATCTTGCCGGCCACAAATTGGGCAGTGTGCAAGGCGACAAAAAGCGAATTGCCGTACACCTCGATTTTCGGGCGTTGATGCGCATGGTGTGCATCCTCGATCGCCAGATCGTGCAGTTCGAACTCTTCCTGCAGTTTCAGCAGCAGTTCTTCGTCCGGTTCATGCAGGCCGACCCACACGAACGTGTCGTCGCGCTTCAGTACATCACTGATCTCTTCGATCGTGATGTCCGGCAGTCGGCGCCCGTCCATGGTGTAGGCCACGCAGTTGACGACCATATTGCGACTGCCCTGATATCGGACATCAAGGTTCATGCGGCCTCCGGCTGAAAATCCGCAAGCGCATCCTGCGGGCGCGTGAATCATGCCTTCACGCATGGATTGCGGCAATGGCGGCGCTATGATGTGTTTTTGACGCGAGTACCCGACATGCCCGAATTGCTGGCCTTGTGCCGAGCCGGTTTTGAGCCCGAATGTGTCCAGGAGCTCGAACAGACACTGGCTGAACGTGAGGGATCGGGTTATTCACGGACCGAGCGCGACAGTGGTTTCGTGCGCCTGACCTGGCAAGGTCCGGATTCCGCCGGGCAACTGGATGCCGATCAGCTCATCTTCACGCGCCTGTTGTGGCCGATCGTTCAGGAGATGAAAAATCTCGATCCCAAGGATCGAGCCAAGCCGATGCTGGAATGGCTGGAGGCCACTGGCCTGAAGCTCGGTGACTTGCGTGTGGAGTGCGCCGACAGCCAGGCCGGCGAGTCCTTGCGGGCCCTGTGTCGCGGCTTCGAATCAGCGATGCTTGGCCTGTTGCGGTCGCGCAAGATCATCGACAAACACGCGAAATACGGTCTCATCGTGTTCTTTGTCAGCACCGATCACGCCTTGCTCGGATTCGACAAGGTCGACCTGATCAAGAACCAGGCGCGGGGTGGCATTGTCCGCTTGCGGTTTCCTTCGGAAGCCCCCAGTCGTTCCACTTTGAAGCTGGAAGAAGCGTTTCAGGTGCTGCTGACCGAGGGTGAGCGCGAACGCTGGCTGCAGCCGGGTATGTCGGCCGTGGATCTCGGTGCTTGCCCGGGCGGTTGGACGTATCAGTTCGTGCGGCGGTCGATGCGCGTCGTGGCGGTCGACAACGGCCAGATGGCGCCGTCGCTGATGGATTCCGGTCTGGTCGAGCACATTCGGGCCGACGGGTTTGCATTCCGGCCCAAGAAGCCGGCCGACTGGCTCGTCTGCGACATGGTCGAACAGCCCATTCGGGTCGCTGCACTGGTCGGTGATTGGCTCGGTGCCGGGTTATGCCAGCGGTCGATGTTCAACCTGAAGCTGCCGATGAAGAAGCGATACGCCGAAGTGCAGTTGTGTATCGAGACACTTCGGGAGCGGGCAGGCGGGGACTTGCTGGTTCGCGCGAAACAGCTTTATCACGACCGCGAAGAGATCACGGTCCTGGCGACACGTCCCTTGCGTCAGACCTGAAAAAAGGGCTCCCGAAGGAGCCCTCGTTTTTCGCCTTGCGATCTGGCGTTACTTGATCAGGCGCAGCGCAAACGGATAACGATACGTCTCACCGTTGTTCGCCTTGACTCCGCCGATGATCGTGAATACCAGGATCGCGATGCCGACCAGCGGGGCCAGCAGCAGGCCAATCACGACGAACATCAGCACGATGCAGATCAGCATCGCGATCAGGGCGGTGATCTGGAAATTCAGTGCTTCCTTGCCCTGATCCTCGACGAATGGCGACTCGGCCTTTTTCATCTGCCACACAATCAGCGGCCCGAGAATGGAGCCGAATGGGACGATAAAGCCGGACAGCGCCGACAAGTGGGCGATCATGCCCCAGGTCTTGGCGTCCTGCGTGAGTTCGCCGAAAGACAGCGGGGCGGGCATGTTGGGATCGGACATTGCGTTCACCTCAGTGTGTGGAAACTGACATTTTGGGTTCAGCCGGCAGACGGCCCCAATCGGGTGCGATCCTGACGGCCTTGCCCGGCTGAGGATAGCGATTCACAACAAAGGTTGCACCGGGCTTAACATGACCGATGGCAGTTCTGGCGAGCAGAGGCCCGGCGGTACCGTGCGCCACCCTTGACCCACGACCCACGACTGGTTTTCCGGCGGATGGCCGTCTCGTGGTGGCGTCCGGACCCGAAGCATGTCGCCACGGGGAGCGCCGGACGGGACGACTTAAGGAATGGACATGACACGAGCCGGGATGGCCTTGGCCTGGACGATGCTGGCGGCCTCGGCCCCACTGACTGCCGCAATCACTGTGGATGGGCGAACCGACGAGCCGGAATGGCGACAGGCACGGCATTTCACGGATTTCGTCTCGACGCAGCCGTTTACCGGCGACGCGGCACCCGAAAACCTACGGACCGAAGCATGGTTGTTGAGCACGCCGGAAGGTCTGGCAGTTGCCCTGACCGCACGGCATCCGCAAGGGGTGGTCCGGGTCGATTCACGGGTCCAACGCGACTTCATGGATCAGGTCGATCGCACGAACTTCATGATCGACTTTGATGCCGATGGCAAATCCGCTTACGACTTCACGATTTCCGCCTCGAATGACATTTCCGACGAGGTCATTACGCGCGAGAACCAGTTCTCGAAGGATTGGGATGCCGATTGGCAGCACGCCGCGCATGCGACCGAGGAAGGTTACTCCTGGGAATGGCTGATTCCGTGGTCGATCACGTCGATGAAGCCGCCAGTGGACGGCAAACGTACGATCGCGGTCTATTTTGACCGGGTGATCGGCGCAACCGGGCAACGGTTCGCCACGCCGAAAGCAACCTACACGCAGCCGCGGTTCGTTTCCGACTTCACGAAGGTGGAAATTGATGCGCACGAACAGTCGCTGCTGGCGATCACCCCCTACGGCGTGGCGCTGGCGGACCTCAAGAACGCCGATCAGGATTTCAAGACGGGTGCAGACCTGTTCTGGAAGCCGAACAGCAACCATCAATTCGCCCTGACGCTGAACCCGGATTTTGGTCAGGTGGAAAGTGACAACCTGGTGGTCAACTTCGATGCCATCGAAACACTTTTCACCGACAAACGTCCATTCTTCACTGACAACCAGTCGGCCTTCGAAATCAGCATGCCGGGCGGCAACCTGTTCTATACACGTCGTGTCGGCGGTCGCAGCGACGATGGCGCCGGCGCGGCCGACATCAACGCCGCGATCAAGGCGAATGGCCACATTGGCGACGTCGGCTACGCCTTCTTCGGCGCAACCGAAGATGGGGATGCCGGCCGCGATTTTGCACTCGCGCGCTTGGCTCATCGCACGGAGGGACAAACCGTCGATCTCACGCGGATCGAAGTCGATCGCCCGTTCCTGGATCGGAATGCCAGCGTCACCGCCGTACACGGCGTGTTTCGCCCGAATGACGAATGGACGCTCGATACTGCCCTGCATCATGCCCACGTCGACGCGGCAGGCAGCGTCCAAAGCGGTATCGGTGGAGGCGTGATCGCCGATTGGGACTTGCCGGGGCCGTTCCGTCAGCAATACTTTCTGACCTACGTGGATCGCGAGCAGAACCTCAACGACCTCGGGTTCCAGGATCGCAACAACTTCCGTCTGGTCGAATGGGAGACAGGCTACCGGCAGGATGCACTGCCGGACGATTCATTGTTCGCCAGTCACTCCTGGGAACTGGAATTGGTCGAACAACAGAACCTCGATGGACTGAAACTGCGCGGCACGGCAACCGTGCAGCGGTATTCCGAAATGAGGAATGGCGGCAACGTCTTTGGATTCCTGCGATGGCGCGACGATGTGTTCGACGATCTTTCGTCCCGTGGCAACGGCGCCTTTCGCCTGAAGGACGGTTTCCACGGATACGTCGAAACACTGATCGCACGCCAGGGCGACGGCAAAGTGAGTTGGTATCTTAATACCGAATTGCAGCAAAGCCGGGTCGGTGACGGACTCGACTGGACAGTCACGGTACAGCCCCGGATCTACTTCACGGATCAACTGGATTGGTCACTTGGCTTGTACGCGACCCGACAGGACGAGTGGTTGATCTGGCAGGGTGGCCGCGAGTTCGGCACGTTCCAGTCCCGCCGTCTGGATCTGGTCTCGAACCTGAACTGGTTCATCGACGATCGTCAGGAGCTGCGTGTCAAATTGCAGGCGATCGGCATCGATGCCGACGCCGAGCGGGCACTGGCCATCGGCGCGGACCGCAATCTGGTCGCCAGCGCCGAGACCATCGAGGACTTCCGGCTGCGCCGGCTCGGATTCCAGATGCGGTATCGCTACAAACTCGGCAATCTGAGTGATGTGTTCGTTGTCTACAGCCGCGGTGGATCGCTGATGGACGAGGCGCCCAACTCGGATCCGTTCGACGCACTCGGCGCCGCGTTCGATCTGCGCGATGACGACCAGTTTCTCGTCAAACTTGCGTACCGCTTCGAAATGTGACCAGACTTCGTCCAAGGCTGCCGGGATTCTCCCGGTTTGCCTGCATCACGCCACTGCCCATTGCCCGGAACCCGCTACGACCATGACCATTCGAATCTCCATTCCCTTGTTGCTCGCAGCCCCCTTGTGCTGGACCGGTACGGCCCAGGCATCCGATTTGCTGCTGCGGTTCCCGGACATTTCGGCGAGCCAGGTTGTGTTTGTGCAAGCCGGTGATGTGTACGTGGCAGGTCGCAACGGAGGAAAAGCCGAACGGCTGACCGCCCACCCCGGTCAGGAGCTGTATCCGAAGTTCTCGCCGGATGGGCAGTGGATTGCATTCAGCGCCGAATATTCGGGCACCCGTCAGGTTTATGTGATGCCGAGTGCCGGCGGTGCGCCACGGCAGCTCACCTGGTACACCGATGTCGGGCCGATGCCGATGCGCGGCGGCACCGACTATCGCGTGCTCGACTGGACGCCGGATGGCAAACACGTAGTGGTGCGCATGAATCGACTGGGCACCGATGAACGCGCCGGGCGCCCGTATCTGGTGCCGGTTGCCGGCGGCCTGGAGCAGCCGCTCGCAGTGCCTGAAAGTGGCGGCGGCATGTTGTCGCCGGATGGCACGGCGTTTGTCTACACGCCGATCGATCGCGACTTCCGTTCTTGGAAACGCTATCGCGGCGGTCGTGCGCAGGATGTCTGGGTGTATCGGCTGGATACGAATGACGCACAGCGGATGACCACGTTCGCGGGCAGTGACCACCAGCCTGTGTGGGTGGGTGACCGGATCCTGTTTGCATCCGATCGCGACGGAACGCTGAATCTGTATGCCATGCCGGCAGGAAGCGCCGAACCACAGGACACTCCGCAACAGGTTACCCGATTCACGGACTTCGACGTGTTGTGGCCGAGTGCCGGTGCCAATGCAGTCGTGTTCGAACAAGGCGGGGCCTTGTGGCGCCTCGATGGCGGTGCCGGTGAGCCGGTGCGGCTCGAGATCGACGTGCCGGGTGAATATCCCGAGCAACAGCCGGTGATCAAGCCGGTCGCTGGATTCATTGAAGGATTCGACTTGTCGCCGAATGCGGCGCGTGTGGTGTTCTCGGCGCGTGGCGAGCTCTTCAGCGTGCCGGCGAAGGACGGCGTCGTTCGTAATCTCACGCTCACACCCGGTGTGCGCGAAATGTCCGTGGTCTGGTCGCCGGACGGGAAACACCTGGCCTACCTCAGTGACGCCACCGGCGAGTACGAGATTTACCTGAAACCCGCCCAGGGCGAGGGGGCTGCACGCCGGTTGACGAACGGCAACGACACCTGGATCAACCGGTTGACGTTTTCGCCGGATGGCCGCTTTCTGGTGTTCAGTGATGAGCGCAAGCGTTTGCGGATCCTTGAAGTGGCGAGTGGCAAGATTGCCGAGATCGACCGTTCGCGCATGGATGGCTTCGAGAGCATGAGCTTTTCGCCGGACTCGCGTTATCTGGCCTATACGAAGGTGTCGGACAACAACCTCCCGTCGATCTGGGTGTACGACATCG
Source organism: Ahniella sp. (assembly GCA_016712105.1). Lineage (GTDB taxonomy): Bacteria > Pseudomonadota > Gammaproteobacteria > Xanthomonadales > Ahniellaceae > Ahniella. Next base: position 85,918 of record JADJRU010000008.1, read on the forward strand.
CCGAGGCGAAAGCACAACGCCTGCTCGACGATACGCGGCCGAACTTTTCGCCGAGCTTCGATCCGAAAGGCCGGTACCTGTATTTCCTGTCGAATCGCGATTTCCAGCTGACCAACAGCGCGTACGAATTCAATTATCTCTACACCGATGCGACGCGTGTCTACGCACTCAGTCTGAACCCGGATGTGGCGCCCATCCATGCTCAGGACAGCGATGAAGCCCTACCGGCGGCGGACACCGGGGCCACGGAGACCAAGCAGGTCCGCATCGAATTTGCTCAGGCCGACCAGCGTGTCGAAGTCTTGAAGCTGCGGAATGGCACCTATCAGGGCCTCACTGCGATGGCGGATGGTGTGCTGGTCTGGGCGCCCGGTGAGCCCGGCGGTGAGGGCGGTGGTGTCGTGAAGCGGTATACCCTGGCCGACCACGAAGCGAAGGACATCATCCATGGGGTCGGCCGCTTCGCGCTCTCCGGTGACCAAAAGAAGTTGTTGGTCAACAAGGGTGCGGTATGGGCCATCATCGACCCGTCGCCAGGCCAGGACCTGTCCAAGTCCACGCTGAAGACCGAGCAGATGGAATTGCGGATCGATCCGTCGATCGAATGGCAGCAGATGTTCGTGGATTCCTGGCGCATCCTGCGCGACTGGTTTTACGACCCGGGTGTTCATGGCGGACTCGAGCGCTGGCAGACCATCCGGGCGCGTTACGAACCGCTGGTCGCCCATGTGCACAGCCGTCGCGATCTGGACTATCTGCTGCATGAACTCTCCGGCGAAGCGAATGCCGGGCACGTGTATGTCGAGGGCGGAGATTTCCCGACATTGCCGCGCAAGGCCGGCGGATTCCTGGGCGCCGAGTTCGAGACCGATGCGAGTGGCTTCTTCCGCATCAGCAAGATCTTCCCCGGCGAAAACTGGGCGGAGGAATTCCGTTCGCCGCTCACCGAAGCCGGCGTAAGCGCGAAGGTCGGTGATTTCCTGATCAGTGTGGATGGCGTTGCCGCGAATACAGTCCTGAATCCGTATCAACTGTTCGAGGGCAAGGCCGGTCGGGTCGTGGAGATCCGGCTCGCCAGCACGCCGGCGGCCGATGCCGGTTCGATCCAGCGCGTGCGACTGCAGGACGATGAGCGCTGGTTGCGGTATCTCGATTGGGTCCAGACGCGTCGTGCCATGGTGGACCGTTTGAGCGGGGGCCGCATCGGATATTTCCATTTGCCGAACACGGCCGTCGAAGGCAACCGCGAACTGGCGAAAGGCATGTTGGCATACGCCCACAAGGACGCACTGATCATTGACGACCGTTACAACGGCGGTGGCTTCATCCCGGATCGAATGATCGAACTGCTGGCGCGCAAGCCGCTGAATTACTGGAAACGTCGTGAGCTCGATCCACAGGCCACACCGCTGCTGCATCATGACGGCCCGAAAGCGATGCTGATCAATGGTCTGTCGAGTTCCGGTGGTGATGCCTTGCCTTATTACTTCAAGAAACTGAACCTCGGTACGGTGATTGGTACACGGACCTGGGGTGGCCTGATCGGCATCAGCGGCAACCCGGGACTGGTGGACGGTGGTGCGATTCTGGCCGCGACGTTCCGCTTCATGAATACCGAAGGGCAGTGGGCAGTCGAGAACGAAGGCGTGAGCCCGGATATCGAAGTGATCGATCGACCGGATGCAGTAGCCGCCGGTCAGGATCCATCGCTGGAGAAAGCCGTCGAGGTCCTGCTGAAGGAACTGGACGCAAACCCGCCTGAACCGGTTGTGGCGCCGCCCGCGCCAACCGAATTCCGGTGACCGTTTCCTGCTCGATGCCGTCTGTCGGGTTCATGATGTGACCATGGACCCCGACAAACCCATCGAGCAAGGCCTGAGTTCGGAAGCGGTGCAGAAGCGCCGCATCACTTCCGGCTGGAACGAATTGCAGAATCCGGACCGGCGCAGCACCTGGAAACTGCTCTACAACGTGCTCGCCGAACCGATGGTGTTGCTGCTGCTGGGTGCGGCAGGGATCTACCTGCTGCTCGGTGAGCCCAGTGATGCGGCGGTCCTCGGATTTTCGGTGTTCATCGTCGTCGGTCTGACCCTGGTGCAGGAGTGGCGCTCGGAGCGGGCGCTGCGCGCGCTGCGCGACTTGGGCAGCCCACGCGTCCGAACCTGTCGCGACGGGCAATGGGTCATCATTCCCGGGCGCGAACTCGTGCCCGATGATCTGGTCGAACTTGCCGAGGGCGACCGTGTCCCGGCCGACCTGTCGATTCGCTCAGCCGCCAACCTCAGGATTGACGAATCGATGTTGACCGGCGAGTCCATGCCGGTCGAAAAGTCTGCGATCGCCTCAACAAACCCTGCCGAGGCCATCCAATTGTTTGCCGGCACGCTGGTGGTGGCCGGACACGCGCGAGCGACGGTGGTCAGCATCGGTGCCCAGACCTCAATGGGACGGATCGGTCGAAGTCTCGGTGAGGTGCAGACGCCGCCTACGCCGCTGCAGATTGAAATGCGCCGGCTCGTGGTGTTGTTCGGGGTGCTGAGCATCGTGGCGAGTACCTTGCTCGCGGTGCTGTACGGTTTGATGCGCGGCGATTGGATGCAAGCCTTGCTGGCTGGCGTCACGCTTGCGATGGCCGTGATTCCTGAAGAGTTTCCGGTGGTGTTGACGGTCTTCCTCGCGCTGGGTGCGTGGCGCATGGCCCGGCAGAAGGTCCTCGTCCGGCGTTCCGCCGCAATCGAAGCGCTGGGTGCAGTGGGTGTGTTGTGCACCGACAAGACCGGTACGCTGACCGAGAACCGTATGGCGCTGGCCGAACTGGTCGTTGATCCGACCGAAAATCCGCGTGTTGCCGAAACGGCGCTGCTTCGACAGGCCGCACGTGCCAGCAACACGGCCACCCGCGATCCCATGGATCGGGCGGTACTGGATCGGGCGGTACTGGATCGGGCAGGGCAAGAGCCCGTGCCGGTCGACGCGAATCGACAACCGGTGCGGACCTATCCCCTGGGCACGATGCCGGTGTTTGCCCAGGTCTGGCGCTCGGACCTGGACGGTGGCACCGAGCTGGCCCTGAAGGGCGCGCCGGAAGTGGTGTTGTCGCTGTGTGGTCCGGACACCGGACACAACGTTGTGCGGCTGGCGCAGATTCAGGCCATGGCTGGCCGTGGCTTGAGAGTATTGGGTGTTGCCGCGGCCACATGCCGGGCAGATCAGGGCTTGCCGGATCGGCTCGATGCACTGACCTGGCAGTGGCAAGGTTTGCTTGGGTTTGCCGACCCCTTGCGTGCCGATGTGCCGGCTGCAGTCGCCGAAGCGCAGGGTGCCGGCATCCGCGTGCTCATGCTGACCGGGGACCATGTGGATACCGCGCGTGCGATTGCCCGTCAGGCAGGGCTGGGGGCCGAACCGCGGATCGTGGCCGGACAGGATCTGGACGCCTTGTCGGATACCGAACTCGGCGCGCTGCTGGCGCGAGTCGATGGTTTTGCTCGCGTCCGGCCGGAACACAAACTCCGTATCGTGCGGGCTCTGGCGGCGGCAGGCCAGGTGACGGCGATGACCGGTGACGGGGTCAACGACGCGCCGGCGCTGCAGGCAGCGACGGTCGGGGTGGCCATGGGCCAGCGCGGGACTGAAGTGGCGCGTGAGGCTGCCTCGATCGTGTTGCTGGATGATGACTTCAGTTCGATCGTCCGCGCGGTTCGTCTGGGTCGCGCGATCTACGAACGTATCGTGCAGGCCTCAGGCTACATCGTGGCGGTCCACGTGCCGATTGCCGGCTTGGCCCTGATGCCGCTGTTTGTGGATGCACCGCTGATCCTGCTGCCCCTGCATGTGGTGTTCCTTGAGTTGATCATCGATCCGGCGTGTTCGATCGTGTTCGAACGTGAGCCCGTACCGGCCCACATCATGTCCCGGCCGCCCAGGCCGCCGGAAGGGCGCCTGCTTCGGGCCAAGACCCTTCTGTCGAGTCTGGCCCAGGGGGTTCTGGTACTGCTGGCCTGTGTGCTGGTTCATACCCTGGCAGGGCAGGCGGGTCTGCTGCCGGGTGAGCAGGCCGGGCTGACCTTTGTGGCGCTGGTGGCCGGCAATCTGGCCCTGATTTTCCGGTTCCGGGCTGGCGCCAGGACCTGGCAGGCAGTCACCACACCGAACCCGGCACTGATGTGGGTACTTGGGTTGACGCTTCCGGGACTCGCGCTCGTGGCCCTGAACGCCCACGTGGCCACATGGTTCGGATTTGCCCCGCAACGTCTGGAAGCCTTCCTGCTCGCGGTGGCGGCGCCGGTCCTGGTGGTGGCCCTGCTGGACGGGATTCTGCGCCGAACTGGCTCCAAACAAGCGTTTGCGGCATAATTTCCGGGTTCCGCGGCCGGCTCCGGCTGCGACTTCCCGATCAGCCCAGCCCAATCAGCCCGCCTAAGGAAAATCCCATGCGTGATTCGTTCTCCGTCCTCGATACGCTGTCGGTCGGTGGCCAGTCCTACCGTTACTACTCGTTGGCCAAGTTCGGCCAGAAGTTCGACATCAAGCGCCTGCCGTTCTCGATGAAGATCGTGCTCGAGAACCTGCTGCGTTTCGAAGACGGTCTCAACATCACGGCGAAGGAAGTCGAGGCAGTCGCCCACTGGGACGCCAAGGCCGAGCCGGATACCGAAATCAGCTTCATGCCGGCCCGTGTCGTGCTGCAGGATTTCACCGGCGTGCCTTGTGTCGTCGACCTCGCAGCCATGCGTGATGCCGTCACCAAACTCGGCGGCAAGCCGGAACAGATCAACCCGCTGATCCCGTCCGAACTGGTCATCGACCATTCCGTGCAGGTCGACAAGTTCGGCACGAAGAGCTCGGTCGACGAAAACGTCGACATCGAATTCGGCCGCAACGGCGAGCGTTATTCCTTCCTGCGCTGGGGCCAGAAAGCCTTCCGCAACTTCAAGGTCGTGCCGCCGCGCACCGGCATCGTGCATCAGGTCAACCTGGAGCATCTGGCGCGTGTGGTCATGGTCGGCGAGAAAGACGGCGAACAGATCGCGTTCCCGGATACGGTGTACGGCACCGACTCGCACACCACGATGATCAACGGCATCGGCGTGCTCGGCTGGGGCGTGGGCGGTATCGAAGCCGAAGCCGCCATGCTCGGCCAGCCTTCGTCGATGCTGATTCCGCAGGTTGTGGGCTTCAAGCTCACTGGCAAGATGCCGGAAGGTGCAACGGCCACCGACCTCGTGCTCACGGTCACGCAGATGCTGCGCAAACATGGTGTGGTCGGCAAGTTCGTGGAGTTCTTCGGCCCGGGTCTCGACCACCTGGCGCTTGCCGATCGCGCCACGATCGCCAACATGGCGCCGGAATACGGCGCCACCTGCGGCATCTTCCCGATCGACGACGAAGCACTGGCTTACCTGCGCCTGTCCGGCCGCAGCGACGATCAGATTGCTCTGGTCGAGGCTTATGCCAAGGCCCAGGGCCTGTGGCGTGATCCGGGTGCGGCCGAAGCCGATTACAGCGCCGTGCTCGAACTCGACATGGCTGCCGTCCGGCCGTCGCTGGCTGGCCCGAAGCGTCCTCAGGACCGCGTCCTGCTCGAAGCGGTCCAGGGCAACTACGTCGAAAACCTGAAGCCGATGGCCGACGCACGTGCCGCCAAGACGAAGGCCGCCACGCCGGGTTCGGCATCGGTGAATGGCGCCTACGACCTGAAGGACGGCGCGGTCGTGATCGCGGCGATCACTTCCTGCACCAACACATCGAATCCGGCAGTCATGCTCGGCGCCGGTCTGCTCGCGCAGAAGGCCGTTGCCAAGGGCCTCAACGTAAAGCCATGGGTCAAGCCTTCGCTCGGACCGGGCTCGCTTGTCGTCACTGATTACCTGAAGAAAGCCGGTGTGATGGAAGCGCTGGAAGCGCTCAAGTTCAACGTCGTCGGCTACGGCTGCACCACGTGTATCGGCAACTCTGGCCCGCTGCCGGTCGAAGTGAGCAAGGGCATCGCCGACGGTGACCTCGTCGTCGCATCGGTGTTGTCGGGCAACCGCAACTTCGAAGGCCGCGTTCATTCGGAAGTGAAGATGAACTACCTCGCGTCGCCGCCACTGGTAGTGGCGTACGCCATTGCCGGCACGGTCGATATCGATCTGACCAAGGACGCCCTGGGCACCGGCAAGGATGGTCAGCCGGTGTACCTGCGCGACATCTGGCCGAGCAACAAGGAAATCTCCGACGCGATCCTGGCCACGATCGGCCCGGACATGTTCCACAAGAACTACGCCGACGTGTTCAAGGGCGACAGCCGCTGGAACGCCGTGCAAAGCCCGGAAGGCGATCGTTACCAGTGGGACGACGTGTCGACCTACATCAAACATCCGCCCTACTTCGAAGGCATTACCATGGAAGTCGGCAAGATCAACGACATCCATGGCGCCAAGGTGCTGGGTGTGTTCGGCGACTCGATCACGACCGACCACATCTCGCCGGCAGGCGACATCAAGGCGACCAGCCCGGCCGGCACGTTCCTGCAGGGCCGTGGCGTGACGAAGGTCGACTTCAACTCCTACGGCGCGCGTCGCGGCAACGACGACGTGATGGTGCGCGGCACCTTCGCGAACATCCGCATCAAGAACCTGATGCTCGGCGGCGAAGAAGGCGGCAACACCGTACACGTGCCGACCGGCGACAAACTCTCGATCTACGACGCCGCGCTGCGTTACAAGCAGGAAGGCACGCCGCTCGTCGTGCTCGCCGGCAAGGAATACGGCACCGGCTCGTCGCGTGACTGGGCAGCGAAGGGCACGATGTTGCTCGGCGTAAAAGCCGTCATCGCCGAGAGCTTCGAGCGTATCCACCGCTCGAACCTGGTCGGCATGGGCGTGTTGCCGCTGCAGTTCGTCGACGGCCAGAATGCGCAGACACTCGGCCTGACCGGCAAGGAAACCTTCGAGATCGCCGGTCTCAACGATGGTGCAGCGAAAGAAATCGAAGTGGTCGCCAAGGGTGAAACCGGCGACATCCGCTTCAAGGTCAAGGTGCTGCTGGCCACGCCGAAGGAAGTCGAGTTCTATCGTCACGGTGGACTGCTGCATTACGTCCTGCGTCAGCTCGCAAGCGCCAAGGCAGCCTGATTTGGCTCAACAAGGCAAGAGCGAACTTCCTTCTCCCGTTCACGGGAGAAGGAGGCCGAAGGCCGGATGAGGGGACGTCTGGCCTCGAAATTGGTTCATCGCCAGATTTCCCTCATCTGCCTGTCGGCATCTTCTCCCGCAAGCGGGAGAAGAGTTTCTTCGACGGACACTGCCAAGAATCTGCTGTTGTCCGTTCACCGCGACGGACAAGTCACCACTTCGCCGGCCGCATTCGTGCACGTGCCGGAGTGGTTCACGCCTTCATTCGAATACTGCGTGTCGCCCTGATAACTGTTGCCGGTCTGGGCATTGGTTGCCTGGGTATTCCGCGAGCCGGCAAACGTGCCATCGGCGTTGACGGTCGTTGAACCCGATGACTGCGCTGTGCCTTGGGTGCCGCTCGCAGCAAATCCCCCCGCGCGGGTGCCGGACCCATCGGCATTCCGCTGGAACGCGCCGCCCCGTGCGGCGGTCCCGCCATTCGTGGTCTGGACGACACCTCCGCTGGCACCGGCCGCGTTGCCCTGGCCGTCCGTCGCGACCGCACCGCCGCGTGCAAAACGGCCATTGGCGCCGCTGGCTGCGCTGGCGCTACCTGCAGTGACTCCACCTTGTGCGTTCGGTTTGGCGCCTGCGACGCGCGAACGGGACTGTGCTTCGACATCTACGCTGGCAACAAACAGGGCGAGGGCTGCGAGGGAAACGAGGATCTTCTGCATGAGGTGCTCCGAATTGGAATCGTAAAGGGCCGGCGGTGTGTCCGCCGGCAGGGCAGATCAAGGCGTGAGGTCGATCAAGGCGCCTGGTCGATCAGGTCGCCGACAAAGGCGTGAAGCCGCTTGCCGCGTTCCATCTTTTGGGCAAGTAACGCACGGACTTCCGATTGCTGGCGTTCGTCGAGGCTGTCGTAGAACGCCATCCGTTGGTCACGCAGGCTGCGCGCTTCGGCGAGCAGCGCAAACAAGGTGCGGTCGGCTTCGTTCGTGATCTGATGCAGGTCGGCGTCGGGTGCCAGCAGATCTGCCTGGGTGTCGGTCAGCAACACACCGATTTCCGAATGGGCCGCGCGTCGGAAGTTACGCTGATCGGCCAGCAATTGTTCCAGTTGGCTACGTTGGTCGGCGCTCAGGTCGAGCCGCGCCAGTGCGGCTTCCTGTCGTTCCAGCCAACGCGCGGCGAAGGAGTGTTGCTGCGCCAGGCTGGATCCGGCGACGGTGAGGGCCAGCGTCGTGATGCCGGCCAGAATCAGGCTGCGGGGTTTCATGGAGACTCCGGATGGTTGACCACCGGCTTGGTGGCAGGGACAGATTGCGCCGCAAATGCCAATGGCCGATGTCGGATCTGCACCCAGTTGTAAGCAGATGTGAATGGATGCCCAGTCAGCAACAACTGCTTGCAGGATGGACTTGTCGCAGGCCGATCCGGCGGCGATAGTTGAAGCCATGGACGAGACTCACTCCCTGTTGCTGGTCGATGACGACGCACGGCTGACCGATCTGGTCGCGCGGTATCTGAAAGAGCATGGTTATCGCGTCCGCGAAGCGGCGAATCTGGCTGGCATGCGGCGTGCGTTGGCCGAGCGGCATGTGGACTTGATCCTGCTCGATGTGGGATTGCCTGACGGCGACGGCATTCGTGCCTGCCAGCAACTCCGCACGGAAGGTGTCGATACCCCCATCATCCTGTTGACCGCGCGCGGTGATGAGATCGATCGGGTATTGGGCCTTGAGTTCGGTGCCGATGACTACCTGTCGAAACCGGTCAGTCCACGTGAGTTGCTGGCGCGAATCCGCGCCCGTCTGCGTCGTGTGACGCCGGTGGGTGCTGCGCCCCGTGTGGGTTCGGAGCCGATCCGATTCGGGGCGTTTGCGCTCGACCTGGAGCAGCGGCAGTTGCTTCGCGACCACACGGCGCTGCGCCTGACCAGCGGCGAGTTCGCGATTCTTGCCGCGTTGGCCGAACACGCTGGTCGACCACTCACACGGGATCACCTGATGAACCTCGCACGCGGCGAAGACTACAGTTCAGCTGATCGTTCGATCGACGTGATGGTCTCGCGGCTTCGCAAACTCATCGAGGACGATTCACGGCATCCACGGTTCCTGCAAACCGTCTGGGGCGTCGGATACGTGCTCGTACTGAGCGGGACACCCCGATGAGCTTGCGTACCCAGATCTGGCTGATGCTCAGCGCCGTGGTGTTGCTGGCGTTTGTGGTAGCTGCGCTGCTGTTGGCGCAACAAACCCTGTCGGGCGGCAGTCGCCAGGTGGCGGAGTGGATCGACTTTGCGGCACGTCAGGCCGACGGCGCCCGCGCCGAGGATTATCGACAACACCAGGACGGCCGAACGCCATTGCTGATGAGTCGCCGTGACCCGCCGCCGGATGAACCCTCCGTCTTGCCGCTGGCGGTGGCGGTGGTCGCGGATCTGCGTGATTGGCGCGGCGCCGATGCGGTGCGGATTGAAGGCGGCACGCGCCCGACCATCTGGATCCAGAGTGATCGGGACCCCGCGCTCTGGCACGGCGTGCCTTTGCAAACCCTGCGCGGCAATATCGCCCGGGCGTCGTGGTGGATACTGTTGTCGTCGGCGGCCTTGATCCTGCTGGTGGGGGCCTGGTTCTCGGGCCGGATCACCCGATCCTTGTCCGAACTTGCCGATGCCGCACCCAATCTGGTCCATGGCCAGCTGAATGTCGCGAAGTCTGCCGGCGGCGCCCGCGAGGTGCGGGTGCTCGCCGAGGCACTGGAAGCCGCAGCGGCCAGTGTGCATCGTCATTACCATGCCCGCGAATCCTGGCTGACCGGCTTTTCGCACGATCTGCGCACGCCGATTGCGCGACTGAAGTTCGCCCTGGAACTGGAACCGGCCCCCGGACCAGGTGGTGATGCGCTGCCGGATGTTCGGGCCCATCGGTTGGCAGCGGCCGGATGGGGTTTGGTCCATTCAAGGTCGCCGTCTGTGCCTGGAACGGGCGCTGACGAACCTGTTGAAGAATGCCTTCGATCACGGGGCGCAACCGATCACTGCGCGTCTGGAATCCATGACGGACGAGGTTCGAATCGTGGTCCGGAATTCAAGTCGGAAACAGTCGACCGATCACACCGGATTCGGCATGGGTCTGGCCGTGGCGCGGACCATGGCCAGCCTGCATGGCGGGCGCTTTGCGATGGTCGAGGAAGACGGCGCAGTCGAAGCGAGTCTCGTCTTGCCGGTCTGAGTGCACAATGTCACTTGTGATGTGGCGTGGTTTTGTTCTACACCTTGCGCTCATTCTTGGTGCGGAGCGGCAACATGCGGCAGTGGTTGATCGGTGTGGTGTGCACGGCCCTGGTTGTGACCGGTTTGTTTGCGATCCGGGGTGAACAGCGGTCCTGGCCGTTCGAGCGCAAGTTGCCCTACACCGATGCGGCCGCGGCACTGGATCTGTACGTCCAGCAGCGTGCCCCGCAGGGCCAGCACGAAGTGCCCGCACATCGATACCGCGATGCGCTGATTCAGCGTGACACATTGCCCAAGAGTCGTGCGCTGGGCACACCCGACAAACTCGGCACTCCGGTCTGGCAACAAGTAGGGCCTGACCGCGTCGGTGGCCGCACTCGCAGTCTGATCTTTGACCCGGTGGATCCGCAGGTCATGTATGCCGGCGCCGTCAGTGGCGGCGTCTGGCGCAGCAGCAACGCCGGCGACAGCTGGCAGATGACCAGCGATGATCTCGCGAATCTGGCCGTGACCACGCTGGTGATGGAGCCGGTCAATCGTCGGCTGTATGCCGGCACCGGCGAAGGGCTGTACGTGAATCGCCCGGCCTCCCGCAGTCGTGGTGTGCGGGGTGACGGCATCTTCATTTCCGATGACGCCGGCGCGTCTTGGCAACAACTGCCGGTGACCGCAGGCAAGACCGACTTCGACTACGTCAACAAGTTGATGTTTCTGCCCGGCGGGCGACTGGTCGTTGCCGCGCGAACGGGTGTCTGGACGAGCGATGACCGCGGCACCACGTTCACGCGCAAACTCGTTGTGCCCATCGTCGAAGGCTGCAGTGACCTGGCCTACAGTGAAGCGCGCGATCGTGTGCTGGTGTCGTGTGGCATGCATAGCTCTGGCGGCATCTGGATGTCCGGTGATCGGGGCGAGTCCTGGACCAAGGTCCACGGCGAAGACGATATCGGCCGGACCAGTCTGGCAGTGGCCCCATCGAACACGGCCGTGGTCTATGGCCTCGTTGCCGACCCGACCGATTACGGCATGCGCCGCGTCATCCGATCCAATGATGGCGGGGGCACGTGGACGACGCAGGTAGCCAGAACCACTGCGGTGCTGAACAGCAATCTCTTGCTCAGCAACTTCTTCAACGTCGAGGATGACTGCCGGACACTGAGTTCGGTAGCTGGCGCTGGCTGGTTCCACAACGCACTGGCGGTCCATCCGCTGAACGAGAACATGGTGTTTGCCGGCGGTGTGGATCTGTTCCGTTCCAACGACGGCGGCCGGACCTTTGCGCCGATCTCGCGGTGGCACCTTGATATCACGAATACTTCGTACGCTCATGCCGATCAGCACGTGATCACGTTCGAACCGGCGTTCAATGGCAACGACCGAAATCGTATGTATGTGGCGAACGATGGCGGGATCCAAAGTACGGACAATCCCGACGATACGGCTGGTAATGACGTCTGCAGCGAACGCGGGATCGAAGTTCGTTGGCAGAATCGTAATGCTGGCTATTTCGTGTCGCAGTACTACCATGGCAGTGTGTCCGAAGACCTGTCCCGCGTGGCCGGAGGCATGCAGGACAACGGCACGTTTGCCGGACCAGCCGCGACAACACCGCAGTGGGGTGAAATCTATGGGGGCGACGGGGCGTATACCTTGATTGACCCGCGATCCGCGAACGTCATCTACTTTGCGTCGCAGTGGGCGAACTTCCGGCGGTCGCTGGATGGTGGCGCCAGCAACGTCGGCATCACGAACGGCATCATCAGGAACAACAATGACTTCCTGTTCATCACGCCGATGGCCATTGATCCGATCCAGCCGGATACGCTCTACACCGGCGGGCGCGTGATCTACCGGACCGCAAACCGTGGCACGAACTGGCGCGCGATTTCGTCGTCCACACTCGACCCCGATCGCGGCATCCTGTCGGCGATCGCCGTCTCCGAGTTCAACAATCTCCGTGTGGCTGTCGGGTTCAACTCCGGCACGATCGTCGTCACAAGCAACGCGAACGCCACCACGCCGACCTGGACCGTCAGCAAACCGCGCGCGGGTTTTGTGTCGAGTGTCACGGTGGACCCACTCGACCAGAACCGCCTGTTCGCGACGTATTCGAACTTCGGTGGCAACAAAGTGTACCGATCGCTGAATGGCGGACAGACCTGGGAGCCGATCGACGGCACCGAAACCTTCCGCAAACTGCCCGACGTGCCGGCACACGACTTGTTGATCGATCCGCGAGATCGATCACGATTGTTGCTCGCGACCGACATCGGTGTATTCATCGGGCATGACAACGGCGCCGTGTGGTCGGCCGATGCGTCGGGTCTCGGCAATGTGCTGGTCGAGCGATTGCAGGCAGTGCGATCGGGCAGCGACTATGAGTTGTTTGCGTTCACTTACGGCCGCGGCATTTTCCGAACGCGTCTGAGCAGTCTGCCGGCACCCACCGTTAATCCGGGCTGGAGCGGTTTGTGGACCGAGGCAGGCGTGGACGGGCAGGGGATGCAGTTGTTGGCGCTTCCGGACAGCGGCCAATTGCTGATGTCCTGGTACACCCATCTGCCCACCGGCGCGCGACAAACCCGTACGCGGGATCTGGGGTTGTTGGGTCTGGGTAACGTTTCCGGTGGCAGTGTCACCATTCCGGTCAGTGCGGCACCCGATGGTGTGTTCGATGCGGCAGATCCGTCTGCGCAGCAACCCTTGGGATCGGTCACGCTGTCGTTCACGGATTGTGCCCGCGGCCAGGCTGTCTATGACCTGACGATCGACAGTGTCCGTGTGCAGGGCACCATCCCGTTGACTCGATTGACCCCCGATACCGTCTGTGAATCCTTCCGCACGCTCGGTGAGGGCGCCATCAGCGTGTTGCCGCGACCGGCGAGTCCCGAAAGCTTCCAGTATGGCCACACCGGTGCCTGGCACGATGCGACCAAACCAGGGCAAGGTTTCTTGTTCGAAGCCATGCCGAATCAGAACCAGCTGATCGCAACATGGTTCACGTACGACTTTGCCGATGTGTTGGGCACAGGTCGCCAGTCCCCGCTGTGGCTGGCCGCCATCGGTCCGATGACCGGCGCGAGCTCCGATCTTCAGGTGATCCTCACCACGGGCGGCCAGTTCGACGCGGCGAGCCCGGTGACGAATTCAGTGGTGGGCACCTTGCGGATCAACAGTCAGTCCTGTCTCGCGGCCACGGCTACGTATTCATTGACGCTGAATGGTGTACCGAGAACGGGCACGATTCCGTTGTCGCGGATTACCGCGGGGAGTCTCTGTCGTTAATGTGTCGCCACAAAGTCGCGGAGTTTCTGCTCCCGCTTGCGGGAGAAGATGCCCGAAGTCCAAAAATACTGTCGATCTGCAATATGTTCTTCTCCCGCTTTGCGGGAGAAGATGCCCGAAGGCCAAAAGTACTGTCGATCTGCAATATGTTCTTCTCCCGCTTGCGGGAGAAGATGCCGACAGGCAGATGAGGGAAATCTGGCGACAACCCAATCTTCGCGCCAGGCGGCCCCTCATCCGGCCTTCGGCCACCTTCTCCCGTCAAAACGGGAGAAGGGTTTCCATCGCGATTATCGATACCCGCTCAACACCGCATAAACCAACGACACCGCACCAAAGCCCATCAGCATCAACCACGCCGGCCAGACAAACTTGATCCAGTGTTCGAACTTCACGCCGGCGGCGGCGAGGGTGGCCATCACTGCACCGTTTGTTGGGGTGACGAGTTCGGTGAATCCGGCGCCACACTGAAACGCCAATACGGCCACCTGGCGACTCATGCCGATGACATCGGCGACTGGCGCCATGACCGGCATCGTCAGCACCGCCTGCCCACTGACACTGGGCACGGGAATGTGGATCAGCGCCTGTGCACCCATCATGCCGAGTGCCGCGACAATCGGGGTTTCGCCGACCAGTGGGCTGGACAATGCATGGACGACCGTATCGATGACCCGGCCCTGTTCCAGCACCACGAAGATCGCGCGGGCGAAGCCGATCAGCAGCGCGGCGACGGCCATGTCTCGGAAACCCTGGCCGAAGGCTTCGGCCGTGCCGGTCCAGCCCAGGCGACCCACCAATCCTGCGAACAATCCGACCACCAGGAAAATTGCCGACAGCTCATCGAATCCGTATTGCCAATTGATGAGTCCGTAGACAAACAAGCCGAAGGCCACCACCACGGAGCATAAAATCACCTGCGTCCGCCACATCGACAGCGTCGGTGTATCCGGTGTGTCCGCCAACGGGGCCGCGGCGGGTTCGATGGCATGTCGGCGCGCGTATCGCAGCGTCCACAGAATCCAGAACGTGACCGCGATCACCAGCATCACGATGCGCAACCCCGCGCCCGAAAACGTTGCGACTTCGGCACTCTTCTGGGCCAGCAGCACTTGAAACGGATTGATCGGACTCATCGCCGAGCCGACGATCGCGGCACCCGCACTCATGGCCACGGCAGTGACTCGGTCGAAGCCCAACTGGGTCGCCAGCAACACCAGCACCGGTGCCAGAGCGATGATTTCTTCCTGCATGTTTTCCAGCACACCGCCGGCGGCAAAAAACAGGCAGCAGATGGGAATCGCCAGCGTGCGTCGTCTATTCAACACACGCGCCAAACCAAACAGGGCGGTCCGCAGTGCGCCGGTGCGATCGATCACCACAAACGCGCCGCCGACGAGGAACACCGTGGCAATCACCTGGCCTGCTGCCAGCATGCCGCGGGGCACCGACAACAGGGTTTGCATGATGCCCAGCGGTGCTGGCTCGACCGGCTTGAACGATCCTGCCACCACCAGGTTGTTGCCGGATTCCGGGTCAAGCCGGCGATCGAATTGACCGGCTGGCAGCAGATGCGTGGCGAGTGCGGCCAGCACGACACAAGCGAGCAGCAGGATCAGTGGGTGCGGAAAATGCAGTTTCATCAGGAGGGCATCCGGTTTTTTGCGGGCAGTAGTGCGGCCCCTCGCCGCCTGCGCCAGTGTTTCCGAGCATGGCCGGAGACCCCGATAAGGGCAATGCCCGGCGTCTTGACCGATCCGCTTGACCAAATCCGCGGGCGCTGACAGATTCGGGACAAAGCCGGTCAATGGGGATCGGCCGCCAATTTGTTCCGGGAGGAAACTTGCCATGCCGAAATACAGTACGCAGCAGATCCGAAACATTGCCCTCACAGGGCATTCCGGTGCCGGCAAGACCACCTTGTTCGAAGCCTTGCTGGCGGCCGGTGGCACGATTCAGGTGATGGGATCGGTTGAGCGCGGAACCACCGTGTCCGATTACGACCCGATGGAACGCGAGCGGCAACACTCCTGAACAGTGCGATCGCGTCGATCGACCATGGCGGTATCCACGTCAACCTGATCGACACGCCGGGTTACCCGGATTTCCGCGGTCCCACGCTGTCTGCCCTGGCGGCAGTGGAAACCTGCGCCGTGGTCATCAACGCCGCCAACGGCATCGAGCACAGCAGTGCACGATTGATGGAATACGCGAAGGCCCGGCGCCTGTGCCGGCTGATCATCGTCAACAAGATCGACCACGGCGACATCGATCTCGAATGGCTGACCGAACAATTGCGCGAGCAGTTCGGGAGCGAGTGCCTGCCGATCAACCTGCCGGCACAAGGTGGCAAGGCGGTGGTCGATTGTTTTTACAAGCCGGATGGCCAGTCCGATTTCTCATCGGTGAAAGACGCACACCAGCGCATCATCGACCAGGTCGTCGAAATCAACGAAACGGTGATGGGGCACTATCTCGAGGAAGGTGAGGAAGGCCTTTCCGGTGAAGAACTGCATGATGCATTCGAGCAGTGCCTGCGCGAAGGGCATCTTGTGCCGATCTGTTTTGTTTCGGCACGCACCGGCGCGGGTGTGAGCGAACTGCTCGACCTGTTCGAGAAACTGATGCCGAACCCGCTGGAAGGTAATCCGCCGATGTTCGGGAAAGGCGACGGCAACGAACCGTTCCAGACCGAACCGAACGGCGAAAAACACGTGGTTGCCGATGTGTTCAAGATCATCAACGATCCCTTTGTCGGCAAACTCGGCATCTTTCGCGTTTATCAGGGCACGGTGCGTCGTGACACGCAGTTGTTCGTCGATGACGGCAAGAAGCCGTTCAAGGTCGGGCATCTCTTCAAGATTCGCGGCAAGGATCACCAGGAAATCGACGATGCCATTCCGGGTGACATCGCGGCCGTCGCCAAAGTCGAGGACATCCACTTCGACGCCATTCTTCACGACTCACACGACGAAGACCACATCCACCTGAAGCCGATCGACTTTCCGCAGCCCATGTTCGGTCTGGCGATCGAGCCGGCGACCCGAGGTCAGGAGCAGAAGCTGGGTACGGCCTTGCACAAACTCGCCGAGGAAGATCCCTGTTTCCGAATCGAACACAACAAGGAACTCAACGAAACCGTCATTCGCGGGCTCGGCGAGTTGCATTTGCGCGTGATGCTGGAACGCCTCAAGGAGCGTTATCAGGTCGAGGTCAAGTCCCGTCCGCCGAAGATCGCTTATCGCGAAACGGTATCGAGTAATGCCGATGGTCACCATCGCCACAAGAAACAAACCGGCGGCGCCGGTCAATTCGGTGAAGTGTTCCTTCGCATCGAGCCCTTGCCGCGTGGTAGCGGATTCGAGTTCGTCGACGACGTCGTGGGTGGTTCCATTCCAGGCAGTTTCCTGCCGGCGATCGAGAAGGGCGTCCGGATGGTGCTGGAGCATGGCGCCATTGCCGGTTACGTGCTGCAGGATGTGCGTGTGATTGTCTATGACGGCAAACACCACCCCGTCGATTCCAAGGAAGTGGCGTTTGTCTCGGCGGGCAAAAAAGCCTTTCTTGACGCGATCACGAAAGCGCGGCCGATCGTGCTCGAGCCCATCGTCAATCTCGATGTCGTCGTGCCGGAAGTTGCGATGGGCGACGTCACCGGAGGCCTCTCGACCAAACGGGCTCGAATCAATGGCACCGACTCCCAGCGTGGTGGCGAGATCATCATCAAGGCGCAGGTGCCGCTCGCCGAAGTCAGCGACTACACCAACGAACTCAAGGCGATCAGTGGTGGCCAGGGGCGATACTCGATCGAGTTCAGCCATTACGAGGCCGTGCCGCCACATGTCCAGAAGCAGTTGAGTGAGGCGTACAAGCCGAAACACGAAGAGGAATGACTTTGCGCCTAGTGACAATGGCCGGCCTGTCCACTACACCGTGGACAGGTCGCTGAGCGCACTCGTTTCGACATGAATCCCCCTCGTTCCCCTGCCAGTCCCTTGATGGCTGATCAGCGTTTGCTGATCGGTTCGTTCGAGGTTGACCTGATCGCGCGTGAAGTGATCGATCCGGATGGGGCGCCAGCACATCGCATCACCGACAAGGCTCGTGCCGTGCTGGTCGAATTGATCGCGGCACAAGGGCAGGTGGTGAAACGCGAGCAACTCATGGATCGGGTATGGGCTGGAACCTGCCCGACCGGCGACGTGCTGACTCAAGCCGTGACCACCTTGCGCAAGGCATTCCGGGACGATGCCGAGAAGCCGCGTTATATCGAGACGATCGCCAAGACCGGGTATCGACTGCTGGCCGAAGTGACCGTGCTCGACAAGCCGGTACGGCCTGTGCCGAGTCTGATGGTCATCGAACCTGAAACACCGGAGCTTGATCGTGCGGCGTCGGTGCCCAGCGTCAGCGACGGACCGCCCGTGCCACGCAGCCCATTCCGGTGGTTGGCCCTATTGGGCGGCCTCCTGGTGCTGGGGCTGGGCGGTGTCTGGATCATGTCGCGCTCCGAACCGAAGGTGCCCGACGGTGCCGAACGTGTCGTCGGAACCTCGCCGGCCGCCACGCCGGCAGTGATCATTGCCGCCGCACCGGATCATGAATACAGCCCCAAACTCAGCCCGGATGGCAGCCGGGTGGTCTATTCGGCAATCGCCGCCGATGCGGACCATGCACGACTGATCGTGCAGCCGGCGAGTCCCGGTGGTGGCCGGTTCGTGCTGACCGATTCCAATGATCAATTGTCCGACAGCGCGGCCGTGTGGAGCAGCGACGGCCAGAACATCGCTTTTCTCAGGCGCGGTGACACCGACGAGTGCACGTTGATGATGGTGTCGTCGGTCGGAGGGCTGCCGCGCGCACTGGGTGATTGCCGACTGGCACCGCTTGCGTCGTTTGATCTGGCGCCCGATTCCAACTCGTTGCTGATGGCCTTGCGCAGCGGCCCCGATCGCGACGATGCCACGATTCACCGTCTCGATGTGCGGACCGGTGAGTGGATGCGCCTGCCGTATACGGTGAGCGAAGGCGATGTGGATTTTGCGCCGCGGTTCTCGCCCGATGGCAAGTTCGTCGTGTTCCGGCGTGGCCTCAGTGCCGGCGATCTGTGGGTCATGCCGAGTGAAGGCGGAGACCCGCGCCGGATCACCCATCTGGCTGCCGATATCCGGGGCCTCGACTTCGTTCCGGATGGCCGGGCAGTCGTGTTTTCGGCCGTGGTCCCGGAGGGACTTGGCCTGTACCACGTCGATCTGGAAACCGGGCAGTTGTCGAAGGCGACGGTGGAATGGGCGATTTTTCCCGACATCGCGCCCAACGGCGCCATGGTGTTCGAACGAGCTCCGGAGCGGTTGCAGCTCATCGGATTCGACCGAACAACAGGCGAACGATCCGGCCAACTGTTTTCGTCGAGCGCCACCGACATGATGGTGTCGTTTTCGCCGGATGGCCGCCGTGCTGCGCTGTACTCCAACCGATCCGGTGCCTTACATGTGTGGATCGCCGATGTGACCCGCCCGGATCGTGCCGAACAGGTGGCTGACCTGACCCCGATTGCGCGGTTTGCGCCGTCCTGGTCCGCCGATAGCCAAAGGCTGATCGTTCACGGTGAAGGTGTCGATGGACTAGGTCTTTATGAAGTTGATGTGCCCGGCCTGCGTGCCCGAAAGCTGGCCTTGCCGGAACACGAGTATCGGTTCGGGCTTTATCTTGGCGAGCGGCTCGTGGTGGGCTGGGTGGGTGAGCGTGAAGGTGAACTGGCGCTCATGCAGCGAGTCGACGACACCTGGCAGGAATTGGCGCGAACCAGTGGTGTTGCATCCGCTCAATATGATGTGGCCCGGCAACGGCTTCTGTTCACGAAAGTCGGCCGTTCGGGTTTGTATGTAATGAACGAATCGCTGCAGGACGAGCAGGTGCTGCTGGAACAGCAGCCGCTGTCGAAGTATTACCGGCGCTGGGTCGTCTCGCGCAGCGGCGAGGTCCTGTTGCCGAAGCTCACCCGCGAGGGTTGTCAGCTACTGGCCGCGCCGCTGTCCGACCTCCGCGCCGAAACCTTGCGCAGCCAGCCGTATCCGTATTGTGACGCCGGCGGTATGGCCGAACATCCTGATGGCCGCCTGGTGTTGTCGGTTCTGGATGGACAGGGGAGTGATATTGGCTTCCTGGCGCAGTTGCCGGAATTCAGGCCAGTGAAACGCTGACATCGTGGTCAGCGGCGACTTGCCGTCGTTGCGAAGATGTTCCCTTTTCCCGGAAACCCGGGACTCCGTGCACTCCCATCTGGTCAGACGACGCAACCGTTCACTCCCACCTGGTCATTCCCGCGAAAGCGGGAATCCACCTGCGGGCGGTGGGTCCGACCTGATCACACTTGAGTGGATCCCCGCTTTCGCGGGGATAACGGCAGGGGGTTCGAGATCGGTTCAACGGCGCACGTTCCCGCCCGGTCTAGAATCAGCAGCTGCGGTCATGTTTGGTGAGAGCGGCTTAGGCCACGATCGGCAGCTTGCCACCCCTTCAAAAATCCGACCGCAACCGCACCGACTCCAGTTCCTTCTTCAACGCACGTTGAAAGAGTGAAGGTGCCACCCAGGTATAAACAACAAACCCCAGCCACACGAAGCTCAATACCGTCCGCGCCTGGGTTTGACCTTGCAGATCGAGTGTGATTTCGCTGAGGCGGAAGAGCACGTACATGCCGAGCAACAAGGCCGTGGCCCGCGCCACACCACCGACGCCAATCCACATCGAGAATCGCCACCACAGGCCTAGGAACAGGCTTTGCCGGGCCTTGATGCTGGCCAGCAGCGCCAAGGCGCCAGCATCGGAAGGATCGATCTGAAGCGCCCACAGGGCATGCTCGCGTGCATCCTTCACGTCGCCACGGTGTAATGCCAGCCGCCCAGCCATCACCAGTGCGTCGACGTATTCCGGTTCCAGGCCCAGGGCTTCCAGCGTCAGGCGACCGGCTTCATCAAACGCCCGCCGATCGAAGGCAAGACCCGCCAATGCAATCAGCACACCCACGTTCTCAGGATCCAGTTCCAGTGCGCGCTGAAGGTGCTGAAGTTGTTCGCCGGGTTTACCCTGAAACTCCGCGACCAGCGACAGCACATACCAGGCACCGACGTGGCCGGGCTCCAGCGACAGGACCTGCTCAACATGGGCGCGCGCTTTGCCTGGCCGGCGATGGGCCAGTTGGCAGCGCGCCATCACCAGATGGGCATCGTTGTTCTCGGGCTCCAGGGTCAGCGCCAGACCGGCTTCATGCAAGGCTGCATGGTGGCGCTTCTGCACCAGCAGACAAGACGCCAGCAAGGCATGTGCCGTGGCGTGGTCCGGATCCTGCGCCAGCACCTGGCGCAGTTGCTCGATGGCGGGGCCCACCTGGCCCAGATCGATCAGGTGTTGCGCGCGCGACAGGGCAAGCGTGTTGTGGTCGAAATCCATCACGCCACCAACAGGTACAGCCAGCCGTGGTCCTTCGCCGCGGCAGCAATCATGGGGCGCAGCAGAAACGCGCCGATCATCAGCACGACCAGCCCGTTCTGTTTGCGGCCGTTGAAGTAGTCATACAGGTCGACGGCTTGTTGCTGCAGCGACGAAGCCCAATACGCCGCCGCGAGTTTGACGACGATCACGCCGATGAAGGCATACCGGAAGGTCGCCTGCTCCAGGTCCAGTGAGGCCAACAGAACAAAAAGCGTCATGAATCCGACGAGGCCACCGAGACAGATCAAGGATTCCCGGATCCGCGTCGGCGAACCCACCGCCCAGGCGTTCAACGCAAGCCAGGCCAGGCCAATGCCGCCACCGACCATCATGGTGGCCAACAAGGGCCACATCGGGTCGACGACGATGGTGTTCAGTCCGCTCGGCCTTGGCTCATCGAGAATGCGATAGGCACTCATCGCTGACCGTGCCGGTCGAGGAACGCGAGCACTTCGTCGTACTGGCCGGCTTCATTCGCATAACGGGCGTAGTTGCGTGCCGTGGTCAGCCATTCCAGGGTGGTCGGTTTGGTGTCCTTGAGCGCCGACTTCAGCATCGGGTCGGTCAGCGGCACGTCTTCGCCTTGTTGCATGGACGCTTCGATCGCCTGGTCGACGGCTTCGTCGACCAGATGTGTCAGGTCGGCACCCGAAAAACCGCCGGTCTGCCGCGCGATGAAGCCAGTATCGATCGTGCCGGCGACCGGGCGCCCCTTGAGCAGTCCGCGCAGGATGTCCTCACGTGCTTCCTGATCCGGTGGCGGCACAAACAGCACCCGGTCGAATCGACCCGGCCTGCGGAACGCCGGATCCACAGCCCAGGGCACATTGGTCGCAGCCAGGATCAGCACGCCTTCGTTGTTGCGTTCGAAACCATCCAGTTCGGACAGGAACTGGCTGACCAGTTTGGCCGTGCCACTTTCCCGGGAATACTGGCGTTTGCCGCCCAGTGCCTCGACTTCATCGAAGAACAGCACCGCCGGCTTGGCGCGCCGCGCCTGGTCAAACACGGCGCGCAGTTTGCGTTCGGATTCGCCGATGTAGAGGTCGAGCACATCCGATACCGCCACGTTGAAAAAACTCGCCGAACACTCGCCGGCCGTGGCGCGGGCAAGCAGCGTCTTGCCGCAACCGGGTGGGCCATACATCAGCACACCGCCACCGGCCTTGCGCGAGAACCGCTGGAACAGCGAGGGCTTCTGGAACGGCGTGATGATCCGCTTCCGGATCTGCGCCTTCACCTCGGCCAGCCCGCCGACGTCGGCAAACGTGATGCGTTGCTGTTTGGGCTGGAACAGGCGCACGACATCGTCGCCACCGCTTGCCGGCGGGATGTTCGTCTGCAACTTCTCGGTGGCCTTGCGCGCGCTGGCAATCGACACTACGCGCTCGTCGAGGCTCGCGCCCAAACCGCCGTCGTCGATCCCGGGCGCCAATTCGCGCGCCCGTGTCCACGTCTCGCGAGCAGCCGGGCGTTGATCCAGCGCCAACAGCACTCTGGCCCGGACCAGCAGGGCCTCGGCCGAGTCGTCCGGAAGCCAATGAAGCGCCCGTTCCAGCAAGCCATCCTCGATCAGCGCGTTGCCGATCTTCAGGCGCAGGGCGGCGGTCAGCCGATTCGGTTCCAGCGCGAGTTCACCGAGTACGGCTACCAATCGGCCGGGCAGGGCGGCACCCAGGGCAGCCTGGACATAGGCGTCCAGCAGTGGCGGGTTGTCCGGGCTCAGGCGTAAGGCGGCCTCGATCGGGCTCAGGATGGCGTCATTCATGCTGTGATGATCAATCATTGAGGGCGGGCAAAACAAGGACACCTTCATACCCCGCGGCCCCCGCCATTTGCTTGGCGCAGCGGCTCCGCTAGGCTTGTGCCCTTTCCCCTCATGGACGACCCGGCTTGGGTCGAAGTCGGTATGCAAGAAAACATTGGAATGCAAGAAACCTATGATGCCAAATCGGTTGAGGCCGCCGCACAGGCGTTCTGGGACCGAAATCGTTCCTTTGACGTGACGGAAGATCCAGGCAAACCAAAATTCTTCTGTCTGTCGATGCTGCCTTACCCGTCTGGTGCGTTGCACATGGGGCACGTCCGCAACTACACGATCGGCGACGTGATGAGCCGTCACAAGCGCATGCTCGGGTTCAACGTGCTGCAGCCGATGGGCTGGGACGCGTTCGGCCTGCCGGCCGAAAATGCCGCGATCAAGAACAACACCGCGCCGGCCAAGTGGACGTACGCCAACATCGGCCACATGCGGGAACAGTTGAAGTCCATGGGCTATGCCATTGATTGGACTCGCGAATTCGCGACCTGTTCACCCGAGTATTACCGTTGGGAGCAGCTGTTCTTCACGCGCCTGTTCAAGAAGGGCATCGTCTACCGCAAGAACGCCGTGGTGAACTGGGATCCGGTCGACCAGACCGTGCTGGCGAATGAGCAGGTCATCGACGGTCGTGGCTGGCGCTCGGGCGCCCTCGTCGAACGTCGCGAAATCCCGCAGTGGTTCTTCAAGATCACCGCGTATGCCGATGAATTGCTGGGTGAATTGGACAACCTGCCGGGTTGGCCGGACGCCGTGAAGATCATGCAGCGCAACTGGATCGGCCGGTCGGAAGGCCTGAACATCCAGTTCGCGATCGAGGGCAGTTCCGATGCGCTGGCGGTCTATACCACCCGCCCGGACACCCTGATGGGCGTGACGTTCGTGTCGATCGCCGCCGAACATCCTCTGGCGCTGAAAGCGGCCGAAACGAATCCGGCGCTGGCGACATTCCTCGCCGAGTGCAAAACCGCCGCGGTCAGTGAAGCAGCGATGGAAACCATGGAAAAGCGCGGCATGGCCACGGGCCTGCACGCGATCCATCCGGTGACCGGCGCCAAGGTGCCTGTTTGGGTCGCCAACTTTGTCCTGTTTGGTTACGGGACCGGCGCGGTGATGGCGGTTCCGGGTCACGACGAACGCGACCATGAGTTCGCGACCAAATACCAGTTGCCGATCGTGCAGGTCATCCGGCCACTGGATGGCAACGACATTGACGTGTCGCAGGCGGCCTATACCGAACAAGGCCTGCTGATGAACTCAGGCGCGTACGACGGCATGACCTACAGCCAGGCGTTCAAGTCACTGGCCGAACGGTTCGAAAAGGCGGGAAGTGGCTCACGCAAGGTCAATTATCGACTGCGCGACTGGGGTGTATCGCGCCAGCGTTACTGGGGTTGCCCGATCCCCGTCATCTATTGCGCGAAGTGCGACGCGGTGCCGGTGCCGGAAGACCAGCTGCCGGTGATCCTGCCCGAAGACGTGGCGTTTTCGGGCGTGAAGTCGCCGATCAAGGCCGACCCGACCTGGCGGCAAGACCACTTGCCCGCAGTGCGGCGGCCCGGCCGAGCGCGAGACCGACACCTTCGACACCTTCATGGAGTCGAGCTGGTACTACGCCCGCTACACCTCGCCGGGTGCCACCGATCTGGTCGACGAGCGCGCGAATTACTGGCTGCCGGTTGACCAGTACATCGGCGGCATCGAACACGCGATCCTGCACCTGCTGTATTTCCGCTTCTTCCACAAGCTGATGTGTGATGCCGGCCTGGTTGGCATGCGCGAACCGGCAACGAACCTGCTGTGCCAGGGCATGGTGGTGGCCGAGACGTTCTATCGCGACGCCGAAAACGGCGGCAAGGACTGGTTCAATCCGGCCGATGTCGAAGTCACGACGGACGAACGCGGCAAGATCACCGGCGCCCAGCTCAAGAGCGACGGCCAGCCGGTGATGATCGGGCCGACCGAAAAGATGTCGAAGTCGAAGAACAACGGCGTGGATCCGGCAGTGATGGTGTCGCAGTTTGGTGCCGACACGGTGCGTCTGTTCTCGATGTTCGCGGCACCGCCGGAACTGTCGCTGGACTGGAACGAGCAGGGCGTCGAAGGCATGAGCCGCTTCCTGCGGCGCCTGTGGCGCGAAGTGCGCGACCATGTGGCCGCGGGTCCGGCACCGGCACTCGACGTGTCGGCGCTGACGCCCGAGCAGCGGGCAATCCGCCGCAAGCTGCACGAAACCATCCAGAAAGTCGCCGACGACATCGGGCGCCGCCACACCTACAACACTGCCATTGCGGCAGTGATGGAACTGATGAACGCCTTGGGCAAGTTCGCGGACAGAAGTGATGCCGCGCGGGCCGTGTTGCAGGAAGCCTGGTCGTCGATCGTGTTGCTGCTGAACCCGATCACGCCGCATATCAGCCATACCTTGTGGCAGGCGCTGGGTCATGCCGAAACCCTGCTCGAAGACCTGCCGTATCCGAAAGCCGACTCCGGATGCGCTGGTACGCGACACGCTCACGCTCGCGGTTCAGGTCAACGGCAAGTTGCGCGCGACGATCGAAGTGCCGGCTTCGGCCACCCAGGCCGACATCGAACAGGCGGCGCTGGCCGAGGAACAAGTACAGCGATTCACGAATGGTGCGACACCGAAGAAGATCATCATCGTGCCGGGACGGCTCGTCAACATTGTGGTGGCCGCATGAACACCTTTGGTCGTGGGTTGATGGCAATGCTTGTTCTGACCATTGCCGCTTGCGGGTTCCAGTTGCGGGAAGCGCGCCCTTTGGGCAAGGCGCTGGGGCATGTACGCATCGAGTCGGCCGACCCGTTCTCGATGTTGCCGCAGGCGCTCACCCGAGCGCTGTACGAGCGCGGCGCGAAAGTGGCAAGCGGCGAGGGCGCCAGTGTGCTGAAGATCATCAAGGACGAGGCCCTGACCGAGCCCCTGACGATCGGCGAAGCCGCGCGTGTGCAGGAATACCGCGTGACCCTGCGGATCGAATTCGAATTGCGTGATGCCAGCGGCAAAGAGCTGCTGCCGATCACCAGGATCGAGCGCCGGCGCGACTATCGCTTCGACGAAACCCAGGCTCTGGGCGCCAGCGCCGAAGACGAACGCGTGCGTGAAGAACTGCGCCGCGAGCAGGTGTACGCCGTCCTGCGTGCGCTGGAAGCCGTCGAGTAATGCCCTGGAGCAGCTCCCAGCTGGACAAGCATGCGCGGGATACCTCGCCCATGTTGCCGGTGTATCTGATTGCCGGCGAAGAACATCTGCTGGTGCTGGAGGCCGCTGATCGGCTGCGGACCAAGGCCAAGAGCCAGGGGTTTCTGGAGCGTCAGGTGCTGGACGCCGAGGGCAGCTTCGACTGGGACGATCTGGCGCGTGCGGGGGCCAACCTGTCGCTGTTTGCCAGCCAGCGAATGATCGACCTGCGTTGCCCGGGCGGCAAACCCGGCAATCAAGGTTCCGAGGCGATCCAGGCGTTTTGTTCGCGGCGCCACCGGACACGGTCCTGCTGATCACCTGTACGAGTTGGGGCAAGGCGAACGAGGGCAAGTGGGTACAAGCCATCGAGCGAGTCGGTGCGTACCTGCCAATCTGGCCCCTTCGGCGCGACGATCTCGATCGATGGATCGCCGAACGTGCCCGCAGTCGTGATCTGAATGTCACGAACGATACCGTGGCGGCCATCGCCGAGCGGGTCGAGGGCAATCTGCTGGCAGCCGCGCAGGAAATCGACAAGCTCAAATTGCTGGTGCCGGAAGGGCGGATCGATGCGGCGACGGTCGAGCGGGTCACCGCGGACAGTGCCCGCTACGACGTGTTTGGTCTGGTTGACGCCGCGCTGGCCGGTGATGGCGCACGGGTCGTGCGCATACTCCGGGGACTCAAGGCCGAAGGTGAGGTCGTCCCGGGGCTGATCAGCTGGTTTGTCATGCAATTGCAGGCCATGGTTCGGCTGTCTGCCTTGGCGCCGGGGCAACAATCCCAGGCCATGGCCCAGGAACGGATCTTCGGACCGCGCCAGGCCGTGGTGCGCAAAGTGCTGGCACGCACCGACCGGACCTTCTGGGAGCGTCGGCTGCAGGAGGCCGCGGAAGTCGACCGGCTCGGCAAGGGGCGAGGAACCGGGGATCCATTCCTGGCGTTCGAACGCTTGCTGCTGAAAATTGCCGACAGACGCCAGTTCGGCAGCCTCTGACGAATCGTTCACCCAGGCACTGGCTTTGTCAGGAAACTGCAAGGAATCAATAATTTGCGCCGTTTTGCCGGTCTGTGCGTGTTGTGACCGCGATTTGACTGTAATCGTTTTGATCGGGGGGCATTGATGCAATGGAATCCTTCGGGCTAGTCTCGGGTGGACCGGTGCAGGGCGCGACTCCAGGGTCGGGCAGAGCACGCCAACAGAACAAGGACCAGTTTGATGCTTGCAATGTTCGGGGGGACATTCGACCCCATTCACATCGCCCACCTCACCGTGGCCCGCGAGGCGCACAAGGCGCTGGGCGGGGAGTTGCGCATGGTGCCCGCCCAGGTGCCGCCGCACCGGGACCAACCCACGGCATCACCCGAACAACGTCTGGCCATGCTCAAGCTGGCAAGGACAAGCCTTTGACGCTGGCTGGTCGAGCGCGAGATCAACCGCGCCGGACCGAGTTACAGCTTCGACACACTGTGTGAATTCGCCGCGAGATCGGTGCAGCCAGCCGCTCGTGTTGGTCGTGGGCGCAGATGCATTCGCGCATTTCGATTCCTGGTTCCGCTGGCGCGACATCTTCAAGGTGGCCCACGTGCTGGTGCTGACGCGCCCGAAAGCGCCGAGTCGGGGCACCTGGACAAATGATCTGGAAGGATTCGTGCGGCCACGCATCGTGCCCCGCGCCATCCAGTTGCGCCAACGTGCAGCCGGCATGATTGCCAGCCTCGGCGTCACACCGATGCTGGTGTCGGCCAGTGGATGCCGCCGAAACTCGCTGCCGGTGAGCCGGTCGACACCTTGTTGCCCAAGCCAGTGCTCGACTACATCAGCAAGAACAAGCTCTATAAGGCCTGATGTTGCTGTCGAGAAACGCCATCCTGGCGTTCTCAACAGCGAGTCCGGTACCGGCCCTCAATCACTTGCGGATCTCGCGGGCGCCGTCATTGCTGTTGAAAACGCCATCCGGGTCTCAACGACGCGAGTCCGGTACGCCCGACTCGCTTACGCCGAATCAATCACTGCGTGATCGATTGCGGGCGCGCCATCCATGGCGCGAGCGGGTTGTTTTCGACAGCCTGCTCCGTGTGCAGAACGTGGCGTGATCCAAACCACGTTCCGGCATGCCACCCATGGACATGCGGGCGTCGGACGATAAACTGCGCGTTCATATCGGCTTGTATCGGGGAACATCATGGCCAGACTCAAAAAAGCTCCAATCGTGGTGCTCGGTTCGATCATTGCGATGGTCGTGACCAATTGCCGCATGAACAGCGTGGCCGACGACACCCACCATGTCTTTGCTCAGGGCGGCAATGTCAGTGTTGGATCCGCCACCGGCGCATTCTCCGGCAACCTCGTCTACGACGATGTCGCCGTTTGGCCTGACATGACCAGCGAGACGACCGAAGCGACACGCGCCGACGAAGTCACGATCAGCACGCCTGGCATTGGCTGGCTGCTTGGAGCCGCTTTTGGCAACAATCGGGTGGATGCGGCCAATCGTGGCTTCGCGCTCCCGGATGAACTCTCTGGCGCCAGTGGCAAGGGGCCAGTTCGGTGGCCCTCCTGGCCTGAAGGAATTGTCGATCACTGCCACGAACGTGAAACTCGACCGGGATGCCCGCGCGTTTTTCCTGCCCGACTGGATCGGCTTCAACAGTCTGGCGCCATTCGATGCCTTTGGGCTGTGCGTTGAACAAGTCCTGGCGGCATGAAGACATCAGCGGTGTCCTTGGTTTGCCCGAAGGGGATGTGCAGATTGCCGCGTCAATCCGGAATCCGGACGGCAATGTTGCCGAAGTCGAAGCACGGTTTACGCGACCGGGGTATCGAACGCCACCTACAAGGCCCGCTACGACATGCCGTCGGGTTTTGATCTGTCGTCGCTGGATTTTGATCAGGCCAAACTGCTGGATGCCACCTGGACCATCGAAGACGAGGGATTCGTCAAGGCGCGCAACAGCGCTTGCGCCAGCCTCATCGGCCTGAAGGAAAAGCGGTACCACCAGATCCACCTGACGGCATTGCGGCGGGAGCTGCTTGCGATCGGGCTGATTCCGGATGCCGGCATCGAGGAAGCCTATGCGGCCTATCTGACAAAGGCGGCAAACTCGTGTTCAGCTTCAAACCCGCGGCCAACTACAAGCAGCAACTCAGCGCTGCAGCCGACGTGAACGCCCGGACCCAGGCGCTCGGTCTGAGCCTGAAGACCTCGGGCGCAGCAGTACCCATGACGTTCTATGCGCTCACGCCAAGCGAGTGGAATGACGACATCCGTACGCGCACGATCACGAACCTGATCAATCAGGCCAAGGCGCTGGACGACGGTACCTTGGCACTGATCGATGAATCGACCAATTCGCTGCTGGAAAACCTGCTGCTGTCCGAATCGACGACTGCCGTGGTGGATGCCTCGGAACTTCCATTCACGGAAGGCGAAACCGTGGTGCCGGCAGAGGCCGGCGGGGAAGCGGAAGCCGGAAGCGAAATCCTGATCCAGAAAGTCGCTTTCGAGGAATTGCCGAAAGCTGTTGGCCAGAAAGTGATCATCACGACGACCTTCGGCAGCAAACGTGAGGGCATTCTGAAATCAGCGCACAACGCCGGCATCACGGTTTATACCAACCTTCGCGGTTCCATGGCCGACGTCAATATTCCGAAGGCCGATATCACCAGTGCTGAAGTGCATTGGGATACCGTCAAAACGCAGTGACGCAGCAGGACTGAAACATGGGGGTGATCACCGCGCAGGTGGGAATCACCCTGATTCTTACTCCGCGGCTGCTGCAGTGCTTCCAGCGTCATCGCGGTCATCGCTCCCGAGAATCAAACCACTTTCCTCGATGTGGAAACCGGGGGTGTGGTGATCGGCCAGATCCTTCAGCTCCGTGTCCGGGTTCCTGCCGCCCAATGCGAAGTAGAAACTCGGTACCTGGTTCGCGAAGAACGAATGATCTTCGGCACCGGTCTGTGCCTTCTGCTCAACCAGGTTGGCGTCACCCGCCACGGCTTTCAGAACCGGCAACATCCGGTGCACCAACGCCGCATCGTTCTTGTTGACCGGGTAGTGGCTGGAGTAGGGCAGATCGATTTCCACCGTCGCGCCCATACTCTCCGCGACGTTCTCCGCCACGGTCCGAATACGTTGGTGGACCAAAGTGCGAGCGTTGTCGTTCAAGGTGCGAACCGTGCCCAGCATTTCGACCTGTTCGGGAATGATGTTGGACCGGACGCCACCCTGGATCTTGCCGATCGTCACAACCGCCGCTTCGTCGGTCAGGTCCACGGATCGCGAGACGATGGTCTGCAGGCTGTTGATCATCTGCGCCGACGTCACGATCGGATCCACGCCCGCCCATGGGTAAGCGCCGTGTGAGCCCTTGCCTTTGACGACAATACGCAGGTCGTCTACTGCGGCCGCGATCGAGCCGGCCTTCAGCCGATCTTGCCGGCGTCGAGAGAGGCATCGATATGCAGCGCAAAAATCAGGTCCACTTTCGGGTTGTCGAGCACCCCTTCCTTGACCATCATTTCCGCGCCGCCTTCCTCACCTTTCGGCGTACCTTCTTCGGCCGGCTGGAAAATGAACTTCACGGTGCCGCTCAGGTTTTCCTTTTGAGCGGCCAGCACCTCGGCCACACCCATCAGGATCGCCACATGCGTGTCGTGTCCGCAGGCATGCATCACGCCGACGGTTTCGCCGTTGTATTCACCAGTCGCTTCGGACTTGAAAGGCAAGTCGTTGCGCTCGGTGATGGGCAGGCCATCCATATCGGCACGGATGGCCACGACCGGGCCGGGTTTGCCGCCCTTGAGAATGCCCACGACGCCGGTGTGGGCCACGCCGGTCTGGATGTCGATGCCAAGCGCTTTCAGGTGTTCGGCGACTTTGGCGGAAGTCCTGAACTCGCGGTTGCCCAGTTCCGGATGCTGATGGAAATCACGGCGCCAGCTGATGACCTTCGGTTCGATCTCCCGGACCTGATTCTCGATCGGCGAGCTCAGGACGGGGTCGGCGGCCAACGCCGAGAACGATGCAGAGCCAGCCAGCAATGCCGACAGGACCGCGCGTGACAACAGGTTTCTGGACATGGTGCGCTCCGTTGGTGCCGCCGCAGACAAGAGGCAGCCTGGAATAGTGGGCGCGGTGGTGGTGTCAACCATCGCGAGGTGAGTCCGAGCCTGCGCAATCCTCGGATTGGGGTCAAGCGTTCCAGGCTACGGAACCGTAAACAATCTCTCAACCAAGCGGGACAGCATCGCATCATCAAACCCTTCTCCCGTTTTACGGGAGAAGGTGGCCGAAGGCCGGATGAGGGCCAGATTGGCGCGAAGCTCCGGCGGAGAAGGTGGCCGAAGGCCGGATGAGGGCCTGATTGGCGCGAATTTCTGTCAGTCGCCAGATTTCCCATCTGCCTGCCGGCATCTTCTCCCGCAAGCGGGAGAAGAATTGATCTGGTCCAGCAGCGATCCGGTTCACACGCTGCGAGACGAATTGCTTCGATTCCTGCTGTTGAATCGAACAGCAGTCAACTCACCCCGGCATTTTCGAGCCGGTGAAGTTCAGCATCCACGGCGTTCCGAACCGATCCGTCAGCATCGCAAATCGTTCGGCCCAAAAGGTTTCGCAGGGCGGCATGATCATCGACAAAGCCGATACGGACAACGAAGCAAACAGACGATCAAATTCTGCAGCAGAC
This sequence comes from Ahniella sp., assembly GCA_016712105.1. Lineage (GTDB taxonomy): Bacteria > Pseudomonadota > Gammaproteobacteria > Xanthomonadales > Ahniellaceae > Ahniella. The sequence goes on from JADJRU010000008.1 coordinate 117,756, forward strand.
TCCGGCGCCAGCGTCACCGAAAAGCCCTGGGGTGCCTGATACATGCCTTCCGGACAATCCGAGCCCATGATCTGATCGTCGCCGACCTGGATCGTCATGTGCATGACCAGATCCGGTCCACCCGGCATGGCATCTTCGGGGCTCGGCACATCACGGTTGTGGCTGACGTGCAGAACACTGCCGCCCAGCAGATTCGCATACAGCGTCATCGCCTCAAGGCAGGTGCCCGGAAACATCAGGTAGATCGTCGGTTTCATGAATCCTCCAGGTTGTAGGGCAAGCACTATCTGAATCCGCTGTGAAACGATCTAGCTTGATCCGGAGTTCAGCGTGCCACCTTGCAGTATCAATTGTTGAGACGACTCAAAATGACGCGTGATCTGCGAGATCGGGTCAACAAATGAAATGCTCTTGGCGAGCAACTGCAGTGGCCGCGAAAAATCGTGGCCGCCGCTGGCTGGTGCACTGGGTAGATGGAGTCGTTGAGGATCGGCAAACCGAGTGCATTCATGTGCGCGCGCAACTGATGTTTCTTGCCCGTGATCGGTGACAGCCGATAGTGACCGAGTCCACGTTGGGAATCAGCCTCAAGCAATTCGATCTCTGTTTCCGAGTTGGCAACGCCCGCGACCACTTCCATCTGCATGAAATTGCCGCTCTCGCGCAAATGGGCGGTGTAACGAAGCGGGAACTGCAGCGGTTCGGCGTTCGGGCTGTTCGAGGCCGTGCTCAGCGGTGCAATGGCCTCGTACTGTTTCCGAACCCGATGATCATGAAACAGGGATTGGTAGGCGCCGCGGGTTTCCGGTTGAATGACAAACACGACCAGCCCTGCGGTTTCGCGGTCAATCCGGTGCATGGGCGTGAGTGTGTCGATGCCGGTTGCGCGCTTGAGTCGCACCAGCAAGGTTTCCTGGACGTATCGCCCCGCCGGGATCACCGACAGAAAATGGGGCTTGTCGGCGACCACCAGGAACTCGTCCTGAAAGACGATCGGTGCGTCGAACGGCACGGGCACTTCATGTTTGAGGTCGCGGTAGTAATAAAAACGGGCCTGACCTCGAAACGGCACCGAGGCATCCACCGCCTGGCCGGCGTCATCCAGCACCACGCCACCGTCGAATCGGGCGCGCCAGTCGGCTGCGCTGACTGAAGGAAACCGTTCCACCAAATAGTCCAGTACCGTGGCCCAGGGCCCATGATTGGGCAAAGTCACCGAACTGGCCCCAACACCATCCCTGACCGGTTGGGCTTTATGTCTGCTCATCGTCCACAACTTTTGCCAGGCGCCGCGCCCGGTTCAACCGGAACGCTCCGTCGGCGTCGCCTTCATAAACTTCTTCAAGTGTCGTGGCGGTTTCCTCGAGTCGGGTGTCCAGCGCGATCCGGTTGTCGAACACAAAACACTCGCCGATCCAATCGCGATCGGCATCCGGCATCTGCGCGAAGTAGTTGATGATGCCGCCTTCCAGTTGATAGACCTCGGCACCCAGATCGCGCATCCAGGCCGAAGTTTTTTCGCAGCGAATACCGCCGGTGCAGTACATGGCGATCTTCTTGTTCTGCGCCTGCCAGGTCGGCAGATTGGCTTTTACATACTCCGGAAAATCGCGGAAGTTGCGCACGCCCGGATCGATCGCCGATTTGAATCGACCGAGTCGGTATTCAAAACTGTTTCGGTTGTCGAGCAGCACCACATCGTCCCGCTGAATCAACTCGCGCCACTCATTGGGCGTCAGGTTGATGCCGGTGTTCCGGGCGTCCACACCCTTGATGCCCAGAGGCAGGATCTCGGGTTTGTGATGCACCTTCATGCGAGCGAATGGCGGCGTCTTGCAGGGGCTGTGCTTGAACACCATGCCACTGAACGCGCCGTCAAAGACAGGGTCGGTCTGTAAGGCCTGTTCAAACGCAGACAGCGCGTCAGCCGGGCCCGAGACCATGCCGTTGATCCCCTCGCTCGCCACCAGGATGCTGCCATTCAGCGAGGTCGTCAGCGTGCGCAGGTGTGCCACGAACGCGTCGATCTGCGTGATCGGCACGAACTTGTAGAACGAGGAATGGACGAGTGGGGTAGGTGGCACTGCGGCAGTGGGTTGAATCATGGTTCGCCATTGTAGGCGATCCTGCCGACAAATCAGGGGCGGCAGAAGTGCGCGGCCCTAGTCCACACGAGGACTCACTCCGTCTCCGGGTGCATGGATCTCGTGGCAAGGTGATTGGCCAGCGCAACCGATCGATCTGCACGCATGGCAGCAACAGAGGCCAGATTTGTACGCCCTGTCGGAATCGACCAGAGACTGCGTACTACCGGTCAAGAGCGGCTATTCACCCCATACGAAAACGGCTGACTGCCATGTCCGAACAGCAATACGGCGCCATTCTCTCTTTGCGACATCGGTGCAAACGCGACCCCTTCGAATAGCCCAGCTCGAAACCACCACCCATCAATCCACTGAAGAGGTAATCCGTCATGTCCACTTTTTCGATCCCGACCCTCCGCGCCAGTTTTGCGCTGGTCGAACCGCACGCGCCAGCGATTGGACGCGCATTTTATGCCCGACTCTTCGCAGGTCATCCCGGCATGCGCAGACTGTTTTGGCGACGACATCGACGCCCAGAGCTTCCGACTGATGAGCATGATCGGCGCAGGTGTCGGTCTGCTGGATCATCCCGAACGACTCGACGATGTCCTTCGCAAACTCGGTGCCCGGCACCATCAGTATGGCGTCCGAGAGGCCCACTATCCGATCGTTGGTGAAGTCCTGCTGGAGACACTCGACGAAGTGCTCGGCCACGACTTCACTGCGGACGCAAAAGCGGCGTGGGCGGGTTTCTATGGTGTGGTGGCGGCGAGCATGACTGCAGGGGCGGTAGACGGGGTCCCGCACGTCGATGCTGCGAGGACGGATCATGGTTGATTGAGGGTGGCCAGCAGGTCCCGTTCAGGGCTGACGCACGACAGGGCGACCGCCGCGATGCCTTTCAGGTCATCGTCGGTGGCGTGGTACTGGCCGTCGCGCCCATCTCTCGAGCACCTCGACTGCCTGGAACTTGCTGATTACGCGGTAACTACTGACTTCGATGCGGAGCAGTGAGCACGCTGGGGCGTTGATGAAGTCTTCGAGTTTCGGGTGTTTGTTTGCGTAGATCGCCAGGAATTGCCCCAGATCGGCTTCAGGAATGGCCCGGGCGTGGCCGATGACCGAGATGGCGACGGCCTGTTCGTAGTCGATCTGTGCGTTGGTGCGATTGTCGACCAGAAACGACACCTCGGCATTACGCATCAGGTTGGCGTGCTTCTGTGTCTCGCGCAGGGTGGCAATGACCAGGTAACGAAGGTCCGGCGTGTGCGCAAACGCCATCAGGCTCGTGTAGGGATGGCTGTGCTGCTGGGTTGCCAGCACACCCTGCAATTGCGTGGTCAGCAACTGGTCGACGCGGGTGAACAGGGCATCATCGGTCATCAAGGCGGTTCCGGTAGCGCAGCAGTGGGTGGTTGGAGTTTGGCGAATTTTCTGGCGGCGTGCATCCAGATCCGGCGCGTCGACACTTACTGAACGTGTGATCGGGCAATCTAGCCCTGGTCCCGGTGACAATCGGGGTGTAGTGCTCAATCTGCACGTTATTGATCCCTTGCTGGAAGCGCCGCATGACCTCGAACCTGTTGAATGCCGATTTCTCGCAGCGTGTGGTGTTGCCACCGCCCACAGATGGCTGCTGGGTGCCATCCCCGGAGCCCGGCGTCCATCGATATCGCCTGGATCGTATTGGCGACGAGGTGGCGCGCGCGACCAGCATGGTGCGTTATGCGCCGGGCTCGCACTTCGCGCGCCATGTACACGGTGGCGGCGAGGAGTTTCTGGTGCTCGACGGCATCTTCAGCGACGAGCGCGGCGACTACCCGGCAGGGAGTTATGTACGCAACCCGCCGGGCACGGCCCATACGCCGTTCTCGCGCGAGGGATGCACCTTGTTCGTTAAGCTCTGGCAATTCGCGCCGGGCGACGACGAACCGGTTCACATCGATACGGCGAATACCCCTTGGCGCCAGGGTTTGGTGCCCGGACTATCGGTGATGCCTCTCCACGAGTTCGACGGTGTCAGCAGCGCGTTGGTCCGATGGGCGCCGCACACGCAGTTCAACACCCACACCCATCCCGGCGGCGAAGAGATCCTGGTGCTGCAAGGTTTGTTCCGTGATGAACAGGGTGAGTATCCCGCCGGCAGCTGGCTGCGCAGTCCGCGGTGGAGCCGGCATACGCCGTTCACGGGCAGCGAAGGTGCGCTGATTTACGTCAAGGTGGGGCACCTCGGAGCGACGTTCCTGACGCCCACGGCGAGTGTTGGCAAGCCGGATGGTGCGGCGTAGACTGGGTTTTCGCAGGTTCTTGGAGCAACACATGCTCATCAGATGGCCCTTCGACAACGTGTGTTACGAGCAACCGAGGTCGCCTGCTGCGATTGCAGAAACACTGGATCGACTGCGTGAGGCAGGCATAACAGCCACGCACCGTAGTGACCGCTACGGGCTGTTGGACTGCATCACCGGCCAACCCTCGGGATACGTTCAATGCGCCGAAGTGTTTGACGTGGACCCGTCGGATGCGGCGCGTGCCCGCACCATTCTCGAACAGACTCTGGATGCGCCCGATCGCCAAGGCGCTTGAACCATCGTCTCGCTGGACCAAACCGCAACGCCAAACGCTGTGGGAACGGCTTCAGCCGCGATGCGACGTTGTTTGAGCCTTGCAAGCCCTCCCCGATGCGGTGGCTGCCATTCTACTTGTCGCTGTTTCGGCTACAGCCCATCCGCTCGTCATCCTCGCGCACGGCCCCTCCAACCGTCATCCCCGCGCACGGCCCCTCCAACCGTCATCCCCGCGCAAGCGGGGAACCACTCGTTGCGACCAGATTTGGGGCGTGTGGCACCCGAGTGGTTTCCCGCTTGCGCGGGAATGACGGACTTTTGGTGTGGGGCACGAGCGTTCAGAAGCCCGGTTTCGCAGACCCCTCCGCGCGTCATCCTCGCGCACGGCCCCTCCAACCGTCATCCTCGCGCACGGCCCTCCAACCGTCATCCCCGCGCCCAAGCGGGATCCACTCGTTTGCGACCAGGTTTGGGGCGTGGGGCACCCGAGTGGTTTCCCGCTTTCGCGGGAATGACGGATATTGGGTGTGGGGCACGAGCGTTCAGAAGCCCGGTTTCGCAGACCCCTCCGCGCGTCATCCTCGCGCACGGCCCCGCCAACCGTCATCCTCGCGCACGGCCCCTCCAACCGTCATCCCCGCGCCCAAGCGGGGATCCACTCGTTTGCGACCAGGTTTGGGGCGTGTGGCACCCGAGTGGTTTCCCGCTTTCGCGGGAATGACGGACGTGGGGTGTGGCACGAGCGTTCAGAAGCCCGGTTTCGCAGACCCCTCCGCGCGTCATCCTCGCGCACGGCCCCTCCAACCGTCATCCCCGCGCAAGCGGGGAACCACTCGTTGCGACCAGATTTGGGTCGTGTGGCACCCGAGTGGTTTCCCGCTTTCGCGGGAATGACGGACGTGGGGTGTTCCACGGCCGGTCACGCCCCGAAAAGTCTCAACTCCTGCGACAAGCACAGCGCAGCCTAGGGTCAACACAACCTGACCCGGCGAGGATAAAAGGGATGCCCGTCACCACTGTATTCGACGATCTGCGCAGAACCCTGTCCGAAAAAGCGTTCGATGGATCGGCCATCGGGATCGATCTCGGCACCACCAAAAGTTGTATTGCGACCGCACGATTCGAACATGGCTTGCTCCACTGCGAGTGCCTGACCATCGACGAACCGGGCCAGCCTGAAGGTCAGATTGCGGTGCCCTCGGTGGTAGCAGTCAAAGATGGTGCGGCACTGGTGGGTCACGCCGCGAAACGCCTGGCGCGTACACCCCAATTCATCCAGCACCGAGGTTCGTTCTCCGAAACGAAGAACGAAATGGGCTTGCGGCACACCTATGCCCGCGCCCCGAAGAGTTTCCATTCTGCCACCGAGATTGCGGCGCACATCATGAGTTACCTGGTTGAATGGCTCACCATCGACGACGGGCAAACCGTTGAACCGCTGGTCATCACGGTACCGGCCTCGTTCCATGGTGCCCAACGCACCGCAACCGTGGCAGCCGCCGAATCGGCCTTCGGCGATGGTGTGGCGGTGCGGCTGTTGGACGAACCCTACGCAGCGGTGCTGGACTTGCTGCACCGCGACCCCGGCAAAGCGGGTGATCATCTGGCAGCAGGCGCTACGTGGCTGGTGTTCGACTTCGGCGGCGGCACTTGCGACGTGGCCTTGTTCACGCTGCAGGCCTCGGCAACGAAGGCACTCGCGCCGCGCCTCTTGTCGACCAGTCGTTATCACCGCATCGGCGGTGGCGATATCGACCGCGCCATTGTCCACGGCCATCTGATACCCACGCTGCTGGAGCGATACAAGCTGGACCGCACAGCCGTGCCGTTTGCCGCGAAACGACGACGTTTCGAGCCGGTGCTGTTGCCCGTCGCAGAACAGCTCAAACGTGCCCTGTGTCTGCGCTTGCGTGCGATGTCGACTCAGGGCGAATCGGACCACACCGTCGAAGTGGTCTCCGCCGGTGATCACTGCATCGAATGGGAGGGCCGAGAGCTCTTCCTCAGCGACGCGCCACTGGATCAGGCGACGTTCGAAAAACTCCTGCGACCATTCCTGGACCCGCATCCAGACAAAGCCACCTCCGACGAATTCGTGGAGCGCGATTCCGTGTTCCGGCCGATCCACCAGGTTCTGGCCCGAGCCGGGTTTGGGCCAGAATCGATCGACCTGGTGCTTCTGGCGGGCTCCAGCAGCCGTATCCCTCAGGTGCAGAACGCCTTGCGCGATTACTTCCCCGGAGCAGACCTGGTCGAATTGGGTGATGAACACGACGTTCAAGGCGCCATCGCAAGAGGCGCCGCGCTGCAGGCACTGGCCATCGCGGCCACCGGCCAGCCACTCATCGCCCCCGCATCCAGTGCCGAACTCGGCCTGCGCACGCGGCAAGGTCTGGTTCCCTTGGTCAAAGCCGGGGCCAGACTGCCCGCTGAATCCCATCATCCTCTGATCGTGTTCGCGCCGTCGACCGTAACCGATCGCCCTGTGGACCTGGCCATCGAAGTGATCGCCGACGGCGGTCGCGTAGTGGGCCGATCGATCTGGCAACTCGAGGCCCCGGTCAAACAAGGCGAGCCGCTGGCCGTGGCCTGGACCCTCGACCAGAACCAATGCCTCACGCTGAAGCTCAATCGGGTCAACAGCGAAGACGAAGGCGAGGGCAGCTTCGAGCAACGATTCGACGCACCGCTTACCCACACTGACCAAGGCCAGATCGCAAGGTGTCGCCTCCTCGAGGCTGAAGAAATGGTCCGCTGCAGCACCATCCCCGAAAGCCAGTTAGGCCGAACCTTCGAACAGATGGCCCGTGATGCCGCGCGGATTGGTCACCGCGAGCGGGCCCTGCACTACATCGCCTGTGCCGTGCAGCACGACGGCCCCACGTTCAACCTGCTCAACCTGCGTGCCATCTATCTGGAAGAACTGGGCGACCTGGTGCGCGCAGAATCCGTCTACCGCCAGGCTGCAGAATGGCCAACGGCAGGATTCAACTTCGCGTTCTTCCTGCATCGCCACAAGCGCAATGAAGAAGCCTTGCAAGTCATCGACCAAGTCCTGGAGCGAAGCCAACTCCCCGTCTACCTGATCCTCAAGGGCGACATCCTCGAAGCACTGGGCCAAAGTGCAGCAGGCCGGCTGCAGCACCAGGACGCCATCAGCCGCGTGGTCGACCCCAGCAAACAGAACCCCTGGAGCCTAGGCTGGTTGGCTCAATGCGCCGAATCACTGGGCCATGAAGAGCTCGCAAGAAAATTCGAAGCGGCTAGCGCCGCACAGGTTCAAGCGGAAGAAGACAGCAAACTGCAAGGTGCGCTCCTGCCCGAACGCGGGGATGACGCCAATCACAAAAGGGCAGCGGCATGACCGAAATCAGATGGAGCATCAAACACTGTCCACTGGCCAAGCGTTGTCGCGTCCGCTGGGATCTGATGGCGCTCGTGGACACCAACCCAGCGATCCGTGTCTGCAAAAAATGTACGCGAGAGGTCTACCTCTGCCAGACCGACGAGGAACTCGAGCAGCATAGTGCCCTGGGGCATTGTGTGGCGGTCCAGTACTACTTCGCCAATTTGATGTACGTGGGTGAGCCGCCCACGGGCAAAGGGCCGGTCAATCCAACGACATCCATAGAAGAGTCTTCATAGAGGCACTCAGACACGAACCGGTATCAACTCACGAATCCACGTGCCCGAGCCCAAATGACCTTTCCAGTATGCAGCGTTATCCAGAACAAGATCGAAGCAACTCTTCTCCCGCTTGCGGGAGAAGATGCCGACAGGCAGATGAGGGAAATCTGGCGACAAGCAGCTTCTGCCGCCAATCGGCCTGATCCGGCCGTCAAGCCACTTTTTCGCGCCAGTCTGGCCCTCATCCGGCCTTCGAGGCTGTAGAAAAAGCCGAAACAGCGAACGGCGGGACATTTCTGGGGGTGCTTTTACCCCTACCGAACTGCCGATCGTTGAATGTAGCCCGTCTGGTGCGGTCACTTTTCAGCACTCCCGAAGCAACTAGTTCTTGAAGGACTTTTTCTACAGCCTCTTCGGGCATCTTCTCCCGCAAGCGGGAGAAGGGCTCATTCGTTTCCAGTTTCGGAACTCCGGAATATCTTGAGGCAACCCAAGTGTGCACCCAGTTTGATGCCCGAATCAGGGCACCAAACCGTGCGATCAGGACTCCCACGGTTAAAGGGTGCAGCAGACCTCCGCCGGAACACGCCGATTGGGCCGGCGCTGTGGCATCGGGCTTACCTGCGATGCCTCAAAACCTCAGCTGTCGAAGCTTCAAATCGCGAACAGGCGCTAGCCACAATCCCACACAGTGCAGAAGCCCACAGGTGAGCGCCAATCGGGGGCATGTTGCAATCGTCCGCAGATCCAATCGCATCGTATGAGACATGTTCCTGTCAAACCTCCATCCCGAACTTATGGCGGAACAAACCAATCGGTGATGCAGCTAAACTCAAGACTCGACTTTTCTTGGCGGAGAGGCAGGGCGATGGCCAACATCTTGGGCGGCACGGCCCTGTCAGGCAAGCCCATCGGGCCGATGCTCTCGCGATCAGGAAAACCATGAGCCAATCCATGACCTACAACCCCGAAAGCGCTCTGGCGCTGCTTCGTATTGGCTCTGGCCGAGGCGATGCCACGTTTCGAGAGGGTCAGGAAGAGGCCATTCGCCACATCGTTGAAGGGCGAGGGCGCCTGTTGGTGGTTCAGAAAACCGGATGGGGCAAAAGCTTCGTCTACTTCATTGCGACAAAAATGCTGCGCGACGCGAAGACTGGGCCTGCATTGCTGATCTCGCCCTTGCTGGCGCTGATGCGCAACCAGATCGTCGCAGCGGAGCGAATGGGGGTTCGTGCCGCCACGATCAATTCCGACAACGTCGATGATTGGACCGATGTAGAAACACAGCTCGCCCGTGGGGAAGTCGACATCCTCTTGATCTCACCGGAACGATTGGCGAACGAACGCTTTCGGTCCCAGGTGTTGGGCGGCATTGCGGCGAAGATCTCGATGCTGGTCATCGACGAAGCCCACTGCATTTCCGACTGGGGTCACGACTTCCGTCCGCATTACCGTTTGCTGGAACGTATCGTCAAGACGCTTCCGCCGAACGTGCGACTGCTGGCGACCACCGCCACAGCCAACAACCGCGTGATGGACGACCTTGGCTCCGTGCTCGGACCGAATTTGCAGGTTTCTCGTGGCGACTTGAATCGAACCACTTTGACCCTGCAAACCATTCGCTTACCCAGCCAGGCGGAACGGCTCGCTTGGTTGGCGCAGCAATTGGCCACACTGCAGGGCAACGGCATTGTCTACACACTCACCGTGCGCGACGCCAATCAGGTCGCTGACTGGCTCCAGTCGTGTGGGTTCAACGTCGAGGCCTATACAGGCGAAACAGGCGATCGACGTGAAGCGCTGGAGCAGGCTTTGCTGACCAACCAGGTCAAGGCACTGGTCGCCACGACGGCGCTTGGCATGGGCTATGACAAGCCGGATTTGACCTTTGTCATCCACTACCAGATGCCTGGGTCAGTGGTGGCTTACTACCAGCAAGTCGGCCGCGCCGGGCGTGCGCTCGATGCCGCCTATGGAGTGTTGCTCAGTGGCCTGGAAGAGTCGGATATCAACGACTGGTTCATCCGCAGTGCGTTCCCGACCCGAGAGGAAGTGGACGAAGTCCTGGGTGCGCTGGAGGAAAACGAGAGCGGACTGTCCGTGCCCGAGCTTATGGAGCGCGTCAATCTGAGCAAGGGTCGCATTGAAAAAACGATGGCGCTGCTTTCCCTGGAATCCCCGGCGCCCATCGCCAAACAGGGCACCAAGTGGCAGCTCACCGCGGCCACACTGAGTGATGCGTTCTGGGCAAGGGCCGAACGACTCACAGCCTTGCGTCGTGAAGAACACCAGCAGATGCAGGAGTACGTGAGCCTCCCGTTCGGGGATCACATGGGCTTCTTGATCCAAGCGCTGGATGGGGACCCGACCGCCGTAACGAAGCCAGTATTGCCACCTTTGCCAACAGATGTGGATGAGGCGCTGGTACGCGACGCCATCACATTCCTGCGCCGAACCAATCTGCCCATCCAGCCCCGAAAGAAGTGGCCGGATGGGGGAATGCCCTCAATACGGCATCAAGGGTGCCATTGCGCCGGCACACCAGATGCAGCCCTGGCAAAGCGCTCTGTGTGTGGGGCGACGCGGGGTGGGGCGCATGGGTTCGGCGGGGCAAGTATCAAGACAGCCGGTTTGCCGACGATCTGGTGGTCGCTTGTGCGAAGATGGTGCGTGAACGGAACCCTTCGCCCCAGCCAACCTGGGTGACCTGCATACCCTCGCTGCGTCATCCCCAGCTTGTACCCGATTTTGCCAGACGACTGGCTGCGGCACTCGGTCTTCCGTTCCATCCAGTCATTGCCAGAACCGACGACAGACCCGAACAGAAAACCATGGCCAACAGCACCCAACAAGCCCGAAACATCGATGGCTCCTTGGCACTTATGGGCCAAGCGGTATTGCCCGGGCCAGTGATTCTGGTCGATGACCTGGTGGACTCACGTTGGACGCTGACGGTGGCGGCATGGCTACTGCGCAAAAGCGGGAGCGGCGAAGTGTTTCCTGTAGTGCTCTCCCAAACCGGGCACGACGAATGACGCTGGCTCTGTCCGCCAACACCCAAGCCATCCTGTTGCTCACAGCGCCACTGACCGCCGGGCGTGACCGCACTTCGCCGGATATCTTGTCGCCGGGCGACTACAAACGCCTTGCCCGGCACCTCAGGGAAATCCAGCGCCAGCCGGCGGATCTAATTGCGCCCGATGCAGCGGGTCTCTTGAATGAGTGCAGCCCAGTAATCGATGAAGACCGTCTAAGGCGATTGCTGGGGCGAGGCTTTCTGCTCAGTCAGGTATTCGAACGCTGGCAAGCACGTGCGATTTGGGTGGTCAGCCGCGCCGACGCAGCCTACCCACGCCGACTCAAGGCACGGCTGCGAGAAGACGCCCCGGCGATCCTCTACGGCTGTGGCGACCTGTCCGTGCTCGCATCAGGCGGCCTGGCTGTGGTCGGATCAAGAAATGTCGACGACTCACTGATCAACTACACGATCGAAATTGGTCGACTGGCAGCCGAGGCGGGCAGGACCATCGTCTCAGGTGGCGCGAAGGGCATCGACCAGGCCGCCATGCGCGGTGCCCTGGAAGCCGGAGGCCAGGTGATCGGCGTACTCGCCGACAGCCTCGAAAAATCAACGATGAACCGCGAATATCGAAACAAGTTGCTCGACGGCCAACTGGCGCTCATCTCACCCTACGATCCCAGCGCAGGATTTAACGTCGGCAACGACCGAATCCGCAAGACTCCGATGCGTTGAATGCTGTGTTCGAGGTGCTCGTGGAGTCGATGGTTTCGATTCCGCCATCTGTGGTTTCACTCGATTTCGCCAATCGGCCGCTGGAGGCAGACAAGGGCCAATGTAGTTCGGGAAGCACAGTGGGCACCGAAAGTTCTTACGTTGTCGATCGGTTTTGCACCCGACAGCCCGTCGCGTGCCGCAGAGTCGGAGGCAACAGTTGAAGCAGACCATGCTGAATGGGGCATTCGCGAAGTGGTTGCTTCCGAATCAACAAGCCCGAGCTCATCAGTGGACAAATTGCCAGCAGAGGTTCGTACCGTCATTCTGTCGCTGTTAAACGTGCCGATGAAGCATTCCGAAGTGGCAAGTGCACTAAACGTATCCACAGGCAAAGCGAGAGCATGGTTGCAGCACCTTGTTGATGAGGGCACGATTGAGCAACGCAGAAAGCCTGCGGGTTACATCGTGAAACAGTCCAGCCTTTTTTGAGTGACCTATGGAATTCAAGCAGGAACATCGCTCGCCTATCGCAGGCAATGAAGTAGGGTGCGGCGCTTGAGCGAGCAACCAGTCACCCTCAGTCAGCTCGAGCCACCTATGGGAGTCCTCAACATCCTGCGCGGTCCGGTGGACGCGGCCGACTTCAAGACTTACATCTTTCCACTGTTGTTCTTCAAGCGCATTTGCGATGTCTGGGACGAGGAGTTTCAGGAAATCGTTGAAGAGACTGGCGACGAGCAACTGGCCTGCTTTCCGGAGTCGCACCGCTTCCAGATCCCTGAGAGCTGCCACTGGAATGATGTCCGCACCAAGGCGAGCAACGTCGGCGCGGCGCTTCAGCGCGCAACGCGGGAAGTCGAAAAGGCCAACCCGGACACCCTTTACGGTGTATTCGGTGACGCTCAGTGGTCGAACAAGGAGCGGCTGTCAGATGCCTTGCTCAAAGACCTGATCGAGCACTTCTCAAAGCTGGCGTTCGGCAACAAGAACGTCAACTCGGACTTGTTAGGCGACGCTTACGAAGATCTGATTAAAAAGTTCGCCGACGCCACCAACAAGAAGGCTGGAGAGTTCTACACGCCGCGCAGCGTCGTTCGACTCATGATCGATATGCTCAACCCCAAGGAAGCCGAGACCATCTACGATCCGGCATGTGGCACGGGTGGCATGTTGCTTGCAGCTGTACAGCACGTCAAAGAATCCCACGGCGATGTCAAACGTCTTTGGGGCAAGCTGTTCAGGCAGGAGAAGAACCTCACCACCTCATCTATCGCGCGGATGAACCTGTTCCTCCACGGCATCGAGGACTTCAGGTGGTTCGCGGCGACACGCTGCGCAACCCGGCCTTTTACGAGGGTGACCGGCTAGCTACCTTCGACTGCGTGATCGCCAATCCACCGTTCTCGCTGGAAAAGTGGGGCGAAGAGCAGTGGGTCAACGACCCCTTTGGCCGAAATTTTGCCGGTCTACCACCCTCCAGCTCTGGGGACTTTGCCTGGGTGCAGCATATGGTCAAGTCCATGGCGGACGTGAGGGGCCGAATGGCAGTGGTTCTGCCGCAGGGCGCCTTGTTTCGAAAAGGTGTGGAGGGCAGCATCCGGCAGAAACTGCTGGAGTTGGACCTGGTCGAGGCCGTGATCGGACTGGCACCCAATCTCTTCTATGGCACCGGCCTGGCCGGGTGCATCCTGGTCCTGCGGAAGCGTAAACCGGTCAAGCACAAGAAGAAGGTGCTGATCGCCGATGCGTCACGCCTGTTCCGCCGGGGGCGCGCGCAGAACTCTCTGGAGGCTGACCACGCCACACAGATCCTCTGCTGGTATCGAGGCTTTGCCGACGTGCAGGACGCGGCCCGGTGGTTAGTCTGGACGAGATCAAGGCTGAGGACTGGACGCTGAACATTTCGCGCTATGTGCTGCCCCTCTGCAGGAAGATATCCCTCCGCTACCGGAGGCCATCGCGGCATCCAAGGCTGCGCTGATTCGCTGCCGAGGGGCCGAACAACGCCTGGCTCAAGTGATGACCGAAGGAGGGTGGCTGAAATGACGACTGGTAAACCGCCGGATAAGAACGTGATGTTCTCAAAGAGGAGGCCGATTCAGCCCGGATCCGCCTGAGAGAGTGGTTCTCTCAGCAGGAATCACCGAGCCAGGGAGGCAGCCCCCAGCCAGTCGATGACGATTTGGAAGCAGAGCCCGTCGTTCATTCAGACATTGAAGAGGAAGTCGAATTTGATGAGGAAGAGCAGGAAGAGAACATTGATGATCTCTTTCCTGAAGCTGTCGGAGCGACCATTTATCGATCGGATCGAGAAGACAATTCGTAGGCGCAGTCTCACTGCAGAACCAGAGTCTTTGAGGTATGTCCCCGCTTTTCTCCATGCTCTCAGTCGTCTTCCTAGCGACGCCAGATTTATCGCTGGATCTAGCATTGATGCCGGATCGATGGGAACCTTTCTTACGTCAGTATTCAACTGGACGATCAGTCATTCCGCGCTGTCTACAGGAGGTTTCGCCCACCTCAGCGGATGCTGGCAGTGACAGTTACTCCAGCACGGCCGTTGAGATCGAGCTTGGTGGTTTCCGCGACGGCACGCCTCAGGACTTTGAGGACTGGCTCGATCAGTTCGTGTCGTCAGGTGGCGTCATAGAGATTCAGGGTTTTAGCGATACCGACTTTACCGAGAGCGCGCCCGAGGATGGATGGGACAGGCTCGAGAGGTACTGGGAAACCCGTTGTGATGATGACGATGGTTACTGAAAGGATCACCCAGCAGGCACTGGAGAGCTACCTCTGGGGGCTGCCGTGCTGCTGCGCGGCCTGATCGACGCGGGCGACTACAAGCAGTTCATCTTCCCCCTGCTGTTCTACAAGCGGGTCTGGGATGTCTGGCAAGAGGAATACCAAACTGCCTGGCCAGTTCAGGCGGAGATCTGTCTACGCACAGTTCGGCGAGAACCACCGCTTCCAGATGCCCGAGGGCGCGCATTGGAACGACGTGCGCCAGGTGACCAACAACGTGGGCGCGGGCCATCCAGGAAGGCCATGCGCGCCATTGAGACGGCGAACCCGGACAAGCTGCAAGGCATCTTCGGCGACGCGCAGTGGACCAACAAGGACCGCCTGAGCGATGCGCTGCTGCGCGACCTCATCGAGCACTTCAGCACCCAGACGCTGTCGGTGGCCAACCTGCCCGAGGATGAGCTGGGCAACGGCTACGAGTACCTGATCAAGAAGTTCGCGGACGACAGCGGGCACACTGCCGCCGAGTTCTACACCAACCGCACCGTGGTGCACCTGATGACCGAGCTGCTGGAGCCGCAGCCCGGCGAACGCATCTACGACCCCACCTGCGGCAGCGGCGGCATGCTGCTCAGTGCCATCGCCCACCTGAAGGCGCAGAAGAGGGGAGTAGCGCACGCTGAGCCTCTTCGGGCAGGAGCGCAACCTCATGACCTCGTCCATCGCCCGCATGAACTGTTTCCTGCACGGCATCGAGGATTTCCAGATCGTGCGCGGCGACACCCTGGCGCAGCCCAAGTTGCTGGAAGGCGAGCGCCTGCGCCGCTTCGATGTGGTGCTGGCCAACCCGCCCTACTCCATCAAGCAGTGGGACCGCGCCCTATGGGCCAGCGACCCCTGGGGGCGCAACCTGTATGGCACACCACCGCAGGGCAATGCGGACTATGCCTTCTTCCAGCACATCCTGGCCAGCCTCACCGCCAAGGGCCGCTGCGCCATCCTCTTGCCGCACGGCGTGCTCTTCCGCAATGAGGAAAGGCGACATGCGCGCCAAGATGGTCGAGCCCGACCTGGTCGAGGGCGTCATCGGCCTGGGACCCAACCTCTTCTACAACAGCCCCATGGAAAGCTGCGTGGTCATCTGCCGCAGCCGCAAGCCCAAGGCCCGCAAGGGCAAGGTGCTCTTCATCAACGCGGTGAACGAGGTGACGCGCGAACGGGCGCAGAGCTTCCTCACGCCCGCGCACCAGCAGCGCATTCTTGCCGCGTACAAAGGGTTTGCCGATGTGGCGGGATTCGCCCAGGTCGCCACGTTGGGCGAGATCCGCGGCAACGGGGCCAATCTGTCGATTCCGCTGTACGTAAGGCGCGTGGCTGCAGCCATCGCCACCGACAGTGATGGCGATGTCGCTTCGCTGCGCTCGGACTGGGAGCAATGGCAATGGAACGGGCGCGCCTTCTGGCAACAGATGGACGCATTGGTGGTGACCCTGGACGCACTGTATGAGCGCCCCTAAACGCCCCAAAATGGGTGCCATTATATTTACCTATTAGGTAAATGCTGATAAGGTGAGGTGGTCTTGGAGATCCGCTTCAAGGACGGAAAAATCCGTGAAATCTGTGAGAAGCGAGCTGTCGCCAACAAGAAGCTGGGCGCTGACTGCGCACGCAAGCTCCAATCTCGCCTGAGCGAACTGGAGGCGGCGTGTCGGGTGACGGATTTGGTGGCAGGTCGCCCGCACCCACCAAAGGTGATCGGGCGGGTCAGTTCGCTGTTGATCTCGCGGGCGGTTGGCGGCTTGTCTTCGCTCAGGCACAGCATCCGCGCCCCACCAAGGCCGACGGAAGCACCGACTGGTCACGCGTCACGATTATCTGCATCGAATTCATAGGGGACTACCATGACTGAGCTGATGGCTCCATTCGCGCCAGACTGGGTCTCTCCTCCTGGCGATTCTGTTCTCGATATTGCCGAAGAACGTGGCTGGACTCAGGCCGAGCTGGCTCAGCGCTTGGGCTACACCGAGAAACACGTCAGCCATCTCATCAATGGCAAAGTGCCACTGAGCGTTGAAGCGGCGCTCCGTTTGGAGCGCGTGCTGGGCAGCACCGCCGACTTCTGGTTGGCACGGGAGGCCAACTACCAGAAGCACAAAGCGAGGCTTGATGCGGCAGCAAAGCACGCCACCTGGGTTTCCTGGATTGATGAGCTGCCGATCAAGGGAGTTGATGTCCTTTGGGGCAATCCCAAAGCAGAGAGTGGATGCAAAGACCAAGCCGGGCTTGGTCGATATCTGTCTTCGCTTCTTTGGCGTGGCTTCGCCTGATGAGTGGCGAGCCCACTATGGCGGCATGCAAATGGCATTTCGCCGCAGCCGAGCCGAGCAAAGCGATGTCGGCGCCATTTCTGCATGGCTTCGCCTCGGTGAGCAAAAAGCCGAGAAGCTGGATGGGCCGAAATACGATCGGGCCAAGTTCGAGAAGGCTCTGGGCAAGATCCGTGGACTAACTTGCGAATTACCCGAAGACTTCGAACCGAAGCTGAGGAAGCTCCTACGGGCGGCAGGAGTGACGCGTGTCTTGGTACCGGCTATTCCACGCGCCCACGTTAGTGGCGTCGCACGCTGGCTCAGCCCAAACCGGCCACTGATCCAGCTGTCGTTGTACGGAAAGACAAACGACAAGTTCTGGTTCACGCTCTTTCACGAAGCTGCGCACATACTGCTGCACGCCAACAACAAGGAAGAAAAGAAATCGGTCTTCCTGGACGACCCTAACGCTGCCCACAGTGACGATCCAAAGGAACATGAGGCCAATCAATGGGCCGGAGACTGGCTGCTCCCCGCGCAGTACACGCACTCATTGGCGAGCCTCAAGACCAAGGTGGCGGTTGTCGACTTTGCCAAGCGAATTGGCCTGCATCCGGGCATCGTGGTCGGGCGCTTACAGCATGACAAGCTGATCGACCCTTCGTGGATGAATGATCTGAAGCAAAGCTCTGCGTTCCGTCCAAGGAACCGCATCGCCTGACACGGCCGGGGGGCCGGGAAGCTCCCGGCTGGCGCCGGGTCAAGTTCGGTGACCTCGCGCGCCTATCGAAGGCGCGCAGCCAAGATCCACTGGCCGATGGTATTGAGCGCTACGTCGGCCTGGAACACCTGAAGCCGGGCGATTCTGCGCATCCGCAGTTGGGGCAACGTCGCCGATGGCGTGACCTTCACCAGCGTTTTCAAGCCCGGACAAGTGCTTTTCGGCAAGCGCCGCGCTTACCAGCGAAAGGTGGCCGTGGCGGACTTCTCCGGCGTGTGCTCCGGCGACATCTACGTGCTGGAGACCAAGGACCCAAAGGTCTTGCTGCCGGAGTTGCCGCCGTTTCATCTGCCAAGACCGATGCCTTCTTCGATCACGCGGTGGGCACATCGGCTGGATCACTGAGCCCGCGTACCAACTGGACGAGTTCGGCCGATCTTGAGTTCGCGCTGCCGAGGTGAAAGAGCAGCAGTCTGCCGTTGGTCTGCTGAACGCTGCGGCGGGGACCACCGTCATTGCCCTTGAACATCTCTACGCCTCTACCGGCCGAATGCTGCACGCGCTCAAGGATTCTCTGCTCGGACCCGATGACTCTGAACACGCGAAGTCCCACTTGCTTGGCGATCTCCTGTTGGGCTCGCCAGAGAGTGGGTGCAGTGCGCCCCCGAAGGATGCCGCCACTGGCTATTTCGTACTTGGCTTGGCTGCGTTGTCTCGAGAGGGATACGTCTCAGGTGACTTCAAGCCTGTAGAACCGACAAGCAAGATGCTCGGGGCAAAGCTCTCGACTGGAGATTTGCTGATCTCCCGATCGAACACAGTAGACCGCGTTGGATACGTTGGAATCTTCAGCGACAACCGTGATGACGTGTCCTTTCCGGACACGATGATGCGTCTTAGGCCAAACCCTGTACTGGTTCGTCCAGAGTTCCTGGAAGCCTTGCTGCAGACCACATCGGCGCGTGAATTCCTGATGCGAATCGCAGCGGGCACCAGCGCGAGCATGAAGAAGATCAATCGAGCTAACTTGCTCCAGATGCGCCTGAATGTGCCAAGTCTCGACGCTCAAGATTCAGCACTCGGCCAACTACGGGAGCTCAAGAAGGCAATGGCAGCGCAGAAGTCACGCTCGGCTGCCGCGCTGCAGCTGGCGAGGCTTGTCGCGGCCAGGACCATTGAGGGAGCGGCATAAGTGTTCACTGAATCCAACACCGTCGAAGCCTACGTCCGCGATCTGCTCGCAGGCCCGACCAAGGCGACCCCGCCAAACGCTGCGCAGGAACCCCGGCCCAGCTACGGCCCCGCCCCCAAAGGCATCGGCTGGCGCTACGCCGCCCCCTCCGAGGTGCCGCGCCAGATCCAGGAAGTGCTGGTCGAACCCTGGCTGCGCGAGGCACTGATCCGCCTGAACCCCGAGATTGCCGCCCAGCCCGACCGCGCCGACGAGGTGCTCTACAAGCTGCGCGCGATCGTGCTCACGGTGCAGGCCGGATGGGCTGGTGCGGGCCAACGAGGAGTTCACCGCCTGGCTGCGCGGCGAGACGCTCCATGCCCTTCGGCGCGAACGGCGAGCACGTGCCGGTGCGGCTGGTCGACCTGGACCACCCGGCGCAGAACCAGTTCATCGTCACCAACCAGTAGACCTACCGGGCCGGCCACCGAGCGCCAGGCCGATCTGGTGCTCTTGGTCAACGGCCTGCCGCTGGTGCTGATCGAGGCCAAGACGCCGTCAGCAGCGCATCACCTGGGTCGACGGCGCGGTGCAGGTGCACGACGACTACGAGAAGTACGTGCCGGCGCTGTTCGTCTCCAACGTGTTCTCCTTCGCCACCGAAGGCAAGGCCTAGCGCTACGGCCTCATCCGCATGCCGATCGGACTGGGGGCCGTGGCGCGGACGACGGGGACGACAGCCAGCACGACCCGCTGAAGTCGCCAAGCCGGTCCGCCGGAGAGCCTGCTGCGGCCCGGCGTGGTGCTGGACATCCTGCAAAACTTTACCCTGTTCGCAACGGACAAGAAGCACCGGCGCATCAAGGTCATCTGCCGCTACCAGCAATACGAGACGACGAACAAGATGATCGCCCGCGTGGTGGCCGGGTATCCGAAGAAGGGCCTCATCTGGCATTTCCAGGGCAGCGGCAAGAGCCTGCTGATGGTCTTCGCCGCGCAGAAGCTGCGGATGCACCCGAGGCTGGGCAATCCCACGGTGCTGATCGTGGTGGACCGCATCGACCTCGACACGCAGATCACCGCCACTTTCAACGCGGCGGATGTGGCGAACATGGTGGGCGTGGGCGACCGGCAGGAGCTACAACGGCTGATCAATCAGGACGTGCGCAAGGTGCTGATCACGACCATTCACAAGTTTGGCGAGGCCACAGGCGAGTGGAATGCCCGCAAGAACATCATCGTGATGGTGGACGAGGCGCACCGCACGCAGGAGGGCGACCTGGGCCGCAAGATGCGCGAGGCGCTGCCCAACGCCTTCCTCTTCGGCCTCACCGGCACGCCGATCAACCGGGCGGACCGCAACACCTTCTGGGCCTTCGGCGCCGACGAGGACGAGCACGGCTACATGAGCCGCTACAGCTTCCAGGACAGCATCCGCGACAAGGCCACGCTGCCCCTGCACTTCGAAGCGCCCGAGGTGAAGCTGAAGATCGACAAGGCGGCGATCGACGAGGCCTTCAAGCAGATCACCGACGACATGAGCGAGCAGGACCGCGACGACCTCGCCAAACGCGCCGCCAAGATGGCCGTGCTGGTGAAGAACCCGGAGCGCGTGCGGGCCGTGGTGGAGCACATCGTGCAGCATTACCAGACCAAGGTGGAGCCGAACGGCTTCAAGGCGCAGGTGGTATGCTTCGACCGCGAATGCTGCGTGCTCTACAAGGAGGTGCTGGACGAGCTGCTGCCGCCCGAGGCCAGCGCCATCGTCATGTCGGCAGGCGCCGCCAGAAGGACCAGCCCGAGGATGCGCCCTGCGCGACAAGGACGCCGAGGAGAAGCTGCTGGACAACTTCCGCGACCCCAACCACCCGCTGAAGTTCCTGATCGTCACCAACAAGCTGCTCACCGGTTTTGATGCGCCGATCCTTCAGGCCATGTACCTCGACAAGCCGATGAAGGACCACAACCTGCTCCAGGCGATCACCCGGACCAACCGGCCGTTCGGGGAAGAGAAGAAGCACGGGCTGATTGTGGACTACATCGGCATCTTCGACGACGTGGCGCAGGCGCTGGACTTCGACGAGAAGGCCGTGCAGCAGGTGGTCAGCAACATCCAGGAGCTGGCAAGGCCAGCTGCCCGAGCAGATGCAGAAGTGCCTGGCCTTCTTTCCCGGCGTGGACCGCACCGTCGGCGGCTACGAGGGCCTGATGGCCGCGCAGCAATGCCTGCCCAACAACGAGGCGCGGGACAAGTTCGCCGGCGAATACACCGTGCTCGGCAACATCTGGGAAGCGCTGTCACCCGACCCCGTGCCTGGGCCCCTACGAAAAGGATTACCACTGGCTCACGCAGGTGTATGAATCCGTCAAGCCGCCGAGCGGCAACGGCAAGCTGCTCTGGCATGCGCTGGGAGCCAAGACCATCGAACTGATCAACCAGAACGTCCACGTCGAAGCGGTGCGCGATGACATCGAGACGCTGGTGCTGGATGCCGACCTGCTGGAAGGCATCCTGTCGAACCCCGACCCGCAAGAAGGCCAAGGAGATCGAGATCAAACTCATCGCGCCGGCTGCGCAAAGCATGCCGGCAACCCGAAGTTCACCAAACTCTCCGCGAACGGCTGGAGGCGTTGAAGGAGCGCCACGAATCCGGGCAGATGAACAGCCTCGAGTTTCTGAAACAACTGCTGGAAATCGCCAAGGAAACACTGCAAGCCGAGAAGGACATCCCGCCCGAAGAGGACGAGGATCGGGGCAAGGCGGCGCTGACCGAGCTGTTCAACGAGGTCAAGACGGCCGAGACGCCCATCATGGTTGAGCGGATCGTCGCGGATATCGATGAGATCGTTCGATTCGTGCGGTTCCCGGGCTGGCAAGGCACGCTGGGCGGAGAACGCGAAGTGAAGAAGGCGTTGCGCAAAGGCACTGTCCAAGTACAAATTGCATGCCGATGTGGATCTGTTTGAGAAGGCATTCGGTGACATACGACAGTATTATTAGCCTTTTGACCTGCGGCTCGGAGCTAAAATGCGTATCCGACCAAAGAACTTGATGATTCCGGATGGAAGCCCGTTTCAATACGACGTGTTGAGCCGAAAGAAGACTGCCGACTCACTAACCGAACTAGTCAAGTCATCAATAGATGGGCTCGTGCTTTCACTTCACGCCCCATGGGGATTCGGTAAAACGACATTCCTGAGCATGTGGCGAAAGCAGCTTCACTTAGACGGATTTCGTACTCTGTACTTCAATGCATGGGAATCAGATTTCTCTGACGACGCACTAGTAGCGCTTATC
The DNA here is from genome assembly GCA_016712105.1 of Ahniella sp. Lineage (GTDB taxonomy): Bacteria > Pseudomonadota > Gammaproteobacteria > Xanthomonadales > Ahniellaceae > Ahniella. The sequence goes on from JADJRU010000008.1 coordinate 140,011, forward strand.
GGTGAATTCGGTTTGGTGGTGACCGAGTTTCAAAGGCAGTTGGATCCAACGGAGTTTCCCCTCGAAGAGCAAATTGCCAAGGTCAAGAAAATTGGTGGCAAATTGATTCGTCGAGCAATTCCGGCGGCCATTCGTATTGCATCAGCAGGTCTCTTGGATACTGATGATTTTCTGGGGAAGTCACTTGCAGAAGTCGGTGAGAAATTCGCGGAAAGCGAGATCCAACGATTCGAAGAGTCTAAGCGGACTATGGCTTCATTCAAGTCTCAAATTGAATTGGTTGCCAGGGAATTTTCAGCGCTTGACCAAAGTGGAGTAAGTAGACCCATTGTGATCATTGTCGATGAGCTAGATCGATGTCGTCCAGACTACGCAATTAGAGTACTGGAGTGCATCAAACATCTATTCTCCGTTGAAGGCATTGTATTCGTGGTTGCAATAGACAGAACTCAGCTGAGTCATTCCGTGTCAAATCAGTATGGTGCCGGGATGGATTCAGAGGGGTACCGGAGACTTTTCGACCTTGAGCTCAATCTCCCGGAGCCGACGACGGAGCAATTCACAGATGCGTTGTTTGCGCAATTTGACTTGGATGCGTATTTTTCGAAACGTGAAGGACAGATGGGAAGATACGATCGCAGTCAATTCAAGGAATGCTTTGATCTGCTGTTCTCTTCACTGCAGTCCTCCTTGAGGCCGCCAACGGGCATTTTCTTGGCTCGTATATTTTGCTCGGTTGACCCCAAGTAACTATCGCTTGAATCCATTCTTTGTATCCGCACTAATTGCTATTAAAGTCCATAATCCAGGCCTGTACCAAAAGTCGTCACCAAACATGCCGACGAAAGGACATTCTTTCGTTCTTCGAGGAACGTGATCCGAAAGCAAGGCTGTTTTCGTCCGATATTGGTTTCACTTAATGGAAGCGAAAGCCTTATTGCTGCATTTGCAGATCGTAATGCCTTGCCCGATGCAGTTGCACGATTCAAGAATCTGGAACATCGTAGTAAAGATGAAAATCGAAAGAGGAGGGTTCTCGAGCTATTCAAGCGCCTGAGATAAGGTCAAGTGCTGGCATGGCGCGAATTGTTCTTAACAAGCTCGACCTCATTGCAGATTTTAACTAAATTCGTTTCACCATCGTAAAGCATTTCCGGGTAACCGAGCATTGCCGATTCAGCGCGTGTCAGTTGGCCCGGCTCCCGCGGCACTCAGGAAAACGCGAGCATCCAAGGAACGTGCTCTGGGTCTGCCGAGCCACACGTTTGACCATGGGTGCCTGGCAGAGTGGACACGATGGCGCTTCTGGTAGCGGCTGTGGTGCTGTTGGCTTCGGAGCCGTGGTTTGAGTCGGAGCGGGAGCAGGGAGCTGGGATCCCCGTTGCACTGATTGAACCAGCGCCAGCAAATCTGGGCCGGCAATCAAGTCGATCGGTTTTGCCTTCGGCGGAAGGATCTTGCTTCTGGTGTGAAGTCTCCGGTGGTCCACGATGATGACGGTTGTTGCGTGATGGTGCGTCAGGAGTCCGAACTGTTCGCGCACTATGGGTTGCGCCGACACGCTGTGTGCGCCGGTGTTTACATTGCACCAGCTTGGTCTGGTCGTCGCGTTTCAGGATGAGGTCGATGCCGCCGTCCGCGCCGGCTTGCCCGGTTTCCTGAACTTGGTAACCGCTTCGTCTGTAAGCCTCGGAGACCAATTGTTCGAGTTCGCGCCAGTTCATGGCGCGAAGAGATCGAAAGTCCTGTTTGTGCCTCGAGGAGTTTTGTCGGTTCTTCCTGCTGATGAACGAAAGGATCGCTGCAATCGCGAACGGGCTGGCGATCAGCCAGAACACTGACCTCAGATTGCCGGTGGCGAGTTGTTGTTGTCCCAGGTTTCTGAGGATTGGATTCTGGACTTGGCTTAGAACATTCGGCAGCAGTTGTGCGG
>JADJRU010000009.1 GCA_016712105.1 Ahniella sp.
TGCTTACCGCGGCACCGCCAATCAGCCCATGCTGATCGGGTCGTTTCGAATTGCGTCTGGTCCGCGGCATTGACGCCAAGATCTACGACCGGCGAGTCCGCATCTCTGCACCTTGCCGGCAGGCGCGCCGATCAACCTGAATACCGCCAGCAGCATGGTCTGGATGGCCGTCGTTCCAGGCCTGACAGCGCCACAAGCCGAGAACTTCAACGAACGCGGCCGCGCCCGTCATCTGGATCTGGCGGGGATCGAACAACAACTGCTCGGGCTCAACCTGCGTTTCGACCACCCGAAACAACTGGGGGTCTTGAGCACTCACTTCCTCGCCCAGGCCGATGTCGAACTGGATGGTGCACCATTCCGCTACTTCTTCCGCTTTGAACGTGTCGGCGAACTCGTGCGCGTGGACCGGCGCAGTCGCGGTGTGTTCTGAGGCGGTTATCATTACTGTTTAGAGGTTTGCCATGCACGATACGTTCCCGATCGAAGTCCGCGCGTCCGCCAAGTATCGGCTGGGCATGCCGACGGCCCAGTTCTTTAAGCACTACTGGCAAAAACAGCCACTGCTGATCCGCGAGGCGTTTGCCGACTTCCAGTCGCCGATCACGCCGAACGATCTGGCTGGCTTGGCTTTGGAGCCACTGGCACTGTCCCGGATTGTCAGCCATGACCGGCGCCGCGATGCGTGGAAGCTGGAGTCGGGCCCGTTCACCGAATCCCGATTTGCGAAAACCAGCAAACGGGACTGGACCTTGTTGGTCCAGGATGTCGACAAGTGGGATTCGGATGTTGCGGCATTACTCGATTCGTTCGACTTCCTGCCGCTGGCGCATCGACGACATCATGGTGTCGTATGCCGTCGAGGGTGGATCGGTCGGCGCACACGTTGATCAATACGACGTGTTCCTGCTGCAAGGTTTGGGCCAGCGCCGCTGGCAGATCGACGTGGACCCGGAAGCACCGCGTGCGTTCCGCGAGGACGTCGAACTCAAACTCCTGAAGGAATTCTGGCCCACGCACGATTGGGTACTTGGCCCAGGCGACATGCTCTATCTGCCGCCGAACGTGCCGCACCATGGTGTCGCGCTCGACGAATGCCTGACCATTTCGATCGGGATGCGCGCACCGGCGATTGCCGAAATGGTCGGTGATCTCGCTGATTCATTTGCCGAACATCTGACGGAAGACGACCGTTTCACTGATCCCGACCTCAAACCGGCCAAGGATCCATTCGAGATTGATGCAGCCTCTCTGGCACGAGTCCGAACGGCCCTGAAACCGTTGTTGGGGATGGATGACGCGGCACTGGGTCAATGGTTCGCGCGTTTCATCACGCGGTACCGCTCGGCGCAGGAACCCGTGGGCCCGCAAAAGCCGTTCACGCGGGCACAACTGGAACAAAGACTGAAACGCAAAGACCACTTGCAGGTCCATCCGTTTGCACGAATGGCACGAGTTCGTCAGGCCCGCGGTGTTCGCGTGTTCATGGCCGGGCAAGCGATCGACATGAGCCAGTCGTGTTATGCCCACTTGTCCGGCGACGGGATTGACCACGGCGCGTTCCTGATGCTCAACCCGCCCGAGCAGGAAATGCTGCGCGCTTTGCTCAACCAAGGTTTGCTGGTTTTTGCCAAAGGATAAGCCCATGAGCCGTGCCTTCACCTTGCGCGAAGCGAACTACCAGACTGACTTCCCTGCACTTCAGGCGGTTCGCGAGCCAGTGTTCATCACCGAGCAGCAGTTTCCGATCGAAGAGGAATGGGACGCACTGGATCCCCTGTCCCGACACGTGCTGGCGCTGGACGAACAGGGCCTCCCCATCGCCACGGGCCGACTGACGCCCGAGCACAAGATCGGCCGGATGGCCGTCCTGCCGGAATGGCGTGGCGCCGGCGTGGGAGCGGCGATTGTCCAGAAGCTCATCGACATCGCGCGCGAACAAGGTTTCGAGTCGGTGTCGTTGCACAGCCAGATGCACGCCATTCCGTTTTATTCGCGTGCCGGTTTTGTCGCCTCGGGTGAACCCTTCGACGAATGCGGTGCGCCGCACCAGTTGATGACCTGAAGCTTGCCGGCACCCTCGATCCGAACCGAGTGCACCAGTTCGATCGTGCCGCTGACGTGCGCAGTTTTGCCGTATTGGTCGCCCGTGGCGCCCGGCATCAGTTGATGCTGTCGACTCGCGAACTGGAGTTCGACCTGTTCGACAACGACGAATTCATCGATGCGGTCAAGGCAGTGGCGCTGGCCGGACGAAACGTCTGTGTGCGCTTGTTGGTGGATGACATTCGGGTTGCCGTCGAGCGCGACCATCGCCTCGTCCAGTTGGCGCAAAGACTGAGCAGCAAGATCGAAGTGCGTCGCCCCAATGTCGAATGGTCCGGTTCGGATCGACCGGCACTGGTACTGAACGATGCGGGCGGCTGGCTGAAGCGGAATGATCCCACTCGTTTCGACGCCGAAGGTGCCCTGCTCGACCGACCGCGTCAGCGCGAACTGCAGTTGGCGTTCGATCGGATCTGGGAGCATGCAGAACCGGAAACCCGGATTCGTCTGCTGAAGATGTCCTGACATGAGCCAGACCACGAAGGACGGCCAGCACCGGCACGACCCCAAGATTGCTGCACCCGAAATTCGAACGTGTGCTCCGAACGGTCACTTCTATTCACCGGTCGTCGACTGCTCCACGACATGTTCCTGCCGTTCGACTACCGACGGGACTGGACCATCGGCGAGAACCGCAGCTGGAACGAGCAGTACCTGTTGCAGGCTCTGCTGCAGTTTTCCAGTGGTTACCGAATCCTCTTTGGCTGCAACTACGCCTTCTATCGCTTCAGGAACGAGATCATCAATGTGATCAACCATCCCAATGGGCATGGTTTCGGCGGCGGCAGCTTCTACTTCCAGAAAACCTGATCCCGCGACTTGCTCTTGAAGAGTGATCACCCTGTCCCTTGCACGGGCGTTTGGAAGTAAGCAAGATCGTGGCCACGTTATCGACAGCCCGTTTTGGGCGACTGCAGAATACCTATGGTCACCATCAGACACCTCGAACCCGCTGATATTCCACAGGTGCATGCCTTGTATGCAGCGGAGCATGCCTACGCGGACACACTTCAGCTGCCCTACCAGCCGGTGGCGGCCTGGCAAAAGAAGCTCGAATGCTCACACCCCGGAGCGATCTGCCTGGTGGCCGTTCAGGGTGACGAGATCGTTGGCCAATTGGGCCTGGAGGTCTCGCAATCGCCCCGTCGTCGCCACGTCGCGACATTTGGGATGGGCGTCAAATCATCTGCTCGTGGAATGGGCGTCGGCTCGGCTCTGGTTTCGGCAGCCGTCGATCTTTGCGAGAAATGGATGAACGTCTCCCGGATCGAGATTGAGGTCTATACCGAGAACCTGGCCGCCATCAAGCTGTACGAAAACACGGCTTTGTCCTGGAGGGCACATGCAAGAACTACGCCTTCCGGGACGGCAAGTATGTTGACGCACACGTCATGGCGCGAGTATTGGCCTGACTGTTCACTCACCGTCGCCGCGTGTCTTCAAGGCTTGATCGTTCCGTGATGAAACGTATCCAGCTCAGCCTCTACGTGCCCAGCTCGGCTAGTACCCAGCTCGAAACAATCCGTCGCCTGCTCGACCCGATCCAGTCCAACCTGATTCCTGCCCACGTCACGCTGTGCAGGGAGGATGAGATTGAACACATCGAGCCTGCACTCCTGGAAACAAGATTGGCCGAAGCGACTGCCATTACGTTGAGCTTTGGCAGACCGGAGCATTTTGGCGGGCATGGCGTGCTGTTGCCTTGTGTTGGCGGAGCGGCCGATTTCCACGCGCTTCGCAAGTGGGTCCTTGGCCCGGACTCCATGAAACAACACGCGCCCCACATCACGCTCGCACACCCACGAAATGCCAAGGCGCCAACAAACACTGCAGGCCATGCTGCCGGGTTACCCGACCCACTGCAGTTCACGTTCGAACATGTGAATCGCATCCGACAACTGGGCACCCAGCCTTGGGAAGTGCTGAGTCGATACCAGCTTTCAACACCGAATAGGGCGGCAATTGTCCCTCCGGACCGCGTGTTCCGCGCGCCAGAACGCATTCCTCGTAAACGTTGAGGGCAAGTCTGAGCCGACTGGCCTTGTATCAACTCAATCGCGAGGAGTATGATCATTCATCATACCTACGGAGTACGCCCTGATGAGCCAAACAAAGGTAGCCATCACGATTGAAGAAGGTCTCCTCGCTCGGGTCGATGCCTTGGTGAGACGAAACGTTTTCAGCAATCGTAGCCGCGCGATTCAGGAAGCAGTTCAGGAAAAACTGGAACGCCTTGAGCGCAATCGCCTTGCCGAGGAATGCGCCAAACTTGACCCAATCTTCGAGAGATCGCTGGCCGAGGAAGGAATGTCCGAGGAAACGGCTTCATGGCCAAAATACTGAGAGGCGAAATTCGTTGGGCCAATCTTGACCCGACCATGGGTCGCGAGCAGTCCGGAGAGCGCCCGGTTCTTATTCTCAGTCAGGACCTTTTCAACGAGCGATCAGGAACGGTCATTGGCATGGCACTGACCAGCCAGGAGCAGCGTGCCGGTTTTCCACTGACCCACGAACTCCTGAATTCAAACCTTCCCAAGCGCTCATGGGTGAAGATCAGCCAGATTCGCACGCTCTCAACGGAACGTATCGGCAGGCGAATCGGCAGTATTGAGCCTGGTGAACTCGATCACGTGATCGAAGGCCTGAACGAGATCATCGGCGGATCATAGTGTCGCCAATCATTCCTGCAGTCTGCCCCGTGCGGCCAGTGATCCCCAACGCCAAGGCACTTCGCGAGTAATCCATGCGCATCAACATTGATGACCCCGCCCGCCCGGATGTTCTGGCGCTGCTGGAAGAACACCTGCAGAACATGCGGGCCATTTCGCCACCGGAAAGTGTGCATGCACTCGACGTTTCTCGGCTGAAGCAACCAGACATCACGTTCTGGTCGGTGCGCGACGATGGGCAGCTGCTGGGTTGCGGCGCGCTGAAGGAACTTGATCCGCAACATGGCGAGATCAAGTCCATGCGGACTCCCGAGTCACTTCGTCGACGCGGCGCCGCACAGGCAGTGCTTGCACACATGATCAACGTGGCTCGGGACCGGGGCTACCAACGGATCAGCCTCGAAACAGGCTCAATGAAAGAATTCATCCCGGCACAGCGCCTGTATGAGCGCTTCGGCTTTGTTTACTGCGGCCCTTTTGCCGACTACCAGCCCGATCCGAACAGCGTCTTCATGACCCTCGTTCTGTAGGCTGGCGCTCAGCGCCAGCCTGACCTCAGGACGTCATCCGATCCCAGAACGACTTCACGCCATCGAGCCACGATGACTGCCGCGGCGTGTGGTCTCGCCCCTCCTCGTTGAAGGTTTCCTCGAACTCCTTCAGCAGCTCACGCTGACGCTTGGTCAGCTTGACGGGGGACGCCTTGCCGCGCAGCTTGAACAACTTGCCGGTCTGCGTTTCGGACGGGACCTTGATGATCGCTTCGCCGTCGAGTGTCGGAATGATCACTTCGCCACCGAGCGCCGCTTGCGAAAACCGGATCGGCACTTCGCAGAAGAGATCGTTTTCGCGCCGTTCGAAGATCTTGTGCTCGCGCACATTCACTTCGACATAGAGATCACCGGCAGGAATGCCGTTGGCACCCGCCTCGCCTTCGCCGGTCAGACGCACGCGATCACCGGTGTCCACGCCAGCCGGAATTTTTACCGACAAGGTCTTGTTCTGCTGGACCAGGCCATGGCCGCGGCAGGACTTGCACGGGTTCTCGATGCGCTTGCCGCTGCCATTGCAGTGCGGACACGCTTGTTCGACATGGAAGATGCCCCGCGCCACGGCAACACGACCGCGACCGCGGCAGGTCTGGCAGGTGTTGACCTTGCCATCATCCGAGCCTGAGCCTTTGCAGGGCTCACAGGCCACGGCGGTGGGAATCTCGAATTCCTTCTGGACACCGAACACGGCTTCCTCGAGGTCCAGCTCCATGACATACCGCAGATCGGAGCCACGCTGCTGGCGCCGACGACCGCCGCCAAAGATGTCACCGAAGATATCGCCGAAGATATCGCCGACATCGGAATATCCCGGGCCGCCCCGTCCTCCCGATCCGCCTTCAAATGCGGCATGGCCGTGCCGGTCGTAGGCGGCACGTTTGTCGGAGTCCGACAAGATCTCGTACGCCTCTTTCACTTCCTTGAACTTGGCTTCGGCTTCCTTGTCGCCATCATTCCGGTCCGGGTGGAACTTCATCGCCAGGCGACGATACGCCTTCTTGATGTCTTCTTCGGCGGCGTTCTTTTCAACACCCAGAATTTCGTAGAAATCTCGTTTGCTCATGGCGTATCACGGTTGCACGGGGCTGCCCCCTGGAAACGACGAACCCGGAACGCCTGCGCGTCCCGGGTCGGATTACCCTGCTGTGAGGCAGTTACTTGTCGTTCTTGACCTCGGTGAACTCGGCATCCACCACGTCGTCACCGCCACTCGAGGCCTGCGGACCGGCACCTGGATTAAATCCGGCACCACCACCGCCCTGACCCGCCGCGGCAGCAGCAGCCAGTGACTGAGCAGCCTGCTCCAGTGCCGCGACCTTCGACTCGATCTTGGCCTTGTCGTCGCTCTTCAGCACGCTCTCGAGATCCTTGACGGCTTCTTCGATCGGACCGACCTGGTCACCCGGCACCTTGGCGCCATGTTCCTTGAGCATCGAACGAACCTGATGCACGAGGCCATCAGCCTTGTTCTTCGTTTCGGCCAGTTCACGGAACCGCTGGTCTTCGTCGCGGGCCGCATCGGCTTCACGAACCATCCGCTGGATCTCTTCATCGGACAAGCCGGAACCCGCCTTGATCTCGATGCGCTGTTCCTTGTTGGTCTTCTTGTCCTTCGCCGACACATGCAGGATGCCGTTGGCGTCGATGTCGAACGTCACCTCGACCTGCGGCATGCCACGCGGTGCCGGCTCAATGCCGGCCAGGTCGAACTTGGCGAGCGACTTGTTGAAGCGCGCCTGGTCTCGCTCACCCTGCAAGACGTGCACGGTCACCGCGTTCTGGTTGTCCTCCGCTGTCGAGAACACCTGCGAGGCCTTGGTCGGAATCGTCGTGTTCTTCTCGATCAGCTTCGTGAACACACCACCCAGCGTTTCGATACCGAGCGACAGCGGCGTCACGTCGAGCAACAGCACGTCCTTGACGGTTCCGGTCAGCACGCCAGCCTGGATCGCAGCACCCATGGCCACTGCTTCATCCGGATTGACGTCCTTGCGCGGTTCCTTGCCGAAGAACTCGGTGACAGCTTGCTGCACACGCGGCATACGCGTCATGCCACCCACCAGGATGACTTCGTGGATGTCGCTGGCCTTGAGCTTGGCGTCATTCATTGCCGTACGGCACGGCTCGATCGTCTTCTTGATGAGATCTTCGACCAGCGCTTCCAGCTTGGAGCGCGTGAGGCGCATTTCCAGATGCACCGGATTGCCGTCGACCTGCGTGATGAACGGCTCGTTGATGTCGGTCTGCGCACGCGAGCTGAGCTCGATCTTGGCGCGCTCGGAAGCCGACTTGATGCGCTGCAGGGCAATCGCATTCTTCTTCAGATCGACGCCATGCTGCTTTTCGAACTCGTCGAGCACATAGTCGATGATGCGCTTGTCGAAGTCTTCGCCGCCCAGGAAGGTGTCACCGTTCGTGGCCAGCACTTCGAACTGCTTCTCGCCATCAATTTCGGCGATTTCGATGATGGACACGTCGAAGGTGCCGCCGCCGAGGTCATACACGGCGATCTTGCGATCCTTGCCACCGGTCTTGTCGAGGCCATAGGCCAGCGCTGCCGCGGTCGGTTCGTTGATGATGCGCTTCACTTCCAGACCGGCAATCCGACCGGCGTCCTTCGTAGCCTGGCGCTGGCTGTCGTTGAAGTAGGCCGGCACCGTGATCACGGCTTCCGTGACCGGCTCACCGAGGAAATCCTCGGCCGTCTTCTTCATCTTCATCAGCACCTTGGCCGAGACTTCCGGCGGCGCCATGCTCCGGCCATCACTGGTCGCGACCCAGGCATCGCCATTTTCGTGCGCCAGAATGGTGTACGGCACCAGGTCGATGTCTTTCGCGACTTCAGCATCAGTGAACTTGCGGCCGATGAGGCGCTTCACTGCATAGAAGGTGTTCTTGGGATTGGTCACCGCCTGGCGCTTGGCCGAGGCGCCGACCATCACTTCGCCGTCTTTCGCAAAGCCGATGATCGAGGGCGTCGTGCGATCGCCTTCCGAGTTTTCAATGACCCGCACCTGTCCGCCGTCGATGATGGCGACGCAGGAGTTGGTGGTGCCCAAATCGATACCGATGATCTTGCCCATGGGAATTCCCCTTGAAATGTTTTGGCCGTTTGGCCGACTGGTTTGCAGTTATGGTTTCGTGAAGCACTTTTCAAGTGCGCGGCCTACGATCCCGGGCCGGGATCGTTGCGCGCCGTTCAGGCATCCGTGGGCGTGGAAGGCGATTCGGCGACCATCACCATGGCCGGTCGCAGCAGACGCCCATGAAGGGTGTACCCCTTTTGCATCACATTGACGACGGTTCCGGCCTCGTGCTGGCTGGTCGGGACCATCGCCATGGCCTGGTGCAATTCCGGATTGAATGCGGCCGCGACCGGATCGATCACGCCCATGCCGTGGTTTTCGACGGCCTTCAGCAACACCTTCAGCGTCAATTCCACGCCGGCCCGCAGTTTTGCCGGATCGGCGCTGGACTGGGCCAGGCCAGCCTCCAGGCTGTCCAGTACCGGGACGATGTCGCCCAAAAGCCGCTCACCGGCGAACTTGCGCGCCTGTTCGGCATCACGGGCCGCGCGTTTGCGCAGGTTGTCCATCTCGGCCAGCAGGCGGATCTGGTCTTCGCGGGCGGTTTGCAGCTGATGCTGCAACTGCTCCAGTTCGGATTCGGTAGCCGGCAAATCCTGCTCGGCATCGAAGGGCTGGCCTTCGGCGGAAGTCTGCGTCATGGGGGTCTCCAAAAGTTCCAGAATTTACGGACTGGGCGCAGATGGGGGCCGTGACGGCAGTATCAAGGGGCGCGGCGACCGGATACCGCAATCTTCACGCTCAGGGCGAGCACAAACGTCGACAGAAGGGCCCAAATGACGGCCCACGCGCTCGCCGGCAACCAACTCATTGCCGCCATGGTGTGCGCGTCAGTCCGCACCTGCTCACTCGATGAGAGCAAGAACACGGTAAACAGGCTGCCGTAGCCGTCGAGGATCAGTTGCAAGGCGAGGATGTCGACCAACCAGCTTCGTGCCGTGGCCGGCAGTTTGAGGCCAGCCAGCAGCAACGCTGCGGTCAGCCCCAGTGCGGCCGCCACGCCGAACAGGTTTCGAAGGAACAGCAGGCACAACACCGCAAACATCACCGCCAGGCCGATCAGCAGCGCCCGGGCACCCAACAGGCGTGCATGGATGGCCAGCAGAAGACCACCGAACACGGCACTGCCCACATACCCGGCACTCGCCACGACCCACCGCCATCCGCCGGCCGAAGTGGCCACGCCGGACAGGTCGGGTTCGACCCGGAACCGGAGAAACTCGCCACCGGTGACCATTGCCGCCAAGCCATGGCTCAACTCGTGGATAAACGTTCCGAACAAGCGGAAGGGGTACACCAGCCAGCCAAGCCAGGGCACTTGCCACACCGCGATCAATACGAGCGCGAGCGCCGCCAGACTGAGCCAGCGGGCCCAGGTCCGATCCACTGCCAGATCGGACGACCAAGCCCTCGGCGAGGCCGATCCGGTCACTTGACGCTGCGTCGGCGCGACGCCGGTTTGGTAGGTTTGCGCGGCGGCGCCGGTTTGGGTTGTTTGTTCTTCTGTCTGGCCAACACGCGCTTCTGGCGCTGTTCCAGATAATCGATGATCGCGCCGGCCACGTCCACGCCGGTCGCCTTTTCAATCCCCTCGAGCCCGGGCGATGAGTTCACTTCCAACACCAGAGGACCGCGCCGCGACCGCAACAAGTCGACACCGGCGACACCAAGCCCCATCACCGCAGCGGCCCGGATCGCCACCTCCCGCTCGGCCTCGGTCAACACGGTCGATTCGGCATGGCCCCCGCGATGCAGGTTCGATCGGAACTCACCCGCCTTCGCTTGACGGCGCATCGATGCCACCACCCGGCCACCTACGACAAAACAGCGCACGTCGGCGCCTTTGGCCTCACCGATGAACTCCTGCACGATGAAGTTGGCATACAAGCCGCGAAATGCCTCGATCACACTGCGCGACGCACTGAGTTTTTCGGCCAGCACCACACCCGGCCCCTGGGAGCCTTCGACCAGCTTGATGACATGCGGCGGTTTGCCTAGCCATTCGATCAAATCGTTGGTGTCGTCAGGATTGTCGCCGAACACGGTCTTCGGCAATCCGATCTCCTGTTCGGCCAGCAACTGCAGGCACTTCAACTTGTCGCGGGCGCGCAGCACGGCTTCCGAACGATTCGGCGTAAAGACCTTCATCATCTCGAACTGGCGCAGGACCGCCGATCCGTATCGGGTGACCGACGCACCGATGCGCGGAATGACCGCGTCGAATTCAGGCAGGGACTTGCCCTTGTAGTGCATGCCGAAGTTGCCCGGTTCGATGCAGAGGTAACACCGCAGAGGATCCAGCACTCGTGCGGTATGCCCGCGCAAACGCGCCGCTTCGACGAGGCGCTGGGTCGAATAGAGCTTGCTGTTCCGGGACAGGATGGCGATCTTCATGATTTGGGCTCCGGCTTCGGCTGACCAAGCACATAGGATTGGGCGGGATCAACGAGGACACGACCGATCAGCGCGGTCCGTCCCAACAACATGGGAAACAACATCTCACGCCGATTCGCCAAATTCATTTCAATCTCGTAACGTTCCCCGGCGATCGACAATGGTGTGCGGATAAACGGTCGCAGCGTGCGGGTACCCCCGGAGTCGGTGACCTCGCGTTTGTCGCGGATCGGTGCCTCGAACCATCTTTTCCGCCGGCGCCGACGGGCAATCGGATCAATCGCAAACCGTATCCATGGCTCACCTTGCTCCGTGAACTCCTCGGAGCGTTCGACATGCAGGCACGACGAGCGTGCGCCGGTATCGAGCTTGGCGCGGATCGCATGGATGCCGAGCGCCGGCAAACCGACCCACTCGCGCCAGCCCAGAATGATTTTTGAATCCGTCATCGTGCCAGCCTCCGTGCCTCGGCATGGTAGCCCCACGCGGGCAGTCCTCGCTATCGCGGCGTCATTGCTGCCGACTGAGTTCAGTTGCTACTGAACGGGCAATTCCTTCAGCGAATAACTGTCCAGGATCAAGCCGCTGACATCCTTGGGGCCCTTGGCCGTCGCAAGGATGATTGGATCGGGTTCGCCGGCGTGGAATGCCGCATGCAGGATCTGCATACACAGCGTTCGATACCAACCTCCCGAACCCCGTTCGGTAAAGGACCATTCGATCGACCAGCGTTCACCTTTTGGCGCCGGCTGGATCAGCACATTCGCGTTGGGAATGTTCACGGCAGCGGCGCAGGCCCGCGCCTGCGGCTCGGTCGGCAGCGAGATGCGCAAGTTGAATTCGAACATCTGGTACCAGGGCAGCTCGTAGTCATCAGTCAAAGTCCGGATGCGCGGACGTTTCGCCACCCAAAGCACCAGGAATACGACGATGATCGGCGCGTAAACGAGCCACAGCATTCGAAAGACGTCCATGACTTGCCCCTCAGTCCGTCCTGCGGACAGCACCTTCTTCTCCCGCTTCCGGGAGAAGGGGATGATTCTTTGGCTTTCTCGCCGCAGGCGTTCCAGCAGTCCGTCCAGTTCGTCGAGGCTGTGATACGCAATGACGATCTTGCCGCCCTTGCTGCCATGCTGGATGTTGACGCGCGTGGCCAGACGCTCGGACAGCTCGGTCTCGAGCTGGGTCACATTGGGATCGGCCTTGGCCTTGCCCTTGCTGCCATTTGCGCCGTTCTTCTGCGCGGTGAGCTGCTGTTCATTGCGCACTCGCTCTTCGAGTTCACGCACCGACCAGCCACCATCGGCAGCAGCCAGCGCAAGCGCCACCGCACGAGCCGTCGGCAGCGTGATCAGCGTACGGGCATGACCCATTTCCAGACGACGCTTTTCGAGCAGGCTGCGAACGGTTTCCGGCAGTTCCAACAAACGCAACAGGTTGCTGACCGCAGCACGCGAACGACCCACGGCTTCGGCTGCCTGCTGATGCGTCAGCGCAAACTCGTCGATCAGTCGCTTGAGCGCAGTGGCTTCTTCGAGCGGATTCAGATCTTCGCGCTGGATGTTCTCGATCAGCGCCATCGCGATCGCGGCCTGATCCGGCACCGCACGCAACACTACGGGCACACGTTCCAGACCCGCCAACTGCGCGGCACGCCAGCGGCGTTCGCCGGCAATGATTTCGTAGCGGTCCTTGCCGACCGGTCGCACCACGATCGGTTGGATCAGGCCCTGAGCCTTGATGGACTCCGCCAGTTCATTCAGGCGGTCCGGATCCATGCCGGTTCGCGGCTGGTATTTGCCCGGCTGCATCGCCGAGATGGCCAATTCGGTCAGGGTTTCGCCGCCGGTCGCCGCGGTATCCGCGGCAGGCCCGGTGTCCATGCCCAACAGGACATCAAGGCCGCGGCCCAAACCCGGGCGTTTTTTTGCTAAAGACATGTAGATTCCTAAGGCGTCGCCGGTTGTTCCGGCGCCTTGCTGCGTTCACGACGGATGACTTCGCCAGCCAATCCAAGGTAGGCGATTGCACCACGCGATTCGCGGTCGTATTGAGAGATTGGCAAACCATGCGACGGCGCTTCCGCCAGACGCACATTACGCGGCACCACCGTGCGATAGACCTTGTCGCCAAAATGTTTGGTGAGCTGATTGGACACATCGTTGCCGAGGTTGTTGCGCACGTCGAACATGGTGCGCAGGATGCCTTCGAGTTCGAGTTCCGGGTTGATCCGTGTCTTCACTGCCTTGATGGTGTTCATCAGCGCCGACAAGCCTTCGAGCGCAAAGTACTCGCACTGCATCGGCACCAGCACACCCTGTGCTGCCGTCAGTGCATTCAAGGTGAGCAAACTCAGCGATGGCGGGCAATCGATGATGACGTATTGGTAACGCGACAACACCGGCGCCAGCACCGATCGCAGCCGGGTCTCACGCGCCATTTCGTCCATCAGCTTCACTTCCGCCGCGGTCAGGTCACCGTTGCCCGGCAGCAGGTCGAATCCGCCTTGTGTCGGCACGATACATTCATCGGCCGTGGCTTCCTCAAGCAGTGCTTCGCAGCCATTCGGCTTTGCCTGTGACTTGTCGATCCCCGAGGCCATGGTGGCATTACCTTGCGGGTCGAGGTCGATCAGCAGGACCTTTCGGCGCGCATCAGCGAGCGCGGCCGCCAGGTTGACCGCGGTGGTGGTCTTGCCGACGCCGCCTTTTTGGTTGGCAATGGCGATGATCCGGGTCATGGGGACAATATCGAGGGAAAAACGGGCGTGAATGTTAGCACTTCGACCGGCGGTTCATTCGGACCCGACGAAGACGAGTGTCGACCGACCCCACACCCAGAGGGATGAGGACTGGGTCGGGTTGGTTTTCGGTGGGCGGGCGGCCCAGCAGGAATCGCAGGATCCTCGCCGGGCGGCGCGCTCCTCGTGGGCGCGCCAGGATAAACAACCGTACGCCAATCCGCCGCCTGGTAACCGGGCTCCCAGCGCTGCATCGGCCCTGGTCTGGAGCGATCCGTACAAGGCATCGAGTGTGGCGGTGCCATGGTCGAACCAGAATCGATTGTTCCCCGGTTTCGGCAAATGCTGGCCGAACCACTCGATCAAGGCATCGTCGAGCGGATTCTCGGCACCCGGGAAACCTCCAGGCCAATGTGTGGACAGACACGCTGCGGCGCCAAACACGCCCGGATATCGCAACATGGCATACCAAGACACCAATCCGCCCATGCTTGAACCCATGATCATCGTGGATTCCGCATCAGGCGATACCGCGTATCGGCGGTCAATCAACGGCTTCAAGCCATGAACCAGAAAGCGGACATACTGGTCGGATCGCACCGGGCCGTCGTAGAGCAAGGTATTCGCGTCACGGCGCTGCGCCATCTGCGCCTCACGCGCCGCCTCCGACAGGGTCTCGAAGGGCTGTTGTGGCTGATATTCGGCATGTCTGGAGGCAGGCAGGTTGTGAACCGCGACCACGATGAACGGCCGCACGGCACCGGACTCCTGCAAACGACTGGCGACTTCATCGACCTGCCATTCCTGACGGTTCCAGGAACCCTCTGCATCGAACAACATCTGGCCATCATGCATGTAGAGCACAGCATACGGGGCTTGGTCCGGATAACCCGGCGGCATCCAGACATCGACCGGTCGTTCGGGCAAACCAGACCAAGGCACGTCGGTCAGACGCTCGATCGTGCCTGCCGAGACTTGCGGCAACTTGGAATACAAGGTGCCTGACCCACCTCCGGCGGCGCCAAGTTCGATCGTTCCACCCAGCATCACAACCGCCAGGATCGCCCTGCAACAGACGGTTGCCCAGGCCGCCATGAACGGTCTCAGGCCTCGGGCCGCATGTACGGGAACAGCAGCACGTCACGAATCGAGCCGACTCCGGCCAACAGCATGACCAGCCGATCGATGCCTACACCCAGACCACCGGTCGGCGGCATACCGTACTCCAGGGCACGGATGTAGTCGGCGTCGAAGTGCATGGCTTCGTCGTCGCCGCCGTCCTTCTGCGCGACCTGTGCACGGAATCGTTCGGCCTGATCTTCCGGATCATTCAGTTCGGAGAAGCCGTTGGCAATTTCCTTGCAGCCGATGAACAGTTCGAAACGATCGGTCAGCTCGGGATCGTGGTCGTTCGCGCGCGCCAAAGGAGAGACCTCGACCGGATGATCGGTGATGAAGGTCGGCTGCACCAACTGCGATTCGACCGTCTTCTCGAACACTTCCAGCAAGAGTTTGCCCCAGCCGTAACCGGGTTTGACGTGGATACGCAACCGCTCGCAGTGGCGGACCATGGCAGCACGGTCGCGCAGCTCTTCAGGCTTGATCTCGGGATTGTGCTCAAGCACGGCTTCGTCCATGCGCCAGCGTCGGAACGGTTTGCCGAGGTCGATCGTGTGCCCGTCCCAGGTGAACTGCATGTCGGTCGACAATTGCGCGGCGGAGTCCTGGATCATGGCTTCGGTGATGTCCATGATTTCGGTGTAGCTGGCGTAGGCCTGATAGAGCTCCAGCATCGTGAACTCCGGGTTGTGGCGGGTGCTCACGCCCTCATTCCGGAAATTGCGGTTGATTTCGTACACCCGGTCGAATCCGCCCACCGTCAATCGCTTCAGATACAGCTCTGGCGCAACCCGCAAGTACATCTGCAAGTCCAGCGCGTTGTGATGCGTGACAAACGGACGCGCAGTCGCGCCACCGGGAATCGGATGCATCATCGGCGTCTCGACTTCCATGAACCGCCGAGCATCCAGGAATGCGCGCAGCCGCGAGACCACTCGTGACCGCAACTGGAAGACTTGGCGCGACTCGGCATTGACGATCAAGTCGACGTATCGTTGCCGATAACGCTGTTCGACGTCCTCAAGCCCATGGAATTTGTCCGGCAGCGGACGCAGCGACTTGGTCAACAGTCGCAGACTGGTCGCCTTCACCGACAGCTCGCCGGTCTTCGTGCGCATCAGCACACCCCGAACGCCGAGAATGTCGCCGATATCCCAGGACTTGAATGCTTCGAACGACTCGCCGAGTTCAGCAGCGCTCAGGAACAACTGGATGCGACCGGTCATGTCCTGCAACTGCACGAACCCGATCTTGCCCTGCACTCGTTTCAACAACATGCGTCCACCGACGGAGACCTCACGGCCCAGAGCCTGGATCGACTCCGCGGTGAACTGTTCCTTGTCCGCGAATTCCGCCTGCAGGTCACCGGCAAAGGCGTCGCAGCGAAAATCGTTCGGGAACGCAATACCCTGCCCGCGCAGCGCGCCCAGTTTGGTGCGGCGCTCGGCGATCAGATGGTTCTCGTCCACAACGGTCTCGGCAACGTTCTTCTGCTCAGTCATGACCTGTCCTTCCGTACTGGCCTATCCATCAGTTGTTGTCCGGGCGCCGGGAACCTGCTTCGAGGCCGGATTTGAGACTCGCTTCGACAAACTCGTCGAGATCACCATCCAGGACCTTCTGCGTGTCCGTGCGTTCAACACCGGTGCGCAGATCCTTGATACGTGACTGGTCCAGCACATAGGAACGGATCTGGCTACCCCAGCCGATGTCCGCCTTCGTCGCTTCCAATGCATTCTTTTCTGCATTGCGCTTCTGGACTTCGATCTCGTACAGCTTGGCTTTCAGCATTTTCATCGCCCGATCGCGGTTGGCATGTTGCGAGCGCTCGGTCTGACAGGCCACAACCACACCACTGGGGTTATGCGTAATACGGACCGCGGATTCGGTCTTGTTGACGTGCTGACCACCCGCGCCCGACGCCCGGTACACATCGGTACGGAGGTCGGCCGGGTTGATCTCGATGTCGATGTCGTCGTCCACTTCCGGCAACACGAACACTGACGAAAACGAGGTGTGGCGTCGATTGTCGGAGTCGAATGGCGATTTGCGCACGAGTCGGTGTACGCCGGTTTCGGTTTTCAGCCAACCGAACGCGTACTCACCTTCAATGCGGATCGTTGCGCCCTTGATGCCGGCCACTTCACCGTCGGATGCTTCCACCACTTCCGACTTCCAGCCGCGCGACTCGGCGAACCGCAGATACATGCGCGTGAGGATTTCGGTCCAGTCCTGCGCTTCGGTGCCACCGGCACCGGCCTGCAGTTCGACGAAGCAGTTATGGGAGTCCATCTTGCCCGAGAACATGCGCTGGAATTCGAGTTTCTCGATCCGCGCCGCGAAGCGTTCGACATCATCACGGACGGCGATGACCGTTCCTTCGTCGCCTTCGGCCGCGCCCATTTCCAGGAGCTCCCGAGCTTCTTCGAGGCCATTGCCGACCCCGCTCAACTCACTGACGATCTTTTCGAGCATCGCGCGTTCACGCCCAAGTTCCTGGGCACGCTGCGGATTGTCCCAGATCGTTGGTAGTTCGAGCTCGCGACCTACTTCTTCGAGCCGCTCACGCTTGCTGTCGAAGTCAAAGGTACCCCCTGAGCGACGAGGTGCGCTCCGCAAGATCCGCGATGCGGCTTGCGATTGGATTGATTTCAATCATGGCTGTTCCGGTAAGTCCAATGGTCAAGCCCGCAAGTGTAGCCAAGGCACAGTCGACTCACCAAATTTCCTCGAGCGCGCAGCCGCACTGTGCGTGAATCGGCCAAATTGCCAACCCGGCCGGAGTCAGCCCATCATGGGCACTGTCCTGGATCACAGTGCTCGCATTAACCAGGTGCATTGGGGACCGTTGGGTGGCGTTTCCCGATCCACGCAGCGTCCGGGAATCCGGAGCACGCTCAACCATGTGGTCTTCAGCAACGGATCAAACCGCCGCGCGATTCCCGACAATGGAACGGTCAGCACGAAGCCAGGCGTTCAAACACCGCCAGGAAGTGGCATCCACCTGATCCCGGATCACGGTGATCCGACGTGCCCCGGTTTGAGGGAGAACGGCAACCAGATGCAGAACCACACCCGCCGGGAATCGTTGGCTTGCGGACAGGGTCCACAACTGCTCGTCCGCGTCCAGACACCAATGCCCGCTGGGCTGCAAGACGACCCGGCGCGTTGTCGTGAGTGACTGCCAGAGGCGGCCTTCGAGGCCAACCATCGTGATCAAGGCTGGCACCGAAAGTGAATCGGCAGCCCGGACAAGACGAACAGGCCGTACGCCGCAGCACTCAGGCTGATCAGCACAGTCATGGCCAGGAGCCAGGACCGGCCAAGGTCAAGCGCGATCGACGGTGCCGATTGCACGAATCATGGCCTCGAATTCGGGAACGTCACAGACCTGGTAACCGAGCAACCATCGCTGAAGCTCCCGATCTTCCTCGCCCAGAAGCCGCTCGAAGCAGTCCAGGTCGGTTTCCGAGCCACGCGCAAGCAGAAGATCCAGGTGCCGAACCAACAATCGATCCAATTCGGTGGTGCCACGCCGGCAGCGCCAGCGCAGGCGTTTCACGCGAATCTGTTCCGGGCTGAGTGTTTCCTCGCTCACGTCTTGGCGTCGGCGTCAGAGCGAGCGCCGCTGCACCATCAGCTTCTTGATCTCGGCGATTGCCTTCGCCGGATTCAGACCCTTCGGACAGGTTTTTGTGCAGTTCATGATGGTGTGGCAGCGATACAGGCGGAAGGGATCCTCGAGGTTGTCGAGGCGTTCACCGGTGTCTTCGTCACGCGAGTCAATGATCCAGCGATACGCCTGCAGCAGAATCGCCGGGCCCAGGTAACGGTCGCCGTTCCACCAGTAACTCGGGCACGAGGTTGAGCAGCAGGCGCACAGAATGCACTCGTACAGACCATCGAGTTTGGCCCGGTCTTCTTTCGATTGCAGGCGTTCCCGATCCGGCGGCGGCACACTTTCCGTGCGCATCCATGGGCGAATCGACGCGTATTGTGCATAGAAGTGCGTCAGGTCGGGGACCAGATCCTTCACCACCGGCATGTGCGGCAAGGGGTAGACCCGCACTTCACCCTTGACCTCGTCGATCGCCTTCGTGCACGCGAGCGTGTTCGTGCCGTCGATGTTCATCGCACACGAACCGCAGATGCCCTCGCGGCAGGATCGCCGGAACGTCAGCGTCGGATCGATTTCGTTCTTGATCTTGATCAGCGCGTCCAGAACCATCGGACCACAACTGGCCAGATCGACCTCAAAGGTGTCCGTGCGCGGATTCGCACCGTCGTCCGGACTCCATCGATAGACCTTGAACTGTTTCGGCGATTTGGCGCCCTGGGCCGGGAAGTGCTTGCCCTTGCCGATCTTGGAGTTCTTGGGTAAGGAAAATTCAGCCATGGATCACCTCAGACTTCAGGGCGACCGGCCAGTTGACGGCTCCAGCCACCAGACAGGACGAATCGGGGGAAAGTGATGAACTGCTCGGCGAACACCCTGGCCAGAAAATCCACCGGACCTCGGAAAGGCACCGGTGCCTCCAGCTCACGTTTGTGGGCCACAGCCTGCAGCAGAAACGAAAAACCATGACCAGCACGCAGATTCCGACTGCCAGCCAGGCACCAAGAAACGCAAGGCGAACCGCAGCAAGCGCGCCCGAGATGAACATCGGCACGGCCACCATATGCAACAGAAGATTGGCCCGGCTTTGGTGGTTGCGCGCGTAGAGGCGCCACTGCCAGGCCAACAATCCGCCGCTGCGGTCGGTCGAATCCATCAGTACTTGCGCTCCATCGGCGGTACCGGCTCGACATCACCATTCGTGTTCATGTGCACCGGGCGATAGTCGAACCCGGCCTTGCCGGACTCATCGATCGACACCAGCGTATGTTTCATCCAGGTTTCGTCGTTGCGTGCCGGGAAATCTTCGCGGGCATGTGCGCCGCGACTCTCGGTCCGGTGTTCAGCCGAGTAGATCGTCGCCACGGCCTGACCCAGCAGGTTCTGCAACTCCAGCGTTTCAACCAGATCGGAATTCCATACCAGCGAGCGGTCGGTCACCTTGACGTCGCCGAACGAGTCAAAGATCTCGGACATCTTGCGGCAACCTTCCTTCAGGGTGTCGCCGGTCCGGAAGACTGCGGCATCACGCTGCATCGTCCGCTGCATGTTGAGGCGGATGTCGGCCGTCGGCGTGCTGCCCTTGGCGAAACGCAACTTGTCGAGATTGGCCAGGGCCGGATCGCAGGCATCCTTGGCGAGCGGCTTCTGTGCGCCGTTCGGCTTGATGACTTCCGCCGCGCGATTGGCGGCTGCGCGACCGAAGACGACCAGATCGAGCAACGAGTTGGAACCCAGACGGTTCGCACCATGCACCGACACGCAGGCCGCTTCGCCGATGGCAAACAAGCCAGGCACGACATGATCGGGGTTGCCGTCTTTCTTGATGACCACTTCGCCATGGAAGTTGGTCGGGATGCCGCCCATGTTGTAGTGCACGGTCGGCAACACCGGAATCGGCTCGCGTGTGACGTCGACACCGGCAAAGATTCGCGCGGATTCCGCAATGCCCGGAAGTTTTTCGTGAATCGTCGCGGCACCCAGGTGTTCCAGATGCAGGTGGATATGATCGTTCTCGGCACCCACACCGCGGCCCTCACGGACTTCGATGGTCATGCAGCGACTGACCATGTCGCGCGGCGCAAGATCCTTCACGCTCGGGGCATAACGCTCCATGAAGCGCTCGCCCTTGCTGTTGGTCAGGTATCCGCCCTCGCCACGTACGCCTTCGGTGATCAGGCAGCCCGCGCCATAAATGCCGGTCGGGTGGAACTGCACGAATTCCATGTCCTGCAAAGGCAGGCCGGCACGCAGCACCATGCCGCCACCGTCGCCGGTGCAGGTATGCGCGCTCGTGCAGGAGAAGTACGCGCGACCATACCCACCGGTCGCCAACACCACAGCCTGTGCCCGGAACAGATGGATCGTGCCTTCGGCCATGTCCAGAGACAGCACCCCACGACAGGCGCCGTGCTGGTCGAAGATCAGGTCGAGTGCAAAATGTTCGATGTAGAAACGTGCGTCGTATTTCAACGACTGCTGGTACAGCGAATGCAGGATGGCATGGCCGGTCCGGTCAGCGGCCGCACAGGTGCGCTGCGCCGGCGGACCCTTGCCGAATTGGGTGGTCATGCCACCGAACGGACGTTGATAGATCTTGCCATCGTCGGTGCGCGAGAACGGCACACCATAGTGCTCGAGTTCAATGACCGCGGGAATGGCTTCGCGGCACATGTACTCGATCGCGTCCTGGTCACCCAGCCAGTCCGATCCCTTCACGGTATCGAAGAAATGCCAGCGCCAGTCGTCCGGCCCCATGTTGGCCAAGGCAGCCGACATGCCGCCCTGTGCCGCGACCGTGTGTGAACGCGTCGGAAAGACTTTCGTGACACAGGCTGTGGACAAACCCTTGGCAGCCATGCCCATGGTCGCGCGCAGGCCCGCGCCACCAGCGCCGACCACAACAACGTCGTACTTGTGCTCAATGATCTTGTAGGCGTCGTTCGCCATGATTCAGGCTCCCAGAACGATGCGAATCAACGCAAACGCAGTGGCCAATGCGGCCAGAAAGGCGATCAACTTGATCGCCACCTGCAGGCTCACTTCCAGCCAGCGGGTGTGAAGGTAGTCCTCGATGACCACCTGCACGCCCAGCAACGCGTGATAGATGAGCGCGAGCATGAAGGTCAGCAGCAGGAACGCGTTCAGTGGCTGTGCCACAAAAACCCGGGCATCGCTGTACGGCTGGCCAAGCACGGGCAGCACCCAACTCAGGAACCAGATCGACAAGGGCAGAAGCAACACGGCGGAAACGCGTTGTGCCCACCA
The DNA here is from genome assembly GCA_016712105.1 of Ahniella sp. Lineage (GTDB taxonomy): Bacteria > Pseudomonadota > Gammaproteobacteria > Xanthomonadales > Ahniellaceae > Ahniella. The sequence goes on from JADJRU010000009.1 coordinate 21,549, forward strand.
GTGCGCAACACCTTCACGGGCAGAACCAAGTCCGCGAACACGACCCAAGGGCGTTTGGAGACTCATGCGGCACCTCCGATCATGGCCCGCAATGCAAGCAGGGCCGTGATGACGACACTCAGGACCACGACGACCCAGCCGCTGCGGTACGCGTTCGGAATGTCGAGACCGTATCCGGCGTCCCACACCAGATGGCGAATGCCATTCAACAGGTGGTAGACCAAGCTGAAGACAAAGACATAAAAACCGGCGCACACCAGCCATTTGACGATGCCGCCACCGGCCCACGCTTGCAGATGTTCGTGATGGTCAGGCCCCTGCGCCAGAATCAGGACCCAGGCGACCAGCAAGGTGCCGCCGAGCGACAGCAACAACCCGGTGATCCGGTGCAGGATCGACAGCGTCGAAGTGAGCTGAGGTCGATAGACCTGCAGATGGGGTGACAGCGGTCGTTTTACGGCCATAAAAAGCACCTCGTGTCCACGATGCGGGCGCCAGGGCAACCCGCGGCAGTTTTACTTCGAGCCCCAACCTGCAGGCTCCCATTCTCGCCGACACCCTGCTGGTGCAGAGCTCGGCCGGGCATCCCATCGCTGGTTTGCCGGGCACGCCATGGTGAGGCTGGAAACCTCGCCAAGGCGTCAAAAATCTATGCAGCGTCCGTTCTTTTCCCAGTCTCCGAAGCGAGTTGGCTCAGGACCCTCACGGCCACCGATTTCGCGCACCGGCAACGGCTTGGCGGCCGGTTCGCCGGTCGTTTCAGGAGTCGCTGTGGGCGCTGGCGCAGGAATGGGATTCGAAGTGGACACTTGTTTTGAATGACCGACACCCCGATATGGGGTCGCGTACCTGCAGAAGGTTAGCCCGCACGCTTGGAGCGGACAAGCCGTTTACAAGCATGCCATTTGCCGCTAGGGAAAGTGTGATGACCGCCGACACCACCGAAAACAAACGTATCGGCCTGTTCGATCTGACGGGACCGGATGCAGCCAGCTTCGCCCAGTCTCAGTTTTCGAGTGACGTGAAGTCGCTCCAGCCAGGTGCGGGGCAATGGAGCGCCTGGCTGAATCCGCAAGGCCGAGTGATCGCGTTTTTCCCACTGTTCCGGCTCGAACAGGACCGCTTCGTGGCGGCCATTGCCTTCGGTCGCGCAACCGAAATTCGCGATCGACTGCAGCGATTCCTGTTCCGCAGCAAGGTGAAATTGAATCTGCCGACTGATTTGACGCTTCAGGCCGGCGCGAATCCGCCCCCGGACGCCGCGGCCCAGTTGCCCGGCCCGACTGCGGACCATACCTACTGGTTGGCCCCTTCGACTCAGGACTCCCCCCTGCCCTCGTTGACGGAATTGCAATCTGGGCTTCCTTTCCTGGCCTCTGGTGCCAGTGAACGGTTCGTAGCCCATGCCCTCGGCTTGAAACGATTGAATGCCATCAGCGTCAACAAGGGCTGTTATCCGGGCCAGGAGATCGTCGCCCGCACCCATTTCCTCGGTCGGAACAAGCGGGCCCTGTGCTCGTTGTCCGGAGTATCCGGCGGTGAGGTTGGCGAATCCGTATTCGGGGCTGACCGCTCCCAGTCCGTCGGTGAACTGGTCTGGGTCCAGGGCGACGCCGCACTGGCCGTCCTGCACAGCCCGGAAGACGGCATGGAACTTCACAATCTGCGTGAACAACAACCAGTAATCACGCGGATTTTCGCCGATTCCTGAACATTCGTTTCGGCACACCTCTGGGAGGCCCTTCAGACCATTGGCAGCGTCGGGCAGTCGTGATATCACACGAACAATGCTTGAATCACGTAAGGAAGGAAACATGAAACAGACGCTCACCCGGATGTGTGCCGCACTGTCGCTTGCCTTGGCTGCCGGATCGATTGCGGCGGCGGAATTCAAGATTGCCATCGAACCCCACTACAGTCCGCAACGCTCCGCTGAGGTTTATGCGCCGCTGGCCTATTACCTGAACCGGGCGCTGAAGCCGCTGAACCACACGGTCACGTTCGTGTACCCGCGCAATTTTCACTTCTTCTGGCGCGACGTCCGACAGAATGCGCCTGTCGACTTCATGTTTGCCGAGGCCCATCTCACGGACTATCGCGCCAAGCGGTTTCAGTTCGAGCCGCTGCTGAAAACCGTCGAAAACACCAGTTATGCGGTGTTGTCGATGGACGAAGTAGCCGCAAAAGGTTCACGTGGCTTGATCGGCGCACGCGTGGTCACGATGCCGAGCCCGAGCATGGGCTTTGCGCTGCTCGCCGAAATTTTTCCGGATCCGGTCCGCCAGCCGAACGTCATGTCCACCGCGGCCAGCTGGCGTGATGGCGTCGAAATCGTGTTTGCCGGCGAAGCCGAAGCCGCCATCGTGCCGAGTATCGTGAAGGATGAGTATCCGAATCTGGTAGTCATCACCACCACCCGCGAATTTCCTGGCCCGGCCTTGTCCGCCGCGCCCGGCGTCGACCCGGGCATGAAACAGGCTCTGACCGAAGCGCTGCTGAAAGTGCACGAAGACACCGACGGCTATGCCGCACTCAATGAGCTGCGCATCAGTCAGTTTGTACCCGTGACAGCCGGTGAATATGACGGCAAGGACGAGCTTCTGAAGAGTTTCTTCGGATACAAATCAGTGGACGGCAGCGAAGAGTGATCCGCGACGACGCGATTTGGGTCAACCAAATCGCGCCGGAACCATCCAGGGCGCTCCCCACAACCATCCTTGCCAAGTCCTGGCAGCAGGTTGCTGCATCTGGTTCAGTTTCTGCAACTGTGCCCGCAGGGCGGCCGGTCAGAAGAGATGTCGCTGAATGCCCAAGGCCTGCAACACCTTGCTGGCAATTTCCTCGATCGACGTGTGGGTCGTCGACAGCACAGGCAGGCGTTCACGCTTGAACAGTTTTTCGGCCTCGGCCACTTCGTAACGACATTGATCCAAGGTCGCGTATCGACTGCCGGGCTTGCGGATTTCGCGCACCTGACGCAGTCGAATCGGATCAATGGTCAACGCGAACAGGCGTTGCCGGTGTGCCAGCAGCTTTTGCGGCAACTCACCCTGCTCCAGGTCATCAGGCGTCAGCGGATAGTTGCCGGCGCGGATCCCGAACTGCAACGCCAGGTACAAACAGGTCGGCGTCTTGCCTGATCGGGAGACACCCACCAGGATCACCTCCGAGTCGTTGAAGTTTGGATCGATGCCGTCGTCGTGTGACAGCGCGTAATTTGTCGCGTTGATGCGTGACTCGTACTCCTGAAAGTTCACCAGGCCATGAGCCTGACCCACACGTGGCTGGCGCTTGGTCCCCAATTCCAGTTCCAGTGGCGCGATGAACGGCGCGAAGACATCCAGCATCAGCGCGCCACTGTCGGAGATCAACAGCGACATCTCCGGATCAATGACCGTATTCACGACAATCGGACGGAGTCCGGACTCCTCGCCTTCCTTGCGCACCCGCTCGGCAGCTTCCCGAGCCTTGTCCATCGAATCGACGAACGGCAAACGCGTCGTTTCGAACTCGACGCCGCCGAACTGCGTCAGCACGCTATGGCCGATGGTTTCGGCGGTAATGCCGGTGCCGTCCGAGATGTAGAACACCCTGCGTTTGGTCATGACTCTGGCTCCGGGCAAGTCTCCCCGATTGTCGCGGACTGGCCCGGAATCCGCAAAGAAGCTGTGGATCGACGGCACATGACGAATGTTTGGGTTGCCCACTCCAGAACAACCAAGGATCATTCGCGGCCTTCTGCCCTATCCCGGAGTCGGTAATGACTGAGCGTGTGCTTTGGCTTGATGACCTTCGTCTCACTGATCTCCACAGCGTGGGCGGCAAAAACGCCTCGCTGGGGGAAATGATCGGCGGGTTGTCTCAATTGGGCGTCTCGGTGCCCACGGGATTCGCCACCACGGCCGAAGCCTTCCGCGAATTTGTCGCCCACGGCCAGGTCCATGAGCGCATCTTTGCGCGTCTCGCCGCGCTCGACATCGATGATGTCGACGCACTGACCCGCGCCGGCCAGGAGATTCGCGGCTGGGTTGCCGAAACCCCGATGCCGGCAGCACTCGAAGCCGAAATCCGCACGGCCTATGCCACTTTGTGCCAGCGAGCCGGAGGCAGCAATATCGCCGTGGCGGTGCGATCGTCGGCCACGGCCGAGGACTTGCCGGATGCCTCGTTCGCCGGGCAGCAGGAAACCTACCTGAATGTGACCGGTGCGGATGATGTGGTCGCCAAGGTCAAGGAAGTCTTCGCGTCCTTGTACAACGATCGTGCGATCACTTATCGCGTGCACCACGGCTTCAAGCATGAAGACGTTTACCTTTCGGCTGGCGTGCAGATCATGGTGCGATCCGATGTCGGCGCATCCGGCGTGTTGTTCACGCTCGACACCGAATCGGGTTTCCGCGACGCGGTATTCATCACGTCGAGTTACGGACTGGGCGAAACGGTTGTCCAGGGCGCCGTCAACCCGGATGAGTTCTACGCCTACAAACCAGCCCTCAACGCCGGCCGTCCGTCGATCATTCGTCGTTCCCTCGGCGACAAGCAGATCCGCATGACCTATTCCGACCGTCCGGGCGAACGGGTCCGTACGGAACCGGTCCCGGAAGAACTCCGGAAGAAGTTCTCGATCAGCGATGCCGATGTCGAAGAACTGGGCCGTCAAGCCTTGAAGATCGAGCAGCATTACGGCCGCCCGATGGATATCGAATGGGCCAAGGACGGCATCACCGGCAAGATTTACATCGTCCAGGCTCGCCCTGAAACCGTCAAGTCACGTGCCCACGCCACGCAGATCGAGCGCTTCCATCTGAGTGGCAAGGGTCCACTGGTCTGCGAGGGCCGTGCGATCGGACACAAGATCGGTTCTGGTGTGGCGCGAGTCATCCGCTCCGTCGACGAAATGGGCAAACTCAATCCGGGCGACGTGCTGGTGGCCGACATGACCGACCCCGACTGGGAACCGGTCATGAAACGCGCCTCGGCGATCGTCACGAACCGCGGCGGACGCACCTGCCATGCAGCCATCATTGCGCGCGAACTCGGTGTGCCGGCCGTCGTCGGCTGCAACAATGCGACCCGCACGATCAGCGATGGTCAGGAAGTGACCGTATCGTGTGCTGAAGGCGATACCGGTTTGATTTACGCGGGCCTGCTGCCGTTCGAATGTATCACCGCCGACTTGGGCGACATGCCGCCGGCACCACTGAAAGTCATGATGAACGTCGCCAACCCGGAGCGAGCATTCGATTTTTCCATGCTGCCGAACCAGGGTGTTGGCCTCGCACGTCTCGAGATGATCATCGCGAGCCACATCGGCGTGCATCCACGTGCACTGCTGGAATACGACCGTCAGGATGCCGACACGAAACGAAAGATCGACGAGCGGATGGCCGGTTACGCCAGTCCCGTCGATTTTTACGTCGATCGTCTTGCCGAGGAATTGCCAGCATCACCGCGGCATTTGCGCCGAATCCGGTCATCGTGCGTTTGTCCGACTTCAAGTCGAACGAATACGCCAATCTCATCGGCGGCCGACAGTACGAGCCGCACGAGGAGAATCCGATGATCGGTTATCGCGGCGCCAGCCGTTATGTCGATCCCGGTTTCACCGATTGTTTTGAGCTCGAATGTCGCGCCGTGCGCAAGGTTCGCGAGACCATGGGCCTCGACAATGCCTGGGTGATGATCCCGTTTGTGCGGACTGTGGCCGAGGGCCAGAAGGTCATCGAGACACTTGCCCGCTTCGGGCTCAAGCGCGGCGAGAACGGTCTGAAGCTGATCATGATGTGCGAACTGCCGTCGAATGCACTGCTTGCCGATCAGTTCCTCGACTTGTTCGACGGTTTCTCGATCGGCTCGAACGACCTGACCCAATTGACGCTGGGTCTGGACCGCGATTCCGGCCTGGTGGCGCACCTCTTCGACGAACGCGACGATGCCGTCAAGATGCTGCTGTCGATGGCGATCAAAGCTTGTCGCGCACGCGGAAAGTACATCGGCATCTGCGGCCAGGGCCCGTCCGATCACCCGGATCTTGCCGAGTGGTTGCTGGATCAGGGGATCGAGTCGGTCTCGCTGAATCCAGATACCGTCGTCGATACCTGGCTGCGTCTGGCGAAACACAAGGCTGAGATCGAGGCTGGCAAGGCCTGATGAGGGTCAGCAACCGAGGCTGCATTCGTGCAGCCTCGTGCTTCAACCGGTCACTTCGCCGGACCGATGCACTTCAGAGAGGTCTGGCGCCAGCGCCTCCCGCTCATCGAACACGAAACAGCTGCCCTCGAATTCGCGCTCAGCGTCCGGCAGCTGCATGAAGTAGTTCAGGATGCCGCCCTGCAACTGGAAAACAGGCACGCCGAGTTCCTGCTTCATCCACGCTGAGGTTTTTTCGCAGCGGATCCCGCCGGTGCAGTACATGGCAATCGACTTGCCCTCGGCTTGCCAATGCGGGGCCTGATCACGGATCCAGGCCGAAAACTCGCGAAAATTGTCCACCCGTGGATCCAGTGCACCGCGAAATCGGCCGTACTCGTATTCAAAGTGGTTGCGGTTGTCGATCAGCACCACATCCTCGCGGGCCAGCAGTTCTCGCCATGCCAGAGGCGGCACATCCATGCCGGTATCGCGGCCATCAATACCGGCAATGCCGAGCGGCACGATTTCCGGCCGAATGCGAACCTTGAGTCGCTGGAATGGCACGGTTGTGGCCGGCGTTCGCTTGAACACCATCCCGACAAACGCTCCGCCAGCCAATTCAGGGGCACACACTGCCGCTTCGAACCGATCCAGGGCCGCGGCATCCCCCGCGAGCATCCCGTTGATGCCCTCGTCCGCCAGCAGCACACTCCCCAACAGACCTTCGGCCAAGGACAGGACTGCCGCGTGCAGGGCCGGCAGATCGGCAAGTGGCGTGAATTTGTAGAACGCGATGTGGAACATGTTTGGGCGACAACAAAGCGGCGATAGGAAGGCCGCCCATTTTACGCAGGTCACGGCCCGTTGCGGACCCGACCGTCACGCGGCTACGCTGACCGGATGCCCAAATTCCTGTTGATCTTCATGCTGGTCGCCACTGCGATTTCCGCAAGCGACTCCCCGTCGCGCACCCAACTGCCCACTTCCGTCGAACCGGGAGGGCTGATTCTCGGCCAGACTGTCCCGGGCAGTACGGTCTATTTCGGCGCCCGCCGCTTGCTGCTCACCGCCGATGGACGGTTCGTGGCCGGTGTCGGACCCGACCCGAAGGGACAGGCCATATTCGAGTTCAAGTATCCGGATGGCAGCGCCGAGAAGCGCGTGTTGACCTTGCTGCCGCGCGAGTATGCGGTGGAGCGCGTCAATGGATTGCCGCAGCAAACCGTCAATCCGGATCCCGCGACCGAAGCCCGGATTGCCGCCGAGCAGGCGCGTGTCGCCAAGGCACGCGAACGCAACGACGATCGCTCCGATGTGTTCGGTGGATTTTACTGGCCGGCACGGGGTCGCATCAGTGGTGTTTATGGCAGTCAGCGAGTGCTCAACGGCGTGCCCAAGAACCCGCATTACGGAGTGGATGTGGCTGCGCCAACCGGCACACCCATCGCCGCACCCCAGGCCGGCGTGATCAGCTTTGCCGAAACCGGGCTGGTCCTCACTGGCGGCACGGTCCTGATCGATCACGGGCACGGCGTCTCCAGCGCGTTCATTCACATGAGCCGATTGGATGTGGCGGTCGGCGACCGGGTTGCCCAGGGCGAGATCATCGGTGCCGTCGGCGCCACCGGACGGGCGAGCGGCCCCCATTTGCACTGGGGCATGAACTGGTTCGACGTGCGGCTCGACCCTCAGAAGATCGCCGTGACAGGCCCCTGACATGTTGACTGACGACACGCAGCTACTCGTCGACGATGCGTTGATCGTGATCAACAAGCCAGCCGGACTGGTGGTCCATCGCAGTCGCATGGCGAACGATGTCGACACCGACCTGCTGACGGAACTGGCCGAGCGATTCGATGGGCCCCTGCATCCCGTGCACCGGCTCGACCGCGCGACCAGTGGCGTGATCCTGATTGCGCGCAGCAGCGCTGCGGCCAGCGCCTTGGGCAAACAGTTGATGGCGCGAACGATGGACAAGCGGTACATCGCGGTCTGCAGAGGCTGGCCTCAGTCCCCCGGCGAGATCCTGTACGACCTGGCCGACGAAGAGGGCGGGCGCAAGCAGCATGCATTGACCCGCTACGAGGTGCTGGCACAAGCCACCGTGCCGATCGAACTCGGCCGGTATCCGCAACAGCGTTACAGCTATCTGCATGTGTGGCCGGAAACCGGCCGCTACCGCCAGATCCGGCGACACTTCCACCACATCTCGCATCACCTGATCGGCGACACCAGCCATGGCCGCAGCGAACACAATCGATTGTTCCGCGATCACTTCGCCTGCGAACGCCTGCTGCTGCATGCGGCCTCACTGAGTTTCCAGCACCCGACCACCGGCGCGCCCACGCACTGTGAAGCGCCGCTCGATCCAATGTTCACCGAAGTGCGGAACAAGCTGTTTCCGTGTTCGTGGCCCTCGGACCAAGTTCGGTTCCGGTGACCGAATCTCATCTGATGGCGTGAAGCGACTGTGCCGCCCACTAAAGACAGTGCCCGCCGCGAACGGATAAGCTCGACAACCAGACGCCAGGCAACAGCGATGGAATCCGACAGCCCGAAAATCAAGGCCCTGAGCCGCATGGTCGAGGACGTGTCGAGCGAACTCGAGCTCACACCCCTGCTGACCCGTTTGATCGGGAATGCCTGCGAACTGATTGGCGCCGATGACGGCACAATTGGCCTGTACGATCCCGAACGCAACGTCATCCGCACTGAAGCGGTCTATCACATGCCGGATCGCGAACTCGGCTCCGAAATGGGCCCCGGCATCGGTCTTGCCGGCCGGGTACTGGCCACACGTGCGCCGGTCATCGCGCGATACGGTGATCTGGCCCGGATCACCCTGCCCGAGCTGGTCGACAATCAAGTGGTCGGCATGCCGGTGTTCTGGCACGACCAATTGATCGGATTCTTCGGCGTCGGCGCCGGGCGGGTCACGAGTTCAGCGACGAACACATGACACTGCTGGGTTTGTTCGCGCGCCATGCCGGCATCGCCATCGAGAATGCCCGGCGTTATGCCGCCGAACGTCGCCGGGCACAACGTTTTGCGCTGATTGCGCGGGTCTCGAGTATGGCCGGTAGTGCGGATACCGAACTGACACTACTGCAGCAGGTCGCCGACGCCATGCACGACATGCTCGGGTTTCCGAACATCGACATTCCGCTGATCGACCCGGAAGACCGCGACATGCTGGTCATCCGGATCCGCGGCGGCGACTACAAGCACCGCATCAAGCACATCGATCGAATTCCGATCCGACGAGGCATCATGGGCGCGGCCGTGACGGAACGACGCAGTCAATGTGTCAACGATGTCGCCCTTGACCCGCGGTACATCACACCACCGGGAGTGACCCCGCCTGCCGCGGAACTCGCGGTGCCGATCATCCTCCGAGGTGACGTGATCGGCGTGATCAATGTCGAGTCCGACCGTCCGTTTGATGAACTCGATGTCTCCAGTCTGGAGATCATCGCGGCGGCACTGGCCGTGGGCCTTGAGAACAGTCGGCTGTTCCGTGAGGCACAACTCGCGGCCATCACGGCTGAACGCGGGCGATTGGCCCGGGACCTGCATGACAACGTCACGCAGATCCTGTCGTCGATCAGCCTCATGGCCCAGAGTCTGCCCCTGGCCTGGAAACGTGATGCCGTGGAGGGCGAGCGACGTGCGCTGAGACTGCATGAACTGGCCCAGACCGGATTCGCGGAACTGCGCGCGCTGTTGAAGGAACTCTCGCCAAACGAACAACGTGACGGCATTTCCAAGAGCGGCCTGGCATTCCTCGGCCTTGAACGGCTGAAGGACCATGGCCTGCCAGGCGCCATCGAACCCTTGCTTCGGCGGATGGCGGGCGATTCGCATGAACTCCGCTTCGATTTCGGCGGATACCGCCGCAAGCCATCGAACACGAGGAAGCCTTGTATCGCGTATGCCAGGAGGCCGTCTCGAATGTCCTCAAACACGCCGAGGCCCGCTCCATCGCGATCTCGGTGCGGATGGGTGACAGCATCATCACACTGCGGATTGCCGACGACGGCAAGGGTATGCAGAAGTCGCGGAAGGATGGCCTTGGACTGGACAGCATGCGATCGCGCATGACGTCGCTAGGTGGTGTTTACCGTTCGGTCGCCAACCATCCCAGCGGTACCGTGGTCGAAGTTGCCCTGCCGCGCCGGGATCGTGTTGCCCTGCATTCCTGAGTTGGGTGCAACTGACTTTCGTCAGTGGTAGAAAAGGGTCAGGCAGTAGACCATCCGTCTGTGTCAGAGTTCCGGTCAGCTCCCGGAAGCCAGACCAGGCCGTTGAACGCCACCGCACAAACGCCTTCAGCACGCTGCCAATCGGAGACATCATGGGAATTGCCGCGATCCGCATCATGCTTGTCGATGACCACGCGGTCGTCCGCGAGGGGATGCGTGCCCTTCTGGAAGCGTTCGAGGAAATGTCCGTCGTCGGCGAAGCAGCCAACGGGGATGCCGCGATCGAGGCCCTGCCCCGCATCCGGCCAGACCTGCTGATGAGCGATCTGAAAATGCCCGGGATGCCGGCCGCCGAACTGATCCGGCGCGCCCGGATCGTGCAACCCGGCCTTCGGGTCCTGGCGTTCACCAGTTTTGCCGAAGCCCGGCATGTGCGCGAACTGATCGAAGCCGGCGCCGATGGATACCTGTTGAAGGATGCGAACAAGGACGAGATCCGCCGTGCGATCAACACGGTCATCACGGGTGTGCGGTATCTGCACCCTGCCGCCCAACAGGCCATCGACGAAGCCGGTGGCAGCGGACCACTAGGCACCCTCACGCTGCGTGAGCGCGACGTGCTGCGCGAACTCGCGAAAGGTCGCTCGAACAAGGAAATCGGCCGAATCCTCGAATTGACCGAAGGCACCGTGAAGGGCTACGTCAGCGCCATCTTCGAGAAGATCGGCGTGAATGACCGCACGCAGGCGGCGCTGTATGCCCACCGCATCGGCGTTGTTGGAGATTGAGCGCCGCCAGGTGAGTCCAGGCTCCGCGTGACCTGAGCCGCGATGCCACGAAGTCCCAGACTAGCCCAGATCAGCCCTCCCCGATGTTCGGGGAGGGTTGGGAGGGCTGCACTTGGGGGAGCAACCGAGCGAGCGAAATCTGGCGACCTCGAATTGGCCCGGTTCAACACCGCCCTTGTGCTTCGCAAGCGAAGCTCAAGGGTTACACATCGCCGGGCGCAAGCCAGATCCGGCGTCAGCTTCACCCAATTCACGTTGTTCTGCACCCAGCTTCCGGTCAGTCCGTCGGCAAACGTGAAGTTGCTGCTGAACGTTCCCGTCGTTGATGAATTGAGCGTTCGCGATGCTGTGCCGACCTGTGTGCGTGTCGTGGTGACCGCCGCACACGTCGGGCAGAAGCCGCTGACCTGGAACAGGTTCTTCTGCAGCGTCGTGGCATAGGTGCCATCACCGATCACCCAGCGTGGCAGGCCGTTGGTGTCGTAGACATAAATGGCCTCGGCCTCGAAGTTGCCGGCAAAATTGAGGAAATAACTGCCCCACCCCGACTGGTCCGGACGCAACCAACCACCGCCGACCGACAAGTTGCCGATCGCGCACTGCGGAGTTCCGATCGGTTGGAACGGTTCGCTGCCGTATTGACCATCGAGGAACCACGAATACGTGAAGTTGCCGGCGCCATCAAACGTCAGGATCACCTCACCGACCTGTTGCGGGTTGTCCCGAACACCATTCCAGGTCGAACGGTAGATCGGCGCCGACCACACACCGTCCCCAGCGGCGGCCGCTGCACCTTGAGCGGTGTACCAGAGTGGTTTGCCGGCAGCGTCGAACGTGTACCAGGCCAGCGCCCAGACTTGTGGCGTACGGGCCAGGAACACACCATGTCCACTTCGTGCCGGATTGAAGTAACCGTTCGCCGGCGGTTGCACAGTCGCCCCAATACGTTCCACGCTGACGCTCAAGGTGACCGTCGCCGCCGTCGCTCCGGCATTGACGGCCGTCAGGTGGTAGCGACCGGGCGTCAGCGCACTGCCTTCGAGCGCGATCACTTCGTCGTTGCTGGCCGACAACGAGCGGAACGGCTGCAGGTCGCGTGTGGGCGCCAGCGGAATGCCCGGACCACTCCCGACGCTGCCCAGCCGCGACGCATAGAGTTCGATATTGCCGCCGATTCCGGCGGTCCGTGCTACCAATACACTCGCGTTGGCCGGAACATCGACGATCACACGATCATGAGCCTGGCCGGGTTGCAGAATGAACGTGCGACTGTCCGAACTGCCCTTCAACACGAGCGGCGGCAACGTGCTGCTGTTCGACCGTTTGATCAGTACCGGTACCAGTGCCAGATTGCCCGGGGTTTCACGACTGCTACCGTAAGTGACGATGGCCATGGCCGACGCGCCCGGGGCAATGGCCGGCAAATGCCAGCTGACCGCCACGGGAACGTTCTGGCCCTGTGCGGACTTGCCGAGTTGGGCCTGTGCGGAAAATTGCAGATCGAATCCACCATCCAGTGCACCGTTGTAGACGGCAAGCTTGGGTTGATCACCACCCTGGGCTGAAGACTGGAAGTTCTGGACCATCACCCAGTATTGGGTGGCGGTACTCGGGAATTCGCCTCGCAACAGGCACTGTTCGAGCGCCGTGTTTCCGGTGCCACGACACAGTTCCTCGTCGAGCGCCGGTCGGCCGTCACCATTTCGGTCAATGCCGACGAAGAGATCCAGATCCTGGCTGGTGTTGGAACCGGTTTCGACGTAAATGACCGAGCGTGTGGCATCGACGCCGGCAGGAACCTGCGGGCGAGTCACGAGACGCGTGAAGTTGTTGGCCGTATTGTCATACGGTTCGGCTGGGGTTGGGTCCTGGCCGGCACTGATCGGCAGGAAATCGAACACCTTCAGTTCGGTGTCGCGCACGGTGATTTCGTCGACGGCAGCACCCGGCACAAAACTGAGACTGCCGCTCCCCGAACTGCTGGCGCTGTCGAGTGTCACGATCAAATTGTTGAACTGCACGGGCGCAAACACCGAGATCGGCAGTTCGGTGTCGGCGATCAATTGAGGTGAACTCGTACTGGCGAGCTTCAGGACGCCGTCCAGCCAGCCAGCACCACCCGACGGCGGCGTCACGGTGACGGTCACCGACGCCGATTGGCCAGCCGCCAGTTGCAGCGAAGTCGGCTGCACCTGCACGATGCCCTGTGGCACCGTCGCAGTCGCCGCCCAGGTACCGCCGACATTGGCCGTGAACGTTCGCGTGAAACTGCAACTCGGCAAACAGGAACTGCGGTGAAGCGACGGCAGATTCAGTGCCGCAGGGTTACCGCCAGTCGCAGGATTCGCGGCCAGGAATTCACTGCCGCTGACCCGCAGGTGCAATCCGGAGCGTACTGCCTTCGGAATCGTCAGCATGCCATTGCCACCCTGGTAAAAGGTTGCAGGGGTCACGCCGTCGTCCCGGACCACATTGCGCGTCGCCGAAGTGAGCAGCGCCGAATACACCTGATCGACGGTCCACGCCGGATTCGCGGCCAGCATCAGTGCCGCAGCACCCGCCACATGGGGTGATGCCATCGAAGTACCGGTCAGCGAACCGATACTGTTCGCGTCCGGAATGAACGCTGCGAGGATGTCACTGCCGGGCGCCGCCAGGTCAGGCTTCAGCACGTCGGCATAGGTCGTGACCGGTCCGACATTACTCGACGTGTTCAGGACGCTGCCCCGCCCCAGATTCGACTGCACCACACCATCAATACGGGCGCGGATCGAACCACTGGCATTTCGAGCCGTGCGAACGGTGGACTTCAATCGATCACCATCGGTGAAACTCAAGTGCACCGTTGGCAGAAAATGCTGGTCTGCAGTCAACGAACCGCCTTCCGTGCTGGTGTTCGCCAACACATAGCCGACGGCACCCGCCTGCTTCACGTTGAAACCCTTCTCGACGCGGGCATACGTGCCGCGATCGCAGATCACGATCTTGCCGGTAAAGGTACCGGCGGAGAACGGGTTTGAAGCCCCATTCGGCGTCGTGCCTTGCGAGGTGCCCGTGCCACAGAGCGCATTGCCGAAATCACCGGCATAAACCACTTCCGCTTCGGCGACCCCACCGCTGAGTGCTGCGCCGGCCAGATCAAACGGCGATGTCACACCGGTACCGTTCACATTACCGAGCAAGGTTCGGAACAGCGCGTCACTGCTCGTGTTCGCAACAGCCATCACCCAGGGCGCGTAAGCCGGTCGGGAAACAGCTGCGGACTCCGTGCCCGAATGGTTGCCGGCTGCAGCAATCGCCACGACGCCCGCATTGCGCACATTCAGGAACGCTTGCGAAATGGCTGAACTGTCATTCCAGGGCGTTTCGACTGGATCGCCGCCAATGCTGTAGTTGATGACGTCGACGCCGTCTGCAACCGCCTGATTCAGGCCCGAGATGATCGCACTGGTTGGGCAACCGCCCGTCTCACTACCTCGGACACGGCAGACTTTGTAGGAGATGAGGTTCGCTCGCGGCGCCACGCCCGTCACGCTGGTCTGGACCTGGAAGCCGGTGCCGGACAAGGTCACTGGCAGCGGATTGCCGGCGACCGTCGAGGACACATGGGTACCATGACCCTCCAGGTCCTTGCCGGCATCGGAACCGGTCGCGCCGGTTTCATTGACGAAGTCATAGTTGCCGATCAACTTGTCGTTGCATCGTGCGTTGGCATTCCCGGCACAGAGTCCGTAGCGGACGCCGCGAGGATTCGTGTGGTTGTAACCATCCGGTGACAGATCAGCAAAGGACGGGTGCCCGGAATTGATGCCGGTATCGAGGACACCGACCACCACCCCTTCGCCCCGGAAACCTGCCGTGTAGCCAGGAACCGATCCGTTCCACAGGGAATCGGCACCGACGTACCGCGTGCTCACGCCGGTCATCAGCCGTTCCATCTGCTCGATTTCGACGGCCTTCACACCGGGCAGCGCGCGGACGCGCTCGGCCTCGTCTGCGGTCAAGGCCAGAGTCATGCCGTTGCCGACCAGATCCCAATGTGCCAGCGATTGCACCGGGCGACCCAGCAGTTTGGACACGTCCGCCAGGAACTGATTGCGACGTTCACCGAGATAACCGCGGTAACGAAGCACCGCGTCACTCTTGGCGTCGAGCCGCCGGGCCCCGGTCACAGAGGGTGCCGTCGGCCTAAGTAGGGCTGCCTTGCTGGAATCCGCGATTTGTGTCCGCGATTCGAACGCGGCTGCGGCCGGATCGGGCAGTTTGATGAGGTAGGTCCCCGTGCCTGATTGCGCGAGTGCGCCCTGCGTCAGCAAGGAAGCCAAAACCACCAATGCCAGCTTGTTCCGTGTGCAAGTCATTTCGAATCCTGTGAACGTGATCGACAGGGTCGCGCGGATGCGCCCTGCCAGAGTGCGGGAATGATCGCAAATTTGACGTGGCAACGCCCTTGTTCAGGTTTGTCGCCCCCCTCTTTTTCCGTGGTTGAGTGTGAAGGAGCAGTCAACTAGTATCGACCGGAGATTGAGTCTGGGGAGACGCGGGATGTCGAGGCGTGCCAAGGGATTAGTAGTTGCTGCTCAAATTGTGATGCTGGCGGCCTGCAGCGGAAGCGGCAATTCGCCGGATCCGATCGGTACGGCACCACCACCGACTCCGGTGGAGTGCACGGGCCAGTGCGCCAATGCGAGTTCGTTTTTGACCGTCACCGACGTCCAGCGCGTCATCGCGCAAGCGGCGAATGAGGCCACAGCCCAGAATGCGGCGGCGACCATCGCGGTCGTCGACCGGGTCGGCAACGTGCTCGGTGTCTACCGGATGAATGGTGCGCGCACCACGGTCACCATCAGTTCCGGCCGGGGTGTCCAGGGCGGCCTCGAGAACATCAACATCATTCCCAGCGAGCTGGCCGCCATCTCGAAAGCGGTGACCGGCGCCTATCTGTCGTCCGAGGGCAATGCGTTCTCGACACGGACCGCCAGTCAGATCGTCCAGGAACACTTCAACCCAGGCGAGTTCGGCGGCCCCGCAGGGCCCGCTGTTTGGCGTTCAGTTTTCCCAACTGCTGTGTTCCGACCTGATCAACCTGCCGGCGCCCGTGCTGGCCGGTGTGCTGCCGGCCGGTTCCGCAACAACCATTGGCCCGAAAGCTTCTCCGCTTGGCCTGAGTGCTGATCCCGGCGGATTCCCGCTCTACAAGGGCGGCACACCAGTGGGCGGTATCGGCATTGCCGCCGACGATACCTACGGACTCGACCGCAACATCAGCGACTTCGACCGGAATGCCGACGAACTCATCGCCTGGGCCGGCACCTTCGGCTTCTCGGCACCGGCCGATCGCCGCGGTGACCGCATCACGGCCGACGGCAAAACCTTCCGGTTCACGGATGTCGAGTTCAGCGACCTCGCCCGCGACCCCGCGCAAGCCCCGGGTTCGCGTCCCTGTCCAACGGCGCCTTGCTGAGCCTGTTCGCCTTCACGAATGGCGCCACCATCGTGCCGGGCACCGCTTTTGGCACACCGGCCTCAGGCATTGCGCCGGCCGGCGCCGACTACGCGGGGCTCGATGCCTTCGTGCTGGTCGACGACCTCGGTGCACCGCGATATGCGCCGCGCAGCTCCAGCGTCGCGCAGGGGCTGACGGCCGCTGAAGCGCGCCGGATCATGCAGGAAGCACTGACGGTCGCCAATCGTGCCCGCGCGCAGATCCGTCGACCGACCAACTCGCAGGCCCGCGTGTCGATCTCCGTGGTCGATACGGCCGGCACCGTGCTGGCGCTCGCCCGCACCCGTGATGCGCCGGTGTTCGGTCTGGACGTCGCGCTGCAAAAAGCCCGTTCGGCGAACTTCTTCAGCCTGTCGACCGCTGCCCAGCAGTTGACAGCCCTGCCGCCCGTGCGTTACCTCGGCCCGACCGGAACACCACAAGCCGGGTTCTCGATTGGCAGCAGCTACGTGGCCCCCACGCGCGCCTTCTTCGGCCGCGACGATTTCCTCGGCGGTGCTGGGGTACCGGTCAACGCATCCGGCCCATTCGCCATCAGCGCCCGCGCCATCGGCAACATCGCCCGGCCGTTCTTCCCCGATGGCGTCGACGGCACCCCACATGGCCCGTTCAGTAAACCGTTTGCGGCATTCAGCCCATTCAGTGATGGCCTGCAACTCGACATGGCCAACAACCAGATCACGCAGGTTCTCACGGCCTATCTATCCGCCGACGCGGCACCCATCCTCGAGCTTCGCCCCGAGGGCAGCAATCTCGGCTGCACGCGGAATGCCGCCACCAGGAACGGCATCCAGATCTTCCCGGGCGGCGTACCGATCTACCGCGGCAACGTACTGATCGGTGCGATTGGCGTATCGGGTGATGGTGTTGACCAGGACGACATGATCGCGTTTCTGGGCCTGCACAACGCTGCCGTCGCGCTGAACACCGGCTTCGGCAACGCGCCACCGGCGATCCGCGCCGACCTGCTGGTGCCCGACAACACGCGACTGCGTTACGTGCAATGTCCGCAGGGGCCGTTCCTGAATTCGACCGAACAGAACGTGTGTGAGGGCAAGTGACATGAGGACGCCCATGAATCAACGAACCGCCCTCGTCCCTTCACTGACGGTCAAGCGTCTCACCCAGGCAATGTCCCTTGGTTTGGGCCTGTTGATCCTCGGTGGCACAGCCGTCGCAGCGCCAACCGACGACTATGTCCCCGGCTGGTCTTTGCTGCCTGCCGCCGCACTGGCCGGGCCTTACGACCCCTATGCCTCAGGCATTCCGCGTCGCCGTCCGGGTCACCCGGCGCCGGCCAAACCGGAGTTCCCCGACCGTAACGAGGGTGCGATCGAACCCGCCCCGGCTGATGTCATCGGCGAATTCATACCGGTGCCCGACCGTTGGCGCATCATGGAAACGCTGGGTGTCAAATACCCCTGGTACGACCCTTACAACAACAACGTCTGGAAAGGCGACAAACCCTTCCATGGGAAAGACTGGTTCCTGAGCCTGATCGGTGTGTCCGATACGGTCATCGAGCCCCGGTCCATTCCCGCGCCAACCGGCATCACCTCGTCCGACGATCCGCTGCAGAACGACATCTTCTCGGGCGTCGACCAGACCATCCTGTCCCAGACATTTCTGGCCGGCATCGTCTATTACAAGGGCAACACGACGTTCAAGCCACCCGACTACGAGTATCGCCTGACCTTGGCGATGAACTACAACCGGGTGGATGTGGACGACGTACGTGTGCTGCAGATCGATCCTCGACTCGGCAATACGCGTGACGACGGCTTTGTCGCCGTGCAGGAACTGTTCGCCGACAAACATCTGCGCAACATCGGTGACCGCTACGACTTCGATGCAATCCGCGTCGGCATCCAGCCCTTCTCGACCGACTTCCGCGGCTTCCTGTTCCAGGACCTGCAATTCGGCCTGCGGGTGTTCGGCAACCGCGACAACAACCTCTGGCAGTACAACCTCGCTTGGTTCCGGCGTCTGGAAAAAGACACGAACTCGGGTTTGAACGACATCGGCGAAGGCTTCCGCGACGACGACATCTTCATCGCCAACCTGTATCGACAGGACTGGCCAGTGGTCGGCTTCACGTCGCAGGCGACGATCGTGCACAACCGCAATCGCGAGGACGAATTCTTCTTCGACGAAAACGGCTTCCTCGCCCGCCCTGCTTCGCTCGGCACGGAAATGCCGCGCGAATATGACGTCACGTATCTCGGCCTCAACGGCGACGGCCACTTTGGTCGTCTGAATCTCACGGCTTCCGGTTACGTCGCACTCGGCGACAACGACAACACGTTCACCGGTCGGGAAAGCGACATTGAAGCTGGCTTCTTTGCCGCCGAAGCGTCAATGGACTTCGACTGGGTCCGCTATCGCGCTTCATTGGCGTACGCCAGCGGCGACGACAACCCGTTCGACGACAAGTCGCAAGGTTATGACGCGATCTTCGAGAACCCGATCTTCGCCGGCGCCGACACCAGTTACTGGATCCGCCAGAACGTGCCGCTGATCGGCGGTGGCGGTGTGGCGCTGGCTGGCCGCAACTCGCTGCTGCCGTCCATGCGGTCCTCGCGTGAACTGGGCCAGTCCAATTTCGAGAACCCAGGCCTGCACCTGATCGGCATCGGCGCCGATCTCGACATCACACCGGAATCCCGGGTCAGCGTGAACCTCAACGAACTGTGGTTCGACGACAGTACGGTGCTCGAGGTCGCGCGAAATCAGTCCCCGATCGACGAGCACATCGGCACCGATTTCTCGGTGGCCTACATCTGGCGTCCGTATGCGACGCAGAACATCGTGCTCCGTATGTCCGGCGCGCTGCTGCACCCCGGCGACGGCATGAAGGACCTGTATGGCGACGACGATACGTATTACACCGTGCTCGGCAATTTCATCTTCAGCTATTGAGGCCAGGACCATGATCGAGACACACCTGACCCCATGCCGGACCGGCGCAGGCATCACCGGGGCATTACCTGCTCGACGCAGCCGAAGTGCGATTCTACTCGCGATCGCGTTGCTGGCCTTGCCGATGATGGTCCAGTCTGCAGAAGAAAAGCCCGTCGAGCGAACCTACGTCACGGCACCTGATGCCCCGTTCAATCAGTCACAAGCGGAAGCCGATGCCAAGAGCGAAGGCTGCGTCACCTGCCACACCAGCACCGATCGGCACACCATGCATGCCTCACCGGCGGTTGTGCTGGGGTGTACCGACTGCCACGGTGGCAACGCCACCGTCAAAGCGCCAAACAACAGCTTCGAACCGCGCCATGCGGTGACCTACGGCGATCACGTGCCGAAGGCCGGCGAAAAACACGGCAAGGAACATGGCAAGGATTCCTTCGGTCACCATTCGCCATTCGACCCGATGTATCAGAACGCGGTCGACAGCGCGCACGTGTTGCCGCGTTACCCAAGCCACTTCCCGACCAGCGCCAACCCGCCGGGCAGCTTTGCCAAGCTCAACAAGGAATCCCCTGAGTTCATCCGCTTCATCAACCCGGGTGACTTGCGGATTGCGCGCGAAGCCTGTGGTGCCTGCCATCTGCAAACCGTCCAGGCGGTCGAGCGCAGCCTGATGGCGACCAGCGCCATGTTGTGGGGCGGCGCGAGCTACAACAACGGCATTTTGCCTTACAAGCGTTACATCCTCGGCGAAAGTTACACGCGTGACTCGCAGCCGAATGTGGTGAAGGCGCTGATTGGCGGCTCCGATGACGAGATGGTCGCACGCGGCATCCTGCCGCAACTCTTCCCGCTGCCGGCCTGGGAAGTGATCCCGCCCGCCGACGTGTTCCGTGTGTTCGAGCGTGGAGGACGCAACATCAACACCACGTTCGCCGAAACCGGCCTGCCCAATTCGCTCGGCCAGATCCAGCGCCTCGAAGAACCCGGTCGCCCGGACCTCAAGCAGAGCAATCGCGCCGGCGGTACCGGCCAGCGTGTCGCCATTCCGGTGCTGAACATCCACAAGACGCGCCTGAACGATCCGCACCTGTGGTTCCTTGGCACCAACGAGAACCCGGGCGACTTCCGGTCCTCCGGCTGCACGGCTTGCCACGTGGTCTACGCAAACGACCGCGACCCACGACACTCCGCGGTGTACGCCAAGTTCGGCAGCACCGGCACCACGCAGACCAGCGACCCGACGATTCCAAAGAACGAACCGGGACACCCGCTCAAGCACGAGTTCACGCGTGCGATCCCGACCAGCCAGTGCATGATCTGCCACATGCACCAGCCGAACATGTTCATCAACACGATGCTCGGTTACACCATGTGGGACTACGAAGCCGATGCTGCAGCCATGTGGCCGAAGCAGGAAAAGAAACCGACAGACGAAGAAATCCGGGTGATCAATGAGCGCAATCCGGAAGAAGCGGCAATCCGCGGCCTGTGGTCCGATCCCAAGTTCCTGCATCAGGTCGCCGAGAACAACCCGAACCTGAAAGACACGCAGTTCGCCGATTACCATGGCCATGGCTGGAACTTCCGTGCCGTGTTCAAGCGCGATCGTGAAGGCACGCTGCTGACGTCCGACAATCAGCCGATCGACGACAAGGATCCAAAGAAGTTCGAGAAAGCCGTGCACATGTCGTCGATCCACGTCGACCTGGGCCTGCAGTGTGTGGACTGCCATTTTGCGCAGGACGCCCACAGCAACGGCCACATCGTCGGTGAAGTCATGGCCGGTGTCGAAATCCAGTGCCAAGACTGCCACGGCACGCCGGATGCCTACCCCAACCTGTCGACCAGCGGCCCAATGGCCAGCCCGAAAGGCAAGCAGTTGTCGCTGCTGCGCAATCGCGATGGCAAGAAACGCTTCGAGTGGGTCGACGGCAAGCTGATCCAGCGCTCCGTGGTCACACCGGGATTGGAATGGACGCTGTCCCTTCTCAAAGACACCTCCAACCAGGCCAACCCCGACTACAACGCCAAGGCCACCCGCGCGCATACGGTGTCGAAAGACCCCGCGCTGCAGAACTGGGGCCCGGATGTACCGAAAGCCGAGCGCGCCCACAACGAAGACAAGATGCTCTGCTACACCTGCCACACCTCATGGACCACCAGCTGTGGTGGTTGCCATCTACCGATCCAGGCCAACTGGAAATCCGAGCGGAATCACTACGAAGGCGGTGAAACCCGCAACTTCGCGACCTACAACCCGCAGGTTGCGCGCGACGACATGTTCCAACTCGGCATCCACGGCGAGGTCAAGGACCACAAGATCGCACCGGTCCGATCCAGCTCCGCACTGATCCTGAGCTCGACGAACAGCAACCGCGAGCGGATCTACATCCAGCAGCCGCCGATTTCGGCGTCCGGCTTCTCGTCGCAGGCCTTTGCCCCGCACTATCCGCATACGGAGCGTCGCGGCGAAACCAAGACCTGCACGGATTGCCATCTGAGCGAGCAGAACGACAACAACGCCATCATGGCCCAGCTGTTGTTGCAGGGCACCGACTTCGTCGATTTCCTCGGCTTCAACGCCTTTGTCGGCGGCGAAAAGTCGATCAGCGCGGTACCGGTCACCGAATGGGATGAACCTCAGGCTGTGATCGGTTCCTTCCTGCATCGGTATGCGTATCCGGAACGGTTCGAGAAACACGGCAAACGTGGCCAGGAACTGCCGGAAGGTTTCTCGCACAACTCGAACGTCGCGTCCTGCCTGCAGCATCGTGGCGAATACCTGTTTGTCGCCGAAGGCCGCAAGGGCATGCGGGTCTATGACATCGCCTCGGTCGCGAACAAGGGCTTCTCGCAGCGCATCGTCAGTGCCCCAAGCTCGGAACTCGGCCAGGACATCAATGTCGAGTCGAAGAACGCCACCTGTGTCGTGTTGCCGACCACCCAGCCGATCCATCCGGCGCGCAACGAGGGTGAGCTGATGCGCAAGACCAACATGGAACAGGCCTTCCTGGGCATCTACAACTACGCGTTCATCACCGATGCCGAAGAGGGCCTGATCCTTGTCGATGTGAATACGCTGAGTGATGGCGAGTTCCGCAACAACCATCTGGAACGCGCGCTGACCTGGAACGAGAATGGCGTGCTGAATGGCGTGCATCATCTCTCCATCGCCGGCACATGGTTCTATGCGGCCACTCCGAAGGGCATCGTCGTACTCGACCTGACCGACGCGCTGAAGCCGCGTTACGTCACGACCATCGCGCTCGACGATCCACGTGCCAGCCAGGTGCAGTTCCGTTACCTGTTCGCGACCACGGCCAAAGGCCTGGAAGTCATCGACGTGACCAACCCTGCTGAGCCAAAGGTCACCGGTGCACACGTCGCGCTGGCCAGCGCACAGAAACTGCATGTCGCCCGAACGTACGCCTATGTCGCCAATGGCAGCGAAGGCATCGCCATCGTCAACGTGACGAAGCCCGAAGCGCCGGTGCTGTACCAGATGTTCAACGGCGACGGTCAGATCACCGACGCCCGCGACGTCGTGGCAGCCAGCACGAATGCATCGCTGTATGCCTATGTCGCCGACGGCAAGAACGGCCTGCAGGTCGTGCAGCTGTTCTCGCCAGAGAGCCAGCCGAAGTTCTACGGCTTCAGCCCACAACCCAAGCCGCAGCTGATCGCCCACTGGCAAACGCCCTCCCCGGCCCTCTCGCTGAGCCGTGGCCTGGAGCGCGATCGTGCCGTCGACGAAACCGGTGGCCAGATCGCCGTACTCGGTCGCATCGGCTCACGTCCGTTCAACCACCCCGAGATGAACAAGCTCTACCTCGACAAGGACGGCAAACCATGGACCGGCACCGACTTTGTTGACGGCCCGAATGGCGTGATCTCCAAGCCGCTCGACTGGAAGGCCAATCGCACGATCGACATGCAACAGGGTCAACCAGTTGAAGCAGCCACTCCGGAGCCCGCAACCAGCCACTGATTGCCGCAAACGCTGCCCGCAACAGCCGGAGCGCCGATCCTTGGCGCTCCGGACAAGTGCATACAACGAACGGAGAAGTTCGGATGGATTCGGTGGTCGCTGCGTGTATTGGTGTAGTACTCGTGATTCTGCCTCCGATGATCTGGACCGCATTGCGTTGGATCCGTGACAATCCGGATGACACCCGACGCGAAGAAATGGCTCAGGGCGTGACCTTCGATCGCGCCCTCAACCGCGATGCCGGGTTTCGGGACAACGGCAGCAGCGGTGATTCGGGTGGTGGTGGCGACGGCGGTGGTGATTGACCTGCATCGTCAGTGATTGCTTGGGAACAACCGATTTGATGGCCAGTTGCCGGCATTGCCATTGCGGCTGAAGCTGCTTGCGCGACCGCTCCAGACCAATCCAAAGAGCCCTTCTCCCGCGAGCGGGAGAAGGTGGCCGAAGGCCGGATGAGGGGCAGTTTGGCGCGAAGATTCGGTCGGAGCAGTTGACCGAAGGCCAAATGACACGTTGGCGACGGAATAGTCTTGGCGCCAGATTGTCCTCATCTGCTTCGGGCATATTGCAAGAGAAGAACCGGCAACGCCCTCCTGCATCTTTGCGGCTCAATCGCAAAAGCTTTCATTCGATCATATGCCCATGGGTCTTGCGCCAGTCCCGCACCGATGCTCAAGAACAGCTCAAGCAGGAACCGCCATGTAAGTCCGAGGAAGCAACTGGCAGCTTTGGCCCAGGGCCCCAAGCAGTTCATACATCGCCGGCTTACGGCGAAACTCATACAACCGATAAAGCCGATACTGGTCCGATCTCGTACTGGAAACCTCGAGTTCATTCCGCGTGACAAAAAACGGCGTGCGATCCCCGTATTGGGTGGTCTTGACCTCGATCAGCCGCTCCCGGCCATTGGTCTCGAACGACAGAATATCGAAACCGGCGTGGTCACCCCGAACAACGGAAGTGTGTTCGATCTTCGCAGCAAGCGATTCATGGCCTGCCCGAATCAACCTGGCCTGCTCAAACTGCAACACGAACTGTTCCCCGCCAAACCGAGAGACCGATTGTGCGCCTCGCGTTCCAGATAGTTCGTTGGCGCACGCACAACGGGAGGCCAGTCATTGCTGCGCGCCCGAACCGGTTCCTTTGGGGGAAGCGGCTTGGGCCTTTGGACCGACAAGATGTCCGCGACCTCAGGCACCGCGATCTGACGATCCGCGTCCTCACGGGCCAACAGATCAATCACCTTGTCCGCCTGAAGCCGTTCGTTGACCACCCTTTCCAGCAATGCCTGAAAGTTGCCTCGAGGTTTGTAACCGGAGATATAGGGCACACCAGCATCCACCAGAACGGCGCTGATATTGCAGTGCTTAAATTCGATCGATGGACCGGACCGACCATTAAGTCTGACGGCAAGAGACTGCCGATGCGCCGCTTTGCTGTAACGAACCCCAGCAAGTTCCGACGCCAGCATCGCGAAGTAGTCGGCAACAATCGCCTCGACTTCGTTCCGGGACCAATGTGGATTATCTGTCGCCATGGTATGGCCGGACTTTACCAGGGCCAACCAATCTGGACACCCACCGTATACCTGCAGCTTCTACAACGAGATAATGCGGGCACAAAGTATTGAAACGGGGCTGCGATGGGCGCTGATGCCGAAGTCTTCATATTCAACTACGCAAGATTTCGAACCGAAGTTGTGCCGGCATTTGAGGCCGCCCTGCGTGGCGACGTGATACCAGACTGGCTACTCGAACTCTGCCGGCATCCAGGATCCCTATGGGAAGGAATCGATCTGAAATTGGGTCGGACAATTCGGGCCGACCTTATCCAGGACTGCACGTACTTGCGGGAACTTGGTTATGAGGGCCCCTATATCGATCCTTGGCGCGCGAAAGTGGAACGATCTTGCCGATCGTTGCATTGTCGATCTCTTTTTCGATGTCCATTCCATTTTTCCGACCAAGGCGACGAGAAGCTTTAGATATTCAGGCTTCTTGCCTCTGCCATCTCCTCGCGCTGTCTGGGCAGAGGCCAATTCGTTGGTCGGTCAATGCACATCCGGCGCTATGAGAGCTTGCTATGTCGCCATGACAGTCCGTCTGTCGCCCGGCTGCGGCAACTACTGGAATACCTGGGCGGCCGCGGGCGCTTGGTCGGTCAGGATGCTTCCGAAGGAGACGGGCTTTACGGCTGGTTGACTCCTGATGAGGCGGAAGAACTCATCAGCTGCGCGGCAGGCTTGGACCTGCCAATCATGCCAGCCGATTTCGACGAGATGGCATCCTATTTTGCACGCTGGCGTGGCGCCGAAACCTCGCCGGACGGACATGATTTCGATCAGCTTTCACTTCGTTTCATCATCAATGTCGCAATCCTCGCGAACAAACAATCCATGGGGATTCTGTGGGGAAACGATTTTCTTGATCCGATGAAGTTCACCTAGAACGGGAGCTGATCGCGGCGCACGCCAACCTAAGCCGCTGCCACGTCAATGAACGCGCTCGATGAAGTCGGGACAGGCGGCTTCTGGCCTTGCTCACGCAGCACTTCCAGATGCAATTGAATGGCCTCCCGAATGAGCTCTCGAGTGCCTCGGCCTCAGATTCACCGACAGCCGCGCAACCGGGAAGATCAGGTACGTACGCACCGATGCTGGTAGCCCCGTGTTCTACAACGACCATGTAACGCATAAGACACCTAGACCTTGAGCCCAGCTTGCTTGAGGATGCAATTGAGCGTTCCCGGCGGTATGTCGATGCTGGGCTTGCCGGCGACAGTGACCGTTCCTGGACGTGAAGGATGTTGAAGCTGTCGATGACTACCCTTTTGGCGGACAATTTGCCACCCATGGTTAGCCAGTATCTCCAGTACTTCGCTGACCTTCATGCGGCAAGCATGCCATAGGACCGTTTCCGCTGCACAATGGATGACCCCAATTGCGGCCTCAGCCGATCCGAAACTTTCCTGTGAATGATCGCCGGGCGGCGTGGACGCGAAACGCAACCTATCGGAGCGGGAACCCGAGGAATCAGCTGACTACGGGCCTGTGGCATAGAGTATGTATCCATGACTAACTTGCCTCACAGTCTGGCGCGCGATCCATATCCACGCATCAGTCTGATTCTGAGTTTTATGTCAGATATTTCTTAGATCGGCACATACTGTGTGAGCATCATCCAAGCAGACATGGATCTTGGACGGGTGTCCGTTGACGTGTGTGCGAACGCCCGGTTATGCGTCACTCCGTATACCCATGGATTCCAGGTAGTTGAACGCCAGCAGCAACTCTGCTTCGTTTCTGGGCTTCTCAAAGCTCACTCCGGTGGACGTCAGCACCAACTCAATCACTCGTTGACGAGTAATGCCGAGACGAGCCGCAACATGGTTCACGCAAGAACGAGCGTGTGATGCTCGGTGTTCAAGGGGGCGCGTTGAATCGAGCACAGCCTTTCGATGGGATGAGTGAGACATTCAGCCGAAACGCCTCGTTACGCGGTTGGTAGTCGACGACACAAGACACCTCAAGTGAGAAGGATTCCGCTGCTAAATCCAATATTCAGAGCGCCCTCCATGAATACATTCGCAGAGATGATTTTGCAGGGTTCCGATATCCGAAACAACGGCGAAGCGGTGGCTGGTCCAGGCAAGATCGGCCAGCGCGAATGTCAGGCAGGATTCGGCCTATCCCGACCCTTAGAGTGATACCTTCGCCCGATTCAACCAGCAATCCCTAGCCGGCAGACCAGGACCACGCCCATGACCAGATGCTCCCTCGTAATGTCGAGCGCCCTCGCCTTTCTGTTTGTCAGCAGCGCGGTCTTCGGGCAAGCCGATCTCGCAGCCCGAATCGACGCAATCGTTGAAGCACCGATTGCTGAGGGCAAGGTGGCCGGCGCGTCGGTAGCGGTGGTCAAGGATGGCGAGACGATCGTTTTGCGGGGATACGGCATGGCCGATCTCGAGCTCGATGTAAAAACGCCGCCTGAGGCAAGCTATGAGATTGGTTCGGTGACGAAGCAGTTCACGGCCGCCGCGATCTTGCTCCTGCAGGAGGACGGCAAACTTTCCCTGGATGATGAATTGACGAAGTTCCTGCCCGACTATCCCACTCAGGGCTATCGGGTCACGCTGAGGCATTTGCTGAATCACACTTCCGGCATCAAGAGTTATACGGATCTCGCCGAGTTCGGGGAGTTCTCGCGGCTCAACCGCCCTCGCGATGAGCTGGTGAAAATGTTCTCCGGTCAGCCGTTCGATTTTGCTCCGGGCGAGGAGCAGATCTACAACAACTCCGCGTTCTTTCTGCTCGGCCTCGTCATCGAGAAGGCATCCGGCATTTCGTACGCGGAGTTTGTTCAGCAGCGGCTGTTCGATCGCCTGGGCATGAAGAGCTCTTACTACTGCAGCGAGCGCACGGTCAGGAAGAACCACGTGCATGGCTACGACGCCGAAGAAAGTGGGCTGGTGCTCAAGGGCTTTCTGACTCATGACTGGCCCTACGCGGCGGGATCACTTTGTTCGAATACCGCAGATCTGGTGACGTGGAATCGCGCACTGCACGGGGGCAAATTGTTGTCGCCTGCTTCGTACGCAGCCATGACCACACCGGAAACGCTGAACGATGGCACCCGACTACGTTATGGCTTCGGCATCAGTGCCGCGGACGTCGGTGGCCGGCGAGCGATCAGCCATGGCGGCGGCATACCGGGATTCCTTTCGGAATCGCAGTATTACCCGGAACACGATCTTGTGATTGTGGTGCTGCTCAACACCCTGGGTCCGGTCGGGCCGCGCTCGATTGCGATCGATATTGCGAAAACCGTGCTGGGTCCGGCCCCGAATCGGTCGCAGCCATTCTCCGGCGACCTCTCGGCCTATGCAGGCGTCTACTCAGGCCGCGGGCGCGGTCAACGCAGCAACGTGACCATCACGGCACAGGATCAGACGCTCACGTTCACGCGCGCAGGCGCTGCGAAGCCGGAAACACTCGAGTACCGCGGTGGCCAGACCTTCGGATTCGCCGACACGCTGCTCACCTTCGAGTCGATTGATGGCGCCGTCAATCGCCTGCGGCTCGACATCGGAACCGGCAACAACGTCCTCGTGCGTCAGCCACCCACAGCGCCGTATGACCTGATCCTTCGAGGCGGCACCGTGATTGATGGTACGGGCGTGCCACGTTACGAGGCGGATGTGGCCATCGCGGGCGGGTCGATTGTGCGGGTGGGTGATCTGGGCGACGCGACTGCTGTGCGTGAGATCGATGCGAAGGGCCTGTTTGTCGCGCCCGGGTTCATCAACATCCACAGCCACGCCTCGCCCGAAGGGCTGGTCACCGCCCACAACATGCTGACGCAAGGGGTAACCACCGAGATCATCAACGCAGACGGCGCGGGTCCGCTCGATCTTGCGGCCCAGCTGGCGTCGGCGACCGAGGCAGGCTTGGCCGTCAACGTAGGCGCGAACATCGGCTTCAACAGTGTCTGGACCGAAGTGGTCGGCCAAACCGACCGGCGTCCGAACGACGAAGAAGTAACGCGCATGCGCGGCCTGATTTCCGCCGGACTGACCGCCGGAGCCTGGGGCGTATCGGCTGGCCTCGATTACAAACCCGCCTACTTCGCCAAGACCGATGATGTGATCAGGGTCCTCGAAGCGGCACGTCCGTCCAGAACCTATTTCGCAAACCATGACCGAGTGACGCCGGAATCAGGCTTCAGTTCGCTGGCTGGCATGGCCGAGACCATCGACATCGGTGTGCGCGCCGGCATCATGCCGCTGATCACGCACATGAAGGTACAAGGACATGAGCAGGGACAAGCGAGTGTCATCACCGGTCAGATGCGACAGGCCACCCTCCGTGGGGACTACACCGCAGCGGATGTTTATCCCTACCTGGCAGGCCAGACCGCTCTGGTCGCATTCACCATTCCGGCCTGGGCTCAGGACGGCGGCCGCCCGGCCATGCTGGAACGTTTTGCGGACCGTGCCCTGCGCGCTCGGATCGTTGCCGAAGCCGAAGTGGCAATGGACAAACGTTTCGGCGGTCCGGCGAACGTCTATCTGCCGGACCGAAAAAAGACACTGAAGGAAATTGCCGACAAGATGAAGGTATCGGCAGGCGAAGCGGTGGTGTCACTGCTCGAAAACGAAAGCCCCGGCATCATCGCCTACTTCGGCATCGAGGCCGATCTGGTCGCGATCCTCCGGCATCCAACCTCATCGGTGTCGTGTGATTGTGGGGCGGTGCCCGGCGAGGCAAGACACCCTCGTTACTACGGCACCTTCCCGCGTGTGCTCGGTCGTTACGTACGCGAGCAGAAGGTTCTGACCTGGGAAGACGCAGTGCGCAAGATGACCGGCCTCCCGGCGGCGACCATCGGTCTGGTCGACCGCGGTCTGATTGGCGCCGGGATGGCTGCCGATGTGGTGGTGTTCGATCCTGCCACCGTCATCGACCACGCCACCTTCGACAAACCGACACTTCCCTCTGAAGGCATTCGCCATGTAGTGATCAATGGTCGGGTTGCTCTGGCCAACGGCGCGGTGACTACCGAGCGGGCAGGTCTGGCGCTGCGCCGCACACCCCATATGCCCGCCCGCGCCATGGACACGACCGAGACGCGCCGGACAGGACTCCGTTCAAGGCCAGGTGCCGACGCTGTCGCCGTCGAAGTGACGCATTCCGCTGACGGTCGCCAGGCACGCGGAACGTTCCGTCTGGCGCAGGCCGAATCCGGCGTCGCTCTCGAGATCACCGAATTCGGAATGCTGCAGACGGCACCGAACTGGGCGAGTTTCACCGGCCGAGGCCACCTGCGCCCCGGCGCGCCGGAGCAATCGTTCACGGTCATCCTTGATGGTGACGAGATTGTGGTGACGTCTGGCGAACGCACATGGACGTCGACACTGGCCGAACAGGAATAGCTGTGCTGGGTAAACGAAAGGGCCTGGCGGATGCCGGCGCTTCGCGTCAATCGGCCCCTCATCCGGCCTTCGGCCACCTTCTCCCGTAAAACGGGAGAAGGGACAAACCAACCAATGTTTCCAATCCTGGCAAAGCAGACGTTTCTCTCCCGCGCTCGGCGGCAGAGGGGTACAAACGATGCAGTTGTGCTTCGCCGTGTGGGTGAATCGGCTTTTTGGACGCGAGGCAGTCTGCAGGCGAGGCCGCCCGAGTTACTCAGTATTGGCCCATGTAGTCGCGCTTGCCGATCTCGACACCGCAGTGGCGCAACACGCCATAGGCGGTGGTGACATGGAAGAAGAACTGCGGCAGGCCATAAGCCACCAGGTAGGCGTGGCCGTCCAGGGTGCGCTCTTTCGGTGTACCGGGGCGCAACACGATTGATCGCGACTCGGCGCCCTCGAACGCTTTCGGGTCGAGCCCATCGATAAAAGCGATCGTCTTGGAGATGCGCGCCTGCAAGTCGTCGAAGGTCTGTTCGTTGTCCTCGAACGAAGGCGACTCGGCACCCGCCAGGCGACCGGCAATGCCCTTGGCGAAATCACAAGCGACCTGCACCTGGCGCAGCAGCGGGAACATGTCCGGAAAGAGCCGCGCCTGCAGCAACACGCCCGGCTCGATCTTCTTCGCGGCCGCGTGCGCCGAAGCCTTGGCCAGAACATCGGCAAGCGCCGTGAGGAGTTGCCGGAACACCGGCACGGAAGTGCTGTACATGGAAATGGTCATGAGGTTCTCGGTCGGTAGGGGGACAGAGATGTTAACGGTAAACACTGTCACGTCGGCCGGACTTCATGGCGCAATGAGCGATCGTGGCATCGCCGCTGAAGCCGCTCCCACAAGTGAGGGTTGGGGGGTTAGGCAGACACTTCGCCCGCCGCGCTGCAACTGTGCTCAGGCCTAGGGTGTTTCTTCTTCGGCTTGAGCGGCCGAACGTTCGGACGGCGGAGCTGCGTTCAAAATCAGTGCATGGATGGATCCGGCGCGCTCCGCTTGTTTGGCCACCGGAAACGGCGGCACAGAGACTCGCCCTCCCGCGTGTTCAATCGTTACCCAGTTCATCCGTCCCCACGGGATGCTGATCCATCTCTTTCCATTGGGTGTCGAATGCCTTGAGCCGGACCAGTTCGCGCGATAACTGATCGATCTGCCCGGGCGTCAATTGAAACGGGACAATCACCGTGTTGTCGCCACTGCTGTCGTAACCTCGCACACTGTGACGTTCACCGCGTCCATCCGCGTGAATGATCACGCTGCCGGAGCGCCGGTAAGGCGGTGGCAAGGTGCCGTTGTTCCAATGTGCACTGAGCTTGGACCAGATCATGGTTCCCTCCTTCGTCTCCGGCACGTCGGCCGACACCTTGCCGGGCAGGACTCCGATCGCCCCGATCACACCGAGCAGGAACACACGCCCGACACGGGCAAGACTCCATTCGAACCTCAAGCGGATCATGTGGCCTCCTCGCCCTGCACCGGTCAATGATAGAGGCTGAACGGATGCAAACAACCAGGTCGGTTTGCCCCGGTTTCGCCCGACCGGGCGCCGCGAAGCAACAGGCTTCCGCGCTGCGAAAGTGTTTTCATGCAGCCATGACTTCTACTCGCTTTTCGCTGACTATCGACCGGGCACGAGCGTTCGCCTTGCTGGCGATCTTCCTCACCCATCACCTTGCCCGCGCTGATTTATTGGCGACATGGCCCGTCTTGTGCGCAGGCCGGGCAAGACAGTATTGCGCTGCTGATTCCGTTTGCGTTGTTGCTCGCCAGCCTGAAGAACCCGTGGCGTGCGGTCGCTGCTTGCCTGGCCTACCTTCCGATCGGTTACGCGCTGTCGGTCGAGCCGTGTCTGCCTGCACACGCGCAAGGCGCCGGCGGGCTGCTGTATGTGATCTGGCCGGCCTTCGTCGTCTGGGTCGCCGGCGTTTCATGGCTCGGCGGCGCGATCCTGATCAGGATGGTGCCCATCAAGGAGATGCAGGAACCGCTTGCCGTGAGTACGTGACTGAGTTCCAGGCTCCTCCGCCACGCAATCAGTACGCGTGCAGAAACTCAGACACCTTGACTCCGTCAAACGGCCAATCGAGTTCGCGGCCACTGGCGGTATCACGCAGCACGGGAATCCGCCACCCGTATTGAGTTTCCAGCGCCGGATCGTCTTCCAGATAGCGCTGCTCGACGTCGTGCTGTCCGATCGCTTCGAGCATGCCGACTGCCAATTCACACAGGCCACAGGTTTCGCGGCGAATCAACACCAGGCTCATCAGACCTCGCCCAGTTCCCGCTGAACTTTTTTCGGAAGCTTGGCGCGTACGAGTTTGTACGCATGCTCCATCGATTCGTGCAGTTGCGCCTCGGGCCAGGCGGCCGACGACAGGACCGAGATCCAGTGTGCCCGGGCCATGTAGGGAGCGGGAATGACATGCGGTTGGTCAGTCAATTCGAGGAACCGTTCTTCTTCAACCTTGAAGCTGACCTGCCCGTGGTTCTTGCCCTGGAAACAATAGACCGCGAACATTTTTCCGCAGACCATGAACACCAGATCGTCATGCCACTTCACTTCCGACGTGACGCCAGGCAGCGCATCCAGCCACTCATGAAAACGCTGCTGATCCATGTGACCTCCGACTCGGGCGCCGGAAACGGGTGTGTCCGGTCAACCCGCTCATTGTGCAGCGATGCCGGCACGGACACCAGCCGGCTTTTTACGTTAAGCAATCAGCGCGTCGGAATGGGCTTGCCCTTCTGACTCCAGGCCATCGCGGGCGGAACCCGCTCAATGAGCTGTTGTTCGGTAATCGGCCAGCGCATCAGGCCCTGACTGCCGGCATAGGCTGCCCGGGCGCGTTCGATCGGACGCAGGTCGGCAGCAACCATGATGATCGGCACGCCGGTCTTGCTCTGATGGTGGGCGAGTGTCCGGCATAGGCGATAGCCCTGCTCATCGGTCCAGCGCGCATCGATCAGCACCAGGTCGACCGCCGCCTTGGCAAAAAGCGGCAAGGTATCGGCTTCCGTGCTGATGACCTGCACTTCGGCGCCCAAGGCGCTCAGGATCGACAGATCGGATTGGACGGCCTCGGGCGAAGGGGTAACCAACAAGACTTTCAGTCGATTCAGAGGATGGATCGGCAAAGCAGCGACGGGCGGTGCCGTTTTGGTCGGGCGCGCGATCGGGAGACTGTTTGGTGGTTCCGGTCGGGAGGCGCGCACGCCCGGCTGTTCGTTCCTGGCCGGCTCGCTGCGATTCGGAAACGGTGTCGCCGGTTTTGGCAACTGCGTGCGCGGCAACCGATCCATGCGCACTTCAAAACCTTCGTTGGGCGTCTCGCGGGCTTCCGGAACTGGCGACTCTGTCCGCTTGTCCTCTGCCTGCGGCAGATCCTCGTAGGTCTTGATCGACTCGTCGAGCAGCCTCAAGGGACCGACCTCGCCCATCCAACTGCGGCGCATGCTCAACCAGGACACGTACTCAGGCGGCTTCGCACGCGATGCCGGGTCAATGCCGTCAATCGCTTCGTACACCAACCCGGCCAAGGACTGCAGCAGGAGATCTTCGGCAATACAGAGTCCGGGCGCACCAAGCACGCCGGTCTCGGACACGGAGATCAGCGGGACTTCGGCCAGACGCTGATTCAGGAACGCCTGGGTGCGCTCGATGTTGAGCGTGCTCCAGTTCACGACCACCACATCGGCCACTTCATTCGCCTTGATGATCCTGAAGCCCCGCGGCAACGTATGCGCTGCGGACTGCAGGACCAGCGCCATCATGCGCTGTTCCGATCTCCCGAAGCCAAGGCACAACACGCGGACCGAGTCAGGCATGGGGAATCCCGAGGAGTGTCGAACGACTGTATGGATCGAAGCCCGATGCTAAACGTGACATGAGTCACGGACACCCGGACGACATGATTGTTTGAAACTGATTCACACCGTGTCGCGACGTCTGCAAGTGGTCTTTGTTGTGCCTCATCTGCGCCCCCGAATTGCCCGGCTGACTGAATAGTCTGTGGCCAAATGTGAAACGGGTGTGTCCATGCTGTCGCTGATCGACGAACATTTGCTGCAAACCACTGCCCCACCCAGTCGCCATCCGTGGAAACGGGCCGGATTGGAGTTTCTGTACTTCGGCATGAAGGAGGCGGGCGTGCCTGTTTGCCGGCCTGTTCTTCATCGCAGTGTTCATGACGCCACGAGCGGGATTGTTCGGCTTGCCTCGGTACGATGCCCTGCTGTTGATCGCGCTGGCGATCCAGGCCTTCATGCTGTGGCAGAAACTCGAGACCGTCGACGAATTGAAGGCCATCACGCTGTTCCATCTGGTCGGCTTCGTACTCGAGGCATTCAAGACCTCAGGCAGTATCCAGTCGGGAGTTACCCTGACCCGGCGTACACCAAGATTCTGGGCGTGCCCCTGTTCGCCGGCTTCATGTATGCAGCGGTCGGCAGTTACATCATCCAGGCCTGGCGCCTGTTCGATCTGCGGATCGAACATCATCCCCCGTTCTGGATGGGCGCCTTGATCGCCAGCCTGATTTACCTGAACTTCTTCACGCACCACTACATCGGCGACTATCGCTGGTACCTGGCCGCTTGTGCGCTTGGGCTATATGCCCGGACGACCGTGCTGTTCCGACCCAGACATGTGGATCGACGAATGCCGCTGCTGCTGGCCCTGATCCTGATCGGTTTTTTCATCTGGCTGGCCGAGAACATCAATACGTTCTTCGGCATCTGGCGGTATCCCAACCAGATGGGTGCCTGGTCGGTCGTCCATGTCGGCAAATGGAGTTCGTGGGCGCTGCTGGTGTTGATGACGTTCACGATCGTCGCGCACCTGAAGCACATCAAGGCCAGCATCCGCGTGCCGGAATGAAGCCCGCACTGTGAAGGCTGGGCTCACGAAGGAAGCCCAGCTAGTTGCCTCAAACCTATTCGTAAACAGCTGGGCTTCGCTGCACTCAGCGCCAGCCTAGACTGATATCTGCGCAAGCAACGCAGGCACCGACGTGACATCAGCCACTTCATGAAATCGCGGTGTTGCCGGATCAATCGGGCCGGTCTGTTCCATGGCCCACAGCACGGGATAGGGAATCAGCACCGCATGGCCGCCGAGTTCCAGAACCGGCTGGATGTCGGACTTGGGCGAGTTGCCGATCATCACGAATCGTTCTGGGGCCACACCAATCTCTTCGAGCACACGACGATAGGTCGGAACATCTTTTCGCTGACGATTTCGATGCGCCGGAAAAACTGGCTCATGTCGGAGCGTTCGACCTTGGCTTCCTGATGGAACAGGTCGCCCTTCGTGATCAGGACGAGGTGGTACTGGGTCGACAACTGCGCGACGACTTCCCGCACGTTTGGCAGGAGTGCGACCGGATGCTCGAGGATGGCGTGACCGAGGTCCAGAATCTTCTGGATGTCGGCGCCGCGAACGGCTCCGTCCGTTGCGGCAATCGCTGCTTCGATCATCGACAGGGTCATGCCCTTGGCGCCGTAACCGAAGCGTTTGACGTTTCGCCGCTCCACAGAGAGCAGACGATCGTGCGCGGCCGCGTCGGCGAGGTCGATGTATCCACCGAGGATTTTCTCGAAGGCAAGCTGGGCCTCGCGGAAATGGATCTCGCTGTGCCACAGGGTGTCGTCGGCGTCGAACGCCACAATCTCGATCACGCCTTGATCTCCGATCGGGCGAGCTTCAATGCCGCCTCCAGCACCGTGGCATCGGTCGGCAGGATCAGGTTTGCGGCGCCCGCCAACGGGGTATACGTGTCGTCGCCGACCACACGGACGACCGGTTTGCCACCCTGCCCGCCTTCGACGATCGCGGTAATGATGCCTTCACCCACACCGGCACTTCGGCGGCCTTCATCAAGCACCAGAATCCGGTCGCATTCGCTGGCGTGTCGCGCGATGGCGGCGCCATTCAAGGGCTGGATCCAGCGCAGGTCGATCACACGGGTCTTGCGGCCGGTCTGCTTTTCGACCTCACGCGCGGCACGCAGCGCAAACGGCACACCGTTGCCGAACGTGAACACCACCATGTCGCGCGCCTCAGGGTGATAGACGCGTTCTTCGCCGAGGGTGATCGACTGATCCGGCGCCGGATACGGGAACAACCATTGGCCATCGCCGGCCTCGTACAAATCCTTCGTCATGTACAACGCGATCGGTTCCAGGAACGCACTGACGCGGCCATCAACTTTCGACATCGCCATCAGCGTGCGCAGCATCATTGCTGCATCGTCGCCGCGGCTGGGGCAAGCCACGGTCAGCCCCGGAATATCACGCAGCGCGGTGACCGAGTTGTCGTTGTGGAAATGGCCGCCAAACCCGCGCTGGTAACCCAGCCCGGCGACGCGCATGACCATCGGATTGCGGAACTGGTCGTTCGAGAAGAACTGCAGCGAACACGCTTCGCCGCGGATCTGGTCGCAGGCGTTGTGGAAATACGCGAGGTACTGGATTTCCGGCATCGGCAACATGCCCATATTCGCGAAGCCTTGCGCGAGCCCGAGGATCGTCGTTTCATCGAGCAGGGTGTTGAACACCCGATTGCCCTTGAACGCTTTGTGCAAGCCCTTCGTGATCGTGTAGACGCCGCCCTTCTGCGCCACGTCTTCGCCGAACAACAGCGTCTCCGGGTACTTGCAGAAGATGTCGTGCAAGGCCTGGTTGATCTGGATCGCCAAATGCCGCGGCGGCTGGTTTTCGGGCAACTGTTTTCCGAGCCGAACACGGCCAGACGCTTTTCGGCGTAGTCGAAGCGCGCAGCCTCGGTCGCCACCGCTGAAGCCGAATAAGGCGCAAGCGGCATCATCACGTCTTCTTTTGTCGTCAGTTTCGGCCGCGTATCGGCTTCATTCGCTGCGTCCATACAGCGTTTCCGCAGTTGTTCGTACCAGCCCAGCAATTCGTCCTTGCCCATCAGGCCCGAAGCGAGCGCGATTTCCGCGGACCGCAGCAACGGATCGGTCGCTTCTACCGCGAGCAGTTCTTCCAGCGCACGGTATTCGATTTCGAAGTCGGTTCCGGCATGCCCCATGATGCGCGTGGTGCGCAGGTGCAGGAACGTCGGACGACGAGTGCCGCGACAATGAATGACCGCACGCGCGACCTGCTCGTAGCCGGTCGCCAGATCCAGTCCGTCGGCGTAAAAATAATCAAGCCCGTCGCGATTGCGGAAGGCGTTGCCGACCCAGCCGCCGGGCGTCTTGACCGAAATGCCGATACCGTTGTCTTCGCAGACAAACAGCACGGGCGCGGGCAGCTTCTGATACGCCGTCCACTGTGCGGTGTTGAACGCACATTGAGCCGTGGCGTGATTACTCGACGCGTCACCGAACGAACAGATGGCAATCGAATCTTCCGGAATCGGCAAGGTGTGACCGACGCGGCGTGCGGTTTCAATCGCGACTGCCGTGCCCAAGGCCTTCGGCAGGTGCGAGGCGATTGTCGAAGTCTGCGGCAACACCCAGAGTGGCTTCGAACCCCAGACCTTGTGGCGGCCACCGGACGCAGGGTCATCCTTGCTGGCGGCGAAGCTCAGCGCCGAATCCATCACTGGATCCATACCCGGCAACTTGCGGAACCGCTCGGCCATGAAGCCGCCGCTGCGATAATGCAGGAACGCCGGATCGGTGTGGCGCGTCAGACGCGCGACCATGGCGTTGCCTTCATGACCGGACGAGCCAATCGTGTAATAGACCTTGTTCTGGACACGCAGGACACGCGCCATCAAATCGAGATGGCGGGAAATCAACTGCGACTCGAACAGTTCCAGAAAGTCGCGTGCGCCCAACAAGGTATCCGGCAGCACGCTGTCCTGCGGACCGGGCTTGTGCGCCGCGACCGGGCCTGAGTAGTTGCGGACAAACTCCTGAAAATTCTCGTCGCAGACTTTTGCGCGGTTGACGTCTTTCAGGCGGGCAGGAATGGGGTTCGGCAGGGCAATCGCGGACATGGCAGACACTTGGCGAGGCAAAGTCCGCGATTGTATTGCCGAGAACGCCCGTCCGGGCGGGCTTTATGCTGGCAAGCTTGGGTCGGTTCAAACGTTCGTTCGCTTAACACCGACCGACTGCAATCAAGGGAACAGGTAGGCCATCCGCCACTGCCCGTCGACGAGTTCGTGCAGTTCGCGCTCGTGCAGCCGGAACCGCGCACCGAACCAGAACTCGATCCGATCGGGTTTGATCCGATAACCGGACCAGTGCGGCGGACGCGGAACGTCCCGCCCGTCGAAGGTCTTGTCGAACTCGGCGATCCGCTCTTCGAACGTAAAGCGCGAGGGCATTTCCTGCGACTGATCCGACGCCCAGGCGCCAATCTGGCTGCCGCGCGGACGGGTCGCAAAATACGCATCGGCTTCGGCAGCAGTGACCGCTTCAATCACCCCTTCAGCGCGAACCTGCACACCTTCGCGGAGGTGTTTCCAATGAACACACAACGCCGCCGCGGGATGAGCGGCAAGCGCCCGGCCCTTGCGGCTGTGCGTGTTGGTGTAGAACACGAAGCCGCGGGCATCAAAGCCCTTCAGCAACACCATCCGCGACGACAGGCGGCCGTCGGCGTCCTGGGTTGCCACGTTCATGGCCTCAGGATCCGGCTCACCCGCAGCGCGGGCTTCGTCCAACAGGGACTGGAAACGTTCAATCAGGGATTCGGACAACACGCGGCAAAATTCCTATTCGGCACGACACAAGCAACTTTAACAGCTGCATGGGCTGGTGTTGTGCAGACTGGTGCTGAGCGCAGCGACTACACAACAACACGCTCCGAACGTTCAAGGCCGACTGGTCGCAGCCCGCACCGCGCGAACGAACTCTTCGATCTGAACCGGCTTTGCGAGGAACTGATCTGCGCCTGCAGCAATCGCTCCGCGCCGAGATTCCGGATCGGACGCTCCGGACAAGGCGAGGATCCGCCCTGTGAACCCATGTGCACGCAATTTGAAGCTGGCCACGTTTCCGGAGAGACCGGGCAAACGCAAATCCACGATCACCAGATCGGGCTTCAGCGCGATGGCCCGCTCGAAGCCTTCATTTGCGGTGACACACAACTCGACCCCGAATCCGAGGTCTTCCAGCAATAGCCGCAGCAATTCGCGAATGTCCGGATCGTCATCGATGACAAGCGCCGTGCCGCCATCCAACCACTGTCGGCCAGGTTCGCCCAACAGCGACCCCGATGCCGCCGGAGATCGACCGATGACCAGATTGGGCAGGCGAACGCGGAATTCACTGCCCTCGCCCGGATTCGACTTGAGCTGCAGTTCACCGTGCATCTGTTCGACCAGTCGTTTGCTGATCGACAGACCCAGGCCCGCGCCGCGACTGCCGTGCGGCACGCCCTGATTAAACGGCTTGAAGACACTGTCCATGAATGCGCTGGGGATGCCGATCCCGGAGTCGCGGACGATCGCCTCGAAATCCTTGCCGGTCCAGCGCAACAACACGGTTACCTGGCCGCGCGGCGTATATCGGATGGCATTCGAGACGAGGTTGATCAAGACCTGCTTGACGCGGATCTCGTCGAGACACAGGTCCAGCGGCACCGCCTCGATGCGCACCGAGAAATCGAGCTGCTGTTCCTCGGCCAGCGGCAGGAACATGATGCGCAGGTCTTCTGCCAGCAGATTCAGGTCGATCCGAACCACATTGAGTCGATACTCACCGGCTTCCGGTCGGCCGTATTCCAGCAGGTTCTCGGACAGGCCAAACAGGTGCGTGGCGCCGCGTCGAATGGCACGCAGCGCAAACTGCGACTCGACGTCGGGCTGCAATCTCTTTTCGAGCAAGTGCAAGTAGCCAAATATGGCCGTCAACGGCGTGCGGAACTCATGCGACAAGGTCGCCAGAAACGCGGTCTTCAAAGCGTTCGCTTCTTCGAGTTGCGACTGTCGCCGTTCCAGTTCGTGTTTGACCCGGCGCAAGCGGTCGATTGATTTGCCCCGCTCCATGCTGGCCAGTTCGGCTTCATGGCTTTCCTGCTGTTTCAACTGTTGCTGTTCGACCTCGGCACGTGCATCCAGCAGGATGACGTCGATGCCCTCATCGCCACGCAACCAGTGGACGTGCGCGATCCTGCCCCCGGCCAGTTCGACCGACGACAGTTCGCCCGAAACATCCGGATTCACGCCGAGAAACAGGTCACGAACCGCATCGACAAGCTGATCGTGTTCGATATCTGCACGCCAATGTGCCACCGCGCCATGAAGACTCTTCAGCCCCCAGTCCGAACTGAACTGCAGGTACAGGGGCTGCGCCCGTTCGAGCAGCACCGCGAACACATGTGATTCCAGCCGGGCGGCCGGGCCGGGCTCGGTCATGTTTGCCGCCGCAGTTCCGCTGCGAGATGTTCGAATGCCGCCTCGACCCCATCACCACTGAGCGCACTGGTCTCGAACACCGGCACTGTCTTGCGCAATTCGTTGAGCGTACTGGGCAGGATTTCCCATCGGTCGATCAGGTCGATCTTGTTGACGAGCACCACACAAGCCGGATCCTGCAGCAAGGATTTTGCCTGCATCATCAGATACAGCGCCGAACGCAGTGTGGGTTCTCGCGTGCCGTCGGCCACCAGCATCAGACCACTGGCACCGCGCAGATAGGTTTGATTCAAATGGTCGAGGGCACTCTTGCCGGCGATATCCCAGATGACGAGCTTGCTCACGCCGCCGGCATGAGCCACTTCTTTCGAATCGACCTTGACGCCGACCGTGGTGAGGTACTTTTCGGAAAAGGTATTGCGCACATAACGTCCGACCAGGCTGGTCTTGCCAACCCCAAAGTCGCCGAGCAAGCAGATTTTGCGTGCGAATTCGCTCATGGCGGATCAATCCACTCCAGTTGCACGAGGGCAGCCCGTTGTCTGAGTGTAGCCAAATCCAGGGGCGCTTCGACAAGCTGCCACAACGAGTCGGGTCGATTGCCCAGACGGGCCGACAATCCACGGCACAGCCATTCGGCACGCTCGCGTTCCAGGCGGCGATTATCGGTCTCGGCACCACTTGGGTCACTCAGACCCAGGCACACCACGCGCACACGCAAGCCGCCCGACTCGAGTGCTGGCAGCAGGCCTGCAAGATGATCCGCCAGGGTATCCAGACCCAAACCATCACCGGCCTCACCTTGGTCGAACGACACTGACTTTCCGCGTAATGTCCGGTTGATGCGAGCCAGTTCCTCCGAACGATCCGCGACGAGCTGGGACAGATCGAGCAGATCCGACCATCCTTGCCGCCCATGCAGGACGCGGACACTTTCGATCCAGCTGTGCGACGCCACCCCGGAAAGTGAGGTGCGAATCCCGTCTGACGAAGCAGTGACGTCTTTTGGCCACGGACCCAGCGATGCCAGTGCAGCAGGCCAATCGGCCTGCACACCAGTCAGGTCGAGGACAACACCGCCCGCCAGATCCTGCGCACGGCTGTGCAGCGCCCGCCACAGTTCGGGCGACACCGTACCAGTCAGCACCAACCGATCCGATGTGATGTTCGAGGTCAGCGATTCCGGCAGGTCCAGCCGTCGGCGCATTCGCTCGAGCACCATCGCGGGTTCGGCGGAAACGATGGCCTGTTCCCTCACGGAAACACCCACATGTTCCGGCAATCGTGATTGCACCAGCGGCAAAACGACCGGCGCCAGGGGATCGCGCAGCACTTGCAGACTGATCGACCACCACGGCAAGGATGAGACGTCCGTCACCTCCAGTCCGGGCGTTTGATCGAGACCAGCCACCAGGTTCGCCACGCGCTGTTGCCACTGCCAGATCAGGACACCCGCAGCGAGCACCAGCACGGTGATCCCGATTGTTGCCAGCATCACCGGCCGCAATGACGGTTCAACCTGCGCTTCAGCACGAATGGCCTTCAGGTCGGACGGCGTCAGCGCCTCCTTCAAACCCGGCAACGAACCCAACTCCTCTGGCCCGACGCCCAATTGGTCGCCGTATTGTTCGTGCACCCGCTCCAGGCGCACGATCAACTCCTGTTTCAATGATTCGGGCGGTACGCCGCGGATCAGTGCCGCCAGATTCGCACGCGGGCCACGCAGCACCCACAGCAGGTGTTCGCCCACTGTCGCCGATGACAACTCAGCTTCACCGGCGCCGACGGAATCGCGCACGAAGTCGCCGATGGCCGTGAGCATGCCGGCGACCGCATCGGCATCCAGATCGGGCAAACCCGCTACGGATTCGCGATCCAGAATGAGTCCACTCTCGCGCTGGATCAGGAACAGATGGTCCACCTGATACAACAAACTGTGCCGCAAGGCGACGGTGGCATACGACACACCGAGGCGACGGGCTTCAAGCCGCCATTTCAGGCCACGCCAGGTCAGTGAGCTTTCGAAGATCTGATTCAGGTCCTGCGACACGGCTCGCAAGTATTCGGCAATCGATCGGCGAATCGCCGGCATGATGACCGGGAACAGCGCGTCGACGAGCTGCTGCTTGCGTGCCTGGACCGCGCCACCGAGTGCTTCGGCAACCGGATGTGCCAGTGCCGCAGCCAGTGCAACAGGATGATCCTGCTGGGCTTGCCCGATCAGTTTCGGAAGATCGTCTGAAAGTTGGGCGCGCCCCTGCTCGAGGCCGTCGAGCCGCCGCTGCTCGGCTTCCAGCAGCAGGTGCTTGAGTCGGTCGAAATCGTTCATCGCGGAAGGACCGCTGCCTCGCTGAAGCGCCCTGGCGCACGGCCGTCTATTTCACGACACCCAGATCAAACTGACCCTTGAGCCTTAATGCCACTTCCGCAAGCATGCCCGCCAGATCTTCCCGGGAGACCTTGTCGCGTCGCAGTTCTTCGCGTGTTTGCCCGAGTGCACCGTCGGCGCGTTCTCCCGCCACTTTCAGCGCGGTCTGAAGATCGGCCAACACAGCACGTAGTCGCTCATCGGTTGCGGCCAAATCGGATTGCAGGTTCGAGATCGACGCGTTCACTTCCGAACGCTGCGTCCGAGACGCCTGCTGATGCCGCGACTCCAGATCGTCGAGGCTTTGGCCCCGATCCTGCACTTCCTGGCGAAGGGCCTTGTGCAGTCGATCGAACTGTTCGTCCATGCGCTTTTCCAGCGCAGACACCCGGCTATCGAAATCGGACCGCAGACGCGCGGCATCCTGTTCCAGACGACTGCTGAGCTCGCCAAAGCGGCGCTCGTAGTCGCGCATCTGTCCGCCAAACAGAATATCGCGGATCTGATCGACGTTGCGGTCACCGCCGGCTTCGGCGCGGGCGTCCGCAGGCTGTTCCTTGGATTCCACCGACTGTGCCTTGTTCACCGAAGTCTCCCGATCGAACGATTCGCCCAGACCTGCCCCATCAGCCTATGCCGGCTCGCTGACGCGAGCCGCATGGGATAACCCTGTGTGCCACTGCTTCACTGACCGGGGCTTGGCCCCGGCAGGCCCTACTTGATCTGTTCGAGACGGTAGCCGTGCTGGTAGACCGCACTCAATACCCAACCATTTTCCCCACCCATCCCGAGCTTTTTGCGAAGACGGCTGACGTGGGTATCGACTGTGCGTGTGTTCACGTCGGCACTGAGATTCCAGACGTTTTCGAGCAAGGACTCTCGGCTGACGATGCGGCCATGACGACGGAACAGGTAACACGCCAGATCGAACTCGCGGTCGGTCAATTCGATCTTGTCGTTCTTCACCGAAATCTGGCGACGGTCGAGGTTGATATCGTACGGTTCAAGTTCCTTGATCCAGGTGTTGTCCTGAACGGCCAGGCCACTCCGGCGCAGGACCGCATTGGTGCGCGCCACCAGTTCAGCCTGTTTTGCGGGCTTCGAAATGTAGTCATCGGCACCCGCCTGCAGGCCGGAGACAACATCCGTTTCGGAAATGCGGGCGGTCAGGAAAATGACCGGCAACTTGCTGTGTGCCGACTGGCGGATCCACTCCAGCACTTCGAGGCCCGAGCCTTCACCGAGTACCCAATCCAGCAGCAGGATGTCGATCGATTCGGCACCGAGCTTGCGCCGGAAATCCTTGGTGTCCGGGAACCAGCGTACCTGGAAGCCGGCTGCTTCGAGCCAGGCCTGGTAAAGCTGGGCCTGCTCGGTGTCATCCTCCAGGAGGCCGACAATGACTGAGTTTCTGGACATGGAGTTCTCCGCTTTCCCGGCGAGTGGTTCAGTTGACGACGAAGCTGATTTTCATGTTGACCCGCCACTCGACAACCTTGCCGTCGTCGCTGGTCACCACGTTGATTTCGTTGACCCAGGCGCCTTTGATGAGCTTGACGGTCTTGGCTACTTTCTTGATGCCCTGTTG
The DNA here is from genome assembly GCA_016712105.1 of Ahniella sp. Classification (GTDB taxonomy): domain Bacteria; phylum Pseudomonadota; class Gammaproteobacteria; order Xanthomonadales; family Ahniellaceae; genus Ahniella. The sequence goes on from JADJRU010000009.1 coordinate 66,337, forward strand.
CACTGCATCTTCGATGCCCTTCGGCGATGACGAGCTGATTTCGATGACTTTTGCAATGGTATGTGCCATGACGCGCCGAGCCTCTCGTTGGATGTAGGTCGTGCCCCGAGTGTAGCAAAACGATTCGTGCAGACAACGGCTTACGAACCAAACTTAAGGAGTTTGGTTGATATTCGCGATGGATCGAGCCCGATCCGGCAAGTGAAGCCGATCAGGCTGCGGCGAGCGGACGACCCGGTTTCGGCAGATAACGCAACCAGACCAACCAGACGACCAGTGCATCGATGATGATCAGTGCCTGCCACAGGTACAGATGGAACCATTCGAACCAGGTGTGGCTCCATTGGCCCAGATAGAACAGGCTGATGATACGAACCACGTTCAAGGACTGGATCGCGACGAAACCGATCGCGAAGCCGACCATCCGGTGTTTCCAAGGTGCCGGGAAAGCAAGAACCGCCGCCACCAGAATGATGACCGCCTCGACACCATTGCAGCCACGCTCGATCGACACGGCAAAGCCGCTTTGCGCTTGAATGACCTTGCCGTAGGTAACGACCGAGTCGTCGAATACCTGAATGAGCCAGGTGCAGAACCGAGCCAGTTGCTCGGTGAAAGGAATGATCACGTGGTCTTCGACGGGCTTGATCACTTCAAGACCGAACAGGACCATCAGGTACACGAGGAAGAGCACAGCGAAACGAATCATGGCAACAAAGGACAGCTTGGCCGCGGCAGCAGGGATCAATAATGCTAGCATTCCTGATTGTCCGATTTGCGAGCGATCTGTGAGCATGAAGCGCCACCCTGCCGGCTCAAACCGAATCCACCCTGCACCGCGGGCCTGAACCGCCGTCGTCCGCGCGAGTACCCGGCCGCATGAATCCCGCGACCAACCTGTTCCTGATCGGCCCCATGGGCGCCGGCAAAACCACGCTTGGCAAACGTCTGGCGGAACACTTTCACCTCCGTTTCATCGATCTCGACGACGAGATCGAGAAACGGTGTGGTGTGCCGGTGAGCACGGTGTTTGAAATCGAGGGTGAGGCAGGTTTCCGCCAGCGCGAACGCAAATGCCTCGAAGAGGCCAGCGCCCTGGACGGCATCGTTCTGGCAACGGGCGGCGGCAGCGTGCTGTTGCCCGAGAATCGGGACCGACTGCGTGCCCGGGGCTTCGTGCTCTACCTGCCGACGTCGGTCGACCAGCAGTTGCACCGCCTTGCCCGTGACCGCAAGCGCCCCTTGCTGCAGGCGCCCGACCGTCGCGAGCGATTGAGTACCATGGCGACCTTGCGTGGCCCGCTCTACGAATCAACGGCCGACCATCGCCTGGAAGCCGATTCCAATCATGTCCAGCGTGTCTTCGAGTGCGCACTGGTGCAACTGGCCGCCCATTGGCGCCAAAGTGAACCCACCTCATGAACATCATCAGCCGCGCCGAGCCAGGCCTGAGCCATCGTTTGGCCGTCGATCTGGGTGAACGCTCCTATCCCATCATCATCGGCAACCGCTTACTCGGGGCCGATCGACTGCGCGCCCACCTGGACGGCCGCAAGGTCCTGGTGGTCAGCAACGACACCGTGGCGCCGCTCTACTTGCAGCATGTCCTGGCCGATCTCGAAGGCCTGGACGTGGCCACCTGCATCATTCCAGACGGTGAATCGGAAAAGACCTGGACACGCGCCGCCGACATGCTCGCAGCGCTCGCCAGCCTTCGAGCCGGTCGCGATGCCACGATCGTGGCGTTGGGTGGAGGGGTAATCGGCGACATGGCCGGATTTGCTGCATCCATCTGGATGCGCGGCATCGAGTTCCTGCAAATTCCCACCACGCTGCTGGCCATGGTCGATTCTTCCGTCGGCGGCAAAACCGCAGTGAACTTGCCGCAAGGCAAGAATCTGGTCGGTGCGTTCCATCAGCCACGTGCGGTCATCGCCGACCTGGACACCCTCCGCACCCTGCCGGAGCGCGAATTCCGTGCCGGCATTGCCGAAGCCATCAAATACGGCGCGATCGTCGATGCCGGGCTGTTCGAATGGTATGAACGGGAATTGGACGCCATCCTGGCGCGGGATCCCGCGGCATTGCTTGAAGTCGTCAAGACCAGCTGCACGATCAAGGCCGACATTGTCCGTCGCGACGAACACGAACACGGGGACCGTGCCCTGCTCAATTTCGGCCATACCTACGGCCACGCCATTGAGACCCTCGGTGGTTATACGCGGTTCCTGCATGGCGAGGCCGTGGCCATCGGCATGGTCCTTGCCGCACAACTGTCGGCAAACCTCGGGATGGCCGATGAATCCGCACTGCGGCGGCTTCAGAGCCTGCTTGAGCGCGCGGGTTTACCGGTCAACCGTCCGACAGACATGACACCTGCCGCGATGCTGGACGCCATGCGCCTCGACAAGAAAGTGCAGAACGGCAAACTGCGCCTGATCCTGTGGCGCGGTATCGGACAGGCCGAAATCTGCGCAGGGGTTGCCGAAGCCGACATTCTTGCCGGCCTCGACCCGACCTGAAGGCAGGTTTGCCTCTGCCCTATCGTTTCGGCATGAACCGCGCCAGTTCGTTCTTGGCGATCGCGGCACGGTGCACTTCATCCGGGCCGTCGGCGATCCGCAGGGACCGCGCCTGCATGTAGAAGTCCGCCAGCGGCCAATCATCGGACAATCCAGCCGCACCAAACGCCTGGATGGCCAGATCGATGGCGTCACAGGCAAGTTTGGGTGCCACCACCTTGATCATCGCGATCTCGTTCTTCGCGACCTTGTTGCCGACGGTATCCATCATCCACGCCGCCTTGAGCGTGAGCAGACGAGCCTGCTCGATGCCGCAGCGCAGGTCACCGATCCGTTCGTGCCAGATCGACTGGGTGGCGATCGGTTTGCCAAACGCCACGCGCGATACCAAACGCTGACACATCAGTTCCATGACCCGCTCGGCCACGCCGATCAGTCGCATGCAGTGATGGATGCGCCCCGGTCCCAACCGGCCCTGAGCGATCTCGAAGCCCCGACCTTCACCGAGCAGCACGGCATCGAGTGGTACCCGCACATCGACGAACTCGATCTCGCAGTGGCCATGGGGTGCATCGTCGAGGCCAAAAACAGGCAGCGGCCGGAGGACCTTGAGTCCAGGGGTGTCGGCCGGCACCAGGACCATACTTTGCTGCTGGTGCGGGTTTGCCGACGGATCCGTCTTGCCCATGACGATATACACGGCGCAGCGAGGATCGCCCGCACCGGAGATCCACCATTTGCGCCCATTGATGCGGTAGCCGTCGCCATCACGCTCGATGCGCGTTTCGATGTTTGTCGCGTCACTGGAGGCGACCTGGGGTTCGGTCATCGCAAAGGCCGAACGGATCCGACCCTCCAGCAAAGGCGCCAACCAACGCTGCTGCTGCGCCGGTGTCGCGTACCGCGCCAGCACTTCCATGTTGCCGGTGTCCGGTGCCGAGCAATTGAAGACTTCGCTGGCCCAGAACACGCGGCCCATTTCTTCGGCGAGCGGCGCATATTCGAAGTTGCCGAGCCCGGCCCCATGCTCCGAGTCGGGCAGGAACAGATTCCACAGCCCGGCCGCACGCGCTTTCGGCTTCAGCTCCTCGATCAGCCGCGTCGGCGTCCAGCGCTGCCCCGCCGCCGTATTGGTGTTCACCTCGGCACGAAATTCGCGTTCCCTCGGCAAGATCTCGGCTGCCATGAAGGCACGCAGCCGCTGCAGATAGTCCTGGCATCGTTCCGTATAAATCATCATGGCTCAGCTCCGTTCCGCAAAAGACCAGCCCAGCGCCGCGATCCGCGCCGCCAACGCACCCTGCTCCGCCGCTTTGCTGCTGGCAGCCGTGCCGTCGAGAACCCGCTTGGCGATTCCCTGGGAAATGGCGGCCAGGCGGAACAGGTTGTAGGCCAGATAAAAATTGAAGTGTTCGATCGGTGGCAAGCCGCGTGCCTTGGCATAGGCTTCGAGATAGTCGGACAAGGCTGGAATTCCGAGGGCACCCAGATCCAATCCCGCCAAACCACGCATCACACCGGGCGGGGTGAACCAGCCAAGACAGTTGTACGCAAAATCGGCGAGCGGATCGCCGAGGGTCGACAACTCCCAATCCAGCACGGCTTTCACCTCCAGCGTTTCGGCATCAAAAATCAGATTGTCGAGCCGAAAATCACCATGGACCAAACGAGTTTCGGACACGGCCGGCACATGGGCCGGCAACCATTCCAGCAAACGGTCCATGGCGGCGATGGGTTCGGTCACCGAAGCCTGATACTGCTTGCTCCAGCGGCCGATCTGCCGCTCGAAAAAATTACCCGGTTTGGCGTAGTCGGACAACCCGATGGTGTCCGGATCCAACTCATGCAAAGCCGCGATCGTGCGGTTCATGCCCAGAAACACGGCCCGACGCTGATCGGGTTGCAGATCCGGCAGGCGCGGATCGAAAAACACTCGGCCGGGCACGTGGGCCATGAGGTAAAACGCGAATCCGACCACCGATTCATCTTCGTTCAGATGGACCGGCCGGGCGACCGGGACGCTGCTGCCATAGAGCGCACCGAGCACACGGAATTCGCGTTCGATCGCGTGTGCCGACGGCAACAACCTGGCGACCGGGCCGGGTTTGCAACGCATGACCCAGTCGGCATGGGCAAGCCTCAGGCGGTAGGTCGGATTCGATTGGCCGCCCTCGAATCGCTCTATGGTGTCGATCTTCCCGCCGCCCGGGCAATGGGCGTCGAGATGGCGCTGCAGCAAAGTACGCAATTCTGGGGAAGAAACAAGATCAACTGCCATAAGCACTCCGGCACGGCGGGGAGCCGAGTGTATTCGGAACCGACAGGCCTTCCCCGAGCCCGGTCAAAAGCTTTTTTGCCGGCCAGCCCCCGCTTTGCAATAATCTCCGACCCAACTACCGATCGGCGGGCCAAAGCGCCTGTCGACGAAATGACCTGAATCGTGAGTCCAACACGCCCGCTGTGCGTCGCCGTGATCGGCGATGTCATTCCGAACGACCTCTCGACCCGCCTGCAAGCCGACTTGCCGGCGGAGAGCATTCGTGTGCAAGTAGTGGGCGCGATCACCCCGGATGCAGCCTGGCGCCAACATGTCAGCGCCCGGCGCGGCGCGGCGCTGGTCGACGAATTGCGGCACGAGGTTGGCGATACCGACGTTCTGCTGATCGACGCGGCGGTCGACTGGCCGGAATTCGCCTGGTCTCGATTGGCATGGGCGCGCCAAAACAGCGTTGCCCCGTCGATCCTGTCGCCTTTGGCCTGTTCGGAACCTGCCCTTTCGCCTTTTCCCGCCGGAACGGCATTTGCCGGCGAGGCCGCCTTGCTCGACATCGCCTTGTGCTGGCGCCAACCCCGCGAATGTGTCGACGTCGATAACGTGTCCCCGTCCTGCAGCTTGTGGCCTGCCGGTACGGACACCAGCAGCCCGAAACAGGCGCTGGCGTTTTTGTACGTCGATCGCCGGGATGCCCGATTGCAGGGCGCCCGATTGCCGCGCGACCTGCGGGATGCCGCGCCCGAGAATGCCCTGGCACCGGTTCGTGCGCGCTGGCAATCGCCGGACCCAGTGCTCGCCGGTTTTCCCGGTTTTGACGGCCGACGCGTTTCCCTGCACATCCTGCACGGCTGGGGCGGCGGCGCTGCGGCATTTGTACGTGATGTGGCGCTGGCGTGCGCCGACGAACACCATCTGATTCTGCAGAGCCATGGCGACATCGGCCGCAAGTCATACGGCGAATCGCTGAGTCTGTCGCTGGTAACGCCCGACCGGTTTGTCGAACTCGCACGCTGGCCGGTATTGCCGGTCATTGTCGATACGGTAACCGGCCACGAGACTTATCGGCTGCGCCTTTCGGCCATTTGCCGCGACTACGGCGTCGCACGCGTTCTGGTGTCGTCGGTGATTGGCCACAGCCTCGACGCACTCGACACTGGCTTGCCCACCGTTGTGGTGGCGCACGACTACTATCCCGTCTGGCCGGTGCTGCATGAACAGTTCGACCGCCCGGAACTGGACGCGAGCGAGTCGGCTCTGGCGCAGTCCCTTGCCACCCATCCGCACCCGTTCCGCACAGAATCTGCGTCAGCCTGGATGGCGTTGCGCCAGGGCTATGTCGCACGGATCCAGTCTGGCCACATCGCCATGGCTGCGCCGAGCGAAGGTGTCTGCCGAAACCTCCGGCGCATGGCACCGGGACTACCGCCGATCGCCCGGATCAGCCACGGCCTGCGCCCGTTCAGCCAAACCGGCGCGATCACGGCGCGCAACGGGAACCCACTGCGGATCCTGGTCCTGGGCCGACTGAATGGCGGCAAGGGCGAGATCCTGCTGGACCGCTGTCTCGACACCCTGACGAAAGACCATGAAGTGTGGCTGGTTGGCTGCGGCAAAGCGGGCGAACGCTGGTTCGGCCGCCGCAACGTCCACGTGCTCCTCGATTACCAACGGGACGACCTGCCCGCCTTGCTGGCATCAATCCACCCCGACTTGGCCCTGATGCCGGTATCGGTTTCCGAGAGTTTCAGCTTCACCTTGAGTGAGTTGTGGGCACTCGGCATCGTTCCGGTCGCCAGTCGCCTCGGCAGTCTCGCCGAGCGAATCGAACACGGTGTCACGGGCTGGCTGTTCGAACCCGATGTGTCGCCGTTGCTGGCCGCCATCGACACGCTTCACCGTCAACCCGACTTGCTGATCGCCATGCGCGAACAGATTGGCATGCTGACGCCGAAGGCGCTTCATGACATGCGGGCGGAGTATGACGCTCTGTTTGCCCGCACCGGCACCCGAACTGATCGGCCCGCCGAAGCAATCCCCCGACCTTTGGCCGACGAATGGCACAGCCTGGCCGCACGAACGCTGCGTGCGGAGTATCTGGCAACAGACTGGCAGCGTCAGACCCAAACCCAATCACGCGAACTTTCGGCTCGCGCGGAATGGGGGTTCGAACTGGATCGCAAACTGGGGTCCGCGCGTCAGGAAGTCGCTGAACTTCGGCAGCATCGGGATGTGCTGCAACACACCGTGGCTGAACGCACCCAATGGGCCGAAGCTGCCGATGCCGAGACATCCCGGCTCGTGGCGCTGCTGCAGCAGGAACAGGCCGACCACGCCATCGACAACGAGCGCTGGCTTCAGGAAGTCGACCGATTGCGCGGCGAGGAGTCACGCCTGGACACCGAACTGCGGTCCCTGCACCAATCGACATCATGGCGGCTCACCGCACCCATCCGTTTTGTAGTGCGCCGGATGCGGACGGCACGGACCCGACTCGCTTATCTCGGCCAACGAGTCAGCGGCAACGTCCGGCGCCTGTTCGGTTATTGGCAGCGCCATGGCGCCAGCGCCACGATCGAACGCGCACGACAGGAGTTCGGCAACGGCGAAGCAGCGCCTTTGCCGATTCTCGACGCTGAACCGATGCATGTGGATGTGTCCGACCTCCGATTTGCCGACGCCACCGCGACCCCGCGCGCCAGCATCATCATCCCGGTCTACAACAAGTTTTCCTACACGGCCGCGTGCCTGGCATCGCTTGCAAAGGAAGGCGCCGATTGCAGTTTCGAGGTCATTGTCGTCGACGATGGCTCCAGCGACGAAACCGAATCCAGCCTCCGGGCGCTCTCCGGTATCCGCTACCACCGCAACCCGGTCAACCTCGGTTTTGTCGGTGCCTGCAACGCGGGCGCGTCCATAGCCCTTGGTGAATACCTGGTCTTCCTGAACAACGACACCGTCGTGCGCCCTCGATGGCTGGATACATTGCTGGATACCTTTGTCCAGCACGAGCGTGTCGGTTTGGTTGGCGCCAAACTGGTTTATCCCGATGGCCGGCTCCAGGAAGCCGGCGGTGTGATCTTCTCCGACGGTTCGGGCTGGAACTACGGTCGTTTCGGTGATCCTGCGAATCCGGCATTCAACCATGTCCGCGAAGTGGACTACTGTTCCGGCGCGGCCATTGCGATCGCGAAGACGCTGTTCGAGCGGATCGGTGGTTTTGATCTGCGTTATGCACCGGCCTATTACGAAGATACCGACCTGGCGTTTCAGGTCCGGGAACAAGGCTTGCGCGTGCTCTATCAGCCGGCCTCCGTCGTGATCCATTTCGAAGGCATCACCTCGGGCACGGACGTCGGTTCGGGCACCAAACGTTTTCAGGTGATCAATCAGGCGAAGTTTCTGGACCGTTGGGCCGATGTACTGCCTCGGCAACCGTCCTCGGGTACCGACATCGAACTGGCAAAAGAACACCGGATCCGCGGTCGGATCCTGGTGATCGATGCCACCACGCCCGAACCCGACAAGGATTCCGGCTCGGTCCGACTGGTGAACCTGCTGCGCAGCATGCTCGACCTTGGCCTGAAGCCGACCTTCTTCGCCGAAAACAGGCAGTTCCTGAGCCGTTACAGTGAATCGCTGCAGCAAATGGGCGTGGAAGTGCTGTGGGGTCCATGGCTTGAACCAGTGGAATACCTTCGCAAACACGGCCACCGGTTCCAGGCCATTGTCGTCAGCCGTCACTACATCCTGGGCCCCCTGTTGTCGGTGATTCGCGAATACGCACCGAGGGCCCGACTGATTTTCGACACCGTCGACCTGCACTATCTCCGCGAACAGCGCGCCGCGACATTGGCGCAAAAGCCCGAACTGATGCGTCAGGTGGCACGGACACAACTGGCCGAGTTGCGTTTGGTGCGCGCGGCCGATGTCACGCTCGTGGTCAGCCCGGTGGAGCAGGAACTGCTGGCTCGTGAAGTTCCGAATGCCCGCGTCGAAGTTCTGTCGAATGTCCACGAAGTGGCCGGCCCCGGCCCCTCCTTCGAGACCCGTCGTGATCTGTATTTTGTCGGCGGCTTCCAGCACACCCCGAACGTTGATGCGGTACAGTGGTTCGTGCAGGAGGTCTGGCCGACCATTGCTGCCGAACTCCCGGATGTTCGGTTTCACATTGTCGGCAGCCGAATGCCAGACGTCATCAAGGCATTGGCCAATGACCGGGTGATTGCGCACGGCTTCGTGCCATCCATGGACCCGTTTCTGGACGGCTGCCGCATTTCCGTGGCCCCGCTTCGGTACGGTGCCGGCGTCAAGGGCAAGGTCAACCAGAGCATGGCCCATGGCCAGCCGGTGGTGGCGACCAGCATTGGTGCCGAAGGCATGAACCTGAAGCATGGAGTAGACGTCCTGATTGCCGACGATCCGGCCACATTCGCAAGAGAAACCGTGCGGCTCTATCGTGATCCGGTATTGTGGCAACAGTTGGCGGTGGCCGGGTTGGCGAACATCGAACGTCACTTCTCGATGGCAACGGCCCGACAGAAACTGGAGCGACTGCTGCTTTCCTGAACGGGCACAACCGGGGAAAACGTTTTTAGACTATTGTCACAACCTGAGAATTTGGCAAAGAATAGGATTCCGGATACCTGATGCCGAGCCGAGCACATGAATCCCCGCAATGTCCTGCCCTTTTCAAGAAGCATGGGCGACTCTGAAAGCCTCCGCGAGCGATGTGTCGTGCGCCTGTTCGAGGCGCTGCGGGAACCTTTGGAAAAGGTCTACACAGACGCACTTCAGGCAGGTGACGACGCGCTGTTCGACCGTGCAGAGAAGGCGGGTAATGCCACCCAGCAGTCCGATTTTTTTGACACCATGCGCCGCCTGCGCCTGGCCAAACCAGATCTCGCGAGTCGGGCGCTGAGCGTTTGCAAACAGGAACTTGAGGTCTGCCTCAGGCTGAATCGCGGCAGCGCCAAAACCCCTGCCAAGACATCACTGGATGAACTGAGTCTGGTGGATGCCGACACGGTCGAATCCGAAATCGCCATCACCACTGCCGCCAACAAGGCACGCTCGCGCCTCGCGCGCGAATGGCAGCAACTCGAGATGCGGGTCGACCAGATTTTTGCGGGCATCCCGGACATGGACGCTGCAGGTCGGCGTTTTGGCCCCGAACTGTTCGCCGAAGCCTTCGGCAAGGCCATCCAGCATTTCGAGTGCACGATCGAGATCCGCATCACATTGATCAAGTTTGTCGAGCGCGAGTTGGTGCAGGCCAGCGAATCGATCATCGCCGTGTCGCATCAGGCGCTGACCGATTGTGGCGTTGCCCAGCCTGCCTCACCGGTCGCAAGCTTCCGTCCCCTTCGCGCCAGCCCGCAGGCAGCACCGGCCACACCGCAGCAGATCGCACAGGCGAATCTGGAACCCTCGAATGCGTCGACGGGTGGTTATGCGCCGGTCGGCGCCAATGAACTGGACCCATCGCTAGGCCGGGCGATGCAGGATTTTCTGGCGCACTTCAGTGCGCCGATGCCGGCAAGTCCGGGTGCCGCGAATCCGGGCCTTTCGAATCCTGCGCATCCTGGTCCGGCACAGGGCTACCCACCACCCACCGGCCATGGCGGCCCGATGCCCGAAGCGAACGTCAACGACGTCCTGCGCGCCATCGCTTCACTCGACCAGAAGTTCCGCAGCCTGGACCAGCAAGTTCCTGTTGGCGGTGACGTGGCGTCCGCGCTTCGCGAGCAACTCAGTCAGGGTGGCGCCGGCGGCCAGGCGACCAATCTTCGTGCGCTTGATGCGGGTGTGATCGATCTGATCTCGCTGATGTTCGAGTACGCGATCAATGACAAACACTTGCCTGGCGCCCTGCAGGCATCCATCGCCCGATTGCAGATCCCCTATCTGAAATTGGCGCTGATCGATCCGCAGTTTCTGGCCCGCCGCGATCATCCGGCACGGCGCCTGCTCGACGAACTGGCGCAGGCCGCCATGGGCTGGATCGAAACCAGCGATCGCGGCCTGCGCGAACTGATTGATGGCATCGTCGCCGCCCTGGTAGACGGGTTCAAGGACGACACGGCCATCTTCGAACGTCAGCGCACCCTGCTGGGTGAGTTCATGCGCCGGGATGGGGCCCGCACCGAGATCGCCGAGAAACGCGCGGTTCAGGCCGCCGACGGCAAGAGCAAGATGGAGGCGGCGCAGCGCGATGCCGCGGCGGTGCTCAAACAGAAGCTCGAAGGCTCGCTGCTGCCGAAGGCCCTGTCCAGCATGGTGCGCGAGAGCTGGAGCAACTACATGGTGTTGACCCTGCTCCGGCACGGACAGGATTCCACCGCGTGGTCAGAGGCCATCCGGTTGTTGGAGCTGATTGCCCGGTTTCCGCGCGCTGATGCCGACCTGGTCACCCGTGCCGATTGGCAACTCGAACTGGACGGCTGCGAGCCGATCATGCGCAAGGGCCTCGCTGCCACGGGCGTCCATGACGAGGACATCGAAGAAGTCCTGAGCGGCCTGCGTGAATTGCTGCATCTCCTTCCATCGGCTCAGGCGGAGGCCGGCCACTTGGCACCGGCCACCATTGCCAAGCTCAACGTGCCCCCACCGATTCCCGTCGAGCGTGTTGTGTTCGCGCCGACTGAAGTGGAAGTGGTCACGCCTGCGGTCGACGATCTGACTGCCGAACTGGAGGAAATCCAGCGCATTCTGGCCGGAACCTGGATCGAAATGGACATTCCGGGCAAGGGCCGTGAACGCGTCAAGCTGTTGTGGGTCAGTGGCGACCGGCGCAACTACTTGTTCGTGAATGCCAATGGCATCAAGGTGGCCGACAAGAAAGCCATCGAATTGGCCGCACACCTCAAGGCAGGTGACATCACGATTCTGGACAAGAAACCGCTCGTCGAGCGAGCGTTCGAAGCCGCAATGGCCAAGGTCCGGCAGTTCCGGGCTGAAAGCAAGAAGGCCTGAGTCAGTCCTGCCGGCTACTCACTGATCGGGTTTGGCCGTGTCGTCTGCCGAATGGCCCTGACTTGCCGCAAGCAACCGCTGCTCGATGCGATCCAGCTTGCCATGCAGCAGGTCAAGGTGGGTTTGCCGCACCAATGATTCCTCTTCCATTCGCGCAAGTGCGGCCAGCATCGTATCGACATGCTTCTGGCGGGCATCCGCTTCGCGATCCATTTCGTTGAGTTTGGTCCAGATACGACGACGCATTTGCTCGGCCACACGATCGTCCTCAGCCTGGAAGTACGTGACGAGCGACGCCGACAACAGGGCGATCAGAGAGATGCCCATCAACATCAGCAACACAGCAAACACGCGCCCCGACCAGGACTGCGGCACAAAATCGCCGTATCCCACGGTGGTGACAGTCGCCCAAGCCCACCAGATGCCCTCGCCGGGCGACTTGAAGGCTGGGTCGAAGTGCGCAACGAGCACCCCTGACAGGCAGGTCACGACCAGAATCACGACCAGCGTCGGCCCCAGACGGTTCTGGCGCAACATCGTTCGAACGAACGAACCCACGTGGACAAGCAGGCTGATCAGGATCAACAAGCGCAGCCCCTGCGCGATCGGCAACAGCGTGTGACTGATCCACAACCAGGGAATGCCGAAGCTGACAATCAACAGGTTCAGCCAGTTGCCAAGCAGGTAACGGCCCCGATCGCGAACCAGCAGCGCCAGCACCAGCGTCTCCATCAGAAATGCAGACCAGATGACCCAGTCCATGACGAAGGCGATGTGCGCGTCGATTTCACCCTGTGACTGCAGACTCAACTGCACCGGCAGCCAGATCGCCATCGGCACCAGGATCCATTCGAAGCGGCGATACCAGCGCTTGTGCCGCTTCGGTCTCGTTGGCATGAACACCCGCCAAGCCAAACCAATGCCCGTGTTTCTGTCGGAAGCCCATGGCTCGGGATCCTCGCCGCAGGCCTAGATCTGCACCTGCTCGTAGCGTTCGAGGGACCAGGGTTCGCGTATGGCGGCATCCGCCCACTCGCGCATCGCCGGGTGGGCCAGCAAGGCCGCGCAATACTTCGCGCCTTCACCATCGAGCCCGACCGCGTAACTCTGGAACCGAAACACGACGGGTGCAAAAAAAGCATCCACCAGACCAAATTCGCCGAACAACCAAGGCTCATCACCAACTCGAAGCGATCGGGCTTGACGCCAGACTGCCAGAATCCGGTCGACGTCCTTCTGGGTGTCGGACGAGAGTCGATAACTGCCGCTGCGGCGACGAACGTTCATCGGGCATTGGCTGCGCAGCGCGGTGAACCCCGAGCGCATTTCGGCGACCATCGAGCGCGCCAGGGCACGAGCCGCGACCGACTTGGGCCAGGCGCGATCAATACCGACCCAACGTTCGATGGCGTATTCGCAGATCGCCAACGAATCCGACACCGACAAGTCGCCGTCGACCAGAAAAGGCACTTTGCCATTTGGCGAGCGAGCCCGGACACGAGTCTCGAAGTCGTCGGTGAGCATGGGCACGACGTCACAGTCGAACGCGACGTCGAACCCCTTCAGGAACATCCACGGACGCAGCGACCACGACGAATAATTCTGGTTGCCGACGACCAGCAGCGGCTTGTTCATGTTGGCTCCTTCATGACGCAGGCCGGCGCCTCGCGACGCCGGCCCAGCGCTTCGATCACCAGTGGACACCACGCATCAGCGAAGCGAACGCAACCTGCTCGTTGCTCGGCTGCTCGTCGCGACCCTTCATGCCCTTCGCGGCAGCGGAGTCCGGGAACAGTGTGTAGGCGGTATTCATGACCACTTCGTAGGCCTTCGGCGCCACCTGGTTCAACACGGCAGCGAAAATGCCAAGGCGCGTGGCAACACGGCTTGGCCGTTCGATGATGGCCTTGACGACCAACTCCGCAGCCTCTTCCGGCGTCAGCGTCGGTACCGAGTCGTACATCTTCGTCGGCGCGATCATCGGCGTCTTGACGAGCGGCATGTTGATCGTCGTGAAGCAGATGCCCTGATCGGAGAACTCACCCTGCGCACAACGCGAGAAGGCATCGAGTGCCGCCTTCGAGGCGACGTAGGCCGAGAACCGTGGTGAATTGGCCAGCACGCCGATCGAGGAAATGTTGATGATGTGGCCGCGGCGCTTTTCGGTCATCTTCGGCAGGAAACCCATGATCAACCGCAGCGAACCGAAGTAGTTCAGCTCCATCGTGCGGGTGTAGTCATGGAATCGGTCATAACTGAGTGCCACCGAGCGCCGGATCGACCGGCCGGCATTGTTGATCAGGATATCGACGCCGCCGTGATCCTTGATCACCGTCTGCACGAGTTCGTTGCAGCTCTTCTCTTCGGTCAGGTCGGCCGAATAAGTGAAACAGATGCCACCTTCGGCCTCGATTTCCTTCTTGGTGTCCTCGAGTTCCTGCTGCCCGCGCGCAACGACCAGAACCGTTGCCTTCGCCGCAGCCACCTTGAGGGCCGCAGCCTTGCCGATGCCGGACGTGCCGCCGGTGATCATGACCACCTTGCCCTTGACCTTGCCTTCCAGCGACCGATCGATGAACAGGTCGGGATCCAGATGGCGCTCCCAATAATCCCAGAGGCGCCAAGCGTAGGTGTCGAGCGCCGGCAGCTTGATCTTGCTGCCGCGCAGCGCACGTTCGGTTTCGCGATTGTCGAAACGTGTTGGGTTCGACAGGTATTCGAGCGCATGTTTCGGAATGCCGAGGTCGCGCAACAACTGGGTCGAGAACCGCTTCACAGGTGGCAGGTTCATGACCGCAGCGCGCACCATCGGCGGAATGAAGCCGATCGTACGGGCGTCGATGCGCATCGTCATCTGCGGCGCGTTCGCGGCTCGCGAGAAGGTATTCAGCAGTTCGCCGGCACGCAGGGGCTCCGGATCCACCAGATGGAAACAGCCGCCATCGAGCCCTGCCTTGTGGGCAATGTAATCGAGCGCGTCGACAACGTAGTCGACCGGCACCACATTGACCCGCGCCCCTTCGATACCGATCGTCGGCATCCATTGCGGCAGTGTCGAGCGGATCTTCTTGATCAGACGGAAGAAGAAATACGGGCCATCGATCTTGTCGATTTCGCCGGTCTTCGAACTGCCGATGACCAGGGAGGGACGGTAGATACGAAACGGCATCTTGCAGTTCTTGCGCACCAGCCCTTCGGATTCGTGTTTCGTCCGGTAATACGGGTGCTTCAGGCCCTCGGCCTCGCTGAACATGTCTTCCTTGAACACGCCCGGGTACTTGCCGGCTGCGGCGATCGAGCTGACATGCTGGAAACTGGCAGCCTTGATGGCGTGCGCCAGTTCGATGGCATGTTTGGTGCCGCCGACATTGACTGCCTCGTTCATGTCGTCATCGGCTTCGACGTCATAGACCGCCGCCAGATGGAAAAACATCTTCACTTTGCCGGTCAGTTGTTTTTGTGCCGCCGCAGTCACGCCGAGCTTTGGCTTGGTGAGATCACCGATGATCGGAACAATCTCGGCCTTCGTCACGTTCAACCGTTCCATGATCGCTTCCAGCTTCGGCAGCGACTCCTTGCGCACCAGCGCGAAAATCTTGCCGCGCCGCTTGAGCAGTTTCTCCAGCAGATGACGACCCAAAAAGCCCGTTGCGCCGGTCACGAAATACGTCATGGTCAACCCTCGTCGTTCCTGGGCAGCGCCAGCGCGCCGCGATGATGGATGTGCGTGTACGCCGCCCTACCCGGCCGGCCGGGCGAGGTCGAAGCAGACCGCTCTAGATTGCCCGGAGTCTGAACATTTTCCTAGGGGGAATCGCCGAAACAGCAGTCAACTGGACCACTCCGGCATGCGGCAGCGCGCAAAGCCCTTGTTTGAACCGGAATCGCCGTGCTATCTAGCGACGGCATTCCTTATCCTCTGGGAGAGAAAAATGGCCGACCTCATCAAGCAGTTCGAAGACGCCTCCAAGAAGGCGCTGAACCACGAAGCGCGCCCCGACAACGACACCATGCTCAAGCTGTATGCCCTGTACAAACAAGGCTCCCAGAGCGACGTGACCGGCGAAAAGCCCGGATTCTTCGCTTTTGTCCGCGTCGCCAAGTACGAAGCCTGGGCCAAACTCAAGGGCACGGCTCAGGACGCGGCACAGAAGTTGTACGTCGATCTGGTCAAGAAGCTCGGCTGATGAGCACCAAGGCCGCTGCCGGCAAGACCCGAGAACGCATCCTCGATGTGAGCCTGGTCATGTTCAATGAACGGGGCGAGCCGAATGTCACCACAAATCACATCGCCGACGAACTGGAGATCAGTCCGGGCAATTTGTACTACCACTTCCGGAACAAGGACGACATCGTCGAGCACCTGTTCGCACGGTATGAGGACTCGATCGACCTGGCCATCGTGCCGCCGATCGATCGCCTGCCGACACTCGAAGACATCTGGATGCAGTTGCACCGTGCCTTTGAAACGATGTGGGCGTTCCGATTCATCTACCGCGATCTGGTCGATATCACCAGCCGGAACCGCAAGTTGCGCATGCATTTTGCGCGCATCATCAAACGCGCCACCGCCAACGCGAACGAAGTCCTGAAGGGCCTGACGGCAGCCGAGATCATGCGCGCCAGCCGCGCCGAGATCGAGGCCACGGCCACCAACATCATCCTGGTCGCAACGTTCTGGATGAGCTTCAACTCCGTCCGTGGCGGCCAGGTCGAAAAGGGCTCGGAAGACCTCACCCAGGGAATCTTCCAGACCATGATGATCATCGCGCCGTATCTGCGCGACGCCGAGCGCCTGCACCTCAACAACCTGGCGCTGACCTACGTTCGTTGAGCGCCTGCACCGGCTGATCCCTCCCCCAAGCCGCTGACGCGGCGGGCGACTACGCACGTATCCATCAAGCGTGCGCAATTTCCGGATTCCGGAGCGCCCATCACCCTTTTCCTCCCACCAAACAAACCGTAAGCCGTTGATCTTGTTTGGCGAGTCAGCAGCGGGTTTTTCCATTCGCGCGGTACGCGGGCGCAACAATGGATCAAGGCCCATGCGCGGCTGATCGAAGGAAAGCTTCTCCCGCTTGCGGCGAATGACGCGTTGAGGGGCCATGCGCGGGGCTGACGAGCCGAGGGGCCGGCGAAACGGGTTTCCGAACGCTAGTGCCACACACCAAGAGTCCGTCATTCCCGCGCAAGCGGGAAACCACTCGGGTGCCACACGACCCAAACCGGGTCGCAACGAATGGATTCCCGCTTGCGCGGGAATGACGCGTTGAGGGGGCGTAACCGAAAAAGCGACAAATAGCCTGACAGTGGCCGTGAATGGGGGAAGGTTGTGTTCTGTGCGTGCCAACCAGTTTGATGCGCGAATTGGCACCCTGAACGCTGCGATCAGGACTCCCAGCCAGCGAAACAGCGAGCCTGAAGTATGCACAGTGGACTGCTGTGCAATTCGCCATGCTGACTCTCGGAGACAACAAAGTGGTGGCTCTCCGTGGGCGCTCAGCCCCAGATAAACAGCCTGATGAAGCCCCCAGAGTGATCGCTGTCTTGTCCATGGACACCTACTCTGGAAATTCCGGAAATCCGCTAGTACGCTCGAACGCGCAAGCGTTGCCCGATTCGCGACCGGCTTTTTTTAGGCCGCCCATTTCGGCGGGCATCCGAAAACTTGGAGGGATCTTAGTGACTTACAGACCAAACTCCCGAAATGGGCGACTCCCGAGTCGCCTAACGTTGTCGTCCATTTCTAGTTAGGCCACGCAAGACGACCATGACAGACTTCGACCTCGATTCCTATTTGGCAGACGCTCAAGCGGAGCTCGACACAAACAGGTGTCTTCGTCGAGAGGCGCATGGCAAGGCCTACGTTCGAGAGATTTGCTCTGGACTACGGTCGCTCAGTCGCTTGGGGAATTTTCGGACGATGGAAGATTAGGCTTCTCGCGTAAAGGCATCGGTGATTCCGTAGCAACCACGTGCCCGCCAAGAACAGTCTCAAATGGGCATGGGCCAGTGACCAGTATCCGCAAACAGTCAGAGATGCCTCGTCACGCCTTCGCGGGCTTACCGACCTCACAGGATTCGAGGTCTTTCAGTCGGCGCTGATTGAATGTGACGAATCCATGGCGTGGGAGATTGCAGCGCTTGCCTGCAAATACATGCAGGCTTTGGGCGTGTACCGCATACCGCATGGCCACATCCATTCCTACGTGCTTATCACCGAGGTTCGTGATGTGGCCTAACATTTCGCTCAAGCGGACAGATCAATCGCTTCGCGATTGATGCTGCCGCTTAGCTCCAGCGTTGAGGCTGTAGAAAAAGTCCTTCAAGAACTAGTTGTTTCGGGAGTGCTGAAAAGTGACCGCACCAGACGGGCTACATTCAACGATCGGCAGTTCGGTAGGGGCCCCCAGAAATGTCCCGCCGTTCGCTGTTTCGACTTTTTCTACAGGCTCGTTAGGCGTCTAATTCAGATGCAACCCGCCACGCTTACCATCCCCGCTGTAAACCAGCGTCGCCCAAGGTGTCGTCAGTGCGGCTGCCTCTCAGATCTTGCTTCCGTCGAGGAACCCACAAATCAAGCTGAATTGTTCGAGATCTTCTCGCGCAACGAGTTCTTGAAGTTTGTTCCTCGTATTCGAGAGCTCACCAATTGCACCGTTGGGGAAGCCAAGGCAACATATCTTCATCTGGCGCTGTCAGGCGGCGTCTGCCACCACTGCAAAGTGCCAGTCCCGGCGGGAGCAGTAGTCGATTGCCCAAAGTGCCATTCCCTAAACCTCGTCTGGCAAAACCGAGCGCAAGCTCAAGCGCAAGTGGGCCAACCGTGAGGGAGGCGCTATCAGCGCACCCGACGCCTAACCGTTCCATCGAGGGGGACGTCCAAGGGCTATCGCCCTCGGCCGCCCCTCCTGTCAAACGTTGAGGCTGTAGAAAAACCCCTTTTTGCAGCCGGAAAACGGTTGAAACGCCGCCGAGAACCGCCGCCGCGATATGGCACGCCGCATGGACTGCTAATCCGCAGGATATCCGTCATTGAGCTAGTTCGCCCCTACGCGCTCAGGCAGCAATTGCAGGGTCTCTATTCGACCTCACGCCGCCTTTCTGAACTTCGCCCACTTCTCGATGTTGTGCACCAGGGCGTAAAGCTTCCATTGCCCATCGACTTTCTTCTGGCCACGAAGGCTGAGTCGATCAAGCCCCTTGTTGTGACGGAGATTGCCGAACACCGGCTCGACGGTGGCGAAGCGTCGGCCGTACTCCTCGCGTCCTTCATCACTATCGATGCGGGCGCGCATCGTCTGCGTGTGGGTCGCCGCCAGTTTCCTCGTCAGCACCGCGACTTGGCGCACCTTCGTCGTGTTCGGCTTTCGTAAACACTGTGCCCGCAGTGCACAGTCCGTGCAGGCCGACAGCGGCGCGCGGAACTTGATGGCGGCATAACCACCAATGTTGCACTCGCGGCCGTTGCGATAGAGCTGCTTGCCGGCAGGACAGGTGGCATGGGCGTGATCTGGTGCAACGACAAAATCGTCGGAACCAAACATGCTTTTCGTTTTGGTCTTGCCCGACTTGTTGTGGAGTGGATCCGGCTTGCTGGTGTGCTTGCCCTGATCGGCAAACCGCTCATCACGTTGCCGCATCTGTCCATCGGCGATCAGCGCATCAATGCCTCGCTCAGCGAGCGCGGCCAGATTGGCTTCGGAGTGATAACCCGCGTCGGCGGTGATCAGCGTGCTTCCTGGCGTTGATCGGCACAGGCATCGATGACATCGATCAGCAGTTCCTGTTCGGAACCGGTGCCATGGGCCGAAGCTTCGACGATGATCTGATGCGCCGCATCGACGACAGCGACCGCGCAATAGCCTTGAATGACGCCTTTGCTGGTCGCCATCTTCGCCGACTCGTTGTCGGTCAGGTTGGACTTTCGTGCTGCTCCCCGTGTGCCTTCCCGATCGGCAGGATTGTCCTTCAACCAACCGCGAATCCGGGTCGCTTCCTTCGTCATCCGCTCAATCCGGGCGGCGACCTTGTCTTCCGTGCCATCGCGGCCAGAGTCGTCATTCAGACGATGCCGGTCCAGCATCTGCTTCGCCACACGTTCAAGCTTCTCGGCCTTGGTCAGAAACTCGGCTCGTGTGCCGGAGCGATACTTCGATGCGTTGGAGGGCAACTTCACGCCATCGATGGCGGGCATCTCACGGCCGATCAGTCCCTCCTGGCCGAGAATCGCCAGGACCTGCGCGAATACCGACGCAATCGCATCACGCGAGCGGCTGACGAAGTCGGCAATGGTCGTGAAGTGCGGCTTGGCGTCACCAGTGATCGCCATGAACAAGACGTTGTCGCGGCAAGCCCGTTCAATCGAGCGAGAGCTGATGATTCCTTGCGAGTAAGCCAGCAGCACCGCCTTCAACAACATCGACGGAGCATGTGCCGTCGCACCAGTCAGATCGTTGCGGTAGTGCGAGTCGAATGCAGACAGATCAAGCGCATCGACCAGATGATGCGCCGCATGGGCGAACGAACCAGGCACCAGTTGATCTTCCAGCACCACCGGCAAGAACCGCGGACTCATGTCGACAAACTTGTAACGTGCCAACCGCCGACTCGCTTGCGCTCAATGACGGAAGGAAGCAAGATCGAGGCCACTTTTTCTACAGCTTCGTCAGGACGGACGGGGAGATTCCTGTGAATACAAAATTGCTCGCCCTGGGCATAGCTCTCGCCGCGCTCCTCTGCGCCTGTGACTTCCAGAAGCAGGCCGATGCACGATTCGGCGATCAACATTTCAAAACGGCTATTTCGCTCATCGAGCTTCACAGGGTCCGTACGGGCACCTATCCGTCAACGCTGGCGGACCTGAAGTTCACTGGCGAGTGGGACCAAATCGCTCTCTCGTCGGTGGAGTACAAGAGGCTCGAGTCTGGTTACGAGCTCAATGTAGTGCGCGGTTGGGTCGCACAGCCTGACCTGAAGTATCCGGCTGAATTCTGGATGGGGCTTGGGCTGAAAAAATCCAATCTTTTGCCTGAACCGTGATCCAGCCTAACCAATCATTCAAGCCGAACCCACTGCGTGGGTCGGCTCAACTCAGGCGTTAGGCTGCTAGGAAAGTTCATGGTCACGACACCATTTATCGAGTCCGAGACCAAAGACGCACTGGGTGGCATTGCTCACCGTTACGTCTTCAGCCGCGGAGTTAAGGGCCTTGTCCAGACATCCCGCGAGTCCGCCCGGGTAGTTGTCTTCTTGTCCTTCCCTGACAAGGCTGATTCAGTGATGTGGGAGCCTAAACGTGTGCTCCCGCTTCTCGCCCCGTTCGACCCGCAGGCCACACCAAGCATTGACAGTTGGGCCCTGACATTTCCTGCCGCTGTCGTGCAAGAAGCGCTGCTGGAGTTGGACGCAGTCATTGGGGAGCGCCGCTTCTATGCTTAGGGCGCAGCCTAACCAATCATTCAAGCCGACGCCTTCGGCGCGGCTTAACTCAGGCGTTAGGCCGCAAAGAAGCACTTCTTCTGCAATGTACAGACCGATTCTCGGATGGGATTGGAGTCGTTCGTGAGCAACCGAAACGAGTTTGTCGAGCATCTCAGCGAGGTATTTCGTCTTCTCGTGCCGATTCGCTCTAGGCGCATGTTTGGTGGGTACGGCATCTATCACAACGAACTGATGATTGGCCTTGTCGCGGATAACATTCTCTACCTGAAGACTGACGCAGTATCCGCACCAGAGTTCACAGAAGCTGGTTGCTCACCGTTCGAGTACACAAAGAACGGCGTCACCATGAAGATGTCGTACTCCAGTGCGCCAATCGAGATATTCGATGATCCGGAAACTGCTAGGAAGTGGGGCATTCGAGCCTATGAAGCAGCACTTCGTTCAAGCAGTAGAACAGCCAAGCGTCCCAAGTGAATGCATTAACCACCACACCAACCCTAGGTGCGAGCGGTGCGGCCTAACCCCTCGCTCAAGTTGACCCGCTACGGCAGCCAGCGTAAGCCCGGCACGCGCCATATGAATCATCGTCGCGTACCGGGCTTACGCTGCCCGCCTCCGCGCGCAACTTGGCTCGAACGTTAGGCCTCATGTCCAAGACCGCTGCCTACCTCCACCTGCAGCCCGGTGCAACGCTGCCACATATTTCCGCGCCATTACCTTGCCGGATGGTCGTGGTAGTTGATTCAGAGGTGTCGCCGGAATGGCAGTACAATGTCAGCGGCTGGATTGCGCGATCAGGATGCCTTTACATGATGGCGTGGGGTAGAGAGTGCAGTTCGTGGGACGACTCGGTGGATATGGCCAACATAGAACAGTTCACGTTCGGTGAAATCCCAGAAGACAAGTTCATCATGACAACGTGGCACGCAAACGACCCGTTGTCAGAGGTGTTTTGGTATGCCAAGAACAATGCATTTCATCCAACGGTGGAGCTTAAGGGAACCGTCTTGGTTCATATCTCGGCGGAAAACAGAGAGCGCGAACTGTTGGTGGCATATGCTGAGGCCTAACCCTTCCTTCGAGGGGACAAACAACGGCGGGTCCGACCTGGGCTCATTGCCTAGGCTGGTGCCGCCGCCGTTTGCCCCTCATGTCAAACGCTAAGCGACATGAGAACCGTCTTTGCAATTCTGCTTTTCGCACTTCTTGCTGCGTGTTCGCATTCGTCTAATCGTATGTCTACCAAGCCTGTTGCGCCCTCACCGCCACTAAACGAATCCAGCTGCCTCGCCGCTGGCGGCAGTTGGGGACTTCACGGCGCAACCGAAGTTTCGGGGCCTTTCTGTGCTCTACCAACGACCGATGCCGGCAGTCCCTGTAATGACTACTCGCAATGCCAGGGCGAATGCTTGGCGCCAGCAGGGGCAAAATTCGGCAGCAAGATCACGGGAACCTGCGCGCCGTCATACTTCCCGGGTGCATGCTTCACTATGGTGGAACGCGGAGAAGTAGGGCGGCGTGTCTGCAATTAATCATTTCGCCTAGCTACGCGTTCGAGCGGACTAGGCTTCGGAGGTAGTCGTGTTCTCACATGTCTTCGTCGGCGTCAGCGATTTCGAGCGCGCGCTCGTGTTCTACAACCCATTGATGGACTCACTAGGCATCGAGGCTCGCTTCTGCGAGAGAAGTCGACCTTGGGCAGGCTGGCAATCCACTACAGGCCCAAGACCTCTCTTCCTTGTTGGCAGGCCCTATGACCAGCTCGCGCCACAGCCAGGTAACGGCAACATGGTCGCGTTTCTCGCGGAGAGCCGAGCAACCGTCGATCAAGCCTTCAGCGTCGCTCTCGCCCACGGTGGCACATCCGAAGGTTCACCTGGGTTGAGGCCTGAGTACCACGAACACTACTATGGCGCCTACTTTCGAGACCCCGATGGAAACAAGCTTTGTGTCGCGTGTCACTCGGCGCCGGGTTGAATCCTCAGCCTTGCGAGCAATGACGCCCAACCCTTCCATCGAGAGGACCTGCCCCGGCAAGCCGGGTCAAGCCTCTCATCTCAAACGTTAGGCAGCACCAAAGAACCCATGCCAGCACCTTCTGCCTGCCTTCGTCCCGCCGTTGTTGGCGACCTGCGCGCGATCGTGCGCTTGCTGGCAGACGATGAGTTGGGGGCTCAGCGCGAGCGGCTGGAGGAGCCTCTGCCCGACTCTTACCTCAGAGCCTTCGAGGCCATCTCGCGGGACCGCAACAACGAGCTCCTTGTCGCAGAGGGCCCGGACGGTTTAGCCGTCGCCGTTCTCCAACTGACCTTCACGCCCCACATCACTTACCAGGGCGGCTGGCGGGCCACCATTGAGGGGGTCCGTGTCGCCAGAGCCCTTCGCGGCTCGGGGCTCGGTGGCGAGTTGTTGGCATGGGCCATCGAGCGTGCCCGTAGCCGGGGCTGCCACCTTGTGCAACTCACCACGGACAAGCAGCGCCCGGAGGCGAGGCGGTTCTATGAATCTCTGGGCTTCGTGGCCTCGCACGAGGGCATGAAGCTTAAGCTCTCCGCGCCGGCCGGAGGTGCTGCCTAACCCGTCGGTCGAGGCGACATGCAACGGCATGGCCCCGCGAGGCGCCGTTGTGTATTCTGCGCCTCGCGGGGCCATGCCGTTGCATGCGCCTCACCTCCAACGTTAGCCCTCAGGGGCGAGAGTTCTGGCTTATCAAGAGAGATTAAGCAATGGCTTCGAAAACCGCACAATTTGGTGTCATCGCAGTGTTGCTCGCCTCAGCAGGTGCAGCGTTCTCAGGCAGCGGGGAAGTCGCCGCTCTGTCGATTGAAGCAAACAAAGCGATCGTCCGGAACCTGTTCAAGGCGCTGAATGAAGGCGACCTTGCAACACGGAATCAATTGGTCGATCCCAGGCAAGCGTTTCACTCGGCAACTGAAGACAGGCAGGGAACGGGCGATCCAAAGAAGACTCTCCGTGAAGCCTGCTCGATGTGCGCTAGCCTGAATCCGCGCGAGATCACTATCGACTTCATGATGGCCGAGGGCGATCTAGTGACCGTCCGATCTACTTGGCGGGGCAAGTACACCGACGTCATCCGCGACGTGCCTATCTCAGGCAAAGGTGTCGTCGTCCATTATACGAATATCTATAGAATTGCTAACGGTCGTATCGTCGAGAACTGGGCAGCCTACGACAGGCTCCATCTATTGGAGCAATTGGGGTTTACCGTGGCTCCCCCGACCCTAACAGTCCAGCCAAGTAGCGTGATAGATGTCGGCGCAGAGGCTAACTATGCAATCAACCCGACGCCGGAACCGGACCTTCGCTCAAACCGGGCAATACTGCCGGCGCGGGTTATTGCGGCGTTAGGCTGACCTGTGTTGCGCATCGCGCAACGACCGGCTACAGTAGGCCATGATCAAGTCGCTCCGGCACAAGGGCCTTGCCAAGCTCTACGAGAGTGGCGTTACCTCGGGCGTCAGGCGGCTCACGTTAAGCGGCTTCGGCTGCAGCTCGCAGCCTTGGACACTGCCAAGTGATTGACGACTTGAGCATCCCGGGATTCGGTCTGCATCCACTCAAGGGCAAACTGAAAGGGCGTTGGTCTATCTTGGTCAACGGCAATTGGCGTCTAACCTTCGAGTTCAAGGACGGGCACGTCTACGTTCTCGACTATGAGGACTATCACTAATGAGCATGCACAACCCGCCCCATCCGGGTGAGTTCATCACCGGTGTTTACCTTGAGCCCAACGGCATCAGTGGGCGCGAGCTCGCTTCCAAGCTTGACGTTGCGGCTTCCACTCTGAGCCGCGTACTTAACGGGTCCAGTCGCATCACGCCAGAGATGGCCTTGCGCTTGTCCAAGACGTTGGGTCGCACGCCGGAAAGTTGGCTTTCCATGCAGGACAGTTACGACCTCTGGGTTGCTCGCAAGACCGTCAATCTCAAGCGGGTTGCCAAGCTCGAAGTGCGGGCAGCCTAACCACTCGCTAAAGCGGATTGGAATCGCAGGGAAACCGATGCATCCCTTCCAAAGGACTACGCGTGTGAAGTCACTATTCCGCTCGCGTAAGCCTAACCCTTCAATCGAGAGGACGTCACCCGGCAAGCCGGGCGCCGCCTCTCACCTCAAACATTAGGCCTCAGATGTCACGCGCACTGGCTCTTGTCGCGCTTCTACCGATCGTTCATGCCTCGACCGGCACTTTCGAGTCCGCAGAGACGAAGGACGATCAAAGAACGCTGACAATCACAAGAACCAATGGTCAAGAAAGTGAAGCGCCCAGAATTCCAGAGCAAGTAGGTTTCGAG
Source organism: Ahniella sp. (assembly GCA_016712105.1). GTDB lineage: Bacteria > Pseudomonadota > Gammaproteobacteria > Xanthomonadales > Ahniellaceae > Ahniella. The sequence continues at coordinate 91,863 of JADJRU010000009.1, forward strand.
AAGCCGGCAATCGCACGAGACAAGAGCCATGTGGGTTGGCTGGCACTGCATCCGGGTTGCTGCACTTCTTACCCGATACCACTTACTTTGGTCATCCAAGGGACAGATGGTCGTCTGCGACGCTTCAGTGGTTCCCAGGCGATCTTCGGCTGGTGCTTCACACCAGATGCAAGGTCCGTGGCATACAGGCAGGAGGCGCCGCACGGCCCTACTGCACAGACATACGAGCTCCGCAGCATCTCCAGCGGAAGATTGATCAGGCGATTTGTTCGAAGCTGGGACTACCAAGCCCAAGAGCTAAGTTCCGCGAAGTTGCCATCCTGGGCGGTCTGCGCTGCAGACTGAGGCCTAACCCTTCGGTCAAGCCGACGGCCATCGGCATAGCACTTGGCCCGCGAAGCGTTGGTGCATATCATCCGCTTCGCGGGCCAAGTGCTATGCCGCTGTCCGCGCGTTACCTAAAACGTTAGGTGCCACTATGGGTGCAGATGCGCAGGTTATCGGTATTGGAAAGTACACGGCTTCGATTGCTTCGGCTCTGGAGTACGGTCCGGACGGCTGCTCCGACATCGAGGAAGGAGCAGTAGTTGTCACCAATGTATTTCTGGCCTGCACAACCACTGCTAGCCGAGCGCTAGCGCAGGCATTCGGTGTCGACCTGTTGGAGTTCGGAAGGCACCATCTTGATCCGCAGAGCGCGAAGCTGGGTGAACTCAGCTCTCTCTTCAATGAAGCGGAGATTTCATCGTTCCTGAATCTGCGGGCTGCAGGGTTTTCGTTCTACTTCATTCCCAACGCGTGAGCCACAAGTGGCGCCTAACTATGCGTTCGGCGGCCGATGGAGGCGACGATGCAATCGGTCTTCCTCTACCGCCGTGTCATGATCGAGACAGACGTGGCGGCCACTCATGAATAGTATTCCGAATTTCCGGCTTCTAGTCGCCGTGTTGGCATTCACTTTCCTCAGCGGGTGTGCGAAACCCGCGGTGCAGGAGCCCGCCGTCTCCCTGGTGGCCGATGCGCAGATCAAACCTCGGGTGGAGGCGCTTCACCCGCGACTTCTCGCCCAGCCCCGCAAGATCCGCACGCTCGAAGGCCAAACGAGCTATCCGTTTGCCGCGTCGTTCTCGCCCGACGGCCGGCGGGTGCTTACGGGGAGCAGTGACAAGACGGCGCGGCTATGGGATGCCGACGCAAGTTCCAAGACGTACGGCAAGGTGCTCTGCACTCTCCAAGGGCACACTGAATCGGTGTCTGTCGCATCGTTCTCTCCCGACGGCCTGCGGGTGGTCACAGGAGGCATGGACAACACCGCACGCGTGTGGGACGCCGACCCGAACTCCCAAACTTACGGCAAGCTGCTCCTCACGCTCAGGGCACACAGAATGGGTGTATGCCGCGTCATTCTCCCCGACGGCCGGCGGGTGGTCACGGGTAGCCGCGACAGCACCGCCCGTCTGTGGGATGCTGACCCAAGCTCCAAGACGTACGGCCAGCAGCTGCGCACGCTCCAGGGGCACACGTTCCCGGTACTTGTCGCGTCGTTCTCTCCCGACGGCCGGCGCATCCTTACGGCGAGCAATGACAGCACGGCCCGCCTTTGGGATGCCGACTCACAGTCGGCCACATTCGGGCAGGAACTCCCGCGCATTGACGTCGGGAAGCGCACGGTGCTTGCAGCATCGATGTCGCCCGACGGCCGATGGCTGCTCACCGCGCCCGGTGACAACACCGCCCGCCTCTGGGATGCCGACCCAAACTCAATGACTTACGGCATGCCGCTTCGTGCGCTCAAAGGGCACACGGGCTGGGTCCGGGCCGCGTCGTTTTCGCTCGACGGCCGGTGGATGCTCACGGCGGCCGATGACGGGACTGCCAGGCTGTGGGAGGCCGACCCACAGTCGGCCAACTTCGGGTCAGAAGTCTCTCGATTCGATGCCGGACAACCGATCACCGCGGCGGCGTTCAGCGCCGATGGCCGTCTAGTTGTGCTGGGCGCTGGCACGTGGGACACCGACCCCACCAAGAGTCGCGGTGAGGTGCAGATCTGGCAAGTGGCGGAGTGAATCGCAGTGACCCGCTCAGCTGCTTGGAATTCTGACGGGACCGACGCACTAGAATGCGACGGGGAAAAGAGGACATTCCACTTTGTGGTGCCCGAGGCGGGCTTCGGCGGAAAAGTTGAATGTCCCCTTTTCCTCCGCAGGACGTGCCGCTCTTCCGCATCCAGCGGCACAAGCAGGCCGAACCAGGCGCTGCAGCAGACCGGGGCCGCACTTTTGCTTCGCGCGAGTCATTGTCGCTCCAGCGGCCCCGGCTGCTGAGCGGGGTCGTTGGCGTACAACCTTGAAACTTCGAGTCACTCTCCTTTCAGCCATTCTCGCCTGCGCTGCATGCGCGCCATCCACGGTCGGGTTTCGCAAGCAGCTTCTACAGATCGCGGGCGACGCCGCGCTGGATTGCGGCTCCGTTCCACTCTCGCAACCTGCCGGGTCTTCGGCGGCATGTGCCACCGAAGCCCTTGCGTCCGGCAAGCCCTACTTTGTCGCGTTTCAAGTTCGGGGCATCGACTCTCAGATCTGGCATGGCCTCGCGCTCGGCAGCGATGGTCGGTCGCGAATCGTGCGCTTCGACTCCGCCCCAAGCGGAGGTCATGGATTGTTTGCACGTCCTCGCGTTGCAGTAGAGCCATGTTCTTCTCCCACGCTCCCGGAGCAATCCGGCGGGCCGGTTGAGTGCGGGGTCGGGCTCTAACTATGTGTTCAAGCCGACCGCCGAACAGGTTTCGCGTATCATCCACACACCGTCGCGCGGCGGCGGCTTAACACTCACAAATCAACCCCATTGCCCTATCGGAGATCGCGGAATGACGCGCCAATTGATCAGTTCTGGTTCCACCTTCGAGGCAGAGATCGGTTACAGCCGCGCTGTTCGCCAGGATCCCTGGGTCTTCGTGTCCGGCACCACAGGCTTTGACTACTCGAGCATGACGATCTCTGACAGCCTGGAGGACCAAACCGACCAGTGCCTGAAGAACATCGAAGGCGCCTTGAAGGCGGCGGACGCTTCACTTGCAGACGTTGTCCGCGTCACCTACGTCCTGCCGGTGGCCTCTGATTTTCCAAAGTGCTGGCCTGTGCTCAAGAGGTACTTCGGCGACATCCGCCCCGCAGCGATGATGATCTCCGCCGGATTGGCCGATCCTCGAATGAAGATCGAAATCGAAGTTACCGCGCTGAAGCGATAGCGGGCGTGGTGATGCCTAAACCCTCGCTCAAGCAGAGCTCGAACCTTAGGCCGATTTCCATGTTCGTCGCACTCGGCAAGTTAAAGGGTCAAGAATGCGAAAGCTCGTCTGGCTTGTAGCCCTTGCCATTCCGCCTTGGATCGCCTCGGAGCTTGAAGCGCCCAAGTGGGTTCTGCTCATTTCAGTGGCCCCTTTTTTTCTGCTTGCGATGAGCATGGGCAATCACGAGGAGGACCTGCTCGGGGACGCATCGCCGACTTTCCGCAGGTTTACTCTGCCCCTCGTTGCAATCGGCGGCGTCGCCTTGGTGTATCTGGTTTATTCGATGTGGCGAGTCTTCTTCCCGAGTGCGAGTGCATGAGCGCCTTAACAATGCGAGCGTTGCTTGGCGGCCCGATTTGCGGTCACGTTCTCGCACTGCACGCCATCACGGCGGAACCTGTGGCGGACATCTCTCGGAGGATGAATTCATGGGAGTTCATGGGTGTCCCATCTTGGCTTGTTGAGCACCCTGGCAGTTTGATCGCTCCGAAACAACGCTGATTCCGAATCAAGAACTTGCCGGCGCCGGGATGTCGATCCGCGCCGGTCGGGCCGCCGTGCCCGACTGCCCGCCCTGATCGGCCGCCAAAAAATTTGTATCGGGATACCCGTGCGAACCGTCCACGCACGGCGTTTTTCACGTCAGCAGCCCGACATCCGTCCCAAGGATTTCGGGCCTACCTCCGACTTGACCCAAAGGTTATGACATGGACAAACACGCCTGGTTATTCGTTCTCGCGCTCGGCAGCATGGCTGCCCTCCCCTCGGCTCAAGCGACCGAACCCGGCGGCACGCATGCGCCGGAAGTCGCGGCAGACCTTGGCCCGGATCGCGACGCGGCAATGGCCCGAATCCTGGAACGATGGGTTCCATTCATTCGTGAGACCGGGAAAACGGACCTGACCGAATGGCATCTCGAAATGAAAGGGTTAATCGGCAAGGCCGACCTGAGCGCGCTTCAGCGGGCCTCCGAACGTGTCACGTACGCAGGAATGAAGGCGAACCTGCAGGGAAGGATCATTTCCGACGAAGACGCCATCGGGTTGGCGGCGGAGCGTTCGGTTGAACTCGGCCTCACCGACGAGCAGACAAAGGCGCTCGGCGACATAGACCGCGACCTGGTCTTCGTACCACTGGCCCCCTGTCGCATCCTCGACACACGAATTGCGGGCGGTCAAATTGCTGCGAACACATCCCGCGCGATCGATGTCACGGCCGTGGGCAACTACGCCTTCCAAGGAGGTGATTCAACCGACTGCAGCGGCGCCAGCGCCGCCGGAAGTTTTGCGGCCGCCCTGCTGACGATCTCGGTCCCGGGCGCTGCGAGCAACGGTTGCCTGAGCGCTTACGCGTTCAATGCCACACAGCCAGTGACCCACACGCTGGACTTCCCCTTGGGCATACCGATCAGCACGACCGTATCGGTGCAGCTTGATCAAAGCGCTTTATCGAACGAGTTGTCGATTTATGCGTCCGCTCAGACCCATGTCGTAATCGATATCGTGGGCTACTTCATCAATCCGGCTGAGCCGGTCCTGACCTGCGTCAACACCGCTCAGACGACGCTTCCGATTTCTGCGGGGAATACTGGAAACGCCGTTGCGCCAACCTGCGCATCAGGTGACATCGAAACGGCAACGCTTTGCGAGGCGACGTCCTGGGACATGCCGCTCGTCTTCATCAATGCCGGCACATGCTCGGCAAAAAACAACTCAGGCTCATCCGCGACTCTGCGAGCGGCGCGACGTTGTTGCCGCGTTGGATGGTGAGGGAGACGAACCATGAACACTCGCCACCGAACCAGCATCACGATCGCCTGGATGATGATCAGTCTGTCTGCGCAAGCAGGTGACTCGATCAGCCAAACAAAGGGGATTGTCTTCAGCAAGATCGCCAACAACGGCACCGTGCTCGCCGACAGCGCCACGCTGGGCTCGGCGCCAGGAGATTGGGGCTGCACACGTCACAATGGCAGCGGTCTGATTTTCGAGGTGAAAGTCGCGACCCCGTCGAGCTTGCGCAATGCGGCCAGTACCTATTCCTGGCTCAACAATTCTGCCGCCTCGAACGGCGGTGTGGCCGGAACCGCCAATGGCGGCACCTGTACTGGGTCCGCCTGCGACACGCAGTCGTATGTCGCGGCGGTGAATGCGTCCGGACTGTGCGGCTCGTCGGCGTGGCGTCTGCCAACCGGGCGCGAGCTTCAACTGGTGTTGGGCTCAGCCGCCACCGGCACCGGTGTCCCGGTCGCCGACCAGAACTACTTTCCAAACATGTCCACGGGAGCCTACTGGACCGGCACTAACTTCGCAGCCAATCCGCAGGCGGCGTGGGCCGTAGCGTTCGACGATGGTCGGGCTGCCTGGCGCGGCAAGGATTCATCACTGCGGATTCTGGTTGTTCGTTGACCCGCCATCGATTGGAGCGCTTATGAACCAGAAGAATCAACGTGAAAGAACCACGCCCGTGATGCGACCCATGCTGTTGTTGGTAGCACTGCTGTGTATCGGCGTCGATCTCGCCCAGGCAAACTGTCCGATCATCGCCGGCAATCCGGAAGTCGCGCCAGACAGCCGTTTTCACCGACAACGGCAATGGCACGGTCCTCGACAACCTCCGCGAACTCATGTGGTCGAACGCACCGCTGGCCAGTCCATCAACGTTCAGTGACGCCGAACTGGAAGCAGCCGGCGCCACATTGGCTGGTCACACGGATTGGCGCCTCCCCACCCGCAGCGAATTCGCAGGCCTGATCGAAACCGCGTGTGCCGACCCCGCGATCAACACCACACGATTTACACCCGGTGCGAAGCGGTCGTTCTGGACCGCCGAGCCAGGGGGCGGCAACACGGCCTGGTCGTTCGACCTCACCTTCGGCAATGACACGCTGGAAACGAGATCGACCCGGAAAGGTGTTTATCTGGTTCGTAGCGTGCAGATCGGCTTGTTTGCGAATGGGTTTGAGTAGGCTCAGGGGTGCTTGATCGGAGCTGAGGTGTGTCCACTCAAAGAGCGACGAAGCCCTCCCCAATTTCGGGGAGGGTTTGCTTCGGCGTCAGGTAGGCTCCTCGCGACGTCCCCCCGATTTTGAGTAGCAGGCCGATTTGGAGTCCAATTCCCCATACGACGGAGATTGGACGTGAAGAAGCGATTTTCAGAAGAACAAATCATCGGGTTCCTGCGTGAAGCGGAAGCCGGCATGCCGGTCAAGGACCTGTGCCGCCGGCACGGCTTCAGCGAAGCCTCGTACTACCTGTGGCGCAGCAAGTTCGGCGGCATGAGCGTGCCGGATGCCAAGCGCCTGAAGGACCTGGAGGCGGAGAACGCCCGGCTGAAGAAGCTGCTGGCCGAACAGATGTTCGAGAACGACGTCATCAAGGACGTCTTGAGAAAAAAGGCCTGACCGCACCGGCGAAGCGCGAGTTGGTGCGGCAAATGATCGACCGTGGTCTGAGCAGCGGCGTGCCCTGCGCGCCGTTCGGATGAGCGCGAGCGCGTTCCGATACGAACCGAGACCAGATCGAAACGTCGAACTGCGGCAAGAGATCGTGTCGCTGGCCCATCGGCACAAGCGCTACGGCGTTGGAATGATCCATCTGAAACTGCGGCAGTCGGGAGTGCCGGTGAACTACAAACGCGTGGAACGGCTTTACCAGGACGCCAGTCTTCAGGTGCGCAGACGCAAGCGAAAGAAGGTGCCCATCGGCGACCGGCAGCCGCTGCTTCGCCCGCAGGCGGCCAACGAGGTCTGGTCGGTCGACTTCGTGTTCGATCGCACGGCGGAGGGCCGCGTTCTGAAGTGCCTGACCATCGTTGACGACGCGACCCACGAAGCGTTGGCCGTCGAAGTCGAGCGGGCAATCTCTGGGCACGGCGTCGCCCGCGTGATGGATCGGCTGGCCGTGTCACGTGGCCTGCCAAAGATCATTCGCACCGACAACGGCAAGGAGTTCTGCGGCAAGGCGATGGTCGAATGGGCGCACCAGCGCGGTGTGCAACTACGCCTGATTGAACCCGGAAAGCCTAACCAGAACGCGTACATCGAAAGCTTCAACGGTCGCCTACGCGATGAATGTCTCAATGAGCACTGGTTTCCGAACTTGCTTCAGGCGCGATCAGTGATCGAGACCTGGCGTCGGGAGTACAACGGAGAACGACCGAAGAGAGCCTTGGGCGGGATGACTCCATACGCCTATGCAAAGCAGCTGGCTGAGATTCAGATAAAGTAGCCCAGGACTCTAAACAGCCCCGCTACTGAAATCGGGGGGACGTCGCTCGGCAGTGTCGACGCGATGGTTGAGCGTGCGATTGAGATCGGTCGCAAGTGGCTCACAGGCTTGGGGCTTGCAAGTGCGCTGGCTAGCCCGTTCTAAACTGCCATACAAATCAGGGAACAAGGCCCGCGGCGCACAATGAGCGTCGGCGGCATGCTTTGTTTGGTGCGGCTGCCAATTCTCCAATTCGTTGGCACGAGGTCGCCTTCAGGCGCGACTGCAGCTTACTGTGTAAGTGAATGCCTTCACTCGTAGTGAGCCGTGGCGACCGGAATGCCTCTCATGCCCCGGAACCAGCGGCGGAAATTTTTGTGGAGGACGGACTCATTGGAGTAAATGGGTGTCCGAACTGGTTCTCGGGAGTAAATGGTTGTCCGATCTGAATGCCCACTCTGGATATTCGGAAAAACTCAGAGTAGGCTCGAGCGCAGAACAACCGCCAGATTCGCGACCGGTCCTTTTTGGGTCGCCCATTTCGGAGGGCATGCATGAACTTGGAGGGATTTGAATGACTTGCAAAATCCATTTCCACAATGGACGACTTCCGAGTCGAATGTCAACGTCGTCCAATTCCGCTTAGACCTGCGTGAACACCATATCTTCTTTGCTGGGCGCAATTCCCACCGCAGTGTGGCCGACCATCGCTGGCGCACTCATCGCCTTGGCAGGAGTCTTTCTGTCTAACGCCAGCCATAACAAGCGATTGCGCGTACAACTGGCGAACGACGCTGCCGAAAAGTCGAAAGAGCGAATAGCTACGTTAAGGCGGGACGTCTATCTCAAGGCGGCAGAGGAGATGGTTAAAGCCGGGAGCTTCTTGGCTGGACTTCCCCAGGCTGACCTAACAAAGGCAAATGCGGGTGAGGGCTTGCAGGCATTTTTCGGATCTGCAGCGAAGCTTCAGCTTGTGGCGGAGCCCAAGACAGCGCTCCTCGTTAACGAATTGAGCTCTGCCTATGGGGGGCTGCTCATGCATGCCCTTGCTAGGCTTATCCCGCTGCAGGACGCAAAGTCGGATCGGGATATTCAAGACGAACTATATAAGCGGTCTCAAGCCGAGGTTTCTCGCGTTCTGTCCGACATGGCGAAATTCAACGAGTCGGCGAATATCGACGAGAGGGTCTTCGCAGCACTTCGGCGAGCGTTCGAGTGGAACAGTCAAACGTCGAACAGACACGCTGAACTCCGAGATCAGGCATGGGATAGGATAAATGTGAGTCAGAGAGACTTTTCTCGCCGGCTCTTTCTTGACCTCCGAAACTTGGGTGATCTTCAAGTTCGGGTGATGGTGGAGATCCGCCGCGACCTGGGCCTCACATCCGACCTGGAAGCCTTCCGCAATCAAATGAACTGCCAGTGGCAGAAGATGGAGTCTCAGCTAAATGCAGTTTTGCAGCAGTTCGAGCAGCAGGCCTAACCCTCGCATCGAGCGGAGATCAACCGACAAGCCGGTTGCTCCAGCTCATGTCAAACGTTAGCCCCCATAATCCCGCCTTTCCGCCATCCAACCAGAGACACCCATGCGAGAAATTCTTTCAATCCTTGCAGACATCGCCACCATTGTCACCGCTCTCTGCGCAACCGGCATCTTGGTGCGGATAAACATCCACTTGAGCAATAACGCTAGCAAGAACGCAAGTCAGCACGCCAGCGGAACGAACAATAAGCAGAACATCAAGCAGTGAGGCCGATAACGCAGACTGCAATTGGAACTGGCAACACACAGGTCACGACAGTTTTCAATCGCCCTTTTGACCCAGTTGACATATGTGCCAGAAAAATCTCACATATCCTGGAAAGGATCGCACCTAGATTTTCTGAATGTTTCGCTAAGTCGCCTCAGGCCACCGGATATTCTGGCCAAGAACGCCATCAATTCTATTGATGCCGCGAACTCAATCCAGATCGAAAAAACATATGCGCTCTGGGAAGAAATCACAGAATCCATAGGATCTGATGCAAGCGGCACAACCGCTGCAGACTACGCAAAGGCTTCGTGTGTACTGAACGAGTTGTACTTGGCAAGATTCCAGAAGGACTTCCCAGGTTTCAAGATTCACGCGCTGGGCATCTACTGCCAGAACACAGGCGCTGAACTTGACTAGGCTCACGTTCTTGTTCACTTGAGGAACTACATGTACCTGAGCTGTCAAATAGGGATAGTCCCATGATTCGCATCGGCCAATTCAGCACTCCTCAGAACAGCTCGCTCTTCCTTGCCAGTCGAATTGGGCTGCATCTAAGAAACCAAAAATCAGAACCCCTTTTGGCACTGCAGAAGAGGTTCTGTTCCGACGCCACACCGGGGAATCCGGACCACGTTTACCGAGAGCCTCCTACTTCTGTTCGCGCTCAAAAAATCTCGTTTGACCTCGAAACTGACCGCGTGGCCTTCAATGAAAATTCTTAGAGTCTCATCTGAAATACCGTCATTTCGCACGGTTGAATTCAACAAGAACTTCTCTATCATTCTTGGGGTAGCTAAAAGCCGAGGCGAAGGCAAGAGCCACAACCTCGGCAAAACAACGTTAATTGAATTGATTGATCACATCCTCTTCGGCTCGCGAGATTCAGATCGAATAAAGGCGATCAAAGAGCATTTTCCAAATCCAATCTTTACAGTCGAACTGAGCGTAGGCAGCGATACACGAAACATTGTTGCTGACTACACCAAAAGAAGAAGGCCGCATTCTCCACTGAAACTAGACAGTCCTACGAGTACTTCATTCGATTCCAAGATGACTACAAGGATGAGTTCAGAAAGATCTCCATCCGCGGTAAAGATCTGAGTTGGAAGCCCCTGCTTCTCCGACTAATGGGTTTCAACGAACGCCCCTTGGTAGAGAAGTATGAGATTGAGTCGACAATTCAGGACTACGACAAGTTCATTGAGATTGCCGCGAGTAGCGGCATGAAGCGAGAAGGTCGCTCCGAAGAAATTGCTCAACTTGAACAACGCCGAACAGAGTTGATGAATGCCATTGCAAATCTCAACTTTGGAAACATCGAGGACTCAACCTCTGCTCAACTGGCATCCGAGGTGGACTTACGAATCCACTCCGCCAAGCGCGAGCTTTTCGTCCAACGCAAAGAACTCTCTGCCGTTACAGAGGCACTTCGAAGCACCGCGTTTGTACAGTTCACACCAGAACGAATAGAGCAGATATACGCAGATCTAAACATCTACTTCGGCGAGCAGGTTAAGCGAGATTTGTCGGACGTTCAGGAATTCTTTGTTCAGGTAACCGAGAATCGCAGTGCAGCTCTGAGCGCTATGAAGAGGCGCATACTAGAAAGAGTCTCGTCTTTAGAACAAGAGCTGTCGACCCTGAGCGAGAAGCGCGCGCTATACCTTCAGGTAATTGTGGCACCGGGTTCAATCGACCTTTATAAGCAGCTCTCTCCTCAGCTCGCCGTGACTGAGACGGAGCTCTCACTCTTGAAACAGGATGTGTATAGAGAGTCGATTCAAACAGCAACCGCAGAGCGCAACCTACTGAAGACGCAGCAGTTGACTCTTGCGGGCCAGGTTGCTTCCGAGATCGACGAGCATGATACGACATTTCGGGAAATCAAAAGCCACTATCACGAGATCATGGTCGAAGTAATGGATATTGATGCTGAACTTGTTATTGAGAAGAACTCGACAGGTAATCTCGACTTCAGAACCATTTCCTGGCGTGACCAAAGCCCCTCGCAGGAGCTCAAAGGCGAGATGGCAAAAAAAATCTCGTGCGCGGCATTCGATGTTGCACTGCGCATTGTCAATAATGACGATTCCGGCTTCATTATCCATGACGGCGTCATTGATAACGCCGATAGGAACATTAAGAAGAAGTTCATCGAAGCGATGAAGCGAAGATCGACGCAGTACAACTTTCAGTACATCATGACAGCTATCAGCGATGACTTGCCTGACTCTGTCGAGCGCGAGGACATCGTCATAACCCTGAGCGACAAATCGGACAGAGAGCTCCTACTCGGTAGGACTTTCTGACACTCAGCCTAGCGGCGCTGGGAGCTCGACTCCCCGCCGATTCTAAGTAGCGCGACGATTGGGAGTCCAATTCCCCTTCCTGTTGGCTATCGCAAGGAGAACTTGTCTTGATTCTCAGTTTCGGATTGCATTGGCGAGTTGACCGCGTTTCGTGGGGATACCCGAAGGTCGCTGGCACCCTACTCGGCGCGGCAAGCAGAAGCCGAAAAGCCCGACCCGTAGACTTCCGCTTTCAGCGGGGAATCTACGCACTCTACGCCGATTACGAACTCGTTTACGCGGGGCAGACTGGTTCTGGAAACGACCGCCTTTTCAACCGGCTCAAATGCCACAAGACGGATCACCTATCGGAGCGGTGGAACCGCTTCTCGTGGTTCGGTACCCAGTGGGTAACAAAGGCCAATCAGCTCTCAACTGATACTGCATCAATTGGCCAATCCGTCGAGGCCGCTTTGAATGTTTTGGAAGCAGTGTCTATTGCCATTTCCGAGCCCCGCCTAAACCTTCAACGCGGCAAGTGGGGCGACGCCAAACAGTACTATCAATACTGGGACCGAAATGATGGCGAGGACGATGAGGAAGACGATGGCTAACCATGGCCCCTCGGGGCTTAGCCCACCTCTCGAGGTTGTACACCAAGGCGTAGAGCTTCCATTGCCCATCGACTTCCTTCTGTCCAGGATGCCTCCTACCCCGGTTTATCTGCGCAGGTTTAGGGTGCAGCACTTATTCGCGACTTCTTGCATGTCTCAAGCTTTGTGACGACTTTTGATTTGCTTTGGATTACTCTCGGCCAGCCACAAGCCCAACAATTCATTCGAGTCGACGCTGCTTCGCAGCGAGTGTCCATTCAGAGGCCAAAATGTCATGAAAGACGTTCCTGCCATATGGGAAAATCGTGCAAAGAAGGCTTCGAAGGCTCTACTAGTGGCAGGTGCTCTTGCAGGCGCAGTACTTGCGATCAAAGAGTTTGGAGGACTTTTATTCTCATCGGAACCAGAAGAATACGACGAACAATGGATACCAATCGTTTATGCGGATTCAGGAAACTTTCGGTCGTTCTTAGAACGCAACAACGGGAAGATGGTAAAAATCAACTCAGCCATCGCATTGGATTTAGCTATTCCAGTGAACCACTTGGTGCATCAAGAATGTGAGATGGACTTGCCAGCTCATGCTGAGAGCGGCAAGGGAAAGACCGTTTTACTCCATCGGCTTGCCGACCTTCTCTGATGATTTTGATGAGGCCGAACTTGACTCTGCTGTCTACAGCGGAGTACTCAAGGCTTATACTTTCCGCCTCACCTTCTCAGCAAGATTAAATGTGTAGATACTTTGCGCATTGAACAGATTGATCCAAAAAGTCTTCGCTGGAGCTACGGCGGGACTGGAACCCAATCGATACCACTCAGCGGAACGTTTAGGGTCACATCTCGTGCCTTTAGTGGCCCAAGTCAGGAGTACACGCTGCGACAGGTCGCGGAGTGAATTTCTAGCAATTCGTTTAAGGCGACCATGCATCGTTGCGCCGGCCCGACGAGCTACGAGTCGCTTTAACAGGCGTTAACGCACGATTTACGGACACACCAAATAAAAAACGTATCCGACCCAAAGATCAGAAGCTTCCCGATGCAAGTCATGGAGCCGCTTGGCAGACGTTAGCCTCCGTCCAACCCAGCGCACAAGGCCTCAAAGGCGCTAATTTTTGGCTTCCATACGCATCCCTCCGCTTCCGGCATCACCGAAGTCAGTGTTCATGAGTGCCGTTTCGCCACGCTGAATGTCGCACACAGCAAAGCGGTGTGCGCCTGAACAATGCCAGCGTTGCTTGGCGGCCCGATTTGCGGTCACGTTCTCGCACCGCACGCCATCACGGCGCCTCCACTTCCCGCCATCTGACCATGATGTCAAACACCATCCGATCATCCTCGCGCCGAATGCGGACCAGTTCGACGTTCGAAAAATCCGGCTGGTTCGTCAACTGTCTGAGGAACTGGCTGATGTCGGCATTGCTGCGGGCCGATCCATGAAGGTCAAAGGTCAGGAACTCCGCCTGACGCATCGCCGGCTCACCCGCCTCACGTGGTTCGAACGTATCCAGCGTGGCGGAATCGGGCAGCATGGCTTTTACGCGTGAATTGAGTTCGTATACCGCTTTCGCCCGCGCGGCGAGGTCGATCACCGGTTCCGGCGGTTTGGGGTCTGGCAGGTTGGCGGCGAGATTCCAGGCCAAAGCTCCGGCGTCGGCGGGCATCAAGCGAACGAAGTGCTGGTGACGGGTGGTGCGGAGATCACTTCCAACACCCACATTGTGCTCAATCGATATCGATCGAATCGAGCAACAACGCGCCTTCCGCATCACGCGCAGCCCACAGTTCGAGGTCGGATCGGTCGACCGAATCCCCTGCCGCCACATCCCGGTAGGCATTGGGATCGACGTCGGGGAGACGCATCCAGTGTTCTTCACATTGGCCTCTGGACAGCACACCTGCGTGGGTCGGCACTGGCCCCAGTTCCGCCACTGCCCTGGCCAACGGCTCGGAACGTTCTCCTTTGGCTACCCCAGCCGCATGGGCCAACACACGTTGGCGCCATTCAGCATATTCATCATTGCCGCGACGTTGCATGTCGGCGACCTGATTCCGGAACAAGGCTTCGTGGATACCCGTGCGGAAGCGGTAGGTGCTGGCGTTTGGCTCGCCGTCGATGGTGAGTAATGTCGGTGCATGCGACGCGGGCGCCTGGTCCAGGAATGGCCTCATGGCGGCGCCCTGACCATCGAACCGGAAGGTCCCGACCAGATCCGGGCACAGCTCATGGTTGGCCATGGTCCGACTGGCGGCGACGGCGGTGTACCGTTCCGGGGATGTGGTTCGGGAACACGCGGCCAGCCCACTCAGGACCAACAGCATCGGGATCATTACATTCAGGCGCATGAGCAATTCCGGCAAGGATTGGCGGCGCCAAGCAAAGCCTGAATCACTGGCCGCTGCAAGCGGCGAACGGAGTGGGCGCAGAATGTGCGACCGCAGGTGGCCCGGTTTGGATCGAGGTCAGCGACTCAGGGCAGGAACTTGATCGGGTCGACCGGTTTGCCGCCTTGCCGGATCTCGAAGTGCAGCAAGTCGATGCCTCCCTGCCGGCCCATTTCAGCGATGGGCTGACCGGCTTTGACCTTCGTGCCCTCAGCGACCAGGCGCCTCTGGTTGTGGCCATAGGCAGAAAGAAAATCCGGACTGTGCTGGATGATGATCAATTCGCCGTAACCCAGCAGACCGTTGCCGCTGTACACCACTTCGCCGTCTGCTGCCGCCGTCACGATCTGTCCGAGACGGCCGCCAATCTCGATCCCCGCTTCGGTCGGGTCACCCGGCACGAATCGCCCCACCACATTCCCTGCGGCCGGCCAACGCCAGCGGATTCCGCTGACCTGCTTCGTCGGCGCATTCGGGTTGATAGCAGCCACAGGACCCTGCGGGATTGCCGTGGGCGGGCTGACGACCTCCGGTCCCGGCACCGGAACCGGGGGCCTCGACGAGCACTGGCGCGGTGACCGGCGCGCGCTACCGGATTGTCGGATGCAGGCGTCTCCGGGACGATCGATCGAGCCGGACAAGGACTTGTGGCGGTGCCAGTGCCGGTTCGTCGAGAAGCGGCACAGTTTGCGGCTGACCCGATGATCCGGCAGACGGCTGTTGTGGCGCCGGCGCCACGGGTGTCGGCTTCGGCTGCAGTCCAATCGCGTTCGAGACCGAAGTTGGCGTCCGGGAAGTGCTGGTCTGCTGAGCGGGAGTCGGCGGAGGACTGACCGGGCGATTGACGACCACGGGCGGACGCTTTACCGGAATCGGCGCGGGTGCACTGGCCGGCGGAGACAGGCGCAGGACCTGACCCACCAGGATCCGGCTGGGATCACTCAGTTGGTTCCAACGCGCCACTTCCCGGTAGTCCAGTCCATGACGGAATGCGATGGAATACATCGTGTCACCGGCTTGTACGGTGTAGATCGACCCGGATGGTTTTTGTGTGACCGGGAGGCTTGGCTGCAGACGATGTCGGCATATGGCGCGATGGCGGCGCTTCAACCCGCGTATTGGGTTCGAGCAGGCAACCCGACAGAAGGATCGGGCTACACACCAGGATCAGATAACGGAAAACCGTAGACATCTCAGGCCCCCGTCGCCGGCCACAACAGATAAGCGAGCCCAGCCGCCACGATCGTCACGACCACCGCCCAGCCGATCCGTTCGATATGACGATCGAGGATCTGCTGTGCTCGTGGACCAAAAAGCCGCACCATGCCGGCAAGCAGGTACACACGCTTGCCGCGACCAATCAGAGCGCCAAAGAAAAACGGCAACAAGGGCATGCCGACGACACCCGAAGCAATCGTCAGCAACTTGAATGGAATCGGCACGAACCCACCCACGAGCAGGAACCAGAATCCGTTTTCGGCCGCAGCAATCTTGACCTCCTCGAATTTCGGCATCAGACCCAGATACTGGATCAGCGGTTCGATCAGGTTCAGCGCGAACATGCCCAGCGCATAACCCACAAACGCGCCGAGCAGGGAACCGATCAGGCTGATGGTGGCGTACCAGAACCACTTCTTCGGCTTGGCCAGCGTCATCGGCGCCAGCATCACTTCCGGCGGCACCGGAAAGATGATCGCTTCAATGAAACTCAGGAACCCGAGCAAACTGGGCGCCTTCGGGTGTTCGGACCATTTCAGGACCCGCTCGTACCAGGGACGGAACAACCGCATCAGCTGATTCCACCAAGCAAGGGCACAAAGCTCACCGATTCGAATTTCTGCTCGTCGAAACCATCTTCCGTACGCTGCAGGCGAACCAGGGTTTGCGGCGCATTCTGCGGACCAACCGGCGCCACCAGCACCCCACCCACGCGCAACTGTTGTTTCAGATCTTCGGGCACATATTCGCCGGCAGCAGTCAGCAAAATGGCGTCAAAGGGTGCTTCGTCCGGCCAGCCGAGGCGACCATCGTCGTGTCGGCTGCGGATCTGCTCCAGCTTGAGTGCACGGAATCGACGGCGCGCATGGCGCAGCAACGCTTCAATGCGCTCGACCGTGAAGACCTTGAGCCCCAGCTCAGCCAACACCGATGCCTGATACCCCGATCCGGTGCCGATTTCCAGCACGCGCTCGGGCTTGGCGTCCAATACCAGTTCCGTCATCCGCGCCACGATGTACGGCTGCGAGATCGTTTGCCCGGAGCCAATCGGCAAGGCAGAGTCTTCGTAGGCCCGAGATTCCAGACCTTCATCGACGAAGACGTGACGCGGCAACGCGCGCATCACTTCGAGCACCCTCGGATGTGTGATGCCCTCGCCTTTCAACCGTTCGACCAGTTTGTCGCGGACGCGCTGAGAGGTCATGCCCAGGCCACCGCGATCGCGACGCAAGCCGATCACGAGCGCCCTCCACGCAGCCCGCGGCTCAAGGGAGTGATCCAGCGCGAGACATTCTCGAGCGCGGTATGGCGCGTCAGATCCACCTGCAGCGGCGTGATCGACACAAAGCCGCGACGCACGGCGTCGAAGTCGGTACCCGGACCGGCGTCCTGTTCGGGACCCGCCGGGCCGATCCACCAGACATCCCGCCCACGCGGGTCCTGAGCACGGATACACGGCTCGGCACGATGCCGATGTCCCAGCCGAGTGACTTCGAAGCCTTCGAGTTCATCGAAGGGACGATCCGGCACATTGATGTTCAGGATCGTGTCGGCTGGCAGTGGATCTTTCAGCAACTGCTGAACGACCATCACCGCCGCCCGCGCGGCCGTTTCGAAATACTGCGGACGATGATCCCGCGACACCAGCGACACGGCGACCGCCGGATGGCCCAGGTAACGGCCTTCGATCGCGGCAGCCACGGTACCGGAATAGATCACGTCGTCACCGAGATTGGAGGCATCGTTGATCCCGGACACGACGATGTCGGGATCCTTGTCGAGCAATCCGAGCAGCGCGAGATGCACACAATCGGTCGGGGTGCCGTTGACCCGATAACGGCCGGGCGACAACTCCTGCACGCGCACTGGATGCTCCAGCGTCAACGAGTTGCTGGCGCCACTGCGATTACGGTCCGGCGCGACGACCGTCACATGGCCCAGAACCTTCATTGCTTCGGCAAGACATCGGATGCCCGGGGCATCGACCCCGTCATCATTGGAAACCAGTACGTGCATGGGAGGCCGCATCAAAAACGCAATACCGAAGTTTAGCAGGCTGTTGCGCGGCCCTCTCAGTCATTTTGCCTGTGCCCGGGGGTTTTTCCGAGTCAGTTCGATCGACATGATTGCCATATCAACCTCTGGACGACATCGCTGGAACCTGTGATGACAGGGATCGCAGCGTCGCTCAGAGTCTCCGGACCGCTTCTTTCAGACGATCCAGGAGACTTCCCGTGCGCAGACACCCACTCCCGCCGCGCTGCCGCGTGCACTGGCCTTTTCCCTTCTGTTGTCTGCAGCGCCCTTGGTGTCAGCGCAATCACTGGTCTGGGGCGAGTACGCCGGGGTACCGGCGTTCGGCGCCGGCAACACCGCCACGACCCAAACGTTCGTGGGCACGGCGGCCGGGACAGGTCCCGGAACCGGCGCTTACACAGCAACGTTTTCGGTGACGAATGGAAGCAATGCCTGGAACGGCTTCGGCATTGCCCGCAATGACGACGGATACTTTTCCGGTCCTGACCAACCGATTCCCGGGATCACCTTCATCAACGGCGCTCCGGGCTACAACAACGGCATTCCGCAGTTATCACCGGTCACATTGACCTCCGGGTACAACCTTGCCGGTGCTCCGCCGGAACCCCGGCCCCGACCGCCAATCAGCAGGCGATCTACTTTGATGCCGCCGATGGCACCACCGCCACGGTTGTCTATGACTTCACCGGACTTGTCGGCGGCGCGTTGGCCGAAGGCTCCTGGATCTTCATCGATAGCGTGGACCAGGGCGAGGCGATTTCGGTGACGGCCGCCTCTGGCTGGATCGCCGACATCCACGCCGGTGATTCCAGCTTGCCTCGCCCCTCATCACCGTTTCCGCTGCCGATATCGGTCAGCACGCCGACCTTCCCGGCTTGTACACCCGGCATCACACAAACCGCCACGACGCTGCAACTGCTGGGCCGTTACGGCGACATCAGCACGGCCGTGCCCACCTGCTCGAATGTTCCGGTACCGGTCTCGGGACAAACCGTTGGCTACACCAAAGGCGCGGACAGCATCGGTGTCTGGGTACGCACCGCCATTCCGCTGACCTCGCTGTCCATTTCGGCCATTGATTCCGATCCCAGCACCAGCAATGGGATGGGTGGATTCACCGGTCCCGACAACAATTTCGTGATCGGGTTCGGCGTGATCGCTCAGACCTTCGCCGCTGTCGGCACCCCAAGACCAATCCCGACCCTCTCCCTGCCGGCCTTGTTGCTGGGGGCTCTGGCTCTGGGGTTGATCGGATTGGCACGACGTCCGCTGTGGCCATGAACACGCGTCAGCAAGCGGGCGCGATGACCCGCTTTGTCCGTTTGTTGGCAGTGATCGGCGCGGTGATCACCGCACCGATCAAAGCCCAGGAACCCGCCTGTGTGGATGTTCCGGAGGCAGGGCGCGCCTGCATCGACCTGATTCTCGCCGACCCGCGACCCGGTGGTCTGGGCCGGACCGGCGGCGGAGCGTTCAACGGCGACAACGAACCGGGCAACGATGCCGGACCGCACAACCACGTGATCCGGTCCCTGGACCTGCTCCAGTACGAACTGCGATATCGCGTTCTGCACCAGTCCGCGAACAACCTGCGGATCCGCATGCAATTGCCGGTCGGCGTGGTGTTTGCCGACCCACCCAACCCGAACTTCAGTGGACAGCCCATTCCCTCGTTCTGCACCGGCAATTCGCAGATCACCGGGCCGATTCTCGACTGCGCCCTCGGCACGGTGGCCGACGGCCAGACGCGCAACGTGACCGTGCTCGCACAACCCAGCTTCGGGCTTGCGGACGGCACCATCCTGCGCGCCGACACGCGCATCAGCGCCGACAACCAACAGACCACCGGAGCGGTGGTTCGTATCGGCTATCAGGACCCGGTCACTGCGGCCGACCTCACGTGTGAAGAAACACGGCTCGGCCAAACCATTTCGCTTCAACCGTGTGGCGACATCCTGTCGGCCGCGCCCCGCTTTGACCTGGAGTTTTCCGGTTATGCCAGCGCCAACCTTCTGGACCGAGGCGCTCGCGGCCCGCAGATCAACCGGCGGGCACTGAGCAGCAGCCTGACCACCGTGGTGGGCGGTGCAGCCGGGCGCGCCGGTTTTGTTCTGGCTTATCCGGTCGCCATCGCATTGCCCGGTGACGGCGTCGGTGGTGCACCGGTCACCCAACTTGATCCCATTGTGCTGACGCAACGACTTCGCAACAGCGACGCATTAAGCGGGTTCGGGGAACTGGTCGGCTGCGGTCTGAACGGCAACCTCGACCCCTTGCCCAACGGCAGCCTGATGCCGCCGGGCTGGGCGCTTGGCGAGCCCGATGCAAGGGGCCTCAAGGCAGTGTTCCATCCCTATGGGCGCAGCAATTTTGTGGGTGCCACGGCCGAGAATGCCGTCGCCAATTCAGGCGGGCTGCTGTGCACGCAGTCGGTCGCCGGCGGCGACATCACGCTGACCCTCAGCCCCGCCTCAAACACTTTTTCGCCGGCCGGATTTCCGGAGCGTCAGGTCGACGGGCAACGTTCACCGAGGCGGTATGTGTTCGTCGGACTGGTCAAGGTGTTCTATCCGGCCGGTCCGGTGTTGACCCCTGCGGATGGCGGCACCGGCGACGGATCGGTGACCGTGCGACACGACCTCGGTGTGCTGTCGGGCGCGGCTCTGAGCGCGCTGACGGTGCAAGGGGTCGGGGAACCGGATGCGCAAGCCATCAACGACGGCTTCGCAGGCGTGCAGACCTATGATGACGACAACAACAATTTCAGCATTGCGACCCTGGAGTCCACCGGCACCGTCTATCGCAAACACTGGCGGAATCCGCGTCGCGACAACGCGATGGTCGACAACTCGGAATGCCTGAAGGACGGTACTGATCCGGCCTGTCGACATGGACACGTGTTTCCGGGCACCAATATCCAATCCGACTTCTTCTTTGACCATGCCACATTTACCGCCTATCCCAACGCCCAATTCTGCGATGAGTGGGACCCGGCTCGAACGCGCCTGCGCATGCCTTTCGACAGTGCAGCGAATCCCTTCGAGTTTCCGAGTGATCTGGTCGCCTATCTGGAACTGGGCGGACCCAATGCCAGCGATGCCGTATTAAACGGCGCCGGAATCCGCGTCGAGGTGAGCACGGACCCAGGCACCGTCGCCAACATCGATTGGGACAGTATCGAGCCGGCGCGCACCAACTCGCGCAGCCAGCTTTCTGCCCCGGAGTGCAGCAGCGGAACCTGGCAGGCCGCAACCTTGCCGGCCACACTGACACAAGGCATCAATGGCATCGTGCTTCCGGCATCGCTGGAGCAACCACCGGGCAGCGGCCGTTATCCAACCATCCGCCGTATGCGGTTATTGATGAATGAACTGCCGCCTTTCCTGCAGTGGGCCATGCGCGGCAGTTATGAAGTGACCGCGACCCAGTCGCGACAACGCCTGCCTAATCGTACGTCCTTCCGATTGAACGGCACCGGCGTCTGGACATATGCCGAGAATGATCACGCCATCGTCCGCGTGGCCGATACCGCCATCACCATGACGGCAATCCGGAATGTCACCACGGGTGCGAACGGACCACTCACCAGCATCGGCTTCGGCGAAGTGTTCGAAACCCAAATCCAGGCTTCGTTCAACAGTGGCGAAGTCCAGCCTGGTCCCGCGACCACACCGCTGATTCTCAAGAGTTACTTGCCCGCAACACTCGACTACCTGCGGTGGTACCGCCTCGCCTGCGCTGGCGACGCCGCCGTATGCCGGGGTGAATCCGGAGAACGGCCAGCCGGCCACGGTGCTGGAGTGGCGATTCGAGCGACCGGTACCCGGCGCGGCCGTGCCGACCATCAGCTATCAGGCGCAGCTGAATGCATCGGCCGGCAACGGCGCGAACATCCACAGTGTCGCCACCGTCGAACACGACCTCGATCCGGGCCCTTTGTTTGTCGAGCCGGTGTTCGCATCGCTGGAAGACCGACTGGCCCTTCAGGACCTCACGGCAGTGGTGCCGGTCGGGCTGTTGGTCAGCAAACTCGCCGACTCCCCGTTCATTGAACTGAACGCCGGCATGCGCTGGCGGCTCGGTTACGCGAACAGTTCCGGCGCCGCGTTCACGAGTATGCGGGTGATCGATGTGTTGCCCTGGAACAACGACCCGGTCAACTCCGGCAATCAATTCGACGGCGGATTCTCCGGCGGCCAGATCGGCCCGCTGGCGGTCGGCGAACATCTCGCGTTCACCACCAACAGTGCGCCGGCCGACATCAACCGAAATCCGAACTGTGTCTCGAACGGTGGCAGTCTGCCGGATGGGCAAGGTGCTTGCCCTGCTCAGGGCGCACAGTGGAGCCCGACCGGCGGCACCATCCCCGCTGGCACCACGGCGATTCGGATCGACGATCTCAATGGTTTGCCCGCCAACGCTGGACAAACACTCACGCTGGATTTGTCGACCCAGGGCAATCGGGCCGGCAACGTCTACGAAAACAGCTTTACCGCCGTGGCACCAGGGGAATCACTCGCCGTGGCGACGACCAAGGTGCAGGTCCGTGTGCCGGCCGCCGAGCTGCGGGGTTATGTCTATGCCGACTTCGATGACAACGGCTCCCCAAGCGGCGCCGATCGCGGCATCGGGCCGTGTTGCTGACGCTGTCGGGCTCGGACACTGTGGGCAACACCATTGAGTTGCGCACCGAATCGGTCAATGCGACTCAGGTCGTCTCAACGGTCAATCGGCTCCGCTTGAACGGCGGCCCCGAGGAAGTGTTCACCTGCTCGACCACCACACGACTGACCCGCGGCGAATATCTGTTCTGCCGTTTGCCCACGGTGGGTGCCGAGGGCTACACGCTCGTCGAAACACAGCCCGCCGACTATCTGGATCGCACGGAAACCTTGGGCAGTCTGTCGAATGGCGGCAATGCAGGCCTGGTCGGCAACGACATCTTCAGCGGCATCCGGGTGCGCAACAATCTGGTCACGGGCGCCAGCGACCGCGGGACCGGCTTCCTGTTCGGTGAATTCCCGGTCTTCGCGGAATTGGGCGGGCGGGTCTATCTGGAAGGCAGTGTCCCGCCCAACGTTCAGGACGATGACCCGGATGAAGACCCGCCGATCGCGACCGAACTGAGGCTATCGTGTGCTCCCGCAAGCAGTGGCGACACGGTCACGAACACGGACATTGATGGCAATTACCGGTTCAGCCGCGTTCCCGTGGGCGCCACCTGCGTCATCACGGAACTGCAGCCAGCCGGATTCAACAACGCCTACAACACCATGGGGCCTGGCGGTCTCTCCGAAACCGGCGGCGCACAGAGCGGTCGCGGCGACAGCACCATCCAACTGGTTGTGCCGCCGACCGGCAGCTTCGGCAACAACTTTGCCGAGACGACCGCTACAGCCGGGTTGCCGCCACAAAAGGTGCCCACCTCGCCGGTTTCGCTGGTGATCCTGTTCCTGCTGATCCTGGCGGCGGGAGCGCCGTTCACGAGGCGAACACCCTAGCGCCCCTGGCACGGACTCATGGCACCGGGCTGCCTGAGTCCGTCCGCGCCGCGTCGTGCCCCGCGGCACCCGCTACACTGTCGGGCTTTGCCGAACCGACACCATGAGCCAAGTCGAAACCCCCGAACCGCGCCGATTCCGCTGGCCTCCTGTGCGGATGTACTGGCCAATGATGCGTCCGTACCGCGGGCTGCTGGCAGGCTGGCTGGTGTTCCTCGCGCTCAGTTCATCGGCGACCCTGACCCTGCCGTTCGCTGCACGACTGATGATCGAGCGCGGTTTCTCCGGTGGCAACGCCACGGCGGTTGACCAGACCTTCCTGCTGCTTGGCATGGTTGCTATGGTGCTGGCGATCGCTACGGCATTCCGGTTCTTTTTTGTTTCGATGCTCGGCGAACGCGTCTCGGCCGACCTCCGCAAGCGGCTCTATGCTCACCTGCTGAGGCTCGATGCCACGTTTTTCGAGAAGAACCGGAGTGGCGAACTGCTGTCGCGGATCACGGCCGACGCCGAACTGGTGCAGACGGTTGTCGGATCCAGCATCTCGGTGGCACTGCGCTCGGTGATCATGTTTGTCGGCTCGGCCACGCTGCTGGTGTTGACCAGCCCGCGACTGGCGGGATACGCCGCTCTGGGCATCCCGCTCGCAATCCTGCCGATTCTGGTGTTTGGACGGCGCGTGCGGAATCTGTCGCGACAATCCCAGGATCACTTTGCCGAAACCAGCGCACAGGCGTCTGAATCGCTGGGTGCCATGCATATCCTGAAGGCGTTTACGCGCGAACGTGTCGAAGCCATGCGTTTTGCTGCATCGATCGCGCGCGTGCTGGTTGCGGCCACCCGACGGATCGGCACGCGTGCGCTGTTCACGTTCCGGATCATTGCGTTGGTGTTCGGGTCGATCACGCTGGTGCTATGGATCGGTGCCCGCAACGTGATCAGTGGCCAGATGAGCGCTGGGGTACTGACACAGTTCGTGCTGTATGCCGTCACTGCCGCCGGGTCGGTGGGTGCGCTGACCGAAGTGTGGGGTGAAGTGCAGCGTGCCGCAGGGGCGATGGATCGCATCAGCGAAATCCTCGGCACCCAGCCGGACATCGACGATGCCGCTGATGCACGGGCCCTACCCGTCAATGCGCCCGGATCCGTGCGGTTCGATGACGTTCACTTCGCGTATCCAAGCCGACCCGATGCCCCTGCGCTGCAAGGGGTGTCATTCCAGGTTGCACCCGGCGAAACCGTGGCGCTGGTCGGTCCTTCCGGTGCCGGCAAGAGCACGATTTTCCAGCTGATGCTGCGCTTCTACGACACCCATACCGGCACCATTTCGGTCGGTGGCGAACCGGTCCGGGCTCTGACGCTGGAATCGCTGCGCAATGCGTTTGCACTGGTACCCCAGGACAGCGTGCTGTTTGCGATGAGTGCCGCCGAGAACATCCGCGTCGGTCGTGCCGAAGCAACACTCGACGACGTGCGTGAGGCAGCCCGTCAGGCCGAGGCATTGGCCTTCATTGAAGCCTTGCCACAGGGCTTCGATACCGATCTCGGCGAACGTGGCGTGAAACTCAGCGGTGGTCAGCAGCAACGTATCGCGATTGCGCGGGCCCTGATCCGCAAGGCACCGATCCTGTTGCTTGACGAAGCCACCAGCAGCCTCGATGCCCAGAGTGAAGCCGCAATCCAGCAGGCGCTGGAGCGCGTGCGCCGACAGGTCACCACAATCGTGATCGCACACCGGCTGGCGACTGTGCAGAAAGCCGACCGGATCCTCGTGCTGGACGGTGGCCGGATCGTCGCCGAGGGACGCCACGAAGACCTGCTGGCCGAAGGTGGCCTTTACGCCGAACTTGCCCGGCTTCAATTCGAACACCAACCACACAACCATGAATACCAACGAAACCAATCCAACCGTTCTGGCAACGACTGCCGGAGTCAATGGCGTTTCCGATGCAGACGGAAAGCGAGGCCTGGAACCATCTGGCCATGCAGATCCTGCTGATGCTGCTGATCGTGCTGACGTTCGTGTTTGGCGGCGCTTGGGCCGGCTTTGCGGTGATGGCACTGTTTGCCTACATCCTGCCGGCTGCAACGATCCTGCTCACGATGACCCGCAGTGTCGCCCAGGCCCTGAATCCTGCCGCCGGGCTGGAAATTCTGAGCCTGATCGGCGCGCCGTACATCCTGCTTGCCGTGCTCTGTTTCGCTATTTTGCGCCGGCATGGCAGCCAGTATCTATTTCGAATCCTCGATCACGATTCCACCCATTGCGCATCCTCGGAGGCCTGCTCAGTTGGTTTGCGATGCAATACATGGTCATCGCTTGTTTTCATCTGATGGGCTACGTGGTGTATCAATACGCTGATCGACTGGGCCACGACGCAAAGCCCGATCACTTGCCTACCAACATGCCCAACCTCCGGGCAGATCCGGACCAGATCCTCATCGATGAGACCCAAGCTTTGTCACAAGCGGCGGCAAGAACGCTGAAGCCCGCAACATCCTGCTTGCCCACATGAACGAGCGCGGGGCCACCACGCTCGCACACGAGCACTACCGGCGACTGGTCAAGAAGGACAACGACAGGACTGCACTCGTCGACCACGCGAAACGCTTCGTTCCGGTGCTCGCCGCCCAGCACAACTATAAACGTGCCGTCGAGGTGCTGGCCGAAACATTGGCGTTGGACGCCAGTTTCCGACCGGATGTCACGGACGAGACGTTTCGCCTTGCCACGCGTGCAACGCTGATGGGGCAACACAAGATTGCCCTGTACCTGCTCGACGGCTTCCACCAGCGCTCGCCGAAACATCCGGACGTAGTGAAGAACCTGCTGCTGGCGGCCCGGATCAGTCACGACAAACTCGGCAACGCGCAACAAGCCCTGCGGATCCTCGAGTTGATCGAGTCCAAGTGGCCGGACCATGTGCTGACCCCAGAGCGGCTGGCCTTGGCGGAAACGGTGGCTGAAACCTTGCGGATGAGTCCGTCAGGCGGAATGGACACCCGATAGCCCCTTCTGCAAGGCTTGGCACTCCGGCCCACGCCTGCCAACCGTCTTTGTCACTGCCCGTGTTTCCTACCGAACATCCACCCTACATCGGCGGCTTCGAAATTCTCGGCGAGATCGGTCGCGGCGGGATGGGTGTGGTCTATCGGGCCCGTGACCCTGCCCTGCAGCGTGAACTGGCCATCAAGCTTCAGATCGGCAACTGGGAAGAACACCCCGACGAGATGGAGCGGTTCCTGCGCGAGTCGCGCATTCTGGCGAAGATCAACCATCCCAACGTGGTGCAGATCTATTCGGTCGGGACACATGATGGCGCGCCTTTTTTCGCGATGGAGTTGCTGGAACGTTCGGTGGCCGAATCAGCGCGGCTGCGCATGCCGAACATCGCACAACTGAAACGCTGGATGCTGGATGCCGCACGTGGCCTGGCAGCGATCCACGAAATGGGCGTTGTACATCGGGACATCAAACCGGCCAACCTGCTGCTGACCACGCCCACCAGCATCGAAAGTGAGCACGTCAAGATTGCCGATCTCGGCATCGCCAGCGCGAACGACCTGTTCGGCGGAAGACTGACGCAATCCGGCATGGTGCTCGGCACCACCGGTTACCTGGCGCCCGAAGCGTGGTTTCCGGACACCATTCTGGATGGCCGCGCCGACCAGTACGCGCTGGGTGTCGTCTACTTCGAACTGCTCACGGGCCGAAGTCCGCACCAGTTCAACAGTGATGCCGAGGCGATTAGCGCCATGATGGCGCCACCCGACGCACCGGATATCCGGACCTTGCGCACGGATATCGATGAACCAACGGCCGAACTCATTGCGCGAATGCTCAAGACAAGGCCAGACGATCGGTACCCGTCGAGCCCGGATCTGGTCCAGGCCATGATGGCAACAATGGCAACCGGCATGGCCGACTACCGGATTCCGACGCCGCGACCCATCGCTGCGCCGAACCCGGAGGCCAAAGCCGAGGCGACCCGTGTGCGGCTTGAGGAAGGCCCCACGCTGGCTCGCCGGCGCAAACACGCGGCACCCGTCAAACGGCAATGGTGGGCGATTCTGCTCCCGGCCGTGCTGGTTCTGCCTGCGTTGAGTTGGTACTTCTACAGTTCCGCACGCAAACTGGAGCCTCGTGTTTCGGCACCGGAAAGCGCCGTCATAGAGCCGAATACACCGCGAGAACCGCCCACCCCACCGCCTCCTGCCCGGAGTGCCTGGGCCGAGTATCTGCTGGGTCACTACACCTGAGCCGGGAGTCGACAAAAACACCCGCGACACTCAGCTTGCTGAAGAACCAGAACGGCGAACTGCAGGCCGAACTGAGTGACATCGAAGACAAACCGCTGAAATTGCGCGGTGAAGTGGTCACCCAGATCGACGAAGTCCGTGGCGACAGCACCTGGACCGTGTCGCGCGTGCATCTCACTGGCAAAGGCAATCTGGAGATGGTTCTCCATGTCTCCTTTGATGCCGAGAACACTGAAGGAAGTGCCCTGCTCAAACGCGGGAATCAAACCGAGCGACTTCAGATCATCGACAGCGACAATCTGTGAAGCGGAAGCAGAGCGATCGATCGCATCGCTGGATGCTCTCGCTTTGGCAACCTTGGGTTCAACGACCATTCTGAACTGAATTGTGGTCTGACGCGCTTTTTCACGCGCGGATCGCAACGGGATTGTCATGTCGGCGACACGTCCGCTTAAACGTGTCCGTGGATGCTTGCGTGTCTTTGTCAGGGCCCCATCGTCCAGGTGCGACGTATTCGGGCCGTCTACTACCGCCCGTTTCCGGATCCGATTCGTCCATGTCCCATTCCCCGTCCGATACCGTCTCCAATCCCGGCGACAACGTTTCATTGGCGCAAGTCATCCAGCAAACATTGCTCACCAGCCCGATGCGGCGGAAGCTTTTGCTGGGCGGTCTTGGCGCTGCAGTGTTGCCCTTTTTTGCCGGCTGCGACCGGCGAAGCGTGACCGGCTCATCCCATTCGGATCAGGAAAATCCTGGTCCGGAATCGATCTTCGGCTTCACGGCAATTCCGATCAGCAGCGACGATCGGGTCACGGTTCCCGCTGGCTACACCGCCACGGCGTTCATTCCCTGGGGCGACCCCATCCGCACCGGCGCCCCTGCGTTTGCGCCGGATGCGACCCAATCCGCAGCGGATCAGGCCCAACAGATCGGCGACAATCACGATGGCATGGCGTACTTCGGATTCGATGAACGAACTGCCCGATTCGGTGATCGAAGTGATGAGGGTCTGTTGGCTGTCAACCACGAGTACATCAACCCGGAGTACCTCTTTGCTCCGGGTCAGGTCCCCGAAAACTGGCTGCTGCCGTTCACGATCGACAAGGCACACAAGGCTCAAGCCGCGCACGGATGCAGCGTCGTCCATGTGCGTCGCCAACCCGATGGGCAAGTCACTCATGTACTGGACTCGGCGTTCAATCGTCGCGTCACGGGCAACACCCCGATCGTCATCACCGGCCCCGCCGCTGCGCACCCGCTGATGCAGACAAACGCTGATCCGGCCGGAACCGAAGTACTCGGCATGATCGGAAATTGCGGGAACGGGCGAACCCCGTGGGGCACTTACCTCACCTGCGAAGAAAACTTCAGCGACTACTTTGGATGGAGTGGTGAGCGCACGGCCTCCTCCGCGGAGCGCCGATATGGCCTGGGCCAACACGGCGTCGGTTATCTGTGGCACACCGTGGATCCACGCTTCGATCTGACCATCAACCCGAATGAACCGAACCGTTTCGGCTGGATCGTTGAAGTCGATCCGTTTGATCCCGACAGCCTGCCTTCAAAACGCACGGCGCTGGGCCGCTTCAAGCACGAAAACTCTGAACTGGTGGTGGCACCCAATGGCAAGATCGTGGTGTACATGGGTGATGATGAACGCAGCGAATATGTCTACAAGTTCATCAGTGAGGGCACCTTCGACGCTGCCCATCCAGACAGTGAACACCATCGCGGGCTGCTTGACCGGGGCACGCTGTATGTGGCCCGTTTCGATGCGGGCAGCGATGCCGCCGAAGGTTTGGGCCGCGGCATCTGGATCCCGCTCGTTCACGGCCAGAATGGCCTGACAGCTGAAAACGGTTTTGCCAGCCAGGCCGAGGTCCTGATCCGTTGTCGACAGGCAGCCGATCGGGTGGGTGCGACGATGATGGATCGGCCTGAATGGGTTGCCGCCAATCCAACGCGTCCGGGCGAGGTCTTCGTGACCTTGACCAACAATGACCGACGCGGCGGCGACATCATCAACGAACCCGATGGCAGCACCCCTGCATCCGGTGCGGCGCCACCGACTGATCCTGCCAATCCTCGCGCCCAGAATGTCTGGGGCCACATCATCCGATGGCATGAAGCAGGCGGCGACCACTCGGCCCTGCAGTTCGACTGGGATATTTTCGTGATGGCCGGACAACCCGCAAATTCCGGGCCGCGAGCGCCATCCGCAAACATCAACGCCGACAACCTGTTCAACAGCCCGGACGGACTCGCATTCGATCGTTTCGGTCGACTCTGGATCCAGACAGATGGCAAGAACACCAACAGCGGCGACTTCGAGGGGATGGGCAACAATCAGATGCTGGTGGCCGATCCGGCCAGCGGAGAAATCCGTCGATTCATGGTGGGGCCGTCCGGTTGCGAGATCACCGGAATCACCTGGACGCCTGATCGCAGGACGATGTTCGTGAACGTGCAACATCCCGGAGAAATCGGGAGCCACCCGCGTGCGCCCCGAAAATCCAACGGCGATGTTTTTACACGCAACGACGTGGCCCGCGAACCGACCGCCTTCTCGACCTGGCCCACGCCCAACACCCGACCGCGCTCGGCCACGGTGGTGATTCGGAAAGACGATGGTGGAGTGATCGGCAGCTGATGACGGGAATGGAGAAACTCAGACCGCCCAATCAGGGCGGCCCGAGTCTCTTCCCGAAGCAGTGACCGTCGAACAAAATGTTCAGCGAATCGGCAGCTTATGGTTCAGCAGCGGATCACCACTCTTGTCGCGCAGCGACAGATCCACCGTCCGCAGGGACCAGTCGATCTCGATCATGCCGAAGTTCGCCTGTCGGAAAAGGCCCCCTTGCCGCAGAGCATTCGGTACCGGCACCTTCCACACTTCGGTCAGGCCGCTGCTGGTCAAGTCATACAGGGGATACGGTACGTTGACGTCGAGCTTCGACAACTCGCCGTAGTGCGTATCACCCGAGATGAGCACGACATTCCTGGCACCCGTCTCACGGATCAGGCCAATCAGACGCTGCTGGTCATTCGGAAAGTTGATCCACCCTTCCCATCCCGGAAAGTCTGCCAGCACCTGCAGGCTGGAACCGATGATGCGAAGGTCGGCCGGTTCCCGAAGTCGAGCTTCCAGCCACTGCCATTGCGTCGCACCCAGCTGCGTGGCGGTCGGATTCGGATCACGAACATAGGGGCCGGGCACTTCCTGACCGACACTGACCTGATCCTTGGCCCAACGCTCGTAAGTGGCTTCGTCGCCCCAACGCGCATCCACCCGAATCGGTGTCCGATTCAATCGCAAGTCCGGCAGGATGATCTGCACGCGGCGCCCAGGCGGCCCGAACGCATAGGATGTGTAGATACCATCGCGCGACCACCGAGGCGAATCACCCGGCTCGTTCCAGAACTCCAGAAACGCCTTGCGTGAGGCTTCCTTCATCGGGTACTCGGCGCCGGCATCGTTCTCGCCGTAATCATGGTCGTCCCAGATCGCGATCAGCGGCGTCTTCGACCGCAGTGCCTGGAACCCGCTCTGATTGGCCAGGCGTTCGTACTTCTCCTGCATGACCGCCGGATCACGGGTATCGAGGTAGACGTTGTCGCCCAGGAACACGAACAGCTCGGGCTGAGCCGCATTGACCGCATCCCAGATGGGTTGCGACTTGTTCTCTTTGGCACAGGAGCCGAAGGCGATGCGCGTCAAGGTGGCATCCAGCGCCGGCAATGGCACTTGAGCGGACGCACCGACGGCATGGCCGATGGCGAGACAGGCAAACATGGCCAGTCTCAGGGTTGGGGAAAAGACAGTCACCGTACTACGCTCCTCATGAATGGACAGTTGTGCCGTGGCGAACGCCAAATACCCGGACCGTGACGACATCCGTCAACCGGTCCGGGTTGTTTGACGATCAGCCCTCGATCAGAAACGTGCGTCAAAATTCAGGAAGAACTGGCGCGGCGCCCCGGTCAGCAAGGTGTAGTTCAAGCCGTCCGGATCGGAGGTGACAAAGCCGTTGCTGCCCACCGTGGCGAAGTATTCCTCATCGAACAGATTGCTGACGTTCGCCGAGACACGGAGCGATTCGAGAACACCTACGTCCTCGAACGTGTAACCGGCACTGGCATCAGCCAACCAGAAGCTGTCGACCTTGGAATCATTGAGATAGGTTATGAATCGTTCATCCGTGAACTTCGCACCGATGCTTGCGTCCAGCGGACCGGCAGACCAGCTCAGCTCGGTAGCGAACAACAACTCCGGAGCGTCGACCACGTTCTTGCCGTCGGTTGGCACCAGCGTATCGCCATTCAGGTAATCGGAACCGTACTCGGCCTCATTCCAGGCGATGGAGTTGAACCACTGCAGACCTTCATCGAGCTCAAGAACCAACGTACCTTCGATACCCGTTGACTGGACGTCACCGACGTTCGCGAAGCTCGATGGGCAACCCAGGATGCCAGCGCAACGAGCGATGGTCAGCAAACGATCCTGGAAGTCGACACGATAGGCGGCAAGTGACGCCTTGTAGGCATCACCCGTCAAGCGCACGCCAACTTCATAGGTGTCCGAAGTCTCCGGCTCGAGGTCGGCCGCGAACGTATCAAACGCTGCCTGGGTGGTGGGGAACGGACCGCTGACACCGGGACGGAACGCCGACATGTTCTCGGTGTAACTGCCGAACAGCTCCACGCCGTCACCCAGACCGTACCGCAAGCCCAACTGCGGCATGAAGTTGTCCTTGGCCTCGATGGTGCCCGAAGCGCGCGTACCGATGAGGCTCACTGCATCGATCTCGACATCACTGCCCTTGAAGCCGACGTCGACCGTCATCAAGCCATCCATGAGGTCGATCCGATCAGTGACGAAATACTGCATCGTGTCGGTATCGAAACGCTGCCGGAACACACGCACGGCCGGATTGCGGTAGAAGAAGATGTCATCCGGCGCACCGGACAACAGGTAGAAATTGCGCTGCAGGCCGTGCACGCTGGTTTCGGTCCAGAGTCCGGCCTCGATGGTGTGCGCACCAAGACTCAGGCTCAGCGAAGGCATGTAGCCGGTTCGCTCGATGTCGTATTCCGTGGTGCGCAGAGCGATCGGAATGGTGGGCGACGACGCGGCATAAGGTGTGGCCCAATGTCCCTGGCCTTCATTCCGGTGGTAATAACCTACGAGTTTGGTGCTGAGCGCGTCGTTGACGTCCCACTCCATGGTCAGCGAGGCCAGATCGTCGTCTCGCAGCCCGCGGCCGAGATAATAGGCGTCGTCCAGTGAGTTGACGGCGCCCTGGAAATTGCCGCGAGCCGCGGCCAGCGCACGCTGCCAATCACCCTGGTAGTTGTCCCAGTCCCAGCCCAGGCGCTGCTGTGATTCGAGCGAGAGATCGGCGTAGTCCGTTTCCTCGCGACGCGAGGTTGCTGCGTAGGCGGCCAAGGACCAGACGTCTTGCTGATAGAGCGCCTTGCCGTTGAACTGCCACTGTTGCTGGGGACCCTCGCCTTTCCACTTGTCGGTTTCGGAGTACACGCCACTCACGTAGCTGGACAGACCATTGTGCTCACCCGTATCGAGGCTGAGGAAGGTCCGGCGGGCGTTGTCACTGCCGATCATCTGCGACGCGCGCGCGGCGTACTCAAGCGACGGGTCACGCGTAAAGAACTGCGCCGTGCCACCCAAGTTGCTCGACGAGGCTGTGCTGATCGCACCGGCACCCTGCGCCAGCTCCACGTATTCAACGTTCTCCGAAATGGCGGCACGACTCACATGCAGGCCATTGTGATTGCCATAACTCATGTCGCCCAGCGGAATGCCATCCAGCGTGAACCCAAGCTGGTTCTGATTGAAGCCGCGGACGGTGATTCGGGTGGACCACTCGTACGCACCAAAAGGATCCGACGAAGTGAAATTGACACCAGGCAGTTTGCCCATGACCTTCAAGGGGCTGGTACCAGGCACGGCACGCTTGAGTTCAGCGGCGTCGAGCACCTGCACCTGACGGGTTTCACCCTCACCGATCACCGAAATCGTGGCGAGACCTTTGGCGCTTGTTGCTTCGGCATTGGTCTCGGCGTCTGCGGCAGCGTCTGCTTCAGCAACGCTGTTGGCCATGGTCATGGGCGCCATCAGCGCCAACGTGATCGCGACTGTCAGCGCGTGGGTACGGATCTTCACGGTAATTTTTCCTTCAAGTGTTTCTGTCGCCCAAGGACCGTCTTTGCGCTCGGCGACCGACTGTGCGCAAGGCCTGTGAAAAATGCCTCGGCAGCATGCAGAGCGACGGTGACAACGAAAATGCAACGACATGACTCGTTCGCGACAACTGGTGACACCGATGGCACCGGAGACACTCTCTAGCCTGATGAGCCGGATCAGTCTGCAGGCTCGCCAGCTCGGCTCGGTTCGCCTTATGCTGCGACGTATCCTGTCAACCTGCACCTCGACTCATGTCAAACGATTCTTTCCACTACAGCAACGCCGCGCGTCAACAGATTGGTCCGGTCACACGTGCGCAACTTCAGCAGGCGATGCTCGGACCGGCCTGGTTTGCCAGGGCGATGATCTGGCAGGAAGGTTGGGACACTTGGTTGCCTTGGGTGGAAGCGGCGAACAGGCTGGGGCTTCGGCAGCCAACGGCAACAACTGGCCAACGCATGCCGCCGATCCCAACGGACGAGCCTGCTGGTACTGATGAGCCTTCGCCGGCCGTGGCAGAAGCGCCCCTCCATCGAGGAACCGGAAACGTCTATGCCCCGCCGACCGCGGCCCTTTACGGACGCGATGAAGCGTCCGCAGCACTTGACTATGCGTCCTTCCTGACTCGATTCGCAGCCTGGTTCGTCGACCGCATCTTGCTGATCGGCCTGGCGTTCTTGAGTCTGGTGATCGTCTCCTTGGTGGCGCCGCTCGTCGGACTCGACAAATCGATCAGCGATGCGATCGCCGGCATGGCCATTCTTGCGGCAATGCTCCTGCTGCCATGCGTCTATTTCATTTATTTCGAACAAACCGCCTCGGGTGCCACCCCGGGAAAACGACTGCTCGGGATTCGTGTAGCCAATCTGGATGGCCAACGCATCAGCCTCGGGGCCTCGTTCGCGAGAACCCTGGTAGCGGGCATCTCCAGCATGTTCTACAGCATCGGACATCTGGTGGCGCTGTTCACCGAGCGGAATCAAGCTGTCCATGATCTGCTCGCCAGCACGGTCGTGATCCACGCAACGCCGCGCCCAGGATTCGACGCGACGGGCCGAACACGGCAGTCCGGTATGGGCCGCGGAACGGGTTTGTTTGCCCTGATCCTGGTCGGCATCTTTGCCATTACGGTCATCGCAATCATCGCTGCCATTACGTTGCCGGCTTACCAGGACTTCACACGCCGGAGCCACGTGACCCAAGCGATGAACGACACAGCCGATCTTCGTGCCAGGATTCAGCTCCACCAGGAACAGAACAATGGTTTGTGCCCCAGAAATGGACAACCTCCGTTCGACCAGGCCTCGGCCTATCAAGGCAAGTTCCATGCTGCCGTCGAGTTTGGCCCGCAATACCCGGGGGAACCAGAAAGCTGCATGGCCCTCATCACCATTGCCAACACGAATGCTCCATCACTGGATCAGGCGGTTGTGAAGATGGTGTTGTCAGCCGATGGCCAGTGGATTTGCAGCAACGTCAGCATTCCTGAACGGCATCTGCCTTCGAAATGTCGCAATACCGGTGTTGAGCAAGGGCCGGAGTGACGCATGTGAACACGATTGATCTGCGCTCGCCGAGTGCAAAGCCTGCTGCCTGCGACCGTCACTCAAGGGGATTCGCTGCGTTTCCGTGCAGTACCGGCAGCAACCGCCTGAAGCGATACCTTCTTGGTGCCGCCCGATACCCACTGGGTGCCGATCTCGGTGAATCCGAACCGGTCGTGGAATGCCCGCGAAGACGGATTCGGCGGCACGAGGTTGTACTCACAGGTGATCGTGTCGAGTCCTTGTGTCCGCGCAAAGGCAAACAGATCGTCGTACAAGATACTGCCGATCCCGCGACCGGAAAACGCCGACCCCACCACGATCCGGTCGACATAGAGGAAATGGGCAAATCGGGATGCGAACCAGCGGAAGTTGTCGTTCACGTAGGGCGCGCCGTCGCGAAGTGCGATCAGAAAGCCCGCAATCTGCTCGCCGACGGTCACCACTTTGGCATGACACGACATGGCGACCAGCGACCGAAGCCGCGTGACATCCATGGGACTGGTTTGTTGCACCTCGGCGTCGTTGAGACCGAGAATGCTGTCGAAATCCGACTCGACGATCAAACGAAGTTCGCTCATATCGTCTCCCAAGCAGCGGTGATTACCTGATTGTCGCAGAGTATGGCCCGTCGCCAGCGTTCCCTCATCTGCCCTTCGGGCATCTTCTCCCGCACGCGGGAGAAGAACATGAGATCGACAGTCTTTTCAGCCTTCGGGCATCTTCTCCCGCACGCGGGAGGAGAACATATTGCAGATCGACAGCTTTTTTCAGCCTTCGGGCATCTTCTCCCGCACGCGGGAGAAGAATCAGCGAAATGCCTTGGATCTGCCTTCTCCCGTTTCACGGGAGAAGGTGGTCCGCAGGACCGGATGAGGGGCAGACCGGCCCGAAGTTTGGCCTATCACCGGAGTCCTCAATCAGAGGCCTTCCGGATCGATGAACCATCATTCCGCGCGATAAATCTCGCCACCTTGCTGACGGAACTCTTCGGCCTTTTTCTTCATGCCTTCGGCCAATGCTTCCTCTTCGCTGACTCCCTCACTCGCCGCATAGTCGCGGACGTCCTGAGTGATCTTCATCGAGCAGAAGTTCGGGCCACACATCGAGCAGAAGTGGGCCTGCTTGTGGGCATCCTTCGGCAAGGTTTCGTCGTGGAACTCCTGCGCCTTTTCCGGATCGAGACCCAGGTTGAACTGATCCTGCCAGCGGAACTCGAAGCGGGCCTTGCTCAGGGCGTTGTCACGCGCCTGCGCGCCCGGATGGCCCTTTGCCAGATCGGCCGCATGCGCGGCGATCTTGTAGGTAATGATGCCGTCGCGGACGTCCTGTTTGTTCGGCAGACCCAGATGTTCCTTCGGCGTCACGTAACAGAGCATCGCGGTGCCGTACCACCCAATCATGGCCGCGCCAATGGCGCTGGTGATGTGGTCGTAACCCGGTGCGATGTCGGTGGTGAGTGGGCCCAGCGTGTAGAACGGCGCTTCGCCGCACTCACGCAACTGTTTGTCCATGTTTTCCTTGATCAGCTGCATGGGCACATGGCCCGGGCCTTCGATCATGGTCTGCACGTCGTGTTTCCAGGCGATCTTGGTCAACTCACCCAAGGTCTCGAGTTCAGCGAACTGTGCGCGATCGTTGGCGTCGGCAATCGAGCCGGGGCGCAAACCATCACCCAGCGAGAAGGCCACGTCGTAGGCCTTCATGATCTCGCAGATTTCTTCGAAGTGCGTGTACAGGAACGATTCCTTGTGATGCGCCAGGCACCACTTGGCCATGATCGATCCGCCACGCGACACGATCCCGGTGACGCGCTTGGCGGTCAGCGGGATGTACGCCAGACGAACGCCGGCATGGATCGTGAAGTAATCGACGCCCTGCTCCGCCTGCTCAATCAGCGTGTCGCGGAACATCTCCCACGTGAGTTCTTCGGCGCGGCCATTCACCTTCTCCAGCGCCTGATAGATCGGCACCGTGCCGATCGGCACCGGCGAATTGCGGATGATCCATTCGCGGGTTTCGTGGATGTGTTTGCCGGTGCTGAGGTCCATGACCGTATCGGCACCCCAGCGGATCGACCAGACCATTTTCTCGACTTCTTCGGCAATCGAACTGGTCACGGCCGAATTGCCGATGTTCGCATTGATCTTCACGCGGAAATTGCGGCCGATGATCATCGGCTCCGATTCCGGGTGATTGATGTTGTTCGGGATGATCGCGCGACCACGCGCCACTTCGTCGCGCACGAATTCCGGCGTGATGAACGACTGCATCGACGCACCGAAGGATTCACCCGGATGCTGGCGCACCAGACCCAGAGCCTGCAGAGAGTCGAGCCGCGCATTTTCGCGGATGGCGATGTATTCCATTTCCGGGGTGATGATGCCGCGTTTGGCGTAATACATCTGCGAGACGTTCTGCCCGGCTTTGGCCCGGCGAATCGCTGGTTTCTTCGGGAACCGCACGCGGTCCAGGGCCTGATCGGCGGCGCGCTTGCGACCGAACTCCGAAGTCAGGTCCGAAAGTGTCTCCGTGTCGCCGCGTTCCTCGATCCAGGTCGCGCGCAGTGCGGCAAGGCCAGAAGCCAGATCGATCCGCGCGTGTGAATCGGTATAGACACCCGAGGTGTCGTAAACCGTAAACGGCGGATTCTTCTCGGCGCCGAACATCTTCGGCGTATCGCTGACCGCGATCTCGCGCATCGGCACCGACAGATCCGGGCGGGAACCGGGCACATAGACCTTGCGGGAACCGGGAATCGGCCGCGTGACGGATTCGCTCAGTGCGTCGGTAGCTTGGATGACTTCGTTCAATTGCGCATTCATGGATACTCCTCCAGACGCAATGAACCCCATGAGGCACGCCGTGGGCCTGCCCATGAAGCTCCCTACGCCGTGTTCAGACGGATCAGGTTCGAAGGGTGTTTCTCAGCCCGCGCTGCCGGTAAAGGCCCGCGGGCACCCCCGCTTCGTGAACGCATGATAGCTGGAACTGCTTCATGCCGGTGTGTCGAGCCGATGGTTGATCGATTGGGTCTGGATTTCCCGCGTTGTCGGAATGCGGACCCAAGTTCTTTCCGCCGCGCTGAATTCGTCTTCATTTGTCCCCAAAACTCCTAGGGAACTTTCATGAACCCACGCATGCTCGTACCAACCCTGATCCTCACGATGACATACATTCTCCCGTGCGCCCAAGCATCCTGCCGGAGCGAATTCGAGAGTTACAGGGATGCCCAGGAAGCCTATGAAAATGCGTGCCCCGGTGAAGAGGGCTCCGAGCAGACGTGCGAGACCTTGCAGGAAACTCGGGATGACGCGTTCAACGAATGGAGAGACTGCCAGCGCACCGTCGAAACAGGACCTCAATGACGCGCAAAGCCTCCATGACACGTGTGTGCGCTGAGCCGTAATCCCGTGATTCGAAGAGTCAGGCTGTCGATGTCGACCCAGTAGCTGCACGCTACTGAGCGCCATAGTGTCATTACAGGCTCGCCCGGGTCGGTGAGCCTGTTTGTGCACCAATGCACCGTTTTGAGGGGACTCCTGATGCCTCAAGGCCTTGGCACGGATTCACCACGAGCCGTCATTACGAAGACGGCGAAGCGGGCTGTGGCCATCTCGTTCTGGCCTCGGACTTGATCACAAGCACGAGATTGCCGCGCCCTTCGGGCTCGCAATGACAAGGCATGGTGAATCGGTACCGCACTTCGCTCCGTTCACGGGATGTTGTCGTCAGTCATCCCGACCGTCCGCACCCCACGATGTCATTGCGAGGAGCGCAGCGACGCGGCAATCTCGTACTTGCCTCGCGCTTTGTCGCTGGCACGAGATTGCCGCGCCCTTCGGGCTCGCAATGACGAGGCATGGTGAATCGGTGCCGCACTTCGCTCCGTTCACGGGATGTTGTCGTCAGTCATCCCGACCGTCCGCACCCCCACGATGTCATTGCGAGGAGCGCAGCGACGCGGCAATCTCGTACTTGCCTCGCGCTTTGTCGCAAGCACGAGATTGCCGCGCCCTTCGGGCTCGCAATGACGAGGCATGGTTAATCGGTGCCGCACTTCGCTCCGTTCACGGGATGTTGTCGTCAGTCATCCCGACCGCCCACACTTCCAACATGTCATTGCGAGGAGCGCAGCGACGCGGCAATCTCGTGCTTGCCTCAGGCTTTGATCGCAAGCACTGGGATTGCCGCGCCCTTCGGGCTCGCAATGACAGCAAATTGCCGCTCGAACTTGCGACCGGATCAGAACGCCCCAATCGCGTTGATCTTCGCCACCAACGCCGCCTTCTCTGCGTCGTCAATCGGCTGATGCCAATGCGCGATCAGGTACTGGTGTTCGGTCGGGACGAAGCCTACGGCCATGACCACTTCCCAGGCCCGTGCATCACCACAGTGACCGAAGAACGCGCGGCACGAACCTGCGTACTTCGCGAACGCGTACTTGAGGATGTGATGCAGGATGCCGCCATGCGCGCTGACGAGTTCGCGCTGCTTTTCGCTCATCAGCCGGATCACGTCACCGTCGGTACACGAACCACCCGAGAGATACACGTCGCCATGCGGCGTCATGTGTGAATAGCCGGCTACGTGGTACGCGCCGTAGTTGTCCTGGAAGAAACACACGAGGTGCTTCTCGAAATCAGGCGGTTCCTGGCGATATTTGCGGCGGAAGATCTTTTGGCCGAACGGCGTCGAATGATCGACTTCCGTGATCGACAGGAACGGGCTCAGGGCTTCGGGAAGCGAATAACTCATCGGGGATTCAAACCTTCAGTTGCCAGGACAGGGTTTCGCCGGCGGCGAGTGGTACGACTTGCTTGCTGCCGAACCCCACGCTAGCGGGAATCGTGTAGGGCTTTCGCTCCAGCGTGACGCGCTCGGTGTGACGCGGCAGGCCATAGAAGTCGGCACCAAAGAAGCTGGCAAAGCCTTCCAGGCGATCCAGCGCACCGGCCTGTTCGAACGCCGTGGCATACAACTCCATGGCATGTAGTGCGGTGTAACAACCGGCGCAACCACAATCG
This sequence comes from Ahniella sp., assembly GCA_016712105.1. Classification (GTDB taxonomy): domain Bacteria; phylum Pseudomonadota; class Gammaproteobacteria; order Xanthomonadales; family Ahniellaceae; genus Ahniella. The sequence continues at coordinate 132,193 of JADJRU010000009.1, forward strand.
GCTTCCTTGTCGCCCTGGGCATGAGGCGCCGAGTCGGTCCCCAGGAAAAACCTTGGGTTGCCGGACGTCACCGCGGCTACCAGCGCTTCACGATGCAACTCCCGCTTCAGTACGGGCAGGCAGTACCAATGCGGACGCACACCGCCCTTGAACAGTGCGTTGCGGTTGTACAGCAGGTGATGCGCGGTCACGGTGGCGGCGATCGCGCCGTCGGCATCCCGGACATAGTGCGCGGCATCGGCGGTGGTGATGTGTTCGAACACCACGCGCAATGCCGGAAAATCGCGGCGCAGCGGAATCAGCACTTCGTCGATGAACACACGCTCGCGGTCGAACACGTCGACGGCGCTATCGGTGACTTCACCATGAATCGCCAGTACCAGGCCTTCACGCTGCATGGCCTCGAGTGCGGGCCGGCACTTGGCCAGATCGGTCACGCCGAAGTCGGAGTTTGTCGTGGCGCCGGCCGGATACAACTTCACGGCATGTACGAAGCCACTGGCTTTTGCCTTCACGATTTCTTCGGGACTGGTGTTGTCGGTCAGGTACAGCGTCATCAGGGGTTCGAAGCGCATCCCTGCCGGCAATGCCGCGAGAATACGGGCCCGATAGGCCGCGGCGAGTTCGACCGTCGTCACCGGCGGTTTCAGGTTCGGCATCACGATTGCTCTACCGAACTGTCGCGCGGTATGCGGCAAAACCGAAGCCAGTGCCTCGCCATCGCGAAGGTGCAAGTGCCAATCATCAGGCCGAACGATTTCAAGCTGGTGCATGGATGTCTTCTTCACGAACATGAGGACTGGAATTTACCAGCATGCACAACAGGCATGACACAATGAACGCTTGTCTATCCCGTCTTATGACCAAAGGTTTGTCCATGTCCGATCCGACCATCGATTACCACCAGATGCCCGACGCGCGGGGCCACTTCGGCCCGTACGGCGGACGTTTTGTCGCCGACACCCTGATGGCGCCGCTGCAGGAACTTGCTGAAGCGTATGAACAGCTCAAACGCGATCCGGAGTTGCAGGCCGAACTCGACGACGACCTGCATCACTATGTCGGCCGCCCCAGTCCGATCTATCACGCCAAACGACTGAGCTCGCTGGTCGGCGGTGCGCAGATCCTGCTGAAGCGTGAAGACCTCAACCACACCGGCGCACACAAGATCAACAACACGATCGGCCAGGCCCTGCTCGCGAAGCGTATGGGCAAGACCCGCATCATCGCCGAAACCGGCGCCGGCCAGCACGGCGTGGCCAGTGCCACGGTCGCGGCACGGCTCGGTCTGGAATGTGTGGTCTACATGGGTGCAACCGACATCCAGCGCCAGGCCATCAACGTATTCCGCATGAAACTGCTGGGCGCCACCGTGGTGCCGGTGACCAGCGGCTCCCAAACGCTCAAGGACGCGCTGAACGAAGCCTTGCGCGACTGGGTCACGAACGTCCACAACACCTTCTACATCATCGGCACAGTGGCCGGTCCGCACCCCTACCCCATGCTGGTCCGCGACTTCAACGCCGTGGTCGGCCGCGAAGCGCGTGCGCAGATGCTGGCCGAATACGGCCGCCTGCCGGATGCCATTTCGGCCTGTGTCGGCGGCGGCTCGAATGCCATCGGCCTGTTCCATCCGTTCCTGAACGACCCGTCGGTGGCCATCTATGGCGCCGAAGCCGCCGGTCATGGACTGGAAACAGGCGAACACGCGGCGTCTCTTTCGGCTGGTCGCCCGGGTGTGCTGCACGGAAATCGCACCTACCTGTTGTGTGATGAGAACGGCCAGGTGCGGGATACCCACTCGGTATCGGCCGGTCTGGACTATCCGGGTGTCGGCCCCGAACACGCTTGGCTGAAAGATACTGGCCGCGCGCAGTACCTCGGTATCACCGATGCCGAGGCCATGTCGGCGTTCCATCAGCTGGCGCGCGCCGAAGGCATTCTGGCGGCGCTGGAGTCAAGCCACGCGGTCGCTCAGGGCATCAAGCTCGCCCGTGACCTGCCGAAGGACAAACTGGTCCTCGTGAACCTGTCCGGCCGGGGCGACAAGGACGTGCAGACGATCGCGCGCCTGGAGGGCATTTCCCTGTGAACCGCATCGACGTCTGTTTCAACGCGCTCAAGGCCAACGACCGCACCGGGCTGATCCCCTTTGTGACCGCCGGCGACCCACATCCGGACTGGACGGCCGGCATCCTGCACGGACTCGTCCGCGGCGGCGCCTGCCTGCTCGAACTGGGCATTCCGTTCTCCGACCCGATGGCCGACGGCCCGGTGATCCAGAAAGCCAGTGAGCGGGCTCTGGTGAAAGGCATGAACGTGCGTCGCACGCTCGACATCGTGGCGCAGTTCCGCCAGACCGATTCGGTGACCCCGATTGTGCTGATGGGCTATCTGAACCCGATCGAGTACTTCGGCTACGAGGCGTTCGCCGAGGCGGCCAACGCGGCCGGCGTGGATGGCGTATTGCTGGTCGACTGCCCGCCCGAGGAGGCCGCCGAGATCCAGTCGCTGATGGCCCAACACGGCCTGCAGCAGATCTTCCTGGCCTCGCCGACGACCACCGACACCCGGGTCGAGGCTATGGCCCGTCTGGCCCAGGGGTATGTCTACTACGTGTCGTTTGCCGGCATTACCGGCGCCGACCGGCTGATCCTGGATGACGCCAATCTCCGGCTCGATGCCCTGAAAAACATGCTGCCGGTGCCGGTAGCCGTCGGTTTTGGCATCAAATCCGCCGCCCAGGCAGCGGCGTTCAAGGGCCATGCGGCGGCCGTTGTGGTCGGCAGTGCCCTCGTTGAAGCCCTTGCAGGTGCCGAATCAGGTGACGAAGCCGCCACAATTGCGCAACAATTCGTGGAACCGCTCGGCAAGGCGCTGGCGGACTGAACCCTGGGATTGGCGATACAAGTCGTCGATTGGCCCCACCAAGAGATCTGCATCGATGGCAAGACCGTCCACGCACAGCGGCGCCCGCCGACCGGAGACCGATCATGAGCTGCATCCCCCGTACAGCGATGCCGACCCCATGAGCTGGCTCAGCAAACTGATGCCCAAGCGCATTCGCACGCAGGGCGGCGACAAACGCAAAGTGCCGGAAGGCCTTTGGGGCAAGTGCGACGGTTGCGGCGCTGTGCTGTACCAGCCGGAGCTCGAAGCCAACGCGCAGGTCTGCCCCAAGTGCAGTTTCCACATGCCGATTGGCGCGCGCGAACGCCTGCGCCGCCTGTTTGATGAAGGTACCGGCACCGAAATCGGTGCCGAACTGGGCCCCACCGACGCGCTCGGCTTCAAGGACCAGAAAAAATACAAGGACCGGATCATCGCTTCGCAGAAAGCCACTGGCGAACGCGACGCGCTGATTGCCATGCACGGCAAGCTGAAAGGTATGGACGTGTCGGTGTGTGCATTCGAGTTTTCGTTCATGGGCGGCTCGATGGGCTCGGTGGTCGGCGAACGCTTCACGCGTGCGGCCGAACATGCGCTCAAACACGGCGCCGGCATGATCTGCTTCTCTGCCACCGGCGGCGCGCGGATGCAGGAAGGCCTGTTCTCGCTGATGCAGATGGCCAAAACCTCGGCGGCGCTGGCCCGGCTGCGTGAAGCTGGCCTGCCCTACATTTCGGTGCTGACGCATCCCACCACCGGCGGTGTGTCCGCCAGCCTCGGCATGCTCGGCGACCTCAACCTCGCCGAGCCTCAGGCGTTGATCGGTTTCGCCGGCCCACGCGTGATCGAACAGACCGTCCGCGAGACCTTGCCGGAAGGTTTCCAGCGCTCCGAGTTCCTCGTTGAACACGGCGCCATCGACCTGATCATCGACCGCCGCGAAATGCGTGATCGACTGGCCCAGTTGATTGCACTGCTGATGAAGAAACCCAAGCCGCAAGCCTGAACCGAGTGCGAGCATGAAGCTGCCTGAATGGCTGGACCGGATTCAGGCGCTGCATCCGAAGGACATCGAACTGGGCCTGGACCGCGTTCGCGCGGTCTGGCAGGCACTGGGCGCTCCGTCGATTGCGTCGCAGGTCATCACGGTCGCCGGAACCAACGGCAAGGGCTCGACGGTCACGTTCATCGATGCCATCACCCGTGCACATGGTTGGCGTGTGGGTCGTTACACCTCGCCGCATGTGCATCGCTTCAACGAACGGATCGTGACCGATGGCGTCGAAGCCGACGATGAGGTCCTGGTCGCGGCATTCGAGCGCATCGAGCAAGCACGCGGCGCGGTGCCACTCACGTTCTTCGAATACACCACCCTGGCCGCGTTCCTCGTGTTTGCCGATTCGACACTGGACCTCGCGGTTCTGGAAGTCGGACTCGGCGGAAGACTTGATGCCGTGAACCTGATCGATGCCGATGTCGCTGTGGTCACCACCATTGCGCTGGATCATCAGGACTGGCTCGGACCGGATCGCGAACGAATCGGCTTCGAGAAAGCCGGCGTCTTTCGTGCGCAGGCCCCTGCGGTAATCGGCGAACTCGATCCGCCGCATAGTGTGTTGGCCCATGCCGAATCGATCGGTGCGCAAATGGTTCGACGGGGTCTTGATTTTGGTGTCGTCACTGCGGGTGCCGCATGGTCGGTTCGATGGTCTGGCGTGACGCTGGATGGATTGCCGCGGCCGGGTATGGCGGCCGACATCCAGATCGACAACGCCGCAACGGCCATTGCGGCATTGTTGGCTTTGCCTGAGCCGCCGGCACTCGCCCGACCAAAACTCGATCAGGCCCTGTTGCATGCCCGCGCACCGGCACGGCTGGAACATCGCGTGTTGCGCGGCAAGTCGGTGTGGTTCGACGTCGGTCACAACCCCCAGGCCGCCGAGTCTCTGGCCCGCTGGCTCATGTCCACGCCAATCACCGGGCAAACTTGTGCCGTGTTCAGCCTGCTCGCCGACAAGGATCTGCAGGGAGTCGTGCGACCCTTGGCCGCAGCGGTCGATCGCTGGTTCTGTGTGTGGGCTAAAGGACGCGAGCCCACGGGGACGTGATGCCGCAACCTTGACTGCTGAACTCGAGCGGTTGATGCCGAACGCAGCAGTGGTTCGCTGCGCATCGGCGGATCTGGCTCTGGCGCAAGCGCAGGAGGAAACCGAGTCAGAGGATCGAATTCTGGTTTTCGGGTCGTTCCACTTGATCGATCACCTGTTGCCCGAAGAAACGATGGGGCAGCCCGAGGCTTGCCCAGCATCCTCGAGCAAAACGTCTGTTGTGCCATCACCCAATGTGTCGACCGGCGCAGATTCAACCAGCCAGGAAAGCCTGTTGGCTGATCGCCGATCCAGCGAGCGTGCCGACGAGCCTGGACACCAGTCGCGAATCAGGCTTGGCCACGATCTTCGTTCAAATCGTACTGTCAAAGCATCGAGGGAACCGAACCCCCGGCTTACCAGATTTCCCAACTACAGGCACGGCGCAAACCATGACCTGTCGAGCCCGTTGAGGGCTCAGTCCAGCACAATTTCGACCCGCTTTTCCGACACAGCCAGTTCGAAGGCCAAATCAGCGAACTGCCCCCCAGTGGCCTTTGGATTCGGACTGAAGAATGCCAGCGGCTCGTCGACACCTGGGCGGCCGTCCTGGTCGCGATCATGGAAAGCGCCGACCGCGTATGTTCCGTTTGGCAGGTTGTAGAAAGCAATCTCGCGGTCTGTCTCGTCAAGCAGAAGTGATCCGACATGTTCCGACCTGCGCCGAGTCAACTCGCGCTGACTGCGGAATACGGCGATACGGGCGAAGCCGCCAGGTGCTGAAGCACGAATCTTCACCTTGAGTGTCGCGCGATCAGATAGCGGCCGGACTTCGCTGTCGGTGGGATCCAACAAATGCCTGGCGATCTCGTCGTGTTGCTGGTTCAGCCCAACCTTTGGCAGATTACGTGCGAGCATCGCTCGCTGTGCGGCCTGCGTGATCGGGACGAAACCGTCATTGCCGAGCTTCTTGCCGAACAAGTCCTGGAAGGATGTGCCGCTTGCCGGGCCATAGTCGAGGGTGGCCGCGTCAATTGTCGCCGCGCGTTTGGCTTCGCCCGGCTTGATGTGCACCTGTTTACTGCCCAGTTCGTAGACAGCCGACCATTGTGTTCGGTATCGCCTGCCGGTCTCGGCAACACTGTCCAGCAAGACAAAGGCCCCCGCAACTGTGGGTGGAACGTCGCGCACGTCAAGATCGCGGCGCAGACGAGCGTAGCGAACTCGCGAACTGTTGCCCTCTAGCGGCATCTTGCGCAGGGCGGCGAAGGCCAGTTCAGAGAGCTTCTGTGTATCGTTGGTACACACCAGGGCGCGGCTTTCGCCACGCGTCACACGCGCCGCCCCATCTACAAACTCGACCAGCGCCCGATCGCCCGAAGGATCGGCCAGCATGTAATGGATCTTGCCGCCAACCGGACGGATGGAAAACTTCTCCAGACTGGCGACAACATCGGCGACCGTCGCATGGGTATCCAGTTGGTATTGAATCCACTCAAGCTCGCCGATGGTCGATGGCGCGACGGTCGGATACACAGTCTCGTCCAGCCACAGCATCTCGATCGCAAGACCAACTTGGTTGATGCCACCGTAGGGCAGACCGGCACCGTACTGTGTGAAGGTCAGACTGCCGTGTTGCGAGGTCCAGCGCGCCGGTTCGCCGCCAAACAACGGCAATGCGCGACGGGAAACCCCGCTCGGGTTCTTCACCAGGAAACCGCTGCCGAAATGCCAATCGAAGTTCTTGGCGAGCAGAACGTCATTGGCACCGATGGCGGCGAAGGACGAACAAGGCTCCGCAGAGGGATATGCGCGACACTGATGGCAAGCGCGGCGGCGACGAGACGAAGCTTCAACATGGGCGGCGGTTCCTATGTCAACAGAGCGTGAGTATAGGAAATCCAGGCAGCCATTTTGGGCCGCCTTTGCGGCGTCCGAGTCCGCCAAGTTCGCACCCGGCGATCAGAGGTTGCCCCCTACACAGCGCAGCGCCGATGGCGTCGGGCTTGCTGAGAGACAGGAATGCCGTGCCGGTGCGTACCGCGCCGCCTTTCGGCTGACGCGGTCCGGTAGAACTCTGCCGACACGCTCAGCCAAGGATCAAGCCGCGCGCGAATTCCGCTTGCGGTCGTTCTCGGTCAGCCACTTCTTGCGCAGACGGATCTGGTTCGGCGTGACTTCCACGAGTTCATCGTCTTCGATGAATTCGAGCGCTTGTTCCAGCGACAGTCGCACTGGCGGGGTCAGCGCGAGGGCGTCGTCCTTGCCGGCAGCGCGGAAGTTGGTCAGCTGCTTCGCGCGCAGGGCGTTGACCGTGAGGTCGTTGTCCTTGGCGTGGATGCCGACGATCTGGCCTTCGTAGATTTCCTGCAGCGGCTCGACGAACAGGCGTCCGCGTTCCTGCATCGCGAACTGCGCATAGGCAGGCGACGGGCCCTGGCCATTCGAGATCATCACGCCGTTCTGGCGCTTGCCGATCGCACCTTCCGAGCGCGGACCATAATGGTCGAACACATGGAACAGCAGGCCGGTACCGGCCGTGATCGTGCGGAATTCGGTCTGGAAGCCGATCAGGCCACGCGCCGGGATCATGTACTCGAGGCGCACGCGACCGCGGCCATCGGGTTCCATGTTGCGGAGCTGTGCCTTGCGCTCGCCCAGACGCTGCATGACGCCACCCTGGAATTGTTCTTCCAGGTCGACGACCAGCTGTTCGAACGGTTCGGACATCACGCCATCGATGTTCTTGACGATGACTTCCGGACGCGACACGGCCAGTTCGTACCCTTCGCGACGCATGTTTTCGATGAGGATCGACAGGTGCAGTTCGCCGCGGCCGGAGACCTTGAATTTTTCCGCTTCGTCGGTGTCTTCCACGCGCAGGGCGACGTTGTGCATCAGCTCGCGCTGCAGGCGATCGCGCAGCTGGCGGCTGGTCAGGAACTTGCCGCCGGAGTGTTCCTTGCTGCCGGCGAACGGCGAGTTGTTCACCTGGAACGTCATGCTGATGGTCGGCTCGTCGACGGTCAGCGCCGGCAAGGCTTCCGGGGTGTCGAGTGCACACACGGTGTCCGAGATGCCGAGGCCTTCGATGCCGTTGATGGCGATGATGTCGCCCGCTTCCGCTTCCGGCACTTCACGACGCTCAAGGCCCATGAATCCGAGCACCTGCAGCACGCGCGCGTTGCGCTTGACGCCGTGACGATCGATGACGCTGACCGGCGTATTCGTCTTGATCTTGCCGCGCTGCACGCGACCGATGCCGATCAGGCCGACGTAGTTGTTGTAGTCGAGCTGGCTGATGCGCATCTGGAACGGGCCATCCGCATCGACCTTCGGCGCTTCGACGTGCTTGATGATGGCTTCGAACAGCGGATCCATGTTGCCTTCGCGGACATCCGGGTCCATGCCGGCATAACCGTTCAGGGCCGAGGCGTAGACGGTCGTGAAGTCGAGTTGTTCGTCGGTGGCGCCCAGGCGGTCGAACAGATCGAACGTGGCGTTGAGCACGAAGTCCGGACGCGCGCCGGGACGGTCGACCTTGTTGATCACGACGATCGGCTTGAAGCCCATCGCGAAGGCCTTCTGCGTGACGAAGCGCGTCTGCGGCATCGGGCCGTCGAACGCGTCGACCAGGATCAGCACGGAATCGACCATCGACAGCACGCGCTCGACTTCGCCGCCGAAGTCGGCATGTCCGGGTGTGTCGACGATGTTGATGCGGTAGTCGCGCCAGGTGATGGCCGTGTTCTTGGCCAGGATGGTGATGCCGCGTTCCTTTTCGATGTCGTTCGAATCCATCACGCGATCGGGCAGCATGGCGCGCTCGCTGAGGGTGCCGGACTGCTTGAGCAGCTGATCGACGAGCGTGGTCTTGCCGTGGTCGACGTGTGCGACGATGGCGATGTTGCGAAGATTCTGAATCGACATGGATAAAGGCCGCACGCGTTAGCCGGCGCGGTCTCGGTTGGGAAGGAAGGGCGCGGAGTATAGCCACGTTTGAGCCGAGTTCCTGCTCCACCCCGGAATTTGGTTCAGGAATCGCGCCAAATGCTACCGTACGCCCATGCCTGCAGCCGATACCCGTCCCTTAGCCATTGCCCTGATGGGGCCCACCGCAAGTGGCAAGACGCAGGCCGCGATCGACCTGGCCACACGCTGGCCGGCGCACCTGATCAGCGTCGACTCGGCGCTGGTGTATCGCCACCTCGATATCGGCAGCGCGAAACCGGATGCCGCGACACTCGCCCGGTTCCCGCATGAACTGGTCAATGTCACCGAACCCACGCAGCCCTACTCCGCTGCCGACTTTGTTCGTGATGCACTGGCCGCGATCGAGCGAGCTCGTGATCTGGGTCGATTGCCGATCCTCGTCGGCGGAACCGGCCTCTATTTCCGCGCCCTGACACAGGGTCTGTCGGATATGCCGGAATCCAGCCCGGACGTGCGCGCGGCCCTGGAACAGGAGCAACGCGAATCGGGCCTGGGGGTGATGCATGAGCGCTTGGCGGCACTCGACCCGGTCGCGGCAGCCCGAATCCACCGAAATGATCCACAACGGATTGTCCGCGCCCTGGAAGTGATCACACTGAGCGGCCAGCCCATCAGCGCTCTGCAAGGAAGGCGGCGCCCCCAGTTGCCGGTCCGTCTGCTCAAGCTGATTGCCTGTCCCGCCGATCGTGGGGTGCTGCACGGGCGGATCGCGCTCCGATTCCGACAGATGCTCGAACAGGGCCTCGTCGACGAAGTCCGGCACCTGCGCGCCCTGCCCGGCATCCACGCCGACCTGCCCGCCATGCGCGCCGTCGGCTATCGCCAGGCCTGGGAGTTTCTGGACGGCCAGTTTTCCGAGTCGGAACTCGCCGATCGGGGCGTTTTTGCAACTCGCCAGTTGGCGAAACGGCAGATCACCTGGTTGCGCTCCGAACCCGACGCCTTCTGGCTCGATTCCACCGCACCCTCGTTTCTCGACAACCTGATCCAGCGGGTCGACGCCGCACTGACGCATTCGGACTGAAAAACTGCCGATCGCTCGACTTGTGACCCGGTCGACACTCGGAGACACTCATCCGGCACGGTTTTGCACAGATGCTCACACAATGAAAGGTCTGCTCACGGTTATGGTGCAGGCTGATCGACAACAAGCATGACCAAGCCCGGTGACGCGTTCGACGCAGCATCCGGTGATCCGCAAGGGAGACGACGGGATATGTTGAAACACTGGTTGGGCGCTCTGGCGCTGTTCGCAGGCACCGCTACGGCGGGTGACCTGCTGATGGTCGGCGATTTGATGCTTCCCCTGGAAGGTCCTTACAACGACTATGAGGCAGCGCGCGTTTTCCGACCCAGGGCAACGTTCGGTCCGACCCAGGCTGAAATCGCCCGCCTGAGACAGATCGGCTACAACGCCTGGTTGAACGAACAGTTCGCACTGCCGAATTCAGGGCATCGTACCTACCTGAACAACGTGGTGCTGGTGCCTCGACGAAGACATCTACCAGAGCACCCGTCGCGAAGGCTGGATGAGTCGGGCCCTCTACGGCAACGACCAGTTGCGCCAGCGCGTGGCGTTTGCACTCAGCGAGATTCTGGTCACCTCCGACAAGGCCGGCAGCCTCGGCGGCGAAACCTACGCTTTGGCGCATTACTACGACATTCTGGCCAATCAGTCCTTCGGCAATTACCGGGAAGTGCTGGAACAGGTCTCGCTGTCACCGGTCATGGGTTATTACCTGACCATGTTCCGCAACCGCAAACCGGACGTCGCGAACAACATCCGGCCGGACGAAAACTACGCCCGCGAGATCATGCAGCTGTTCTCGATCGGCCTGGTTCAGTTGAACGTCGACGGCACGCCCGTGTTGTCGGGGGGTCAGCCAGTGCCCACGTACAACCAGGAAACGATCCGTGGTTTTGCGCATGTGTTCACCGGCTGGGTCTGGGGCAACTGCGCGGTCCGCGACTATGAATGGTGCGGACCCGGTGCCGACGGTGCGCAGTGGTTTGCGCCGATGTCGAACCCGCAGGGCAACGGCTGGGACAACCTGCCGCTCACCTACCATGCCTATGAAGGCAACAAGCAACTGCTGAACTATCCAGGCGTCGCGCTGCCGAATGGTGTGATGCTGGCGCAACCGACTTACCCCGCGAATACACAAACGCCGCGGCAGAATATGGAGACCGCGCTCGACAATCTGTTCGGTCATCCCAATGTCGCGCCGTTCATCAGCAAGTTGCTGATCCAGCGTCTGGTCTCCAGTAATCCGTCGCCTGCCTATGTCGGCCGGGTGGCCACGGTCTTCAATAACAATGGCTCAGGAGTGAAGGGTGATTTGCGTGCGGTCGTGCGCGCCATCCTGATGGATCCGGAAGCACGCACGGTCCCGACCGACGCGAGTGGCCGCGGCAAACTGCGTGAGCCGCTGCTGCGATTGACCCAGTACTGGCGTGCCACCGGAGCGACCAACCACACCGGCCGTTTGCGCGACTGGTTCGTCCATTGGCCCGGCAACTACGTCCCGCAATACGCCCTGGGCTCGAACACGGTGTTCAACTTCTTCCTGCCGGACTACGTTCCGCCTGGCGAAGCTGCTCTGGCCGGCCTGGTCGCACCCGAGTTCCAGATCCAGACCGACAACAATGTCGTCGGCTTCAGCAACATTCTTGATGGCCTCACCCGCTATCAGCACAACGGCAATCCACCGACGGACCCGAACGACACCTATACCCGCGCCAATCTTGCGTCCCTGCGGCTGCTGCGCAACAACGTGGACGCCCTGCTGGAACGGATCGACGTGCTGCTGATGTCCGGGCAAATGAGCCCGCACATGCGCACTGTGTTGCGCAGTTACATCCTGACGTTCAATCCAGAATCGGAAGGTGGCTACAAACGGGTCGAAGAGGCGCTGTGGATGGTCATGATGAGCCCTGAATACGTGATCGAGAAATAAGGACAAGCACCCATGAAACGTCGCAATTTTCTCCGTCACACCGCCTGCCTCGCTGCGTCCAGTGCCGCCTTCACGGCACTGTCCGCGAAGTTCAATCTCGCTCACGCCGCCAACCGTGTGTTGCTGGGCGGCGAGGAATACCGCGCGCTGGTGTGCGTATTCCTTTATGGCGGCAATGATTCGTTCAACATGGTCGTGCCGTACGATCAGTCGCCCTACAACACCTATGCCGCAACGCGCGGTTCCGTGGCGGTGCCGCGCAACCAGTTGCTGACGCTGACGCCGACCGCCAATGGCGCTGCGTACGGATTACATCCGGCCATGCCGGAACTGCGTGCCCTGTTTAACCAGGCAAACAGCCCGCTGGCCATGGTGGCAAACGTCGGCCCGCTGTTGCATCCGATCACGAAAGCACAGTACGACGCCGGCAGCGTCGCCACGCCTCCGCAACTGTTTTCGCATGAAGACCAGAGTACGTACTGGTCCACGCCGACTGCGAACACCATTGATCGCAACGGTTGGGGCGGTTTGCTTGCGGACGAGTTCACTGGCCAGAACCAGAACCAGACACTCGCCATGACCATCTCCACCGATGGCGAGAACGTGTTCCAGGCCGGCAACAATGTCGTGCCCTACTTTCTGCCACCGTGGGGTGTCGAAACCATCGGCGCGATCACACCAAGTTGGTCGGAGCCGACGAATCGTCGCAATGCATTCAACCAGCTTTTGGCTGGTCCGCTCGATCATCCGCTGGAACGCGCTTACCGCGACGGATTCAACCGCACGGTCAGCAATTACACGCAGATGCAGGCGGCACTGAGTTCGGCAGCAGTGACGCAGTACGAAACCACGTTCAACAATCTGTTCGCACCGGGTGGGGCCGAAGTGGATTACCTCGGCAACCAGTTGCGCATGATTGCGCGTGTGATTGCGGCCCGCAGCGTGTTGCAGATGACCCGGCAGGTGTTCTTTGTCGGTATCGGCGGTTTCGACAACCACGCCGACCTGTTGACGGCACATCCAACCTTGCTGTCGTCGATCTCGCGTAACCTCAACGCGTTCTACTACGCGCTGGGCGCGATGAATGTCCAGAACAACGTCGTCACGTTCACCGCCAGCGAATTCGGCAGAACCCTGTCGAACAATGGCGAAGGCACTGACCACGGCTGGGGCGGCCACCATCTGGTACTCGGTGGTGGTGCATTAACCGGCGGTCCGGTTCGCGGCGGCCGGTTCTATGGCCTGTTCCCGAGTCTCGCCGCCAGTGCCAGCAATCCCGACGATGCCGGCTGGGGCCAGATCATCCCGACGACGTCGGTGGACCAGTACGCATGGACCCTGGCGCGCTGGTACGGCCTGCCCGACGGTGCCGCCGGGCGTGACCTCATCTTCCCGAACGCAACGCGCTTCACCGACCGCACGCCATCCGGCACCGGCCAACCGCACCTCGGCTTCCTGGGATAAACGGCCATGTAGGCTGGGCTGACGAAGGAAGCCCAGCTACTTGCAGAAAGTTCGAGGTAAATAGCTGGGCTTCCTTCGTCAGCCCAGCCTACACACCTTCGTCAGCCCAGCCTACTTCCTTCGTCAGCCCAGCCTACGCGTCAGCCCAGCACCGATTACTTGCCGATGTAGGTGTTCAACCAGCCGTTGACCTCGTTGTGCCACTGCACCGAGTTCTGCGGCTTGAGGATCCAGTGGTTTTCATCGGGGTAATACAGGAACTTCGACTCGATGCCACGACGTTGCAGTGCGGTGAACAGCGAGATGCCCTGCTCCACCGGCACCCGGAAGTCGAGCGCACCGTGCACCACGAGTGTGGGCAAGGTCCAGTCCTTCACGAAGTGCACCGGATTGTGCTGCTCGTACTTCTGCGGGACATCATATGGCGTGCCGTGATGTTCCCATTCGTCGAACCACAGTTCTTCGGTCGAGTAACCCATGAAGCGGCTGTCGAAGATGCTGGCGTGGCTGACGAGGCACTTGAAGCCGTCCTGCCAGTTGCCGGCGATCCAGTTGACCATGTAACCGCCATACGATCCGCCCAGTGCACAGGCCTTGTCGCCGTTGAGCCAGTCGAACTGGGCCAACGCTGCGGCCTTGCCCTTCTTCAGGTCTTCGAGCGGTTTGCCACCCCAGTCGCCGGAGATCGAGTCGGTGAACGCCTGGCCATAACCGGTTGAACCATGGAAGTTGATGGCGATGACGGCGATGCCCTGACCGGCGTAGGTCTGGGCGTTCCAGCGGTAGTGCCAGTCGTTGCCGAACGCACCCTGCGGGCCACCATGAATCAGGAACGCGATCGGATACTTCTTGCCGGCCTCAAAGTTCCAAGGCTTGACGACATACCCTTGAACCGTTTCGTCGTTCCAGCCCTTGAAGGTGAAGAAGGTTGGTTCACCCATGCGCACATCGGCCAGGCGATCCTTGTTGAACGAAGTGAGCGCGGTTTGGCCTTTGCGATCGATGCGGTAAATCTGTGCCGGACCGGTGAGCGTATGGATACTGGCCACGGTGGTCTTGCCCGCCATGCTGAAGGCATCCACGTGCCCTTCGGCGATGACCTTGTCGACCTTGCCGGTCTTGACGTCGATCGAGAACAGCGGGTGTTGGCCCCAGTCGTCGGCCGTGGCATACAGGGTACGACCGTCAGCCGACACGGTCAGCGGGCCCGGTGAACGATCCCAATCCTTCGCCACTTCGCGAGTGCTGCCGGAAGCCAGGTCGAGCGCCGTGATCCACAGGCGATCAGCTTCGAAGCCCGGACGCTTCATCGCCAGGTAATAAAGCGTTTTGCCATCGTTCGAGAACGTCGGGTAGTTGTCGAAGGCGTCATTCGCATCCGTCAGGTTGCGCGGTGCGGCGCTGCCGTCGACCGGCGCCATGAACAGGTCCAGATTCGTCGACCAGGATTCGGTCTTGCCGGCAATTCGTGCCGCAAAAACAATCTGCGAGCCATCCGGCGAGAACGCAAATTCACCGGCATCCCCGAACGGCTTCGACGGCACGTCGCCGTCGATCCCTTGCTGATCCAGGCCGGCGAGGCTTCTGCCTTGCCATCCTTGTCGATGTCGGCCATGAACAACTGCGAACGACGGCCGTCCTTCCAGGTATCCCAGTGGCGGATGAACAACTTGTCGAACACCTGACCGCTTGCCTTGACGGCAGCTTGCTCGTCGACCCGCTTCTTCGTGCAGTCCAGATCGGCACAGTCGGCAAAATGTTCGAACCCGAGCGCCACCTTGCTGTTGTCCGGCGACAGCAGGAACGTCCCGACATCAAGCGGATAGTCGGTTACCTGAACCGCTTCGCCACCGGCGAGCGGCAAGGTCCACAACTGCTGCGAACCGGATCGCGTGGACAGGAAATACAGCGCATCACCGCTGACGGACCAGCGCGGCGTCACCGAAGTCTGGCCCTTGGCCGTCAGGCGGCGCGGTTCGGCGGAGCCGTCACTCGGCACCAGCCACAGACTCTGCACACCCTTGTTGTTGTCGTAATCCGTCTCGCGCAACTGGAACGCCAGCCACTTTCCATCCGGCGACAACTGCGGATCGGCCGTCCGGTCCAGGCGGACCAGATCATCAACCGTAAAACCTCGCGGCGTTGCCGACGCGGCACAAGCGGCGGCCAACAGGCCGGTACCCAACAAAAGACGATTAAACATGACCTCTCCCTTTAACAAGAACCGACATGGTATTGGTTTTGCCGGGCTGTTCGGAAGGGCCATTGGTCTGACTACTTCAACCGGCGCTCCCGCAATCGGCTCAGCACATCCGACAAGCTGCGCCCACGCGCATGCATCAGCACGGTCAGGTGGTACAGAAGATCAGCGGCTTCGTTGATCAGTGCCTCTTCGTCTTGCGCCACCGCAGCCAGCGCCGTTTCGACGCCCTCTTCGCCCACTTTTTGCGCGACGCGCCGAACACCTTCTTCCAGCAGACGGGTGGTGTAACTGCCGGCCGGCCGGGTTCTGACCCGTTCGGCCACCAGCGCATCCAGGATCAACGCTTCGGCGGCGATCGGCTCGACGCTGGGATCAAAACACGATTCGCAACCCCGATGGCAGGTTGGTCCGTTCGGACGCGCCAGAATCAGCACGCTGTCGGCATCACAATCCGTGTGCATCGAAACGAGGTCGAGAAAGTGCCCGGAGCTCTCGCCCTTGGTCCACAACCGATCCTTGCTCCGGCTGAAAAACGTCACGCGCCCGCTCGTGCGGGTGAGCAACAGGGCGGCCTCATTGACATAACCCTGCATCAACACACGGCCAGTGCCTGCATCCTGCACGATGGCAGGCAACAAGCCATTGCCCTTGCTCCAATCCAGACTGTTGATTTCGAAGCTCATGAGCGAATCACGTGTCCTTGTTGCTGCAGTTGGCGCTTCAGCGCTGGAATCGGCAAAGCGCCGCTGTGGAACACACTGGCGGCGAGTGCCCCATCGACATCGGCAAGCCGGAACACCTCGTCGAAATGTGCCGCCTCACCCGCACCGCCGGACGCGATCAACGGCACTTTGCAGAGTTTGCGGACCGCTTGCAGTTGCTCGATGTCGTAACCACGCCGCACGCCGTCATGGGACATGCAATTCAGCACAATTTCGCCGGCGCCGAGTTCCTGAACCCGCGCCACCCATTCCAGCGTGTCGACCGCTGCACGATCGGTTCGTGTCGGGTCGCCAGTGAAGCGGTAGACACACCAGCGTCCGTCCTGCCATTGGCTGTCGATTCCGACCACGACACACTGCACCCCAAACGCCTCGGCGATTTCGCTGATGAGTTCCGGCCGCAACAAGGCCGGTGTGTTGATCGAGATCTTGTCGGCTCCGGCAAACAACAGACGTCGCGCATCGTCGACCGATCGAATGCCGCCGGCCACACAGAACGGGATGTCCAACTGTTCCGAGATGCGGCTGACCCAGGCCGGATCGGCACTCCGGCCCTCCGGGCTGGCACTGATGTCGTAGAACACGAGTTCATCGGCACCCTCGTTGCGGTAACGGACGGCGAGTTCCTCGATGCCACCCATGACCACGTGATCCCGGAACCGCACGCCCTTGACGACCTGGCCATCCCGCACGTCCAGACAGGGAATGATTCGCCGACTCAACATTCGATCGCGTCCTTCAGGCTGAACTTGCCTTCCAGCAAGGCTCGCCCGATCACGCAGGCCGCCACACCGGAATCCTTCAGCGCTCGGACATCATCGAGACTGCCAATGCCCCCGGACGCGATCATGCGAGCGCGCGACTCGATCTTGCCGAGCGTCCGATACAACGCAACGTTCGGGCCGGTCAACATGCCGTCGCGATCGATGTCGGTACACAGAAAGTCGCGGAACCCTGCACCCAGCAGATCGGCGAACCGCTCGCTGAGGCGAAAGCCGGAGTCTTCGGTCCACCCATGAACCGGCAAACGCCAGACACCGTCTTCGTCACGTTTGGCGTCCAGCGCGATGACAATCCGATCGAAACCGTAACGCTCACCCCACCGACTGACCCGCTCCGGATCCTTGACCGCTACGCTGCCGATCACGACGCGACTGGCACCAAGTGCCAGCAGCAGTTCGATGTCGCTTTCATTGCGCACGCCACCACCCACCTGAACACCACCATGGAACCGGTAGATCAGGTCGCGAATCAATTCGCGCTGGGCCGAAGCGCCGTCCTTGGCCGCATCCAGATCGACCAGATGCAAGTGTTTGGCACCGTCGCGGGAGAAGTTGTCCACCCAGGCCTGCGGCTCGTCGGCGAACGTCGTCTGCTGGGCATAGTCGCCTTGTTTGAGGCGAACCACGCGGTGGTTACGGAGGTCGATTGCTGGAATCCGGATCATGGACCTATCCCGATGAAATTGCGGAGTAAACGCGCCCCCACGTCGGCGGATCGTTCGGGGTGCAATTGTGCCCCGAATACTCGGCCGTTGCCGACGACCGCTGCGAACGGCTGGCCATAGTCACATTCGGCAAGCGTATTCACATCGACATCGGCACGATAGCTGTGGACAAAATAGGCAAACGAGTCGTTCGTGATGCCCTCGGTCAATGCCGATGGCCGGATCCGCACCAATTGGTTCCAGCCCATATGCGGGACGCGCAGCTGATCGGCCACGTCGAACCGGCGAATCCGACCGGGCAACAGACCCAGACACGGCGTGTCGCCCTCTTCCGAATGCTCGAACAACAATTGCATGCCCACGCAGACGCCCAGCAACGGTTGCGTCAGCGTCGGGATCAACGCCAGCAAGCCGTTGCCGCGCAGGGTATCCATGGCGGCACGCGCCGCGCCCACACCCGGCAGCACCACATGGGTCGCGCGCCTGATGCGTTCCGGATCGGCGGTCATCGTCGCGTCGATCCCGAGCCGACTGAAGGCTGCGCGGACGGACGTGATGTTCGCGCCGCCACTTTCCAGCAAGACGACATCGATCATCAGAGACTGCCCTTCGTACTCGGCAAGTCGCTGCCTTCGCGGCGGATGGCGTCGCGCAAGCAGCGCGCCAACACCTTGAAGCACGCTTCAACCTTGTGATGGTTGTTTTCCCCGCGCACCTTGAGGTGCAGATTGGCACCGAGCGTCTCGCACAGGGACCGGAAAAAATGCGGGACCAGTTCCGTCGGCAGATCACCGACGCGTTCGCGTTCGAACTGTCCGTCAAACACGAAATACGGTCGTCCCGACAAGTCGAGTGCGGCATCGGCCAATGATTCATCCATCGGCAACGTGAACGCGTAGCGCTGGATGCCGCGTTTGTCCCCCAGCGCCTGACGCAAGGCTTGACCCAGAGCCAACGCGGAATCCTCGATGGTGTGGTGTTCATCGACATGGGTGTCGCCGGCGCAGGTCAGCCGCAATGCAAAACCACCGTGTTTGCCGATCTGCTCCAGCATGTGGTCGAAAAACCCGAGGCCCGTGGCGATCTCGGGTTTCGCCACCCGATCCAGATCCACGCTGACACGAATCCGCGTTTCGGCGGTCACTCGCTCGACATCCGCTCGCCTCGGACCCGCCGTCAGTGCGTCCACGATTTCCGGCCAGGTCATATGACCCTCGCCCAGCCTGAACCCGCGCACGCCCAGATTGGCCGCGAGTTCGAGATCCGTGTTGCGATCGCCAATGACGGCGCTCCGGGCAAAATCAAGCGTGCCACCACGAAGGTAGTCCAGCAGCATGCCAATCCCCGGCTTGCGGGTCGGCGCGTTCTGATGCTCGAAGTGCGGGTCGATGTGAATGGCTGAAAACCGAATACCCTGAGAATCAAGAATCTCGAGCAGGAGCTTCTGCGGTGGCTCGAAATCCGCCTGCGGAAACGCGTCGGTGCCGAGCCCGTCCTGATTGCTGACCATGACAAATTCGTAACCCGCATCGCGCAGCGCAAGCAGGGCTGGAATGACCCCGCGAACCAGTTTGAACTTGGCCAGCGAATCGATCTGGAAATCCGCCGGTTCCTCGATCAAGGTTCCGTCGCGGTCGAGAAAAGCGATCTTGCGTGACATCAGGCGGCCTCCTGCCGGGTACCAGCGAGCGCCTTGAGCGCTGTGAATAATTCATCGTGTTCGGCTGGGGTTCCGATGCTGATCCGCAAAGCATCGGCAAGCCCCGGATACTTCTGCAACTGGCGCAGGACGATGCCGCGCGACAGCAGATGCTGGTAGACCCGATTCGGATCAGTGAACCGCACGGCCAGAAAATTGGCGGCTGATGGCAACACCTCACGGACCAGCGGACACTCGCGAAGAAGCCCGGCCAGGCGCGAACGTTCGGCATTCGCCGCTGCAATCCTGGCCGATGTGGCCGCCAGAGCCGCAGGCGCCAGCACTTGCAGGGCAAGCGCCACAGCACTGGCCGGCAGAGGATAAGGCGCCATGATCTTGCGCAGCAGACCAATGACCGTCGGCGCGGCGAGGCAGACGCCAATTCGCTCCCCGGCCAGACCATGAGCCTTGCTCAAGGTGCGCAGCACCACCACGTGTTCGTGTCGGGACAACAGGCTGGTCGCCGACGCCGTGCCCGAGAACTCGCCATAGGCCTCGTCCACGACCACCAGACAACGCCCAACACTCACCAGGCACAGACGCTCGATCCACTCGAACGGCACTTCGTTGCCGGTCGGATTGTTGGGCGTGCACACGTACACAAGCCGTACCGGCGATGCCGATGGATCCATGATCCGCGCCATGACCGCTTCGAGCGGATAGGCGAATCCGTTTGTGGTGTCCAACGGAATCTCAACCACCTCCGCGTTCTGGACGCGAGCACACACGGCATACATGCCGAAGGTCGGCGGCGAGATCACGATCGCATCTTGCCCTGCCCGACAGAACACGCGGGTCAGCAGATCGATGGCCTCATCACTGCCGCGGCCGACCAGACACTGATCGGCATCCACGCCATACAGTGTGGCCAACGCCTGCCGCAACGATTCCGGCTGCGGGTCGGGATAACGGTGGCAATCGGCACCGACGACGGGTGACTCGGGGGCCTCATTGGCATTCAGGAAGATGCGGCCCTGGCTGGCCTCCAGGCGTGCCGAGGAATATCCCGCCAGCGCCAGCAATTCGGGACGAGCAAGATCGAGCACGCTCATGACACCGGATCCAGCCGGATGGTGACCGACCGAGCATGTGCGTCCAGACCTTCGGCGTTGGCCAGCGTGACCGCGTCGGGCCCGATCAAGGCCAGTCCGTCGCGCGTCAGTTGCTGCACGGTGATCGCGGTTTGAAAACTCTGCACCGATACTCCGCTGTAGGCACGCGCCATGCCGGCGGTCGGCAGGACATGATTGGTGCCGGAACAGTAGTCGCCGACTGACTCAGGCGCGTAGTCACCCAGGAACACCGAACCGGCGTGACGGACCCCCACCAAGGCCGCGCGCGGATCCCGCACGGACAGAATCAAGTGCTCGGGCGCATAACGGTTGCTGATCACCAGCGCGTCCTCGATCGAATCGACCAGAATCGCGCGACTGTTGGCAATCGCCTTGGCGGCCACATCGGCACGCGAAAGTTTGGCCAGTTGCCGTGTTAATGCCGCATCCACTGCCGCGACCAGACTGGTGCAGGTCGACAACAGGATCACTTGCGAGTCGGGGCCGTGTTCGGCCTGCGACAGCAGATCGGCCGCCACAAACTCCGGATTGGCACCCGCATCGGCAACGACCAGCACCTCGGACGGCCCGGCAGGCATATCGATCGCCGCGCCCGCCAGATCACCCGAAACCTGCAGTTTTGCTTCCGTGACCCAGGCGTTTCCGGGACCGAAAAGTTTGTCGCATTTCGGCACCGGAGCCCGTCCCGTAGGCCATCGCTGCAATGGCCTGGACACCACCGAGCTTGAAGACGAGGTGGATCCCCAGTTCGCGGGCAACGAACAACACAGCCGGGTCCACGCGGCCCTCACGATTCGGTGGCGAACACAGAACAACCCGTGCGCAGCCGGCGATTTGTGCAGGCACCGCCAGCATCATTGCCGTCGACGGCAAGGGCGCGGAACCGGCCGGCACATACAGGCCGACGGAATCGATTGCGCGGTGAATCCGCTCGCAGACCACGCCGGGCGCCGTCTCGACGGACACGGACTTGGGCGCACATGCAACATGGAACGCCCGAATCCGAGCGATCGCTGCACGAATGGCCGACGCCAGTTCAGGCGACACCTGGGTCACTGCGTCGTCGAACTCTGCTTCCGACACCTGCAAGGTATCCAATTCAACGCCATCAAATCGCCGCGTGAGCAACTTGAGGGTGTAGTCACCATCGGCGCGCACCTGATCGATCAGGCGTGCGACTTCGATTCGGCGCTCACTCTGGTCGCGCAAGGCTGGACGCGCTAGCACGTTGATGCGCTCATCGGCATTCAGTTCGAACCATCGATACAGCGGCAAGGTGCTCATGCCAGCATTCGCTCCACCGGCAGCACCATGAGATTGCGTGCTCCGGCCTTTTTGATGGATTCCAATTCCGCCCAGTCAAGCGTCGATCGGACGACCGCCTGAAGGCAGAGTTCATCACTGTCCTCATCCGACGACAACACGCTGGCGATGGCATTTTTCGGCAACGCCAGTTTTACCTGGGCGAGCGCCTGCCGCTCCAGCTGCATCAACAACAGCTTGGTGTCACGGACCGCCATGACGCCATCCATCCGGCGCAACAGCAGTTCGAGGACTGGCGCACGCTCATCGACGAAGTCGAGCCCGGCACCCGCCAGCACCGCCTCACTGTTCAAGATGACCGCCGCTTCCTTCAGCTGGTTGGCCAGCAGCGTCGCGCCGGAGCTCACGAGATCGCAGATGAGCTCGGCCTTGCCGAGTTTCGGTGCAATCTCGACGGAACCGGACAACACGACGATGTCAGCCTGAACATCATGCCGACGGAGATAGTCACCCAGCAGCGCCGGATAACTCGTTGCGATCTTTCGTCCGGCCAACTGCGCGGGACCTTCCCAGGTTTCATCCTGACCAATGGCGATGGACAAACGGCAGCCACCGAATCCGAGCGCGCGAACTTCCACCAGTTCGCTGGAACCGGTCGTCGCCTGCTCCGCCAGCCGCGCTTCGGCCAATACGTTACGACCGACAAAACCGAGGTCACAGGTACCTTCGGCGATCAGGCCCGGGATGTCGTCATCCCTGACCAACAACAAGTCGACGGCATGGGTCTCGCCGAAACAGAACAACTTGTCGCGGCTCTGCCGGAAGCGAAATCCACATTGCGCCAGCAGTTGCTGGGACGACTCGGCGAGTCGACCTGATTTTTGTACGGCAATCCGCAGCCGGTCACGGTTCTTCATGTCGATTCCTTGTTCGTCGGGCTTTGTTCGCCCAGTCGTTCATGCGCTTTGCGGTACCCGCCGGCACCGAATTGCAGAGTTCGGGCGACACGCCCGATGGTGGTCACGCTGACGGCGGTTTGTTCGTGGATTTCTCTATAGGGTTCGCCGCGCATCAGATGCGGCACGACACGCCAGCGATCGATCAACGCCTCCAACTCCGCCGGCGTGCACAGATCAACGAACAAGGCTTCCAGTTCGGCCGGCGACTTCAGGGCGAGGATCGCGCGGAACAGCTCCGGGCCACCCCACTCCCTGGACTCATCAACCTGAACGAAGCGTTTCTTCATGACGGCGACCTGAGCACCTGTGTCGAGACAATTTCTTGCCAGCTAGTTAATGTACTAATGCGCTATTACATGATGCATTTTGCCTCAATCAGTTCGCCCGCGCAAGCCTTGGGTGCAAACAAACAACACCCTTCACAACCGACAGACGGCGTACATTTATACTTTTCAGTAATTCCTGAACGTCGACAACTTCCATGAATCTCACTCCTCTGGTCCAAAGTTTTGTCCTGCACTTCGGCGAAATGGGCTCGCGATGGGGCATCAATCGAACCGTGGGACAGATTTACGCCCTCCTGTTCGTGAGCGCCCGCCCACTCAATGCCGACGAAATCGCTGAAGCCCTGGCGTTCTCCCGATCCAATGTGAGCATGGGACTCAAGGAACTTGAATCCTGGCGACTCGTGCGTCTGCTCCACCAACCGGGCGACCGCCGCGAGTATTTCTCGGCCCCTGAAGATGTCTGGGCGATCTTCCGGACGCTTGCCGAGGAACGCCGCAAGCGCGAAGTCGACCCGACCTTGACGATGTTGCGTGATGCCCTTCTCGTCCAACCGGACAACGAACCCGACCGCCACGCGCAGAAACGGATGGCTTCGATGCACGAACTCATCGAACTCAGCACCAGTTGGTTTGCCGATGTCCAGAAACTGGATGAACGGACGCTGCGCCAACTGATGAAGCTTGGATCCGCCGCGCAGAAGCTGCTGCTGATGAAGGACTCACTGAAACCCGCCGCAACACGCAACAAGAAGGCCGCTGGGCCATGACCGAACTCGACCCACTGCTGCTGCACCGAATCCAGTTCGCAGCCAACATCAGCTTCCACATCCTGTTCCCGACGATCACGATCAGCCTCGCCTGGGTCCTGGTGTTCTTCAAATGGCGGTTTGCGCGCACCGGAAAGTCCTACTGGATGGACGCCTATTTCCTGTGGGTGAAAGTGTTCGCGCTGAGTTTTGCGCTCGGCGTCGTCAGCGGCATCACGATGAGCTTTCAGTTCGGCACCAATTGGCCTGGCTTCATGAATACGGTCGGCAACATTGCCGGCCCCCTGCTGGCTTACGAAGTACTCACGGCGTTTTTCCTCGAAGCGAGTTTCCTCGGCATCATGCTGTTTGGCCTGAAGCGTGTCGGACATCGCTGGCACACCGTGGCGACACTGCTAGTGGCCATCGGTACGTCGCTGTCGGCATTCTGGATTCTGGCGCTGAACTCATGGATGCAGACACCAGCCGGCTTCGAGATGCGCCAGAGTGTCGACGGGCATTGGGCCGCACATGTGGTCGACTGGTCAGCCGTCATCTTCAACCCGAGCTTTCCGTATCGATTGATGCACATGCTCGGCGCCAGCGCCCTGACTGCCACGTTCATGGTTCTTGGCGTCACCGCATATCGTTGGTTCAAGGGCCAACGCAGCGCGGACATCCTGCCCACCCTGCGCATCGCCTTGCTGCTCGGCGCAACCTTGGTCCCGACCCAGATTCTGCTGGGTGACCTGCATGGCCTGAACACACTGGAACATCAACCCGCGAAACTCGCAGCGATGGAAGGCATCTGGCAGACCCAGCGCGGCGCACCAGCCGTCCTGCTCGGCTGGCCGGACGAGGAACAGCGACGCAACATCGGCGAGTTGGCGATCCCGAATCTGGCCAGCTTTTACCTGACACACGACTGGCACGGAGAGATTCGCGGGCTTGACGATTTTCCCGGCCTGCACCCGCCGGTGGCGCCGGTGTTCTTTGCGTTTCGCATCATGGTCGGTATCGGCATCTGCATGCTGTTGCTCGCCACGTATGCGAGTTGGCGCCTGCGGGTCTGGTCGCCAATCCAGGCGACCTCAATGAATCGACCATGGCTGCTCCGATTGATGATCATCGGAACGTTCTCCGGCTGGGTCGGCACGCTGTCAGGCTGGTACGTCACCGAGATCGGGCGCCAACCATGGCTGGTCACCGGTGTACTTCCTGACCAAGGACGCTGCGGCCGATCTGCCGGCGCCGATGGTGCTGTCAACCTTGCTGATGTATCTGGCCTTGTACGCCTTCCTGCTGGTGAGCTACATCGGTGTGGTGTTCCATCTGGCCCGCAAGGCTGGTGCGCCCAAGGAGGCTTCAAAATGAGTGCGCATCCGCTGATGACGTTCAACGACTGGATCCCGGTGATCTTTGTGGCCCTGATGGGACTGGCCATGCTCGCTTATGTGGTGCTTGACGGGTTCGATCTCGGGATCGGCATGCTGCTCGGCTTCGGGGATGCCGATGAGAAGGATCTGATGGTCGGGGCGATCGGCCCGTTCTGGGACGCCAACGAAACCTGGCTGGTGCTGGGCGTCGGCATCCTGCTGACGGCGTTTCCGTTTGCCCACGGCATCATCCTCGGTGCCTTGTATTTGCCGGTGGCGGTGATGCTGCTGGGACTGACCTTGCGCGGGGTGTCGTTCGATTTCCGAAGCAAGGCCCCGACAAACCGACAGCCATTCTGGAATCGCATGTTCGTGCTCGGCTCCCTGATCGCGGCGCTGGCACAGGGCTGATGCTGGGGCGTTACGTCCTCAGGTTCGAAGACAGCGGCACGGCACGGTTATTCGCGGCGCTGATCGCAATCTGTCTGGCCGCAGGTTATGTATTGCTGGGCGCCACCTGGTTGATCATCAAGACCGAAGGGACACTTCAGACACGGGCAGTTTCCTGGTCATTAAAAGCGATCGCCTGGGTCGCCCTCGGGATTCTGCTGATTTCAGTCGCCACGCCCTGGGTCAGCGCACGGATTGCCGAAAAATGGTTCAGCCTGCCGAACATGGTGCTGCTCGCACCCTTGCCGCTGACCACACTGCTGCTGTTCTTCATTGCCTGGCGAAGCTTGCGGCGCCTGCCAGAGCGTTTGTCCCAGAACAACCACTACGGAGACTGGGTGCCATTTGCCAGCGTCGTCGGCATCTTCATGCTGGCGTTCTACGGTCTCGCCTACAGCCTGTTTCCGTATCTGGTCATCGACCGGATGACCTCTGGCAGGCATCCAGTGCACCTGAGGCACAGCGAGTGATCCTCTACGGCGCCCTGGTCGTGAGCGCGCGCGCCGGTTCTCGTCCGCGTGTTTCGCGGCAAGAGCGGCGGTGATCAGGGGTAGGCGCGTGCGGCTCTAGCGGGGCTTCTTAGCGCGGGTGTTTCGCGGCAAGACCGCTCGGCGTTGCACCGTATTGAGGCTTGCACTTGCGCGCGAGCCTACACACCGGCCAGCCACTTCGTCGCCATCCGGCGCAGGGAAGGATCGAAGGATTCTTCAGCCGCGACGGCCTGGATCGGCCACCAGCGCAGGTCATTCGATTCCTCGCCAACCACGAATGACTCATCGCCGGTTGCCCGAACGACAAACCGGACGTCATAGTGCCAATGGCCGGGATCGGATTTCCGTTCCGGAATCCAGTGGCGATCGAGATCAAAAACCTCGACGCCGACCTGAAGCCCCTCAAGGCCTGTTTCTTCTTCGGCTTCCTTCAAGGCCACCCGCTGAAGATCACCGTCGCCATCGGCATGACCGCCGGGCTGTAGCCAACGATCCAGCTTCCGATGGTGTGTCAGCAGGGTTCGCCGACCATCGGCGCTGACCACAAACGCCGATCCGGTGAAATGGCCGACCAGATGCGACCTCAGGCAACACTCAGCACTGGAGCGTGCAAAATCACGGAATTCGGCCACGATTTCCGGATCGAGGCCAACGGCTGCCGGAATTCCGTGCAACAGGGCAAGGACTTGGGTTTGGGCGTTTTCAAACGGTGGTATCACGGAATCCTCTTTGCCGGTGAGCGGGTTCGTGCGTATCTTAGCGGGCGGTTCGGTTACACCCGAGACTTCGCAGCGGTAAATCCGTCCGGCGATTTCCGAAGCAACCTGACACAAAACAGCCACCTGGGCCCAACCTTCGGACGAGGGAGTCGTCGGCGGTCCTGGCGTGGTTCCGCAGCACCAACGACCTATCAAGATCGGAGTAGACGGATGCTTTTGATCGCATCAAACCGCTGGACCAGATTCTCGCGACTGCCGAGCAACGCAGCCTGAAACGCCAGCTTGGCGCTTTCGACCTGACCATGCTGGGTATCGGCGCAATCATCGGCACCGGCATCTTCGTCCGACAGCCGTGGCGGCCAACAAGGCCGGCCCGGGCATGCTGTATTCGTTCATCATTGCCGGCTTTGTCTGTGCCCTGACCGCACTAATTTATGCCGAAATTGCCGCCATGGTGCCAGTCGCCGGCTCCGCGTATACCTACTCCTACGCGGTACTGGGCGAACTGATCGCGTGGACGGTCGGTTGGGCCTTGATCCTTGAATAGGCAGTCGCTGCCGGCGCAGTGGCTGTCGGTTGGTCCGGGTATGCCAACGGATTCCTCCATGAAATCGGTTATGGCTTGCCGTTGGCACTGACCGCCGGCCCGTTCGACACCATCAACGCTCCGGATGGCACCAAGGGCCACGGCAGCTTCAACCTCATTGCGTTCCTGATCTCGCTGCTGATCACATGGCTGCTGGTCATTGGCACGTCGAAGAGCGCCAAGGTCACCGCGGTGCTCGTGCTGATCAAGGTCGCTGCCTTGGCAGTGTTCGTGGTCCTGGCCCTGCCTGCCGTCAAGAGCGCCAACTTCGAACCCATGCTGCCGAATGGCTGGGGCACACCCCTTTCCGGCGTCGGTGTACTGGGCGCGGCGGCCTCGATCTTCTTTGCCTATGTGGGCTTCGATGCAGTCTCGACAGCGGCTGAAGAAACCAAAAATCCGAACCGGAACATTCCGATCGGTCTGATCGGTTCGCTCGGCGTCTGTACCGTGTTCTATCTGCTCGTCGCCTATGCAGCCATCGGCTCGACCGGTGCCCAGCCGGGTGGCGAACTGTCTCACCAAGGAGCCGCTTGCTTACATTCTCCGTAACCTCGGCTACCCGCAAATCGGCAATTGGGTGGCAGGCGCAGCGATCATCGCCTTGCCCTCGGTCATCCTGATGATGATCTTCGGCCAGACGCGCATCCTGTTCACGATGGCGCGCGACGGCTTGATGCCGAAGGCATTTGCCAAGATCCACACCAAGTACCACACGCCGCATGTCGTCACCATCGTCACGGGTATCGCCGTGTCGCTGTTTGCCGCCATGTTCCCGGTCGAAAGCCTCGCGGACATCTCCAACTCCGGCACCCTGTTCGCGTTCTTTGTGGTCGCTGCTGGCGTGATGTTGCTGCGTTCGCGGCAACCTGATCGCGTGCGCCCGTTCCGTACCCCGATGATCTGGCTGGTGGGCCTGTTGGCCATGGCAGGATGCGCGTTGCTCTTTGTCAGCCTCGGCTGGTACACGATCAAGCTCTTCCTGATCTGGGCGGCCATTGGTCTGGCGGTGTATTTCCTCTATGCCCGCCGTCGCAGCGTGCTCGCCAATCAGTAATTGACGAAAACAAAGCCGCGGCCCGTTTTCCGGGTCGCGGCTTTTTTCTTGCCCAAGCCGTACCGCTTCGTGGTAAAAAGCACACCGCACGCGTCCGTAGCTCAGCCGGATAGAGCATCAGGCTTCGAACCTGAGGGCCGGGGGTTCGAGTCCCTCCGGGCGCGCCAATAGTCGAGGGACAACCCGGTAACACGGAGGGTTGTGCCCAACTCCTCAGAAGCCAGTCGTCCGTGCCGCTGAGCGGCAAGGCGTCGCGCCCGCATTGGTGCGGCGGATCCTCCGGTCGAAGTTGCAGGGGATACGGGTCGGTCAGACCGCCCAGCCCGGATCAACTGAAGCGCCAACCGGTTCGGATCAACAAATCCCAAAGATCACCGGCTACTGCTGAGGCCGAACAGTTCGCCCTGGACTTCCAACTCATGCCGGTCGACAAAATGCCCCAGCCCGACACCCGCCAGCCGATATCGCGTCCGCTCTGGCAAATCCACCCGTGATTTGAGCGACAGCGCCAGCGCACCCAGCACCTCGGCGCTGCTGGGTGGTTCCAGCGGGGTCAGACTCCGCGTGAGCAACCGGAAATCCTGGGTTTTCAACTTGAGAATGACCGTCCGCCCTACCCGATCCGGTTCACGCTCCGCCTGAGACCACACTTTTTCTGCCAATGCCAACAGCGTGTCGTCGAATTCGTCGAGCAGCAGATCCTTGGCGAAGGTGTCCTCCGCTGAAATCTGCTGAGTGGGTCGTTCGACCACGACAGGATGATCGTCAATCCCGCGCGCCAACTCCCACAAACGCTGACCGTACGATCCAAAGGCCTCGCGCAAGACTTCAAGGGGCGACTCGGCGAGGTCGCCAACCGTGCTGAATCCAAGGCCTTGCAGCTTCGCTTCAGTCACCTTTCCCACGCCCGGCAGCCGAGCCACCGGCAAGGGCTGCAGGAACGCCTGCACTTGATGCGGCCGAAGCACGAATTGCCCGTCGGGTTTCCGCCAATCGGACGCAATCTTGGCCAGGAACTTGTTCGGTGCGACGCCCGCCGAAGCCGTGAGGTTCAACTCGTCCCGAATGGCTGCACGAATCTGCTCGGCGACTGCCGTCGCGGTCGGCAACGAGAGCTTGTTCACGGACACATCGAGATAGGCTTCGTCCAGAGACAGCGGCTCGATCAGATCGGTATGCCGGGAAAAGATTTCGCGCGTTTGCCGGGACACCGCGCGATAACGCAGAAAATCCGGCGGCACGAACACGGCATCCGGGCACAGCCGCTCGGCACGGATCGCCGGCATCGCCGACTTCACACCATAACGACGCGCCTCGTAACTGGCGGCACAGACCACCGAGCGTGCCCCGCGCCAGGCCACGACCACCGGCTTGCCGCGCAACGAGGGGTCGTCGCGCTGCTCCACGGATGCGTAGAACGCATCCATGTCGACATGCACGATCTTGCGGGGAACATCCTGGGACATTGACGAATAGTAACGCCGAGCCGACACAGTACTTTGGTCAGTCGCCATCCTCACACGGCTTCGGTTATGGTCGCCGGCTTGAACCGATCCGCGGAGTCCCCGATGCGCTTGAACCTTGCCTTTTCCCTGGCACTATTGCTGCCGCTGGCAGCGTGTGACCAAACTTCCAGCAACACTGTCGCCAAGGCTGAGGCCGACGGCAAGACCGAATCCGTATGGTCGTATCCGACGGCACGAACCGTCGAGCAGACTGACGAGTATTTTGGCGTCAAGGTTGCCGACCCCTACCGCTGGATGGAAAACCTCGATGACCCGGACCTCGCCACCTGGGTTGGTGCGCAGAACAATCTGGTGCAACAGCACCTGGCCGAAGCGCCGGCCCGCGAATGGATCAAGAATCGTCTGGGCGAACTCTGGGACTTCGAGCGCTTCGGTGTTCCGAGTGTTCATGGCTCGCGTTATTTCTACACGCAGAACACGGGCCTTCAGAACCAATCGCCGGTGTTTGTACAGGACGGCCTCGATGGTGAAGCGCGCCTGCTGATGGATCCGAATCAGCTGTCTGCGGATGGCACGGTCTCGCTGGCCGACTTCGAAGCCAGTCCGGACGGAACGCTGTTCGCGTGGTCCACTTCGGATGGTGGCTCGGATTGGCGCGTCATCCGGGTTCGGGATGTGGCCACTGGCAAGGATCTGGATGATCGGATCGAATGGGCCAA
The DNA here is from genome assembly GCA_016712105.1 of Ahniella sp. GTDB lineage: Bacteria > Pseudomonadota > Gammaproteobacteria > Xanthomonadales > Ahniellaceae > Ahniella. Next base: position 162,846 of record JADJRU010000009.1, read on the forward strand.
GTTCACCGGCATCACCTGGGCGAAAGACAACAGCGGTTTCTACTATTCAGGTTACGACAAGCCGGAAGGCGAAGACGAACTGAAAGCCGTCAACCGATTCCAGAAGCTCTGGTTCCACAAACTCGGCACGGCCCAGAAGGACGATGTGCTCGTCTTCGAGCGCAAGGACCAGCCGGAATGGGGATTCGGTGCATCGATCAGCGATGACGGGCGTCTTCTGGTGATCACCGGTTCCCAAGGCACCGACGAGCGGAATCGCCTTTGGATCAAGGATCTCTCGAAGCCTGACGCAGAGGTCGAAGGGGTGTTCGAAGAACTCGTCGCCACGTGGGATTTTGTCGGCAGCCGGGAGCGCACATTGTTCCTTCGTACGGACGACAACGCCAGTCAGTACCGCCTGATTGCGCTCGATCTGGACTCGCCGGCGCGCGAGAACTGGCGCGAAGTGATTCCTTCCGGTTTGAACGACCGCGGCACCTTGCGCGAGGTGTCGCACGTCAACGGCCAGTTCATCGCCAGTTATCTGATGGATGCACGCAGTGTCGTGGTGGTCATCGGCGAAGATGGTGAAACGGTTCGGGAAATCGATATGCCCGGCATCGGTGCCACGACCGATTTGCCGGCGGCGTCAACGACACCGAGACATTCTTCAATTTCGCCAGTTTTGCGCAACCGGAAACCGTCTTCCGTTACGACGCCGTGTCGGGCCAGGTCAGCGTTCAAGACCCCAAAGTCGACTTTGATCCGGCAGACTTCGAGACCACTCAGGTTCGTGCCACCAGCAAGGACGGCACGGAAGTCCCGATGTTCATCACGATGAAAAAGGGCACGGTACTGGACGGCAACAACCCGACCATCCTCTACGGTTACGGTGGCTTCAACATTCCAGTCACGCCGCGTTTTTCACCGGCCAACATTGCCTGGATGGAAATGGGCGGCATCTATGCCAGCGCGAACCTGCGCGGTGGCGGCGAATACGGCCCGACCTGGCATGAACTCGGCACCCGCACCAAGAAGCAGAACGTCTTCGACGATGCCGCGGCTGCAGCGGAGTTCCTGATCAAGAACCAATACACGAATGCCGGCAAACTGGCTCTGAGTGGTCGGTCGAACGGTGGGTTGTTGGCCGCCGCCACGGCGATGCAGTATCCGCAACTGTTCCGTGCGTCCCTGCCTGCTGTCGGTGTCCTGGACATGCTTCGCTTCCGGGACTTCACGATCGGCTGGGCCTGGGAATCGGATTACGGCTCGGTCAAGGATGAATCGGAGTTCAAGGCGCTTTTTGCCTATTCGCCGCTCCACACCATTCAGGCCGGACGCGAGTATCCGGCCATGCTGGTGACCACCGCCGATCGCGACGACCGCGTGTTTCCGGCGCACAGCTTCAAGTACGCCGCGGCCATGCAGGCCGCCAATCCGAATGGGAAGTACCCGACCTTCATTCGCGTGGAAACCCGGGCCGGACATGGTGCCGGCAAACCCACATCAAAATTGATCGAAGAAAATGCCGATCTCTTCGCGTTCCTGACCAAGGAACTGGACATGACCGATCTCGACGACGAAGACCTCGAAGAAGAAGAGGAATTCGAGGAAGACGAAGACTGCACGGAAGATTGCGAGTAAGCACTTCGTTTTTCGTTCAAGGCATATGGATATGGCCGGGTCTGATGAACTACGGGCCCGGTTCGACGGACAATGTGTCACCGGCGGCTTCCGCCCCACTCTACCCGAGGCACTTCCATGATCCATGACAGCATTCTGGGCACGATCGGCAAGACGCCCGTCGTGCGCATCAACCGCCTGGCGCCAGAAGGCATCCATTTCTACGTCAAGATCGAAGCGTTCAATCCGATGTCATCGGTGAAGGACCGACTCGCTCTGGGCATCATCGAAGACGCCGAGGCCAAGGGTTTGCTGAAGCCTGGCCAGACGGTGGTCGAGGCGACATCCGGCAACACCGGCATCGCCCTGGCCATGGTCTGCGCGGCGAAGGGTTATCCGTTCGTATCGTTCATGGTCGAAACGTTCTCGATCGAGCGCCGCAAGCTGATGCGCGCACTGGGCGCCAAGGTCCTGCTGACGCCTGGTCCGGAACGCGCCAGTGGCATGGTCAAACGTGCCGAGGAATTTGCGGCGAAACACGGAGCGTTCCTGGCGCGGCAGTTCGACAATCCAGCGAATCCTGCCTATCACCGCAGCACCACCGCAGCCGAAATCCTGCAGGATTTTGCCGGCCGCCGACTGGACTACTTCGTGACCGGTTATGGCACCGGCGGCACACTCACCGGCGTAGGCCAGGTGCTCAAGGTGGCCCGTCCGGACACGAAGATCATCGTTACCGAGCCTGCGAACGCGGCACTGCTTGCCGGCAAGGAATGGTCCCCGCACAAGATCCAGGGCTGGACGCCGAACTTTGTGCCCTCCGTGCTGGACCGTTCGGTCGTCGATATCAATGTGCCGGTGACGGATGACGAAGCCCGTGACCATGCACGAGCGCTCGCCACTCAGGAAGGCATCTTCTGCGGCCTGTCTGCGGGAGGCACGTTTGCCGCTGCCGTCAAACACGCGCAGGAACACGGCAAACCGGGGGATGTGTATCTGTCCATGCTGCCGGACACCGGCGAGCGTTACCTCAGCACGTTCCTGTTCGAGGGCGTGAACGAAGGCTCCGACGACGAGTGGCTGGCCAGCCTGGGCTGAAGCGCTTGCTACACTTCCGGTTTTACGGAACCGGGCACCAAGCATGGATTTGATGGCGGCATTCGAACAGGCGGCACTGGCGGTGTCGCGCTGGCAACTCGATGCCGCCGAGTCCTTGCTTCGCGGCATTCTGGACGATCATCCTCAGGCCGCACCGCGTGCGCTGACGGAATTGGCCGTGGCCCTGTCCCTGCAGGGCCGTGGCGATGAAGCACTGCAGACCATTTCCAGGGCCGTGGCGCTGGCGCCCTTGGATGCCACGATTCGCCAGAACCAGTTGATCCTGGAGAAACTGCGCGAACCGGAAGAACCTGATCAGTTTGTCGCTTTGCACCGGGACTGGGGCAACACCTTCACGCCAGCCGGTGGATGTCTCCATCTGGGGGTTCCGCCGCAGACACATCAGCGATTGCGCATCGCCTATTTGGGTGTGGACGCCCACACGGCCTTGCAGCGCTTCATACCGCTGCTGGCCGAACATCACGATACCCAGAAGTTCGACGTGCTGTTCTGTCATGGGCTTGCCGATGCCGATCGGCTTGCCGAAGCTCGTCGTCGCTGGCCACAGATCCGGCACCTCGGCAATCGTGACCTTTCGGCTCGCCAGTTCGCACGCACCTTGGCACAACACGAAATCGACATCGCCATTGACCTGTCGGGGCATGGCCACGGCGGCACGTTGCAGGCACTGGCCTACCGGCCCGCGCCGGTTCAGATGACCTGGCTCGACTACGTCGCGACCACCGGCGTCCCGGCAATCGGATATCGGATCGCCGACGCCGTCACCGATCCGGATGATGGCTGCAGCACCGAACAGGTCCTTCGCCTGCCGTTCGCGCAGTGGTGTGCCACGGCGCCGAAGCGTTCGGAAACTTCAAGTGGGCGAAACCGGCCGGACACCCCGGTCATCGGCCTGATCAACGTCACCGTCAAACTGTCACCGCGATTACTCGCATTGGCCACGGCGCTGCTGCAACAACACGATCAAGCACGGCTGATGGTGCTCGGCCTGACCGGCGAAGCCTCGCGGCGCCATCTGCTCGCCCATGTTCCCGAATCCTTGCACTCGCGCCTCGACCTGCACGACCGCGTGGACGAAGCTCAGTATCACGCCCTGGTTGCACAAGTGGACTTGGCGATCGACCCGACCGTGTTCAGTGGTGCCACGTCGACACTCGATGCCCTCGACGCCGGAATCCCAGTCCTGACGATACCGGGCCGATTGCCACACACTCGCTCCACGGCGAGCATCCTCGACACGCTCGGTCTGTCGCAGTGGATCGCCAGGGACGATGCGGATTTGCTGGCCATTGCCGCTGCGTTGCTTCGTGATCCCGCCGCAATACAAGCGGCACGCACCACCTTGCGCGATCGATTGCGCCAGTCCACGTTGGCAGACGGCCGGAGGTTCACCGCCGCGCTCGAGGAGCTCTACAGCGAAGTCTGGTCGAAACAGACTCCGGCAGAACCATCAGCAGCCCGATCGACGCTGCTGGTCAGGCAAGTCAACGACGGCATCGCCGCCCAAACACCGCAGCAGGTGATCTACGCATTGGAGGCGCTGACCTTGTTCCAGACACCGCCCAAACTGCAAAGAACCCTCGCACTGGCCTACAACCAATTGGGTGTCCAGTGGCTAAAACGAGGTGGCCGCTTTGAAGCGCGCCGTCAGTTCGACATGGCACTCGAAGTGCTGCCGGAACTGGAAGAGGCCAGGCACAACCTCGCCTTGTGCTGAAACAGCCCTTCTCCCGCGCAAGCGGGAGAAGGTGGCCGAAGGCCGGATGAGGGACAGACTAGCCCCGAAATCGACCGGGAGAAGGTGGCCGAAGGCCGGATGAGGGACAGATTGGCGCGAAGCTTCGGGCGGTGGCTGTGAAGCTACTTGTCGCTTTTTCGGTCACTCCGACTCCGCTCGTTATTCCCACGCCCAACGGCCGTCATCCCCGCGCAAGCGGGGATCCACTCGATCCGACGAGGTTTGAATCGTGTGGCACCCGAGTGGTTTCCCGCTTTCGCGGGAATGACGGACTTTGGTTTGCGGCAAAAGCGTTCAGAAGCCCGTTTTCGCAGGCCACTTCGCTCGTTATTCCCACGCCCTCCGCTCGTCATCCCGCGCACGCGGGAGAAGCGTTGCAACGGCGAACCGCTCTTTGTCAGAGCGACGCCGCCAACCGCGTACCCTGATCAATCGCACGTTTGGCATCGAGCTCACTGGCGATGTCACAGCCGCCGATCTTGTGAACCGTGATGCCTGCCGCCACGAGTTCGTCAAACAGCCCACGATTGGGCTCCTGACCCGCACACAGGATGACGTGGTCGACCGGCAGGGTGCGTGGTTGGCCATCCACCAGAATGTGCAAACCCTCATCGTCGATCTTGCGATAGTCGCAACCGCCGATCATTTGAACCTGCTTCATTTTGAGCGTTGCTCGGTGAACCCAACCGGACGTCTTGTTCAATCGTTTGCCCAATGCGCCCGGTGTCCGTTGCAGCAGGAAGACCTGCCTGGCGGGCGGCTCGGGCTGCGGGCGGATACCGTCCACGCCCCCGCGCGCATTCAGAGCCGGATCGATGCCCCACTCCTTCAGCCACAAGGCTTGATCAACCGACGGAGAGTGCCCTTGGTGCACGAGATATTCGGCCACGTCGAAGCCGATGCCGCCGGCACCGACAATCGCGACGCGCCCACCAACGGGCTTCTTGTGCAACAGCACGTCGAGATATGAATAGACATTCGGCCGATCGGCCCCTTCGATGGCTGGCGCGCGCGGCGTGATGCCGGTCGCCACGATGACCGAGTCAAATCCCTTTCCGCCAAGGCTCTCGGCCGATGCCCGTGTGCCCAGATGCAGACGGACACCAGTAGTCTCGATCCGCTTGCGGAAGTAGCGGATGGTTTCGTGGAATTCTTCCTTGCCGGGAATGATCTTCGCCATGTTGAACTGGCCGCCGATTTCGCTCGCGGCATCAAAGAGGTCGACCTCGTGACCTCGCTCGGCGAGTGTCGTTGCGGCCGCCAAGCCGGCAGGACCCGCACCGACCACGGCGTACTTGCGCTTGACCGCCGCCGGACGGATGACCAGTTCGGTTTCGTGACAGGCACGGGGATTCACCAGACAACTCGCGCGCTTGTTTTCGAAGACGTGATCGAGACAGGCCTGGTTACAGGCAATACAGGTGTTGATCTCGTCGACCCGTCCCTGCTCGGCCTTGACGACCCAATCCGGATCGGCCAGCAGCGGCCGGGCCATCGACACCATGTGGGCCTCACCGCGCGCGAGGATGTCTTCGGCGACAGCGGGCATGTTGATGCGATTGGTCGTCACCAGCGGCAGTTTGATTTCCTGCTTCAGCTTCGCGGTGACAAACGTGAACGCTCCGCGCGGGACGGAGGTGACGATCGTCGGAATTCTTGCCTCGTGCCAACCGATGCCGGTGTTGATGATGCTCGCGCCTGCAGCTTCGATCTTCTTGGCGAGCGTGACGATTTCATCCCAGCTCTGCGCGTTGTCGACCAGGTCGAGCATCGACAATCGATAGATGATGATGAAATCGCGGCCGACGGCGGCACGCATGCGCTTGACGATCTCGACCGGGAACCGCATGCGGTTCTCCGCGCTGCCGCCCCACTCGTCCTCGCGCTGGTTCGTGCGGGCGCACAGGAACTGATTGATCAGGTACCCCTCGGAGCCCATCACTTCGACGCCATCGTAACCGGCTGACTTGGCATATTCGGCAGCACGCACGAACGCACGGATCTGCGCCTCGACTCCGCGCGAACTCAGCGCCCGGGGCGTGAACTTGGAAATCGGGGCCTTGATGCGGGACGGCGCAACCGACAAGGGGTGATACCCGTACCGGCCGGCATGCAGGATCTGCATGCAGATCTTGCCGCCCTCGGCATGGACTGCGCTGGTGACTTTCCGGTGTCGGCTGACTTCCCAGGGCCAGCTCAGTTTGCCGCCAAACGGGGCCAGCCAGCCGACCATGTTCGGTGCAATGCCCCCGGTCACGATCAGGCCCACCCCACCTCGCGCGCGCTCGGCAAAATAGGCTGCCAACTTGTCGTAGTCGCTGGCCCGGTCTTCGAGGCCGGTATGCATCGAGCCCATCAGGACACGGTTTCGGATCGTCGTGAAGCCCAGATCAAGCGGCTTCAGCAGGTTCGGGAACTGGGCATGTGTCATGGCGACTCCGCGGCAAAACCGTTTTTTGGCATAGCGGCATCGAGCTTGCAAGGATCAATTGGGCGGCCGAACTTGCGTGCTGCACCGCACATGTTTAGCCTGCACGCTCTTTTGTGTCGATTTTTCCGGAGAACTCCATGTTGAAACGCGCCCTTTTGGCCAGTTCGGTTGTGCTGGCCCTGTCGTCCTGCCAATCCATGCCTACGACCAAGGCCGACGACAAGCCGACGTCCGCAGACGCCGACCAGTTCGTCACCGAGCTCAATGCCAAAGTGCGCAAGGGTTACGCGGAACAGGCATCGGCCCAATGGCTGTCGGTCACGAACATCAACAGCGATTCGCAACTGGTCGCGGCCAAGGTTAATGAACGCGCGCTCGGCGACCTGAAGTCGTCCATCGAAGCCTCCACGAAATTCGACGCGATCAAACCGGCACTGAAGCCGGATACCGCACGAACGCTGCACCTGCTGAAGCTGTCGACGTCGATGCCGGCGCCGAAGGATCCGGCCAAACTGGGCCGCTTGACTGAACTGGCGACCAAACTGGAAGGTGCCTATGGCTCGGGCAAATACTGCCGCGCCGGCGAAACCGGCAACCAGTGCCGTGACCTCGGCAAACTCTCGGAAGTGCTGGCTGAACATGGTGACTATGACGCGCAGCTGGACGCCTGGACGGGTTGGCACAACGTTGCGCGTGACATGCGCGGCGACTATCAGGAATTCGCCGGTCTGGTGAATGAAGGCGCGAAGGAACTGGGGTTTGCGGACGCCGGCGAGATGTGGCGATCCGGTTACGACATGAGTCCGGCCGATTTCGAGGTCGAGGCCGATCGGCTTTGGGATCAGGTCAAGCCGCTTTATGAGCAGCTGCACTGCTACGTGCGCCAGGAGCTGACCGAAAAATACGGCGAAAAAGGCAGTGTCGGCCCGATGATTCCGGCGCACCTCACCGGCAACATGTGGGCCCAGCAATGGGGCAACCTGTTCGACCAGGTCGAGCCGTATCCGGGCGTGTCCAGCCTGAACATCAATGCGGCACTGGAAGCCCAACGCGAAGCCGAATTCGCGAAAGCGAAGGCCGAGGCGCTTGCCAATGCCTCGAAACAGCAACGTTCCGAACTGACCCCGGAAGAACTGGTCGAGGCTGGTCGTGCCGCCGATCTGGCGAATGCCAAGCTGATGACGCGCCGCGCCGAAGATTTCTACGTGTCACTCGGCATGCCGCAATTGCCGGCGAGCTTCTGGGACAAGGCGCAGTTCACGCAACCGCGTGATCGCGACGTCGTCTGCCATGCCTCCGCCTGGGACATGAACTACCAGGGCGACGTCCGCATCAAGATGTGCATCACGCCGACCGAAGACGAACTCAGCACGATCTACCACGAGCTCGGCCACGTCTATTACTACCTCGCCTACAACGCGCTGCCACCGCTGTTCCAGAGTGGCGCGCATGACGGCTTCCACGAAGCGATCGGTGACACCGTCGTGTTGTCGCTAACGCCGAAGTACCTGAACAGCGTGGGCCTCGTCGGCACGCCGGTGCAGAGCAAGGAAGCGATCATCAACGAGCAGATGAAACTCGCGCTCGACAAGGTCGCGTTCCTGCCGTTCGGCAAGCTGATCGACCAATGGCGCTGGGGCGTTTTCTCCGGCCGTATCCAGCCCGGCGAATACAACAAGGCATGGTGGGATCTGAAGGCCAAGTACCAGGGTGTCGCACCGGCCGTCACCCGCACCGAGCAGGACTTCGATCCAGGCGCCAAGTACCACGTACCAGGCAACACGCCGTACACACGTTACTTCCTCGCGCACATCCTGCAGTTCCAGTTCCACAAGGCGCTGTGCGACTCAGCCGGCCACCAAGGCCCGCTGCACGAGTGCTCGATCTATGGCAACAAGGAAGCCGGCAAACGTTACTGGGCGATGCTGCAGAAGGGCCAGAGCCAGAACTGGCAAGCCACGATGAAAGAACTCACCGGCACGGAGCAGATGGACGCCAGCGCGATCATCGACTACTTCGCGCCGCTGATGGGTTGGCTGCAAGAAAAGAACAAAGGCCAGCAGTGCGGTTGGTAATCTGAAACGAAGGCTGGGCTGATCGAAGCGAAGCCCGGCCTGCACCGGCCCAGCCCTTTACCGCGGGATGACCCCACGCCGCATGGTCTCGTCGAGAATGCGGCGGTAACACCGCGACAACCGCGCCAGATCATCGACGGCCACATGTTCGTCAACCTTGTGGATGCTGGCATTCATCGGGCCTAGCTCAACCACTTCAGCGCCCATCGGCGCAATGAACCGACCATCCGACGTGCCACCACCGGTATCGGCGATGGCTTGGGCACCCAGCTCTTCGAGCAACACTTTCTGCGTCGCCTCGAGCAACGGCCCTTGATCGGTCAGGAACGGCGCACCACTCAATACCCAGCGAATGCGGTAATCCAGATTGTGCCGCGCCAACAGGTTCTCGGTTTCGCGCATCAAATCTTCCGCACCCGAAGCGGTACCGAACCGAAAGTTGAAATCCACGTTCAACTCGGCCGGAATCACGTTCGTGGCGCCCGTGCCGCCGTGAATGTTCGAGATCTGGAAACTGGTTGCCGGAAAGAACGTATTGCCTGAATCCCAGCGCCGCGCGGCGAGTTCAGCCAATGCTGCCATCGCATGATGGATCGGGTTCAGGGCTTTCTCGGGATAGGCGACATGCCCTTGCACGCCGCGCACTTTCAGGTGCCCATGCAGCGAGCCTCGGCGGCCAACACGAATGCGGTCACCCAATCGCTGGTCACTCGACGGTTCGCCGACCAGACAAAAGTCGATCCGCTGCCCTCGCCCCACAAAGGTCTCGGCAACACGACGGACGCCGTCCTCGGCCACCCCTTCCTCATCGCTGGTCAGCAACACGCCGACGATGCCCGGATGCTCCGGATGTGCCGCGACAAATTCCTCCAGTGCCACCACCATCGCCGCAACGCTGCCCTTCATGTCGGCAGCACCACGCGCATAAAGCTGGCCGTCGCGAACCTCCGGCACAAACGGATCACTCGACCAGGCCTCACGATCCCCGGCCGGCACCACGTCGGTGTGCCCAAGAAACGCGAACGTCTGGCCGACCGAACCATGCCAGGCCCATAAATTGTCGACCTCGCCGAACCGCAGTCGTTCGATGCTGAACCCCGCGGCCGCCAAGCGCGCTGCAATCAAGTCCTGGCAGCCCGAATCGTCCGGGGTCACCGACGCGCGGGCACACAGCGCACGGGTCAGCACCAGCACGGCATTCCGGTCAGACATCGGCGAACTCCTTTTCGTATTGTCCATGCGTGAACCCCTGGACGATCCGTCCATCCCGCACCATCAAAGGTCGCTTGAGCAGTGCCGGATACTCGCGCAGCAACAAAACGTATTCCGGATCGGACCCAGGCTTGCGACGATGTTCGGGCAGCGTTTTCCAGGTGGTGCTGGCCTTGTTGATCAGATTGGCAAAACCCATCTGCGCGGCCCAGGCCTTCAGTGTCTCGGCAGGAATCGGAAAATCCCGGTAATCCACGAACTCATGGGCAAGACCCTTCGCACTCAGCCACTTGCGCGCCTTACGACAGGTATCGCAGTTGTTCAATCCGTACAGGAGGATGGTCATGGCTCAATCGGCGTTGCGCAGCAGTTCGTTGATGCCCACCTTCGCGCGTGTTTTCTCGTCGACCCGCTTGACGATCACCGCACACGCCAGACTGTAGCGCCCGTCGGCACTCGGCAAGGAACCCGGCACCACCACGCTGTAGGGCGGCACGCGACCGTAGAAAATCTCGCCGGTCTCGCGGTCGAATACACGCGTCGACTGGCCGAGGAACACCCCCATGCCAATCACCGATCCACGCTCGATAATAAATCCCTCGACCACTTCCGACCGGGCGCCGATAAAACATCCGTCCTCGATGATCGTCGGGTTGGCCTGCACCGGCTCCAGCACGCCACCAATTCCAACCCCGCCCGACAAATGAACGTGTGCGCCGATCTGTGCACAGGACCCGACCGTCGCCCAGGTATCCACCATCGTCCCGACACCGACATAAGCCCCGATGTTCACGAAGCTCGGCATCAACACGACATCGCGCGCGACATGTGCCCCGCGACGCACGACCGCACCGGGCACCACGCGCACACCCTCGGCAGCAAACCGCGCCGCGTCATACCCTTCGTACCGCAGCGGCACCTTGTCGTAATACGGCGCCGGCGCGCCAGCCATCACCGAATTCGATTCGGTCCGGAACGACAACAGCACCGCTTTCTTGATCCACTGGTGAGTCACCCACCCCGCCGTGCCCGGCTCGGCCACGCGCAATGCCCCGGTTTCCAGCGCAGAAAGCACCCGGCCAATCCCGGGCTTCAGTTCGGCCAATGCCGCCGCATCAAGCTGTGCACGACGCTCAAAGGCATCGTCGATTTCTGTTTGGAGACTGGCAAACGTGGTGTCGGTCATTGGCTTGTCGGCAGCAAGAATCTGGGTCGGACAAGATACCGCGTGACGGGGTGTGCCTCCAGTGACGGGACGGCATGAGCCGGGAGCCATGACTCCGAGATTACGGATCAAGACAATGTTGAGAATCACCGGCCAGAATGGCGTTTCTCAACCGGAAGTGATCCGTGCCCTCGCCTACTCGAACGAATCCCGGAACAACCCGCGCACATCCGGTCCATCACTGGCGACGTTGTTGTTCATGCTGGGATCATCGATCACATTCGGGGGCGTGATCGAGACGATGTTGCTGACCGGGGTTTCGGGCAGTTCCGCGACGCGGGCAGTGAGTGTGAAGCGCACGCTGGCACCGATCGGCAGATCCACTCGCGTATCCAGATTACCCGTGCCACTGGCCGCACACAGGCCGCCATTTTCGCCGATGCAGGTCCACTCGGCATTGCTGAAGTCCGCATCCAGCGTGTCCTGCACGCGAGCGCCGACAACCCCTGCCGGCCCTGCGTTGCTGGCCACGATGATGTAGGTGGTGGGTTCGCCGCCGGCTACAAACTGCGTGCCGTTGTTCTTGGTGACGCTGAGGTTGGCCACCTGGAGCTCTGCGGGAATGACGTTTTGCGGCGCCGAAGCCGCGCCATATCCCACATCGTTGCGGGCGGTGACCGCGCAGGCATACAAGGTGCCGTTGGCCAAGCCCGTCAACGTAAGTGGCGAGCCCGCGCCGACGACTTGACCGATGCCCGGCGTACATTGCAGGCGGTACTCGAATATCCCTGCTCCGCCATTGCTGGCCGGTGCAGTGAACTCGACGGTGGCCGAGCCATTTCCGGGCGTTGCGCTGACGATGCTCGGCGCATTGGGCACTGTCGCCGGAACGACACTGTTCGAGGCCATCGACGGCGCGCTGTCACCGACGGCATTTGTCGCTACGACCGCACACGTCACCGGAGTTCCGTTGACGAGGTTCGTGACCACGATCGGTGCGGTCACCGCGCTCGCGCTTTGTTCGCCGCACGTCGCCGTATAACCGTCGATCGTGATGCCACCGGTGTTGACGGGCGCCGCAAACGCGACGCTCACCGAAGCATTGTTGCCTGTGGCCACCACACCAGTTGGTGCGTCCGGCAAACTCGCCGCGATGTTGACGGAGAACGTCTGTGTTGCCACCGAGCCAATGCCGTTGCTGGCCGTGATGGTGCCGCCGAACGTACCGACACTCGTGGGCGTGCCGCTGACCACACCGGTCTGACTGTCGAGCGTGAGGCCGGCGGGCAAGGATCCCTCGCTCACACTGAAGCTTGCCGTCGGCGATCCGGTGGCCGTGACCGTGTGGTTGTAGACACCACCGAAAGTGCCCGCAGGCAAGGCGGCGCTGGTGATGGTCGGCGCAACGCCTGGGGTCACACTCTGCGAGGGTGCCGACAAGGTGAAACCGGCACTGTTGATCGTGTTGACGACACAGGTCACTGCCACGCCGTTGGTCAGACCGGTCACCAGGATCGGTGACGAGGTGCCGAAGCCGACAATGCCTTGTCCCTGACCACACAGGACGTTGTAAGACAGCGCCAGGCCACCGGTAAAAGCGGGCGGGTCGAACGCGACGTTGACCGACCCGTCACCCGGTGTGACCGAAGTGATTGTTGCCGGGCCCGGTGGTGCCCCTGACAATCTGGATCGAAAAGGCTTGGCTGGCGGCACCGGGCAAGCCATTGGTCGCACGCAACTGACCGGTGCTGGTTCCGAGCGCGGTCGGGGTGCCGCTGATCACCTGGCCATTCAGACTCAGACCAGGCGGCAAGTTGCCCGATTCCAGAACGAAGCTGGCGCCGGGTGTGCCCGAGGTCACCAGAGTGTGGGTGTACGGCGTTCCGATCACGCCGTTGGGTGGCGGATTGCTGGTGAACACCGGCGCGATGCCGCCCACGGCAACGAAGCGCCCCATCACAAACGGGGGACCCGCCACCGATATTGATTTGGCCCAGCACCGAATTGGTACTGGTATCGATCTGACTGATCGTGCCGCTGTCCCGGTTGACCACGTACAGCGACTGCCGTCGGGCGACACGTCGATGCCTTCCGGACGGCTACCCACCGGCACCGTGGCGATGACGGTGCGTGACACGGCATCGATCACCGACACGCTGTTGCCATTGGCATTGCCGACATAGACACGGCGACTGTCACGACCGACCACGACCCCATAAGCCGTGTTGCCGACCGGAATCCTGCCCAGCACACTGTGGCTCGCAGTATCGAACACCGTAACGTTGTTCTGGGTCTGACTGGTGACATAGGCGCGCAAGCCATCGGGACTGATCGCAACACCAATCGGGTCCATCCCCGCAGTCAGGGTCGCCACGACGGCTTGTGTACTCGTATCGATGACACTGACTGCATTGCTTCCGCCATTCGTGACGTACACCCGTGATCCGTCCGGCGTGATGGCAATGCCGAATGGATTGTTGAATACGGGGATCGTGCCGGTCACGGTGTTCGTGGCCGCATCGATCACCGACACCGTGCTGTTGCCGCTGTTGGTGACATAAACCTTGGCGCTGTCCGGCGCGACCACGGCACTCCAGGGTGATGGCCCGACCGCAATCGTGCCCACGACCGCATTCGATTGGGTGTTGATGACGGTGACCTGGCCAAGATTCTGGGACACGAGGTACACGCGCGCGCCATCGGGGCTGACCGCAACGCCGGTGTTGCCGCTGCCGACACCGATGTTGGCCGCCACCGAGCCGGTTGCCAGATCAACCACAGCGACCGAGGCCGCACTGACTTTGGGAATGTACGCAAAGGCACCCGGCAGTCCAGGCGTCACGGAATTGGAGGTTGCCGATGCGGGACCGGTGCCGATGGCGTTGGTGGCGGTCACCACACATTGAACCGACTGGCCATTGGTCAGCCCGATGACCGAAATCGGCGCTGCCAGTGCACTGGCACTGCGCGCACCGCAGGTCGCGTTGTAACGGGTAATGGGACTGCCGCCATTACTGGCCGGCGCCGTGAACATCACACTGGCCTGACCATTCCCGGCGGTCACCAAACCGATGATCGGCGCACCCGGTACTTCACCTGGCGTCACGCTGTTCGACGGCATCGACGGGATTCCGCTCAAAGCGTCGCTGAACGCCGTCACCGTGCAGGTCACAGCCGATCCAACGGGTAGACCAACCACAAGAATCGGCGATGCCGCACCGGTTGCCGTTTGGTTCCCGCAACGCGCCAAATAGCTGCTGATGGCCAGCCCACCGTTGGCACCGCCGGTAAAGCTCACGGAAACGCCACCGGTTGCGGCAGCGGCAACCACATTCACGGGCGTACTGACCTGGATCTCGTAGGCGCCAATATCACTGCCGTTGCCGCCGGCGGCGTTCGCCAAATCACTGAAGTCGACGACACGGGACAGGTTCCTCGCGTCCACCATCAGGGTGCTGCTCCCCCCGGCATCATCGAGCAAACTGTTGGCCAAGGGCGCGTGGGTTCTGGCAAAGCCACCATTGTCCGCCAAGGGTGCCAATCGGGCGGGAGCACCGACGGTGACACCGGTCAGATCGGATCCGGCGGCAAAGCTGTTGCCTGCCGACTCGCCGATCAGGTTGTAGCCCTGGGACGTCAGCATACCCTGCACATCCGGGGCACCCGACCCAGCGGAATTTCCGGCAATCACCGTATTACGGAGTTGGATCACCGCTCCGCCTTCGGCGGTGATGCCGCCACCAATCAGGACGGAACTGTTGTCGGTGATCGTGGTGTGGCTCAAGGTGGTGGTCGAATTCAGACCGAGATACGCCCCGCCACCACCCGCCTGGGAAGCGCTGTTGCCGCTCAGTGTGACGTTGGCCAGAGTGGCCACACCGTAGTTCAACAGGCCCGCACCATAGGTCGCCTGGTTGCCGCTCACACTCGTCCGGATCAGGTTGAGTGTCCCGAAACTGCCGATTCCGCCACCCGGCCCCGACGAGATACTGCTTTCGATGCGGACATCCGTCAAGGACGCCGTCCTGCCGTTCTCGTTGAAGAATGCCGCAGCAAAATTGGCCTGACATTGGCGCAACACCGCTCGTTGCAGCGTCAGGGTGCCATTGTTGTAGAGGCAACCCCCTTGTTGGCTGGTGCCTTGGCTGATCTCGATGTCGCTGGCATTCAACACGCCCCCGTTGATCAGGATGCTGCCAGCGCCGATGCCGGCCCCCGGATTGCCGCGCGTGAATCGTGCACCACTGAGCTGGACCTGACCACCGGCATCGATGTTCATCTGCCGGGTGACATTGTTGCCATCGATTGTCAGCAATGCTGCACCCGGCCCGGCGATCGTCAGTGGCTTGGCGATGACCAGCGGTCCACTGAGGGTGATGGTCCGGGCCTGATCAAAAAACGGGCTCGCAAAACTGATGCTGTCGAAGGGCTGCGCATCGATCACCGCTTGCCGCAGGCTGCCTGTGCCGCTGTCGGCGTTGTTCGTGACGGTCACGACCGAACTCTCGAGCGCGCCGATGTCGACACTGCTGCCACGTTTCCGGGGGAAACCACTGCCACGCTGATCGGTACTCAAGGCCAGGTGCGGGACACCCCCGCAACCGTCGAACGTCAACACACAATCTGATCCGGCGTTGCGGGCCGGGCTGTTCGCCAGCAGCGCCAGGGTGTGGGTCGGCCCACCGTTGTTTGCCAAGGCCCCCACCAGCGGCGACACGTCGTAGAGATTGCTCGAAACGTTACCGTCGATCACGCTGCCGGTGCGGCTGCGAATGAGATTGTTGCCGACGGAATAGACCCGCCCGGCGATGTCCGGGCTGGTGCCCGTGTTGTCGGCAACGATCGTATTGACAAGCCAGGTGTCGGACGACGGATACAAATACAGACCGCCGGATGTACTGCCGCTGTTGCCGACGATCGTGCTGTTGGCGATGCGGACCGGACCACCCAGCAACAACGCGCCGGACTCGGTGCTCTGGAAGGTCTTGTTGGCCCAGAACGTCGAGTTGTAGATGCGCACCAGCCCGCCGGACTGAATGGCGGACGCATAGTTGGATTCGTTGTTTTCGAACAGGCAACCACGGATATCGAGTGTGCTGTCGGCAGATGGCGCCGAACTGGCCGAGTTAGCGACTCGGACCTGTTGGATCGAGCACGCCGTTTGCCCGGAACACCGAGTCGAGCACGGTCAAGCTGCTGGGATTCGGGCTCGGTGAGACCCCGTGATAAATCGCACCCGCACCCTGTGGTGAGTGGTTACCTTCGAAACGTGATCGCCGGACCGTCAGGATGCCGAAATTGTGGATCGCGCCGCCCTTGCCGGTGTTGCCGGTCCGATTGAACAGGAACTGCGAGTCCTCGATCGTCACGATCTGACTGGGCGCGATGTACATGGCGCCGCCGAATGGCGACCCGGAATTGATGTACTGCCAGACCGCGTTACGGACGGTCACGGTGGCCCAGCCAACACTCGTCGAGATGACCAACCGCAGCAGGCGGGCACCAGCGGCCTCGATCACGACGTCCTTCGCGATGAACACTTCGGTGGCATCCGAGCTGGCGACCGTGAAGGTAATGCTGTCCCCCGTGCTGCCCAGGCGACTGACCGCCCCCGGGAAACTGCAGTCATTCGCAGCGGCCGTGCAGGACGACAGGCCCGGACTTGCGGAGGTGCTGTCCACGACCCAGGTGGCGGCCGGTGAACCGAGCGCGGTCGTCATCAGGAAAACGGCTGTCAGGGTCTTCACCAAACGGCGAATCGAAAGGACGTTCATGCGGGCGCTCACCAATTGTCGGCTCGGAATGGGCCTATGGGTGAGTTAGCCGAAATGGGACAGGCCAAACTGTCATCCGTCGTTTGGAACTGGAGAAGAGTGGCCTGGCTCCCGGCTCCACCCTTTCACGGCAGAAGATGGCCGAAGGCGGGAGGAGCAAGCCGCAATTGCGGGGAGGCAATCACTGAAATTCCTGTTAATTCCGAATTACCGATTAATGCGGTAACGGAAACTCCGGAATACCTGACTCATATCTCGAAGGAACGAGCCTTAATCCGCTGAATCAACCGGATTACCTGATCCTTCGTTTTCCGAAACTCACAACACGAACTTCGATCGAATTCTGGGTCTATGCGGTAATCCACTGAAATGAATAGGAAAGGGAAACCAGAAAACAATTCACCTTAGACATCAATCGATGAATCCCGTCGACACCAAATCGCCCGACGTTTCAGGAATAAACGAAACTTCAGGCCAAAATATGCAGAAAGTCCAAGTTCAAGCCGCGTCAGTCATCAACTTCAGCTCGTCGGCACGGAACTCGGTCAGCAGCGCATCAATCACCGGCCCAAGGTCTCCCGCCACGATCTGCTCAAGCGAATAGAGCGTCAGATTGATGCGGTGGTCGGTCAAACGCCCTTGAGGGAAGTTGTAGGTCCGGATTCGTTGGCTTCGGTCACCCGAGCCGACCTGGATCCGGCGCAACTGGGTTTGGGCGGCAGTCTGTTTCTGCTGCTCCCCGTCCAGCAACCGGGCTTTGAGCAGGGACATGGCCCGCGCCCGGTTCTTGTGCTGCGAGCGCTCATCCTGGCATTCGACGACCAACCCGGACGGCAAATGGGTGATCCGGATGGCCGATTCGGTCTTGTTGACGTGTTGTCCGCCCGCGCCCGAGGCGCGGTAGGTATCAACTTTCAGGTCGGCCGGATTGATCTGGATGTCCTCGATCTGATCGACCTCAGGCAACACCGCCACGGTCGCCGCCGAGGTGTGGATCCGACCCTGGGCTTCGGTTTCTGGCACCCGCTGCACCCGGTGGGTGCCGGATTCGAACTTCAGCTTGCCGAACACGCCCTGCCCTTCGACCCTCGCCACCACTTCCTTGTAGCCGCCGTGTTCACCGGGGCTCGCCGACAGAATCTCGATCTGCCAACGCTGTCGCTCGGCGAACCTGCAATACATGCGGAACAGGTCTCCTGCGAAAATGGCCGCTTCGTCGCCGCCCGTCCCAGCCCGCACTTCGAGGAAGACGCTGGCGTCATCGCGGGGATCCCGCGGCACCAGCATCAGGCTCAGCGCCCCGTCCAACGATTGGAGCTGTTCCTGCAAGGACTCGATCTCGAGCTCGGCCAATTCGCGCAGTTCCGGGTCGTCCAGCATGACCCGCGCCTGGCGCAGGGCCGCTTCGGCGGACACCAGTTCGTCCATCTGGACGGCAATCGGCTCCAGTTCGGCATATTCCTTGGACAGGGACCGGAACTTCTGGTTGTCGGCCAGAACCTCCTGCGACGCCAGCAAACGCTCGACCTCGACCTTGCGCTCGGCGAGCGCCTCCAGTTTGCGGCGGATGGACGGACTCATTTGACTCCGGGGTCGTCCAGTTCGAACAGGCGACTGGCAGCTCGCAGCAAGTCCACATCGGCCCGTTTGGCCGCCTCCCGCAGTGCCACGGTCGGCGCATGCAGGAGCTTGTTTGTCAGCCCGTGCGCCAGAAGTTCGAGCGCTTCTTCGGGACTTCGGCCTTGGGCCAGGGCCTGTTTCGCTTTCTGCAACTGATCGGCGCGTTCGCGGTCGGCACGATCCCTGAGGCCACGGATGGCGCCCTGCGCATCGAACAGTTTGAGCCAGGAAACAAAGTGCTCAGCCTGCAGATCGATGATCGCTTCGCCCTGAGCGGCGGCGTCTCGCCGCGATTTCATGCTCTCTTCGATCATCGCGCCGATGTCATCGACGGTATACAGGTAGGCGTCATCAAGGGTGCCGACCTGCGACTCGACGTCCCGCGGCACCCCCAGATCCAGGACCAGCATCGGCTTGCGCCGACGCGCCTTGAGCGCACGCTGGATCGCCTGGAACGTAATCACCGGCGTGGTGCTGGCGGTACACGCCACCACGATGTCAGCTTCCGGCAGGACATGGTCCAGGTCGGCCAGCGCAACGGCCCGAGCCTCGAATTCTTCGGCAAGGGACCGCGCATTCGCCAAGGTTCGATTGGCGATCGTCAGGTGACGGACGCCGCGTTCCTGCAGATGCCGGGCCACCAGCTCGATCGTTTCGCCAGCACCCACCAGCAAGGTGTTGGACCCGGCCAGATCGGCAAAAATGCGGGTCGCCAGCCGGACCGCCGAAAACGCCACGGAAACCGGCGAGCTGCCGAGGCTGGTTTCAGTGCGCACCCGCTTGGCCACCGAGAACGCCGTCTGGAACAGGCGGTCCAGACTGGTCCGAACCGCACCGGCCTGGCGTGCCTCGGAGTGGGCCCGTTTGACTTGCCCGAGAATCTGCGGCTCACCCAGCACCATCGAGTCGAGGCCCGACGCCACCCGATACAGGTGTCGGATGGCAGCCCGGTCACGGTGGCAATAAGTGAAACTGTCGAGCGCCCCGGCATTCAGATCGAAGTATTGGTGCAACCATTCAGTGCATCGCTGCAAGGATGTTTCGTCGCCGGTCAGGAACAATTCGGTTCGGTTGCAGGTCGAAATCAACACGGCTTCGTCGGCGGAACCCGACGATTTCAGCGATTCCAAGGCGTCCCCGAACCGCTCCGGAGCCAAAGCCACCTTCTCGCGCAGGGTAATCGGCGCGGTTTGATGGTTGAGTCCAAGGGCGAAAATCGGCATGACGTGCAAAAATGACAGAAGACAGACCGGTATTGTCCCTTGCCGGCTCACAGGTGATCAAGAAATGACGAAAATTGTTCCCATCCTGCTGACCTTGCTGATCGCCGGATGCGCTTCCTCGCCCCGCGAGGTCACGGTTTTGGTGCCCGCCGACGCGCTGCCGCTGGATCGGACCGGCCAGACCCTCGCCGAACGAATGGCCGCGGAATTTGCCCGTCAGGACGGCAAGGATGAGGAAGTCGCCGCCAGCCTGGCCAAAGCCGCGCTGCTCGGAGACCAGCCTGAGCTGGCGCGAACGGCGCTGCGAGCGGCCCTGCGCGCACGGAAGCCGACTACCGCCCGCGTCATGCTCGGTCGGTGGCGTGAACTCGAACCCGACAGCAGGCTCATTGCCCCCTATGCGGCGGCACTCGCCTTGAGTGACGGCAAGACCGACGAGGCGCGTGCGCTGATTGCCGACCGCGGGCCAGACCAGACCCTGCCGACCGAAATGGTCGAAGCATTACGCTGGCTCCCGGACCTCGATCGCATCCTGCCGTTTCTCAACACCCTGTCCGAGTTGAGCCCGACGCCCGCCGCGGCGGTCACCTACAGCCGGTTTGCCGAGAGCGCCAAAGCCCCCGAGTTCGCACGGGACATTCTGGATCAGGCCATCGATCGAATGCCCGAAGATGCGATCTTGCGCGCTTATCGCGCAAATCTGGTCCAGACCAGCCAACCCGAACTCGCCCGTGCCGACTTGCAGAAAGCCGTGGCGCTGAAACCGGATTCGCGGGAACTGCGACTCAGTCTGGCAGCATTGGAAGATGCGCTAGGCCGAAGTGCCCTGGCAGCGCGCGTGATCGCACAGATGCCCGATCAGGATGAAGAACTGATCGGCATCGAACTCGCTTATGCCGCCAAAGCCGAAGACACCGATCTGCTGAAGGCCGCCTGCACGCGCCTCGAGCAGCTGGCGACCCCACACCACGCTGCACGACTGCAATTGCTCGGTACCTGCGCCGAGTTGATCGAGGACCCGAATCGAGCACTGTACTGGTATGGGCAAGTGGGCAAGGACGATGTCGAATATGTCGATGCCCGCATCCGCATGGCCTCGATCCAGACGGAACTGGAAACAGTTCGACGCGGCGCGCGCAGGGCTCGACGATCTGCGCGAGACCGGCATCCTGCGCCGTGAGGATCTGGTGCGCACCTACCTGCTGCAATCGGAAGTGGTGCCGAAGGTGACCTGCGTCGCCTGCTGGAAATCGATCCGGACAACGCCGATGCGCTGAACGCATTGGGTTACACGCTGGCCGACAACACGCGCCGTTACGACGAAGCCCTGGTGCTCATCGAACGCGCCATGCGGCTGAAGCCCGACGACGCTGCCATCCTCGACAGCATGGGCTGGGTCAAATTCCGCTTGGGCGAGCTCGACGAAGCGGTCACCTTGTTGCGAGCCGCCTATGCCAAACAAGCCGAAGCGGAAATCGCCGCTCATCTGGGCGAAGCACTGTGGCGGAAAGGCGAACGTGAGGAGGCCACACTGATCTGGCGCGAAGCGTTGAATCGCCAGCCGGATGATGCGGCGCTGCGCGACACCCTGCGCCGACATGGGCTCTGACTTGTTGTACCGGATCGCTGGTGTCGTGGTGCTGGGCTTGGCCGTCAGCGGATGCTCGCGGCAGGCCATTCGGTCACCTGAGCCCGCCGAAGCTCAGTCGATTCAAGGTAATCATGAAGTGCCGGAGGCCTGGCACCTGAGTGCCCGCCTGGCGGTGTCGAATGGCCAGGACGGCGGCAGCGGGCGGCTGGAATGGACCCAACAGGGCGCTTTTTTCGATGTGACACTGCGCGCCCCGGTTTCGGGCCAGAACTGGCAACTGCTGGGTGACGAGACAGGCTGCCAACTGCAGGGGCTGCGACCCGAGCCGATCCTGGCGCGTTCTCCCGAAGAACTACTGCGTCGCGAGCTGCAATGGGAATTGCCCGTTGGCGCCCTGCGCAGCTGGTTGTTTGGCCTGGGCAGCAAAACCGCCGAAATCGAACGGGACCGGGAAGGCAGAATCACCCGGCTCCGTGACCTCGGCTGGACCATCGATTACAAGGACTGGCAAAACGATCAGGGGTACTGGTTGCCGAAGCGACTGATTGCGAAGAAGCCGCCCTATCAAGTGCGACTGGCCGTTGGCGACTGGCGCCTCGACGACGCCATCGCCGAACCCACCCGGGCCCCATGAACCCGATCGTTTTTCCGGCGCCTGCAAAAATCAACCTGTTCCTGCATGTCACGGGTCGTCGCGCCGACGGCTACCACGAACTGCAGACCGTGTTTCAGCTGATCGATCTGGCCGACGAGGTCGTCATCACACCCCGTACGGACAGCCAGATCAAACGTGCTCGGGACCTCCCGGGCATCAGTCCTGAGAGTGATCTGAGCCTGCGTGCCGCCCGCGCCTTGCAGGCCGCCACCGCCTGCCCGCTGGGCTGCACGATCGAACTTCGCAAGCACATTCCATCGGGTGCCGGCCTGGGTGGCGGCAGTTCCGACGCCGCAACCGTGTTGCTGGCACTCAACGCGCTCTGGAACACGGGCCGCTCTGTTGATGAACTGGCTCGAATCGGCCTGCAACTGGGCGCGGATGTGCCCGTGTTTGTCCGCGGGCACTCTGCCTTCGCCGAGGGCGTCGGCGAAACCTTGACCCCGATGAACCTGGGCGAATCCTGGTATGTCCTGATTTTCCAGGCGAATCGGTGCCGACCGCAGAGATTTTCCGATCCAAAGAATTGACACGGGACACGCCTCGAATCACAATTCCGATGATTCGTGGGGGGCTTTGACTCATAACGACCTCGAGGGGTGGCGAAACGCCTTTACCCCGGTGTCGCCGCAGCGATCGATTGGCTCAAACCATTCGGCAACGCGCGAATGAGCGGTAGTGGTTCTTCGGTGTTCGTGCGCGTCCATTCGCGCAACGTCGGCGAAGAAATACTGACCAAAATCCCGGATCGCTGGCGCGCATGGTGTGCGCGGCATCGATCAATCGCCGCTGCTGGATGTGTTGAGCACCCTGCCGGCGAAGTAGTGAACAGGCAAATAACCAAGCTTCCAGTGCTGGGGCGTCGCCAAGTCGGTAAGGCACGGGATTTTGATTCCCGCATTCGAAGGTTCGAGTCCTTCCGCCCCAGCCATATTCTCTTTTTGTTGTCACCTCGGGTGAACCGTGAAAGCTGACGGAATTCTGGTTTTTGCCGGCAACGCCCATCGCGCGCTGGCCCTGTCGGTTTGCCGACAATTGGGTGTACCGCTGGGCAAGGCATTGGTGGGCAAGTTCTCGGATGGCGAGTCCCAGATCGAGATCGAAGAAAACGTGCGCCGCCAGGAAGTGTTCGTGCTGCAGCCAACCTGTGCGCCGACAGCCGAAAACTTCATGGAGTTGTGCGTACTGATCGACGCACTGAAGCGCGCCTCGGCGGCTTCGGTCACGGCGGTCATGCCCTACTTCGGTTACGCACGCCAGGATCGTCGCCCGCGTTCTGCGCGCGTACCGATCACGGCGAAAGTGGCTGCGAAGATGCTGCAGGCAGTTGGCACTGATCGTGTCCTCACGGTCGACGTCCACGCCGATCAGATCCAGGGCTTTTTCGATATCCCGATGGATAACGTCTACGCCTCGCCCGTATTGCTCGCCGATGTCTGGCGTCATCACGGCACGGACAACCTGATCGTCGTTTCGCCCGACGTTGGCGGCGTGGTCCGCGCCCGCGCCGTCGCGAAGCGACTCGATGATGCCGAACTGGCGATCATCGACAAGCGCCGCCCGCGCGCGAACGAAGCGACGGTGATGAACATCATCGGCGACGTGGAAGGCAAGATCTGCGTGCTGGTGGACGACATCGTCGACACCGCCGGCACCCTGTGTGCCGCGGCCGCAGCACTGAAACAGCGCGGCGCCAAGCGGGTCGTGGCCTACTGTACGCATGCGGTGCTGTCCGGCCCGGCGGTACAGAACGTCACCAACGCAGCGCTGGACGAATTGGTGGTGACCGACACCATCCCGCTTTCCGAAGCGGCGAAGGGCTGCCCGAAGATCCGGCAGTTGTCGGTTTCCGAGTTGTTGGCTGAAACGATGCGTCGCATCGCGTTCGGCGAATCGGTCAGTTCACTGTACGTGGATTGACCAGAACGGCTGAATGAATTCGGCCGTTCGAAGTACATAGCCCCGGACTTGGTCGCGAGGCCGGGCAAATCAAACGATCGCAAGATCAATTTTCATATTGGAAAGAACATGGCAACGATTCACGAAATTCAAGCCGAACTTCGCGGTAACGAGGGCAAAGGTGCGAGCCGCCGCCTCCGTCGCGATGGCATGGTGCCGGCAGTGCTGTACGGCGCCAAGCAGGACGCCCAGGCAATCCAGCTGACCCAGAAGAACACCCAGCTGTACCAGGCTCACGAGTGGTTCTACGCAACGATCCTGCACATGCAGATCAACGGCACTTCCCAGAAGGTGCTGCTGCGTGACATCCAGCGTCACCCGTTCAAGACCACCATCATGCACCTCGACTTCCAGCGCGTGTCCGAGACCGAGAAGCTGCGCCTGAAGGTGCCGCTGCACTTCCTGAACCAGGAAAAGTCGCCGGCCGGCAAACTCGCAGGCGTCACCATCCTGCACGAAGTGAACGAAGTCGAAATCTACTGCTTGCCGAAGGACATCCCGGAAGCCGTGAACATCGACCTGATCGACCTCAAGCTCAACGACATCCTGCACTTGTCCGACCTGAAGCTGCCGGAAGGCGTGACCATTCCTTCGCTGAAGCTCGGCAAGGAACATGACCATGCCGTGGTGATCGCCAAGGAAATCAGGGCCGTGGAAGAAGTGGTCGCCGCAGCCGACGCTGCAGCAGTGCCGGCTTCTGCCCTCAAGGCTCCTGCCAAGGGTGCAGCGGCCGCCAAGGGCGCAGCTCCTGCCAAGGGTGCCGCTCCGGCCAAGGGCGCAGCTCCTGCCAAGGGTGCCGCACCTGCCAAGGGCGCTGCCCCGGCCAAGAAGAAGTAATCCGGCATTCTGGCCCGGTTGCCTCCGGCAACCGGCTCAGAACCGGGCTATTCAGTCATGGCAGGTTTGCGCTTGATCGTCGGACTCGGCAACCCCGGATCCGAATACGACCGAACCCGGCACAATGCCGGGTTCTGGTTTTTGGACGCTTTGGCGGAAGCGTGTGGTGCACGACTCGGTCGTGACAACAAACTGCATGCTGAAGTGGGCAAGGCCACGATCGCCGGGCAAGTCGTCTGGCTGATGAAGCCGACCACGTTCATGAACAAGAGCGGGCAAGCACTGATTGCGGCGATGAACTACTACAAGATCGACGCCGAAGAAACACTGGTGGCACACGACGATCTGGATCTCCCGCCCGGATCGGCAAGGTTGAAGTTTGATGGTGGACACGGCGGTCAGAATGGCCTGCGTGACATCATGGCCCAGCTCGGCCACGGTCGGTTCCACCGACTCAGGCTCGGCATCGGTCATCCTGGCGACAAGGATCAAGTCACCCCTTGGGTCTTGGGTCGCCCGGGCAAGGAACACGATGCGGATATCCGCGACGCCGTCAACCGCGCCGTCCATCTGCGCGACGAATGGACCACCGGCAATATGGACAAGGCCATGAAGGCACTCCACACGGCCAAACCGAAACCGGCATGAAGCTCCTGGGCTTGGTTCGCCGTCCGGATGGGTCAGGCAGATTGACCTGACTCCCGGATCGCGAATCAAGCCGAGCAGCTTTACACAGGACTAGACACATCATGGGCATCAAATGCGGCATCGTTGGACTTCCGAACGTCGGCAAGTCCACTCTGTTCAACGCGCTGACGAAGGCAGGCATCCCGGCCGCCAACTATCCGTTCTGCACGATTGATCCGAACGTCGGCGTGGTGCCGGTGCCGGACTTGCGCCTGCAAGCGCTTGCGGGCATTGCGAAGCCGCTGAAGATCATCCCGACCGTGATCGAATTCGTCGACATCGCCGGCCTCGTCGCCGGCGCCTCGAAGGGCGAAGGCCTCGGCAACCAGTTCCTCGCGCACATCCGTGAAGTCGATGCCATCGCCCACGTCGTCCGTTGTTTCGAACATGGCGACATCGTGCATGTGTCCGGCAAGGTCGACCCGATCGACGACATCGAAACCATCGACACCGAACTGGCTCTGGCCGATCTCGACTCGGTCGAGAAAGCGCTCAATCGTGTTGATCGCGCCGCGAAGCAGAACGACAAGGAAGCACTGGCGAAGAAGCCGGTGCTCGACAAGGTTCGCGCCACGCTGAATGAGGGCCGCCCTGCCCGCTTCGCAAAACTCGATGCCGAGGAAAAAGCGCTGATCCGCGACCTCTTCCTGCTCACGTTGAAGCCGGTCATGTACGTCGCCAACGTCAAGGAAGACGGCTTCACGAACAATCCGCATCTGGACCGCGTGCGCGCGCGCGCGATCGAGGAAGGCGCCGAAGTGGTGCCGGTGTGCGCCGCGATCGAAGAGGAACTCTCGCAGCTCGAAGATGCCGACAAGGGTGCCTTCCTGGCCGACATGGGCCTCGACGAGCCAGGCCTCGACCGCGTGATCCGCGCCGGTTACAAACTGCTCGGCCTGCAGACCTACTTCACTGCCGGCGAAAAGGAAGTACGCGCCTGGCAGCTCAAGAAAGGCTCCACGGCACCGCAAGCAGCCGGTGTCATCCATACCGACTTCGAACGCGGCTTCATCCGCGCCGAAACAATTGCCTATGACGATTACATCGCGTTCAAGGGCGAATCGGTGCCCGAACGGCCGGCAAACTCCGCCTGGAAGGCAAGGAATACATCGTCAAGGACGGCGACGTGATGCACTTCCGCTTCAACGTCTGATCGGGCTGGCGCCAGCCAAGGCTGGCGCCGAGCGAAAGGAAGCTCAGCTTGCCCTGAAGTACCAGGGCAAAGCGCAGCAGCGATCCGAAGGCCAAGCACCCACGAGCACGCACGCTCAAACCAACACGCGCGTGCCCAACTCCACCACCTGGTTGGGCGGCAGCCGGAACCAGGATGCCGCATCATCGGCCTGCCGACTCATGGCCACGAACACAGCAGCACGCCAAGGCCGCAAACGACCAGGTCCGTTGGACAGATTGGATCGCGCCACCACATAAGTGGTCGCCATTTCATCGAGCTCGAGCGCATGGGCTTTTAATCCCTTGAGCGCCTCTGGCAAGTCAGGTTCCTCACGAAAACCGAAGCGCACGCGGAGATCGTGGATTCCGTTGCCCAGATCACGCAAGGTCAAACGATCGGCGGCCGACACATAAGGCGTCTCGACGAAATCGATGTGAGTGAACAGCACTCTTTCGTGCAACACCTTGAAGTGTTTCAGTCCGTGCAAAAGTGCCCCCGGGACTCGATCCGGATCGGAGTTCAGATACACGGCAGTACCCGGAACACGCGCCACGCCGGAAGTCACCGAACCCACACAATCGTCCATGGCCAAATCCAGACGCGAGCGGTCGTCGGCAAGTAACGCACTGCCGCGTCGCCAGGTCGTCAGCAGCACAAAGATCAGACCACCCAGGACCAGCGGGAACCAGCCCCCGTGCAGGATCTTCGCGGCATTCGACGCAAAGAACACCAGCTCGAGACACAACACGATCGCCATCAGCGCCAACAAACCGTATCGGCGGCGGCGATGCCAGTAAACCGCCAGCAAGGTGGTCAGCAGGGTCGTGATCAACATCGTTCCGGATACGGCAATGCCGTACGCAGCAGCCAATGCACTCGACGACCCGAACGCCATCACCAGGATCAGGACCGAAACCAGCATCAACCAATTCACAGCCGGCACATAGATCTGACCACGTTCCGTATCGGACGTATGTAACGTGCGAATGCGCGGCAGGTACCCCAGACGCGAAGCCTGCAGTGTCAATGAGTACGCACCGGTGATCGTAGCTTGTGAGGCGATCACGGTCGCCGCACCCGCGAGTGCGATCATGGGCCACAACCATGCTTCAGGCGCCAACGCGTAAAACGGATTCGCCGCCGCAGCCGGATCACGCATGACCAGCGCGCCCTGGCCAAAGTAATTCATCAGCAAGGCCGGGCAGACCAATCCGTACCAGGCAATACGGACCGGCACCGCGCCAAAATGCCCCATGTCCGCATACAGAGCTTCACCGCCAGTCAACGCGAGAAACACCGCACTCATCAGGACAAACGCGGCGTGCGGATGCTCAACCGCGAACTGCAGGGCATATCGCGGGTCGACGGCGGCCAGAACAGCCGGAGTTTCGATGATGCTGTTGAGGCCGAGTCCGGCGAGCACCAGAAACCAGACCAATGTGATGGGTCCGAAGAATCCGCCAACCCGACCGGTGCCATGGCGTTGCACCAGGAACAGCGCGATCAATATCCCCAGTGTCATTGGAATGACCCAGTGCGCCATCGAAGGGGCTGCCACGGTCACGCCCTCCATTGCCGAGAGCACCGAAATGGCTGGTGTGATCACCGCATCACCATAAAACAGTGCGGCCGCAAAAATGCCGAACATGATCACCAGCGCGGCCAGTTTCGGTTTGCCCGCCACGCGCTGATGGGCCAGCGCGGTCAGCGCCAGGACACCACCTTCACCTTCGTTGTTATGGCGCAACACGACCAGCACGTACTTGATCGAAATGACCAGCGTCACGGCCCAGAACAATGCCGACAGGGTGACCAGGACATTCTCCGGGTGTCGCCGCGAGTCCATGGCCGGGCGCAAAGGCCTCCTTGAATGCGTACAAAGGGCTCGTGCCGATATCGCCATAAACAATGCCGAGTGCAGCCAGCACCAGGGCGGAACGGGGGTGTAGTCGTTTTGCCGAGGGTCCCGAAGCGGGTTGGGAAAATGAGTTCAGCTTTGCCAGCGGTAACCGATACCGGTTTCCGTCAGCAGATGCGCCGGCCGGGCGGGATCGGATTCGAGCTTGCGGCGCAGGTGGCCGATCACGATTCGGACGTAATGATGAAGATCGGGATCAGCGCTGGACCATCCGGCCAGCAGCATTTGCCGGTAGGTCAGCACCCGTCCGGGCTGGCTGGCCAGCAACAGCAGGAGCCGCAATTCGATCGGTGTGAGATGGACTGCGGCACCGTCGCGGAGCACACTCAATCCAGCGAAATCGATCTGCACGTTGCCTGCCTGGAGAATGGGTTCGGTCCGACTGGACCGCACCCGTCGCGTCAGTGCTCGAATACGCGCAAGCAATTCGCCCATGGCGAAGGGTTTGCCGAGAAAATCATCGGCGCCCACATCCAGCGCACGGATTTTTTCGCGCTCTTGATCTCGCGCCGACAGCACCAGGATCGGTACGTCGTTCCACTGTCGAAGTTCCTCGATGAAGCCGAGGCCATCACCATCCGGAAGCCCCAGATCAAGCAGGATCAGATCAACGACGCGTTCACCCAATCGCAAACGCGCGTCACCCAGGCTTCCTGCCTCGGACACCTGCACGTGGTTGGCGGCGAGCCGATCGACCAGCAATCGACGAATCGCGAAGTCGTCCTCGACCAGCAATACCTGAAGTGGTGAGATCATGGCCGCTCGCCCGGCCCGGAGGCGAGTGGCGGCAACTCGGACATCACCGACGTCGCCAGCGGAATGCTCAGTGTGACGGTGGCAAAGCCCTGCACATTGCCTGCCGTGATGGTTCCGCCATGCGCCTCGATGATGGCGCGACACAAGCTCAGACCGAAGCCATGACCCGGCGGACTGCCGGCAGCAAACGGTTGCAGCAACCATTCGGTCGACTCCGGAAAACGGGAGCCGGAGTTCGCCACGGTCACTTCAATCGACTTTCCGCGCACGACAGCACCGACGCGTACTTCCTGTTCCGCACCGCCCTGCTTGAGTGCATTGTCGATCAGATTGGTGAGCAGTCGTTCGAACAGGATCGCGTCGACATGCAGCCAAGGCAGGTCATCGGGCACATCCAGCCGAACCCATGACGCGCCGGGCACGCCCTGCAGACCGGCGAGCACTGTCCCCAACAGTTCCTCCAGCGGCACCCAGTCCCGCGACAGCAGATTGTTCGCACTGCGCAGGCGCGCAAAATCCAGCAGGCTGTCGCACAGGCGATTGAGCCGCAAAGCTTCGTGGCAAACCCGCGCGGCGGCATCGGCAGCATCCGGCGTGCCAATCGTCGATTCGCGCAAGGCATCGGCCCATCCGTACAAGACCGTCAGTGGCGTTCGCAAGTCATGCGACAGCCCAGCCAACATCGCATGACGAAGACGTTCAGCGTCCACTTCTGCCTGCGTGCGGATTGCCACGTCCAGATAGTGCAATCGTTCCAGACCCGCGGCCAGCACATCGGCGACTGCACGCAGGGTTGGTAACCGGCCTTGTATGTGATGCGTTGGATGATCCGGAAGCAGGACCTCGAGTACACCCCGGTTGCGCGTGGCACCTCTCAAAGGCAACAGGATTCGCACCGGGCATTCGCGATCGTCGGTGCGCAACACGGCAGGCGTATCGCCTTCCGCAACGGCCTGGACAGCCCGCTCGGCTCGATCGAGTGAGGTCGATGGATGCAGGATGGACTTGCCCGACAGGTGTTCGGCCACGAAGTTGCGAACACCGTCTGCCGCGTCGGCAGCACGAAGTGATGCATTCAGCCGCGCAGCCAGTTCAAACAGCAGGCGTTGCGCGTGTTCGTTCGACTCGGCCTGCAATCGTGCCTGGCGGGACGCGCCGGCAACCTCGGACACCAGCCACGCGACGGCAAACATCACCGCAAACACGCCAACATAGCGGGTATCGTGGACCGTCAGCAGACCGTGCGGCGGCACGAATCCGACATCAAACGCGAGTACCGAGAGTGCACCGCACAGCAGCGCTGGGCCCCGGCCCAAGCGAGCGGCCACCAGCACCACCATCAACAACATCGGCATCACCACGTTGACGTGGTTGAGTTCAGCTCGCCAGGGCAGCAAGACAACCGCAGGCAGCAACGCCGCACCGACCGCCAGCAAGTAGGCGTACATGCGCGGCATCAGGTGATTGACGGGCGGTTTCGTATCCATGATCGGAGACGATTGTCGGGCCATCGGCATAAAAACGGTGAAAAGTTCAGGAAAACCGGATTTACGATGTCGAGAACCTGCAGGATGGCGCTTTGGCAGGCTGCTTCCATTCATGGCAGCATCAAACCCATGATGAAGGGCTTGACCGTGCGCCGAGTGTTGTTTGTTTGTGTCGAAAACTCGAACCGCAGCCAGATGGCCGAGGCGTTCGCTCGCCTTCAGGCAGGTGATTCGGTGTTTGCCGCGTCAGCTGGCTCCAGGCCTTCCGGACACGTGAACCCGAGAGCGGTCCGCATGATGGCGGAGCTTGGTTACGACATGGCGTCGCACGCTTCCAAGTCGCTCGACGACATCGGCACCGAAACCTGGGATGCCGTGATCACGATGGGCTGCGGGGATCAATGCCCCGCCGTGCCCGCGCGGATCCGGCAGGACTGGGCGCTGCCGGATCCGCGAGATTTCGACGACGACACCTATCGCGCACTGCGCGACGACATTGACCGGCGAGTCCGCGAGTTGCTTGCCGCACTCTGAATGTTGTGCGAGGTCAGTTGCCCTCGAAACTGTCGGCCATGATCCGTTCGGCCTCCAGCACGGATGCAATACCAAAGCGATCCGCGTTGGGACTCGCCGATCGAACGAGCCACCGACCAGCAGACGCAATCCGTCGAACGCCATGCTGTCGACCACACCATTCACCGGCAAGGCCCAGGTGCTGTCGATGGCACCGCCTGTCGACGGAACGCGCCGGACTTCCGTCGCGCCGCCACTGGTGACGATGAGTCCGTAGAAGAATCCGCGATGGAATCCGAGGCCATTGTTGAAGGCCGTGCCGACCGTGGCAGCGGTGTTCGGGTCGATCTGACCGTCGGACAGACGCAGTCGCACCGGCGAGGCCCGCGTCACGCCATTCACGCGCGTAAAGTTGCCAGCCACCCAGACGCCATCACCGTCGACCGCAAAACCTTGCGGGCCGACAACCGACGTGGTTTCGAACAATGGATCAAATGCCGGCAGCCGGGCGCCGGTTAATGCATCCAGACGCACCAGTTTGCGCTGCGTCCCACCACCGGGCAACGTGATGAACGTGGACACCAACAAGGTGTTGCCAACCGGGTCGAATGCCAGGTCCGAAGTGGTACTGCCGATTTCGGCGACAAACCCCGGATCGGCGGAACCATTGCCCGCGAACGGCAAACGCAGCAGCTGACTGCTGCTGAGCGCATACAGCGCGCCATTCCCCTGCAACCAGTTCATTCGCGACAAAACGGATTCGTCCAGCCTGCAATCTGATTGCCATCCACTTCGTTGAGCCGAAAAATGCCGGCATTCGCCGCAACGTAAACCCCCTGCCCCGGCACCACGGCCATCGCCGGTCGCTGCCGATCATCCGTTTGTGCGCGCCAGGCCGTGTCGACGACGCCGGATGGACTCAGCCGCAAGATATAGCGTCGCTCGGCGACCCCGGCGCGCAGAAACGTTCCGGACAAGTAGGTTCGACGACTCACAGGATCGAACACCACACTCGACACGGTTCCGGATTGATCGCTTCCACATGTCCACTCTGCAGATCAAGCCGACCTGCGGCATCAAGCTGCGCGAGGCCAAAACGCTGAACGGCATCGACCTGCACGAAGTTGCCGGCGATCAACAAACGCGTAGGCGAATCTCCGTCCGTAGCGGTAAAGCTGGGAACATTCTCGCTGAACATGGCGGGATCAAACCCGGTATCGATGACCCCGCTCGTGCGGTCGATTCGCGCGGCACGACGACTGATCCCTGCTGCCGGAGGATTGGCGTAGGTCTGCGGTTGTCCGGTACTCAGGATGACACTCGTGTTGTGCGGGACCACCCGGAGTGATGCGGTTTGTGCGCCGGTCACCGCCACGTTCCAGACGGGGTCCACCACTCCGGTCGTCAAACCCAATTTGGCTGCGCGAGTGCGGGTGGCGCCGTTGACCGTATCGAAGAGACCGGTGATGAACACCTCATTGCCGACGACCGCAATGTCCTCAATGCTGACGCTGCCGCCGGATCGGGTCAGCACAGGATTCCAATCAGCCACCAGAGCGCCTGCGCCGCTGGTTGAAATACGCGCGAGACCCGTCCGAGCCTGACCGCCGGCCTGAGTGAAGATGCCGCCGACGATGATCTCATCAGGCCCCGTCGCCTGCATGACCCGGATGTTGCTGTTGACGCCGACTGAAAATGTCGAAATCAGCGACCCATCGAATCCGAACTTGGCGAGTCTTTGCACCGTCGTCGCCGGTGAGGTCAGAACCTGAGTGAAGTTTCCACCGACGATGAAGCCGTCGCTGACGACGACGATACTGTTCGCGAATGTAGGGTTGAACTGCAACGACGAGAACGTCGGATCGACGGTGCCATTGCTCAGCAGCCGCTGCACGAGATTGATGTGCAACACAAGGCTGCTGCCATCGTCGCGGCTGACGATTTGCCGGATGTTCGCAGGGCTCAGCGACGTCACGGGCTGAAAGGACGTATCAACCGAACCGTCTGCCGCCAGCCGTCCAAGACCCGGGCGCCGCACGGTGCCGAGCCGCTGATAGTTGCCGGCGACCAGCCAATTACCGTCCGGCTGTCGCAGCACACTGCGCACGACGCCC
The DNA here is from genome assembly GCA_016712105.1 of Ahniella sp. Classification (GTDB taxonomy): domain Bacteria; phylum Pseudomonadota; class Gammaproteobacteria; order Xanthomonadales; family Ahniellaceae; genus Ahniella. Next base: position 196,496 of record JADJRU010000009.1, read on the forward strand.
GCTTGGGTCAAATCCACGTTCGGCGACGGCAACACCGTGACGGGCAGATCCTGGCTCGTCGCATTCAGAGCACCGAATGCGCAGACGAACAGCATCACGATTCGTGCCATGACAGGCCTGATCGGCTGACAGACCGAGGCGGATCGAGTCTCCGGCGGTGTCTTTACCGAACACTTCGTATTGATGGACATGGGGCATTCCTGGGGGCAGTCTGCTTGCAATAACCCCACTTCGCCTCGGAACCCGCCAAAGTCGCTGACTGGTCGCAGGAACCCCTTTCACTCGGTGCGCTGTTGACCCCTGTCATTGCGAAGGCCGCGCAGCGGCCCGTGGCAATCCCGTGCTCGCCAAAGGCCTGAATGCGAGACCGTTCGGTTTGGACGACGGCCCACCACTCATCGCCGAGTCGTGACCCAAACCAACAAGCCGCCGATCAGCAAGCCCGCGAGCAAAGCCAAACCAAGGTGCCAGCCGGTTGTTGTCCCCTTCTCCGTGCCGGATTGTGTTGTTTTGGAAACGGGACCAATCTGGACAGCTGCCGCCATCGAATAAGCGAGTGCCCGATCCGGTTCACCTGCTCCCAGATGGGCATACGAACGAATCTGGTCGATTCTCGCCAGCAGGCCCAGATCCTTGCGCACACGCGCTGCATCGGCCAGTCGATCCAGGCTTTGCAGGGCCGCCACAAACTCGCCATGGGCGATCGACACCCAGGCATCCTGCAGCGCGAGCGCAGAACCGAGCTCCCACTCTGGACTCGCACCGAGTTTTCCGCGCGCGGATTCGAGATGCGCTCTGGCTGCGGTGGGCTGTTTGTCGAGCAAGGCCTGCACACTGCGTGAGATCAGGACCGGCGCGAGCGCTGCTGCATTACTCAAGGTCGTTGCCTCGCGTTGGGCAGCATCCAGGGCGCTCCGCGCACCGTCCTGATCACCTTGTTTCCACAGCGCTCGCACACGGCCCAGTTCGGCATCGACACGCAACGTCGAGTCTGATGCCGGCGCCGTGTCCAGGACTTCCGAATAATGCGCCAGTGCCGCGGCCACATCACCCAGTGCCTCGTCGGCATTGGCCAGGTTGTACAGCACGATCGCCCGTTGATGGGTTTCGTTGGTCTGCTCGTACAGCTTCATCGCGGACTGGAAGGCAATCTGCGCAGCACGGGCATCCCCTTGCTGCAAGGCGACGCGTCCCAGTCGCTGCTCGGCGCTGGCCGCGGCCAAAGCCAACCCATTCTGCAAAGCCAGTGACTTTGCTTCCGCAAACCAGCGACCAGCATCGCCGTTGCCGTTTGCCAGCGCCACGTCCCCTTCGAGCAAGAGGGCATCGACCCGATCAGCAGCCTGACCGACTTGTTCGGCAGCAGACACATAGGCGCGAACAGCTGCTTCGGCTTCCGGCAGACGCCCGGCCTCCAGCCACAGGTTGGCCAGATTCTTGTGGCTGGCCAGAATCGAGGGCGCGTCACCCAGCGCTTCGCGCAAAGCGAGCGACTCGGCAAACCAGCGGGCGCCCAGCTCCGGATCCTGTCCACTCTCGCTGAGCAGCACACCCATGTTGTTGAGGACATTGGCCTGTTCGGCCCGATCCTCCAGCGCCACGAACCCATCCAGGGCATGCCGATACCAGGCCATCGCCTGGTCGAATTCACCTGCGCGATACGCCCGGATCCCCGCGAACTTGTCGGCCAGCGCGAGGCGCGCCGGATCACTGGTGGCCGCCGACGGGTCGCGCAAGGCTTCGATCGCAGCCAACACCAACGGGTCATCCTGGCCCATCGACTCGCGGATCGTGGCAACCAACGCTGGGCGATCCATCCCGCGCAATCGGACTTTGGTGGATTCCGGCACTTCGACAACCGTGACGTCCGGCCGCTCTGGCAAAGGCACTTCAGGCTCGTGCCGCCACCACCAGACCCCAGCCCAGACCATCAGGCCAAGCACCAGCAGCGAGCCGAGCGCAGGCACCCGTGATTTGAATCGCATGGAGGGACTGGTTGCCGGCTCTGCCGTGGACGGTTTCGGCAATTCCGGGAACTCGGCAATCGCCGCCTCACGCAATTGATAACCGCGGCGATGTCGGGTTTCGATCCAGTCCTGGCCGTCACCGGCTTCGCGGAGGACCTTCCGCAACTCGCTGATCGACTTGTGTAATGCCGCGTCGGTCACGAATCGACCGCCCCAGACACGCTCGATCAGATCGTCTTTGGCGACGATGCCCGGGTAGGCGCGGATCAGACACAACAAGACGTCGATCTGGTGCGCATCGGTGTCCAGGCGGTTTTCGCCGAGTTGCAGGCGCTTCCCCACGGCGTCCAGACGAAACGGACCGAGCCGATAGAACGGCGCGGAAGGCATCGGCGCCGCCGACGTCAGGGCGAGAGCATTCGGATCAGTCATGTGCAGGTGCGTTCACCGGGACAGTGTGCCTTCCCGGGGCCGCACTCGGCAAGCACAAGCCCGAATCAGCTTTCTTCAGACCTGCTCAGAACTTTTCTCTTTTCCATTCAGGACTTTACGCAAGCCAACCGAAACACTGTTGATCCCCGTTCCCAAGGTCAACCGCCCATGTTCAAAGTCTCGTCAGCCACTCGCAGCAGAATGATTGCCTGGCTTCTTGCCAGCTGTTCCGTGATGTCGATGTCCGCCTCGGTCTCTGCATTCACGACTGTCGGCCCTCAGGTCAACTGCGGGTTCCGAACAACACTGAACAACCCCATTCAGGCAGCGCTGAACGCGGGACACACTGAACTCCGACTGGTGGGTGGGGCCACGTATACCGGGTCTGTAGTCGTAAACGGTTCGGCTGACGTAACCCTTCGCGGCGGATTCACCGACTGCACGCAGGCAGCCAACAATGTGCTCCCCAGCAATCCCCAGGCCAGTGCTCGTGGAGTGCGCCCGCTTGATGCCGCCATGGCGCTGGCTCCGGCACAAAACCGGCGCCGCGTCATCACGCTTCAGTCCATCGAACTGCGTCCCAATCTGGAGCAGACACCCACCGGAATGGGTCTGTGGATCGCTGGTTTGATGGATGTGCGGCTCGAACGCAGTCGCATCAGCGGCTTCAATCATGCTGGCAACAACGGCGGTGGTGTCCTGATGTTCGATGGCCAACTGTTCCTGGTCAGCTCGGAAATCAGCAACAACCGCGCGCAAAAAGGCGGCGGTATCTACTGCAGCGGCGGCCAAGTCCGATTGGACCCGGCAAGCCGGCTGCTGCTGAACCGGGCTGAGACGATCGATTCGGATGGTGAGGGCGGCGGCGCCTACCTGCAGCAATGTACGTTCGTGTCCCAGGGCCGTGTGCTGCCCAGTACGCTGGGCGGCACCAGTGGCATCATCGGCAATCAGGCCGGTGCGGCAGGCGGTGGGCTGTATGTGATCGGCGGGCTGACCGAGATTCAAGGTGGTCCGTTCTGTTCTGATCTCACCGCACCTGTCTGCTTGCCCCGGCTCGCAATCGTCGGCGCCAATTCAGCCCGGATCGGTGGCGGCGTTTACGCAAGCGACGGTGCGGAACTGACGTTCGATTTCGCGAATCTGTCCGCCAACACCGCCACGATCGAAGGCGGCGGAATGTTTCTCGATCAATCGACAATGAGGTTCGGTGGGCTCGGTTCACTCTACCCCAATTACGATCGCAATCACTGCACCGAGTCCATCTGTGAAGTGATGAGCGGCAACCGCGTTCGTGCGGCCAACGTCGACGCCGGTACGGGGGGTGCCATCCGCAGCGTCAACTCAAGCATCACCCTGGCCGACGTCCTGCTGGATGACAATACCTCGGCAGTATCCGATGTGTTCGACATGCAATTCGGCAGCGGACTGTTCCAGCAAGTATTGGTGCGCAATCCAGACCGACCCGCACCGAACCCGGGCCTGATGGCTGAGTTCCGGCCAGCAACAGTCACCATACGTCGGTCCACTTTTGTCGCCGAATTCCCTGCAAACCGGGTTTCGGGCGAGCCGACTCTTCTGGCCGACCCGACCCGCAAGCGCTGCTCAAGATCATGAGTGGGAACATGACCTTGAACGATACGCTGCTGGCAGGCTTCGGCACTGAAACGATGCCCTTGATCGCCGGCCCCAATGCGACGTTGACGGGTGTCTGCAACGCCCACGCCGGAGCCCCCATCGACACGGATCTCCTTCCAATCAGTATCCCTGTCGACATCGGTGATGTGGCCTCCGATGGCAGCTTTGCCCCGGCCGCGGTGTCCGACCTGATTGATCGATGCGTCGGTCAGGACGTACTCGCCAACGCCCGCGATATTCGCGGTCAACCGCGTCGTCTGGGCCAGCCTGGTGGCGCCGCGGCGACACCCATGGACATCGGTGCGTTCGAACATCAGGGTTCCCTGCTGTTCCGGAACAGCTTCGATTGCGGCGGACACAGCAATGGAGTTTCCTCTTCCGCCCGGGCCCTCGCGCCAGACTTGCCCTCATCCGGCCTTCGGCCACCTTCTCCCGTTTCACGGGAGAAGGACATCAACCAGCAACGATCGGCGCATCAGTGCCGCCGCATGTAACCCAGCGCGAGGCCACCACACAGCATCAGCAAGATCAGCATCCAGCGCGACCAGGGCGCCAGCGCATCCACTGCGGTTGCCGGCACCAGAATTCCGCCGAGATTAAAGGTCAGCACCTGCGATGAGCCCGCGATCGCACAATTCAACGTCCCGGTGTAACTGCCGGAACCGCCAGGGCTGATGCCGATGGAAATCGGTGCGGCGCCACCTGCGGGAATCGTGAACGCGAGGGGTGTCGCGGTGAATGGAGTCGCCGGCGCAGTACACGTGAGCGATACCGGAACCGGATTCGGGTTCGTCACCGGGATCTGCGCGGTCGGTGCCGCCGCCCGACACGCCTGGGACATTCACCGTGGCGCCGTTGGTCGGCACGGAGGCGGCAACAATGGACCTGACGGACAGGACAGAGACCACTGTCGCGATACGGCTGCAGCGGTGCCGCTGGTTTCGTTGCAGGTCAGGGTCGCGGACTGCGCGGTCGGCTGGCTGGCGCAGGTCAGAGAGAGATTCTGCGGCGCCATGGTGCTGCCGATGAAGATCAGATCAATCGCTGCCGCCCCGGCAAAACTGCCCGGATTGGCTCCACCCAAGGTACAGCCGTTGAGGTCGCGTCCCACCACCGCCGACGGCGTTGCGATGATGCGGTACCCGCCGATCCGTGACGCCAGGAACACCACCTCCGCGGGCGACCCACGTGGGTGCGACGAGGTTGACCATGGAGCTCGGTATCGCTGCTTGCCGCGAAAGCCGTGCTGCCCGGAGCATAAGTGGCCGTCAGCGTCTTGATGCCCGGCGTCGTGCTCGTGATCACGCAACTCGCGCTGCTCGCAGGCGGCGTGCCCGCGACGATCGTCACCGGACCACAACTCGCGCCCGTACCGTCATTCACCGTCACCTACCGCCGGCGACAACGTCTGCCCACGTATCTGACCTAGCATGGCGCATCACGCGGGTCCGGATTGCGCTGGTGACCCTCGGTCGACTGCTGATCGTCGTCCTGCAGCGTTGCCGAAGCCGTCAGATTGCCGGGCGTCCGTTCACGCCAGTCACATTCAAACTGAAATTCTCGTCGCCTTCGAATACGGTGTCGCCATTGACGGTGACGGGAATGGTCACGCTGGTCTGACCTGCCGGAATGGTCACGCTGCCTGCGGCAAGCGCAACAAAGTCCGCATCCGGACCAACCGATGAAGCCGAGCCATCAGCCGTCGTTCGCGTGAAGCCCACCGCACGGCCCGAAGCCGGCGTCAGTTCACGATGACATTCAACACGTTGCTGGCGTTGCCTTCGGGTTGACTGACGTTGGCCACATTCAGTACCGGCAGAGCGTCGTCGTCCTGAATGGTGCCGGTGGCAATCGCCGTGCCGAGCGTGACCGTTCCGGTCGCCACCGGGTTGCTCAGCGCGAGGGTAAAGGCCTCGTCGTCCTCATCCAAGGCATCATTGTTGATCGTCACGTTGACCGTCTGCGAGGTTGTGGTGTTTGCCGCGAAGGTCACCATGCCCCCAGTGATCGCCGTGAAATCGCTCGCACCGGCTGTACCGTTGGTGGAGGCCACCGTCAGCGTCAGGCCCGAGGCCACCGGATTGCTCAAGGTCACCGAAAACGCCATCGGGTTCACACTCTCGAGCTGACTCACACTGGCCGAGGCAAATTGCACCGTCGCCGTGTCGTTGTCGGTGATACCAATGTTCGGCACTCCCGCAATGCCGAGATTGTTGTAGCCGGCACCCACTGCACCGCATGCGTGATGCTGCCGGTGTGCGCGCCTTCCACCACGTTGTCGTCGATCGCCGTCACCGTCACCGTTTGCGCGATGTTCCAGTTCCCTGGCGTGAACACCACCGGACTGGTCGCTGCAGTGACCTGCGTGTTCGGCGTCAGTGTGATGCTGACATTGTTCGTCGGCTGAGAGGTCAACAACAACGTGTACGAATCGGTTGCGCCAACTTCAGTCACATCCGTCGAACCGCTGGACTGCGTGATCACCACACCCGCGATGTCGTCGTTGGTGATCGTGCCGGTACCAGTACCTGCGGCAATCGACGCGTTCGTGGGCGCAGACAACACCACCGAGAAGGTCTCGTTCGCCCGACCACGGCATCCCCATTGATGGTTGCCGTCAAGGTTGTCGTGGCCGTCACGCCGCCTGCGGCAATACTCGTCGTGCCGGCCAATGTCGCCGAATAATCCGAAGGCGCGCTGGCCGTTCCATCGGTCGCGAGCGCCGTGAAGGTCGCCGGAAACGCCGTCAGTCCGGTACGCGTGACCGTGAACACCAGACTCGACGTACCACTGTTGCCTTCCGCAATGTTGACATTGTTGATCGCAAGCGTGGGCGCGATGTCATCGTTGGTGAGCGTGCCGATGCCTTGACCATCACCAATCGTTGCGTTGCTCGGCGCACTCAGATTGACGAAGAACGTCTCGGTGCCCTCGAACACGCCGTCGCCGTTGATCGTCACGCTGACTTGCGTCGATCCAGCCGCCCCACCAGCCGCCGAACCGCTGCCGCTGGCGACCATGTAGTCGCCACTCGCCACCGTCGCGGTGCCGTCCGCCGTCGCGAAATCGAATCCCACGACTGACGCGCTGGCTCCGCTGCGGGTCACGGTGAAGGCCAGGATCGATGTGCCGGAGTTGCCCTCGGCAATCGAGACGTCGCTGATCGACAAGACCGGGAGCGCGGCCGAGTTGGTCTGTTTCTCATAGGCGCCGATATCGACGATCGGTGCCGTCCCCAAACCCGTGTCTGGCACACCTGTGTCATTAAAACGTCTCGGATTGCCGTCCAGATCAACGGTGATGCCCCCCGGCACCAGCGAGTTGTTGCCTGCATCAACCGCAATGCTGAGATTGCCAAGGCGATAATCGCCGCCAATCGTCGGCGCAGTAGTGCTTGCATCCAGCGGCGCGACAAAGGATGGATTCACGCCGACCAGACTGTTGTTGCTGGTGAACGCCCCGACAATGTCGTTGGTCGCGGGGAAGTTGGAAGCCTCGTTGCCGAACACGATCGAATTGTTCAGCGTGAGCGAGAAGGTGCCGGCATTGGCGATTCCCCCGCCGCCATCCACAACGGCCGTCGTGAAATTCCCGGCAACGGTCGAGTTGTTCAGGATCAGGGTCCCGCGGTTGCGGATGCCACCGCCCTGACTGTTGCCGCGATTGCCCCCAACCAGCGAGTTGGTCAGCGTGGTGGTGCCGGTAGAGCTATTGAAGATGGCGCCGCCGAAGTGCCAGAATTGCCGATGAGGCGGCTGTTGGTGATGTTCAGTGCCGACGCTGTACCGTTCAACATCGCGCCGCCGTCGCCCTGCGAATCCCCGTTCGGACGGTCAGGTTATTCAGATTCAGCGTGCTGTTGTTGACGAAAAAGCGGAACGGATCAACGCTGCTGCGTGTGATCGTGCCATTCTGGATGGTCATCGGTGTGGTGATTTGCGGGAGACCAATACTCGTACCGACCACGCTCGCATGAATGGCTGTCAAGGTGACCGTCTGAGCGCCCAGATTGATCGTATCGGCGCTGGCACCGTTGGCATTGGCGCAGTTGATCGCCTGGATCAGTTCCGCCGGCGTTGCCGGACATGGTGTACGGGAATGAACGGAGCGCAGGGGTCAGCGTCGTCGTTGGTGATTGTCCCCATCCCCTGCCCGTCCACGACAGTCGCGCCAACCACGTTGGTGACGTTGACGAAGAAGGTCTCGTTCGGCTCGAAGGTGGTATCGCCGTTGACCTGCACTGTGAAGGCGTAGGTGTTGCTGCCGGCCGGGATGGTTTGGGCGGTGAGCGCGTTGGCCACGTAATCGACGCCGGCAGTAGCCGTGTTGTTCGCCGTGCCGATATCAAACACAACGCCGCCAGGACCGGCTGGTGCACTGAGGTTGACATTAAAACTGAAGGCGGTCGACCCGGCGTTGCCTTCGTTGATCGCGACGTCGTTGATCGACAGATTGGGATTCGGGAGCACAGCCGCAGCATTGATATTGGCAGCCAGATGCAGGATGGCGACGCTATCTGATGTCCAACCCACTGTCGTGGACCCTGCCACACCGGTCTTGGAGCTGGTTCGGTAGCGGCCGATGCCAGTTCCCGGTGCAGCGATGGTCAGCGAAACATCGTGGATTCCAGTTTGTGGGGCATTTGGCGTAGCGGTGATGGGGCCGCTGTTGCGAAAACTGTCGAAGATATCGAACACCAGGTCACCGGCGGTGGTCGTATTCAAGGTGATGCTCGAAGCGATATCGGAACCGCTCGAGATCTGTTGTGTTCCCGTGCCATCGATGGGTGTCGTCTGGTCCACGCCATCAAAAGTCTGTGCGGTCACAACTGTGTTGGCAGCAGTCGTGAATCCAGACACGGTAATGGTGGCCGTCGTCGGAGTGACGCTGGTACCCAGCGCCAGACGCCAGATCGAATCCGTCGCAAACGTGTCATCGCGTTGCACGACCAGCGTCATCGGCGTGACGCCGAAACTGACGGTCGGAACGGCAGTGGATGACGCATTCGAAGCGGTCACCACCAGCAAGCGGTTGGTACCTGCCGGAACGGTAAAAGCCAAGGAGGTATTGGCCGCAACCTGCGCCGGCGCGCCAAGCGCGGACACCGCAGCCTGTGATGCAGGAGCGAACCCGAACAGGAACGCCAGAGCACACAGTGGATTCATCACGACATGACGCCATATCGAAGATGTCTTCAATGCCGTCACGATCGGAGCAGTCTCTCGACTCGGGGGCGCGGCAACAGCGAAGGCATCGGCTGGCAGTCGGTTCATGGTAGTGATCTCTTGCGCTCGTTTGCGAGCCGCTCAAATGGCGGCCCTTCGGCGGAAAATGGTAGCGCATCCGGGCACAGGGATTGACGCAATCGCCTCAACACCCATCAGGGCACCCGGACAGGCGCGAAAGGCGTGCCTTCGGTCCAGTTGATCCACCCACAGATTAGCCTCGAGCCATTTGCCCGGTCGGACATGGCCGGATTCCGCCAGCTCAATCGTATGTGGGACATCCAAAGCCGGAGCCCCAATGCGCCACTTCATCGCCTGTTTCCTATTGTTGTCGATTGCAGCCACCACCAACGCTGCGGAATTTCTGGTCAGCTCCCGCCTCGACAGCGGTGCGGGCACGTTCCGCGAAGCTTTGATCTCAGCCATTACCACACCGTCACCGCCGCACGTGATCCGCTTCACTGCGGCCTACCCCCTGGGTGGCCGCATCAACCTTGCTTCGGCGCTGCCCACGATCCAGGTCGAGCTGACCATCGAGGGCAACAATCGGTTTCCGCAACTGAGCGGCGTGGAGCAGTTTCCGCTCCTGATCACCACTCGAAGCCTCACGCTGCGAGACATCCAGTTGATGGACGGCTGGGCTCCTGTCGTGAACACCACGGCAGGCGATGGTGGCTGCGTGCGATACAACGGCGCACCAACAGCCGTCGCCACCTTGCTCGTCGAGCGGACGAATTTCCTCAATTGCCGGGCGCGCGAGTTGTTCCTGGCAGGTGGCGGAGCGATCCACTGGCCGGCACCGGCCGGCGGCCTTGAAATCCGGCAATCGACGTTCACGAACAACCGTGCGATCAGCAACGACGCAGCAAACGAACAGCCACGTGGCGGCGCTGTGCAGGCATCAACTTCCGCCATCGTCATCACCGGCAGTACCTTCGTCGACAATCAGGTCCAGACTGTCGGCACACGCGGTGGCCTGGGCGGTGCCCTCGCCCTGTTCGTGCAGCCTGGAGACTTCAATTTCGCCAGCCTCCAGGGCAATCGATTCAGCGGCAACCAGGTGACCGAAAACGCCTCGGACCAGGGACGCGGCGGCGCAGTCTTTGTCGCGCTGCAGACCGGCACCCAAGTTGCGATCGATCAAAACTGGTTCAACGGAAACTCTGCCCGCGAAGGCGGCGCCTTGTTTCTGCGCGGGACCAACGTGCTGAATCTCATGAACGTCCGCAACAATTCCTTCCACAATGGGCAGGCACAGTTCGCCGGTGGCGGCATGTCCGTACTTTCGGGATTTTTGGTAGCCACGCACAACACGTGGAACGAGAGTCTCGCTCCGAGTGCATCAACCCTTGCATTCACCAATACCGATGTCCGCCGGTTCGCCAACAACGTCCTGGTGCGTCCGTTTGGTAGCGCTCACTGCACGATGACGAACATCGTTCGCAACAGCCTGCAGGGCGCCGGCAACTTCTTCGACAGTGCCTGCAGCGGACTCGAGCAAGCGAGCGATCAGTTTTTCCCGGGAGACCTGGTACTGGTCGTGGATGAAACCGAGCGGGTTGGCGTACTGAAGCTCCCGCCCGGAACATCGGCGATTGATGGCGGCAGCGACGTTTCAGATGATTGTTCGGCCACCGATGCCCGCGGCACGACACGTCCGCAGGATGGTGACGGCAACGGCCAGGCACGCTGTGATGCCGGTGCATACGAGGTTGCCTCGCCCGTGCTGTTTCGAGATGGATTCGAATAAAAAACGCCGAAGCGGAAGCCGCTTCGGCGTTGTTCGTTACACGAGCCAGCGCGCTTACAGCATGATCTGAACGCGCATTTCCAGAATGTTCGGATCGTTGCTCATGCGGATCGGCGAAGCGACACCGCTGATGCGCACGTCGCGGTCGGCATCGACCATCACGTAGTTCAGCATGACCTTGAGGTTCTGACGCCAGTACCAGTTCACGCCAGCCGTAAGGGAATCCTGCGTGCCGCCGTTGACCATGCCTTCGTCGAGGTCGATGGTGTCGTAACGCAGACCCAGCTGGTACATGCCCTTGTAGCCCGGATCATTCGGCAGCGGCGTGTTGAAGATGCCCTGGCGATAGGTGAACGCTTCACCGGTGACGTTCCAGACGCTCGACACATACCAGGAGTCGCCCTTGAAGTCTTCAGCGAAATCGCGGGCGATGGTGCTGTTCATGTATTCGCCGACCACTTTGACCGGGCCGCCGATCCAGGCCGCTTCGAGGCCGAGGGTGGTCACGCTGTCGGCATCCTTCAGATCGCCGGTGTCGACGAGGCGCAGGTTTGCCAGGTCGGCATCCGGACGCTGGCGGTTGCGGTACAGGTCGTTGCGGGTGTCGTGGCGGATCGCCGAAACGCCCAAGTGGACCGTGTTGTGCTCGTCCATGATCGGCGCAAACGTGCCGCGTGCACCGAATCCAGCGCCGGCATTCAGATTGCTGGTCAATTCCCGACCGAACCAGGTGCCGGTCAAGGTCCAGTTTGCGCCGCCGGTTTGCGCTTCCACGCCAACACGACGGGCAATACCGAACGCATTCGTCGTCACTGCCTTCGAGATGAAATCGTTGTGTCGGGTGCTGCCGAGTTCTTCAAGGCTGTTCGGCTGCTTGAACTGACCGATACGGATGCCGTAGTCAGCAGTGAGGCGCTTGCGGTAGTTCACGTCCAGCCATTTGCCGCGACCGCCCTGCGTGCTGAAGTCATAACCCACCGTCCAATCGGAGGTCGGACCTTTGCCCTTGAGGACAAATTCCGAACGGCGCATGTTGTTGTCATCCACCAGCGTACCGAAGGTGTTGCCCAGCGTGGTCAACTGACTGGCGCTCAGCGTGCCGCCATCCAGCCGCTCGAAGCTGAAATCATTGTCGAACTGGTTGTAATCGCCCTGGATCAGGGCCTCGAAGGAAATCTCGTTGTTGCCGATGATGTCGAGATTCATCTCGGCCATCGCCGAGGAAGAGAGGCCGGCGAACACGGCGGCAGACAACAGATGACGGACAGGTTTCATGACAGGTTCCCGAGTGGAGGTGGATGCTCGGGGACAGAAGCCTATTGCCGAATTGTGTCGGTACGATGACAGTGTGTCATATGACAGGTGCGTGTCACCCCTCAGGCTGCCGCGCTGGTCTCCAGATACCGGGCACGCTTTCGTGCGTGCATCGTCGCCAGATCCACCCAAACCAGGCCATCCACGGCATCACAGAACGCCGGATCCGTGCCGAAATCCAGAAACTGCACGCCACCGGGCTCGCACAACTCCACGTATTGTTTGTACAGGGTCGGAACGCGAACACCCAGCGCCGTCAGGTTCTGTTTCAGCAAAGTTTCAGCGGCGCGTTGGTCGAGCTGCCGGAATACCGCCGGCACCACACCCGTGTCAAAAGGATGACGCGCCGTGGCCAGTCCCGACCGCGCACCGAAATATCTCCGGTAGTAGGCCACCATCAATCGTCGGGCGACTTTCGGCAAGTCGGCACTCATCGACACGGGGCCAAACAGATAACGGATATGCGGGTACTGCCGCAGGTATGCACCGATTCCCGACCACAAGTAGTCGAGGCTGCGACTGCCCCAGTATTCGGGCACGACAAAACTGCGCCCCAGCTCCATCGCATCGCCCAAGCGCTCAACGAGTTCAGGCTGAAACTGGAACAAACTGGCGGTGTAGAGACCCGATACACCCTTTTGCGCAAGCACAGGCTCACATCGTGCGACACGATAGCCGCCGACCAAGTTCTGTTTCACGTCGTCCCACAACAGAATTTGTTCGTAATGCGCATCGAACCGATCGGTGTCTGCACCCAGGCCGGTCCCTTCACCGACCGCTCGAAACGTGCGCTCACGAGCAATCGCCAGTTCGCGCGTCAACGCGCTGGACGGGTCCAGACGCCCAAGCAGGATCCGTTTGCCATCCGGTGTCCGCCCAAGGTTCGTCAACGCATCCAGTTCGCGCATCACAAAACGCAAGTCCGGCTTGTGCCGCAGCGCTTCAGTACGCACCGGAATGTGTGCTCGACCGTTCGGCAAATCGTGTACGACCTCGCGAAGCTTCTGCGCTTTGACGATACGTGAACCGGGAATCTCTGCCACCTCACGGGTTGGCAACGGCTGGCCGATGTGAATCGGTGCGCGCAGGCCACGTCGGGTGGTCATTTCACGCGGCAACATGACAGTGCCGAGCGAATGGGCCACCATCGACGCAGCGTAAAACGCCGGCGAATTTCGAGCTTCCAGAAACATCGGCAGGATTGGCGCACCGGCTTTCTGGGCAATCGACACAAAACCCTTCTGCCATGGCAAGTCGGCCACACCACGCCAGTTGAGTCGTGACACGGCACCCGCAGGAAATACCAGCACGGCCTGTTCGGCTGCCAAAGCATCATGGGTTGCAGTGAGGTCGCGGCGCGCCGCCTGACCGCCGAGAACCGGCACGGGCAGCAGAAGCGAACGCAAACCTGGAATGCTGGTCAGCAGGTCGTTGGCGACCACTTTGATGTCGGGACGCACATCGGCCAAACATTTCATCAACAACAGTGCGTCGAGTCCACCGAGCGGATGATTGGCGACGACAAGCACCCTGCCCTGCTGCGGAATCCGCTCGCGCTCGATGTCATCAACCAGATAACGCGCATCGAATGCCTTCAGTGCCGCTTCGACGAGAGCCATACCGTGGAGATGCGCGTGGGCATCGAGAAACGACTGCAAGGCCTCAAGGCCCGACCATCGCGACCAGACTTGCAACAATCGGCGCGAAACAGGTTCCAGGCCGGGCCGGAACAAACCCGGGAATCGATGTGCGACCTGCGTCTGGAGTGTTTGCATGGAGGGCACGATAGCCCGGACGAACGTCGGCTCCGTGACAGTCTTGCGAGACTTTTTTGACAGGCCGCGCGGACACATTCGCTCACCGTAATGTCGTCAGCGGGTCATCTTGACTCCGTACTGTAAGACTGCCCAATGGAGCCTGTCATGAACGCACATCGACCGATCCTGATTGCCGTTGCCCTGGCGCTGGGTGCCTGCAGCCAATCACCGGATCAAAACACCGCGCCCGCAGCACAGCGCCCTGCCGCACCGGTTGAACAGAAATCCACCGCTGCCGCGACAGCCGCGTCGACGACACTGTCCGAAGCGGACTTGCGCGAGCGCGCTCGAATCGCGATGGAAGAAGGCCGCATTCTGTCCCCTGCCGGCGACAACTCGTTCGAGTTGTTCCTGGAACTGCGCGAGACCGTGGCGGACAATCGCGATTTGAGTGTGGCGCTCTACGACCTGATGCCGTTCGCAGGTCAAGCGGCCAAGTTGGCGCTGGACAAGGACGAACTGACTGAAGCCGATCGAATCGTCGGACTGATGGAGCGCTTCGACGCCAGCTCCGCCATTACGCAGACATCGCGCGAGCGCCTGACTCTCTATCGGCAGGAAGCGGAACGTGCCGAAGCCAAAAAACAGGAGATCGCGAACGCGGCCCCACTGAAGCTGCCCGCAACTGTGGCCGCGCCCGCGCCGCCTGCGAAAAAGTCACCCGCCGTTCCAGCCACGCCCAAACCTGCCGCCGTGGTGGCCACGACAGCACCCGTCGCAGCACCCGTAGCACAGGCCGAATCGCCAGTCCCAGTCAAACAACCGGCCGTTGACTTCATCGCTCCGGTGGTGGTTCGCCGCGCTCCCGCACAATACCCGCCGCAAGCCAAGCGCCAAGGATTGTCGGGCGTCGTCGAACTCGACCTGCTGGTGTTTTCGCGGGGACGACGGAACGTGGCAGCGAGTGGCATCCCCCTTAGCGGGAATGGACGCCATTTCTGGACAACCTTCTGCAAGGTGATCGTCGATTCGACGGGCCACCCGATGCCTCCACGAAACCCGTCATTCCCGCGAAAGCGGGAATCCACCAGACCGCGACGACGAATGGATTCCCGCTTTCGCGGCAGACCGCGACGAGCGAGTGGCATCCCTTCGCGGGACACGCTGTTTCTGGACGCCTTCTGCAAGGTGATCTTCGATTCGACGGGCCCCCAGCCTCCATGAACCCGTCATTCCCGCGAAAGCGGTCCACCGAACCGCGGCGACGAATGGATTCCCCTTTCAGCGGGAATGACGGACGTGGCGAAGGGGGGGCACCCCCCCCCCCCCGGAAGGAGCCCGGGAATGACGGAACGTGGCGGCGAGTGGCATCCCCCTTTCGCGGGAAAACACGGTGCACAACAAACACCATAAAAAAGCCCCGCATCAAACGATGCGGGGCGAAGGGGCGAATCCTGTCCAACCCAAGCAGCACACCATTCTTTCAGTAACGATTACTCGACGCCGTATGCCCAACCTTGCGTCCAGTCACTCTGTGCAGACTCGAACGCACCCTTGAAGGTCGTGCGGTCGAAGAAGGCGTCGTTCGGCACGGCAACGCCGGTATTCAGCAGCGGCGAACCGGAGTTCGGGAAACGACCCGTCATGTTGATCGAAGCCGGCGTACCGACAAAGTTGCCGGCCTGCAGGTTGTACCAAGACTCGATCGAGAACGGATCGGAACCAGACAACTCGAAGTTCGTCGTGCAACCGAGCGCCGAACCCGTCATCGTCGTGGCACCACTGGCCAGCGGATTCGCGGCCGAACCGGAGGCGTTGTACGTCGCGGTGTCGTTGAAGTTCAGGCATTCGGTCGGTGCTGCCGTGGCGACCACATTGAAGTAGTTGCCGGCTGCGCCGCGACGGATGCGGATTGCTTCGTCACCGGTGCTCGACTGGATGAACGTGAGGTTCGACATTTTCGGCTGCGTACGCGGCAGCAGATCGAACGAGGAACCGTTGTTGTCCGACTCGATGGCGTGGCTACCGCTGGCAGCCGTGGCGGTCTGTTTGCAATAGGCATACTGCACGCGACCGCGATAGCCGTTGGCGGTATCCAGGCAATCGTCTTCCGTGGCGATCGCAACCAGGTACTTGGCGTTGACGGAACCACCGAACCACTCGTAGGCGTCGTCCTTGCCGGCATAGACCGACAGATGATCAAGCGTCGTGCCGCTGCCGACACCCAGCATGGTCAATGCATTCAATTCTTCGTTCGGACGGATTTCCTGACCGGCGTACCGAATTTGCACATAACGCATCACCAGACGAATCGGCGTCATCGGACACCAGGTTGCCGCCCTGCTGGGACACACCACCGTAGGTCACGTCGGCATCGGCCTCGAACGTACAGGCGGTGGAACCGCGGCAAGTGTTGTCGGCCGCGTTGCCTGCCAGGACGATTCCGGCCCATGAGCCAGGCGAATTGGTCGGGCCGGTGAACACGATCGGATTTTCTTTCGTGCCATCGGCGAAAATCTTCGAGCCGGCATTGACGACAAGATAGTCGACAGCGCCGCCGCGACCCTGAATCTGCGTACCCGGTTCGACAATCAAAGTGCCCGGATTGGTATTGCGACCAGCGCCAACCTGCGTCTTGCCGGCAATCAGGTACGTGGCGTCATTCGTCAGACGCATCGTTCCGGTGATCACGGAAGGCAGTTGGCACGTGCGGGCAACGCCGGCAACAGCCGTCGTGCCGGTTGGGCAAGTAGTGAATTCCTGCGTGTACTGGCACGTGGCCGGCACACCGTCCGGACGCGACAGGTTAAGCGTCACCGGGACCAGCGTGGAACCGGCGTTCGGCGTGAACGAGATCGTGATGCGGTTGCAGGAGTGTGCTTCGAAGTCGACCTTGCCGATCGCCGTCGCCGTGGTCGGCGTGAAGTTGTTGCCGAACGAGCCGCCGGTAGCGGTCGTGGCATCAACGCCGGTCTTGCGGAATTCGCGGTCGGTCAGCGGCACCAGGGTGGTGAACCAGTACTGTTTGCCCGTGTTGTCGTAGGTGAAGGTGGCGATGAACAACACGCCGCCGTCCTTGCTGGTCGGCAACCAGTCGAGCATCGAGCCACGGCCGCTCTGTTGCGGGTTGTACCAGCCGCCGCGGAACGATTCATCGACGACCAGCGCAGCGGAAACCTGCGTGGACAGGAACAAAGCGCTGGTCGCGAGCGCCAGCAAACGTTTATTCGACTTCGGATTCATGGTTGGATCTCCAAGGGTAACAATTGGCACGGACAAAGCCCGGTTGCCGACACGCTATTGAGTGCAGATGACAGTGCCATGTCGTTCGTGCTTCCAAATCGCGACACTCGAAAACTTGTCACATTGGAGCGAACGACAACAGCGCGATACTCAGACCGATCACGGATGCAGCCGCAACGTCACTCGGGTAATGCAGACCAAGGACCACCCGTGACATCGCCACGAGCAACGTGAATGGCGCCAGGATCCAGACCAGCGTTGGCTGGTGCACGATGGCGATGGTGCTGAACACCACGGCGTGGAGCGTATGTCCTGACGGAAAGCTGTATTCATCGAGCGGCGCCAGATGCAGCGTGATGGTCTGGTAGCGCTGATAGGGTCGTGGCCGGCGTGTGTGCCGCTTGAGTCTTTGGTAAAGAAAGTAGGTAAACAAACCAGCGGCGGCCATCTGCAGGGAGACGCGATCACCGGTCACCCAATCGAATGCAGCGAACCAGATCATCAAGGCATACCAGACCACACCATCACCCAGCCGGGACACCACAGAGAAGAACCGGCGAATGCGATCACTGTCTCCAAGTCGGTTCAGGCTCAGGCAGAGTCGCAGTTCCGGGCTGGTTACCCCGCGATCCAGCCGCGGCGAGCTCATGCGGCCTCCCGCATGGCCAGTTCACGTGCTGCCAGCTCAATCAGTTGCTGTGCGACGGCGCGTTGTGACAGCGGCGCTACGGTTTCGCGTGCACGCATCGAAAGCAGTTGCCGCCGCTCGCGCGAACCTGCCAGCAAGAGTGCGTGCTGAATGAAATCTTCCTCATCCCCGAAGGCGGCGACCAGACCGTTGGTCTCATGTTTGATGTGTTCCTGCGCTGCGCCGTAGTCGAACGCAATGGTGGGTACGCCGCTTGCCAGGGCTTCGACGGTCACATTGCCGAAGGTTTCCGTGAGACTCGGAAAGAGGAACACGTCACCGCTGGCGAAACACTTTGCGAGGTTTTCGTCGCGCTGCATGCCCATGAAAACAAAGTCCGGGTTATCACGCATCAACGCTGCACGCTCCGGCCCATCACCAATCCAGACAAAACGCGCCTCGGGCACGACACCCTGAATCGCCCGGAAAGCACGGACTGCCAAACCAAGATTCTTCTCTGCCGCAAAACGACCGACATGGATCACCGCCAGTCCGTCGGCCGGAACACCCCATTGTGTCCGCAGACTCTGATCACGACGCTGCGGCGAAAACAGTCGGGTATCGACACCTCGTGCGAGGCGCTCTACGCGCCGGAACCCACGCTCGTCCAACTCTTTCTTTAATGCACGGGTCGGCACCAGGGTTGCAGTGGCGCGGTTGTGGAACCGCCTTAACCAGGCTTGCGCGACGGGAACCAGCCAGGACGCGCCGTAGTGCGCGACAAAATCGTCGAACCGAGTATGAAACCCGGTGAAGACCGGTAAACCCAGGCTTCGTGCTGCGCGGACGCCCGACCAACCTAAAGGCCCCTCGGTGGCGACATACACGGCGTCGATTCCTGCCTGTTGCCAGGCCGCGCGAAGCACATTCGTAGCGGGCCAGCCGAAGCGCAGGCCCGGATATCGCGGCAACCCGCTGCCGGACAGCAATCGTGCGCCGTCCTGAACGTCGGTGCCGGATTCTGCTTCTCCGGGTTGGCGCGGCCGGGACAAATCGACGGTGTGCCCCAGTGCCCGCAACTCAACGACCATGTTGTGCACCGTCAAGGCGACACCATTGATCTCCGGTGGATAGGTTTCGGTAACGATCGCAATGCGCATGGTTCCGCTCCCACTTGGCAGGATGGCGCTCAATCTGACTGCCCTGTTTGACCGGAACTTGAAGCGGCGATGACAAACCGACGCGAGTCCGATGACGAAACGATGAATCGACATGTCACCGTCATCGACTTGTCATCCCTCAGGCCTAGCCTTGTTGCATTCTCGATTCCGGACCCTCGACCATGACCACTCAACGCTTTCCGCGACGCGCGCGGTTATCACAATGGATTGCTCTTTGCCTTGTCAGCGGCACGTTTGCCGCGGCACCGGGCCTGGCTCTCGCCACGCCCGAAACCTTGACGGACAGCACGGTCACGGCGGACTCCGACGAGGCATCGCTGCTGAACAGCATCGAAGTCGAGGCAACGATCAAGGAAGGTGATGAAGCCGGTTATGTCGACGAGCGCCGTGCAACGTCTCAGGTCATCGAGAGCATCGGTGCCGAGCAGATTGCCCGGACCGGCGACTCCGATACCGCCCAAACGCTGAAGCGCGTAACCGGGCTGAGTGTGGTCGATGGCAAATACGTGTTCGTGCGGGGCCTTGGCGATCGTTATTCCAGCGTGCTGTTGAACGGCGCGCAGTTGCCGAGCCCAGACCCGACCCGACGTGTGCTGCCGCTCGACCTGTTCCCGACTGAACTGCTGGATGGATTGCTGGTTCAGAAGTCCTGGTCGGCCAACCTGCCGGGCGAATTCGGCGGCGGCACCGTCCAATTGCGGACCCGCGGTGTGCCACTGGACCGAATCGGCAAACTCGGTTTCAGCCTGGGCTTCCTCGACGGAACCACATTCGAGGACGGCCTCACGTATGCCGGTGACGGCAGCGATTGGACAGGTTACGAGAACGCCCGCGAGCTGCCGGACGCCCTGCGTCAGGCCATTGCCGGCGGCGTCATCCTGCGTCCGCAATCGCCGACCAATCCGAACGGCTTCAGCAACTCACAGCTGGAACAATTTGGTGAAGCCCTCGCCGGCGATTACAACATCGACGATCGCAACATCCAGCCGAACGCTGGCTTCAACACCAGCTTCGGGAATGCCTGGCAGTTCGGCGAGCGCTCGTTCGGCGTGCTCGCCGCCGTCCGATACGGCAATTCCTGGGACAACACGTCCGAGATCCGCCGCAGCTTCGTCTCATCCGACGAAGACCTGGCCGAGACCAGCGTGCTTGCGGTTGAGCGTACGCGCCAGAACATCGAGTTCTCGTCATTCGTGGTCGCCGGACTCGACTGGTCGGCAGACCACCGCTTCAAGTTCACGAACATGTTGCTGCGTTCCAGCGAAGACGACACCAACATCGCCGAAGGCTTTGTGGACGACCCGGAAGACATTTCGCGTTTCTACGAACTGGAATGGACCGAGAATCGGCTGCTCGCGAACCAACTGTCCGGTGAACATCGTTTTGCGACGCTCAGAGACCTGTCTCTGAACTGGCAATACACCCACGCCAGTGCAGGTCGCGACGCCCCGAAGACCCGTCGTTACCGCTTCGATCGCAACACCGCCACGGGCGACTTCGGCCTCTCGCGCCGATCCGACAGCAACAGCACCGTGTATGCCGAACTGGATGACCAAAGCCAGGACCTGGGCGTCGAGTTAAAATTGCCGCTCAGTCTGGGTGACACCAGTTACCTCGATCTCAGCGCCGGCTTCAATGTGATTCGACGCGAACGCGAATCGGGTATCCGTCGATTCAGTTTCAGTGGCGTAGGCCCGCTCGCGACCGATCCTTCTGTTCTGGTGCAACCTGGCTTTGATGAAGTGATCAATCCCGGGACCATTGGCGACAACGGCTTCCAATTGCGCGAGTCAACACGCGGTACCGATCAATACGGTGCCGACCAGGACCTGGACGGGGTATTCCTCGCCGCGGACATCAACTGGAACTCAAAGTATCGACTCGCCCTGGGCGTGCGCCTCGAGCGCAATGACCAGATGGTGTCCACGTTCTCGATCAGCGATCTGTCGGCCCCACCCATGGTGGCGCGTATTGCCACCAACGACCTGTTGCCGTCGCTCGCCTTCACGTGGTTCCAGACAGACCAGTCACAGTGGCGCGCCAGTTACAGCGAAACTGTTTCCCGCCCGGAGTTCCGCGAGTTGTCGCGCGCGCCGTTCACCGACCCGCTGCTGGACCTGGAAACGATCGGCAATCCGGATCTGAAGCCCGCTTCGATCCAGCATCTGGATGTTCGCTTCGAGCACTACTTCAGCGAGACCGAAACCTTCTCGGCAGCGCTGTTCGCAAAGGAATTCAAGAACCCGATCGAGAAGATCCAGGTCCCGGGCACCGGTAGTCTGGTGTCCTTCGCGAATGCCGAGTCAGCCAGCAACTACGGCCTCGAACTCGACTATGCACGCAGCCTCGGCACATTCGATGATCGGCTGGCCAACTGGTACCTCGGCGCCAACTACGCCTACATCAATTCGACCGTCGAACTCGGCACGGCAAACGACATCCAGACGAACAGTTCGCGCCCCCTCCAAGGCCAGTCACCGCACGTTGGCAACATCCAGTTGGGCTGGCGCCGTGAGGGCACCGAAGCCACCCTGCTCTACAACGTGTTCGGGCCGCGAATCTCGCAGGTGGGCATTTTCGGCGCGCCCGACATCGAGGAACGGCCGTTCCATCAGGTCGACTTCAACTACCGTCATCAACTCTCCGAAGACTGGTCGCTGAAGCTGAAACTGCGCAATCTGCTGGATCCCAAAGTCGAGTTCCAGCAGGGCGACGAGATCACGCGTGAATTCCGTCGGGGTCGTGAGCTGTCGATCGGGCTGGACTGGAAATTCTGACCTGACGCAATCGGTGATCAAGCGAGCAACAACCTCGCTTGATCACGCGCCGCAGCCAGGTTGACCGGAGTCCCCGCGAGCGCCGGGTGGTCGAGCCCGTGCATGTCGCGCAGCACGCGCATGGGCTGTCCACGCAAACCGCAGAACATGACCCGCGTACCCTGCTTGTGACATCGATCCAGGAATTGACGCAAGGCGGTTACCCCCGAGGCATCCATCATCGGCACGCCATCAAGTTTAAGAATGAACAATCGCGGGGGTGAAAACATCTGATCGAGCATGTCGTCCAACCGGTTTGCAACGGCATAAAACAGCGGCCCGGTGAACTGGAACACCTCGACTCCTTCAGGCAGACCTGCCCGCGGATCGGGTCTGGCCGAGAGGTCATCGGCCACATCGTCCTCGACGAGTTTCTGCCCGGAGGCCACTTCGACCATGCTGCCCATGCGGTGCATGAACAGAAAGGCGGCAAGCACCACGCCGACTTCGATCGCGATGGTCAGGTCAAACATGACCGTCAGCACAAACGTCACGATCAACACCAGGCGATCCCCGATGGGCCCTCGCATCAAGTGCCGGATATGTGCGATCTCGGCCATGTTCCAGGCCACGATCAGCAGCACCGCAGCCAGCACAGGCAGCGGCACAAAACCCATCCAGCGCGCTCCGACGAGCATGAATATCAGCAGGAAGAGCGCGTGCAGCATGCCGGAAACCGGTGAGCGTGCGCCGGCACGGACATTGGTCGCGGTTCGCGCAATGGCTCCTGTGGCAGGAAGACCGCCGAACATCGCACTGCCGATATTGGCGACACCTTGCGCCACCAACTCCGCATTCGATCGGTGACGCCCGCCGATCATCCCGTCGGCGACCACCGCTGAAAGCAGGCTCTCGACTCCGGCCAGAAACGCGATCGTGAAACTCATCGGCAAGAGCTCGCCCAGTCGATCAAATGGGATGTCCGGAATCTGGAACGTCGGCAAGGCACTGGGGATCCCGCCCGGGAATCGTGTCTGGATGGTTGCCACATCAAGCCCCAACGCGGCGACCGCGACTGATCCAAGCAACACCACAATCAGGAACACGGGCGAGGTTTGCCGGATCCGGCGCAACAGAAGGATCGCCACCAGGCTCGTGACGGTAACGCCAAGTGTGAGTAGATCGATCCGGTCCATCGTTGCGACATAGGCTTGCCAGCGCGGCAGAAACTCGGCAGGCACCCGATCCAGCGGCAATCCAAACGCGTCCTTGATCTGACTGGAAAAAATGCTGACTGCAATCCCCGCCGTGAAGCCGACGATCACCGGCTGCGGGATGTACTTCATCAAGGTGCCCAATCGCAGCAGGCCGGCCGCAATAAGCATGAGGCCGGCCAGCGTCGTACACAGGATCAGGCCGCCATAGCCAAAGCGCTCGATCACGACAAATACGACTGGAATGAACGCGGCGGTGGGTCCGCCAATCTGCACGCGTGAGCCACCGAGCGCAGAGATCAGAAACCCGGCGATGATGGCCGTGTGCAAACCCTTTTCAGGACTGGCACCGGAAGCGATCGCGAGCGCCATGGCGAGCGGCAAAGCCACGACCGCGACCGTGAGCCCGGCAATCAGGTCATGTCGAAAGTCGTCGAAGCCGTACCCGCGGCGCAGAACGCCGAACAGTTTGGGCACATACAGGTGCCAGAACGCCGGGGCTGGCCGTGGACGCATGCCCCATCATCGCAAGTCCGTCACGACTCTGAAAGGGCTGTTTGCCCGTGCTGAAGTCAGGGCTGTGAAAACAGGAACGACAGCGACTCGCCGAGCGGCGTCACGAACTCGTTCAACAGCCAGCAGCCACCCTCGGCCTTGTGCAGCACCAGATGGGCCGCGCTGGCCCTGCCGGCTTCATCCTCGGACATTTTCAGGCGGAACGACATGGCCACAACAGCCACCGTTTCGTCTCGTGATTCCACCGAAAATCGGGGTGACGCGATCTCGCCATCCTGGGCGCCGAGCCAAGGGTCATAACCCAGGTGCCCCACTTCACCGTCGGCATAAGCTGCTTCCTGCCTCAGCAATGCACCAAACTGTTCTGTGGTCAACGCCTGCACGGCCGCATCCGGTTCACCGGCGTAAAACTCATAATGCTCGGTAAACAACGACTTCGCCCAAACTTCCGGCTCGGCACAAGCAGATGCCGTTCCAGCAAGTCCTGACATCAGCAATACAGCAAGGATCCGACGCATGGGATGGTGCTCCTGAAAGGCAAATGATGAACCAAGCGTCGAGTGTGAGTGGCGCCGTTCTTCCGACGCAACGACATGGCGAACAACTTTGGTGACGCAATACAGGACGCCCGCCGCAAACAACCCCATCCGGATTTTGTCGTACACTTCGCGCACTGATTCGGCACTGTCTTGGGGTGACCATCGTGAAGCAGTCGTTTGCCCGTGCGCGCCATTCCGGCGCATCGTTTATCTTTCTTGTCCGTTGGTTCCCGGCGCTGCTGTGCCTGTGGGTTCCGTCAACGTTTGCCCTTGCACCCATCACCTTCTCTGCGGAGGTAGAGATCGACGTCGATGGGCACTTGCACGTGACTGGCCCCGTGATCGCACCGCTCGACGAATCGGGTCGTGCTGCTTTGGCCAACGCTTTGACCCGCTGGCGGTTTTCCGGCCGAACGCGATGGACATCAAGTTCCCGCCACGACTACCGTGTATGGCGAATGGGCTGGTCGCGGGCGCGGCGAACCGCTTTATCTGCGGCACGGCCCGAAGCCGATACTGTCGGTGCCACCGCGACGCCCGCCTGGCCCGAACAGTCTGTCGCTCGAAACCCGAACTCTGGTCGAGGTGCAGGTCGCACCCAGTGGTTTGGTCGCCAACACCCGAATACTCGCTGTTGCGGCGTTTCCCGATCTTCGGGATCAGGGCACTGCGAATGGCCGCGGCCGCGGAAGAATCGCTCCGACATTGGCAATTTCAACCGGAGCAGATCAATGGCGAACCGATCTCCAGTACCGTGATCGTGCCGATCGGATTCCGCAGGCGCGATGGCATGCCCGAGCAACGATGGACCATCCATGTCGGTTCACCGGAACACTTACAGGACACATACTGGGCGCAACACCCCAACGCCAATCCAGGCGGACCGCAGTTCATTGACACCCGGGAAGCGGCACGCTGAGTCTACGCCGACTTGAGTTGCACATTCCCGGGTTCAGAGCTACGTTCAACGGAAACGGCGTCGCAGGCATGACGCGATCAACCTCGCACCTGTTTCGGACACCATTAGAATCGGGACATGCCCCTTATCTCCAGAAGCTTTCCACGCGCCTCCCGAATGAGGATGCGCACTGTACGTTCGAATCGATCGAGTTCGAAATTCTCCACGGTGTTCCGAAAGCGGGCGCGGGCCAGATGGCTGGTTCGTTCACGGACAAGGACCCCAAGGCCCAAGAGCCTTTGCGTTCGTCCGTCAAGTCCAGCAGCCGCGCATCGATATGACACACGGACCCGACGAAGTGACCGGACTGCTGTCACGTTGGCGCGCGGGAGACCGCGAGGCCGAGCGACTTCTTGTCGAACGGTTCTATCCGGTGCTGAAGGACATTGCTCGCCAGCGTTTGTCGCGGACACCGGGTCACGTGACGCTGCGGGCAACCGACCTGGTTCATGAGGCCTACGCTCGGCTGGCGTCACTCCATTCAGTGGAATGGAAAGACCGATCCCACTTCCTCGCACTGACGGCAAACATCATTCGCAATCTGGTCATCGATCACGTCCGAAGCCGTCATGCCCAGAAGCGCGGTGGC
>JADJRU010000010.1 GCA_016712105.1 Ahniella sp.
AATGGGATGTCCAGCTGTTCCGAGATGCGGCGGCCCCAGGCCGGATCGGCACTCCGACCTTCCAGGCTGGCACTGATGTCCTTAAAACTACGAGTTCATCCGAACGCATCATTGCAGTAGCGGACGGCGACTTCCTCGATGCCACCACATGACCACGTGATCCCGGAACCGCACGCGCTGACGCCCAGCTGCCCATCCCGCTGCGTCCAGACGAGGAATACGTTTGCCGCCGACTCAACATTCGATCGCGTCCTTCAGGCGTGAACTTGCACCGCTTCCCGGCAGGCTCACCCGATCACGCAGGCCACTGCTGCCGGAATCCTTCGGCGCTCGGCGGACGTCATCAGGGGCTGCCGATGCCCCAGACGCATTCATGCGAGCGCGACTCGACCTGCTGAGCGTCCGATGGCAACAACGCCCCCCTCCGGATGGTCAACATGCCGTCACGATCGATGTCGATACAAAGAAAGTCATAGCGGAACCCTGCACCCAGCAGATCAGCGAACCGCTCGCTGAGGCGAAAGCCGGAGTCTTCGGTCACCGCCCAGACGCGGCAAACGCGGAACACCGTCTTCGTCACGTTTGGCGTCCAGCGCGATGACAAATCCGATCGAAACCGTAACGGCATTCACCGCACCGACTGACCCGCTCCGGATCCTTGACCGCCACACTGCCGATCACGACCCGACTGGCGCAATTGCGCAGCAGCAATTCGATGTCGCTTTCATTGCGCACGCCACCACCCACCTGAACCCCGCCATGGAACCGGTAGATCAGATCGCGAATCAATTCGCGCTGGGCCGAAGCCCCGTCCTTGGCCGCATCCAGGTCGACCAGATGCAAGTGTTTCACCGTCTAGCGAGAGATTGTCCACCCAGGCCCGCGGTTCGTCGGCGCGACGTCGTCTGCTGGGCATAGTCGCCTTGTTTGAGGCGAACGACGCGAAACGAAGATTTACGGAGGTCGATTGCTGGAATCCGGATCATGGACCCTGTTCGGATAAAGTTGCAGAACAAACGTGCCCCCCCACGTCGGCGGATCGTTCGGTTTGGTGCAATTGCCCCGAAACTCGGCCGTTGCCACGACCGCGACGGCTGGCCGTAGTCGCACTCGGCGAGCGTATTCCCGGACCAACATCGGCACGATGGCAGCTGCGGACAAAGTCGGCGAAAGCGTCGTTCGTGATCCCTTCGATCAACACGATGGCCGGATACCGACAATTGGTTCCAGCCCCCTTCTTGCGGAACGCGCAGCTGGTCGGCCACGGCGAACCGGCGAATCGGACCGGGCAACAGACCGAGACACGGCGTGTCGCCCTCTTCGAATGTTCAAACAAGAGTTGGCGCACGCCCACACGCCCAGCAGTGGCTGGGAAAGCGTCAGGATCAATTCGAGCAAGCCGTTGCCGCGCGGGTGTCCATGGCGGCCCGCGCCGCGCCACGCCAGCGGCACGACATGGGTGGCGCGCCGGATCCGTTCAGGATCCGGCGGTCATCGTCGCGTCGACCCCGAGACGACTGAAGACCGCCCGGACCGACGTGATCTTGGCGCCACTTTCCAGCAAGACGACGCATCGATCTCAGCTTCTGAACTGCCCTTCGTACTCCCGGCAGCTCGTTGCCTTCGCGCCGGATGGCGTCCTTTATAACAGCGCACTACGCGCCAGCCTCGAAACTACGCTTCAACTGCGGTGATACAGTTGTTCTCCCGCGCACCTTGAGGTGCAGGTTGGCACCGAGGGTCTCGCACGGAGGACCGGAAAAATGCGGGACCAATTCCGTCGGCAAGTCACCGACGTTCCGCTCCAGCCCCAACTGGCCGTCAAACACAAATGAGCCGCCGACAAGGCAGGTCTCAGCGCGGCGTCGACCAAGGATTCGTCCATCAGCAGCAGCTGGAGCTGCATATCGGCTCGGATGCCACGTTTGGCGCCAGCGCCTGACGCAAGACTGCCCAGCGCCAACGCGGAATCCTCGATGGTGTGGTGTTCATCGACACGCTGGGTAACATCGCCGGCGCAGGTCAGCGCAACGCAAAACCACCGTGTTTCCACGATCTGCTCCAGCATGTGGTCAAAGAATCCGGGCCCAGTGGCGATCTCGGGTTTCGCCGCTCGATCAGATCCACGCTGACACGAATCCGCGTTTCGGCGGTCACCGGCCTCGACGTCGGCCCGCCTCGGACCGGCCGTGAGCGCGTCGACGATTTCGGGCCGGTCGCCTCGCGGCCCTCGCCAAGACGGAACCCGCGCACGCCAGATTCGCCGCAAGTTCCGAGATCAGTGTTGCGATCGCCGATCACCGCACTCCGGGCGATCAGGGTGTCCCGCCCCACAGATAGTCAGCAGCGTGCCAATCCCCGGCTTGCGGGTGGGCACGTTCTGGTGTTCAAAATGCGGGTCGTGCTGAATCGCCGAAAAACCGGATGCCCTGGGACTCCGAGAATCTCGAGGAGGAGCCTTTGCAGGGCGCCTCGAATCCGCTTGCGGAGACGGAGTCAGTGCCAAAGTCCAGTCCTGATTGATGACCATGACAAATTCATACCCGCATCACGCAAGGCGATCAGGGCCGGAATGACTCCAGAACCAGTTTGAACTTCGTCAACGAGTCAATCCGGAAGTCCGCCGGCTCCTCGATCAGGTTCCGTCGCGGTCGAAAAGCGATCTTGCGTGGCATCAGGCGGCCTCTGCCAAGGTGCGTGACCAGCGACTGGAGCGCTGCGATCAATTCATCATGTTCGACCGGGGTACCGATGCTGATCCGCAAAGCGTCGGGCAAGACCCGGATATGTTCTGCAACTGGCGAAGGACGATGCCGCGCGCCAGATATTAAACCGGTTCGGATCAGTAGACCGAACGGCCGGAAGTTGGCTTCCGACGGCAACACCTCACGGACAGGCGGACTCGAAGTTCAGTGCCGCGCAAGACGCGAACGTTCCTGAAACGCCACCGCGACAGGCTTATTACCTTGGCGGCCAGCGCTCCAGGGCCAATACTTCGAGCGCAAGCGCCACGGTACTGGCCGGCAAAGGATGAGGCGCCCATGATCTTGCGCAGCAGACCAATAACGACTGGCGCGGCGAGGCCGGCGCCGATACGTTCCCCGGCCAAACCAGGGCTCTTGCTCAGGTACGCCGAACCACCACGTGTTCGTACCTGGACAGCAGAGCTGATCGCCGGGGCGTTGCCGGAAGACCCGCCATACGCCTCATCGACGGCGACCAGACAACGCCCGCGCTCACCTCGCACCAACCGTTCGATCGACTCGACGGGCACACGTTGCCAGTAGGGTTGTTAGGCGTACAGACATACACAAGACAGACCAGTGACGCCACTTGATCCAGAATCGCGTGGTGACCGCTTCGACCAGCGGATAGGCGAATCCGTTCGCCACCGCCAACGGGATCTCGACCGCCTCGGCGTTCTGGATGCGAGCGCAGGCGGCATACATGCCGAAGGTCGACAGGAAATCACCAGCATCGTGCCCGGCCCGACAAAAACGCGGGTCAGCAGATCGATGGCCTGTCACTGCCGCGACCGACCAGGCATTGATCGGCATCCGCGCCCTAGAGCGCGGCCAACGACTGCCGCAAAGACTCCGCTGGAGGGTCGGGATAACGGTGGCAACCAGCACCGACCACGGGAGATTCGGGGGCCTCATTGGCGGGTTTAAGGAAGATACAGGCCTGGCTGGCCTCAGTCGCGCGGAGGAATATCCCGACAGCGCCGGCAATTCCGGACGAACGAGATCAAGCACACTCGCGACACCGCCTCAGCCGGATGGTGACCGACCGTGCGTGTGCGTCGAGGCCTTCAGCGTTGCCGGGGGTGACGGCGTCCGGCCCGATCAAACCCAGTCCGTCGCGCGTCAGCTGCTGACCACGAGTGATCGCGGTCTGGAAACCTCTGCACCGGATACCCCGCTGTAGGCGCGCGCGCCGCCGGCGGTCGGCAGTACGTGATTGGTCCCGGAACAACAATCGCCGACCGACTCAGGGGCGTAGTCGCCCAGGAACACCGTACCGGCGTGACGGACCCCGACAAAGACGCGCGCGGATCTCGCACGGACGGAATGAAATGCTCGGGCGCGTAGCGGATTGCTGATCACCAGCGCGTCCTCGATCGAGTCGACCGAGAATCGTGGTTGTTGGCGGTGCCTTGGCGGCCACATCGGCGCGCGAGTTTCGCGGTTGTCGTGTCAATGCCGCGTCCACTGCCGAGACCGGGCTGTTGCGGGACGACAACGGGATCACTTACCGAGTCCGGGGCCGTGTTCGGCCTGCGACACACAGATCGGCCGCCACGAGCTCGGGTTGGCACCGGAATCGGCAACGACGAGCACCTCGGAGGGTCCTGCAGGCACCTCGATCGCTGCGCCGGCGAGATCACCCGAAACCTGCAGTTTTGCTTCGGTGACCCAGGCGTTACCCGGACCAAAAAGTCTTGTCGCATTTGGGCACCGAGCCGTCCGTAGGCCATCGCGGCAATGGCCTGGACACCACCGAGCTTGAAGAGCAGATGGATCCCCAGTTCGCGGGCAACGGACGGCACAGCCCGGGTCGACCAAGCCCTCACGTTTCGGGGGCGAACACAAAACCACCCGTGAGCAGCCGGCAAGCTGCGCTGGGACCGCCGCGTGATGACCGTGGACAGCAAGAGGCGCGGACTCCGGCCGGCACATACAGCCCCACCAAATCGAGGGCGCGGTGGATCGCTCGCAGACCACGCCTGGCGCGGTTTGCGACGGATAACGGACTTAGGCGCACACGCCTTCACATATGGAACGTCCGGACGCGAGCGAACGCTGCGCGAACGGCCGACGCCAATTCAGGCGACACCTGCGTCGCAACGTCGTCGAACTCCACCTCGGACACCTGCAGGTATCAGGCATTCAACGCCATCAAGACCGCCGCGTGAGCAGCCGGGGTGTAATCACCATCGCGCGCACCTGATCGATCGGGCGTGCCACTTCGACTCGGCGTTCGGGCTGGTCACGCAGGACCGGACGCGCAAGAACCGTGTTGCGCTGATCGACATCCAGTTCAAACCATCGATAGATCGGCAAGGTGCTCATGCCAGCATTCGCTCCACCGGCAGCACCATCAAGTTGCGTGCCCCGGCTTTCTTGATGGATTCCAGTTCCGCCCAGTCAAGCGTCGATAGCGGACGTTGCTGCCTAGGCAGAGTTCATCCGCTGTCCTGGCGTCGGACGACAACACGCTGGCGATGGCGTTCTTGGGCAACGCCAGTTGCTTGCGCCAAGCGCCTGTCGCTCCAGTTGCATCAACAACAGTTTGGTGTCGCGGACCGCCATGAGCTATCCATCAGCGCAACAACAGTTCAAGGACTAGCGCTCGCTCATCGACAAGTCGAGCACGGCACCCGCCAGTACCGCTTCACTGTTCCAAGATGATCTGGCCGCTACCTTCCAACTGGTTCTCGAAGGGTCGCGCCGGAACTCACCAAATCACAAAAGAGTTCGGCCTTGCCGAGTTTCGGTCTAATTTCGACGGAACCGGACAACGGGACGATCTCAGCCTCGGACGTCGCTACGACGGAGATAGTCACCCAGCAGCGCCGGGTAACTCGTTGCGATCTTCCGTCGGCCAACTGTGCGGACCTTCCCAGGTTTCATCTGACCAATCGCGATGGACAAACGGCAGCCACTGAATCCGAGCGCGCGAACTTCCACCAGTTCGCTGGAACCGGTCGTCGCCTGCCCGCCAGCCGCGCTCGGCCAACACGTTACGACCGACAAAACCGAGGTCACAGGTACCTTCGGCGATCAGGCCCGGGATGTCGTCATCCCTGACCAACAACAAGTCGACGGCGTGGTTTCGCCGAAACAGAACAACTTGTCGCGGCTTTGCCGAAGCCGAAATCCACATTGGCGCCAGCAGATTGCTGGGACGACTCGGCGAGTCGGACCTGATTTTGTACGGCAATCCGCAGCCGGTCACGGTTCTTTCTGTCGATTCCTTGTTCGTCGGGCTTCGTTCGCCCAGTCGTTCATGCGCTTTGCGGTACCCGCCAGCACCAATTGCAGAGTTCGGGCGACACGCCCGATGGTGGTCACGCTGACGGCGGTTTGTTCGTGGATTTCTCTATAGGGTTCGCCGCATCAGATGCGGTACGACACGCCAGCGATCGATCAGCGCCTCCAGCTCCGCCGGCGTGCACAGATCAACGAACAAGGCTTCCAGTTCAACCGGCGATTCCAGAGCCAGGATGCGTGGAACAGCTCAGGCCCGCCACACTCCCCTGGACTCATCAACTTGAACGAAGCGTTTCTTCATGACGGCGACCTGAGCATCCGATTCGAGATGGTTTCTAGCCAAGATCTTTAATGTACTAATGCGCTATTACATGATGCATTTTGCCTGATTCAGCCGCTCGCGCAAGCCTTGGAAAACAAACAACACCCTTCACAACCGACCGACGGCGTACGATTTATACTTTTCAGTAATTCTGAACGTCGACAACCTCCATGAATCTCACCCTCTGGTCCAAAGTTTTGTCCTCCACTTCGGCGAAATGGGCTCGCGATGGGGCATCAATCGAACCGTGGGACAGATTTCGCCCTCCTGTTCGTGAGCGCCCGCCCACTCAATGCCGACGAAATCGCCGAAGCCTTGGCCTTTTCGATCCAACGCGAGCATGAGGCTCAGGAACTTGAATCCTGGCGCCTGGTCCGCCTGCTGCACCAACCCGGCGACCGCCGCGAGTATTTCTCGGCCCCCAACGATCTCTGGGCGATTTTCCGGACGCTTGCCGAGGAACGCCGAAAGCGCGAAGTCGACCCGACCTTGACGATGTTGCGTGATGCCCTTCTCGTCCAACCGGACAACGAACCCGACCACGCGCAGAAACGGATGGCTTCGATGCGAAACTCATCGAACTCAGCACCAGTTGGTTTGCCGATCGTCCAGAAAACTGGATGAACGGACGCTAGCCAACTGATGAAGCTTGGATCCGCCGCAGAAGCTGCTGCTGATGAAGGACTCACGAAACCCGCCGCAACACGCAACAAGAAGGCCAGGCCATGACCAACTCGACCCGCTGTTGCTGCGCCGCATCCAGTTCGCAGCCAACATCAGCTTCACATTCTGGTTCCGGATGATCACGATCAGCCTCGGCTGGTTTCTGGTGTTCTTCAAATGGCGGTTTGCGCGGACCGGAAACTCCTTCTGGATGGATGCCTATTTCCTGTGGGTGAAAGTGTTCGCGCTGAGTTTTGCGCTGGGCGTCAGCCAGCGCATCACGATGAGCTTCAGTTCGGCACCAATTGGCCTGGCTTCATGAATACGGTCGGCAACATTGCCGGGCCCCTGCTGGCCTACGAAGTCCTCACGGCATTTTCCTTGAAGCGAGTTTCCTGGGCATCATGCTCTGGCCTGAAGCGGGTGGGTCATCGCTGGCACACCGTGGCGACACTGCTGGTGGCCATCGGTACATCGCTGTCGGCATTCTGGATTCTGGCGCTGAACTCGTGGATGCAGACGCCAGCCGGCTTCGAGATGCGCCAGAGTGTCGACGGGCATTGGGCCGCACATGTGGTCGACTGGTCAGCCGTCATCTTCAACCCGAGCTTTCCGTATCGATTGAGGCGCATGCTCGGCGCCAGCGCCTGACTGCCACGTTCATGGTTCTCGGCGTCACCGCATATCGTTGGTTCAAGGCCAACGCAGCGCGGACATCCGCCCACCCTGCGCATCGCCCTGCTGCTCGGCGCAACCTTGGTCCCGACCCTGATTCTGCTGGGTGACCTCCATGGCCTGAACACCTGGAACATCAACCCGCGAAACTCGCAGCCATGGAAGGCATCTGGCAGACCCAGCGCGGCGCACCAGCCGTCCTGCTCGGTTGGCCGGACGAGAACAGCGACGCAACATCGGCGAAGTGGCCATTCCGGAAGCTCGCCAGGTTTTACCTCACCACGACTGGAACGGAGAAATCCGCGGACTTGATGACTTTCCAGGCCTCCATCCCCAGTCGCGCCGCTCGGAACGTTCTCCGGCTGGGTCGGCACGCTGTCAGGCTGGTACGTCACCGAGATCGGGCGCCAACCATGGCTGGTCACCGGTGTACTCCTGACCAGGGACGCTGCGGCCGATCTGCCGGCACCAATGGTGCTGTCAACCTTGCTGATGTAGGCTGCTCGGCTTCGGGGATGCCGATGAGAAGGATTTGATGGTCAGGGCGATCGGCCCGTTCTGGGACGCCAACGAAACCTGGCTGGTGCTGGGCGTCGGCATTCTGCTGACGGCGTTTCCGTTTGCCCACGGCATCATCCTCGGTGCCTTGTATTTGCCGGTGGCGGTGATGCTGCTGGGACTGACCTTGCGCGGGGTGTCGTTCGACTTCCGCAGCAAGGCCCCGACGAACCGACAGCCATTCTGGAATCGCATGTTCGTGCTCGGCTCCCTGATCGCGGCGCTGGCACAGGGCTGGATGCTGGGGCGTTACGTCCTCGGGTTCGAAGACAGCGGCACGGCACGGTTATTCGCGGCGCTGATCGCAATCTGTCTGGCCGCAGGTTATGTATTGCTGGGCGCCACCTGGTTGATCATCAAGACCGAAGGGACACTTCAGACACGGGCGGTGTCCTGGTCACTAAAGCGATCGCCTGGGTCGCCCTCGGGATTCTGCTGATCTAAAATGGTTCAGTTTGCCGAACATGGTGCTGCTCGCGCCCTTGCCGCTGACCACACTGCTGCTGTTCTTCATTGCCTGGCGCAGCTTGCGGCGCCTGCCCGAGCGCTTGTCGCAAAACGACCACTACGGAGACTGGGTGCCATTTGCCAGCGTCGTCGGCATCTTCATGCTGGCGTTCTACGGTCTCGCCTACAGCCTGTTTCCGTATCTGGTCATCGACCGGATGGACCTCTGGCAGGCATCCAGTGCACCCGAGGCACAGCGAGTGATCCTCTATGGCGCCTTGGTCGTGATGCCGGTGATCATCGCGTACACGGTTCTCTCTTACCGCGTGTTTCGCGGCAAGACCGGCGTGCTGCAGTATTGAGAATGCAGGCTGGTGCCGAGCGAAGCGGAATGTAGGCTGGTGCTGAGCGAAGCGTGTGTAGGCTGGTGCTGAGCGAAGCGAGTGTAGGCTGGTGCTGAGCGAAGCGAAGCCCAGCTATTTACCTCGAATGATCGCAAGAGCGCCGTAGGCCGGACACGCCCACACCGAGTTTCCTCTTGGCTTGTCGCAAGGAGCTGGGCTTCGCTTCGCTCAGCGCCAGCCTACACAACCGCCAGCCACTTCGTCGCCATCCGGCGCAGGGAAGGATCGAAGGATTCTTCGGCCGCGACGACCTCGATGGGCCACCAGCGGAGATCATTCGACTCCTCGCCGACGACAAAGGATTCATCGCCGGTCGCGCGAACGACATACCGGACGTCATAGTGCCAATGCCCGGGTTCGGACTTGCGCTCCGGTATCCAGTGGCGATCAAGATCATAAATTTCAGCCTCGACTTCCAGAGCGGCAAGACCCGTCTCTTCTTCCGCTTCCTTCAGGGCCACCCGCCGAAGATCACCGTCACCGTCGGCATGGCCGCCGGGCTGTAACCATCGATCCAGCTTCCGGTGGTGGGTCAGCAGGGTTCGTCGGCCATCGGCGCTGACCACAAACGCCGATCCGGTGAAATGGCCGACCAGGTGCGACCTCAGGCAACACTCCGGACTGGAGTGCGCGAAATCCGGAAATCCGCCAGAGTTTCCGGGTCCAGAACGGAAGTTCCGGACAGTTGGTCCAGCAGAGCCAGAACCTGAGCTTGGGCGTTTTCAAACGGTGGTATCACGGAATCCTCTTGCCGGTTGGCGGGTTCGTGCGTATCTTAGCGAGCGGTTTGGTTACACCAGAGACTTTCCGGCGGTAGACCCGCCAGGGATTTCCGAAGCAACCGACACAAAACAGCCACCTGGGCCCAGCCGTCGGACGAGGAGTCGTCGGCAGTCCTGGCGTGGTTCCGCAGCACCAAGGACCTCAAGACCGGAGTAGACGGATGCTTTTGATCGCATCAAACCGCTGGACCAGATTCTCGCGACTGCCGAGAAACGCGGCCTGAAACGCCAGCTCGGCGCCTTCCAGCTGACCATGCTCGGAATCGGCGCGATCATCGGCACCGGCATTTTCGTCCTGACTGCCGAAGCAGCTCAAAAGGCCGGGCCGGGAATGATGGTGTCGTTTGTCATCGCTGCAATTGTGTGCGCACTGGCTGCTCTGGCCTATGCCGAACTAGCTTCGATGGTGCCGGTGTCGGGTTCTGCCTACACATACACCTACGCCGTTCTCGGCGAAATGCTGGCCTGGACGGTGGGCTGGGCATTAATCCTGGAATATGCCGTGGCAGCGGGCGCAGTCGCGGTCGGCTGGTCAGGTTACGTAAACGGTCTGCTGAATGCGGCAAATGTGGGACTACCGGAGTTCCTGCAGGCCGGACCATTGAACGGCGGCGGATTCAATCTGCTGGCATTCTCAATCTCGTTGCTGGTGACAATGCTTCTGGTGTTCGGGACATCGAAGAGTGCTTGGGTCAATTCAATTCTTGTGGTCATCAAGATTTCCGCTCTGATTGCCTTCGTTGTAGTTGCTGTGCCGGCGGCAGACTCTGGCAACTTCACGCCGTTCACTCCGACCGGGTGGGGCAGCCCAATGGGTGGAATCGGTATCCTTGGTGCCGCAGCCTCAATCTTCTTCGCCTATGTCGGTTTCGACGCAGTATCCACCGCTGCGGAGGAAACGAAGAATCCTAACCGGAACATTCCTATCGGCTTGATCGGCTCCCTTGCGGTTTGCACGGTGTTCTACCTCTTGGTGGGTTATGGTGCAGTGGGTGCAGCCGGCGCACAACCGCTGATGGACGCATCCGGAGTCGCAATGGAACCCGGCAGCGCCGCATTCGTGGCCGCCTGCAAAGGATCGGAAGCATTGGTGTGCAGCGAAGAACCGCTTGCTCACGTTCTGCGCTCGTTGAATCAAGGTTGGCTCGGTTGGGCAGTTGGAATGGCTGCGAGTCTGGCTCTTCCGTCGGTGATCCTGATGATGATCTTTGGCCAGACGCGAATTTTCTCTTAACGATGTCCCGAGATGGCTTGCTCCCCGAGGCCTTCTCGAGGGTGCACCCGAAGTACCACACCCCTCACGTCATCACGATCATCACGGGCATTGCCGTTTCGCTGTTTGCAGCCTTGTTCCCGGTCGGTATCCTGGCTGATATCTCCAACTCGGGAACCTTGTTTGCGTTCGTCATGGTGGCCGTCGGCGTATTGATTCTTCGCCGCACCCAACCTGATCGTCCGCGTGCCTTCCGCACCCCTATGGCGATGATCGTTTGCCCGCTTGCAATCGCTGGTTGCCTTCTGTTGTTCGTGAATCTTTCCGTCAAGGCATTGACTGTATTTGCAGTGTGGGCAGTGATCGGGCTCGTGGTGTATTTTGCCTACGCAAGAAGCCGCAGCCACCTCGGCAAGGCTTGATCGACCGCTATGAAACCGCAGCCCGATTGCGGGCTGCGGTTTTTTTTTGCTCGACGCTGTTAGACTTGTGCCGCACGCGTCCGTAGCTCAGCTGGATAGAGCATCAGGCTTCGAACCCGAGGGCCGGGGGTTCGAGTCCCTCCGGGCGCGCCACCATTGGATCTGTCCTGCCCGCTTCAGGGCTGCGCCCAGCGCCTCAGCAGGTTGTGGTACGAACCACTGAGCGCCAGAACATCCCGATGATCGGCCGGCAATTGTGCCGACAATGATTGGATACTTCGGTCCAGATCGTGCAACAAGGACGTTCGCCCTCATCACGCACCAGACTCTGTATCCAGAAAAAGGCAGCAAGGCGCTCACCGCGCGTGACCGGCGTCACTTGGTGCAGACTGCCCGACGGATACAAGACCATCGATCCTGCTGGCAATTTGACCCCCTGCGCCCCAAAGGGTGTTTCGATCGTCAGTTCACCCCCGTCGTAATCATCGGGTTCGCTCAGGAACACCGTGGCCGACAGATCGCTTCGCATCGTGATCCCGGCTTCGCGGACACGCATGACGGCGCCGTCGACATGGATGCCGTAATGGCCGCCATCACGATAACGATTGAACCGCGGCGGGTGGATGCTCAGGCAATGCAGCGGAAAGGAACGTCGTGTGGTTGCCCAGGCGTCGAAGCAGGTCATTGCCCAGTTCGATCGCCAGCTCACTTTTCGGATCAAGCTGCTGGTTCTGCTTCACCGACCGCGACAAGGTTCCAGCCGTACTGCGGCCATCGATCCATGTCGCTGAATCCAGCTGAGCGCGATAATGCGCGACACTTGCCGTATCAAGCACGCCATCGAATACGTTCAACATGCTCCACGCTCCGAAAATGCAGACAATCCGGCGTGATGTCCGCAGATTGAAGGCCCCGGTCAAGGCCATGGTCAATTCCGAGTTCGTCACGAAGCAGACGGATCAGATGCGCCACGCCCAGCGCGCCAGCCACGCCAAGGCATGCAACTGAGGCCGCCTGATCATCACTGCATTGGCACCGAGAGCGATCGCCCGGAACATCACTTCCGGACCGGACACCGCCGTCCAGAATCACCGGCAAGTCCTGGCCAACTCGCCGACGAATCGCCGGGAGCAGGTGAAGGCTCGCGGGCACGCCGTCCAACGTGCGACCGCCGTGATTCGACACGCCGATTGCATCGACTCCTGACTCAACCAACCGGACCGCGTCAGCCGGGCACGAGACGCCCTTGGCGATCAGCGGCAACGTTGTCTGTTGACGAAGCCAGTCAAGATCATGCCAGTCCGGCGCATCGGCCATCACGCCTTGAAACATGATTGAGTCACCAGCATCCAGTTCGCGGCGCGGTGCAGGGGAAAATCTTCCAGATTAGGGACACTTTCGGTAAAGCTGCAAAGCCGGCCGCCATGGCTGCGCGGGATGCAGCTTGCACCGGTGCATCGAGCGTCAGAACCAAACCCCGGAATCCCGCGGCCTCGGCCCGACGCATCAAGATCTGGGTGTCCTGGCGTCGCGGCTGCAGATACAACTGAAACCATCCCTGCCCCGCCAGTTCCTCGCCGATGGATTCCATCGGCAGACTGGACTGGGTGCTAGCCACCATCACCGTGTCCGTCGCTCTTGCGCCTCGTGCCGTGGCCCGTTCGCCCTCAACGTGCACAAGCCCGTGTTGGGCGACCGGCGCCAGCAGGATTGGATGGCTCAACGATTGTCCAAACAGTTCAAGCCGCGTGGACCCGCCGCTGGAGCGACGAAGCACACGGTTATAGAGCCCGATGCTGTCGAACGCTGCTCGGTTGGCGCGCAAAGTATGTTCCGCACCGCAGCCACCTTGCAGCCACGCCCAGACTGCAGGCCCGACGATCGTTCGAGCCTGCGTTTCGTAATCTTCAGCGCAATACAACCCGGCGGGTAGCCTGATCGTCACGTCAGAAGTCCACACTGAAACTCAGTTGGGCATTCCGTGCATCGCCGATATAAGTGAATGCACCACTGCGGTAAGCCGCCAGGTAGTAATTCTTGTCGAACACGTTGCCTATGTTGAGCCGAGCCTTGAAATGGTCCGTGAACGCATAATTCGCGAACGCATCGAAGGTCGTGTAGGACGGCACGCGATACGAATAGACCCCGGTGGCGGCATCGAATCCGGCAGCGGTATCGGGCTGACCTGCATACATTTCGCCGGAATACGTGGCGCCGCCACCGAACGAGAACCGGGGCGTCCATTGATAACGCAATTGCATGTGCGCGCTGTTATCAGCGAAGTTACTCAGCTTCTTGCCAATCTGATTCGCAACAAACGCCTCGAGGACCTCGGAATCCATGAAGCTCGCGGCGAACTGGCCACTCAAGCGTTCGGTGAGATTGCCGACCATGCCGAACTCGACACCCTGCACGCGGTTCTTTCCGGTGTTCAGGGTTCCGATCGTGCTGTAGGCATTCCCGACGCTTTCCATCACGTCGTCCTTGGTGATCCGGAACAGCGCCGCAGTCACCAGCAAACGTTCATCGAACAGGTTCCATTTGGTACCAAGCTCGATGTTGCCGACACGTTCCGGCTTGCTCAACACCACTTGCTCCGGCGTGCCGCACAATCCGCCGTATCCGCAGCTGCCGCCGACATCCGATTCACCACCGTTGATGTCACTGGCCGTGGCGTAACTCACATAGACATTGGCGATGTCGTTCAAGTCATACACGACCCCTGCATTGCCGTTCCACAGGCTATCTGAATAGGCGTATCGCGTTTCGACACCGGCGCTGTTGCGCAAGGTATTGCCGTAATCGAAGTCGTCCCAGCGCAAGCCCATGGTCAGATGCCAGCGATCACCGAGGTCGATCATCGAGCGGCATAAGGACAGTGTGGCGATGGCATAGTCGGCGTCATAAACACCCCGGACAATACTGCGCTGGAGCAAACCATTGAGGTTCGAGACTGCCCGGCCATCCGGACCCAAACCGCAGAAATTGGCAGTGCCGTTGCCATTGCCGGTGAAACAGTTGCGAATACCGTTGTTCGTGACGGTGTAATCCATTGAGCACCTCGTGCTTGGCGTACTCGGCACCCAACACCAATCGATGCGCTACCCCGCCCCATTGAGCTTCATGGAACACGTTCAACTGGTCGACCAGATAGTCCACTTCCTGCCAGCCTTGATGCGTGCTCAGGGTAATTGTCGGCGCGCCCGGCGCCAGCGGATCACCGACTGCTCGAGTACTGCCACGCGCGCCGGTCAGCACATAACCGTTGTCGGTCTGACCATGCCGAAGCGAATTTTCGATCCGCCAGCCTCGGCTACGTCAATCTTCAGTCGCAGCGTGCCGATGTCCACCGTGGATTCGAGAAATCCTCGGCTTGCTGCATAACAGGCAGGTCGGCAACCGGACGGCCACCGCCCGGAACGATATAGGTGCCCAGATCGGCAGAGCCCGATGCATCCAGGTAAAAGTCTGCAAGCACCTCGACACGATCGGTTGCTGCAACATGCACCGAAACAGCTGCGCCATCCCGTTTGCGATCGGCTGGCCCTCGATCGGGCACTTGCTCAAAGGCATGCAGCAGATTGGCGCACCGGCTAACACGATCACCGATCGGCAAGTTGCCATCGATCGTGATCCGTCGGTACTCATCAGTGCCCCCACCGCCTTCGATTTTCGCGAAGTCATAATCCGGGCTGGCTTGTTTCGTGACACTGTTGATCGTGCCTCCAGACGATCCGCGGCCGGCGTATGTTGAATTGGGTCCCTTCGTGATCTCGACCTGCTCGACGGCAAAACTCTCGCGGATTGTCATGCCCGGATCACGCAGACCATCGATGAAGACATCGCTGCGCGCTTCCTGTCCGCGGATCACGTACCGGTCACCAAAGGCATTGCCGTTTTCACCCGTACCGATCGTGATGCCCGGCTGGGCGCTGACAATGTCCCGCAAATCCGGTTGCCCGACTCCTTGATCTGCGCTTGTGTGATGACACTGATGGTTGCGGGAGTTTCGGCGATGGGGGTCTGTCGGCGTGTGTCACCTGATGTCCGTGACTTGTAAGGCGCCTCGTTCTCGGCGTGGGGATTGGTGTCGATGGTGCGGTCTTCAACACGCAAGGTGTCGAGTTCGACCGATTCTTCGTCTGGGCCCGCACTGGTGCGGCGATCAAGACTGGAAATGCCGAGCGCCAGAAAGCGCGTGGTGCGCGCTTGAGGCTCTCGGGGCGATGGTCTGCGAACGGCATGGGAAAACTCGGTCATGGATTAGCTTCAGTCGGTGACAGGGAAAATCGATCGGCAGCGTGACGCTGAGTCGCTGGCGATCCAGTGCCTTCGGAAATGCGGGCATGGGATTGGCGCGACGCAGGACTTCCCGGCGCCGCTTCGTCAAGCAAAGTTGATTGCGAACCGCGTTGAACGGCGGCACTGAGCAGTCGACCCTCTCTCGGTCGATCAGAAAGCGGACGCGGCCACGCCCTCGACTTTCTGCTTCCGGGCTTCTGCCGGATAACCCGATGTTTCGCCAGCCAGACCATGAGCTCGCGGAGATACTGCGTTTGGGCGCGTTTGCCGCGCGCGGTCAAAGGCACGTCGACTGCGGGTTTCGCTGTTTCGTCTTCGGTGAGCCTGCTTACCGCGGGCGTCGGGGTTTGCACCACGGCATCGTCTGACTTTCGATCGGGGGTCTCGCTTCCTTCCGTACCGTGGTTGGATCGGTCAAGGGTTTCAGCGAACGACGAGGAGGTTCCGCGGGGCGGCTCTCAGGCGGTTTCGTTGACGCGTCTGGCGTGGTCGCCGTAATGGCCGGCAAAAACTCGACGATCAGGGCACCGGGATCACTCTCACCCAGAGATATCGGAGGATTCGTCTGGTTCCGGCCGGCCAGGAGTCCGAACAGCCCGAATGCAGGATCAGGTCACTGACCATGCAGCAATTCGGTGAATGCCCAAAGTTCTTGGGACTAGTTCCGCGACCGGGCGCCGGGTGCCTGTGTCCGACGTTCCGGGTGACCCGTCGAATCCGGGCCAGCAACTGGCTAGTAAAACACCGGGTTTGCTCGTCCGTTTGGTCGGGCTAAGCGGAAATTCGGCTTCATTGGCGAACAACACGGTGGCGACCTCGCTGCATCAAATCTAAATGCGATTGAATCGCATTTAGATTTAGGAGTCAACAAACCGTGATGAACGCCCCTTATTCGAGCGCTCGATTCCCGAACAACTCCCCCTGCACTTCCAGTTCGTGGCGATCAGCAAAATGGCCGAGCCCCACACCGGCCAGCCGATATCGCGTCCGCTCGGGCAAATCCACACGTGCTTTCAGCGACAACGCCAACTGGCCAAGCACCTGCAAACTGTCTGGCGGTTCCAATGGCGTCACACTCGAGTCAACAGCCGGAAATCCTGGGTTTTCAGCTTCAACACGACGGTCCGGCCAACCCGATCCGGCTCACGCTCAGTCTGGGACCAAACTTTTTCCGCCAGAGCCAACAAGGTGTCGTCGAACTCGTCCAGCAACAGATCCCTGGAGAACGTGTCTTCCGCAGATATTTGCTGGGTTGGGCGCTCGACGACCACTGGATGCTCATCGATACCCCGCGCCAGTTCCCACAATCGCTGACCGTAGGAGCCAAAAACCTCCCGCAAAACCTCAACGGACGTGGCTGCCAGATCTCCCACTGTGTTGAATCCATGTCCCTGCAGTTTGGCCTCGGTAACTTTGCCGACCCCGGGCAATCGGGCAACCGGCAAGGGCTCGAGGAATGCCTGAACCCGTGCGGCCGGAGCACAAACAGCCCGTCGGGTTTCGGCCTGACGCGATCTTGGCCAGGAACTTGTTCGGGCAACCCCCGGCCGAAGCCGGTAGGTTCAACTCTTCGCGAATCGCCGAACGAATTTCTTCAGCCACAGCGGTTGCAGTGGGCAACCGCGCTTGTTGACCGATACATCCAGATAGGCTTCATCGAGCGACAAGGGCTCGATCAGATCGGTATGGCGCGAAAGATTTCAGCGCGTTGCCGGACACCGCGCGATAACGCAGGAAATCGGCGGCACGAACACGGCATCCGGCACAGCCGCTCGGCACGGATCGCCGGCATCGCCGACTTCACACCAAAACGACGCGCCTCGTAACTGGCCGCACAGACCACCGAGCGTGCCCGCGCCAGGCCACGACCACCGGCTTGCCGCGCAACGAGGGGTCGTCGCGCTGCTCCCGGAGGGCGTAAAACGCACCCTTGTCGACATGCACGATCTTGCGGGGAACATCCTGGGGGCATTGACGAATAGTAACGCCGAGCCGACACAGTACTTTTGGTCGGTCGCCATCCTTCACGGCTTCCGGTTGTGGTCGCCGTCGAACCGATCCGCGGCGCCCCGATGCGCTTAACCTTGCCTTTTCCCTGGCACTATTGCTGCGCTGGCGGCGTGGACCAAACCTCCAGCAACACTGTCGCCAAGGCTGAGGGCGACAGCAAGACCGAATCCGGCATGGTCGTATCCGACGGCACGAACCGTCGAGCAGACTGACGAGTGTTTTGGCGTCAAGGTGTCCGATCCCTACCGCTCGGATGGAAAACTCGATGACCCGGACCTCGCCACCTGGGTTGCTGCGCAGAACAATCTGGTCTGCAACAGCACCTGGCCGAAGCGCCGGCTCGCGAATGGATCAAGAATCGCCTGGGTGAGCTCTGGGACTTCGAGCGTTTTGGCGTACCCAGTGTTCATGGCTCGCGTTATTTCTATACCCAGAAC
This sequence comes from Ahniella sp., assembly GCA_016712105.1. Classification (GTDB taxonomy): domain Bacteria; phylum Pseudomonadota; class Gammaproteobacteria; order Xanthomonadales; family Ahniellaceae; genus Ahniella. The sequence goes on from JADJRU010000010.1 coordinate 18,229, forward strand.
ACGGGCCTGCAGAATCAGTCACCGGTGTTTGTTCAAGACGGCCTCGATGGTGAACCGCGCCTGCTGATGGATCCGAATCAGCTGTCTGCGGATGGCACGGTCTCGCTGGCCGACTTCGAAGCCAGTCCGGACGGAACGGCGTTTGCGTGGTCCACTTCGGATGGTGGCTCGGATTGGCGTGTCATCCGGGTTCGGGATGTGGCCACTGGCAAGGATCTGGATGATCGGATCGAATGGGCCAAGTTCACCGGCATCACCTGGGCGAAAGACAACAGCGGTTTCTATTATTCAGGTTACGACAAGCCGGAAGGCGAAGACGAACTGAAAGACGTCAACCGATTCCAAGAAGCTCTGGTTCCACAAACTCGGCACGGCCCAGAAGGACGATGTGCTCGTCTTCGGGCGCAAGGATCCAGCCGGAGTGGGGATTCGGTGCATCGATCAGCGACGATGGCCGACTTCTGGTCATCACCGGCACCCAAGGCACCGATGAGCGCAATCGGCTTTGGGTCAAGGATCTCTCGAAGCCTGACGCTGAGGTCGAAGGGGGTGTTCGAAGACCTCGTCGCCATTGGGATTTTGTCGGCAGCCGGGAGCGCACATTGTTCCTTCGTACGGACGACAACGCCAGTCAGTACCGCCTGATTGCGCTCGATCTGGACTCACCGGCGCGCGAGAACTGGCGGCAAAGTGATTCCTTCCGGTTGAACGACCGCGGCACCTTGCGCGAGGTGTCGCACGTCAACGGCCAGTTCATCGCCAGTTATCTGATGGATGCACGCAGTGTCGTAGTGGTCATCGGCGAAGATGGTGAAACGGTTCGGGAAATCGATATGCCCGGCATCGGTGCCACGACCGGATTTGCCGGCGGCGTCAACGACACCGAGACATTCTTCAATTTCGCCAGTTTTGCGCAACCGGAAACCGTCTTCCGTTACGACGCCGTGTCGGGCCAGGTCAGCGCGTTCAAGACCCCCAAAGTCGACTTTGATCCGGCAGACTTCGAGACCACTCAGGTTCGTGCCACCAGCAAGGACGGCACGGAAGTCCCGATGTTCATCACGATGAAAAAGGGCACGGTACTGGACGGCAACAACCCGACCATCCTCTACGGTTACGGTGGCTTCAACATTCCAGTCACGCCGCGGTTTTCACCGGCCAACATTGCCTGGATGAAATGGGCGGCATCATGCCAGCGCGGACCTGCGCGGTGGCGGCGAATACGGCCCGACCTGGCATGAACTCGGCACCCGCACCAAGAAGCAGAACGTCTTCGACGATGCCGCGGCTGCAGCGGAGTTCCTGATCAAGAACCAATACACGAATGCCCGGCAAACTGGCTCCGGAGTGGTCGGTCGAACGGTGGGTTGCTGGCCGCCGCCACGGTGATGCAGTACCCGCAACTGTTCCGTGCGTCATCCCTGCCTGCTGTCGGTGTCCTGGACATGCTTCGCTTCCGGGACTTCACGATCGGCTGGGCCTGGGAATCGGATTACGGCTCGGTCAAGGATGAATCGGAGTTCAGGCGCTTTTGCCTATTCGCCGCTCCCACCATTCAGGCCGGACGCGAGTATCCGGCCATGCTGGTGACCACCGCCGATCGCGACGACCGCGTGTTTCCGGCGCACAGCTTCAAGTACGCCGCGGCCATGCAGGCCGCCAATCCGAATGGGAAGTACCCGACCTTCATTCGCGTGGAAACCCGGGCCGGACATGGCGCCGGCAAACCCACATCAAAATTGATCGAAGAAATGCCGATCTCTTCGCGTTCCTGACCAAGGAACTGGACTCTGACCGATCTCGACGACGAAGACTCAAAGAAGAAGAGGAATTCGAGGAAGACGAAGACTGCACCGAAGATTGCGAGTAAGCCCTTCGTTTTTCGTTCAAGGCATGTGGATATGGCCAGGTCCTGATGAACTTTGGGCCCGGTTCGACAGACAATGTCACCGGCGGTTTCCGCCCCACCCTACCCGAGGCACTTCCATGATCCACGACAGCATCCTGGGCACGATCGGCAAGACGCCCGTCGTGCGCATCAACACCGGCGCCGGAAGGCATCCACTTCTACGTCAAGATCGAAGCGTTCAACCCGATGTCATCGGTGAAGGACCGGCTCGCTGGGCTGTCGAAGATGCCGAAGCAAGGGTCTCTGCTGAAACCGGGCCAGACTGTGGTCAGCTGCCATCCGGCAACACCGGCATCGCTGGCGCTGGTCTGCGCCGCCGAAGGGTTATCCGTTCGTGTCGTTCATGGTAGAAGCGTTCTCGATCGAAAGGCGTCGCAAGCTGATGCGCGCCCTGGGCATGGTCCTGCTGACGCCTGGTCCGGAACGCGCCAGTGGCATGGTCAAGCGATGCCGAGAATTCGCCGCGAAACACGGGCGTTCCTGGCGCGGCAGTTCGACAATCCGGCGAATCCTGCCTATCACCGCAGCACGACCGCGGCCGAAATCCTGCAGGATTTTGCCGGCGCCGACCTGGACTACTTCGTGACCGGTTACGGCACCGGCGGCACTCACCGGCGAACCAGGTGCTCAAGGTAATGGCCCGTCCGGACACGAAGATCATCGTGACCGAGCCTGCGAGCTTGGCACTGTTAGCCGGCAAGGAATGGTCACCACCGCAAGATCCAGGGCTGGACGCCGGTGAACTTTGTGCCCTCGACTGCTGCCGGACCGTTCGGTCGTCGATATCAGTAATGCCGGTGACGGATGACGAAGCCCGAGACCATGCGTGCGCTCGCCACTCAGGAAGGCATCTTCTGCGGCCTGTCGGCAGGTGGCACGTTCGCCTGACCGTCAAACATGCCAGAGAACACGGCAAACCGAATTGATGTGTATCTGGTAATGCTGCCGGACACCGGCGAGCGTTACCTCAGCACATTCTATTTCGAGGGCGTAGACGAGCGCTCCGACAACGAAGTGGCTGGTAACCTGGGCTGAACTGCTTGCTACACTTCGGTTTTTACCAGAACCGGGCACCAAGCATGGATTTGATGGCGGCATTCAGACAGGCGGCACTGGCAGTGTCGCGCCCGCCGCTCGATGCCGCCGAGTCCCCTTGCTGCCTTGGCATTCTGGACGGCGATCATCCTCAGGCCGCACCGCCGCGGCGGGGTGGCAGTGGCCCTGTCATTACAGGGCCGCGGTGATGGCTGCAGACCATTTCCAGGGCGGTAACTGGCGCCCTTGGATGCCACGATTCGCCAGAACCAGTTGATCCTGGAGAAACTGCGCGAACCCGGAAGAACCTGATCAGTTTGTCGCCTTGCACCGGGACTGGGGCAACACCTTCACGCCAGCCGGTGGATGTCTCCATCTTGGTACGACCGCCGCCAGACCCATCAGCGATTGCGCATCGCCTATCTGGAGTGTGGACGCCCACACGGCCTTACCGCTTCATACCGCTGCTGGCCGGGCGCTACGATACCCAAAGTTCGACGTGCTGTTCTGCACGGACGGCCCGATGCGCCGATCGCCTGGCCGAAGCACGTCGTCGCTGGCTTATCCGGCACCTCGGCAATCGGCGAGCCACCGTCGGCTCGGCAGTTCGCGCGCACCGCAGCGCAACATGAAATCGACATCGCCATTGACCTGTCGGGGCATGGCCACGGCAGCTTCTTGCGGGCGCTTGCCTACCAGCCCGCACCGGTGCAGATGACCTGGCTCGACGTCGCGACCACCGGCGATCCCGGCAATCGGATATCGCATCGCCGACACGCCGTCACCGATCCGGATGATGGCTGCAGCACCGGAACGGGTCGTGCGCCTCCGTTCGCGCAGTGGTGTGCCACGGCGCCGAAAGCGGTGAAACTTCCGTGAGCGGACCCGGTCGGACACCCCGGTCATCGGCCTGATCAACGTCACCGTCAAGCTGTCACCGCGATTACTACGCATTGGCTGGCTACGGCGCTGTTTTCTGCTACAACTCGATCGGCGGCTGATGGTTGTCAGGCCTGAACGGCGAAGCCTCGCGGCGTATCTGCTCGCCCACTTGTTCCCGAATCCTTACACTCGCGCCTCGACCTGCGACCGCGTGGACCCGAAAGCTCAGTATCCACGCCCTGGTTGCCCAAGTGGACTTGGCGTCGACCCGACCGTGTTACGGAGGTGCGCGTCGACACTCCGATCACCTCGACGCCGGAATCCAGTCTGACGGTACCGGGCCGATTGCCCACACACGACGAGCATCCTCGACACACTCGGTCTGTCGCGGTGGATCGCCAGGGACGATGCGGATTTGCTGGCCCATTGCCGCTGCGTTTGCTGCTTGGTCACGCCGCAATACAGGTAGCACGCACCACTGCTGCACGATCGGTGCGCCAGTCCACGTTGGCAGACGGCCCGGAGGTTCACCGCCGCGTCTCGGGCTCTGCAGCGAAGTCGGTCGAAGAACAGGCTCCGGCAGATCATCAGCAACCCGGTCGACGCTGCTGGTCAGGCAAGTCAACGATTCGGCATCCAGCAAACGCCGCAGCAGGTGATCTACGCATTGGAGGCGCTGACCTTGTTCCAGACACCGCCCAAGCTGCAAAGAACCCTCGCACTGGACCACAACCAATTGGGTGTGCAGTGGTTAAACGGCGGCCGCTTTGAAGCGCGCCGCCAGTTCGAAATAGCACTCGAAGTGCTGCCGGAACTGGAAGAGGCCAGGCACAACCTCACCTTGTGCTGAAACAGCCCTTCTCCGCGCAAGCGAGGAAGGTGGCCAGACTGTAGGAAAAGTCCGGTCATGATGGGAAAATTAGGCCATCAAAGTCGGAGTGCTTGATGGCAAGGTTTCGCGATTTGGACATGGCTCCCAAGTTTGTTCCGGTGGACTTCATCGCACAGATGGTTCCCGGGACATTTGCCCATGCGATGTTTCACTTGGTGGACGAGTTGGATCTGTCGCCATTTGATGCCCGGTACAAGAATGACCTGACCGGAGCCCCTGCCCATTCGCCGGCCATGTTGCTGAGGGCAGTGCTTCTCGGCTATTCGCAAGGCTTGGTCAGTTCCCGATCGATCGAGTCGGCGTGTCTTCACAACGTACTGTTCATGGCGGTTACCGCCGATGCCAAGCCGCACTTCACGACGATCGCGAGTTTTGTCAGCCGGTCGTATGCCGAGATCAAGTTGGTGTTTGGCCAAGTGATGGCCATTCTTGATCGGGAAGGCTTGATTGCTAAAGACATGTTCGCGATCGATGGGGTGAAGTTGCCTTCGAATGCATCGAAGAGCAGATCTGGCAGCGTGTCGAGGCTGGCCCGTCGAGCGGAACGGATGGAAGCGCAAGTTGAGAAGATGCTGAATCGGCATCGAGAGAATGATGATCAGTCGAGCATTGAGGATGTGGAAGCCAAGGGGCGCGCTCGGATTGAGCGCATGGCCAAGGATGCGAAAGCGATTCGTGACTTCTTGGACGCCAATCCGAAGGACAGGAAGGGTAAGAAGGGCGGTGTTCGCCAGTCCAACCTCACCGACAACGAATCTGGCTTGCTGAAGACAGACAAGGGTGTGATCCAAGGTTACTGCGGCATCGCCGTGGTCGATGCTGCGCATCAAGTGATCGTTGCGGCAGAAGCCTTCGGAACGGGCGCCGAGCAGGAATTGCTTGGCGAAGCGCTGAAGGCTTGCGAGGGTCTGCGTACGAAGGAAACACTGGTGACTGCTGACTCCGGGTTCCACTCGGCAGACAATTTGGCTGAAGTGGCAAATCAGGGTATCAATGCGTTGATTGCCGACCCAGACATGAGAAGACGGCAAGACGCACAACAAGGTATTGATTCCTCGATTGCCAAGCGCAGCCGGAACAAGGGCTTGTTTGAAGCCCGAGATTTTGTGATTGCCGAAGACGGAAGCCATGCCATCTGTCCTGCTGGCAAACACATGCACCGGAATGGCGAGATGTGCGGTGCAGGGGCATCGGTAGCGACGCGGTATCGCGCATCCACTGCGAGTTGCAACGAATGCCCGCTTCGCACGCAATGTCTGAGACAGCCGCAAAAGCGGTACGCGCGCCAGATCGCGATCCTGCGTCCAAGCGGAGCGACGAATCACTTGGCGATCATGCGCGAGAAGATCGATAGTGAGGAAGGCCGCAAACAATACAGTCGCCGGATCGGCACAGTAGAACCGGTGTTTGCCAATATCCGACACAACAAGCGCATGGATCGCTTTACGTTGCGCGGGCGGAACAAGGTCGACGGACAGTGGAAGCTGTTCGCGCTGGTCCACAACATCGAGAAACTGGGCAAGTTCAGAAGTGCGGCGTAACAAGGAGGCCCGAAAAGGGACTTAAACGCCGGTCTGGGACGCCCAAACACGGCACCAAACGAGAAAACCGGCAGATCCGACACGAATCCCATTCCTGCCAGACGCAGCCACCGGCTCCGCCTGGACGCCGAGAATCGTCCAAAAACAAGTTTTTCTACACCCTCGAAGGGCAGATGAGGGAAATCTGGCGACAACCCAATCTTCGCGCCAGGCGGCCCCTCATCCGGCCTTCGGCCACCTTCTCCCGCTTTGCGGGAGAAGGGGACTTGTCGGGCAATTACTGACCGGGCCCTTTTGCCGAACCGGTTCCACGTCGCGGGTCATTCGCACCAAAAAACCGTGCGCCGGGCACCGGCGCCGCCCCCAATTCCGGCGCACCGATCAGGATCGCCGCGAGATGGTTCTCCGGCGGCGGGGTCGTGAATTCATGCCCCCATGACTCCAGCAGACGGCGCGTATCGGGGCTCAACGCAAAATCCTCCACCGCAGTGACTTCCGGCTGCCATTGCTGGTGGAACCTCGGGGCATCAACGGCCTCCTGAATGTCCATCCGGAAGTCGATCACGTTGATCCAAGGTATGCAGCACCGCGGTGATGATGCGGCTGCCGCCAGGAGTGCCCACAACCATCACCGGCTTGCCATCCCGACTGACGATCGTCGGTGACATCGAACTCAGCGGGCGTTTGCCGGGCGCAATCGCGTTCGCTTCGCCCTGCACCAGTCCGTACATGTTGGGTGTGCCCACGGCAGCGGTGAAGTCGTCCATTTCGTTGTTGAGCAGGATGCCTGTGCCGGCCGCAGTGACTTTCGCACCGAACCAGTCGTTCCAAGGTGTACGTCACCGAGGCCACATTGCCTGCCGCGTCAGCGTCGAATAGTGCGTCGTGTTGCTTCCTTCGTGCGGCGCCTTCCCGGGCGACAGCGCGTCGGAGTCACCGGCGCGATCATCAGTGATCGCGGCACGGATCTTCGCCCGCGTGTTCGGGCGCCAACAATCGTGCGATCGGGTTGTCGACAAACGCCGGATCACCGAGATAGTGATTACGGTCGACATAAGCATGACGCATCGCTTCGATCATCCAATGAGTGCCCTGGGCCGAACCCCAGCCGGCTTCGGCCACTGGATAAGCCTCCAGCACCTGCAGCACTTCGCAGATCACCACACCTCCCGAGCTCGGCGGCGGCGCAGAGATGATGCGATAGCCGCGATAGTCACATTCCAGCGGCTCGCGTTCGATCGCACGGTAGGCCAACAAATCGGCTTCGGTGATGAGTCCGCCACCGGCCTGACTGGCAGCGCCGGGCTTTCGCGGTTTCGCCGCGATAGGCCGTCCACCGTCACGCGAGATCCGTTTGAGACTGGCCGCGAGGTCTTTCTGCCAAACGATCGCCGGCCTTCCGGGAGCGCCCCCCGTCTTCGCCCAGAAGATCACGACTCGCCGGATCGAGCCGAAGCTCCACCGCCGCATAGTCGATCATCGCAATGTCGCCCCGATCCAGCACGAAACCGCGGCGCGCCAGATCGATCGCTGGCTGGCCCAACCGCTTGCGCGGCAAGGTGCCATATCGTTCACGCGCCAGTTCCAGTCCGGCTACCGTGCCCGGTACTGCCACCGCCTTGTGCCCGAGCGTGCTTTGACCGGGAATGACCTGGCCCTTGGCATCCAGGTACATGTTGGCCGTCGCAGCCGCCGGAGCCGTTTCGCGAAAATCGATGAACGTCCGCGAACCGTCGGCCAACTGCAGCGTCATGAACCCGCCGCCGCCCAGATTGCCGGCCGCCGGATACACCACGGCCAGCGCATAGCCCACCGCCACCGCGGCGTCGACCGCATTGCCGCCATTTTTCAGGACTTGTACGCCCACATCGGTCGCCAAATGTTGGGCCGTGACGACCATGCCCTCATTCGACACCACCGGCGGTGCCGAGGCGGCAAGCACGTTGCCGGCCAAACCCGCGAAAACGAGCCACAAGGGGCCGAAGACAAGCCTGGATGGACGCATGGAAAGAATCCGCAACAAATGAGGCGGCAAGCTTACGCCCTCCGGGCCGGGCTGCAATCAAACTGCCCAAATCGCCGGGTCGTGTCACGACCGGGCAATACGAGAGTGGTAATCTGGCGTTTCCACAAATCGATCATCCATTCAGGGATCCTATGCACCCTATTCCCAAGGCAAGCGGATTGGCCGCTGCCATTGTTCTTCTCATGGCGGGCAGCGCGGCAGTTGCCGCCCCGTTCACTCCCGGCAATCTGGTCGTTGCGCGCGTTGGTAATGGCGCTGCCATTTTGTCGAACGCATCAACGGCCGTATTCCTCGACGAGTACACGACTGCGGGCACGCTGGTTCAGTCCATTGCCTTGCCGACCGCAGCAAGCGGCGCCAACCGGGCGCTGACCATCGGCGGCACCGGGACGAGCGAGGGCATGGTCTCCCGGTCCGTTGACAATCGCTACGTCACCATGTCGGGTTATGATATCCCGCCTGGCACCGCCTCGGTCAACGGAACCCCCACAGCGACGGTCAACCGTGTCGTGGCTCGAATTGACAGCACCGGCTTGATCGATACGACCACGGGCTTCACAACTGCGTTCAATGCCAACAGCGTCCGGGCAGCCACCACGGTTGATGGCACGGACATTTGGGTCAGCGGTGTGGGCGCATCCAGTTTAGGCGGCGTCTGGCATCGGGTCTGTGGTTCGATCGCCGCTGGAACACAAATCAGCACCACGGTGACGAACACCCGCAACCTGGGCATCGCGGGCGGACAGCTCTACGTCACCTCGGGATCGGGCGCATTCCGCTTAGCCACCGTAGGCACCCTAACACCGACCACAGCCGGTCAAACCATCACGAACCTCAGCGGTCTGCCGACCGGACCACTTCGCCTTACGCGCTTCGTCTTCCTGGACCGAGATGCCGGTGTTGGCGGCAATGACACCCGTCTATTTCTCGGACGATGCAGCCGGTGGCGGCATTCGCAAGTATTCGTTTGATGGCTCGGTCTGGACCGACCGCGGTCTCGTCACGCCAATTGCCCGCGGCCTGACCGGTTCGGTCGTCGGCCCGAATGCCGCCATTCTGGCGCCACCACGGCGCAGCAACCGACGTCGCTGGTCTTGACCGGACACGGCCGCATTCAACGCGCCGATTACCGGCACGCAGACCACACGCAACCGCCGCCACGAACACCGCCTTCCGCTCCGTGGCGTTCACGCCGGAAGCTGGCGTCGTCGCCACACCCGAACTCTCGATCGCCGCCACGTCGGTGAACGAAGGGAACGTCGGCTGCCCCGGCGGCACCACATCGATGACCTTCACGGTCGCCGCCAACCCGGCGCCGACCAGCCTACTCACGTTCAACTTCGGAACCACTGCGGGCACTGCCACCGCTGGCACGGACTGCACCCAAGTCGTCGGCGGCACCGGCACGATCGCGGCAAACGCGACGAGTGGCACGGCCACCGTGCTGGTCGCTTGCGACAACAAGATCGAAGCAACCGAAACGCTGACAGCAACCCTCGCTGCGGGCGCCGGTTACACCATCGCGGTGGCCGGAACATCTGCCATCGGCACGATCACGAATGACGACGTCGCCAGCATCCGCATCACCGACCTCACGCAGGCGGAAGGTAATGGCGGCGGCAACACGAACTTCGCGTTCAACGTGACACTGGAAAATGGTGTGGTCGCCGGCGCTGGCGGCGTGACCATGTCGTACACGGTCGACCTTCAGCGGTCCGCCGGCAGCGACCGATGGCGTCGACTTCCTCAGCCCCACGCCAGAGCCCGGTACGTTCACGATCGCCGAGGACTCGAACAGCGGCTCGTTGACCGTCCAGGTGGTTGCCGACAGCGACATCGAACCGAACGAGAACTTCTCGGTGACCCTGAGCAATGCAAGCACTGGTTCGTTTGCCGACTCCGGTGCCGACGCAGTGATCACGAATGACGACGCGGTCACACCAAGCATCAGCATTGATAACGTGACGGTCACCGAAGGCAACTCGGGCGGCCCTGCAGTCAATGCCGTGTTTACGGTCAGTATTGCTCCCGCACCCGTCGGCACGGTCACGGTTGACGCGACCACTGCAGGCGACACCGCAACCAGCGGCACCGACTTCACGACCAACACGCAGACACTGTCGTTCGACGCGATCAACACCAGCCGGCAGTTCACGGTTGCGATCGGCAACGATTGTGATATCGAATCCAACGAACAGTTCTTCGTGAACCTGTCGAATCTGACGGGTACGGCAACGATCGGCGACAACCAGGGCATCGGCACGATCACGAACAACGACTCGGACATCACCGCCAGCATCGCTGCGCTGGTGCCGACCGCAAACGAAGGTGATGCCGGCACGAACAACCGTGTCTTCCGCGTGTCGCTGAGCCAGGCCATGCAGTGTGGCGATTTCAACTTCTCGGTGGCCAGCACCGGCGGCACCGCCACAGCTGGATCGGATTACGCCGCCCTGTCGACCGGCGCCCAGGTGTTGTCGGGCCCGGCGCTCAGTGCCGACTTCAATCTGGTCGTCAATGGCGACCTGATCACCGAAAGCGACGAAACCGTCGAACTGACCCTGACCGGTTCGGGCACGAACGTGACGATCAACCCAGCGGTCGCCACGGCCACGCTGACCAATGACGACACCGCACCAGTACGCACCATCGCCGAGATTCAGGGTGACGCGTTTGCCAGCCCGTTCAACACGACGGTGGCAACGGTGCTCGACAAGGTCGTCACGGCCTTGCTGCCGAACGGCTTCTTCATCAACGACCGCACCACGGATGGTCTGCTCGACACGTCCGATGCCATGTTCGTGTTCACCAGCACGGCACCGACGGTAGCCATTGGCGACACGGTGAACGTGCGCGGTTCGATCCTGGAAGCAGCCGTGACCGTGCCCACGGGGCAGCCGAATTATTCGAACCTGACGAAGTTCACGAACGCGGGGCTGGTCGTCAATCCGATCGGCACCGGCGCTACCCTGCCGACTCCGTTCGCACTGGATGACGCGATGCCATCGCCGTCCCCTGCCGCGTTGTTCTGTGTGGTGGCTGGCGGTACGTTCACCGGCGCCGACTTCAACACGACGAAAAACTTCGAGTGTTTGGAAGGGATGCGCGTCAGCACCAGTCTCGGAATGACCAACGGTCCGGTGCAAGTGTTCGCGTCGGACCCGCTCGCCGAACAGGTGATCACCACCAGTGGTCGCCGTGCGCTGCGTGAAGCGGGCCTCACCGCCACACAAGCCCTGGAAGACATCGGTATCGTCAACCCGAGCCTGAATCCCGACGCGCCGGCACTGCCTGCCCTTCGCTGGGACGGCAATCCGGAAGCCCTCGAGATCGACATGGATCGCCTCGGCCTGCCGTTCCAGAACCTGGTGCCCGGCACCACGTTCAGCGCCACCGGCATCCTCGGTTTTGAGTTCGGCGGATATGAACTGTTCCCGAGCGCGTTCAGCGTGATTTCGGCAGCGCCGGCACTTCCGGCGCCTGTGGCTGCGGCTGCCAGTGACCAGTTGACGATCGGCTCGCAGAACGCGTTCCGTTTCTATGACCGCTGCGACGACCCGACCCGTCTCAACGCCGACGAAGTCGTTGACCTCGTCCGCGTGGATACCAAACTCGACAAGCTTTCGCGCCAGATCCGTGAAGTGCTGCGTTCACCCGATGTCGTGGCATTCCAGGAGGTGGAACAGGCTAGCCCTGACGGCACGGTCTGCGCGAATGGCGAGCCAAACGTCAATGCACTCGCACTGCTCGCCGCCAAGATCCAGGCTGATGGCGGCCCGGTCTACGCTGCCTTCATGCCGACGCTCACGAACGATCCTGGGTTCATCAACAACGGCTTCCTGGTCAACACGGCACGCGTGACGGTGGTCAACGGGCCGAATCTGACCCAATGGCAGCCGAACGAAATGTGGACCTTCAATGGCGGCGTCGCGGACCAATTGCATGACCGCCCATCCCTGCTGCTGGAGGGCACCACCCAGTTCGGCGGCAACATTTTCTTCAGCGTCGTCAACAACCACCTGCGCTCATTGTCGGGCATCGACGACATTTCACCGTTGGCCGATCACGTCGACGCCCATCGTGTTCGCCAGAAGCGTCTGACTCAGGCTGCTTCGGTCGCGTGTATGGTGCAAGCCTCGCAGACCGTGTCGCCGGAGAATCCGTTGATGCTGGTCGGTGACTTCAATGGCTTCCAGTTCTCCGACGGGTATGTCGACGTGGTCGGCATCATTCGCGGTGATGCCACCGCGAGCGATTCCCAGTACAACCTGGGCTTCAACGGCGTACCGGCCTTGCCTGGCTGCTCGTTGACCGGCGGACAGATCGTCGCACCGGCACTGGCTGAAGCCGTGTTCGCCATCCCCGAAGACCAGCGATATTCGTTCTACTTCCAGGGCGTACCGCAGGAACTCGACCACGCCCTGCTGACCCTGGGCGCGAGCGCGCGTTTCGAAGGCATCCAGTATGCCCGCGGCAATTCCGAGGCGCCGTCCTCACAGGAACTTGTGGCCGGCTCCGCACTGCGCAGCTCCGACCATGACGGTTTCGTGCTGTACCTCAACGCCGGCACCGATCCAACGAATAACGGTTTTGTGGTGTTCAAGGACGGTTTCGAGTAAGTAGCTTACCGATCCGCAGATGAAGAGAGGCCCGCCTTCGCGCGGGCCTTTTTTGTGCATCTCTGCCGCCAGAGTGCTGCAAAATCAGGCGCCACAAGGTTTTCACCGCTGGTAGTCTCAGTGCACCGCATTCGCTTACAGGAGAGCAGGATGAACCGTTCAGGCTGTGGACTGATGGGACTCTTGTTGCTGGCCGCGGCCAGTGTTTCGGCGCAGGTGAGTATTCCCGCGATCAACACCCCCGTGCTGCAGGATTTTGATTCGCTGGCCAATGCCGGCACGACCAACACCGCAGTGCCGGCAGGATGGGCATTCGTGGAAAATCCGGGTGATGCCAACTACGCGGCCAGCACTGGCAGCTCGACGGGCGGCAACACCTACAGCTTCGGCGCCACCGGCAACACCGAACGTGCGTTCGGCATGATCCAGTCGGGTAGCGTCAACAGCACGATCGGCGCGTCGTTCCGCAACGACACGGGTGCGACCGTCAATGCGCTGGTCATCCAATACTTCGGTGAACAATGGCGGCTGGGCGAAGGCGGTCGAACCGATCGCATCGATTTCCAGTACAGCCTCAATGCCACATCGATCGTCAGCAACAGCACCTGGGTCAACGTCAACAGTCTCGACTTCAGCTCTCCGGACACCACCGCTCCCGGGGGCGCGCGCAACGGCAACGATGCCCAACATCGGGTGCGACGGGTCGCATTGATCAACAATGTGAATCTGGCGAATGGCGCCACGTTTTTTATCCGCTTCACCGACTTGAATGCCGATGGTTCCGATGACGGACTGGCGGTCGATGATTTCCAGGTCACTGCGTTCGCGCAGACTCCGGCCGTCGTGACGGCCGAAAATCTGGGGCACATCGAAGGTGATGTCGATGGCACGGCGAACGTCCGGGTCAGCCTCGCGGCGACGGTCTCCGCCGCAGTCACATTCAACGTGCAGACTGTGGCAGGCACGGCGACGGCAGGTGTCGATTACCAGAATTTCGCGGCCAATGGCCTGTCGATCGCGGCCGGCAGCACTGCCACCACGGTCGCGATCACGATCGAAGGCGACACCGATGTCGAGCCCGCTGAAACCTTCGATCTGCAGATCAGCGGCGTAAGCTCGACCTTGCCCGTGATCGTCGTCAGCAACACCGGCACCGTTGTGCTGATCAACGACGACCCGCGTTTGCTCATCTCCCAGATTCAAGGCAACGGCAACACCTCGCCCCAGAACGGCAATGTCGTATCCTTTGAAGGCATCGTCACCGGTGTGGCCTCGCGCGGCTACTTCGTCCAGGAAGAAGATGCCGACGCGGATGCCGATCCGCTCACTTCGGAGGGAATCTTCGTTTTCCTGAACCAGACACCGGATGCCGCCATCCAGCAAGGCGCGCGGATTCGTGTGGTGGGCACGGTGACCGAATTCAACCGAAGTCCGGCCTCGCAGAAACTCACCGTGACCGAAATTGTCGCGCCGGTGGTTTCCACGGTCGTGTCCTCCGGCAATCCCTTGCCTGTTGCTGCAGCACTGACCGTCCCCGCATCCGGCAACGCCATCGACCTGCATGAACGTCACGAGGGCATGCGCGTCAGCCTGCCCGGCGTGCTGCGCGTGGTTGGGCCAACGGACGGCTCAATGAGCGACACCACCGCTGCCGCCACGGCATTCGGAACGATGTACGTCACGATGGATGGGATTCCGCGGCCGTTCCGGGAACCGGGCACGGATCCTCTGGATCTGCTCAGTGATGTCCCGACACCCTGCGCCCGCCCCTGCAACGACTCGAACGAGGAAATCATTGGCCTCGATACCGACGACTTCCGGACCGCAGCGCTGGAACTCAGTGTCGGCCAGACTGTCAGCGGCGCGATCGGCCCGCTGCACTACGACTTCGGTGGTTACTTCATCGTGCATGACAACACGGTGCCGTTGGTCGTCGGCGGCAGCGCCGACGTGACTGCGGCACCCGTTGCGAACGGCCACGAATTGACGATTGCGTCGTTCAACATGCAACGTCTCTACGACGATGTCGATGACGCCACGATTCCGTTCAACGAGGAACCCGTGGTCACGCCGACCGGGTTTCAGCATCGCCTTGGCAAGTTTTCGGCGATGTTCCAAAACGCGCTGCGTATGCCCGATATCGTCGGAGTCATCGAGGTCGAGAATCTGGTCACCCTTCAACGTCTGGCGGATCGGATCAATGCCGATGCCGGAGCCAATAACCCGGAATACGGGGCTTGCCTGGTCGATGGCCCGGGTTTCGGTCGGCTCGACGTGGGGTTCCTGTACAAACAAAGGCGTGGGGCCGGACCCGGCAGTGCGCGGCGAATTGAACTCCCGACGTGTGCGAACGAACTGATTGCGGAGACCTATGTCGATCCGCGTGATGGGTCGGTCGATCCCGTATACGACCGCCCTCCGCTGCGACTCAATGCGACGGTCAATGACAGTTCCGGTGCCAGTGTGCCGGTCACCGTGATCGTCAATCACTTTCTGTCGCTGCTGTCGGTATCGGATACCACCGTGGATGGCGCTTCGACGGATGGTGAGCGTGGCCGGCAGAAGCGCAAGGCACAGGCCGAACGCCTCGCGAATTTTATTCACAACCGCCAGGCCGCGAACCCGAATGAGAGAATCGTCGTGATCGGCGACTTCAATGCGTTCGAGTTCAGCGACGGGTATGGCGATATCGTGGGCGGGGTGATGGGACTCCCTGCGGCGCCGGCCGACCAACTGACACCCGTCGCCGACCTGTTGCTCAACGGCGATCTGACCAATCTGTCGAATACCGGTCCATCGACGGAACGTTATTCGTACGTCGAAGGCGGCAGCGCACAAGTTCTCGATCACATCCTCGTGAATGCCCCGATGGCTGCCACGTCAGGCGTTGAACGTGTCGTGCACGCACGTGCCAATGCCGACTTCGCCAACGCGTTCCGTGACCTGCCGAACGATCCCCGACGTTCTTCGGATCATGATGCCGTGGTCGCCTACTTCGACATTCCGGTCTTCAACGACCTGCCAGTGGTATCTGGAAGCTTGCCGAACCGATCCGTGTTCGAGGGTGAAGTCGTGAGCTGGAATGCGGCCACAGCGTTCACCGAGCCTGAAGGCGAACTCCTGAGCTACACCTCAGCAACACTGCCAACCGGCTTGTCCATCAATCCGGCGACTGGCGAAATCAGCGGCACCGTGGGAGCGGGTACGGCCAATGTGTACACGGTGACCGTGAGCGCTTCTGACGGCGCCGGCTCGGTACAAACCAGTTTCCAACTCACCGTCACGGCGCCGACCGATGGGGTATTTTCGGACGGGTTTGAATAACCCGGCGCGTAAACGGGCGAAGGCGAAATCGTCGTGAGGCGTATCGAAGGAATTCTTCTCCCGCTTGCGGGAGAAGATGCCGACAGGCAGATGAGGGAAATTTGGCGACGATCTGGTTTTGGCGCCGGACTGTCCCTCATCCGGTCCTTCGGACCACCTTCTCCCGGTTCCCGGGAGAAGGCAGAATCCACGCAATCGCTCTGCAGGATGCACATAGGCATCTGTTGCTGCGATCGACATTGCTTCACGACATTCCCGGAGTCTTCCCACCATGCACATCAAAGATGCCCAGCAGGATTTCCGCTTCAGCTTTTTCGCCGGTGCAACGGGACTGTTTGCGTCGGCGAGTGTCTGGTTGGCCGCCGGGTTGGTCGGGCTCGCGAAATCACCTGGGATCGGCATGCTGACGCTGTTCTTCGGCGGCATGTTGATCTATCCGCTGAGCCTTGTGCTGTGCAGGCTCTTGGGCCGAAGCGGCAAGCAGCTTCCGGACAACACCTTGGCCAACCTTGGCATGGAAAGCACGGTTCAGATGCTGCTCGGCATCATCATGGCATTTGCGTTGGCATCGTTTCGGATCGAGTGGTTCTTCCCGGCGATGCTGGTGGTGATCGGCGGCCGTTACCTGCTCTTCGCGACCTTGTACGGGCTCAAGCTCTATTGGCTGTGTGGCGGCATCTTGATCGCCGCGGCCGCCGTGTTGGTGATGATCAATGCACCGGTTCTGTGGGGGGCTTTTGTGGGCTCGGCGATCGAGTTCGCGTTCGCGGCCATCCTGTATCCCGTCGGTCGCCGCTCGACTGCCGTGGGCACCTGAGCGCGCCTGTACACGGAACCGTCGCGGACTTTCGTCAGACCGGCCGACCCAGATAGTCACAGGCGGCTTCCGCCGCGACCACACCGCTGGCCATCGAAGCAGTCAGCAGATAGCCCCCCGTGGGCGCTTCCCAGTCGAGCATTTCGCCGGCGCAGAACAGACCGGGGAACGACTTCAGCATGAGACCATCGTCCAGCCCCTCGGCCGCGACACCACCGGCACTGCTGATCGCCTCGGCGATGGGTCGCGCCCGTTCGAGGCGAACCGGCAGTGCCTTCAGAGCACCGGGCAACGAAGCTGCCGGCACGCCGAAGTTCTTGATGCATTCGAAGACCAGATCGATTTTTGCGGCATCAAGACCAGGGACCCGGCGCAGCCGTTCGGCGACGGATCGTTTGGTGTCCTGGCGACCCCACAACGACTCAAGCCGATCGGCAGAAAGACTCGGCACCAGATCGAAGACCAGGGTCGCGTAGCCATTGCGGTTGATCTGCTCACGAATCGGCCGGGACAGTGTATACACCAGGCTGCCTTCGAGCCCGTAGTCACACACCACACACTCGCCTTGCAACGACGAATCGCCTCCAGCCTCGGCCAGAGACAGGCGGATCGGCTTCAGGGGCGTACCCGCCATTCGAGTCCGGAATGCCGGCGACCAGGGAACATCGAAGCCACAATTCGCCGACTGCCATGGCGTGATCGGCGCCAGCGCGGACAACCAGGACACGAACGAGCCGTCCGAACCCAACTGGGGCCAGGACGCGCCACCCAAAGCCAGAATCACGGCTTTTGTTTCGTGGTGGACGGTTTCGCCTTCGTGATCGAATTCGAGCGACACGGAACCCTGATCGGTCCGGGCAAGCTGCCTGAGTTCATGGCGCACGTGAAAACGAACACCCATCTCCCGCAACCGCTGAACCCAATGCCGCAGCATCGGAGCCGCCTTCATGTCTTTCGGGAAGACTCGGCCGGACGACCCGACAAATGTTTCGATGCCCAACTCAGCAGCGAACTCGCGGGCGTCGTCACCGTCAAAACGAACCAGCCAGGGCCCGACAAATGGGGCCTCGGCACCGTAACGGGATCGGAACAGTTCGCGCGGGTCGGCGTGCGTCAGATTCAAGCCACCGCGGCCGGCAATCAGAAACTTGCGGCCGACGGATGCTTTGCGTTCGAACACCTCCACCGACACACCGGCTTTGGCGGCGATCATCGCCGCCATCAGCCCGGCGGGACCACCGCCGACGATCGCCAGTCGTTTGGTTTCGTTCACGAGCCGCCGTGGACCAGGGTACCCACCGGCTCACCGCAGACGATCCGCATCAGGTCGCCCGGTCGGGTCATGTCGTAGATGCGCAGTGGCATGTGGTGATCGCGACACAAGGCGATGGCGGCGGTATCCATCACACCGAGGTTGCGTTGAATCACTTCTTCGTAACTGAGCTTGTCGAAGCGCTTGGCGGTCGGGTCTTTCTTCGGGTCGGCGGTGTAGACGCCGTCGACCTTCGTCGCCTTCAACAGCAAGTCGGCACCGATCTCGACGGCACGCAGTGCCGCGGCGGAATCGGTGGTGAAGAACGGATTGCCGGTACCGGCACCAAACAGGGCGATGCGGTTCTTCTCCAGATGCCGGATGGCGCGGCGTCGGATGTAGTCCTCGCAGACCTCGTTGATCTTGATCGCGCTCATGACGCGCGCAGTGCAACCGCGTTTTTCGATGGCGTCCTGCATGGCCAGGCAATTCATGACCGTGGCGAGCATGCCCATGTGGTCGCCCGTGACGCGGTCCATGCCGGCAGCGGCCAGGCCGGCGCCACGGAAGATGTTGCCGCCGCCGATCACCACGCCGATCTGCACGCCGATGCGCGCGACCTCGATGATCTCGTCGGCGAGCCGGCCGATCACTTGCGGATCGATCCCGTAGTGCTCTCGGCCCATCAGGGCCTCGCCGCTCAGTTTCAGAAGAATGCGCTTGAATTTTGCGTCGCTCATATCGGCTCCTGGAGGACTGGGTGGTTGGTGTTGCAGGAATTGCGGGAAAAAAAAGGAGCCTTTCGGCTCCTTTTTTCGGGGCCTTAGGCCAGTCCTGCCTGTTTCATCACTTCGGCAGCAAAGTCTTCGGTCTTCTTCTCGATGCCCTCGCCGACCGCGAGGCGCTGGAAGCCGATCACGTCGGCGCCAGCTGCCTTCATGGCCGCTTCGACCGTCAGATCGGAATTCAGCACGAACGGCTGGCCGTACAGCGTGTTCTCGTTGACGATCTTGGCGATCTTGCCGCCGATGATCTTCTCGAGGATCTCGGCCGGCTTGGCTTTGTCCTTGTCCGTCATCTTCGCCAGTTCGATTTCCTTTTCCTTCGCGATGAAGTCGGCCGGCACGTCGGCGGCCTTGTTGTACGGCGGGTTCATGGCGGCCACGTGCATGGCGACACCACGGGCGAGCTCGGCGTCACCGCCCTTCAGCTCGACCAGCACGCCGATACGACCACCGTGCACGTAGGCACCGATGTGGTTCTGCGTGTTGACGGCGATCATGCGGCGCAGCTGAACGTTTTCGCCACACTTGGCGACCAGCGTCTGGCGAGCTTCTTCGATCGTGCCACCGTTGCCGGAAGCAGCGCCCTTCAGCGCTTCAACGTCGGAAATCTTCGCAGCCAGAGCCTGCTTCGCGGCCATGTCGGAGAACGCAACAAAACCTTCGTCCTTCGCAACGAAATCGGTTTCCGAGTTGACCTCGATCATCACCGCGCTGCCTGCGGCCTGCGCCGTGACGATGCGGCCTTCGGCCGCAACACGACCGGCCTTCTTGTCGGCCTTGGCGAGACCCGACTTGCGCAGGTTCTCCATGGCGACGTCGATGTTGCCACCGGTTTCAGCCAGGGCCTTCTTGCATTCCATCATGCCGGCGCCAGTGCGCTCGCGCAGTTCCTTGACCAGGGATGCGGTGATTTCCATGTTCAACTCCAAATGTTGGTGAATCGGTTGCAGTCCGGGGCGGCGGGATGCCGCGCCCCGGAACTCGGGAGGCGAAGCTCCGGCAGATCAGTCGGCCGAAGTATCGTCTTCCGGCGTACGTGCACCACCGCGGGCGCCGCCGCCATCACGGCGCGGGCCGCGATTGTTATTGTTGTTGCCCGGACGCTTGTTGGCACCCGGCTTGTTCGCACCCGGCTTGTTGCCCGGCGCGCGGCGCGGACGGTCGTCCTTCTTCGGTGCAGCCTTCGCTTCGACCGGGTTGCCTTCGGCGTCGAGTTCAACGAACTCGTCCTTGGCGACCACCGGGATCAGCGGGGCGGCGGCCTTGCCTTCCAGCACGGCGTCGGCGGCGGCGCGTGCGTACAGCTGCACGGCGCGGATGGCGTCGTCGTTGCCCGGGATGGCGTAATCGACCAGGGCCGGGTCGTAGTTGGTGTCGACCACCGCGATCACCGGAATGCCGAGGGCACGGGCTTCCTTGATGGCGATTTCTTCGTGGCCGATGTCGATCACGAAGATCGCGTCAGGCAACGTGGCCATGTTCTTGATGCCACCCAGCGAACGCTCGAGCTTTTCGAGTTCGCGCGTCAGCGTCAGGACTTCGTGCTTCACGCGGCGCTCGAAGCTGCCGTCGGTGGACATCGCTTCGATCTGCTTCAGGCGGGCGACCGACTGCTTGACCGTGCGGAAGTTCGTCAGCATGCCGCCGAGCCAGCGGTACGAGACGTGCGGCATGCCGCAACGCTCTGCTTCTTCCTTCATCACTTCGCGCGCGGAGCGCTTGGTGCCGACGAAAAGAATGTTGCCGCGCTTCTGAGCCATGCCCGAGATGAAATTCATCGCGTCGCCGAACAGCGGCATGGTCTTTTCGAGATTGATGATGTGGATCTTGCCGCGCGCACCGAAGATGTACGGCGCCATGCGGGGATTCCAGTAACGCGTCTGGTGGCCGAAGTGAACACCGGCTTCCAGCATTTGGCGCATTGTGACTTGAGACATGGGTAAAACTCCAAAATGGATGAAACCCGCCCGCGGGAATAGTAGGAATGCGGCGCTGGCTTCGGGGTTGGTCCTCCACGGTGCCGCCACATCTGACCGCGTTGGCACAAAGGCCTGACGAGGCACCCCAGATGGGCTTTCGAACCGTGTGTGAATTCAGCGGCGACGGATGATTTTCGGCATTCGGCACCTCCGGCTTGGTCCCCAATGGGCGACAAAGCCTGTCGATGATAGCCCGGATCACGGTTTTTCGGCAAGTCGGCGGTACCCGGGACCTCTTTCACGGGTTCCAAGCACCTGAATCTGGTGAAATCCGGGCTTCCGCCGGTTGAGGAGTGTTTTATGCCCGGTTTTTACCCGCAGTGTCTGGTGCTGCTGAGTCTCGCCACTTCAATGGCCGCTGCCGCCCCCTGGCAGGATGAATCCAGCACCCGCATCCCTCAGGATCTGGCCGCGGGCAGCTCGATGGACATCGCTCTGGCCGATCTGGATCGCGATGGTGACCTCGACCTCATCCTCGCGAAAGAATTCTTTCCGAACCAGTTGCTGCGCAACGAGGGTGATTTCCGGTTTGCCGCCATTCCCGGCGCTTTCGGCTCGCGCAACGAGGATTCAGAAGATATTGCACTGGGCGATTACGACAAGGATGGCGACCTCGACGTAGTGTTCGTCAGCGAGGACAGCAGCGGCAACCAGTACTTCCGCAACAACGGCAGTGGTGTGTTCACCGCCGCGGTCGGCGCACTGCCGGGCAACACGACCTCCAATGCGGTGCAGGCTGGTGACCTCGATCGGGACGGGGACCTGGATCTGGTGATCTCGCGCAACAGCGCCCGCGAACTGGTGCTGCTGAACGCCGGCGGCGCCTTCACCGATGCCAGCACCACGTGGATGCCGGATGTGATCGACACCACGCAAGACCTCAAGCTCGTGGACATCGACGGTGACCTCGACCTGGACCTGGTCGCCGGCAACGAAGCCGTCGGCGGCGGGCGCAACCGTCTCTATGCCAATCAGGGCAACCGCTTCACCGATGTCAGCACGGCCCAACTGCCGTCAGCCGGTTTTGCCGAGAATACGCGCAAGGTTTCGGTCGCCGATGTGGATCGGGACGGTGATCCCGATCTGTATTTCGCCAATGCCGACGGCAGCGCGGACTCGCCAACCGGCAACCGTCTGCTGATCAACAATGGTCAAGGGGTGTTCAGCGACCAGAGTGCTGCGCGATTGCCGGTGTTCCGGCACACATCGATGGATGCAGAGTTCACGGATTTTGATGGGGATGGTGACCTTGACCTGTTTGTGGCCGACTTCTCGCGGGCGCTGAAGGCTTTACGCAATGATGGTCAGGGTCGTTTCTCCGATGCCACCGCCGCCGTGCTCGGCAGCGTCGCGGAACCGCGCAGCAGCATTGGCCTGCTCACATTCGAGACCCCGGAGGCCCGATTCCTGTTTGATGCCGGATACAACGATGTCGATCGCCTGCTCAGGCAACCGAAAACCCTTCGTCTGGATTCCCGCTACACGGGTGCGTTCTACAACCCGGCGCAAAACGGCCACGGGTTCCAGTTCTACGTGCTGGAAAACCAGATCGCGCTGACCTGGTTCACGTTCGATACCGATGGCAGCACGCGCTGGGTAGTCGCGCAGGGCCCGATTCCGGCAGAGGGCGTGGCCACAGCCACGCTCGCGGCGTTTCCGGGGCAAGGGCATGGTGTTCGGCACCTTTGATCCGGCGCAATACCAACTGGAACCCTGGGGAACCTTGTTCTGGCGCATGATCGACTGCGACCGTGCCGAGCTCCGTTACGAATCGATCATCAACGGCGCCAATGGCCAGCCTTTGGGCTCGGGCACTATTCCGCTGCAGCGATTGGTGCGGATTCCGGGCCTGGATTGCCGAACGCCCTGAGCGCCAAAACCGAGAATTCCGCTGCGTTCCCGACCACCACATCGGACCGCGTTATACTGACACGCTGATTCACCATTACAGGCTATTCCCATGCCCCGAGCCGGATTGGCTGCGCGTCGGCTCGTATCCATCACCGTCACGCTGATCTGTTCCGCGCAGGCGGTTGTTCTGTTGTGGGTCGCCGGCTGTTTCCTGGTACATGTCGGACTTCGGCATCCCATGTTCGACCAGTTTCGACTCTATCCGCTGTACCTGTCGCTGCCATTCCCGGACAACATTTTCCAGATCGAGAACGGCCATCGCCCGGTACTACCCGCGCTGGTCCGCGTCTTCGAAATCTGGGCCACGGCCGCGGACCAGACCGTGCAATTGTGGGTCGGCGCCCTGGCAGCTCTTGCGGTTGCGCTCGCGGGTGCGGTGGTGCACCGCAGGTTCGATCGCGCCGGTGCTGCTTCCACTGCACTTGCGGCTTTGGCCGGCTGCATGGGCGTGTTCTGGATGGCCAACGCGCGCATGCTCCTGCATGGCAATGAATCAGTGCACGCGTACTTCGCTGCCGGGTTTGCGTTACTTGCGTTTCTGGTCGCCTGGCGTTCATCACGACGTCGATGCCCAAAGTGTTTTGCGATGGCGATTGCGTTTGCGATCGCCGCGGGGTTGAGCTTCGGGCCTGGATTGGCGGCGTTTGGTCTGGTCCTGATTGCCGCTCTTCTCGCGGGCAACTGGCGCTTCCTGACCACCGGCATCGGCGTATCACTGGTGTTTGCAATCATCTACTTGGTAATACTGCCCCAGGGCGATCATGCACAAACCGTGATCCGCTTCGATCCCACCGCCTTTGTGGATCACCTGTTGGTTTGGCTTGGCTCGGCACTTGCGTATGCAGGCCTTGGCGCCAACCCTACCTTGGGACTCATGCATGCCCCAGCTCTTGCAGAGTCTCCGCTGGCAATCTGGTCCGCCGATCCTGTTGTTTGGTGGGTCTTGCGCACCACCGTCATTGGCGTCATCGCGCTGACCCTGTTTTCATCCTGGCGCAGCTTGCGCGACCCCGATTCCACGCCAAAAATCGTGCTGGTCGGGATTGGACTTTCCTGGTTCGCCATAGGCGCCGGGTTCCTGGTGTGCCTGGCGCGTTCCGACTACTTCACCAACGATCCTGGCCAGCGATTTGCCGACCGATATCTGCTGTGGTCGTGCCTGTTCTTCCTTGGCGCCTGGTTTCAAGTCCAAGGTCGGCTGCGGCAATCACCCCTACCGCTTGCTGCATCAACCGCATTACTTTTCGGCGTGATTGCGATGATGAAGCCCGCAGATCGTTCTACCCAGATCTGGGCGGTCATCGTGCACCAGATCAACGAACGAATCGCCGCAGCAATGTTGCTCGACCTCGACGCTCCGGAATTCATTGCGACCGATCCTGCGGCGCCGGAGCAAAGTCGGCGTGAGACCGCGGCTCTGTTCAGGGCGCACCAGCTTGGTGTCTTTGCAGGTCCTGAGGCAGGAAGAATTGAACGGTTTCAGGAGCGCCCGGTGACTGACCTGCTTCCCTTGAAGACCCTGTCCATCCTGGCGTCCTTCGCAGATTCCGAACGAGGTCAGACCGAGGTGATCTTTGGTCAGTTCGATCTCGGCGAAGATCTGCCCTGGACCGCACTGCTCACCAACTCATCCCAAGGAGTTTGTGGCATCGTCAGGCGCGTACTGGCTCCCCGGAAAGCTCGCGAAATCCGGTCGATTCGGGGGCAAATCCATCCCGGGCTGACCGGCTTCTCCGCCTGCCACGGTGATGATGAAGTGATCCTGTGGTCGCTCGCCTCCGACACGCCAGAGCCCATGTATCGGATCAACCTCGTCCGACCCTGAGCCGGCCGGCACCCCGGCCGCTTATTCGCGGAGATCATGACTTCCGAGCGTCGGCTCGACTGGCGCTTTGTATGCTCGAGCATCCCCTTGCCGGACTTTGCCCCATGACGCTGCCTCCCGATCTGAAAGCATTACGTGACCGCCTGGACGTGCTCGATGGCACGCTGCTCGACACGGTGCTGGAACGGCAGCAGATCATCGCCGCGATCGGCGAGGCCAAACGCGGGATGGGCAAACCGCTGCGCGACTTCGCGCGCGAAAAGGACGTCCTCGACCGTGCCGGCCGGAATGCCGAAGCTCGGGGACTGGACGCCGCACTGGCGCACGAGCTGATGAAGCTGCTGATCCAGCATTCGCTGACGCATCAGGAACATGCCCATATCCGCGCCCAGGCCAGTGGTGCTGGCCGGCGTGCACTGGTCGTCGGTGGTGCCGGCCAAATGGGCCGATGGTTCGCGGGGTTCCTGGATTCACAAGGCTGGACCGTCGAACTGTGTGATCCGAACGCCAGCGAAGACGACGCGTTTCCGGCCCGCCGATCATTGTCCGATGGGCCTTTGGATCACGACCTCGTGTTGATTGCCACGGGTCTTCGGGCAAGCGCCGACGTGTTGGCGGATTTGCTGAAGCTGCGGCCGACCGGCGTGATCGTCGACATCGCCTCGATCAAGGAGCCGCTGCGCCCCGGCTTGTTGGCATTGAAGGAAGCCGGCCTGCAGATTGCTTCACTGCACCCGATGTTCGGCCCAAGCGCGGTGTTGCTGGCCGATCGTCATGTTGTCCTGATTGACCTCGGCTGCACTCGTGCCACCGAACTGGCGCGCAGCCTGTTCGCGAACACCACGGCCGTGCAGACCGAACTGTCACTCGAAGCACACGACCGAGTAATGGCCGAAGTGCTCGGGTTGTCGCATGCGCTCAACATCGCTTTTGCTCTGGCTCTGGCCGAGGGTCCGGGTGACGGGTCGCTGCTGGAGCAGGTGTCCAGTTCGACGTTTGAAGCGCAGGCTGGCGTGGCTCGGCGCGTGGTTCACGAAAATCCGAACCTCTACTTCGAGATCCAGACCGAAAATCCGCACAACGCGGCGCAACTGGAACGACTGTCGCGCGCACTGGCTGAGTTGTCGGCATCCATCTCGGCCGGTGATGCCACACGCTTCCGCGCGTTGATGGACAAGGGCCGTGCCCGGCTGGCCGAACGCGGCTGACAACTTCGCTGCCATAATCCCGGGATGACCGACTTTGTCCTGGCTACCCTGAATGCCCGTTACGCCCATGCTTCCATGGGCTTGCGGTGTCTGCGCGCAAATCTCGGCGAGCTTCGCGAGCGATCGGTCATTCGCGAGTTCGTCATTGGCCAGAAGACCGAGGAGATCGCCGAGCGACTGCTCGCCGAACAACCCAAGGTGCTGGGTCTCGGCGTGTACATCTGGAACGTTGAGGAATCCACACGACTGGTCGGTTTGCTGAAAACCCTGGCGCCGGAATTGGTCATCGTGCTGGGCGGCCCCGAGGTCAGTTACGAGTCGACCGAGCAGCGCATCTGCGCGCTGGCCGACTACGTGATCACCGGCTGGGGGATGTCACCTTCCCGGAACTGTTGCAGCAGCTGGATGCCGGCGAACGCCCGCCGAACAAGTTGATGGCCGGGAAACAACCGCCACTGGAAGAACTGGCGATGCCTTATGCGGAATACACCGACGAGGACATCGCCAAACGCTACATCTACGTCGAGGCCTCACGCGGCTGCCCGTTCAAGTGCGAGTTCTGTCTGTCCGCACTCGACAAGACCGCCTGGCCGTTCCCGCTGGATCCCTTTCTCGATGCGCTCGAGCAACTCCATCGGCGCGGCTTGCGCGTCTTCAAGTTCGTGGACCGCACGTTCAATCTTAAGATCGATACCTCGATCCGCATCCTCGAATTCTTCCTCGACAAGCTGAACAAACATCCCGACGATCCGGTGTTCGCTCACTTCGAGCTGATTCCCGATCACTTGCCGGACAAGCTGAAAGAACGCATTCGCGAATTCCCGCCCGGCACGCTGCAATTCGAAATCGGCATCCAGACGTTTGATCCCGAAGTCCAGTCGCGCATTTCCCGGCGCCAGGACAACGAACGCGCCGATGCAAACATTCGCTGGTTGCGCACCGAGTCGACGGCACACCTTCATGTCGACTTGATCGCAGGCTTGCCCGGGGAAACCATCGAGACATTCGGACGCGGATTCGATCGACTGGTCGCGATGAATCCCCACGAGATCCAGTTCGGCATCCTGAAGCGATTGCGCGGCACGCCGATCATCCGGCATACCGAACCATGGGGCCTGCGCTTCAATCCGGACCCGCCCTACAACATTCTCGCCACGAACGTGATCGCGTTTGCCGACATGCAACGCCTGAACCGTTTTGCGCGCTACTGGGACATCGTCGCCAACTCCGGGCGCTACCCGCGCACCTTGGCCAGGTTGCTGGACACGCAACCCTTCGTGCGCTTCCTCGCGTTCAGTGATTGGCTCTATGCGCGCACCGGACAAACCCACGCGCTGGCGCACGAACGGTTAGTCCATTTACTGCACGAATACGCCTGTGCCCAGTTCGCGCCACAGAAGACCGACTTCGAAGACGCGCTGCTCGCGGATTACCGCGGCGCCGGCGGCCGAACCCGCCTGGACTTCGAACCCGCCGATTCGATCCTGCCCCCGCCACGGGCCAGCAAACGCACAGGTGTCACACCAAGCCGGCAAGCTCGCCACCTGTCCTGATTGCCGTTTCGCAGGCACAGCGCTTTTCCCGCCACGGTCGCCGTGCAACCATGCCAATCCAACCTGAGGAGCAACACCATGACCATCTGCCCCATCGCCCTAGCAGTGGGCTGCAAGAAGTGCCCCGTGTTCTCCATCTGCCCGGCCACCCGCACACTCGGTGACCAGAAGGACGAAGCACCGCCGGCCGCAGCCAGCACCAACAAGCCAGCTCAGAAGAAGAACACCAAGGCCAAGACGAAGAACGCGGGCAAGTCGCGCAAGCGCTGAGTGCGTTGAGTCCCAAGCCCTGAGCATTCGCTTGCGTGGGTCCTTTGTCCCCGGATTCGGCGCACGTTGCTGGATTCCGCTTTCGCGGGAATGACGGACTGGGGTGTTTCTGTTGCGTACTGAGGCCCCTGCAACAACACCAGTCATTCCCGCGAAAGCGGGAATCCAGTTCATGCCTCATCAGAAAATCGCACCCGCAACAACGGCGCCACTTTTCGTTTCAACAGTTCAACCAGCGCTGGTTCCATGAATTCGTACTCGTCAGGGATGTCGAGCACGACGATTCGTTTGCCGCTGAGGTTGCGCTTGAACCTCTTCTGAATTCTGTTTCGATGGCTGCGCTCCATCACGAAGATGACATCGGCCCATTCGATCAACTCAGTATCCAGCGGAACATTCGCTTTTGGATCGGTTCCGGCCGATTCGCATTCGATCTCGGGGAACGTCGAAAAGACAGCCTCAGCGGTGGGACTTCGCAACCGGTTCTGAGAGCAAACAAAGAGTGCCCGAGTGACCATATCGCATCCTGTCGTCTGATTCTGGAAGCCTGTTGCGACTGCCGACCAAGCACAGAGTCAGGTGCCCCGCAGAGGGTTGAGCGACCGCCGCGCGACCGCAAGTGGATGATACCGACAACTTCCGTGGCAGCCTGATCGGTTACGATGTTGCGGCTCGCAACCTGTTCGACTCGATTCCGACGCTTCCTGATTCGACTGACCCCGTGAACAACACCAACCTTGATCCGGCGCTCGACAGCCTTCTTTTGCCGCTGACGTCTGGCGCGATCACACCCCCCATCGATGGCCGTACGCTGTTCCTCCGTGCCCGACCGGGCGCCGACTTGCGCTGCTTTTTGCCGGAACAACTGGTCTGCGAGCAATCGTTCAAGCCGGAGGCGGACCGTCTTCTTGCTGCGGGATTCACTCATAACTCAGCGCCCGACGAACGTTTTGGACTGGTGCTCGTCCTGCCGCCCCGAAGTCGGGATGAAGCACGGATTCTGTTTGCGCAGGCGCTGCAGCGAGTCCGCGCGGACGGTGTAGTGGTCGCCTGTGCCGCAA
The DNA here is from genome assembly GCA_016712105.1 of Ahniella sp. Classification (GTDB taxonomy): domain Bacteria; phylum Pseudomonadota; class Gammaproteobacteria; order Xanthomonadales; family Ahniellaceae; genus Ahniella. The sequence goes on from JADJRU010000010.1 coordinate 47,118, forward strand.
ACAATCAGGGTGCTCGATCGTTGTCGGACGATCTGGAGAAGCTTGCCGGCCCTGTTTCCAGTCTGTCGAAACACAAGTGCAGGGTGTTCTGGACGACCACACCGCATTCGTCCATGAATGCGGACCTGATGGCCGAGTGGCTGGAACTCGATGCGCCGTATCCGCTTGCCGACAGACCCATGCTGACCCGTGCCGGCGTCTTCAGTGCCGGGGCGATTGACCCTGCATCACAGCTACTCATTGATGTTCTGCCTCAGAACCTCAAAGGCCGCGCAGCCGACCTGGGCGCCGGATGCGGATACCTTTCGCAGGCACTCATCACACGCAACCCCGGCATCACCAGCGTGAACCTGTATGAGGCGGAACAGCGCGCACTCGATGTCGCGAGGATCAATCTGTCGCCCCACACAGGAAGCATCGACATCGGATTCCATTGGCATGATGTGTGTACTGGCCTTCCGGCCCACCATGACGTGATCGTCATGAATCCACCCTTCCACCAGGGCCGCGCGGATACACCCGATCTCGGTCGCGCATTTATTGTGGCTGCGGCGCGTTCGCTCGTTCCCGGCGGACAATTGTGGCTGGTCGCCAATCGGCATTTGCCGTATGAATCGGTCCTCGCCGAACACTTTGCGCAGGTCACTCGGGTCTGTGAACAAGACGGCTTCAAGGTCATTGCCGCACATCGTTCATCTGGTCCAAAATCCTGAAACAGGAAGAATCATGAAGCTCGTCAAACTGATTGCCAACCTCGGCTATGCGAGCCGCCGCGAAGTCACCGCGATGTTCCGAGAGGGGCGAATCACGGATGCCCAAGGCGAAGTGCTGTATGCCGACGACAAGGTGGCGCACGGTGAAATCCGCCTCGACGGCGAGCCCCTTGATCCACCCCCCGGGCTGGTACTGATGTTGCACAAGCCGATCGGCTACACCTGCTCGACCAAAGATCCAGGGCGGGTGATCTACGACCTTTGCCGCCGCGATTTCGCCTGCGGAATCCCCTGCTCTCGTCTGTCGGCCGTCTTGATCGGGACACTTCAGGCCTCTTGCTGATGACCGACGACGTCGCACTGCTCCACCGGATCACCGCACCCAAATCGGCTTTGCCCAAGATCTATGCGGCAACCCTCGTCGACGACTTGTGTGGCGACGAAGCTGCCCTGTTTGGCAGCGGCACCATGATGCTGGATTCCGAAACCAGCCCTCTGGCACCGGCGGGATTTGAACCACTCGGCCCACGAAGTGCGCACCTCACATTGATCGAAGGGCGATATCACCAGGTTCGACGCATGTTCGGGGCAGTCGGCAACCGTGTCGAAAGCCTGCAGCGAATCTCGGTTGGCGGCCTCACGCTTGGCGACCTCGAGCCGGGGCAATGGCGCGTTCTGGATTCAGGTGACCTGGCGCAACTGTGCAAGGTTGGTCTGCGCCGCGACCAGCCCTCACCAGAGTTGAACAGAGTCGTTGTGTGTGGCGGACCAGTCGGACGCCCGCCAAGTCAGTCGACTGCTAGAAACTTTCTCCGAACGTTCGCGCCAAACGGCCCCTCATCCGGCCTTCGGCCACCTTCTCCCCGTTTGAACGGGAGAAGGCAAGTTCAAGACCGCTCTTCTCCCGCCACGACAAGCGTGCAAAGCGTACAGGCGGTTCTTCTCACGCTCGGGCGGGGAGAAGATGCCCAAAGGCCGGCAAAATCTGTCGCTAGACCATATGTTCTTCTCCCGCTTGCGGGAGAAGATGCCCGCAGGGCAGATGAGGAATCTGGCGACAAACCAACCCTCTTTTGACACGCGCCTTGCGCCATCGGCCAACTGCGTTTCGCGTTGCCTGCGGAAATCTGTCGCGTTTTGCCTTCGGCTCCGTAGATCTAGATAAGGCCTCAAGAGCAATGCCCAACATGTACGCCCAAATCACATCCTGGATCCATTCGGCTTACTCGGTTGCCTCTGGAGCTACTGCGACGAATCACGTTTTGCGCCGGAGTCACTTTCGCTGTGGGCCCGGATCCGGACGCGACTGCCAGTGCTCCACTACCCCACCGACGGCCCATAGCCGGAGCCGCGCTGCCGTTGCTCTCTCCGTCCTGCTGCTTCTGTCGCACTGGCCGGCGGCATGGAGTCAATCCACCAGCACGAGTTATCAGATTCCTCGCCAGACGGTGGACGCGGGTGCAGGCGCCGCGACTAGTGCCACACATTCCTTGACGATGAGCATTGGCCAGCCCGACGCGGGATCACCAATGAGCAGCCCCAGCTATCAGCTGCGGGGTGGTTTTCTGAGTGGTGGCGCAAACGCGCCTGCGATTGATCCGATTTTCGCCAGCGGCTTCGAGAACTGAGGTGGGCGAAAGTGCGGGATTCACCTTCAAGGACCGCCCCTCAAGGCACAACTCGTGGCGGAATCTACGCCGAGTCGAATGGGGTTTCGCCATTTTCATTTTTCGGAGTCATTGACCATGTCACGCCACACTCAACTGAAGTTGTCATCCGCAGTGCTCGCCGCCCTGCTTTCGGCTGCAACCTTGCTACCGCTGTCGTCTGCCTCGGCTGAAGCGCTGAGTACAGCATTTACCTACCAGGGTGAACTGCGCACCGGCGGCAGTCCGGCCAATGCCAACTTTGATATGGAGTTCCGCCTGTACGACACACTCGCCGGCGGTATGCAGATCGGCACCACCCAAACCGCGAACGCGGTAGCGGTTGCCAACGGCTTGTTCTCAACAAGGCTGAACTTCGGCGCGGCGCAGTTTGCCGGCGACCGCCAGTGGTTGGAAATTCGCATCAAACCAGCGGGTTCAGGATCATTTGAAACCTTGAGCCCGCGCACCGAAGTGACGGCGACGCCTTATGCGCTGTCGGCAGCCGCAGCCTTGGCCGATTCGGTCACCACCACCAGCGTTGTCGATGGCAGTCTGCAAGCCAGCGATGTCAATCCCGCCTTGATCCAGGTCCGGGTGACCGGCAATTGCCCCAGCGGACAATCCATCCGCGAGGTCAACGCCAATGGCACGGTGACCTGCGAATCCTCCAGTTCCGGACCAGTTGGACCCGCCGGGCCGATCGGGCCTGCTGGCCCGGCAGGCCCAACAGGATTGACCGGGCCAGCGGGTCCAGCCGGCACGACCGGTGCCGCTGGGCCAACAGGATTGACCGGTGCTGCTGGGCCTGCTGGCCCGGCAGGACCAACAGGATTGACCGGTGCTGCTGGGCCTGCTGGCCCGGCAGGACCAACAGGATTGACCGGTGATGTTGGGCCTGCTGGCCCGGTAGGGCCAACAGGATTGACCGGTGATGTTGGGCCTGCTGGCCCGGCAGGGCCAACAGGATTGATCGGGCCAACAGGTCCAACCGGCCCGACCGGTGCCGCTGGGCCTGCTGGCCCGGCAGGGCCAACAGGATTGACCGGACCAGCGGGTACCACCGAACGACGCCCCCTCCACCACGATTCGGGCCAGCGGCCAGCCGGCGACCGGGTCGCGGTGCTGGCCGCGGCAGCGCCAACAGGATTTCGGGTCCAACCGGAACGACCGGTGTCGCTGGGCCTGCTGGCCCGGTAGGGCCAACAGGATTGATCGGGCCAACAGGTCCAACCGGCCCGACCGGTGCCGCTGGGCCTGCTGGCCCGGCAGGGCCAACAGGATTGACCGGACCAGCGGGTCCAACCGGAACGACCGGTGTCGCTGGGCCTGCTGGCCCGGTAGGGCCAACAGGATTGACCGGGCCAGCGGGTCCAGCCGGAACGACCGGTGTCGCTGGGCCTGCTGGCCCGGCAGGACCCATTGGCGCGACGGGTGCCACCGGACCCGCCGGTTCGGCCGATGCCTGGGGGCGACTGGGCAACGCCGGGACCAATTCGTCGACCAACTTCATCGGCACCACCGATGCACAGGCTTTTGAAATCCGCACCGGCAACACCACAAGCCTTCGCATCGAACCAAGCACGCAGCTGTCTGGCGGTTTTCCCTTGACCAGCAACACCATTGCCGGCGCAGATGGAAATGGGGTAACACCTGGCGTGCGTGGCGCAACCATTTCCGGTGGAGGTGTGCGCTTTGGAGGCATCGACCCGCTGGGTGGCGCAGGGCCGAACCGCGTGACCGACAGCTACGGCACCATCGGGGGTGGCTATGGAAATGTCGTCGGGAACGATGATGCTGACACTGCAGACCGGCCATTCGCCACTATCGGGGGTGGCACTTCAAACACAGCGCGGGGGGCAAATAGCACAATCGGCGGCGGCGAAACCAACCAGACATGGGGCGATCGCACTACTGTGGGCGGCGGCTTCGGCAATAGAGCCAGAGGCGAAGGAAGCACGGTAGGCGGTGGTTTTGGCAACGAAACAGATGGCTTCCACAGCACGGTCAGCGGCGGCTTCGATAACTGCGCTGGCGCGAGCGGCTCGTGGGCAGGAGGCTCACGCGCCAAAGTCCGTCCGGCAGTTAATACCGGATCATTTGGAGCCTGCAACGGGCTTTCTTATCCCGGCGGCCAAGGCGACAACGGCACGTTTGTCTGGGCCGACGATCAGGGCACCGACTTCACATCGACAGGCTCGGATCAGTTCAACATCCGCGCACGCGGCGGTGTCGGCATCAATGCGCCTCCGCGCGACGTCAATGTCGAACTGTCGGTCCGCGGACGCGAGGGAGATGCCTTTGGCGGCAATTCGGATGTCCAACTGATTATCGACAACGCCAACAACGAGGGCATTCAGTTCGGCGCGTCCAATGGTGGTGCCGGCACGAACGACGCCAACTTCGAGATTGCGCACGCCAATGGAACGACCTATGCGTCCCGGATGACTCTTTTTGGTACGGGCGCTGTGACCATTCGCTCCAACAACACTGCGGGAAACACCGGCGTGACCATGGCGGCCGGCGCAGGTGCATGGAGTTCGCTGTCGGACCGGAACGTGAAAACGGGCATTGTCGCCATCAACGCACTGGACGTTCTGGCCCGCGTCAGCGAACTGCCGCTCAGCACCTGGAGCTACATCGCACAGGGCGAAGGTATCCGCCACATGGGCCCGATGGCGCAGGACTTCCGCGCGGCGTTCGGTTTGGGTGAAAGCGAAACCAGCATTTCGACGATCGACGC
>JADJRU010000011.1 GCA_016712105.1 Ahniella sp.
CTCGTCCTCGATCTTGCGCGAGCCTTCTCATGTAGTCAGCCTGAAAGGTCAGAGATTATTTGTCGCCTACCCGGTAGGAAATTCAGCACAGTGATAAGCTTGTTGTACAGGATGAATCCGGCCAGACCGAGCGTCGCCGCGACCGTACCCAACGGTCGTAGCCGGCACCGCCTCGCAGGTCGCGTCCCGCGCGACCGAGATCCACGATGGCGGAATCAAACCGGTGTTCCGCAGACCCAGAACGCGGCGGCGACCAGCAAGGCGGCCAGCGTGAACAGGGTCCAGTACGACTGGAACCCGGTGCTCCACCAAGAGAGTGACCCGAAAGCCGTTCGCGTAATGGTGCAGCGTTTGTGGCACACTCGCAAAGTTGACGAGGTTGTGGTCAGTCCGAAGTACGCCCAGCCCGATCAGAGAACGATGCCGATGGTCAGCAGGTAGCCGACAAGCTTGTGATGCGTGATCACCTGGAGACACGATCGACAGCCAGCCAATCAAGGACGAACGTGACGGCCGGGATCGCCAGACCAACCACGTACAGCATGGGTTCCAACCTCATGAAACCCTGCGGTAGCTGGTAACCGCTTACACCACAGTGCGCCGACCAGGAAAAACAGCACCACGACGACCAACAGGGCCGAGGAGCGCCGCGATTAGCGGCACCCAGTTCGGCACCGGGAAGGCATCGATCACGCCATCCAGACGGGCACTTCGTTCATGAGACCAGTTCGCCGGCATAAAACATGACGACAAAAATCAGCAAAGGAACGCGTACGAAGCCCTGGATTGACTGCAGCATCTGCGTGATGACCGGATACGGAGGCGTGTCGTACATCAGCGCCAGGCGTTCCAGCGTACCGATGAGGTTCATCCCGGGCCGAACGCCACCATGATCTGGAACGGCACCGACTTCAGTACATGCCGGGTATCGAACCGCGTCTGCTTCCAGTATTGGCCTGCCAGGGGAGCCCATGGCCCCACTGGGCGCGGGCGTCCGCACGATGTTGCGCGCCATCGGGGGCCTTGAGATTGGCGATCTGCCGGCTTGGCCTTGCGCTTGAACCAGGGCTTGCCGGTCCCCAGACGTTGGGTACGGAACAGGCGCAGAGTCGCCACCATCAGCACCGAAGCGACCGTCAGCCACAAGGCCCGGTTCGCGGTGACGTATCCGGACATGCCGGGCAACAGGGTATTGCGCTCCTCGGCAGTCAGTACCGCGCTTTGTGAGGTTCAGTGCCCGGGCACCAAAGGGATCGGCGAGTGCGGCAACCCAGAGGTTGTCGAGGTCACGGGTAAACGTGCCCGCCACGGCCCACAAGACAAAACGCGAATCGCCAGATACACACCGAAAATGCTGCGTGTCAGCGCCGCAACAACATGATCAATGCGGACGAGAAAATCAGATTGGGCAATACACGGCGCGGCGAGGCCACAAACAAACGGCCCACGAGAAAGGCACCAGCCGGGCGGCATCGATCCACGGCATCGCGGCACCCAGCATCAGCGCCAGGGCCACGCCGAAGTAGATCAGCATCGACCTTGAGTGGACGCCCGTACTTTGAATCGGCCGAGCAAGTAACTCTTGGCACCAATTGGCTTGGAGAAGAACAGTTCCGAGGTGTTCATTTCGAAGTCGCAACAACGCGCCGCCGACAAAAGACCGAAATGAACAGGCCCAGGATCGTGAACACGTTGAGGAACTGGATGATCACGAACGGTGCATTACGGTGCACGTTGCCGATCGAGCCACCGATCTGCGGCATCACTGGTCGTGGCCGCGAATGCAAACAGCGCAAATACGCCGATCCCGATCCACAGCAGAGGCGAGCGCCATTGAAGCGCAAATCGAACTTCAGGAATTCAAGAAACATGGTCGTTGCCCCCAGGCGGCCTTGGCACGGTGGCGGGACAAGATTCCCCGAAGTAGACATCTTCAAGTCCGGCGCTGATCTGGCCCGAAGCCCTCGCCTGGATTGCTGTCTGCCATCACGTGCACCACCGGTCGGCCTCCGACCAGACGTGTCGACAACACCTTCATCTGTGCCCTCAAAACGTCCAACTGGTCTTTTGCGACAGTCTTGCGCCAGACCCGCCCCCTCTACACTGCGGATCGCTTCCAGCGGCTCGCCGCTGAGCAGCACTTCGCCCTGGTTGATGATCGCCATCTGTGGACACAGGTCGGTCCTCGCCTTCGACGATGTGCGTCGACAGGATCGCCACGACCTGTTCGCCGATTTCACCGAGCAGGTTGAGAAAGCGGTTGCGCTCCTCGGGATCCCGAGACCGGCGGTCGGTTCGTCGACAATCACGAGCCGCGGCGACCCGATCAGCGCCTGCGCAATGCCAAAGCGCTGCCGCATGCCGCCGGAGAAACCACCAAGTTTCTGCTTGCGAACCGCCCACAGATTGACACCGGTTCAAAGCGCTTCGACAACCTGCTTGCGCTCACCTGACTGCACGAAACCCTTGAGCGCGGCAAAATGATCGAGCAGGTCTTCTGCACTGACTTTCGGATACACACCAAAGTCCTGCGGCAGGTAACCCGAGCACGGCGCACCGCATCTGTCCTTCAGCACGTCGATTTCATCCAGCTGTGCACTGCCGGAATCGGCTTCCTGCAGCGTGGCCAAGGTGCGCATCAAGGACGACTTGCCGGCGCCGTTCGGGCCCAACAGGCCAAACATGCCTTCGGGATGTTCAGGTTGACCGACTTCAAGGCCTGAACGCCGTTGGCGTACGTCTTGGACAGATTCTGGATATTCAGCATGACTTCCCGTCTCGTTATGGTTTGTATCGTTCTGCATGCTGGCGGGTCGCGGGGCCTCGGGCAGCATGCTGTTTGTCATGTTCGGGGATGACCAATGGCCCATCCCGGCAGGGAAAACGGCCGGCCAAGGCGGGCTATCCTTGTGCTCTTTTTGAATCGTCGGGATCGTGTCATGGCAGGTCATTCCAAGTGGGCCAATATCCAGCATCGCAAGGGCAAGCAGGACGCCGTTCGCGGTCGCATGTTCCAGATCAACCGCGAGATCTTTGTCGCGGCACGTGAGGGCGGCGGCGACGCCAACACGAATGCGCGCCTGCGCGCGGCCCTGAACAAGGCGTTCATCGCCAACATGCCGAAGGATACGGTCGAAGCGTGCCATCAAAGAAGGCCACGGGCGAACTCGAGGGCGCCAGTTACGAGACGATCCGATATGAAGGGTACGCTCCGGGTGGAATTGCCGTGATCGTCGATTGTCTGACCGACAACCGGACCCGCACGGTCGCCGATGGCCACGCGTTCGTGAAGTACGGCGGCAACCTGGGGACGGACGGTTCGGTCGCTTTCCTGTTCAAGAAGCTGGGCGTGTTGAGTTACGCACCGGGCACCAACGAGGATCAAATCACCGAGGCCGCGATCGAAGCGGGCGCCGATGACATCGTGGTGCATCGGACGACGCCAGCATCGATGTGTTGTGTGCGCCAGGCGTTGCGCAGGTGCTGGCTGCCATGCGAGAAAGCCGGCTTCAAGCCCGACCAGGCCGAAATCGCCATGCGTGCCGACAATGATGTCGCGGTCGAGGGGGTGAAACCGCGCAGCAGGTGGTCCGGCTGCTCGACAAGCTGGAAGAACTCGACGACGTGCAGAATGTCATTCGAATGCGGAGTTTGGCGCCGACGCCCACGCATGACGCGCATTCTTGGCATCGATCCGCAGCCAGCGTACCGGCATCGGCTTGATCGATGCGGACGACCCGCGGGCAGATGGCGGTCGTTCACCAGACGACGCTGAAGCTGCTCGACGAAAAATTTCGCGCTGCGGCTCAAGCAGATCTTCGATGACCTCAGTGCGATCCTGCGCGAAGCAAACCGGAAGAAGTGGCCATCGAGCGGGTGTTCATGGCCAAGAACCCGGACTCGGCACTGAAACTCGGCCAGGCGCGCGGCGCGGCCATCTGTGCGGTCGTGAATACCGGCCTCGGCATCAGTGAATATGCGCCGAAGGAAATCAAACAAGCCGTAGTGGGCAGTGGTGGCGCCGACAAGGCGCAGATCCAGCACATGGTCGGCATGCTGCTCGGCATTCGTGAAAAGCTTCAAGCCGACGCTGCCGACGCATTGGCGATCGCGAGCACCCACGCGCACACACGCGCCACCATCGCCCGGATCGGTATTCCCGCGCACGGCCTGGCGCAGACGATAAGGAGCTCCCATGATCGGTCGCCTCAAAGGTATTCTGGTTTCGAAGCAACCACCGGCGTTGATGATCGATGTGAACGGCATCGGTTATGAACTCGAAGCGCCGATGTCGACGATCTACGAATTGCCCGAGATCGGGCGCGAAGTGGTGCTCATCACCCACTACGCGGTCAAGGAAGACGCGGTGGCGCTTTATGGTTTCCATCGGGAGAGCGAGCGCAGCCTGTTCCGTACTTTGCTGAAGGTCAGCGGTATCGGCGCGAAGACGGCTCTGGCGATCCTCTCCGGCGTGAGTGTCGACGAGTTCGCGCGATTCGTGCAGACCGGCGACATCAGTTCGCTGACCCGCATCCCCGGCATCGGCAAGAAGACCGCCGAGCGGATCATTGTCGAACTGCGCGATCGAGTGGATGGACTCGTGGGCAGCATGACCACACTCCCGGCTGGCGGTGGCAAGGGTGTCGCGCATGATCCAGTGGCCGAAGCCAGTGCGGCACTCAGCCAGTTCGGATACAAACCGGCGGAAGTGCAGAAACTCATCAAGGAAGCAGCCGAAACCGGCGACACCGCCGAAGCGATCATCCGCAAGGCACTGAAGGCCGCACTGCGCTGACGCCGTCATCGCGAGTCGGCCCACAACACTCGTCATCGCGAGCCCGCAGGGCGCGGCGATCTCAGTCTTGTGACAAAGCCTGACGGAAGGCGCTGACCGGCAACAACGCACATTTGCGTCGCGCGGGCGCAGCCTTCAACTCAATGAACGCAGCGAGGTCTCCGAGCAGGTCAGGCGCATCGGTGTTGCCATGTTGAATCGCATGGTCCGCTTCGTCGAGCAGCCGCAGTGCCGCAGCACGCGAATGGCCGAGCAGCAAGCCGCACAGGATCGAGGCGGCAGCCGTGCAGATCGCGCAACTGTCGCCCTGGAACGTCGCCTGGCCAATCTGATCATCGGAACCCAGCAACAAGGCCACGTCGATCTGGTCGCCACACGAGCGATTCTCGGCAGCACCTCGATGACTGGCCTCGGGCAAGACCACAAATCCGACCGGCGCCCGGTTGTGGCGCAACACGAGATCGCTATAGACAGCGCTGATGGATGGCGTGGAATCACTCATGCATGCGCCTGTTCGATCAATCGTTGCACCCGTTTCTCCGATACTGGCTCGGCCGTGCCGAGCTCCTGCGCAAACTGTTGCACACGAAGTTCCTCGAGTAACCAACGCAGGCGTTCGTAGTCCGGGTGTTCGGCTTTGGGCAATTGCGACTGGAACTGGTGGATCACCAGCATACGTGCCTGGTCCTTGCGCGGATCGGCGAGCAATCGATCCACCCGCAAGCGCATCGCCTTCAGGTATCGCGGCAATTCGGCCAAGCGCTGACGCGAGAGTCGGCGAGCAAAGCCGGCAAACACCAGCCCATCCAATTGAGCCCGCAAGTCGTCGAAGTTCGCCTTCGCGAAGCCCAGCAAAGGCGGTTTCATCTTCGGCAATAGTTCGGCATAGGCCGCCAGCGCCGATTCGATCAGCGCGAGGCGTTTCACGGCGTCCGGAAACCAGGACTTTCGAACCGCCTGTTCGGCGAGCGCAAAGCCGTCTGCCGACCGCGCCGTGCCGGGATCGCTGGCAAGCAGGTCATCCAGCGTACCCAGCAGCACATCCTCGCGGAGTTGATCAGGCGATCCGATCGGCGTGTAGGCCAGGGCCAGTTTCGGTGCCAGAGGCAGCTGTTTTCGAAGTTTGCTGATGTCGCCGGACACCGCAAACCGGAGTAATCGATGCACGCCCTGGCGATGTTCCCGCACCGCCTGGTCACGATGCTCGAACACTTGCCAGTCGACGCGCTGTCCACGATCCACCAATGCCGGCCAGGCTGTCAGGCCAGACTTGGTCCGGATCGATTCCGGTACCGCTTCCGCAGGCAATGCCCGAACATCGGTTTCGGCATATTCCTTCGACGCCTTCTGCGCAAACGCATGGCGTGCACGTTCGGCGTAGTCCTTCTTCAAGGCATCCAGATCACGGCCGGCAGCGAGCGCCCGGCCATGTTCATCCAGCAACTGGAACCGCATGCGGAAATGTTTGGGCAGTTCGTGTTCCGCCGCCAACCAGTGTTCCCGCCCAACCTCGACACCGGTGACACGCTTCAGGAACGCGGCCAACGCAACATGGACATCCTGGTCACGCGGCGGTTGTGATTCGAGAAATGCCTTCGCAAAATCAGGCGCCGGCACAAAGTTCCGACGCAGCACCTTGGGCAGGTTGCGGATGAGCTCAGTCAGCTTGTCACGCAACAAGCCAGGCACCAACCAGCCGACCGCCGATTCCGGCAGCGCGTTCAACCAATTGAGCGGCAGGGCCAGCGTCACGCCATCCAGATCGGATTGCGGATCGAACACATAGGACAACCGAAACCGTTCCGGACCAATCCGGAGCGAATTGGGGAACTGTTCTTCGTGTGCCGCATCGGTCGCGAGCACCTCGACCAGCGTCCACACCAGCGACTGCTGGGTGGCGGCGTCGGCGTGACCGAGAAAACGATCCAGTTGGCCGGTCGTACAAATGTCAGCGGGCAATCGATTGCGCCACCAGTCGGCACGCGCCGCTTCGTCGATCAACAGGCCTTCGCGACGCTGCTTGGCTTCTTCGGCACGGGCCTGGACGAGCACCTGGCGAGCCCGCTGGATCAGTGGCGAGCGACTGTCGAGCTGCAATTCCGGCATCGCCTCGGCGATGAACAACTCATGCGCAGCAACCGGATCCACGCTGCCGTAATGGATGGGCCGTCGCTCGATCAGTACCAGACCAAACAGACTCACCTGTTCGTCGCCATGACCTGGCCGCGACTGCGCTCCCAGTGCGGATCCAGATAGTTGCGCTTCAACAGATGAGCCGCGGCATCGATGACCCACTCGGGTTCGATGCGCGCATTCGTCATCGCGTAGATCCGCTGGATATCGAGGATCGCTGTGGTCATCAGCCACTGGGGTGGTTTCTTCGCCAGAGCAGAACCGGGGAACACCTGGAATTTGCGCCCGCGTGTGCCGTGGTATTGCCCCTTCTCGTCCTTGCGCCCCAGCATGCTCGGGAACCCCGTGAGCAGGCTGCGATGAATGGCCTCGTAACTCGCAGGCTCGGCAGCCAGGGGCCAGCCGAGCTCCTCGACGATCAGCAACAGTTGGCGATGCAGTTCACGCCACTCGCGCATCCGCAGGAAATTGAGGAACCGTCGTTCACACCAGTCCCGCAGCTTCGATTGCGTCAACTCCTGATGCGCCGCATCGTAGGCTCGCCACAGATTCACGGCCCCGAGGAAATCGGACTGCGGGTCGGCGAACTCGCCATGGGCGGCATCGGCAGCCTGTTTGGCTTCGGCCGGCCGCTCGCGGGGATCCTGGATCGACAGGAACGAACAGATCACCAGACATTCGTCGAGTGATCCGCGTGATCGCGCGTCGATCAGCACGCGGGCGAGTTTGGCGTCGACCGGAATACGGGCCGCCAGCCGGCCTTCTGCCGACAGCTTGCGCTTGTCGTCGGTGATCAAGCCCAACTCGGTCAGTGTCTGGAACCCTTCGGCAAGCGCCCGTTCTTCCGGTCGCTCAACAAACGGAAACCGGCCGACGTCGCCGAGCTTCAGGCTCAGCATGCGCAGGATCACGTTGGCGAGCGACGCACGCAGGATCTCGGGTTCGGTGAACTCGAGCCGCTGGATGAACTCGTCGGCGGCAAACAGGCGATAACAGATGCCCGGCCCGACACGCCCGCATCGTCCGGCGCGCTGGTTCAGGCTCGCCTGCGAAATCGGTTCGATATGCAGACGCTGCACTTTGTGGCGGTGGCTGTACCGCGAAATGCGCGCCACGCCGGTGTCGACGACGTACCGGATGCGCGGCACCGTCAACGAGGTTTCAGCGACGTTCGTCGCCAGCACGATGCGCCGCTTCGGCCCCGGCGAAAACACACGATCCTGTTCCTTGCTCGACAGGCGCGCATACAAGGCCAGCACTTCGGTTTCCCGATAGCGGCGTTGTTCGATCTGACGATGGGCATCGCGGATTTCGCGTTCGCCGGGCAGAAACACCAGCACATCACCGAGCGGGTCTTCGCGCGTGATTTCGTCGAGTGCCACCATCAAAGCCTGGCCGCGCGATTCGTCGCGGCTTTCGGTCGGCGGGCGATAACGGATTTCGACTGGATAACTGCGGCCTTCCACCTGCACGATCGGTGCGTTGAAGAAGTGCTTCGCGAAACGCTGCGTGTCGATCGTCGCCGACGTGATGATCAGCTTCAGATCCGGCCGCTTCTGGATCAGCTGATTCAGGAACCCGAGCAAGAAGTCGATGTTGAGACTGCGCTCGTGCGCCTCATCGATGATGATCGTGTCGTATCGGTTCAACCACGGATCATGTTCGGTTTCGGCCAGCAGAATGCCGTCGGTCATGAACTTGATCAGCGACTGTTCGCTGACCTGGTCGGTGAAGCGCACCTGGAAACCGACCAGATCTCCGACCTCGGTCGACAGTTCACTGGCCACACGACGCGCGACACTGCGGGCGGCAACCCGGCGCGGCTGTGTACAGGCGATCATGCCGGCCACACCACGACCGGCCGCGAGACACAATTTCGGCAACTGCGTCGTCTTGCCCGATCCGGTTTCGCCGGCGAGCACGATCACCCGTTCTTTCTGGATCAGCCGGATGATCTCGTCGGCATGGGCCGCAATCGGCAACAGCGTATCGACTTCGATTTTCGGCAACCGCGCCTGGCGCGCCAGGAACCGGGCTTGGGACGCAGCAAGTCGCTTTTCGAACGAGACACGACGAGCGTCTTCGGCGGGTGCGTCACCCAAACGCTGCCAGGCTTGCCGCAGGGTATGGCGATCGGACAGCAGCGTCTGTTCCAGCGCCGCGTCGAGGCGTCGCCGGTCCAGGAGCAGTGGCGATGGCCCGGTTTCCGGCAACGACATCGGAGCTTCCATTTTGTGGGCGAGGGTTCGCCTGACCCGTCATTATCGCGCCATCCACGTGACACGGGCAGTAGCAGAGTCCACGGGACGCGATGCACAATCACGTGATGAGTGCCCATCCCGCCAAAGTGCTTATTAGTGCCTGCCTGCTGGGGGAACCCGTTCGCCATGACGGCCGGGACAAATGGTGCGCCGACGACGTGCTGCATCGGTGGCGGAAAGAAGGCCGGGTTGTTGGCTTCTGTCCGGAGCTGGCAGGCGGATTAAGTGTGCCAAGACCTCCGGCAGAAATCGAGGGCGGCCAGGGCGGCAGCGCCGTGTTGACCGGTTTGGCCCATGTCCGCACCAACCTCGGCGCGGATGTCAGCACCGAGTTCATCGCCGGCGCCCAACAGGCACTGGCCTTGGCGCACCGACACCACATCAGGATGGCGGTGCTGAAGGAATCCAGCCCATCGTGTGGCAGCAGTCGTATCTACGACGGGCAATTCAACGGCACGGCGGTGACCGGGTCGGGCGTGACCACAGCCCTGCTGCGTGCACACGGGATCCAGGTCTTCAGTGAGTTGGAACTGGCGGAGGCCGAGGTGTTCCTCCGGGCTCTGGATTCCGCGTCGCACTGAGTTCTGTCGGAACCCGGGCCCTGTGGTCCAGGTCAAGGTTCATTCATGCCCGGTTCGGTCAGACTCTGTCCAGATCGGATCGCCACGCCCAACACTGGAGCTACCATGGCCTCACAACGTGTATTGGTTATTGCCCTTCTTGGCCTGGGTGTCGCCGGTGGCGGCGCGTGGTGGTATTTCTCGCCGAAGCCCGTCGTAGCGCCACCCACCGAACTGGCGACGATCGAAGAAGCGCCCATTGTTTCGACCACGCCGCAGTTCCCGGTCGATGCCATCGAACAAGCCATGGCTGGCACTGATGAGCTGTTGCCCGAACTGTTCGGCAGCGATTCGTTCGTTCGCGATGCCCTGCTCACGCTGTTCGGCAATTCGAACGCACTTAAGTTGCTGGTGTCCGAACACCTGATCCAACGTTTTGTCGGCTTCGTCGACGCCCTGCCCGGAAAGAAGCTGCCGGTGGCCATGTGGCCGCTGAAGCCGGCACCAGGCAAGTTCAAGGTGGAAGGCGAAGGTGACCCTTTGTTTGTTGCCGCCGCGAACACCCAACGATATGACCTCGCCGTCGGTACCTTTGCCGCAGTCGACAGCAACGCTGCAGTGGCGCTGTACGTGCGGCTGTATCCGCTGCTGCAGCAGGCTTACCGTGAGCTCGGCCAGGGTGATCGATACTTCAACGATCGGCTGGTCGAAGTGATCGACCATCTTCGTGCGACACCGGAACCGCAGGAACCGCTGGGTGTGCTGCTCGACGAAAAGGGCAATTACCTCTACCGCGACTCACAACTGGAAAGTGCCTCGGCCGGCCACAAGTTCATGCTGCGCATCGGTGCTGCCCATCGGGCGACGGTCAAGACCAAACTCACCGAGTTGCGCGACCTGCTGACCGCTCAGGTCATTCCGGCAGAGCAGCCGCCAGCGCCCACGCCCGTCGCGCCGGTCGAGTTGCTGCCGTCCGAAACGCCTGCGGCCGTTGACAGCGAAGGGCCGATTACGGTTCCGACGGAAGAGTAAAGAGCGCGGACCAGCCTCAGGCCGGCTTCGTGTTGGCAACTCGGGCGATGTCTTTTTTGGCCACCCGCGCGCGCAACTGCCCACAGCCACCATCGACGTCCTGCCCGGCGGATTGCCGCAGCTTCGTGAGGATGCCGCGTCGGTGCAGATGTCGTGCCATCTCGCGGGCACGCTCGACGCTGGGCCGCTTGAAATCGAGACCCTCACCTTCGTTGAACGGGATGAAGTTCATCACGGCGTACTTGCCGGTGAGCAGCGCTTCGATACCCGCCAGTTCTTCGTCGGTGTCGTTGATGCCTTCGAGCAAGGTCCACTGATACTGGATCGGATAGCCGGTGGTCCGCGCATACCGCTCACCGGCTTCCACGAGCTCAGCGGGATCAATTCTCGGCGCACGCGGAAGCAGTGCGACACGCAAGTCGGCACGGGTGGGTGTAACGACAGCGCCAGCGCCGGTTTGACCGGACCGCGCGGCAAACGCTCGAAGACCCGAGGATCACCCACGGTCGAAAACACCAGATTCTTGTGACCGATGTCGCCGAGTGTGCCGAGCAGTTCGATGGCGTCCATGACGTTGTCGAGGTTGTGGGCCGGTTCGCCCATGCCCATGAACACTACCCTGCGCAGCGTTTGCTGCTGCCGCGCCAGCACCACCTGGGCAATGATCTCGGCACTGCCGACTTGCCGGAGCAAACCACTGCGGCCCGTCATGCAGAACACGCAACCGACCGCGCAACCCACCTGGGTCGACACACACACGCCGTCCCGGGGCAGCCGAACCGTTTCAACTGCCTGGCCATCCCGCAGTGTCACCAGCAATCGCGCCGAACCATCGGCACTCGGATGCTCGGATTGCACTCGCGCCAGGTTGGCCAGATCTTCGGCCAATTCCGGCAACGCCAAGCGTACGGCCGCCGGAAAGAACTGCGTGGGGTCACGATGGCAGTGGTCCAGCGACCAGCCACGTGTCCAGGCCTTCAACACGGCCTGTTCGTGCGCGGGTTTGGCGCCGAGGGCGCGCAGGCGCTGGCGGATGGGTTCGATCTGCATGGCGGAATGCTGACTGAAAGTCGGACAGTCAGCCAGTCGGCGGGCGATTTTCGGCACAGGCGACCGTGGGTGATCTGTGAAACCGGATTCGTGCGTATGTCCGGGTGAGTCCCCCCGGAGTTGCCCATGTCCCGCCCTACCCGATTCCTCCAAGTTCTGTTGGCCACCGGTGCCCTGAGCACTGCTTCCCTGGTGCATGCCGACATCCCCCTTGAAGAACCGAATCTCGAAGACCAGTTGATGAGCGCGAACGGCCTCTATCAGCTTCGGTATTCCGACAATCAGTTCAGCCCACACTTCATGCCGCAGTCGCAAGTTCAGGCGGCAGCCGACGCCTCGACCGATCGGGTGTACCCAGCACGGGTTTTCCGCTGGGGCACCACCCCGGCTTCGCGAATCTGGGCCTGCGGGCACCATTCTTCCTGGGCGGCGTCCGCGACGTGACGTTCTGGGACTGCAAGGAGCCTGCAGACGAGGAGGCTTTCGACTGCGACAACGGCTTTGCCGTGCTCGAGCAGATCATCATGCCCTCGCCGACCTACCGGGCGCGTTCGTCCTCGTGCATCCGGATGATCGTCGGCCACGAGCTCTTTCACCATGTTGAGTTCGCCTATACCAATGCCGGTGGCGGCGCCGGCTGTGGCAATACCTTCGGCATCACTGCCTGCGAAGGCCAGGCTCGCGCGATGCAGGACAAGGTCTACTCGGACCTCGATCTGTCGCCCGGCGCCAGTTGTATTGCCGGATTCCAGACCGAAGTGAACGGTTACCTCGGCAGCCCCGACCGTGAATTGTGGAGCAGCGGCTACGCCAGCGCGCTGTTCTGGACCTACCTGATGGAGCAGTACGGCACGTTCAACGAAGAGCCCTATCGGGGCGCCGACTTCATCACCGCCTGGTGGGAACTGGCCGAGGACCGCGTGGCGGATCCGGACGTGTATGGCATCACCGCCGACACCATCAAACTGTTCGAGCCGAAGGCCACATTGCTCAACACGTACCACGACTTCACGATCGCGAATCTGCTCAAGAACTTCTCTCTGCTTGGCCTGCCTGCCGACGCTCAGGCGCGCTACAGCTACATCGACGAGAAGCCGCACCTGAACCAGAACAACACGATGACGTTCAATGCGGTGAAGATGACCGCAACAGCGACGGTCGGCGCGAATCAGACGGGTACGCTGGACTTCGACGCGCAAAATTCGGCGGTGACTATCTGCGATTCAACGTAGGTTCGTGCCCAGCGGGCAACACGCTGGAATTCCAACTCAAGCCGGATCCGACGACGCCGAACCCCACACCGACCACGCAGGCGCTGATTTCGCTGGTGCTGGTGAAAGCCCTGAACGTGCCGGTACGCCTCTACAAATGGCGGGCCAACACCGCCAAGGTCAGCGCCGTGCAACCGGTTGGAACGCCGTACCAGCAGGCCTACTTCATCGTTGCTGGCCGTAACGGCCATTACGCCGGTCGGGCGACGACTCAGTGCAAACCAGGGCCACTCGCTCCGATTGTGCAATTTGCCGGTGTCCAGAGTCCGCAAGCGCCTAGCGGTTCGCGCCTGGGAACCGTGCACGTGCAGGTGCCTGACGGCGCCGCACCCAACAACTCGGTACTCGGCTTGTCCGCCAGCGATCTTCGAGTCCGCGTCGGCGGCGTCGACGCCGTAGTCGAGTCGTTCGTTCCGCAAGGTGACGGTTATCGCCTGCGGTTTCGTCAACCCGCGCTGAGCGGCCCGGGTCCGTTTCCGGTGGCCGTGGACATCGGTACCCAATCCACCACGCTTGCGAATGCGATCCGGATTGACGACCCGAAGCCTGAGGTTGCCTTTGTTCTGGACTTGACCAGCAGCATGCCGACACAAGCCATGCTGCTGCCGGCGATTCAGAAGGCACGGGAAGCCGCGGCGCGGATGAGCACACAGTCCCGTGTTGCTGTAATCGGTTTCGCCGGCAACGGTGTGGAACCGATCTTGATGCGACCGTTCTGTTGCCACTGGCGCCTTTGTCCGGCCAGCCAGCGCGGCACGCTGGAATCCGTGCTCGGATCCCTGTCGGGCAGTACTCAGTCAGCAGGTGCACCCGGTGATGGTGTCCAGGCGGCAATCGACCAATTCACGGCTCAGGGTGGAACCGGGCCAAAATCGATCGTGCTCATGACCGACGGCGGCATCGGCGAAGGCCGCGGCCTGGCTGATCTGCTTCCGGCATTACGCGCTGGCGGCATTGCCGTGCACGTCATTGCTTTCGGTCCGCGCACCGATCAGCCGTTCCTGGATCGCCTTGCCCGGTCCACCGGCGGCACGTTCCACTATATCCCCACGGTTGCTGCCGGCCCGGAGGCTGCGGCACTTGATCTGGCAGCAAATGCTGTTGATGCCGCCGCCAGGGGCGAACATGTCCTCCTGGCGCGGCAAGTTCCTGTGCCAGCAGGTGCGCCGGTCGATTCGATCGTTCGCCTTGATCCTGCGTTCCTCGGCACACAAGGTGCGGTGGTGTTCAGCATCGAGACGCCCAATGACCAGCCTTCCTTGCCCTCGTCGATCCGATTGTTCCGGCCAGACACGTCGGAAGTGCTGAGCGGCGCTGGGGTCGAAATCGTCGACACCCCGCGCGGCCGTCATTTCCGTCTGGAATCGGCCAATCTGGGTGATTGGCGCGTGCAGGTTGCACCGAGCGTGGCCGGTGGCGGCACGCAGGTCAAACTCGAAACCATCGTGGATGCCGCGCGTATTCCGGCTTTGCAGCTGTCGCTTGCGCCGATGTCACCCGACACCGATGGCCTCTGGCGTCTCGGTACCCAGCTTCAGAGTGAACTCTTGCCGACCCCGCCGCAGGCCGCTATCGGCGGAGTCCATGTGGCAGCAGGGGACCTCAACATCGTCGCCACCGTGCAGCGCCCGGATGGTGAATCGGACACGCTCGATTACCAGTACCGCCCAAAGCGCAGTGAGGTGAATATGGGCGCGACCACCGAGACGTGGTACACGGGCCTGGAGTTCCAGGATGCCGGATCGGATACCGGATTCGTGGAAAACCCCATGTCCGCTGGCCAACGCGGCAGCTATCGTTTGCTGATCGACACGACATTCGGCAATCCGGCAAGCCCTTATGTCCTTCGCACCACGGCCAGTTATGCCGTGCTGGCGCAGACCATCGATACTGATCTGGACACACTGCCGGACGCCTATGAACGCGATCGCAGTTGCCTCGATCCGCAAACGGCCGCAGTCGGTTCCGATCCGGATGCCGATGGCCTCAACACCGTCGACGAGCGTCGCCATGGTACGGATCCATGTCTCGCCGACACCGACGAGGGTGGCGAAACGGATGGCCCGAAGTAACCCGAGGCCGCGACCCGCTGAACGGAACGGACGATGCCATCGGCGCGCTTGAGCATGTCGAGATCGTCTCGCGCCTCAGCCAGCACGAACAGCATGACCCGCTGCCACCACTGGCAACCACCCTGCGGTTCGATGTGGGCCCGGGCTTCGAGTCGGTAGCCGTTGCACGCGCGACAAGCGTCCAGGGCCCGTATCAGCTCTTCACCACGCTCTCAGGCGCACCCCTCAACGGTCGTTATGTCGATACCGGGCCGGTTGCTGGCCAAACCTATTTGCTACATCCTGCAGCCACGCACGGCGACTGGTGCCGAAGGGTTCCGAGTGATGCAGTGTGTGCGGTTGCCCGCGCCGACATGACCGCGCCTACGGGCATGATCACGCTCGAAGACGGGGCACTGAGCACCAGCAAGACGGTGCTGTCTGCGCAGATCGACTTCGACAACGAATCATCCGTTGGCGCATCGATGCGGCTCATCCGTCCTGATGGCAGCGACACCGGCTGGCCCCCGCTTGCGCCGATGGCCACTCTCGACACCACGAGCCTGCCGCGCCCGGGCTCGGCGCTGGTCCAACTGCAATTTGCGTGATGCCGCGGGCAACGAATCGGAATGGTATGTCGACGAAATCGACCTGGTGGCCGCAGCCACGGTCGGTGGTGTGACCGGTTTTGGTCAGGGACTTGGTGCTCCCTGCCGCTGGCCTTGGCATGGGTGCTGGGCGACGACACACTTCCGTCAACCATGGCTGCCGGTGATGGCCGATTCCAGCTCGAGGATCTGCCACCCGGCCCCTACACGCTCGAGATTTCCCACCCGGGATTCCTGACCGCACAACGCTCGGTGACGATCGGTGGCGCCGTGGTGGGCGACATCGGTGTGGTCACGCTCGAGCCGGTGTCGGTGACGGTGTTCTCGGGATTCGTTCGAATGACGTGACCCGACCAACACGGGGTGGGCGTTGCTACAGTGCCCATCCCGATCCCGGGCTCAACAGCCATGTCGATGACCCCGAACGTTTTCAACAAGTCCGAATCGTCTTTGAGTCCGCGCTGGCACAAGACCCGTCAGGACGCGAGGCGTGGCTCGCCAAAGCCTGTGCCGGCGACGACGCGCTGCTCGAAGCGGTCCAACGGATGCTTGCAGCCGATGCACACGCCGAGAGCGAGAACGAATCGCTGATCGACCTGCCCGATTCCATGGCGGAACAGGTCATCGACAGTGATACCGAGGCAGGGGATGCCCTGCACGGCAAACGGTTTGGCCGCTTACACCCTGATCCGCACCTTGGGTCAGGGCGGCATGGGTCAGGTCTATCTGGCTGAACGCAGTGATGGTTCGTTCCGGCAGGAAGTTGCCGTCAAGGTCGTGCGCGAGGGCTGGGACCACCGGGAATTGCTGGAGCGATTCCGGCGCGAGCGGCAGATCCTCGCCTCCTTGAACCATCCGAACATCGCGCGATTGCTGGATGGCGGCGCCAGTGACACGGGCGAACCCTATCTGGTGATGGAGTACGTCGAAGGGGTGTCGATCGGCGAGTACTGTGATCGCGAGCGCCTGTCGATCCGGCCCGTGTGCGGCTCTTCAGCGATGTCTGTGCCGCGGTCGGATACGCGCATCAGCGGCTGGTCCATCGTGACCTGAAGCCGTCGAACATCCTGGTCACGCGCGGGCACGGTGAAGTTGCTCGACTTCGGCATTGCCCGGCTGCTGGCTGCCGATGCGACGATCACTGCACCGCGCGATCGGCTGTTCACGATCGGCTATGCAGCACCCGAGCAGATTCGCGGCGAGATCCCCCAGTGTTCGGTTGATGTCTATGCACTCGGCCTCCTGTTGTACGAACTGTTGACTGGACAACGGGCTTACGGCCGCACTGCCTCGACTCCGGCCGCGTACGAACGCGAAGTGCTGACGGTCGAACCGATGCCGCCATCACGCGCGGCCGACGACCTGACGGCTTCCACAACCGAGCGTGCAGCGAGTCGTGGGTTGCAGCCGGCGCAACTGGCCCAACAACTGAGCGGCGATCTGGATGCGATCGTCATGCGCGCGCTGCGCAAGGAGCCCGAGGCGAGATACGCAACCGTCAGTGATCTGGCGGACGATCTATCGGCGTTTCTGGCGCATCGGCCCGTGGCGGCTCGTCGCGGCAATCGTCGTTATCGAATGGCACGGTTCGTTCAGAGGCATGCGTTGGCGGTCGGTCTGTCGAGTGTTGCGCTGGTGTCCTTGATCGGCGGCTGGGGTGTGTCTTGTGGCAGGCTGATCAGGCGCGAATCCAGCGTGATCTGGCGCAAGCCGAAGCCCGAAGTCGCGTGCAGTCGCCGGATTTCATGATCGACGTGTTCGGGCCGCTGATCCCGCCATGGTGGATGGTGCCGATCTGAAGCCGCGCGACCTTCTCGTGCAAGGCGCTCGCCGGCCTGGGAGGGCAACGATCTCGACGCCTCAACCCGGTGATCGGCACTCGGGCTCGCGATCGGATCGGCCCAACTCGGCATTTCCGAGTACGAACCCGGCCTGGGCAAATGCAGGCCGCTGTCGCACTGGGCCATTGCAGCCGGCGACCGCTGGTGGAACTGGAGGCATGTCTTGGTCTTGGTGTTGCACTCAACAAGCTCCAACGCAGTGAAGCCATCGCCCAATACGAGCTGGCTCGCGCCATTGGAAAACGTCTGCCCGACCTGGACCGAAAACGGATGAAGAGATCGACTATTTTCGCGCGATCCGAGCTTGGGCCGCTTGGACCGCAAGGCCGAAGCGGTGCAGGTACTGAAAACGGTTTATGGCCGACGTTTGGCCCGATTGGGGCCGGGGAGCCGCTGACGATCCAGGTGGCCACCACGCTCGCGTACTATCTCCGCAATCTCAAGCGTGCCGATGAAGGTATCTTGATCACAGAGCCGAATTATCAACTGGCGCGGGCACGTGCGGGCTTGCCGCTGCCCTGGCTCAGGACATCCGTGTCGGCTCATGCCACCAATGCTCCTGCTGGACAAACGACCGGAAGCCTAGTCCTGTTCGAGGAGCTCGGTCGATCGACGAACAGGTCTACGGCAAAGGCCATCCCGGAAACCGTCGTGACCATGAGCAATGTGGCTTTTGCGATGGTTCCGGCGGTGACCATGCCCGATGCCGCCGCCATCATCGAGAAGTCATCGCCATTCGGCGGGGCACGAAACTGGAACAGAATCAGGATCTTGCGTTTTCGCTGATCAACGCAGCCAACATGTGGCGCAAGCGGGAGTTCGAGCGCGCCATCGAACGGGCGCGCGAGGGGATCGCGATCTATGTGGCGCGCAATGACGGGTTCCACCGGCAAGCACAAAGGAGTCGCTGGAGCCTGGCGCTGGCGCTGAAGCAACCGGTCAATGGCGCGAAGCATTGCGCGAAATGTCGGAGCCTCTGCCCTACACGGAGGATGGACGCAGCACGGGTTTTCGGGGCCGGATGCGGCCTTGCCCTAGCTACCGCGGCCGCCGGATCGAAGCACGCTTGCATGCGGTCGATCCAGGCTGCACAAAAGGCTTCGCCGTGTCCTGACCATCGACGCTACCGAAGAAGCGGCGCGAGGCCGGGATGTTGCTGGCAGTATGTGCCGAGCCAGGCATGGCGATGAGCTGGCGCGCGCGACACCCTTGCCCGTGCTCGCATCGGATGACGACCATGCTGGCAAGATCAATCCGTTCATTCCGCGATTGGTAGCTGACTCAGAAACGATGAATGCCACTCGGCTTGTCATGCGAATCGCGTACACTGGCCAGACGTTCCCCGCCACGCCGGACACGATTGGGACCGCATGACCGAAGAACGCGACGATTTCCTGACCGATCGAATCCGGCAGTCCGCGGATGACCCTCAGGCAGGCGCCAGCGCTCGAGCGGCGTTTCTGCCGACCTGTTGAAGATCGCGCGCGCCGGAACTGTCCAGGACACCAACGGCGTAACACGCTCAACACCCGCGCACTGGTCAACGAGGCCTACATCCAAGCTGTTCGCCGGCACCGGCCTCATTACAGCAGCCGCAAACACTTCTTCGCGACCGCGTCACCCCATGCGTCAGGTGGTGATTTCTATGCCCGGCAGCGACTGGCAGATTGTCGCGGTGCCGGTGCCGAGCACGTATCGATCGACGACCTCGAAGGCTCATGCGCTGCCGTGGAAGCCCGGGGAAACTGATCGCTGTCGATGCGGCGATGGCCAAACTCGCGGCACTCATGCGCGCGACTCGCGGAAGTCATCGAGCTGCGATTTTTGCCGGCCGTGGAAGTGGAGGAGCTCGCCGGAAGTGCTGGGTGTATCGGTACCGACGATTGTCCGCGACACGCACCGCTCGGGCGTTCCTGCAGGCGGAACTGGACGCGCATCCTGGCGGGCGCAGATCAGCGGCTTGACGCTGGGCGCAGTCCTGCACTGGAAACTCGAAATCGCTCCCGGAAATCGTCACTCCGGGCGCCTGATCGATACGCGCCGTATGAACAGGCCGCCGGTCACGTAGACCTGGTTCTCGCTGCCCAGAGTCATCCCCCCGGTGCTGCCTCCGGGCAGGTTTCGACCACGCCGTCGTGCCGTCGGCGTTGACCTTGACGACACCCATGTCCGTAAGCGTCGACCCACTGACGTAAGTGGCGCCGTCGGGATCGATCAGCATCGCCGAAGGTGCAGGAGCAAGCCGTTGCCGCTGGCGTCCGGGTTGATCCACAACCCATCACCGATCGCGCGGTACTTGACGACGGCAACACCGCCGGTGCCGGAATTCGGGAAGCCGCGATCCACCCGGGTCCCCGCGGGGTCCTCCACGCGGAACGCACTCTCGGATGGGTGCGTTCCCACAAGAACCGCACCGGTCGGGAGACCTTTCGGAGCCTGGAGCCCTGCCCTGTGTCCGGATCTGCGGGCGACGTAGCTGTTTCCGTAGGCGTCGCCGGCGATATCGCCGATGGCCAGGCTCGTGATGCCGGTGGTGACCAGACGGTTTGGCCTGAGGCATCAATCCGCACGAAGCCTTGCATCAGGCCAGACAGACTCCGTGCCGCGATCACGAACTGGCCGTCGGGCGTGCGCTTGAGCATGGTGGGTGCACCACGCCGTACTGTCCACGCAGATCCAACCCGGGCTGCCATCAGGGTTGAATTGCCGAACGGTACTCACCAGTCCGCCCGGACAAACCCCAGACCGAGGACATGGGCCCGGTTCTGCGGGTCCATCACCACCCGCCGCGTGGACGAGCCGTCGAAATCGTTTTTCCGTAGACGCGCCGCCACACCAGTTGCCCGTCTGCATCAAATTTCATCAGCAGGCTCGCTGCGTTTGACCGGGTTCGCGAAACCCGATCGGATGAGTGCCCGACACCGAGCACCGCACCCAGCGTGTCGGCGGCAACGAAAGTGGCGACCTCGTGACGGGTGTTGTC